>JAEZGX010000041.1 GCA_023416735.1 Verrucomicrobiota bacterium | reverse complement strand
ACAATCCGACGTCCGCGTGAGTCACTCTTGCGTCGATCATCCAATACTTCCGCCGTGATGGGTTCCACCTCCTCACAATATCCGACCCTTCACTGCCTTCATAGTGGGTCCTCCGTCGGTCGGATACCAGAGGATCGGGCAGCCCATTAGACTGGACGCGTGCGAACACCTGAGAAAGCTACGCGAGATCACGGGCCTATAGCTCAACGGTCAGAGCAGAGGACTCATAATCCTTTGGTTCTGGGTTCGAATCCCAGTGGGCCCACCAGCTTCGATTCCTCCTTCAGGCTAGGAATTGCGTCATCTGTGGTAACTGATTTCTGTCTAGTCGGATAGTGTGAGCTGACTGGAGGCGGAGCTGAGCTTCGAGATGCAGGCTGGCGGCAGCCGAGATTCGCCTTGAATGCACCTGTTGTGACGAGCGCGCATGCTGTGACCTAGTTGTGAGCATGGCGATGCCGGCGATTCCAAGGCTACAACATTTCACCAGGATGGGCTGACTGATCGTTTCGCGCTAACCGCACTACCCGACGCAGGCGGTCCTCCCATCCTTTGCTGTGAACCAGACGCTCGATGTCTTCGCCGAGCCTTTGGGCGAGCGCGGGACGCGTGAGCTTAATGAAGTCCTCGGCGGGACCTCGAGAGATAAACATCGCATGATCCATTTCAAGGTGTTCGAACACCGTGAGCGTAGGGCAGAATTCAACGGCGATGTAACCGATAAGGCCGCGCGTGCTTAGAAACGTGCGGGTAGGATCAAGAGATCGCAGCACGCCAAGGCGGTCTTGGGCGCGGCGAGCTGCGTTGGACGTCTTACCGCCGAGGCGGCGATAGAGGCGGTCTATGGCTACACTCGGGCTGCCGCTTTCCAGCAGCTCCCACGCCACGCTTACGTTCAAATGGCGCAGGGCTTCAGCTTCTGCCGTCTCGACAGGAGGCAATTCAGCTACGCCGGCGTTTTCTTGCAGCAGATTCAAGCAGCGAAGAATTCCCTCGCGATCACTACGGTCCAGCACCTCGGTGATTTGAAAGAAGACGGAAAACCCCTTGCCGTCCACGTGCCCCAACCGCTTGAACGCGATATACGACATGGATGGCGCAACGAGCCGACGATGTCGAACCTGCCGCTTGTAGCGCGTTGGGTGCACCTTGAGTCGCCCGCGGCTCGGTGCTCGTCCAGTGAACGTCTTCCAAATCAAACCAAGATGCTTTTGAACGACCTCAACCGGCGTCGCATTCTTGAAGCTTGTGATCCCTACCGTGGGCGAAGGGATGAACGGCTGAAATTCCAGCGGGATGTCTTCCAGTGACTTGATGTCGAGATGACGGTAGACGTCTGCGCTCAATTCATTGCCGGCAACGATCTTCTCTCCGCACACGACAAACCGTGTGCCAGCCTCGGAGCTACGCAGCACCGCCTCCACATTCGGCGGTATTTTCCGAAAAGTTTCTTTCCAAGGGAGCGGCGTAAACGACCGAGGCATGCGCTAGCTATCCTTCAAGCGTTGGAGGTGCCTTCCTGTCAGTTGATATAAACATTCGCTTATGGTCGGGCTTGGTTCGCCGTGTGCTTTGTATAGAGTCAAGGCGTGACGTCATCTGTTGTTGAAGACGGTCCCCCATCCTTCTTCATGAAACCAGCCGAGGCAGTGTTGTTCGAGTTTGTCTTCAGTGAGCATCAAGCGAGGGGGAGCGCGGTGCGAATATCGAGGAGGGAGACTCGCCAGCCTTCGCGGCCTCGAAGGGGCTCGAAGTCTTTATCCATCGTGAGCAGATGGGCACCGGTCACGGCCGTGGCGGCGGCAATCCAGAGGTCGTTCTTTCCGTTGAAAAGCGACCAGCCGGAGGATTGGGCCAAGGTTGAGATGTCTGCGTAGGCCTCGAGAACGCTGCGATTGGAAATGTCCACCGGAGTGACATGCCGCTCTATGTGCAGCATGCGCTCGCGCTGCTTGTCGCTCCACTGCGGATTGCGGCTAAAGGAAAGCAACTCGCCCAACGACACCTCGCATACAAGCGGGCGCAGTGGCGACTGCCCCAGATGAAACTGTCGCTCCAATTCCTCCGCCTGACTTTTCCCCCGCGTCCAGTGCAGGAGCACCGTGGTGTCGAGCAGGTAGATGGGCGGCATGGCTTAGCGCAGCGACTGGAGGGCGACGATAAACTCCTCGTCGGATTCCTCGGCGGGCACGCTGCCCTTCAGGGCCGCGTAGGCCGATTTTTCGCCCGGACGCAGACGGGCGGCGGCCGCGTAGTCGTAGCGGAGGGGAACCGCCACGGGGAGCTGGCGGAAAAAGTCATCCTGCACCGAGGCCGGGGCGACCGCGTCGGCCTCGATGCGCAGGAGAGAGCCGGAGGCGCGGAAAATGCCGAGGCCCTCGACGATCACGTCGCGGTTGAAAAGATCGCGGTGTGCCTCGATGGGGCCGGTGCCGCTCCACAATGCCGAGACGACCTCGCCCGGGCGAAGGTGAAGCTTGAGCACGCCCTGGCTGGCGCCCATCAGATCGAGCCGGCCCGCCACCCGCACGCGACGCGGCGGAGGCGTGGCGCGGCAGAGGTCGCGCGCCTGACGCGTAACGTCGAAATCGATATGCGGCGCCGCCCCATTGGTCGGAGCGAGACCGATACGCGTGATGCCCTGCTTGAGAACGCGGTCAAAATCGCCGATGCGCTTCAGGAAAGGTTGATCGACGCGCGCGCTGTCGGCGCGGTGATGTTGCACGTCCTTCAAGGCCTCTCCGAAGAGATCAAAGGCGGTGGCGTCGGATGAGGGAAGATCGTCCCAGAGCTTGCCCTGCGCATAGAGCGAAGGGGCGGCGTCGCCGAAACGCGGCAGTCGAAACACCACGGCGCAGCCGGTGTCGCCATGCGCCTCCACGCCCACGAAACGCACATCCGCGGCGGCCTTGTAGGCCTGGGCAATCCTCCCCTTGGCGCGACTGGAATGCAGGAAGCCCAGGCGCACCGTGTCCTGCAGTGCCTCGGGTAGCTCCTGCAACAACGGCGCGATCAAGTCGGGGCGCGGGTAACGGCCAAGACCGGTGGGGGCGTGGAGATAAAATGAACGAGTGATGTAACCCACGATGGCCTCCTTGGTTGATTAAGCGGGAAAGTTTAAAGACGGGAGCGATTGGGGCAAGGGCAACCATCCGGCTTTGCCGCCGAGCTCGCGATACTTCGCCCGCTCCGGCGTGGTGCCGTCATGCGCGATGTCGGGACCGAAGACCGTTTCCCATCCGCCGTCCAGCCGAGGCACGGTTGTTCGAGCTGGTCTTCGGTGATCATGATATTTTTATCGAGCCCAGCCGAATTCGATCAGGACAGTTTTTAAGCAGTTGAGCGCCAGATCGGCATCGCTGTCGGTGGGTGGACGCAGTCCTTTGCCTGCTTGTTCGTTGGGTTTTCCGCGAGAATGGAGCCGAGCGACAATTCGGCCGCAGTAACCACAAAGATTTTCCCTACCGGCGGTTTCTTTTTTGAGGTAGGCATCAATTGCATGACCCAAGTCTATGCTCATGTCGTCGGCCTTGAATCCGAAGGCGACGGAGAGCGCGCTTCGGCAACGGTCGATCACATCGACGGCGGCGAGCCGAGCGCCGTTTTCGTCCGTTCACGGACTTCGTGCACGCTTCGGGCTGGGACACCGAATTTGTCCAACTGGATTGGATCGGTCCCCAACCCAACTTCGACTCGCGTGCCTTGTTTGCGCAGGTGAACGCGCAGACCGCGGGCAAGTTCGTCATGGGCTTTTCTCTCGGTGCGCTCTACTCGCATCTGGGTGCACTCCGAGCCAGGCATCTGATCCTCGGCTCCATCTCGCCGTTTTTCCTGGAGGACGACGATGAGCCGCAGCGGTGGATGATTTCCTACAAAGACGGCAACGCTGGCACGCCGGCTGACGTGCTCGTGGGCGCCAAAGAAGACGGCCAGATGCACCGCCGGGCGACCGCGGTGCGCGACTTCTACCGCCAGTGCACCTACACCGTCGTCCCGGACGCCGATCACGAGCTCTGGCATCCCAATTATTTGCAGGCGATCAAGAGTGCCCTCGACCGACTCGCACCGCGGGGATGACGCAGATGGCTCTCGGCTTTCAGCTCTAAGCACTAGGCTTTAGGCTCTAAGCTCTAGGCTGCATGAGTCCGCTGACGCATCTCCAGCATGCCTGAGTCTACTTCGCTTTCGCGGGGACTTTCAGGACCGCCTCGAGCGCCGGCTTGGGCTGGAGGGCACGGTCCCAGAGCAGCGTGTAGTTGGTGCGGTTAGGGATCGGGTAGTCGTTCTTCCATGACATGCTGTCATGGACGCCCCAAACGGTGACGCGGTCGATCTTGTCGCGCTTCCGGTAGAAGATCTCGAAAAGTTCGGCGTAGCGGTTGGCGAGCGCCGTTTGCTGCTCGCGGGGCAACCCGTCCTGATACGGGTCGAGGAAGGTCTTGAACTCCTCGAGTTGGAACTGCGGGTGCTGCATGCCCGTGCCGATGATCTGGCCTTCCTTCGTGAGCGGGAGGACGTCGACGTCGAGCTCGGTAATCATGACCTTCACGCCGAGCGCGGCGTAGGCGTCGATGGCGGCTTCGATGTATTCTTTCTTGGGAAAGTTGAGGCCCCAATGGCCCTGGATGCCCACGCCGTCGATCCGGATGCCGGCTGCCTGCAGCATCTTGACCATGCGGACGATGCCGTCGCGTTTGGTCGGGCGCCAGGCGTTGAAGTCGTTGTAGTAGAGCTCGGCGTCGGGCGCGTATTGGGCGGCGTATTTGAAGGCCAGCTTCACGAGCTCGTCGCCGTCGCCGATGCCCTTGACCCAGGTGGTGGGGCGGTAGGAACCATCGTCGGCGATCACTTCATTGACCACGTCCCACGCGTGAATGCGGCCCTTATAACGGCCGGCTACTTTCTCGATGTGGCGGCGCAGGACTTCCTTCTGGGCTTCGGGGGTGTTGGGCTGGCCGTTGTCATCATGGAAGAAGAACGGCGGCGTCTGATTGTGCCAGATCAAGGTGTGGCCGATGATGAACATCTTGTGCTTCTCGCCGAACTCGACGAAGGCGTCGGCCGCCGCGAAGTCGTAGACGCCCGGCTGGGGATTCACTTCCTCGGCTTTGAGCACGTTCTCAGCCGTGATGGAATTGAACTGGCGGATTGCGATCTGCTGCAGCTGGGGCGATTCGCCGGCGACAATGGCTTCGTTGACGGCGGTGCCCAAGCGGAACGCGCCTTCGTAGGCGGCTTGAAGCGTTTGCGGGCTCTGGGCAGCGGCCAGGGGAATAAGCGCCAAGGAAGCGAGCAAGCTGGCGAGGCGTGGCGTCAGGGATGCAGTTGGGGCATGGGGGTTGTCGATCATGGGCGGGCAAAGCTAGGGATTGCAGACGGCGGGTCAAAAGCGCATTCGCGGCGCCTCAGCCGTGCAGTTAACTCTTGCTCCAATATCACCCCGCGCGTTCGAGTCGATCCGGCTCCGCGCGGAGCACGCGCATAAGGGCAGCGACGTCGTGTTGAGCGTGGCCCGCAGCGAGGCCGGCGCGGAAAAGTTGCGTCGTGAAGTCGGCGAAGCGGAGGTTCAAGTTTCGCTCGAGGGCGTGAGCGCGAATGAGCTCCACGACGGTGGCGGAATTTCCGAGCGAGCTTTCGGGCGAATCAAATTGGTCGGCCACGATGCGCTGGGCGTCGGCATGGATGATGGCGCCCAAAGCGGGCGCGGCGGCTTGGATCATTTCGCCGAGTTTCGCGACCGGAAGATTCTCGGCCTCCATGATGCGGGCTCCGTGATAAAAACCGAGCAGGCCGCCAAAAAAGTGAGAGAGAAATGCGAGATCGAGCGCCGCGGCCGCGCCGGGATCTTCGCTCACATAATCGATATGCGCGGCGATCAGGCGCAGCGTGGGTTCGGCGGTGCGATAGTGCGCCTCCTTTCCGGCGATCAGGAGTGCGCTGTCGGGCGTGCCGACTTGGGACGGCGTCACGAGAATCGCTCCGTCAAGATAGTGCGCGCCGGCGGCAGTCGTCGTTGCGGCAAATTCGCGGACCTCACGCGGTGTGCCCGTCGAAAGATGCACGATCAGCCTATCGCGCAGCGCGTCCTTCGTCGCCGGAGAATCGAGGAGCGCGCGGGCGGCGTCGTAATCTGCCACGCAGAGGACAACGAGCGGACTCGCCCGCAATGCTGCGACAATCGTCGGCGCGACGTAGGCTCCTTCCACGACGAGGGCCTGCGCTTTCGCGGGCGTGCGATTGTAAACGGTCACAGTCCGGCCGCCGCGCAAAAGCGCGCGGGCGATGGACATGCCCATGGGGCCGAGTCCGATTACGGTGACGGCGGACGCGATTTCCTGCCCGGGTGTGGGTGAGTTGGCTGAGTCTTGCATCGCGCCATCCTACGCGGCGATCGGTCACGCGGATTGAATAAAGTTGACCGGGGAGCGGCTTGCGGCGGCGGGCAACCGTCTCAACGTCCGCTATCATGATGGAGATGCGCACGGTGGCTCCGAGCCCAGCGATAGCGGGGGCGATCGACCGGTATGAGGTGTATGCCGGTCGCGGTTTGCTGCGCGAATTCGAGCGCGTGTTTCCCACCGGTCAGGCCGAGCTGACGATCAATCTCCGCGACGGCGAGTTGAGGTGCTACCATGCCGAGACGTTTGCGCTGCATCGCGAACGCGGCGCCCTGCTCTCCGGCGCACGCACTTCGCACTACATCATCGATACCGCACAACTCGACGACATGATCAGCGTGCGATTCCATCCGACGGGCCTGTGGCGTTTGTTCGGAATCCCAGCAGATAGGTTGGTCGACGCGCACGTGCTGCTCTCGGACGTGTTGGGGAACCGATGGAAGGAATTTGCCGAACGCGTGAATGTCACGGCCGATGCGCGGGAGCGCGTGCGGGCCATCGAGGCTGCGCTTCGTGTTAGCTCGCTGCGCGACTCGCATCCGGCGGTGGCGCATGCGGTCGCTCGGATCTGCGTCGTGCCGGCTCGGGTGAAGATCGTCGAACTCGCGCGCGAATACGGCCTGAGTTTTCGGCGCTTTAATCTGCTCTTCCGGCGCGAAGTGGGGCTGAGCGCGAAACAGTTCACCCGCGTCAAACGGTTTCAGAAAGTGCGGCAAGCGCTCGCTCAAACACCGGTCATTGAAGGGAGCCGGCTTGCTGCGAGCCACGGCTACGCGGATCAGGCACACATGATCCGCGAGTTTCGGGAGTTCACCGGGTTCACGCCGGCGCAGTATGCATTGCTGCAAGCCGGCATGAGTTGAGTGAAGCGCTCAGCGAGCCATTGCAGAGCGTGCGGGGGTGGGGCCGGCGGAGGCGAGCGCGTTGGCGGTGGGGTGGTTGAAGAGCGCGGATTGCACGTGGGGGACGAGGCGGCGGGTGAATTCGACGGAATCTTCGGCGGAGAGGTGGGACCACTCGGGGCAGTCGAAGGACGCGAGGTCGGGGTGTTCGGCGAAGTGGATCGCGGGCACCTTGTTTTCGCGGAGGAGGCGATCCCAGGTCGCGATGCGCGGAGCGAGTTGTTCTTCGCGTTCGGCAAGCGGGCCGGTCACCGGGAGACGGAGGAAAACCACTTTGCCGCCGCGGGACTGGATGCGGGCGACGTGCTGCGCGGTCTCGACGAAACGCGCCTCCATCGCCTGGCCCATCATCGCTTGGAATTGCTCGAGCGGGATGTAGGACGGCGGCGGCGGGACGCTGAAGAGAGGTAGCCACCCGTTGGATACACGTTGTTGCAGCGGGCTGCCGACGATTGCGGCTTCCTCGACCATGCGGGCGCGGCGGTTGCGATCGATGCTGTAGAAATAGGGCGGCATCGCGGGCGCGAGCTGGGCGTTGGCGCGATTTGGGATCGGCAGTCGTTCGAGGAGTTTCGCGAGCGTGAGGTCTTCCTGTTTCAGGAAGGCGACGTGGTTTTCGAGGATCACGCCGAGGCGGTGACTCCAGCGCTGCGCATGATTCCACGTGCGATAGCGATGCAGCGCTTTTTCGGAGGCTTCGACGGGCGGGCCGGCGGGCGCGAGATACATTGCCGGAACGATGTCGAGCAGCACGGTGCCGCGGAAAGATTCGTCGGACGCAAGGTCGGCGAGAATCGGAAACGGCGAACTGCCGACGATCGAGAGCTGCACGGGACGCTGGCCGAGTTGTTTTTCGACGAGGTCGAGATCGACGTCGAAGAGCATGCGCGAGGTGCCGAGGAGGACGAGCGAGTCGGGCTGCACGGACGAACGCGCTTCGGCCCAGAGATCGGGCGTGTCGTTGAGCGTCGGGCGGTAGCCGGCGGCGCGAGCGTTGATTTCCCAGGCAATCGTCGCGGCGGTGGTGATCAACGCGACGGCGAGCAGCAGCCGACGCCACGGGACGTCGGGGATGACGCGGGTGAATTCGAGATCAGAATTGGAAGTAGATGAATGCATTGCCGTTTCCTTGGGTGAGAATGATGCCGAAAATCATGACCGACCACGTGCTCGCGAGGAGCCAGCGGGGTGTGCGCGACACGACGGCTTCCATGGTGGTGTTGCGGAGCAGCGCGTGGGCGACCAGAAGGCCGGAGGTGACGAGCGCGACTTGAAGGATTTCGCGCGAGGGGAGGATGGCGTCGCCGGTAGGGAGTTGTCCGCTCATTGCCATCACGAGACGCGTGGCGGTGGGAAAATCCGCGGCGCGGAAGAAGACCCACGCGAAACACACGGCGGCGTAGGTGCCGAGTCCGAGGAGGAGTTGGATGCCGAAGGTGTGGGGCCAGGCGGCGTCCTTGAAGATAGCGCGTAACACCCGTTCCAATACAAGGCAGAGTCCGTGGATGATACCCCACACGACGAACGTCCACGCGGCGCCGTGCCAGAGACCGCCGATGAACATCACGATCATGAGGTTCAACGCGGCGCGAACGACGCCGGCGCGATTGCCGCCGAGCGGAATGTAGAGGTAGTCGCGGAGAAACGTGGACAGCGAGATGTGCCAGCGGCGCCAGAAATCGGAGAAGCCGACTGCGGCGTAGGGGAAGCGAAAGTTGTCCTTGAGATGGAAGCCGAGGCAGAGCGCGGCGCCGATGGCGCAGGTGGAGTAGCCGGCGAAGTCGAAGAAAATCTGGCCGGAGAAGGCGAGGACGCCGGTCCAGGCGTCGAGCCCGGCGAGGGGACCGCCGTAGGCGAAGACCTTTTCGGCGGAGGCGGCGAGCATCGTGTCGGCGAGGACGGTTTTTTCAAAGAGGCCGAGGGTCATCAGCAGCAGACCCCAGATGAAACGGCTGCTACTCCATGCGGGCGGTTGGGCGGCTTGCGGGAGGAAATCGGCGGCACGGACGATCGGGCCGGCGACGAGTTGCGGGAAGAAGGAGACGGCGAGCGTGAAGTCGCGCAGCGAGCGCGTGGGTTGCATGCCGCGATAAACGTCGAGGGTGTAGGAGAGCGAGTGGAACGTGTAGAACGAGATCCCGATCGGGAGGAAGAGATCGAGGTGGGGCGGCTGGTAGTTGATGCCGATCTGCGCGAGCGCCCACTTGGTATTTTCGAGGAGGAAGTTCCCGTATTTGAAAAACCCGAGCATGCTCAGGTTGCTGACGAGACTGGCGATGAGCCAGGCGCGGCGCGTGCGGGGCGTGCCGGAAGAATGGATACGCGCGGCGAGGTAGTAATCGAGCGCGGTGGTGGCGAAGAGCAGCGCGGCGAAGGGAGGATTCCACGTGCCGTAGAAAACGTAGGAAGCGACAAGGAGGAGATTCTTGCGCGTTTCCCACGAGCGGAGGGTCCAGTAAGCGCCGACGACGACGCAGAAGAACACGACGAAGGTGAGGGAATTGAAGAGCATGGGGGTGGCTCAGGTTGGAGGTGCTGCGGGAAAGCCGGCGAGATTACCGGAAGTGGCGCGATTGCGCTCTTGGTCGGTCGGCCCGGAGGCGGGTGGCCGATGGAGTAAGGGCGAAAGCCGGAAGGGGCGGGTCGGGGGAAGTTCCAAGGGCCGAGCTTCAAGATGAAGAGAACGCCCCTCGTTCTCGTTCTCGTTCAATTCGGCGAGAACGATTACGAGAACGTTTGGATTGGCGGTCGCGGCGTTGCTTTGGGGGAAGGGATGCGTTGGGGTTGGGTGCGTGTTGTGGCTCGATCTTGATCGGAACCGATCTGCGTCACTGACCCAGCAGCTTTACGATCAACTCGTGTCGCGCATTCTGGGCGGGGAGTTGCGCGCGGGGGAGCGGCTGCCGTCGTCGCGCGCGCTCGCGGAGGAGTTGCGCATCGCGCGCAACATCGCGGTCGAAGTGTTCGAGCAATTGCAGGCGGAAGGGTATTTGGAGACGAGGCGAGGGAGCGGCACGTTTGTGGCGCGGCTCGAGTTGCCCGCGAGCATGCCGCTGAGGCAGCAGCCCAAGCGGCGCGCGGCGGCGCCGCTACCCGGAACGCCGGCGGAAGGGACGATCGAGTTTCGCTGCGGGATTCCGGATTTGAGTGCGTTTCCGCGAGCGCGGTGGCTGCGCGCGATGCGTCAGGTGGGGTTTCACAGTTCGTCGGAAATTTGGAGCTATGATGAAGCGGCGGGCCTGCAGTCGCTGCGCGAGGAGATCGCGGCGCATCTCGGACGGGTGAAGGGGATTCGTTGTGTGGCGAGTCAGGTGGTGCTCACCCAAGGGAGCACGCACGGGATTGCGTTGCTCGGACTTTTCTTTCGATCGCGGCGGGCGGCGGCGTTGGTGGAGGATCCGGTGGTGAGCTTTGTGCCGCGGACGCTCGAGCAATGCGGGATTCGCGTGCGGCCGGTGCGCGCGGACGAGCAGGGATTAGTCGTGGACGCGTTGCCGGCGAACCCGGCGGCGAGCTTCGTGTTCGTGTCGCCCTCGCATCAATTTCCGCTCGGCGGAACGCTGCCGATTGCGCGCCGGCTGGCGCTGCTGCGTTACGCGCGGCGGCACGATTTGTTCGTGGTGGAGGATGATTACGACAGCGAGTTCCGGTTTGCGGGGGCGCCGGTGAGCTCGTTGTGCCGGCTCGATCCGGAGCGGGTGATTCATTTGGGGACATTCAGCAAGAGCCTCGCGCCGGCGATGCGGCTCGGGTATTTGGTGCTGCCGCCGGACATGGCGGCGGAGATGGTGAGGATGTTGCGGCCGCTGTATCTGGCGGGATCGCGCGTGCTGCATGCAGCGGTGGCGGAGCTGATGCGCGAAGGGCATTTCGAGCGTCACGTGGCGCGGATGAAACGCGTTTATGCGCGCAAGATGAAGACCCTGTGCGCGGCGTTGCGGGAGTATTTTGGCGAGGACGTGACGATCTCGGGGAACTCGACGGGGCTGCATCTTGTGGCGCGGTTTCGCGGAGTCGCGTTGACGGCGGCGCTGCGGGCGCGGTGTGCGGAAGCGGGCGTGAGATTCGATACGGCGGGCGATTATGCGCTGGTGAAGAGGAGGGACGCGGAGGGAGCGCTGCTGGGATTTGGCGCGCTGAGTTTGGAGGAAATTCGGGAAGGCGTGCGGAGGCTTGCGATGGTGATTCAGAAAAAAACGAAGGATCGATGAGCGAGCGCAGAGCCTGAGGGAAGTGGCTCCATGGAAAATGCGTGGGAGTGGCTCTGTTGTGGGGGAAGAGAATCTGGGAAAGTGGATGGAGGATTTTCCTGCATGAATACACATGACTTCGAGGAGCGGGACGCGCGGCGGCGGCGGGCGTGGCCGGTGGTGGCGATGATTGGGCTCGTGGCGTTCGGTGTCGTGCAAGCGGAGGCGGTGGAAGCGGCGCGAGAGCGTTATGCGGCGCTGTGTGCGTCGTGTCACGGGGCGGAGATGCGTGGCGGAACGGGGACGGCGCTCGTGCAATCGAGCGCGGTGGCGAGCGGCGACGAGGCGTTGGCGCGGATTATTCGCGACGGGGCGGGAGGCGGGGCGATGCCGGCGTTTGGCGGGGCGTTGTCGGATGAAGAGATCGGCGGCCTGGTGAAGTTGATCCGCGAGGAATTCGAGCGTGAGGCACGGCGACCGGCGCGGGCGGCGGGCGCGGTGATCGAGGCGGAGTGGCTGAATCCGGCGACGTCGTCGGGCTATCACATCGTGCAGACGGAGGCGGAGCCGCGGCGTCGCTATATTGGTTATTTCGGCGGGATGAGTGCGTTGGCTTACGACGACGTGGATTTCACGGGCGTCCGCAGCATCGAGCTCGATTATGCGCGCGGCATGGATGAACCGGGCCGGTTTGCGGTGCTGGCGGTGGATCGCAGCGGATTGGGCGAGCGGATTAATCTCGGCGAAGCGAATACGTCTTCGACGGGAGGCTGGGAGGAGTTTCGCACGCGGCGGATCGGACTCGCGCGCGAGTTGAAAGGGAAGCACACGCTGGTGATCTACGGCGTGGACGGCGGAGGGATTTTCAATCTCGACCGGTTTAGGTTGAGCGGGGAGCAGGGAGAAAATGACGGCGTGAGTGCGACGTTTGGCGGGGCGGCGGGGATGTGTTCGGCGGGTGGATATACGTTTCGACTCGAGCGCGTGGCGGAGGCGCCGTCGGAGATCTGGGCGATGACGTTTTTGCCGGATGGCAGCATGATCGTTTCGCAGAAAAACGGTCAGTTGTTGCGGATCGCGGAAGGGCAGCCGGCAGAGCCGATCGTTGGGACGCCGGCGGTGTGGGATCGTGTGCAAGGTGGATTATTCGGGGTGCTGCCGCATCCGGATTACGCGAAGAATGGCTGGTTGTATTTGGCGTTCGCGGACGTGGGGTCGGGCGAGGGCGGAGAAAATGCGACGATGACGCGGATCGTGCGGGGGCGGATCGCCGCGCGGCGCTGGGTCGATCAGCAGGATATTTATCGGGCGGACCCGGAATTTTATACGACGGCTTACGCGCACTTTGGCGGGCGGATGGTTTTGCTCGATGGGTATCTCTATTTCTCGGTCGGCGATCGGACGATGATGCAGCTCGCGCAGGACCTGAGCCGTCCGTTTGGAAAGATCCATCGCGTGCATGAAGATGGCCGCGTGCCGGAGGATAATCCTTTTGCGGGCAGGGCCGACGCGTTGCCGACGATCTGGAGTTTCGGGCATCGGAATCCGCAAGGGATGACGCTGAACGCGAAAACGCGGACCGTGTGGTCGGCGGAGCATGGGCCGCGGGGCGGCGATGAACTCAATCTCGTGCGAGGCGGCGTGAACTACGGGTGGCCGCTGGCGACGTTTGGGATCAACTACGACGGCACGCAGCTGGCGGAGAGTCCGTATCGTGAAGGGACGGAGCCGCCGGTGCATCATTGGACGCCGTCGATTGCGGTGTCACAGATCGCGTTTTATCACGGCGATGCATTCCCCGAGTGGAACGGGCATTTGCTGGTCGCGAGTTTGGGTGCGCAGGAGCTTCGGCTGGTGCGGATGGAAGGCGCGCGCGCGGTTGGAGAAGAAGTGCTCTTCAAGGGACACGGGCGGATTCGCGACGTGGTGTCGGGGCCGGATGGATTTCCCTATGTGGTGATCAATCGGCCGAATGGGGCGATTTATCGCGTGGTGAGGGAGGAGTGAGGAGGGGAGGGACAACGGACTACGAACACCCGGAGCAAAGGTGGGGACCGGCTGTCTCGATCCGCGCCGGCCGGATAACGGCGATGGCGGAATGAAAACCAAGCTGCTCAACCTGAATGGAAAGCTTTTCGCGACCTACTGGTTTGTGCCTGGGCTCATGTGCGCGGCGGGGGCGGCGGCGGCGCTGCTCGTGGTTGCGTATGATCGCACCGGGGCACCCCATGGTTACGAGACCTGGCGGCGGTGGATCGACGTCAACACGGCCGAAGGCGCGCGCGAGCTTTTGTCCACGATCGCTTCATCGACGATCACCCTGGCGGGGGTGATTTTCTCGATCACCATTCTGGCGCTTTCTTTCGCGTCGTCGAACTACGGTCCGCGGTTGCTGCGAAACTTCATGCGCGATCGAGCGAGCCAGCTCGTGCTTGGCACCTTTGCCGCCACTTACCTGTATTGCCTGCTCGTGCTTCGGACGGTGGGCAGCGAAGCGGACGGCAGCGATATTCCGCACACGGCGATTGCCGGCGCGCTCGGCCTGGGCGTGGTGACGATCGGAGTATTGATCTTTTTCATTCACCACGTGGCGCGCGCGATCCAGGTGTCCACGTTGACGGCGGGCGTCGGCCACGACCTCGATGCTCTTATCGAGCACTTCATTGCGGTGGGTGAGAAGCAGCCGCGGGGGAAGGAGTCCGTTTCAACCGCGAAGCTTTCAGGCGGCGTGCTCGTGACGAGCGAGATCGCGGGCTATGTGCAGGCACTTTCTCACGAGGAGCTGCTCGAGATCGCGGATCGGCTTGATGGCACGGTGCACCTTGAAATCGCGCCGGGCGATTACATCAGCCGGGGCTCGCTGCTGCTGCGGCTCGCGGGAAAAGATTCGGTCAAGGCGAGCAACGCGGTGGGCGATGCGCGCGACGCCGTGGTCGTCGGCACGCAGCGCACGAACGAGCAGGATCTGGAATTCCCCCTCGACCAACTCGCGGAGATCGCGGTGCGCGCGCTGTCGCCGGGGACCAACGATCCGTTCACAGCGATCGCGTGCATCAACCGCCTCGGGGGCGCGCTCTCTCGGCTGGCTTCAGTCACCTGGCCCGAGCCGCTGTTGCGCGATGAGCGTGGTTCGCCTCGGGTTTTCCTCGTGCCCACCTCCATGGGGCGACTGCTGCGACGCGCCTTTTCGCAGATCATCCATTGCGGCGGAGATAATCCGGCGATCGTCCGCCAGGTGATGAAGATGCTGCATCAGGTCGCGGCGTGCGCCGACTCGATGCATCGGCGCGATATTCAGGCCTTCGCCGGCGAGATCCACCGTGGACATCGCACGGGCGACGAGCACGTGAGTGCCGAGATCGAACGCTTTGTGGCGGCTATTGGAAAAGAGCGCGTTGCGGTCGGCGGTGAGTGAGGGGAGACGAGGGGCTCTGACTCGTTCTCGTTCGATCGATGGGGCGAGAACGAGAAAGAGAACGATTACGAGAACGATTTATTTTGTCCGGGCGTGAGGCCCCTCTCACAGCTGGCGGTTCTTACCTAAAAAGGGAGAGGTCGATGGCGTCGGCCATGAGGCGGTAGCCTTCGGCGGACGGGTGCAGGTGATCGCCGCCGTCGACGGCGGCGGAAAGTTTGGAAGGGGTGCTGGGGTCGCGCGTGATGGCGTCGAAATCGATCACGCCGTCGAAGGCGCCGCTGTGGCGGATCCAGTCGTTGACGGCCTGGCGGTCGGCTTCGCTTTCGGGAGTGTCGTAGCTGGTGAAACCGGAGAAGGCCATGATCGTGGCGCCGATGACTTTGATGCCGTGGGCACGAGCGCGGGTGATCATTTGTTGGTAGGCGGCGATGAGATCGGCGGCGGTGGCGTGAGGCTGGCCGTTGGCGCGAGCGCCGACGGCGGTGCCGAGATCGTTGACGCCTTCGAAGATGATGAGCCAGCGGACGCCGGGGATGGCGATGACGTCGCGGTCGAAACGACCGAGGGCGCTGGTGCCGAGGCCGTCCCGCAGGACGCGACCGCCGCCGGCGCCCTGGTTGAGCACGGAAATGTTAGCGGTGGCGGGATTCGCGTGGAGGCGGCGAGCGAGGTTATTGGGCCAGCGGTTGTTTTGATCGGTGGTGGAGCCGCGTCCATCGGTGATCGAATCGCCCAGGATGACGATGGCGGAAGCTTGGGCGTCGGCGAAGACCTCGAGCGAGGCGAGGAGATACCAGCGTTCGGTGCGGACGGGGTCGGTGAAATCGGCGGCGGAGACGGCGTTGCCCGGAACGATGAAGGAGCCGGTGCGCGAGCCGGGGTGACCGGTGAGGTTTTGCGGGATATCCGCAACATGGATACTGACGGCGAGGTTGACGGATGGAGCGACGTCGAAGGCGACATCGTCGGTGAACATCATCGTGCCGGGGAGGATGGTGACCTCGGGCGAGCCGTTGAAAGTGAGCGCGGTGTCGGTGTCGGCGACGATGGCGGAGCCGCCGGCGGAGCGGGCAACGTGGGCCGCGGTGATGCGAACGGGCGCTTCGCCGTAGGCGTTGGAGAAAGCGAGACGGAGGCGATTGCCGGCGAGGGAAGGTTGGATGATTTGGCGGAGCGTGCGGTCGGTGAGGCCGGGGGCGGGCGGGAGATTGTGAGGTTCGACGAGTTGTTGGGCGGAGACCCAGGAGGCGACCCACTTTTGTTCATTCGCGGCGAGCGCGAGGGTGGCGGTGAAGAAAGCGACGGCGGAAAGGAGGAGGCGAAGCATTGGAGGCGAAAATGGGAGGGCGCAGGGGCTTGAGCGACGGATCAGGCGTCGAGGAGGGCTCGGACGCTGCGAAGGATTTCGCTGAGGGCGAAAGGTTTTGAGAGGGTGGTTTGACGGGACGCGGAGAGCCAGGGCAGGGCGAGGGGGGCGTCGAATTGGCCGATCGCGAGGACGCGGAGAGCGGGGTTGGATTTAGCGAGGCGACGAGCGAGTTTTTCGCCGCCATTTTCGAGCGGGGCGATGAGCAGTTGGGCGGGACGGGAGTGTTCGCGGGCGCGTTTGGCGGCTTCCCGGGCGGAGGCGGCGGCGAGGACGTTGTAGCCGTCGGCCGCGAGCATGCCTCCGACCATCTTGCGGACGACTTCGTCTTCTTCGACGAGGAGGAGCGTTTCGTGTCCCCGGGTGGCGGGGAGCGGCATGATCGGCGCGAGAGGCGCGGACGATTCTTCGGGCTCGGTGGTGGCGGGAAGGAGGATTTCGAAGGTCGAGCCGGCGAGGAGAACGCTGCGGACGTTGATGTAGCCGCTGCTTTGTTGAACGATGCCGTAAACGAGAGCGAGACCGAGGCCGGTGCCCTTGCCCTCGGGCTTGGTGGTGAAGAAAGGTTCGAAGAGGTGTTTCTGCGTCTCGGCGTCCATGCCGGTGCCGTTGTCGGAGACGGAGAGCGAAACGTAATGACCGGGCGGGACGTCGGTGGTGCGGCGGTTGAGGCCGGGTTTGATGTCGCGGTCGGTCGTGGTGATCGTGATACAGCCGCGGTCGCGCAGGGCGTCGCGCGCGTTGATGACGAGATTGAGGAGGACCTGTTGAAACTGGGTGGGGTCGGCGCGGACGTTGGAAAGTTTTTTGGAGAGGTCGAGTTCGAGGCGGCCGGCGTGGCCGATCAGGCGGCGGAGGATCTCGGCGTTATCCCGGACGACGCGGTTGAAGTTGATGACGCGGGCATCCATCGGCTGGCGGCGGCCGAACGCAAGGAGCTGGCGGGTGAGGGTGGCGGCGCGGAGACCGGATTTGTGGATTTCCTGGACCTCGCGGAGGGCTTGGGGGCGGTCGGAGAGCTGCGCGGCGAGCATCTCGCAATAGCCGTTGATGACGGAGAGGAGATTGTTGAAATCGTGCGCGACGCCACCGGCGAGGCGGCCGACGGCGTCGAGCCGTTGCGAGTGAACGAGCGCTTCCTGGAGGCGACGCTTTTCGGTGGTGTCGCGGTAAGTGCCGACGATGTGGGAGGCGCGGCCGCGGGCGTTGAAGACGGGGCTGAAGGTCCACGACGCGTAGATGGCGCCGCCGTCCTTGCGGGTGAGATAGCCTTCGCCGGTGAGCGGACGGGAGACGCGGCCGCCGTCGAGCCATTTGGTGGTCCGCTCGATGTCGGCGGGATCGGCGTGGAACGTGCCGTGAGCGCTGCCGGCGAGTTCGCGCGCGGTGCGGCCGGTCATGGCGCAGAAGCTATCGTTGACGAAAATAATGTGCAGACCGCGGGTGGACGGTCTGGCGTCGGCGATGAACACGCCGTCGGCTTGGGCGCGGAGGGCGGCGGCCAGGAGGCTGGGGGCGACCGTGATTTTTTTCGGGACGCGTTTCTTCACGGGGCGAGGCGCTCGATCGTCCAGGCACCGTCGGCTGCGCGGCGATAACGCAAGCGGTCGTGCAGGCGGCTGCGGCGGCCCTGCCAGAACTCGACCGTCTCGGGGGCGACGCGATAGCCGCCCCAGTGGGGCGGGAGGGGCACGGGTTGTCCGGCGTATTTTTTTTCCACTACCTTGAAGGCGTCCTCGAGCGACTTGCGGTCAGAGATAATGGAACTCTGTTGCGAGACCCAGGCGGAGAGCTGGCTGAGCAGCGGGCGGCTGTGGAAGTAGGCTTCGGATTCCTCGCGGGAAACCTTGGTGACGGTGCCTTCGACGGCGACTTGCCGTTCAAGGGCGAGCCACGGGAAGAGGAGCGTGGCGCGGGGGTTGGCGTCGAGATCGCGGCCTTTGCGGCTTTCGTAGTTGGTATAAAATACAAAACCCCGGCCATCGACGCTCTTGAGGAGGACGGTGCGCGCGGTGGGGCGGCCGTCGCGCGAGGCGGTGGCGAGCGTCATGGCGTTAGGCTCGATGAGCTTGGCGGCCTGCGCTTCTTGAAACCATTTTTCGAATTGGCGGAAAGGATCGCGGGCGAGATCTTTCTCGGCGAGTCCGGCGAGCGAGTAGTCTTTGCGCAGATCGGCGAGCGACATGGAAAGGCGTGGTGGCGGGCGATGATGAAACGCAGGATGGGCGTGTCAAAAGTCATCTCGTTAACGCGAGGATCCAGTCGCGGGCGGACGGGAAATCGCGGGAGGGGGCAGTCCAGGTGCGACTAAAAATGCCGCCCTCGTGCGGGAGCGGCGCGAGGCGCAGGCGCTGGACAATCCGCGCGGCTTCGTCGTTCATGCGGGGGAGTCGAACACGCATGACACCCTCTGCCTACATCGATCTTCACGCTGCGGACATGGTCGGGACGTTGCAGCAGCTGGTTGGAATTTCGACGGTGAATCCGCCGGGAGAGAATTACGCGGAGATCACGGAGTTGCTGAGGGACGAGCTGGAGGCGGCGGGATTGCAGGCGAAGCGTTACACGATTCCGGCGAAGCTGATAAAGAGGCTGCTGCCGGAGGAGCAGTGGGCGTATCCACGTTTCAATGTCGTGGGAAAGTGGCGCGTCCGCGGGGCGAAGAAGACGGTGCATTTCAACGCGCACTACGACGTGGTGCCGGTATCCGGAAGATGGAGACATGGGGCGGCATTCAGCGGGGCCCTGGAAGGCGGATGGGTTTACGGGCGCGGGACGTCGGACATGAAGGGGTCGCACGCGAGTTTGCTGCTGGCGTTGAAGGCGCTGCGGGCGACGGGGACGATGCCGAAGGTGAATGTGGAAGTGTCGTTCACGGCGGACGAGGAGACGGATTCGGAATTGGGCGCGGGCTGGCTGGTGCGGCATGCGCCGATCGAGCCGGATTATGCGGTGGTGATGGAAGGCGGGGAGGGACCGCGCGTGTGCTGCGGGCACAATGGCGTGGTGTGGCTCGAGGTGATGGTGCATGGGCGCGCGGCGCATGGGTCGCGGCCGGATCTGGGCATCAATGCGCTCGAGAAGATGTCGGCGCTCGTGATGGCGTTGGAGGATT
The DNA here is from genome assembly GCA_023416735.1 of Verrucomicrobiota bacterium. Taxonomy (GTDB): domain Bacteria; phylum Verrucomicrobiota; class Verrucomicrobiia; order Opitutales; family Opitutaceae; genus Opitutus. Next base: position 304,134 of record JAEZGX010000041.1, on the reverse strand, counting down.
ATAAGAAGACCCTCGCGAAGCGGACGTGGCGGACTCCGGATGGGGTGACGATGCGGCCGACGATCAATGTGGGCGGCGTGTTTGCGTCGGGGCCGGGCGGGAAAATCAACACGGTGCCCGCGGAGGCGAGTTTCTCGATCGATCGGCGCGTGCTGGCGATCGAAGACCATGAGGCGGCAGAGCGGGAGTTGCGCGAGTTTCTCGCGGCGGCGGCGCGAAAGATTCCTCAGTGCCGGATCACGGTGCGGAAAGTGTCGGAGAATTTCGCGTGTTACTCGGAGCCGGAGCACCCGTTTTTTGCGACGATGGCGGAGTGTGTGACGCGCGTGCGGCGGGCGAAGACGTTGTTCAACGTGTCGACGGGGTTCAACGACATGCACTTCTTCGCGCATCATCTGAAAATTCCGACGCTGGGCTATGGGCCGGGCGGCGAAAATTATCATGCGGTGGATGAGCGGGCGCGTGTGCGGGATTTGGTGAACTGCGCGAAGATCTATGCGGAGTTGTTGACGACGTTTGAAGGGTGAGCAGAAGGGCCACAAAGAGGCGCAGAAGGCGCAAAAAAACGGAGAGCTTTCTGAATTCTTACGCCTTTGCGCCTCTTTGCGGCCAAAGGTTTGGCGACAGGATCTGCTAGAATGCTGGAGTCGCGGCGTGAAGGGGGACCATGCGGTTATTGCAGGCCTTGGCGGACCATGTTGACGGCGATGGCGGCGAGGAGGAGGGAGATGATCTTGGAGATGGCGCGCATGCCGGTGCCGCCGATGCGGCGGGCGATGCGGTCGCTTTGCGCGAAGGCGAGGACGACGAGGGACAGGTTTACGGCGAGTGCGACGAGGGTGATGACAACGCCGACGGTTTGAGCGAGGAGGATGAGCGTCGTGATCGAGGCGGGGCCGGCGATGAGCGGCATGCCGAGCGGGACGACGCCGAAGTCGTCGGCGAGCTCGCGCGGTTGCTCTGTGGCGGAGTGAATGATGTCGCGCGCGGCGAGGATGAAGAGGATGAGACCGCCGGCGATTTGGAAGTCGGAGGCGGTGATACCGAGGGCGTTGAAGATGGTTTGACCGAGAAGGAGGAAAAGGAGGGCGACGCCTCCGCCGGTCCAGGTGGCTTGCGCGGCGATTTTGCGACGGCGTTCGACCGGCACGCCTGCACTCATCGCGAGGAAGATGGCAGCGAGGCCGATGGGATCGATGGCGACGAAGAGCGGGATGAAAGCTTGAAGGAACTGGCCCGCGACGTCGGACATGGGGCAAGGATGCGCCGAGGAAGGTGAAAGGGAAAGTGAAAGTGGGAGAGGCGAACGAAGACGGAGGCGGCTGGAGCTGACGAAAGAGAAAGAGGGGTGAGCAAGGAATGCGCAGGGTGCCGGGGGAGCAGAGGGGCGAAGTATTAGCGGAATGTTTGAAGGTGAAGGAAAGAGGCTCAGGGGGTTGAGGAGCCGGGGCGGAAGGGTAGTTTGGTGGGGTTGGGGTTTTTGAAAGGAGGCTGTTGTGAGTGCGATCAAACTACACTTGGAACAAGCGGAGCGTGACGCGGTGGTCCGTTTCGCCGAGGAGATCGGAGTGTCGGCCGAGGATGTCGCGTATGCGGCGCTGAACCGGCTGATGATGCGAGCGGAAGATCCGGAGTTGCAGCGCGACGTGTTGGAAACGCGCGATTGGCGGAAAGAGAACCTGCCGCTGTGGAGCGATTCGGCGTGTTCGGTGCATGCTTATGAGGGCAAGCCGGATTCGCAGCCGGAGCGGTGTCGGCGTTTATCCTGACCGCGAAGGACGCGAAGAAGCGCGAAGAGGCGGACGTGGTGCGTGCGACCGTCGGGTTGCGCGGGCGCCTTGCTGTGCGCGATCCTTACGAACCCGAGGGGACATCGGTATCCGCTAGAGCGGCGTGGAGGATTTCGGCGGGGTGGAGCGCGTGGCGGGACGTGGCGTCCTTGATTTGGTGCCGACAGCTCGTGCCGGGGGCGGCGATGAGTGTATCCGTGGACGTGGCACGCACGGCGGGGAAGAGGACGAGTTCGCCGATCTGTTGGGAGATTTCGAAGTGTTCGGCTTCGTAGCCGAAGGAGCCGGCCATGCCGCAGCAGCCGGAAGGGATGATTTCGACTTTGTAGTTTCGTGGAAGCTGGAGGGCTTTGACGGCGGGCGTGAGCGAGGAGAGCGCTTTCTGGTGGCAGTGGCCGTGGAGCTTGATGGTGCGCGCGGTGGTGGTGAAGGAAGCGGAGGTGATGCGGCCGGCGTCGGCTTCGCGGGCGATGAATTCTTCGAAGAGGAAAGTGCGTTTGGAGAGCGTGCGCGCGGCGGGCCGGAGTTGGGCTGGGACGAGGTCGGGGAATTCGTCGCGGAAGCCGAGGATCGCGGACGGCTCGATGCCGATGAGCGGAGCGTCGTCGGTGATGACGGGGGAGAGGAGTTCGATGTTGCGCGTGGCGAGGCGACGGGCGTCGCGGAGGAAACCTTTGGAGAATTGGGAGCGGGCGCTGTCGACGTGTTGTGGGATGACGACTTCGTAGCCGAGGCGTTCGAGCAGTTGGATGGCGGCGATGCCGATGGGGGCGTCGTGGAAGTTCGTAAATTCGTCGGCGAAAAGATGGACGCGGCGGGTGGCGGGGGCGGGAGACCTCGCCCTACAATGGGTGGTGCGCCATTTGCGGAGGGTAGTGGGCGGGAGCGTGGGGAGACTGCGTTCGGGGGCGAAGCCGACGAGACGTTTGAACGGGCGACTGGTGAGCGGGGAGGTGACGAAGAAGTTGTGAAGCGACGGCACGAGAGCGCCGAGGGCGGTGAGGCGGGAGAAGTTGGCGATGAGGCGCGAACGGAGGGAGACGCCGCGAGCGTCGTGAAAGTGTTGCTGCCATTCGGCCTTGAGGCGGGCCATGTCGACGTTGGCGGGGCATTCGGATTTGCAGCCCTTGCAGGAGATGCAGAGCTCCATCACCTCGGCGATTTCGTCGCGGTTCCATGGGTTGGAGGGATCGTGCGGATAGGTGAGGAGGTGGCGGAGCATGTTGGCGCGGGCGCGCGTAGTGTCTTTTTCGTTACGCGTGGCCATGTAGCTCGGGCACATGGTGCCGCCCATGAGGTGGGATTTGCGGCAGTCGCCGGAGCCGCTGCAGCGATCGGCGGCGCGGACGATGCCCTCGGTGGCGGTGAAATCGAAGAACGTCGGGTAGTCGGGCGAGGGCGTGTCGGGGCTGTTGCGCAGCGAGGTGTCCATCGGCGGCGCGTCGATGATCTTGCCCGGGTTGAGGATGTTGTGCGGATCGAAGGCGAGCTTCACGCGGCGAAGCAGTTCGTAGCAGGCGTCGCCGACCATGAAGCGGACGAATTCGCCGCGAAGGCGCCCGTCGCCGTGTTCGCCGCTGAGGGAACCACGGTATTTTTTGACGAGCGCGGCGACGTCGGTGGCGACGCCGCGAAACAGTTTCAGACCCGCGGGGGTTTTGAGGTTGAAGAGCGGGCGCGTGTGGAGTTCGCCGGTGCCGGCGTGGCCGTAGTAAACGCACTCGATGTGGTGCTTGTCGCGCATGAGGGCGTCGAACTCCTCGATGTAGTGCGGGAGATCGGCGGGGGCGACGGCGGTGTCTTCGACGTTTTCGCGCGGTTTGGCGTCGCCGACGACATTGTTCATGATGCCCTGGCCGGCCCGGCGGAGGTCCCAGACACGTTCGACATCGGCGTCCCAGAGCGTTGGATACGCGTAACCGAGGCCGGCGGCGCGCATGTCGGCGGCGATGGCGTCAAGGGTGGCGGCGGTTTCGGCGCGGGTGGGGCGGCGGATTTCGATGACCATGATGCCGCCGGGGTCGCCCTGAACGAAGAAGCGGTTGCGCGATTGTTCGATGTTTAGCCTGGTGCATTCGAGCACGGGGCGGTCGATGAGCTCAGCGGCGCTGGGGCGGTAAGGCAGCGCGAGGAGCATGGCGCGAAGGGCTTCGTTGACGGAGTGGAAATGCGCGCAGAGGAGGGCGGGCGGAGGCGGGATGGGATCGCAGGTGAGCTCGAATTCGACGCCGACGAAAAGCGTGCCCTCGGAGCCGGCGATGAGGCGGCAGAGATTGAAAGGTTTGTCGGAAGTTGGATCGAAGACGGCGCAGTCCATGAGGAGATCGAGCGCGTAGCCGGTGTTGCGGCGCGGGATCTCGGGTTTGGGGAAGTTGTCGCGAATCAGCTGGCGGTTGGACGCGGAGGAGAGGACGTCGCGGATTTCGCGGTAGATGCGGGTTTCGAGGGTGTCGGGGCCGTTGCACTTGGCGGCGAATTCGTCGTGAGTGAGCGGGCCGAAAGTGACTTCGGAGCCGTCGCTGAGGAAGCCGCGGGCGGAGACGAGGTGGTCGCGGGTGGAACCGTAAACGATGGAGTTGGAGCCGCAGGAGTTGTTGCCGACCATGCCGCCGATCATGGCGCGGGTGGCGGTGGCGGTTTCGGGGCCGAAGAGGAGACCGTGGGGGCGGAGGGCGAGATTGAGTTCGTTGCGGACGACGCCGGGTTGGACGCGGACGCGGAGGTGGGCGGCGTCGATGGAAATGATGCGATTCAGGTGGCGGCCGAGATCGACGACGAGGCCGTGGCCCACGGTTTGGCCGGCGAGGGAGGTGCCGGCGGCGCGCGGGATGAAGCCGAGGCGGTGGCGGGCGCAGAATTCGATGAGCGCGCGGACATCGGCTTCGGTCCGCGGGAGGGCGACGGCGGCGGGGAGTTCCTGGTATTCGGAGGCGTCGGTCGCGTAGAGGATGCGGAGCGTGCGGCCGGTGTGGAGTTCGCCGGTGAGGCGGGCGGCGAGTTGAGAGAAGTCGGAGGGGGGAAGGGCGGAATTTGTCGCGGGGGCGGCGGGCATTCGGGGGAATGCTAGCGAACGCGGCGACGGTGGCGAGTGCGGGAGGGGTCGTCCGGATTAGTGGGGGTAAAGGAACGAGATTTAAAAGGCACGAGCACGATCACGATTACGAGCACGAGCACGGGCGTGAGCGAGGGGCTGACGAAAGAAGACGAAAGAAAAAGAGGGAGGCGGGAAAAGAAAGAGCCCGCCGGGGAGGGCGGGCTCGGGGGGAGAGGGAACTGGTCGTGGTTATTTCCAGGTGAGGACCAGGCGGGTGAAGTAGGACGTATCCAGTTCTTCGACACCGGCGCCGGGCTCGCTGTTGTAGTCGTTGCTGATGCCGAGGCGGAGCTTCCACGCGGGGATGCTGAGCGGGATCTCGTAGAAGGATTCGTGGGTGAGGCGGAAGTTGCCGAAATCGTCGAAGGTCGGGACGAAGGAGAGGCGGTTCACGATGCGGGAGTTTTCGAAGGTCCACTCGTGATTGAGGCCGAGATCGAGACCGGCGCTGGAGACGTCTTCGCTGGCGGGGTTGCCGTAGCCCTCGTAGCGATACGAGATACCGGCGCGACCCGTGAGCGTGTGATTGGGCTCCTTGATGAAGTCGTAGCCGAGACCGACCGCGGAGACGTTGTAGAGATCGATGTCCTTCACGCGGTCGAAACCGCCTTCGGTGCGGACATACCAGGAACGTTTGCCGGAGAAGTTGTTCGCGTAGTCGACGCCGGCCTTGAATTCGTCGGCGGCTTTGACGTCGTCGGTGACCTGGCGGTTGTAGGCGGTGTAGAACTGAAGCGTGTCGCGGTCGGTTTTGAGGACGGCGCGGCCGCTGACCTGGGTGCCGATTTGTTCGCTGTTGCCCGATTTGCCGGCGATGTCGACCGCGGCTTCGTAGGCCCAGGAGCGTTCGAGGGCGGCGATGCGCGGGTCTTGGGCGCCGGCCGGCCAGATGGCGGCGATGCGCGGAACGGAGGTGGTGAGGCGGCCGTCGCTGCCGGAGATCTGGACCTCGCCGTTCTGGCTGGAGAGGGTGCCTTCGAGGACGGTGCCGCTTTCGAGGCGGACGGAGATCGGTTTGTCGGTGGCGATGCTGGTGACATCCGACTGCTTGATCGTGATGACGTCCGCGTAGGCCGTTTTCATGATGATGTGGCCTTCGGCGATCTTCTCGATCTCGCCGACCAAGCGGGCGCCGTTGTTGGTTTCGACGACGTCGGCATGAGCGCGCAGCAGGAACGCGGCGGCCGCGACAGCGAGGAGTGCAGTGCGTTGCAGTTTTCGGTTCATGGTTTTCACGGAAGGGTCAGAGAAAGTGATTGGGCGGACGAGGGCAACACGAGTTCCTGTGAAGTTGATCGGCTGCTCGACAAGCCGAAGGCGGCGCGATTGGTTCGCGCGACGAATGTCTGAGAACGTTCAACGCCCTGCACTGATACTTGCCGATCGCTGGCAGGAATACCGGCTAATCGACTGCGGCGATGGTATGAAGCAGGAGCGGTGGGGCGAGTTCACGTTGGTCCGGCCCGATCCGCAAATCATCTGGCCGAGGCATGGGAGAAATCCCGGAGCGCGGTGGGAAAGTTGGGATGCGTTTTATCACCGCAGCGAAACGGGCGGGGGAAAATGGGAGATGAAACGCGCGCTGCCGGAGTCGTGGAAAATCCACTACACGCCGCTCGGGCTGACGTTCAAGATCCGGCCGACCTCGTTCAAGCACACGGGGCTGTTTCCGGAGCAGGCGGTGAATTGGGAGTGGTTTAGCGGGAAGATTCGGGCGGCGCGGGCGGCAGGGCGCGAGGTGTCGGTGTTGAATTTATTTGGCTATACGGGCGCGGCGACGGTGGCGGCGGCGAAGGCGGGGGCGAGCGTGTGTCACGTCGATGCGGCGGAAGGAATGGTGAAGTGGTGTCGCGAGAACGCGGCGTTGAGCGGGCTCGGGGAGGCGCCGGTGCGGTATATTGTCGACGATTGTCTGAAGTTTGCGCGGCGGGAATTGAAGCGCGGGCGGCGTTACGATGCGGTGATCATGGATCCGCCGACGTATGGCCGCGGGAGCACGGGCGAGATGTGGCGCCTCGAGGATAATTTGTGGGAGTTGTTGCTGGCGTGCCGGGAGCTGTTGAGCGAGCGGCCGGTGTTTTTCCTGGTGAATGCCTATACGGCGCGGCTGTCGCCGACGGTCGTGGCGAATTTGTTGGCGGAGTTGTTGGGGGAGCGCGGCGGGAGAATCGCGGCGGGTGAAGTGGGGCTGCCGATCGAGCGGGATGGGAAGGTGTTGCCGTGTGGAATTTATGGGCGGTGGGAGAGCGCGGAGTAACGGGATTGCGATAACCACGAAGGGACACGAATGGACACGAACATCGGAATGCCGCACGCGAGCGGGAGTGAGACGGGGCTGGCGGCCACCTATTATCGGCGAGCGAACGAGATGTTGGCGCGCGCTTGGGCGGGGAATGCGGAGACGATTGCGAAGCTGACGCCGATCGTGGGGGCTTCGATCGCGGGCGGCGGAGTGGTGCACACGTTTGGCAGCGGGCACAGCGAGTTGATTGCGCGGGAGATCATCGGGCGCGCGGGCGGACTCGTGTGCGTGAATGGGATCATCGATCCGACGGCGGGATTCGTGGAGAATCTTGTCGGTTATGGGACGAAGCTCGTGGAGCGGCACGACCGGCAGTATCAGCTGCGGGCGGGCGAGGTGATCATCGTGATTTCGAATTCGGGAAAGAATTCGTCGCCGCTGGAAGTCGCGACGTATGCGAAGAAGAAAGGACTGACCGTCGTCGGGCTGACGGCGCTGGCGATGTCGACCACGTATGCGACGGTGCATCCGGAAGGGAAGAAACTGCACGAGGTCGCGGACTATGTGTTGGATAATGGCGGGGTGCCCGGAGATGCGATTGTCGAGGTGCGCGACGGGATTATGGCGGGACCGACGTCGACGTTTATCGGCTGTTCGCTGTTGAACTGGTTGATGCTATCGGTCGTGGACTGGCTGAAGGCGAACGGGCATCCGCTACCGATTTTGCGAAGCCAGAATGTGCCGGGGTCGATCGAGCGGAATCGGGAACTGGCGGAGAAATACAAAGGGCGGCTGAGCCGGCAGCTGGCGTGAGCGAGGACTGCTCGCGGGCGCTGGCGGCGGGGAGGATGGAAGCATGAACTTCAAGATCGGGGTCGATGGCGGGGCGACGAAGACGGAGTGTATCCTGATTGATGAGACGGGCGCGGTGGTGGCGCGGCAGGTGGCGCCGGGATGTAACCCCAATGTGGCGGGCGCGGAGCAGGCGCGGTTGATCATTACGGATGCGTTGTGCGCGCTGCTGGCGGAAGGGAGGCGGCTCGTGCCGCGTATTCGGATTTCGGAGACGCAGCTGTTCATGGCGGGGAGTGCGGGTTTTTGGCAGGAGATCGCGACGGAGTTGACGGATTTCGGAAGAGTGAAAACGGGAGCGGATTCGTTGCCGGTGTTGGAGCTGGCGACGAACGGCGGGGCGGGACTGGTGTTGCACTCGGGAACCGGGTCGTTTGTGGCGGCACGGGATCGAAGCGGCGGAATTCATTATGCGGGAGGGCTGGGGTGGCGTTTTGGCGATCCCGGGAGCGCGTATGATTTGGGGCGACGGGCGGTGTCGCGGGCGCTGCTGGAGTTGCAAGGGTGGGCGCCGGCGTCGCGGCTTGGGCCGACGGTGCGGGATCACACGCAGTTGGGGGAGGGGGCGGATGCGTCGACGGTGACGCGGTATTTTTATGCGGATACAGAACCGAATCGGAAGATCGGGGCGCTCGCGCCGGCGGTGTTGCGGCTGGCGAGCGAGGGGGATCACACGGCGCATCAATTGATCGTGGAGTCGGTGAGCGAGCTGTCGGAGTTGGCGGTGCGGGTGGCGACGACGCTGTTTCCCGGTGAGCCGGTGGACGAGTTGAGTGCGGGATTGAGCGGCCCGATTTTGACGCACCGGGTGGTGTTGGAGGCGCTGGCGCCGCGGTCGCCGCTGGCGTTGGTGCCGGTGACGGAGCCGCCGATTGAGGGAGTGAGGCGGTTGGTGATGAGGGGCGGGGGATTTTAGAATTGTCAGGCTTCTCGCTTCGCTCGGAACGATTTGGGATTTTCGAATTTTGGAGGCGGCGGAGAGGGGAGAACGAGAAAGAGAAAGAGAACGAAGAACGAGAATCTGTGGGGGCGAGGGGATGTGATTCTGTTCGCCAGAGGAGGAGGGGGCGCTTTCTTCGGCGCATGGGATTTTTCGATCGATTCGCGCAGAAGAAAACGGTGCCCCAAGTTTCGAGTGCGGAAACGGCGGCGGGGGCGGTGAGGACGAAGCTGGTGGCGGCGCGCGAACGCCTCGAGTTGAAGGATTTGGTTGGGGCGGTGGCGATCTACGAAGAGGTGCTGGCGACGGAGGGAGATCGGCCGGATGTGCTCGTGACGATTTCGGGCGATTTGGGTGTGACGGGGAATGTGAAGGAAGTCGTGGAACTGGTGGCGCCGCGTTACGATGCGGAGCGGCATGGACCGGCGACGGGGATCAATTTGCTCCAGGCGTATCTGGTGTTGCGGAACGTGGATGCGGCGCAGCATTTGCTGGATATTCTGTTCGCGTTGAAGCGGCCGGATTTGGAGGAGCGGCTGTATGGTTTTTCCAATGCGATCGCGGAGTTGATGCAGTCGGAGCATGCGCCGGTGGGCGATGGAGGTGGGGCGGCGCAGGAAGCGGCGAAGGTGAATCTGGTGAGCATCAGCAAACCGATATGGTTCTATGGGCTCGAGCCGCTGGCGGAGCAGGTGTTGGCGCCAAAGGAGCCGCGGTTGCGGCGGGTGGGATTTGGGCAACTGGCGACGCCGGGGATGGCGGATGCGTCGGCGGCGGAACGGCCGGAGGATGAGCTCGGGCGGTTGAGCCGCGCGGTGCCGTTGTGGCTGGCGGAGACGTTTCAGTTCACGCCGCACTATGCGTCGATTGCGGCGGTGGGCTTGATGGAGCGCCACTATGCGCTGTTTCCCTCGGAGTGGACGGCCGAGAACCTGCGTCAGCTCGTCGAGACGACAGAAGGCGGACTGGACTACGTATTCACGGGTGCGATACGGCAGAAGGCGGGAGACTACGAGCTGGTGTTGCGCGTGTGGGAGGTGAAGAAGTTTCGCGAGCGGAAGACCTTTACGGCGCGGTGGACGCCGGCGACGGCGGACGTGGAACTGGCGAAGCTGCACGAGCAGATCCGCGTATTCATGGAATGGATGCCGGCGAAAGGCGGGTTGAAGTATGAGCCGCCGGCGTCGCCACGCGCGTGGCTGGAGATGTTGGGCGCGTCGCTCACGCTGTTTCTCGGCGAGAAGAATTTGCTGTCGGCGGAGCAGATCCCGCCGATGGACGACGTGCTGGCGCGGACGGCGGAGGCGGCGGTGGGGAACGAGGCGGCGTCACTGGCGTTTTTGACGCTGCGCAACCGGTCGGAGAAGCTCGGTGTGGCGGCGCGGATCGAGGCGGCGCTGGCGGGATCGGAGTTGATTGCGCGGGCGCGGGGGTTGTGAACCACGGATCGGGCGGGAGGAATTGGAACCACGGATGGACGCGAATTTACACGAAGGGGAATCAGGCGAGATGATTCGCGCGCATGCATGAGCGGACGGCGGATTTGAGGATTCGGGCGACGCGGCCGTTGCTGGCTCCGCGGGAGTTGGAGGCGGAGCTGCCGTTGACGGATGAAGGGGCGGCGATGGTAGCGCGGGCAAGGACGGACGTGGCGGCGGTGATGGGTGGGAGGGATGATCGGCTGATGGTCGTGGTCGGGCCGTGCTCGATTCACGATCCGGAGGCGGCGTTCGAGTATGCGCACCGGTTGCGCGAGGCGGCGAAGGTGTATGCGGCGGAGTTGCTGGTGGTGATGCGCGTGTATTTCGAGAAGCCGCGGACGGTGGTGGGCTGGAAAGGGCTGATCAACGATCCGGGGCGCGATGGCAGTTATGATATCGGGCGTGGATTGCGGCTGGGGCGGAAGTTGATGCGAGACGTGGTGGAACTCGGGTTGCCGGTGGGAACTGAGTTTTTGGATACAACGCTGGGGCAGTATTACGCCGATTTGGTGGCGTGGGGTGCGATCGGGGCGCGGACGGTGGAGAGCCAGGTGCATCGCGAGCTGGCGTCGGGGTTGTCGATGCCTGTGGGTTTCAAGAATCGGACGGATGGCGACGTGCAGGTGGCGGTGGATGCGATGCGGTCGGCGCGGGAGCCGCACTGGTTTCCGACGCTGACGCGGGAGGGCGTGCCGGCGATTTTGGGGACGAGTGGAAATGTGGATACGCACCTGGTGCTGCGGGGCGGGACGCGCGGTCCGAATTTTTCGACGCGGGATGTGGGGGCGGCGGTGGAGTTGTTGCGGAAGTTTGGGTTGGTGGACCGGCTAATGGTGGATTGCAGCCATGCGAACAGCGGGAAGGATCCTGTGCGTCAGGCCGTGGTGGCGGCGGATTTGGCGGCGCAGATCGCGGGTGGGGAGCGAGCGATCGCGGCGGTAATGCTCGAGAGCAATCTCGTGGGCGGGGCGCAGGATTATCGCGCGGAGCCGCTGGTGTATGGGCGGAGCGTGACGGACGCGTGTGTGTCGTGGGAACAGACGCTGCCGGTGCTGGGGGTGTTGGCGGATGCGGTGAGGGCGAGGCGGGGCCGGTAGGTTTAAGCGGACCGCGAAGGACGCGAAGGCGTTAAGGGCGAAGAGCGGAGTCTCGCAAAGAGGAACCATGAATGGACACGAAGGAGCACGAATTGCGGGGGCTCTGATTCGTGAGTGGTTGTGATGATCTCGGCTCTGTGGCGGTTGAGAATTCCGTGGTGATACATCTGGCCGCAAAGAGGCGCAGAAGGCGCAAGATTCGGAGGAGCTCTCGGGGGCCTCTTGGTGCGTTCTGCGCCTTTTGGCTGGGTTAGGAGGTGGCGGCGAGTTGGCCGCAGCCGGCGGCGATGTCGATGCCGCGGCGCTGGCGGACGGTGCTGGGGAGCGAAAACTCGTCGGCGAGAATTTTTTGGAAACGGCGCGCGGCCTCGGTGCGGGTGGGAGCGCCGTCGTAGCCGGTCGTGGGGTTGAGCGGGATCAGGTTTACCTGGGCGGGCAGGCCGCGAAGGAGGTGGCCGACGGCGCGGGCGTGATCGGGGGTGTCATTTTTGCCGCCGATGAGCGTCCACTCGTAGAAGATGCGCCGGCCGGTGGTTTCGCTGTAGGTGCGGCAGGCGGCGATGAGTTCGTCGAGCGGCCATTTGCGGGCGGCGGGGACGAGCGCGGCGCGTTCGGCTTGGGTGGCGGCGTGGAGGGAGACGGCGAGGTGGAGCGGGCGTTTTTCGCGGGCGAGGCGGAGGATGCCGGGAACGACGCCGACGGTGCTGAGCGTGATGCGCTCGGCGGCGAGGGCGAGACCGCCGTCGTCGCGCAGGATGTCGATGGCGCGCATGACGGCGTCGTAGTTATGAAGCGGTTCGCCCATGCCCATGAGGACGATGTTGCGAAGGCGTTCACGGGGCGGCGGGCTGTCATACAATGTATTACAATGGGCCGGGGAAGGCTCGTGGTTATTGTAATATAATGTATTACTCGTTGGCTTGGGGGATGGAGGAGAGGAGTGGCGGAGGGTGCGGGCGACGTGGGTGGCTTGGGCGACGATTTCGCCGGGGGTGAGGTGGCGGGTGTAGCCCATTTGGCCGGTGGCGCAGAAGACGCAGCCCATGGCGCAGCCGACCTGGCTGGAGATGCAGGCGGTGACGCGACCGGTGAAACGCATGAGGACGGTTTCGATGCGTTCGGAGTCGCGGAGGGAGAGGAGGTATTTGCGGGTGAAGCCGTCGGAGGAGTCGGTGGCGGCGGCGATGGGGAGCGTGCCGATGGAGGCTTCGGCGACGAGGCGGTCGCGGACGCGGGTCGGGAGGTCGGGCATCGCGTCGAAGGTGTCGACGAGATCCAAGTAGAGGTAGGACCAGAGACGGGCGGCGTGGACAGGATTGAGGTCGCGCTGGATGAGCCACGTGCGGAGGTCGGCACGGGTCAGGTCGTAGAGGTTGGTGAGCGCGGGTGAGGACACGTGGGCGGTCGCGGAAAGAGGAGAAAGAAGAAGGGAGAGGGAAGCGGGGGAGAGAGGGAGGGCAAGTGTGGGGACGAGGGAGTTTGGGACATCGGGTTGCCCGCGAAACACGCGAAAGGGCGCGAAATTTGGACGTTGTTGAGGGGCGAGTGGTTGGCGTGGGGGCGCGCGTGGTTGCGGGCTTGAGTGTCTTACATTCTAGGGCGCTCGCGGGGAGGGCGATGGGGAGGCGTGAAGGGAGTTGAACTTGGGCGAGGGGAGGTGGTCGATTGGGGTATGGCTTTGCAAGTGATTCCAATTTTGAAGGCGGTGGCGCCGTTGATTGCGCAGGCGGGTGGCATTGTGGCGGGGATGCGTTCGACGCGGGAGGCGACGCGGATGGAGGATCGCGTGAGCAAGATCGAGCAGGAGACTCTGCGGGCGGGAGAGGTGTTGAGCGGAGTGGCGCAGCAGTTGCAGGCGGTGGCGCAGGAGTTGACGCGTCAGGCGGAGGCGGTGCAGGCGCTGCAGCGGCGGGCGGTGATGATGATGGTGATGTCGGGAGCGGGGTTGGTGGTGGCCGTCGTTGCGGTGATAGTGGCGGTGGGGCGGTAGCGAACCGGCGGGAGGGAAAGTGGAAATGAAAGGTGGGGAGGAGTTGATCGCGGCGGTGTTATGGCGGCGGTTGAATGCGGTCGGGACGGATACAATGCGACTTTGGCGCGGGCAGGAGGCGTGGAGGATCGAGGGGAGCGCCGTGTTTCTGGAGGAAGGGCGAATTACGGAGCTGGCGTATCAGGTGGAATGTGACGCGGCGTGGCGGACGCAATGGGGTGAGGTGAAGGGGCATCTCGGCGGGCGAACGATCGACGTCGAGGTGCGCGTGAATGCGCGAGGCGAGTGGACGTGCAATGGGCGAGAGGCTTCGGAGGTGGGCGGGTGTGTGGACTTCGATCTGAATTTTTCGCCGGCAACGAATTTGATCACGTTTCGCCGTGAGGGGATGAAAGTGGGTGGACGAGCGGAGGTGTCGGTCGCGTGGTTGAAGGTGCCGGAGTTTGAGCTGAGGCGATTGCCGCAGACGATCGAGCGGGTCGATGATCGGACGTATGATTATGCAGCGCCGACGGTGGGATATGCGGGCAAGCTGAGGGTGGATGAAAACGGGTTGGTGTTGGAGTATCCAGGATTGTGGGTGGCGGAGAAAGTGGAGGTGTTTGCGGCCGGGTGAAGGTGAGGGAGGGCGGGGTTGCGGGGCGCCAGGCGCGTGTTAGGTTTCCGAATGGAAACCGTCGAATTTCTTGCCCGGCTTGAACATCACCTTGCGACGAAGCTGGCGCAGCTCGACGTGCGGGCGCATCCCTCGAGCGAAAGTCCGAGCCGGCTGACGCGGCAGTGGACGATTGAGTTTCTGGCGACGGAGGCGGCGCAGTATCCGGATTATCGGAATCTGGCGGCGTTGTTGCGGAATGTGAATGAGCAGACGCCGCGGACGGGATGAGGGGGCGAAGAATCTTCCTTCGTGAGCGGTAGTCCGAGAGACGTCGGTCTTCAGCTACTTGGCGTAGTTCAGCCAGAGGAGGCGGGCGAGGGTGAGGGTGACCATGGTGAGGAAGATCGGGCGGATGAAGCGGGCGCCGCGGGTGACGACGAGGTGAGCGCCGAGTTTGCCGCCGAGGAGCTGTCCGGCGGCCATGGCGAGGCCCGCGCCAAAGTGCACGAGGCCGGCCGCGAGGAAGAGGGCGAGGGCGGCGAGGTTGCTGGTGGCGTTCATGATTTTCGTGAACGCGGTGGCGCGGGCGAAGTTTTGTCCGAGCACGAGGATCAATGCGACGGCCCAGAACGAGCCGGTGCCGGGACCGAAGAAGCCGTCGTAGAAACCGAGAACGAGGCCGAAGCCGGTGAAGAAGAGCGGGGCGGAGAGTTTGGGTGGATGGTCTTCGGTGCCGAGTTTCGGGCGAAGGAGGGTGTAGAGAAGGATCGCGGCGAGGAGCCAGGGGATGACGTCGGCGAGGAGGTTGGAATCGATTTGCTGGACGGCGAAAGCGCCGAGGAGCGAGCCGGCGAGTGTAGTTAAAATTCCGAGACGGCACTCGCGCAGAGTGACGGCGCGGCAGCGAAGGAAATGGATCGAGGCGGAGACGCTGCCGAAGCTGGATTGAAATTTATTGGTGCCGAGGGCGAGGGGAACGGGGAGGCCAAGGTTGAGGAGCGCGGGGACGGTGATGAGTCCGCCGCCGCCGGCAACGGCGTCCACGGTGCCGGCGATCAGGCCGACGAGGAAGAGGACGGGGTAGTGCCAGAGGTCGAGGGGCATTGAGGGTGGTGAGAGGGTCGTGCTCGTGATCTTGATTCGTGCTAGTGATAGAAATGCGTCGGAACGAGCACGAGCACGAGCACGAGCACGAGCACGAGCACGAGCACGAGCACGAGCACGAGCGGAGGGGCGGCTAGTCGAACGTGAGGATAAGGGGAAGGCTGGTGTTGGGAAGGCGGATGGGTATCCAAGGCGCGCTGCTGGTTTGTTTCCCCAATCCCCTAATTTGTCGTTTTATTATGATGTCTTCGAGTGTTGTTCGTCGGGCCGGTCGCGGTGTTGCGCTGGCGGTGTTGTTTGTGGCGGTGGTGGTGAGCGGTTTCGCGGCGGAAGCGTTGCCGTTTTTGAGTCCGATTTTCGGGGATCACATGGTGCTGCAGCGCGGGAAGCCGAATCGCATGTGGGGATGGACGGAGCCGGGCAAGGTCGTGACGGTTGAAATCGCGGGGAAGCGCGCGACAGCGACGGCGGGGAAGGATGGGAAGTGGATGGCGACGGCGGAGGTGCCGGAGGCGGGCGGGCCTTACACAGTGTCGATCGAGGGGGCGCAGCGCGTGGAGTTGAGGGATGTGCTGGTGGGCGATGTGTGGTTGTGCAGCGGGCAGTCGAACATGGCATTTGCGTTGCGGAGCAGCGACGGTGGGGCGGAGGCGGCGCGGGTGGCGGATTATCCGCAACTGCGGGCGTTCACGGTGCCGCTGAAGAACGTGTATGAGCCGGCGGCGGTGCCGGCAGGCGGACAGTGGCGCGTGTGCACGCCGGAGACGGCGCCGGGGATTTCGGCGGTGGCGTTTTATTTTGCGCGGAAGGTGCAGGAAGAGACAGGCGTGCCGATTGGATTGATCATCGCGGCGTCGGGAGGGAGTCCGGTCGAGGCGTGGACGAGTGCGGAGGGATTGGCGCGGGCGGGTGAATTTACGGAGCAGTTGGCGGAGATTCGTCGCTTAAAGGAAAAAGGTGGGACGCAGCACGGGAGTTTTTTGATGCATTGGTTGGAGGAGTTTGATGTGGGCGAGCGCGCAGGATGGGAGAAGCCGGAGGCGGCGGACGACGAATGGACGCGAGTGGAGTTGCCCGGCGGAGGTTTCGCGGAGCTGGGGGTGGGCGAGACGCCGAGCGTGTGCTGGTTTCGGAGGGAAGTGGAGTTGCCGGCGGAAATCCCGGAAGGTGGGGCGCGGATCCATCTCGGTGTCGTGGAAAAAATGGATACGACCTACATCAACGGGCGGTGGGTGGGCGCGAGCTCGTGGGTGGAGAATCCGCGGGCGTATCCGATTCCGGCGGGCGTGTTGAAGCCCGGGAAGAACACGATTGCGGTGCGGGTGTTCCGCACGAAGCCGGATGGTGGCTTCAAGGCGGACGCGGAGAGTTTTCGAATTCAGTTCGCGGATGGAACGAGGGTGTCGCTGGCCGGCGAGTGGAAGGCGAAGTTGAGCGTCGATGCGCGGCCGCCGCATCCGTGGCCGCTGGATGTGGAGAATTATGCGACGATGCCGACGACGCTTTATAATGGGACGCTGGCGCCGCTGGTGCCGTTGGCGCTGAAGGGGGCGCTTTGGTATCAGGGCGAGGCGAATTTTCAGCGGGCGGCGCAGTATCACGTTTTGATGCCGGCGTTGATTCGCGATTGGCGGGAGCGGTTTGGACAGGGGGAGTTTCCGTTTTATATGGTGGGGCTGCCAGCGTTCATGCAGCGGAAGGCGGAGCCCGGCACGAGCGATGGTTGGACGGAGTTGCGCGAGGCGCAGGCGATGACGGCGGCGGCGGAAGCGAATACGGGACTGGCAACGATCGTGGATACGGGAGATGCGGATGATATTCATCCGCGTGAGAAGCGGGCGGCGGGGGAGCGATTAGCGCGGCTGGCGCTGGCGGAGGTGTATGGGAAACCGATCGCGGCACGGTCGCCGGAGTTTGCGGGGCTGGAGCGGCGTGGGCGCGAGCTGGTGTTGAAGTTCAAGAATGCAGACGGGGGACTCGTGGTGCGCGGAGAGAAGTTGGGTGAATTTTCCGTAGCAGGTGCAGATGGAAAATGGCACTGGGCGGACGCGCGTATTGAAGGGGACGATACGGTGATTGTTTCGGCGCCGGAGGTGCTGGAGCCGGTGGATGTGCGTTATGCGTGGCAGGCGAACCCGCTGGCGACGTTGTATAATGGCGAGGGTTTGCCGGCGGTGCCGTTTCGGACGAGGTAGAAGATCCCAGGACCAAGATCCAAGCTCCAGAGAACGCCGAATTTTAAAACCACGAAGGGCGCGGAAGGGCGCGAAGAGCTGGAGAGGGCAGCGTCCGATTTAGAAGAGGAACGGGAATAATTGGGGCAAAAAAAGTGTCACCTTGTGGGTGACACTTTGCGGTGGGAGAAGGGCGAGCGGCTCAGGAGCTCACTTCGACGGTGAAGCCGCCGTAGGACATGCGTTTGGCGTCGAAGGGCATCGACTTGGGGTCACACATTTCACTGAGGCGCGGGTCCTTCATGACTTTGGCGTTCACCTTGTCACGGTGCGCGCGGGATTTGTAGACGATCCAGGAGAAGACGACCGTCTCGTTGGGCTTGGTCTTCGCGAGTTTGGTGAAAGGAAGGCCGAACTCGGTCTTGAGGTCTTCGCCAACGCTCTCGCGGTATTCAAGCGCGCCGTGTTCGATCCAGACCTTGGAGGCGGCTTTGGCCATTTTGAAGTAGGCGGGGAGACTTTTCTTGGGGATCGGGATGACAAAACCGTCGACGTATTTGGGCATTGGGAGGGTCCTCGTGGGTGTTGTGGGTTGGGAGGAGAGTTCGAGTGACGAACTCTGAAAGTGAGATGGTTTGAGGATTAACGTTTGAGGAAGTGGGAAACGGACGCGGGGGCAGATGTTTCTTTTTTTGCAGAAAGCGTCGAAATGTCGGCAGCGTGTTCGACCAAGAGCGAACCAAAATACTCTGATGAAATATGCGTTGTTGATTCAGGTGGACGCGGATTTTTATGCGCGGCCGAAGGACGAACAGAATCGGGTGCACGCGGCGTGCGGGCGCTGGCACGAGGAGATTGTGCGCAGCGGAAAGGCGGTGAGTGCGACGGGGCTGCACCCGAGAGAGGCGGCGAAGACGGTGCGCGGTCGCGGTGGAAAGGCGGTGGTAACCGACGGGCCGTTTGCGGAGACGAAGGAAGTGTTGGGCGGATTCGAGATCGTGGAGTGTCGCGATCTCGAGGAAGCGCTGGAGTTGGCGAAGGCGTTTCCAGGATTGAAGGCCGGCGGATCGGTGGAAGTGAGGGCGGTGGTCGAAGGTGGGACGTGTGAGGCGTAGGCGAGAAAAGCTCCAAGGACCAAGATCCAAGCTCCAGAGAATGTTCAAAAACCAGATGCCAATTCGGAGTTGGTGATTGGAGGTTCTCTGGAGCTTGGAGACTTGGATCTTGGAGCTTCGCGCGCACGAGCGCGCGTTACGGACGGACTTCGGACATCAAGCCGATGAGGTTTTCGTCGGGGTCGCGGATGAAGCCGATCCAGAGATCGTGGTCGGGCATTTTGGCGGCGAGCGCTGGATCGCGTTCGTTTTTGGCGCCGCGGGCGACGATTGCGGCGTGCGTGGCGGCGATGTCGTCGACTTTGAAATAGAGGACGGAGTTCTTGCCGGGTTCACCATGGCCTTGCGGCGTGGTGAGCATGAGGCGAACGGGACCGGCAGCGAGGAAGGCGAGGTTGGGGCCGGCGCTGAACAGGAATTTGAGGCCGAGGGTGTCGCGGTAGAAAGGCAACGAGACGGAGACGTCGCGGACAGTGAGGGCAATTTGGGCGAGGTCGGAGAGGGCGGTCGTGGGGTTCATGGTAAAAGAAAGCACCAAGATCCAAGCACCAAGCTCCAGAGAATGTTCAACATCCAAAGATCAACTTGGACGTTGGCGATTGGAGGTTCTCTGGAGCTTGGAGACTTGGATCTTGGTGCTTTGTGCGCGCGCCAGCGCGCGCACTACAGACGCGGAAGGGTAAGACCGCCGTCGACCATGATGACCTGGCCGGTGGAGTAGGGCATGTCACCGCGGGCAAGGGAGGCGACGGCGCGGCCGACGTCGTCGGGCAGGCCCCAGCGCGGTTGGACGCAGAGACCGTTGGCGATGAGCTTGTCGTATTTCTCGGTCACGCCGGCGGTCATGTCGGTTTTGATCACGCCGGGGCGGACTTCGTAAACGGGAATGCCTTCGGCACCGAGGCGAACGGCGAAGAGTTGGGAGAGCATCGAGAGTCCGGCTTTCGCGATGCAGTATTCGCCGCGGTTGATGCTGATGACGGTCGCGGAGATCGAGGTGATGTTGACGATCGAGGCGTTGAACGACGGGTCGGCTTTTTTGGCGGCGACCATGTCGCGGGCGACGGCTTGCGTGAGGAAGAAGACGCCGCGGAGGTTGGTGTCGAGGACGCGGTCGTAGCTTTCCTCGGTGGTTTCGAGGAGATCGTAGCGGACCTTGGGGGCGACGCCGGCGTTGTTGACCAACAGGCCTAGAGCTGAAGGCCCCGAGCCTAGAGCTGAGACAGACGCGACGAAGTCGCGACAGACTTGGAGGATGGCGGTGCGGCCTTCGGTGCTGCCGACGTCGCCTTGGGCGTAGGCGACTTGGACGCCGTGAGAGCGGAGTTGGGCAAGGGGCTCGGTGACGTCGGACTCGGGGCGGACGCCATTGATGACGAGGTGCCAGTTTTCGGCGGCGAGTTTTTGGGCGATGCCGAAGCCGATGCCGCGGGAGCCGCCGGTGACGAGTGCTACTTTATTCATCGGAAAAGAAGGGAACCACAGAGGCACGGAGGCACAGAGAGGATCCGGATTGGGCTCCGTGTCTTCGTGTCTCTGTGGTTCAGATGAGTTTTATTTGAGAGGCGGAACATCCACCCACGCGCGCTTGGCCCAGCTGGCGAGGCCGAGTTCGGCGAGTTGGACGCCTTTCGCGCCTTCGCGGAGGGACCAAGGGAAGGGGCTGTCGGTGACGACGTGCTTGAGGAAGAGTTCCCACTGGACCTTGAAGGCGTTGTCGTAGGAGCCTTGGTCGGGGACGCGCGTCCAGCCGTCGAAATACTTGATCGGGCTGTCGATATCCGGATTCCAAATACAACGCGGTGTGGCGGAGAGATGCTGGGCGGTGCAGTCGCGGAGGCCGGCGATGGCGGTGCCGTGGGTGCCGTCGACCTGGAGCGTGAGAAGATCGTCGCGGCGGACGCGGACGGTCCAGGAAGAGTTGAAGTGGCAGATGACGCCGTTCTTGAGCTCGAAGGTAGCGTAGGCGGCGTCGTCGGCGGTGCACTTGTAGGGTTTGCCGGCTTCGTCCCAGCGCTGCGGGATGTGCGTGGCGCCGAGGCAGGTGAGGGACTTTACGTCACCGAAGAGATTTTGAATCACATACTGCCAGTGGCAGAGCATATCGACGATGATGCCGCCGTCGTCTTCCTTGCGGTAGTTCCACGACGGGCGCTGGAGTTTTTCGTGTTCGCCGGTGAAGACCCAGTAGCCGAACTCGCCGCGGACGGAGAGGATTTGGCCGAAGAAACCGGTATCGATGAGGTAGCGAAGCTTGAGGAGGCCGGGGAGCCAGAGCTTGTCCTGGACGACGCCGTTCTTGAGGCCGGCGGCTTCGACCTCGTTGGCGAGAGCGAGGGCTTCGGCGGACGAGGTGGCAGTGGGTTTTTCGCAGTAGATGTGTTTCTTGGCGGCGATGGCTTTGCGGACGCCGATGGGACGCTGACCGGTGAGGGTGGCGTCGAAATAGATCTGGTTGGCGGGATCGGCGAGGGCGGCGTCGAGGTTGGTGGTGACGCGGGAGACGCCGGTGCGCGCGGCAAGGGCGCGGAGTTTGTCCTCGTTGCGGCCGACAAGGATGGGATCGGGCATGATCGTTTCGTGATCGGAGAGCTTCACGCCGCCTTGATCGATGATCGCTTTGATCGAGCGGATGAGGTGCTGGTTGGTGCCCATGCGTCCCGTGACGCCGTTCATGATGATGCCGAGTTTGTGAACTTTCATTTAGTTGAGAGTTGAGGGATGAGCGTTGAGAGAAGATGGCCGCAAAGAGGCGCAGGAGCCGCAAAAACGGGGAGAAAGAGAACGATGGGTTTTAAACGTGGGCTTGGTAGGCGGTGACGATGTCGCGGAGGAAGTCGTCCTGGTCGCGGGCCCAGTGGCGGTTGGAGAAGATTTCGACTTCGTTGAAACCCTTGAAGCCGGCGGCTTCGACCCAGGTGCGGATCTGGCGGAGAGGAATGCAGCCCTCGCCCATGAGGCCGCGATCGAGGAGGAGATCGGTGGTGGGCGTGCGCCAATCGCAGACGTGGTAGGCGAAGAGTTTTTGGAGCCGGCCGCAGCGGGCGATTTCGGCTTCGAGGTTCGGATCCCACCAGAGGTGGTAGACGTCGACGGCGACGCCGACCCAAGGCGTGTCGAGCTCCTCGGCCATATCGTTGGCTTGGGCGAGGGTGTTAACGGCGGAGCGGTCGCCGGCATACATCGGGTGGAGCGGCTCGATGGCGAGTTTGACGCCGGCGGCTTCGCAGTCGGGAAGGAGCGCGGCGATGCCGTCGCGGATTTGCTTACGCGCTTCGTGTAGTGGAATTCCGGGGACAGCGCCGCAGACGAGAACGACTTGAGGTGCGCCGAGGGCTTGGGCTTCGGCGATGGCGCGACGGTTGTCGTCGAGGGCTTTGATGCGGCCCTCTGCGGTGGTGGCGGGGAAGAAGCCGCCGCGGCAGAGTGAGACGACGGAGAGGTCGTGATCGCGGAGGAGCGACGCGACTTTAGCCGGATCGCGGTCAGCGAGGGCGTCGCGCCAGACGGTGATGCCTTTGACGCCGGCGGCGGCGTATTTGGCGGCGGCGGTTTCGATCGGCCACGGTTTGGTGGTGATCGTGTGGATACAGAGCTGAGAAAGCGGGGCGCTCATGCGGAGAGATATTCGTTTGGGAACACAGAGATCACGGGGGGAGGCACAGAGGCCACGGGGAGGTCCGAGTCGTTTGGCTCCAGGTCCTCTGTGTTTCCTCGGTGATCTCTGTGTGGCGAAAAACCTGTTATTGCTGGGGCAAGCAGGCGAAGAAAGTGAGGTAGGGTTGGTTTTTGATGAGACGCTGGAGGTAGAGGGCGGCCTCGCGGATGTGATAGTCGCCCCACATCGAAGATTCGCCGCAGGGGACTTTTCGGCCGGCGGGGATGTGGTCCCAGTTGTTGGGGCGGTGATAGACCGAGTGGAGGAGCAGGCCCTGGTGGTCGGGGGCGGTGGAAAGATACGGCTCGGCGAGCAGCGTGCGGAGCGTGGTGAGTCCCGCCTGGAAGTAGCGGCGACCGGCGGGTGTATCAGGATTTAGGATGCGGCCGAGACGGAGCAGGCCCTGTGCGCCGATGGCGGCGGCGGAGCTGTCGACGGGCTCGTGATCGTTGAACGGTTCGGCGGGGCGGTTGCGGTAGTCGCCGAGGTGAACGAGGCCGGGAGCGCCGCCGTCCCAGTAAGGAATGCCGTCGCTGGCGGTGTGTTGGATGAACCAGTCGCAGGTGGCCGTGGCGGCTTCGAGGAGAAGCGCGTGCCATTTGGCGCGGCCGCCGAGCGGTTCCAGTTCGGAATCGGAAAGTGCGGCGAGGAACTCGAGTTCTTCAGCGAAACCGAGCATGGCCCAGGCGAGGCCGCGGGTCCACGTGGTGAAGCCGGAGTAGCCTTGTTGGGAGTTGGGGCAGCGGAAGCGGCCGTCGTTGACGTTGAAGACGCTTTCGTGAGCGGTGCGGCCGCGTTCGTCGTAGAGGTCGCGCCCCTTGCCGTAGTAGATGGAGTATTTCGCCGTGGCTTCGGCGTGCTGGAATCCGCGCTCGAGGAGATTGATGGCGGAATCGTTCTCGCCCATGAGGCGGTGGCCGAGGGCGTGGGCGAGGACGACGATGCGCACGGAGCGGATCGTATCCACGAAAAGACTATGCGGGCCGTTGAAGGAGTAGATGTAACCACCGCCGCTGTGGATGGGGGACCAGCGGGCAGCTTGGACGGCGCCGGAGATTTTCAGCGCGAGCTCGCAGAAGTCGATGCGGGCGGCGTCGGTGGTGAGACGGCCTTCGCGGAGAAGGCGGAGCCAGTTGCCGTAGGTGGAGAGATTGTTGAAGCCGTGATCGTGGACGCCGATGTGGCTGACGTGCGACGCCATGCGGCCGACGGTGTATTGCTCGGCGATGCCAGCGAAGCGGCGCTCGTTGGTGGCGTCGAATTGGAGAAAGGCGGAGCCGTAGTGGAAACCCTCGGTCCACTCGGTCCAGCCGCGGGCGGTGTAGCGGCCGTCGACGGTAAAGACCGGAGAGCCCTTGGCGGGATCGTAGTCACGGACGAGGCGGTCGATTTTGTCGCCGGAGAGTTTCCAGAAGCGCTCGAGGGCGGGAGCGAGGGCGGAGGGTGTAAGGGAATCGTCGATACGCATGGGAAGAAGGGGGCGGTTGAGCTGTCAGCAGTCAGCGGTTGATAGGGGGTGAAAAGATGGGGAGCTGAAAGTTGATTGCGGACTGCTCAGTAGCGTTTGTCTTTGCGGAGGTGGAGGATGATGAGGCGGACGTCGGTGAGGGCCTCGTAGGAATGCTCGAGGATGGCGTCGAATTGGATGCTGGTGCCTTCTTCCAGTTCGAAGACCTCGTGCGGAAGCGTGAGGCGGAGGCGGCCGGAGGTGATCCAGCAGACCTCGGTGTCGTCGTGGTGGATCTCGGGGCGTTTGATGGTCGCGCCAGCGGGGGCTTCGCCGAGGAGGCCGACCACATTGGCGAAGCGGATTTGGCGGAAGGTGAACTTGCCGGAGCGGTAGGAGGTTTCGTCGACTTGATGCGCGAGAGCGGACTCGGTCATCGCGAGGAGGTCGGTGGCGCTGAGGCCGAAAGCGCGGGCGAGGCGGAAGAGCGTGTCGAGCTCGGCGGTGGTTTGATTGCGCTCGAGCTTGGAGATGACGGCGACGGAGACCTTCGAAGCTTCGGAAAGATCGGCGAGCGTCATCTCGTGCTGTTCGCGCAGCTGCCGGATGACGCTGAAATCGAACTTCGGAGGCGGTGGGGCAGCGCGCGGAGGCATGTTTCTGGAAAGCACAAAAAGTAGGGTTGTTTTAGTGTCAAGGAAACAGCTTGCCTAGGGAAGGCCGCTGGCGAGATTGGAGCCAAGGAGCGATTCACCATGTATACTCGCGCATTTTCCACGCTGGGCTGCGGCGACTTGTCGTTGGGCGACGTAGCGGAGCTGGCGCGGAGACATGGCATCGGAGCGCTGGAGCTGCGGACCTTGGGCGGGACGATCGATTTACCCGCGTATTTGGCGGGCAACTACGGAACGCCGGAGAAACTGGCGGCGGAGGTGAAGCGGCTAGGCGTGCGGGTGGTGGCGCTGGACACGTCGTTTCGGCTGATGGATTCGCCGGTGTCGGAACGCCCGAAGTTGCTGGAGTTCGTGCCCTGGGCGGAGGCGTTGGGCGTGAAGTGGCTGCGGGTATTCGACGGCGGCCGCGGATTGGACGATGGCGCGCTGGCGGCGGGAGCGGAGTCGTTGCGGTGGTGGCGGGACGAGCGACAGATGCGAGGGGCAGCGGTGGAGTTAATGATTGAGACGCATGACACGCTGTTCACGGCGGAGACGCTGAGGCGGTTCGTGGCGGCGATGCCGGAGGGAGCGGCGTGGTTCTTGTGGGACACGCATCACACCTGGAAAAAAGGCGGAGAAGATCCGCTGGTTACGTGGCGGGCGATCGCTCCGCGGGTGGTGCATGCGCACGTGAAGGACAGCGTGAGCGTGCCGAGCGGGAATCTGCCGTTCACCTACGTGATGCCGGGTGAAGGGGAGTTTCCGATGGAGGCGTTGCGCGCGACGCTGGCGAAAGAGTTTAGCGGCGTGGTGAGCCTCGAATGGGAGCGGTGGTGGATTCCGGGGTTGGCGCCGCTGGAGGAGGTGCTGGCAGCGGCGCAACGGAAGCGGTGGTGGTGAGGCGGGGCGTAAAGCCCTTTCACACTTACCAATCGGAGGGGATTTCGACGGTCATGAGATCGAGGCTCTGGCCGTCGGTGAGGTGGCCGGACTGAATGAGGACGCGTTTGCTGTCGGGGCTGAAGATCGGGTGCGTGTGATCGGGCTTCATCTTGTGATCGGTGGTGAGGACGCGCTGGCGGCCGTCGCGACGATCGATGAGGGTAATGGTGCCGGAGAAGTTGTCGGCGACGGCCCAGCGGTTGTCGGGAGAGCCGTTGCAGTGCCAGAAGCCGCCCTGGGTGCCGTTGGGCATTTCCTCTTCCATCTGGCCGAGGAGCTTCATGGTGTTGGTGCGGAGATTGATGACGGCGACACCGGTGGGGCGTTCGCGGAGATAAGGCAGGTGTCCCATGATGTTGAACATGATCTCGTCGGGGCCGGAGAACGTTTCATGGGTGACCCATTCGTCGTCGGTCTCGACATAGAGCGGGCGGTTGCCGGTGCCGTCGCCGCGGACGGTCCACATGCGTTGCGGAGCGTCGCCGGTGGTCTCGTGGCAGTAAACGATTTCGCCGGGGACCCACGGATTGGCCTGGACGTGGCCCATGCGAAGATCGACGTCGATGACGGTGGTGATCCGGCCGGTAGCGATATCGATTTTTCGGATACCGCCGGGGCCCTTGCCCGCGGCGGCGAAACGGGCGCGGGCGGCGGCGCGTTGCTCGGCGGGGTTGGTGTTGTTGGCGTCGACCTGCGAGCGGCCGTCGGCGGTGCGGTTGGCGTGGGTGGGCGCGGGGCGCGGCGGCGGCGGGCCGAAGGCGACGCCCCAGTAGATGCAGGATTCGTCGGCATCGAGGGCCATGCCGCCAGAGTCGCGGAGATCGGAAGGGAAGGTGCAGACGACGCGTTCGTAGGTGGACGGGTCGGCGACGCTGCGGGCGAGGGCGTCGGGCAGAAGTTTTGCGAGATCGAGCTCGATAAGTTGGCGGGGCGGGAGCGTGGATGAGTCGGACGACGAGGCGGACGCGAGGGTGCGGCTGAAGTAGAGCTTCATCGATTTCCGCGAGAGATTGAGGCTGCCGGTGTTGGTGCCGGGGCCATCGGTGAGCTGAACGATGGTGCCGTCGCGCTCGTGAACGAGGAAGGCTTGCGAGCCGTTGTCGCCGCGGTTGGAGCGGAAGATGATCCATTCGCCGTCGGCGGTCCACGTCGTGTGGGTTTGATAAGGCTTGGCGTCGTTGGCGTCGTCGGTGGTGAGGACGTTAACGGTGAGGCCGGTGACGGCGTCGGTGTAAGTGCGTTTTTCGGAAGGGAAGACGCGGCCGACGTTGGAGGCGAGGACGGCGGAGGCGGTGAGGGCGAAGGCGAGGAAGAAGGTGAGAGGTGATCGCATGGGGGAAAAGGGGAATGCGGAAGGGAGACGGTTTGGGGAATGGCGCGATGCGGGGAGAAGCACTCGGACAGTCCGGGAGGGAAAGCAAAGGGTCCCGTTTTAGGTGCACTTTGCTGGGGGAGGCGGGGGGTGCGGACGAAAGAGGAAGAGGAACGAGAACGAGAAAGAGAAAGAGAACGAGGAAGAGAAAGAAGGGGGGGCGACCTACCGGAGCTCGCTGAGCTTTGTTGCGGCGGGGGCGAGGGGGGCGAGATCGAGGAGATTGACGGGGCTGTTGCGCTGGATCGATTCGACGGCGGAGATGCCGACGAGGATGGAGGCGGCGCCCTGTTCGTGTTCGGCGAAGCGGCCGAGCGGATCGGTTTGGGGAGAGGACGGATCGAAGAAGGAGCGGCAGAGGATTTCGTCGGCGCCGCCGTGCGGGCCGCTCTGGGCGGGAACGGGGACGAGGTAGCTGTTGTTGAAATGTGGATACACGCGGATCCATTCGCCCTCGGCTTCGGCGCCGGGGCGCTCCTCGAGTTTGAAGTCGCCGGGTTTGACGCCGCGGTTGATACCGGTGCCGACGAATTCGTGGTATTCGAGGCGGCCGCGGTCGCCGTTGAAGCAGACGCGCATGCCCTCGCGCGGGCTGTAGCAGGTGAGCGAATACGTGAGGAGCTGGGCGGTGCGATAGCGGACGTTGACGGACATCTGATCGTAGATGGTGATGTCGTCGCGAAAGACATTGCGGTCGCGGATGTAGCCGGAATCGGCTTCGGCGGCGCGGTAGAGGCTGCGGAGCGGCTCGGATTCTTCGAGGTCGAGACGGAATGGGTCGTTCTGGGCGAGCGGTTCGCCGGTGTAGCGGCCGTAGCGGGTGAGGTTTTCGTCGCCGCGAGCGAGGGCGTTCTGGCGACCGTAGAACACGAGGTCTCCGTAGGCGAAGACCTGTTGCGGGATGGCGTCGAGCCACCAGTTCACGAGATCGAAGTGGTGGGTGGATTTGTGGACGAGGAGCGTGCCGGATTGGTCGGCGTGAGCGTGCCAGCGGCGGAAGTAATCGGCGCCGTGGTGGGTATCGAGAAGGTATTCGAGATTGACGGAGTGGACGCGGCCGATGGTGCCGGCAGCGAGGAGCTCTTTGACCTTGGTGCGGAAGGGAGCCCAGCGGTAGTTGAAGGCGACGCGCACGCGGCGACCGGTGGCGCGCACGGCGTCGAGGATCGCGCGGCATTTGGCGGCGTCGATCGTCAGCGGTTTTTCGGTGATGACGTCGCAGCCGGCGTGGAGCGAGCGGACGATGTAATCGTGATGCGTGGCGTCGACGGAGCAGACGAAGACCACGTCAGGTTTGGTGGTGCGAAGGAGTTCGTCGAAGCCCTCGGGTGGAAAGGCGGGCACGGCGCCGTGAGCCCATTCGCCGGCGAGGAGCGCGTTGTAGTAGTCCATGCGGGTGGCGCTCGAATCGCAGAAAGCGACGATGCGGTTGTGCGCGCGGTGGGTGGTGGCGAGCGGCTCGATGAAGCTGATGGCGCGGCCGCCGGTGCCGACGAAGGCGTAGCGAGTGAGGGACATGAGAAAAGGAGGAGGTTAAAGACGACGAAAGAGGATGCGGTTATTTGAGTTGCACGTCCCACACCTTGGCGCGGCGGGAGGTGCCGGCGGGGCCGGTGACGTCGAGGATCACGACGTAGGTGCCGGGTTGGGCGTAGGCATGCTGAGGGTGCTGTTCGGTCGATGTGGTGCCATCGCCGAAGTCCCATCTCCAAGCGGTGACTTCGCCGATGGTGAGATCTTTGAAGGCAACGAGACGGCGGTCCATGTCGACGACGTGCCACGACCATTGGGCGGCGAGCGGGGGAGTGAGCGCGGGTTCGAGCGGCATGAGTTTGAAGGCGCAAAGCTCGGAGGCGTGCCCGTAGGCGGTGTGTTGGGGCGAGAGATTCCAGAAACCGCGCGGGGTGGTGCCGTCGTAGTCGATGACGATGAGGCCGAGACCGATGATCTTGTTTTCGGTCAGAACGGATTCGACGGCGCGCGAGGGACCCTCGGGACCGGCGTAGTCGAAAGGTGTGATCCAGAATTCGAGCGTGTAGCGGCCGGAGCCGCCGTGCTTGAAGTCGAAGGATTGGGCGGCGTTGGCCCAGGGCATTTCCTTGGTCCATGTCGGTGCGCCCCAGGCGAGTGCCCAGTCCTTGCTCACGTGAGGAGTGAAGATGTGATAATTTTGAGCGTGAACCCCATGGATCGCCCAGTGGGCGGCGTCGACGCTGATGCGATCGTCGGCGGCGGCGGTGGGGATGCCGACGCGTTCAGCGGTCCAAAATTCCTTGTGACCCTTGTCGATGAGCGGACCACCTGAGGCGTCGCCGTCGACGATGATTTCGAACGTGTCGTTGCGCAGGCCGGGCGAGTCAAAGTCCCAGAAATCGTCCTCGGCCTCGTAGAGAAAATAGAGCCGGTTGAGCGATTTTACCCAACCGACTTTTATGCGAACCCGGAGGGTGTCGTCGCCGGCGGCGGGAGGTGTTTTGGCTTCGTTGCGAAACTGACTGCGGTCGATGACGTAGCTTTCGGGCACCAGGTCCCAGTCGGCGGGGTCGCCGTCGATGCGGGGGATTTTGTCCGCGGGGAATTGGAAGACCGGAAACGTGACATCGGGCCGTTCGAGGGCGGAGGCGTGGCCGAGCAACAGCGAAAGCGCCAGTGAAGAGACGAGCAGCCGAGTGATTCGCATGAGTTTATTTTTGCGGCGTCAGGAGCCCGCGGGCGCGGAGCCATTCTTCGGCGCGGTCCGGCCAGTCGGAGGCGGTGCCCAGGCCGTCGCGCATGCCCATGCCATGTTCGCCGCGTTCGAAGGCGTAGAACTCGGCGGGGACGCCGGCGCGGGTGAGGGCTTGGAAGAAAAGGATGCTGTTCTCGATGGGGACGGCTTGGTCCTGCTGGGTGTGGATGAGGAGTGTGGGCGGGGTTTGGGCCGTGACCTGCTTTTCGACGGACGTGAGGCGCAGGAGATCGGAGGAGGGATTTTTGCCCAGGAGGAGTTCGCGCGAGCCCACGTGGGCGTGCGGGTCATCGAGCGTGATGACCGGATACATGAGGATAAGGAAGTCGGGTCGGGCGTGGGTGGAGTCGAGGGGCGCGCCGGTTTTGCCGTCGGCGTGATCGAAGAGCGTGCCGGCGCTGGCGGCGAGGTGTCCGCCCGCGGAGCTGCCCATGACGCCGATGCGGTCGGGGTTGATTTTGAATTCGGCGGCGCGGGAGCGAACGATGCGGACGGCGCGGAGGACGTCCTGCAATGGAGTGGGATGGCCGAATTCGCCGACGCGGTTGGTGAGCACGAAGGCGGTGATGCCGAGATGGCTGAGCCAGTTGGCGTATTGAACGCCCTCGCGGGCGCGCGAGAGACCTCTGTATCCACCGCCTGGACACACGATGACGGCGGTGCCGTTGGGGCGGTCGACGGCGGGAGCGAAGACCTCGAGCGTGGGCTCGCTGATGTTGGTGATGAAGCCGCGTTCGTCGACCTTCTCGGGGCCGAGGTTTTTGGCGTTCGGGATGCCTTCGGGCCAGAGCGGGATGAGGTTCGGGCGAGCGTTGGCGGCGTAGCTGAGGGTGGAGAGCGTGAGCATGAAGGTGAGGGTGAAGAGGCGGGTGGGGAGGTTCATGAATCGCGGTTATGGGGTGAAAGAGTGGAGCGGCGTGAGAGTGACGGGACCGATGAGGCCGGAAGGACGAGGTGACCAATGCGCAGCGGTGAAGAGACCGTCGGCGCCGCGGTTTTCGGGGAGGCGCGCGGGCATGTTGGCGTTGTAGAAAATTTTCCAAGGGACGCCGCGGCGATCGAGGTCGGCGATGCGGTTGGCGGCGAGATTGGTGACGAGGATCTCAAGGGTGTTGTGCGGACGAAGGGCGTCGGCAGGAAGCACGAGGCGGAAAGGAGGTTGGATCAACGTGGCGAGCTCGCGGCCGTTGAGGATCACGCGGGCGCTTTCGCGAACCTCACCGAGATGGAGCTGCCAGAATTCCGATTTGGTCGTGGGCGCGTCGAAGGCGAGTGTGTAGCGGGCGGTGCCGGCGAAGGAGTTTGTTTCTTCGTTGAGCAGTTCGGTCCAGGACGTGAGCGAGGTGAGGCGGACGGAAGGCGGGAGGGAGGGGCCGCCGTGTTCAAACGTGAGCGTCCATTCGCCGGTGAGTGGAGCGGAAGGGCCGGAGGGGCGGAGATAGGGCGCGGGTGGGGCGTCGACGAGCGTATCCGAAAACTGGATGACGAGGGAGGCGCCGGGTTCGAGTTGGAGGTAGACGTGCTGGTCGCGGACGGCGGTGCGGCGGATGGCGCCGGTCATCGGATCGAAGACAGCGGCGTGACGACGCGCGTGGGTGAACGGAATCCAGGCGTCGATCGCGTGCTCGTTGCGATTGACGATGAGGTAGAACGGACCGGCGTCCGACGTGCGGCGGATGAACTGGAGGCCGAAGTCGACGAGCGGTTCGCGGGAGAGAGCGGAGAAGAGTTGGGCGAAATCGTCGGCGACGTGGACGCGATTACCCGAGTGGGGACGAAGTAGGGCGAGTGTGTGGGTGAAGTCTTCGCGCGAGGCGAGGAAGCCGGCGGGGTTTTGCGGGAGGTCTTGGTGGAAGAGGAGGGTGGCGCCGGCGTCGGCGAGGGCGGCGAGCTTCGTTAAGGTGGCGGAAGGGAGATGTTGGACGGCGGGAAGGACGAGGGCGCGATAGCGGGCGGTGCCGTTGGTGAGCTCGCCGTTTTCGACGCGGAAGGAGGAGAGCAAGCGGTCGGAAACGTAGTCGAAGCCGGTGCCGCGGGCGTGGAGTTCGCGAGCGAGTTGGGCGGCGGTGACACCGACGGGGTTGGCGCCGCCGTGGCCGAAGTGCGGGAGGGTGTTGTCGCCGCGTTCGGCCCAGGTGTCGTGGATGTTGTAATATAGAAGGACGTCTTCGTCGGAGCGGCCGTGTTGAAGGAAGGATTGGGCGCGCGTGATGTAGGCGTTGAGGGCGGGGAAGTCGGACCAGAGGGGATTATGGGGATTGAGTTCGACCGACGCGTAGAAATTGAAACCGGGCCAAGGAGCGTCGAGAGGGGAGAGCGCGGTGCCGTGATAGCAAACGTGATTGATGCCGGAGAGAAGGAAGGTGTCGGCGTCGTGCTTCAGCTCGGCGAGCGTGGTGACCCAGTGTTCGTTGAGCCACGTGGCGGTTTCGGCGGAGGCGAGCGGTTTGCCGGTGAGGTGGGCGGCGGAGGAGGCGAGCTTCATGGCGAGCAGGCCATTGCCCTCCTGCTCGGGGATGTCGCTGGCGGCGTAGAGATCGAGGAGGTTGGCGGGGGCGTTGTGCGCTTGGTTGCGGATGAGGGCGCCGCGGGCGTTGGCCCAGTTGCGCCAGGGGATGGTGAACTCCTCGAGGAGGAGGTCGGAGATCGTTTCGCGGAAATCGGAAAGAACGCGGGTATCGGGGCCAGAGAAGAGGGCGGGCAAGTGTTGGCGGAGATCGTAGCCGCGGCGCTTTTGGAATTGTTCGAAGAAGCGGGGCGTCCAGTTCGCTTCGCCGTGGGCGTCGTCGACCTCGTAGGAGTCGTTGAAGAAGGCGCGAATGCCGACGGGGTTGTCATTTAATGTATGACTAACCGCGAAGCGGGCGAGGTAGTGATCGAGGGCGGTGGAAGAGAGGTGGTCGAGGGCGAGGCCTTCGCCGCCGGGGGCGGCGCGCTCGACCATTTTGCCGTGGGGGCCCGAGAAGAGGGCGTGGAGAGTCCAAGGGCCGTGGTCGGCGGGAGCAGTCCAGTCGAGGTGACCGTCTGGGCGGACGAATGACGTGAGATCGATCGGCGCGGCGAACGAGTCGGAGGGAAACGCCATCAGTGTGACGAGCTCGAGCGGGCGTTCGAAGCGGATTTGGTCGAGGGCGAGGTCTTGGAGATCTGGATACGCGGTGATCGGTTGAGGCAGATCGGAAATTGGAACACGACGCGGACCCGCGAAGCGGAGGACGGGCGGCTGGGTGAAGGCGATGGGTTCGGCTAAGCGGGCGCCGGAGGCGACGGTGTAAGTCTGGTGAGTGATGTAGCGCGCGGCCTCGTTTTCAGACAGCCAAGGGCCGCCGAAAGGCCAGCCGGTGCCGGTGGCGAGATCGATGCCGAGGTCGAGTCGTTGGGCTTCGGTGAGGGTGTGCTCGAGGAGAGCGGTCCACTCGGGGGAAAGAAAATCGACGAAACGCTCCTCGTAGCCGCGGACGCCGTAGATCGGAGTGATTTCAAGACCGCCGAGGCCGGCGGCGGCGGCGGATTCCAAGGCGGAGGTGAGGGACGCGCGATCGGCGACGTTGCCGAACCACCACCAGCGGGACCAAGGCTTGGTTTCGCGTTGAGCCTCGGGCCAGTCGATGGCCAGGGCCGGAGCGGAGAAAACGGCGAGGCTGGCGAGGAGCAGGAGGTGACGAAGAAACATGCTTTAGGGCGGACTGGGGGACGAGCGTTCGAGGAGCGGCGGTCTTCCGTGCGCTGAAGAACTGCGGGGAAGGGAGACGAGGCGAACGTCGGGAAGCTTCGCGACGCCGCAACGTGCGGCAACTCGGACTGTCAAGGATTGGCCCGCGTGGCGTCGTGCAAGCGCGGGACAAAAGTGCGCGACCGTTGGCGCTTTTAGCGCTGTTCACCCCGCGACTTATCGCCCCTTTTCTCTTTCTCGTGATGTTGGGATCTTCTTTTCTTTCGTGTCCGCCCGTCCACGGCGTATCGCCGCGGGCGGTTTCGAGCGGCCCAGTGGCGACCTACGCATGAGCGAAAACAGGCAAGTCTGGCGCGTGGCGCTGATCGGGATTTCCGGCTATGGACGCATCCATTTGCAGCTAGCCCGGGAGTGTCGGGCGCGGGGTGAAGTGGCGATTGTGGCGGCGACGGTGATCAATGCCGAAGAGGAGACGGCGAACATCGCGGAACTGCGCGAGCACGGCTGCGCGATTTATTCGGATTACGAAGAGATGTTGCGCGATCAGCAGGGGCGGATCGATCTCTGCCTGATTCCCACGGGAATTCACTGGCACGCGCGGATGACGATTGCGGCGTTGAAAGCCGGAGCGAACGTGCTGGTGGAAAAACCGCTCGCCGGATCGATGGCGGAGGTGGAAGCGGTGCGGGCGGCGGAGCGCGAAACCGGACGGTTTGTGGCGGTGGGTTTCCAGGACCTCTACGAACCGGGCACTGTCTGGTTGAAGAATGAGTTGATGAAAGGCGTGATCGGCGCCGTTCAGTCGGTGCGATTTCTGGGGATTTGGCCGCGCGGGCGCGGGTATTTTCTGCGCAACGAATGGGCGGGCCGCACGCTGGTGAAAGGCGTGCCGGTGTTCGATTCTCCGCTGAACAACGCGTTCGGGCATTTCGTGATGTTGAGCCTTTATTTCGCCAGCCCGACGGCGGAAGCGGAGGCGGCGACGGTGAAGAACGTTGAATTGTTTCGGGCGCACTGCATCGAGAGTTTCGATACGGCCGTGGTGACCTCGGAGACAGCGAACGCGGTGAAGCTCTGGTTCGGGGTGAGTCATGCCTCGCACGAGACGGAGGAGCCCGAGATTGTGATTCACGGCGAGAAGGGCACGGCGGGCTGGCGGTATGAGCGCGAGGCCTGGTGGCGCGACAATCATGGTGGAGGAGACGATCGAAAGTTGCCGGACATGACGGCGACGCGGCGCTCGATGATGGCGGCGGTGTTGGCTCGGATGAGCGATCCGGCTGCGCCCATTTGCGGCACGGAGATGGCGGCGCGGCATACGGCGATCATCGAGGCCGTGCATCGGTCGGCGACGATCCGCGACTTTTCGGCGGCGGAATTGAATTGGGCGGACGACGCGCGTCAGGGCTCCGCAGTGCCGGAGGTGAACGGGCTTACCATCGCGCTGCGACGAGCGTTTGAAACGCATAAATTGCTCGCCGAAAGCGGATTTAAGCAGAGCGAGCTGGGATTGGAAAAAACGCGGCCCGTGTAAGCAGGCTGGCGTTTTTGCGAGTGGCGTGTCCCCTTTTCCGCCGCTTCAACCGTCGTCTTGTTCATGTCTGGTGCCCCACCCATCCTCGCGTTCCGAAATCTGCGCAAATCGTTTGGTGCAGTGCGCGCGCTGCGTGGGGTCGACTTCGAGGTGAGCGCCGGAGAAGTGCATGCGCTTCTGGGCGAAAATGGCGCGGGGAAATCGACCTTGATCAAAGTGGCGACCGGCGCGCATCAGCCGGATGCGGGGACGATCGAGATTGGCGGAGAGACCTTGGGGCGACTCGATCCGGCGGGAGCGCGGCGGAGGGGAATCGCGTGCATTTATCAGCAGCCGGCTTTGTTTCCCGATTTGAGCGTGGAGGAAAACATCGGGCTGCGGCTCGAAGGTCGCGCAGGCTGGCGAAGGGTTGATTGGGCGGAGCGGCGGAAACGCGCGGCGGAGTTGTTGCAGCGAGTTGGGGCGGAGGTGGAGCCCGAGGAAGAAGTCCGGGCGCTGTCGATGCCGGAGCAGCAGTTGGTGGAAATCGCCTGTGCGCTTGGGGCGGGAGCGCGGGTGATCATCATGGACGAGCCGACGGCGTCGTTGACGCGGCGCGAACAGGAGCGGCTCTACGGGATCGTGCGCGATCTGCGGGCGGCGGGTGTGGCGGTGATCTACATTTCGCATCGGCTCGAGGAGATTTTCGCGCTGGCGGATCGCGTGACGGTTTTGCGGGATGGCGAAAGCGTGGGCACGCGAATGGTGGAAGGGATCGATGAAGCCGGATTGATCCGGCTGATGGTGGGGCGCGAGATCACGCAGCTGTATCCGCCGCGTGGTGACGGGGCGCGCGAGCGCTCGGCCGACCCGGCGCTGGCGTTGAAGGATGTCAGTTGTGTGGAAGGCGGCGTGAGCGGGGTGAGTTTCGACGTGGCCGCGGGCGAAGTCTTCGGGCTGGCGGGGTTGGTGGGAGCGGGGCGAACGGAGTTGGCGCGGGCGTTGTTTGGGCTGACGCCGGCGAGCGCGGGGCGAATTCTCGTGAACGGACGCGAGGTGGAAATTCGTTCGCCGAGGGAGGCGATGGCGTTGGGCATTGCGTATGTGCCGGAAGACCGGCGGCGACACGGCGTGATTTTGGAGATGGCGGTGGAGGAGAATACGACGCTGGCGATTCACCCGAAGATCTTCCGCGGCGGCTGGCTGCGCGACGGAGCGGAGCGCGCGCTGGCGAACAAGATGATCGGAGAGCTGGCGATCAAGACGGCGGGGCCGGAGGCGCCGGCGGGAAGTTTGAGCGGAGGTAATCAGCAGAAAGTGGCGCTGGCGCGATGGCTGGCGACGGAGCCGAAGATATTGATTCTGGATGAACCCACGCAGGGCGTGGACGTCGGGGCGAAGAGCGAGATCCATCGGATTGTTCGCGAACTCGCGAACGAAGGGCTCGCGGTGATTTTGATTTCGAGCGATTTGCCGGAGGTGATCGGGATGAGCGATCGAATCGGAGTGATGCGTGGCGGCCGGTTGACGGCGGTGTTGCCGGGAGGGGCGGCGGCGGAAGAGGTGATGAGCGCGGCTCTAGGGAGGACGGCGTGAGAAGGTATTTTCGCGAACTCTCGGTGGCGGCGGTGTTGGGGGCGGTGTTGTTGCTGCTCGCGGTGGTGGCGCCGGCGTTTTTCTCGCCGCAACCCCTGTTGTCGCTGGCGGCGCGGGAGGCGCCGACACTGGTGGTGATCGGCGGAATGGCGTTGGTGATCCTGAGCCGGCAGATCGACATTTCAGTCGGATCGCAGTTTGCGGTGTGCGGCGTGGCGTTCGGTTTGCTGGCGGCGGAGAATCTGGCGTTTCCGATCGCGGCGGTCGCGGCGGTGATTTTGGGCGGATTGCTCGGGGCGGTGAACGGATGGTTGATCGCGGGTCTGCGGCTGCCGTCGATCGTGGTGACCTTGGCGACGATGGTCGCGTGGCGGGAAGGCCTGCGCTGGTGGCGGCAGGGGCAGTTTGTGGATTTGCCGGATGGCGTGCAGTGGCTCGGCCTGAGCCAGCGTGGCGGGCAGCTGTTGTTGATCGGGTTGGCGGTGGGATTGTTTGTGGCGCTCGCGATCGGTTTGCGGCATCTCGCGGCGGGCCGCGTGGTGTATGCGGTGGGCAGCGATGAGGAAGCGGCACGATTGGCGGGATTGAAACCGCGGGCGGTGACCTTCGGCGTGTTCGTGGCGATGGGTTTATTGGCGGGCGCTGCGGCGGTGATGAACGCCGTGCAATCGCCGCAAGTGGATCCGAAGGCGGGCACCGGTCTCGAGTTACGCGCGATCGCGGCGGTGGTGGTGGGCGGCGTATCCATTTCGGGAGGACGCGGCACCCTGTGGGGCGTGCTGGCGGGCGCGTTGCTGCTGGCGTGCGTGTCGCCGGGGCTGACGCATCTGCACATCGAAGCGTATTGGAGCCGCGCGATCGAAGGAGCGATTATTCTGCTGGCGGTGGTGGCGGAAGGTTTGCGCAGCCGGAAGGAGGGGCGGGCATGAGTGCGCCGGTGAAAGCGCCGCAGAAAGCGCGCGGATGGCTGCGGCATGAGACCGTTCTGCTGGTCCTCGTGGCGGCGGAGTGGATGTATTTCAACTCGGTCGGCCCGCGTTTCGGCACGCTGGACAACACGTTCGACATCCTGCGTCACTCGGTGGAGATCGGCCTCCTGGCGGTGGCGATGACGCCGATCATCCTGACGGGCGGGATCGATCTTTCGGTGGGATCGCTGCTGGGGCTTTGCGCGGTGTGTTTCGGAAAACTCTGGCGGGACGCGGGCGTGCCGCTGCCCCTGGCGATCGCGGGAACGCTGGCGTTGGGAGCGTTGGCGGGCGGGGTGAATGCGACGCTGATCACGCGGCTGAAGCTGCCGCCGCTCATCGTGACGCTGGGAACCTTTTCACTTTTCCGAGGGGTGGCGGAGGCGGTGACGCGCGGCGTGGATACGTTCACGGGATTTCCGGCGAGTTTTCTTTTTTGGGGCCAGGAGCGCTGGCTGGGGATGCCGGCGCAAGCGCCGGTGTTTATCCTGGTCGTGGGGGCGATGTGGTTGCTGGTGCACCGCATGACCTTTGGGCGGACGGTGCGGGCGATCGGATTTTCTCCGGACGGGGCGCGCTATGCCGGCGTGCCGGTGGAGCGTCGTGTGGCGAGCGCGTATGTGTTGGCGGGGATAATCGCGGCGCTGGCGGCGATCATTTACACGGCGCGACTGGGCCAGGCGAAAGCGGATGCGGGGACGGGGTATGAGTTGTTCGCGATCACGGCGGTGGTGCTGGGCGGCACGAGTATTTTTGGCGGACGCGGGTCGGTGCACGGCACCTTGATCGGAGTGGCGGCGATTGCGGTGCTGAACAACGGACTGGTGCATGCCCGGCTGCCGCGGGAGGCGGCGGGCGTATTGACGGGCGCGCTTTTGGTGTTGGCGTTGGCGAGCGGTGTGTTGCCGAAGTTGTGGGCGGATTGGCGCGCGCGACGGGCGGTAGTGGCAGCCGCGGAGAAAAATATTTCCTGATTTGGCCTGAACCGCGAAGTTTGCGGTCCAACGCCACCCCTTTCCTTATCATGAAAAAGCTGACGCTCCTTACCCTGTTCGTTTCTCTCGTCGCGCTGATTGCAGGCTGCGGCAAATCGCCGGATGCGGCTTCCGCGGATGGCGAGCGTCAACTCACGATCGCGCTGCTGCCGAAGGCAAAGGGCAACGCGTATTTCATCTCGTGCAAGGAAGGCGCGGAGAACGCGGCGAAGGAGCTGGGCGTGGATTTGATTTTCGATGGGCCGACCGACACCGATCCGGCGCGGCAGAATGAAATCGTGGAGAACTGGATTACGCTCGGCGTCGATGCGATCGCGGCGGCGTGCGAAAACCGGGAAGGTATCTCGACGGCGTTGCGGAAGGCGCAGGCGCGCGGGATCAAGGTGATCACTTACGATGCGGATGCCATGCCGGATGCGCGCGGGTTCTTCGTGAATCAAGCGACCCCGGAAGGAATCGGGCACAAGTTGATGGATGAAGCGGCGCGCGTGACGGGTGAAGAAGGCGAATTTGCGATCATCACCGCGTCGCTCACTGCGGCGAATCAGCGCGAGTGGCAGAAGCATATCGAGGCGCGGCTCGCGGAAAAATATCCGAAGATGAAGTTGGTCGCGGTGCGGCCTTGCGATGACCTGAAAGACAAGGCGCAGACGGAGGCGACCGCGCTGATGAGCGCGAATCCGAATTTAAAGTTGATCATGGCGATCGCGTCGCCGGCGGTTCCCGGCGCGGCCGAGGCGGTGAAGCAGGCGGGCAAGACCGGGCAGGTGCGTGTCATCGGACTTGGGCTGCCGAATGAAAATCGCCGTTACGTGAAGGAAGGTGTGACCGACAGCGTGATCCTGTGGAAAACGGAAGATCTCGGTTATCTCACGGTGCACGCGGCGGCGGCGCTGGCGCAGGGAAAATTGAAAGCGGGCGACACGAGCTTCACGGCTGGCTCGCTCGGCACGTTCGAAATCAAGGGCGACAACATTCTGCTCGGAACGCCGTTCGTGTTCAACAAAGACAACATCGATCAGTTCGATTTCTGAGGACGGCATTTCCGTCGGCGTAGGAGGAGGGAAGGCAAATGTCCGCGTGCGCAATTGCGCACGCGGACATGTCGTTTGTGGGAGTTCGTTTGTGCCTCGAACCAACGTGGCTTCGAACTGTCTGAGGAAAGCTCACGTTGTATCAAAATCCGGAAGCGCATTCAGGTGTGGCGCAGACTCGCAAACCCCGTCCCGTGCTCCGCTTCCTTCGCGTCCCCAGCGAACTCGTTTCAAACTGACTCGTTTTCATCGGGGCCACTTCGCTGGCCCGTTTTTCTTTCACTACCAACAGACCCCCGACATGACTACACGCAACCGACATCTCCATTCAGGAGTCCGATGCCTTGCTGCATCGTTGCTGGCCGCCTCGATCACCCACCTCATGTCCGCCCAGCAGGCGTCGCAACCGACGTCCGCCGAGCCGGCGAGCGACGAAGTGATCGTGCTTTCACCCTTCACCGTGGATGCTTCGCGCGACCAAGGCTATTTCGCGCAGAACACGCTGGCGGGAAGCCGCATGAACACGAACATCGCGGACCTCGGCGCCTCGATTTCGGTGGTGACGAAGCAGCAGTTCGAGGACACGGCGTCCACGGACATCAACGATATCTTCCGTTACGAAGTGAACACGGAAGGTTCGCTCACTTACACGCAACCGACGCAGAGCATGCGCAATGACGGTGTGCTCGACGTGAACGCCGGCGGCACGCAGGGCAACAACATGACGCCCTACACGAATGCGCAGGCGAATCGCGTGCGCGGTCTCGGCGCTCCCAGCTCGGCGATCAATTATTATCCCTCCATCGGCGCGGTGCCGTTCGACTCCTACAACACGCAGTCGGTCGAAATCAGCCGCGGTCCGAACTCGATGCTCTTCGGTCTCGGCAGCCCGGCGGGTATCGTCAACCAGAGCACCGCGCAGGCGCAGCTCAACCGCGACAGCGCGAACCTCTCGCTCCGCGCGGACCAATACGGCTCCTTCCGCAGCTCGCTGAACTTCAACCAAGGCATCATCGACGACAAACTCGCGATCTATGGCGCGGTGCTTTACGATGATCGCCGTTTCGATCGCAAACCCGCTTACGACGAGACCAAGCGCGCGTATGGTGCGATCACGTTCAAGCCCTTCGCGAAGACGATCCTCCGCGCGAACATCGAAGCGTATCGCAACGACAACCATCGTCCGAACACGCTCACGCCGCGCGATTTCGTGACGCAGTGGAATCTCGCCGGCCGTCCCTACTACGATCCGGTGACCCACCGCGTTTACAACGGCAACGGCCAGGCCGTGAGCATGTTGGTGAACAACGCCGCTTCTCCCTATGCGAACGAGCTGCGCGATTTCATCGCGACGCGTCCTGGCTACGACGAGACGAAGTGGAACGCAGCCCGCACGCAGTATAACGGCATCAACGTTTTCGGAGACACCATCTTCGGCATTCCCGCCAACTGGGTCGCCGGCCAGCCCTCGCCAAACATCCTGTTCACGCCCGGCATCGGCGTCGTGAATCAAGGTCGCAGCATCCAGCAGATCGCCGACGGCCAGCTCGTGAACTGGTTCCAGCCGACCTATCAGTATCGCTATCTCCCGAACTGGGGCACGCCGGCCAATCCGGCGGCGAATCCCGCGGTCAATCCTCCGGAAGCGGATATCTGGGCGAACCCGACTTGGGCGGATTATTACACCCGCACTTACACCACGTCCCAAGGCTGGACGGGCGCCGGCAACGGCATCTTCGCGACGAGCTATCGCTACCCCAGCGTGACCGACCGCTCGATCTACGACTGGCGCAGTATCAACATCGCCTCGCCGAACTTCGGCAATGCGAAGAACCGGAACTACAATCTCGAGTTCGAGCAGGAGCTGCCCTTCGATCTTTATCTCAGCGGTGGCTGGTTCCGTCAGGACTTCTTCCAGCGGTCCAACTACACGATCGGCCAGCTCAACGTTCCCACGCTGTTCGTCGATACCAACATCAACCTGCCCAACGGCCAACCGAACCCCTACTTCGGCAAGCCGTATGTTGAGGAGCAGGATCCGGACAGCTACGTGAATGAAGCGCTCGACGATCACTATCGTGCGATGCTGGCCTGGACCCCCGACTTCACGCAGAAAGACGGTTGGATGAAGTGGCTGGGCCGCCATCAGGTCTTGGGTCTGTGGTCGCGCGACGAATACATGAGCGCCTCGATCCGCCAGCGCCTGCAGTATCTCTCCGCGGGATCGGACGCCGCAGCGCTCCGTTATCTCCCGAATCCGAACAACGATGCCGCCGGCAATCCGACCGGCTGGAATCGTGGCACCGGCAACTCCCTGCGCCGCACCTACTATCTCGCCTCGCCGAGCGATCCGCACGGCGTGGTCACGCGCGCGGCCGGTTACTGGGACTACCTGAGCTACACGGGTGACATCAATGCCTACACCTACGGCACCAGCAGCTTCCAGCCGCTGAACGTCACGCATGCGTTCCAAGACGTCGACGCCAACACCGGTCGCAATCAGCGCATCGTCGATTCGCTCAGCGCGGCCATCACGAGCCATCTTTGGGACGATCGCCTCATTGCCACGTTTGGCGTGCGCAAGGACGAGTATAAGGCCCGCATCACCCATTCCGCCCTGCCGGCGGTGTTGGACGCGGACGGCAACGTCGTTGCTCCCGCCATCACCAATGCCGACAAGTGGAAGGACGGCGTATTCCAGCGCGATCTGATCTTCAATCGCTGGGGTCCCTACAGCGAAATGTCGGGCACGACGCGCACGCTCGGTGGCGTTCTCCGTCCCTTCAAAAACTGGAGCACGATCGAGAGCCGCGCCGATTCCGGTTCGCAGTTCTGGCAATTCGTCCGCAGCTTCGGCGTGAGCTACAACGAGTCCTCGAACTTCAATCCGCCGACGACCGCGTTGGGCGACTTCTACGGCAATCAGCTGCCGAAGCCCTCGGGTAAAGGTAAGGACTACGGCTTCCAGTTCTCGGCTCTCGACGACAAGTTGTTTGCCCGCATCACCTGGTTCGAAGCGTCCAACGAGAATGAAAACATCAACGCGCCGAACGTCTTCAACCGCCTGAAGGATAACGTTGACTCGACTCTCTTCCGCAACTGGGCGCGCACGATCTCCCTCATCAACATGGGGTATGATCCGACCGCGGAAGGCTTCGGCACCAACCTCAGCACGCAGGAAGAACAAGCCGTGCAGGACGCAGCCGAGCAGATCTGGAAGCAGGACTACGACTACTATACCTCGCGTCCCTTCGGCTTGGGCGCCACCCGCAATGCGGAAGCCGAGGGCGTGGAAGCGGAAATCAACTACAACCCGGTTCCCGAGTGGACCCTCAAGTTCACCTTCGGCAAGCAGGACACCAAATACGCCAGCGTGCTGAAGGAGTTCATGCCTTGGGAAGCCGAGCGCATGGCCGTCTGGAAGGCGGCCAAGGCGAGCGATTACCTCCTCCCGCAATACTCCCATTTCGCCACCTACACCACCAGCGGTGGTCGTGAAGTGGATCTGACGAACTTCTGGAGCTCCTACGGCTATCGCAGCGAGCTGTTCCCGGAAACAGCCAACGGCTTCGCCAATCCTGAAGCCTACTACAACGGTGTGGTGACGCCGCAGCTCGCGCTCGACCGCGATCTCCAGGGCCAGTCGGTCATGGGGCAGCGGAAGTATCGCTGGTCCTTCCTCACGACCTACAACTTCACCGAAGGCGCGCTGCGCGGCTTCAGCATTGGTGGTAGCCAGCGTTGGGAAGACAAGGCTGTCATCGGCTACTACGGACGTGCCAGCGGCGTGAACCTCTATAACGGCCAGCCCGTGATGGACATGTCGGATGTGTCGCGCCCGATCTATGACGACGCTCAATACTACACCGACATCTGGGTCGCTTATCGCCGCCCGCTGTTCGACAACAAGGTCGGGATGAAGCTGCAGCTCAACGTCATGAACGTCTTCGAAGGCGGCGAACTGCGCCCCGTGGCGGTCAACTACGACGGCTCGCCGTATTCGTTCCGCATCATCGATCCGCGTCAGTTCATCCTGACCGCTTCGTTCGACTTCTAAGTCGAGACTTCAACGGCCTTTGCTCTTCAAGCTCCCTCCTTGTGAGGGAGCTTTTCTTTTGCCGCGAGAAGCGGCTTCGTCAGCGTGGCGCGGCTGTCTGGAACCATGACTACGGCTTCAACTCCCACGCCGCACCGCACCCGCTGTCCCGCCTGGCTGGCGGCGGGCTTGATAATGCTGGCCGTGGTGGCGACGTGGTGGACGAGCTTGGCCGCGCGGTTCGTGCTCGATGATCACGATTCGATTCTAAACAACGGCACAATCCGGCGGTTTCCGTCCTTCGATTGGGTGCGCCCGCCCGCGACGGGCGGAGAAACGGTCAGTGGTCGGCCGATCCTGAATCTATCGTTCACCATCGATCATGCCTTGCACGGGCTCGACGTGCGCGGGTTTCGGATGACGAACGTGCTGATCCACGCGGCGGCGGCGCTGGTGTTGTTCGGCCTGGTTCGTCGGACGCCGATTCGCGCGCAGGGAAGCGATTTCGTGGCGGGTTGGACGGCGCTCGCGATGGCACTGGTCTGGGCGCTGCATCCCTTGCAAACGGCGGCGGTGACTTACGTGGTGCAACGCGCGGAGTCGCTCGCGGGGTTGTGCAGTTTGCTCGCGCTGTATGGATTTGTGCGGGCGACCGCGCCGGCCGGGGAATCGCGCGCTTCATCGCGACGCGCATGGGCGGCCGGCAGTGTGTTCGCTTGCTTTCTTGGCGTTGGCACGAAGGAGACGGTCGCCGTCGTGCCGA
Source organism: Verrucomicrobiota bacterium (assembly GCA_023416735.1). Taxonomy (GTDB): domain Bacteria; phylum Verrucomicrobiota; class Verrucomicrobiia; order Opitutales; family Opitutaceae; genus Opitutus. The sequence goes on along the minus strand of JAEZGX010000041.1, from coordinate 260,276 downwards.
TCATCGTCCTGCTCTACGATCGTGCGCTCGTCTCGGGTTCGCTGCGCGGAGCCTGGCAGCGACACGGGCGATTACACGCGGCGCTTTTCGCGAGTTGGATTCCGCTGGCGTTGCTTGTTACCGCGAACCGGGGGCGGGGCGGATCGGCGGGGCTCGAATCGGAGGTCAACGTGGCCACCTACTTTCTGACCCAGTGCGAAGCGATCGTGCGCTATGTGCGGCTCGCATTCTGGCCGCAGGGGCAGGTTTTCGACTATGGAACGCCGACGATCGCATCCGTATCCGAGGTATGGATGCAGCTGGCGCTGCTGTTGGGCGCGGGCGGCATCGTGGTCTGGCTTTTGCTGCGCAACCGCGTCGCGGGTTTGTGGGGAGCGGTGTTTTTTCTGCTGCTGGCGCCGAGTTCGAGCATCGTGCCGGTGGCGACGCAGACGATGGCGGAACATCGCATGTATCTAGCCCTCGCGGCGTTGCTCGCGTGGGCCGCGGCAGGCGTGAGGTCGCTGCCGCTGAGTTCCAACGCTCGCACGCTGCTGGCGTTCCTCGTCGTTGCGACGCTTGCAGCGGTGACAGTGGCTCGCAACGACGTGTATCGATCCGAAGTCAGGCTGTGGTCGGACACAGTCGAGAAACGACCGGAGAATGCGCGCGCGCAGCATAATCTCGGGCGGGCGTGGCGCGAAGCGGGCGAAATTGAGCAGGCGATGGCGGCGTTTCGTCGGGCGATCGCGCTTCAGCCGAATCATGCTTTTGCGCATTTCAGTCTGGGCACGCTCCTGGCGGGCCGGGGTGAGTGGCGGGAAGCGCGACTGCATCTGGCCGCAGCGAGCCATGCGGCTCCGTATTACGTCGAGGCGGCGATCGGACTCGGCACGGTGTTGATGCAGCTCGGCGAAAACGACGAGGCGCGAGAACGGTTCGAGGCGGCGTTGCGCAGCGATCCCCTTTCTCGTGAGGCGCGCGCGAGCCTGGCGGCGCTCGCGATCAAACAAGGTCGATTCGACGAGGCGGAGCGCAATTTAGACGAGGTCCTGCGGCTGGAGCCGGAGTTTGCATTCGCGCGATATCAGATGGGTTTGTTGCGGGAGAAGCAGCAGGACCCGGTTGCGGCGGAACGGGAATTTCGGACGGCGGTGGCGCATGATCCCAGCTTCGGAGCGGCTCATCTTGCGCTTGGAAATCTGCTGGCGCGCACGGGAGATTTTGCGCGGGCCGAGCGTGCGTATCGAGCGGCGTCTGAAATCACGCCCTCGGCGGAGGTTTATTTTGTGTGGGGCAATTTGCTGGCGAGAGCGCGGCGCATCGATGAAGCGATCGGACGTTATCGAGCGGCGTTGGACGTGGATGCGAACCACGTGGGCGCGCGGAACAATCTGGCGAATGCGTTGTTGGTGTCGCGGCGTTTCGAGGAGGCCGCGCGCGAATATGAGGAAGTGCTGAGTCGAGATCCGGAGAATGCGGTGGTGCGCGAGAATCTCGCGCAGGTGCGACAGCTTCAAAGGGCGGCGCGATAAGGCTGCGAACGCTAACCTTTCCTCGCCCGCGGCACGGCGGATCTTCAACGTGGATGTTTTCCTGGATGACTGACGCACGTTCCACGAACGCTGAACCTCCGTCGACCGCCTTCGCGGTGGCGGCGCTCGCTGCGGCGGCGGTGGCTGCGTGGGCGAACTCGTTGGCCGGTGAGTGGGCGAAATCGTTGCCGGAAACCCTTTGGTTCGCCCTGGACAATGGCCACATGGCGATCGCACGCGGGATAAGCCTCGTGCTTCACGTGGCCACGGCGGCCGTGATGTTTGTGGTGCTGCGGCGAACGTTGCAGCTGCCGCATTTGCGGGAGCGCTTTGGGCGCAACGGAAGTTGGCTCGCTCTCGCGGTGAGCGCGATCTGGATGTTGCATCCGCTGCAAACGGCCGCGGTGACGGATGTGACGCGGCGCCCCGAGTTGGTGGCGGGGCTGGCGGTGATGGTGACCCTGCAAGCGGTGATGCAGGGAAGGCGCGTAGTGGCCGTGGCGGCGTGCGCCTTGGGGATGCTGGCGCATGAACTCGCAGCGGCGATTCCGGTGTTGGCGTTGTTGTATGATCGCACGTTTTTGACCGGGAGCTTTCGTGAAACGCTGCGCGCACGCGGCGGGGTTTATGCGATGCTGGCAGTGACATGGCTGTTGCTGGCGGGGCGCGTGATGTTGGGCGATTTCCGCAGCGAGGCGGTGCCGTATGGGGCGCCGGCCACGCCCTGGGTGTATTTGCAGCTGCAATGTCAGGCGGTGGTGCATTACCTCCGTCTGGCGCTCTGGCCGGAACCGCTCGTGTTCGATTACGGCGTGATGCGGCCGGGTGCGTTTGTGTGGGTGCTGCCGCCGGCGTTTTTTTTGCTCAGCCTCGCGGTGGTCTCAATCGTGGCGTTGTGGCAAGTGCGAGCGCGCGGATTTCTGGGCGCGTGGTTCTTTTTGTTGTTGTTGGCGACCTCGAGCGCGTGGCCGATTCCACATGAACCGATGGCGGAGAGCCGGATGCATTTGCCGCTCGCGGCCGTGGTGACGCTGGTCGTGCTCGGCGTCTACCGAATGGCGGGCACTCGCGCCGTGGCGATCTGTGCGCTGGTTGCGCTGGCGCTGGGTGCGGCGACGGTGCGTCGCAATCTCGACTATCGCGACGCGCTGACGCTCTGGTTGGACACGGCGGAAAAAATGCCCGGTAACGCCCGCGCGCATGTGCAAGTGGCGACCTGGCAGCTGTCGGCGGGACACGTTACCGAGGCGATTGCGAGCGGTGCGGAAGCCGTCGGTTTGGATCCGTATAATGCGGATGCGCATTTCGCGCTGGGGCAGGCGTTGCAGCAGGCCGGCCGCGCCGGGCCCGCGCGACGTCATTTGGAGCAGGCGGTGAAGCTGGAGCCGGAGCGGTTCGGGACGAAGTAACCGACGCGGTGCGGGCGCGGGGCCCGCCGTGCATGATTCGATTCAACCTGATTTCGGGGAGGCGGATTCCAGCAGGCGAGAGACGAGGGCGGATGCGAACTGTGTGGTGATGACTGAAAACGTGAAGAGGTAGAGGCCAGGCCCGACGTGTAGCTCGGCGACGGCGGCGGACTTCATGGCGACGATCAGGATCGCGACCACGAACACATCGAGCATCGACCATTTGCCGAGGTGTTCGACCCAGCGATGAAGCCGCTGAACGCGAGACAAGTTGTGCTCACGCTCGAGCCAGATGATCGCGAGCAGGCCGAGCTTCACGCACGGAAAAACGAGGGTGAACAGCGTGAGGACGATGAAGAGGAAGTATTCTTCCTCGCGGAAAAGGGTGATGATTCCGCCGACCACCGAGATCGCGTCGTGAAACAGCCAGAATTTCGTGACGTGAAAGAACGGAAAAAACACGCCGCCGATGAAGAGGAGAAATGCCGTCGCAAGGAGCCAGGGAGCGGTGCGGGAGGACTGGTTGCGACGGCGCGCGGTAGAGGACACGGGGCGCGTTGGTGTCAAAGCCGGTCGGTGGCGGCAAAAGAAAAGAGGCGGCGCTGCGGCCGCCTCGGAGGGGAGGACAAGGACGAGGAGTTATTCGAGTCCCTCGACGATAAAGTCGGCGGGATGTTCGACGGAGAAGCGGAGAGGCAGCTCGCGTTTCTCGCCGGGTTTGAGGTCGAGCGTCCATTGCAGCACGCCTTCGGCGTTGGGCTTCAGCTGGCGTTCGTCGGGCGCGAGCTGTTTCACGACAATTTTCTCGTGACGTGAAACGGGGAGTTGGTCGCGCACGACGATTTTGGCGGGCGTGCGCTTGTTGTTCTGCACGGTGAGCGTGAGGTCGTAGGTGATGCGTTTGCTCTTCGAGACGACGCCGGTGTCTTCGGTGAGCCGGTTGTTGAGCGTGCGCTTCACGCTGATGCCTTCGTCGGCGCCGAGAGAGAGGTCGAATTGTTCGCCGGGCATCACGCTGCGGAGCGCGCTCGTGGCGACGAAGGCGTCGTCGAGAAATACATTCATCGATCCGGCGAGCAGCGGGTAGTCGGTGCTGTTGGTCACCTTGGCGGTTAGGAAGGCGGACGGCAGAAGCTTGGGCGTCGTGCGATATTCGGGGGCGAGAGCGAGCGTTGCCGTGGCGATCGGAACTTTTTGCGGAGAGTTGTCGGAGGCGATGGTGGAAGGGACGGCGACCTTGAAGGAGGCGCTGGTAGCCTGCGTTTCGACGGCTGCCGGCGGATAATAGTAGTCCATGGTTGTTCGAGCCTTCATCTCTGCCTGGCCGCGGACTCGGAGTTCGCTCGCATCCATTTGAGCTTCGAAACGCGGCGCAGATGCGGCAGCGGCGACGGGAAGGAACTGGCGTTGTTGCACGACCCACGGTTGCAACTCCGGCGCGGCGCCGCCGAGCGACGGGCGTGCGGTGGAGAGCGTGAGCTCGATGTTATTCCAATCTTCTCCGGTGCGCTGGCGGACGAGGCCGAAGTAGCCGAGTTGAGCGGAGCGGTCGTCGCTGGAGACGCGAACATCGTAATTTGGCGTCCAGTTCGCGCCGTGCACCGCGTAACGCAACGTGAGCTCGATTGCTCCGGCGGCTTGGGCGTCGAGGCGAACCAAGACGGTTTTGTAGCTGCGGCTGCTTTCGCCGCGAAGCTGATCGAGCTGTTGTTGGAGCGCGGTGCGTTTGGCGCGGAGTTCTTCGCGACGGGTGTCGATCGTGCGGACTTCCGCGGCGAATTCGCCGAGTTTTTGTTCGGTGAATTCCAACATCTTTGACCACACGTCAGGCAGGGTGACCGGATTGGCGTCCTTGGTTGGCGTGGTGCTGGAGGTTTGGATTTTGACAATGTAGTCGCGCTGCTGCGCGAGGACGTTGGCGCGGTCGTCGAGTTCGCGATCCTGGCGATCGAGGGAGCGAATTTCGTCTTCGAGGGCTTTGGTCCGGTCGTTGGGCGTAAAGTCGACGTAGGTGGTGCGCGGCGTGACATCGAGCAGGGCGGCGTTGGCCTCGCCGCGGCCGGTGACCTGCAGGGATTCGTCCAGGAGTCCGGCCGGAAGTTGTTCAAACAACACCTCCACAATGCCAGATCCGGCGATTTGAACCGGTGCCGTTCGCGTGACGACGGCCCGGTCGGCGTAAACCGTCACCGCACGGATTTGCGATTGGGCGGCGATCGGAGTGGCTTGAGCCCCGGATGGAAGGGAAAGTCCGACAACGAAGGCGGCGAGAGCCGAAGCGAGCACACGAGGTTTCAGTTTCATGGAGAGGAAGGTGAGGCCAGGCCGATAGGGAAACGGCCAAAGGCGAGATCCATTAGACGACGAGTCGAAAAGGGGGTCGCAGGATTTTTCCGGAACTTCCGATTTTCGCGCCGACACTAACCGGCCCCGTGACCGGCTCCTATTTCTCCGTTAGACCGCGCAGCGGGCGGGCTTGCCAAGGCGTCGCCCGGAGGCTTGTCATGGTCCCCTTTTTCGCGGAGAAACGCTGACCTTTCGCCTCGGCGCCTCCGGCTCGGCCGTCTGATCTCTCTTTATCACTAGACTCCCCCTCATGTTCATTGCTTCCGCTTTCCGCTTCGCGTTGCGCCTCGTTTGTCTCGCGTCGCTGGTGTCGATCTCACCGGCCTTGTTCGCTCAAGGGGCGCTTTCTGCGTCGGACGGCTTCGATCCTAACGTCGATGGCAATGTCTATGCCGTCGCAGTCCAGCCCGATGGAAAGATCCTGATCGGCGGCGAATTCAAGCGCTTGCAGCCCAACGGCGGTGCTGCGGCGGATAAAAACAACATCGCGCGCCTGCTCGCCGACGGCCGCGTGGACACGACCTTCAACGGCAACGTCAACGGCCGCATCAATGCGATGATCCTCCAGCCGGACGGCCGGATCGTCATCGGTGGCAGCTTCACCCAGGCTGGCGGTGCCACGCGCAACCGCGCGGCGCGGCTGAATGCCGACGGATCGGTCGATGCGGGCTTCGATCCGAATCTCAGCGGTGGACCTCTTCAGGAGGTCAACGCCCTCGCGTTGGATGCGAATGGCGGGATTCTCATCGGCGGCGCGTTTACGTCGGCGGCGGGGCAGCCTAGGAATCGCATCGCACGTTTCAATGCCGACGGCTCGCTCGATGCCGGGTTCGATCCGAATGCGAGCAACGTAGTGCTGGCGATTGCGGTTCAGTCCGACGGCAAGATTCTGGTGGGCGGCGGTTTCACCACGATCGCGGGTCAGACGCGCAACCGTCTCGCCCGGCTCAATGCCAACGGCTCGCTCGATACGGCGTTCAATCCCAACTTCAACAACCGGGTCACCGCGGTCGCTTTACAGCGCGACGGCAAGATCCTTGTCGGCGGTTCTTTCACGACGGTGCAACCGCCGAATGCCGAAGAGGCGGTCGCGAAGGCGCGGTTTACCCGCCTCAATGTCGATGGGACCGTCGATACGACTTTCGTCGGGCAAGCCGGCGGGGATGTGTATGCCATCGCGGTTTTGCCGGATGGCGGCGTGCTCGTCGGCGGGAGTTTCCCGAGCCTCGGGGGCGTCAACCTCGCGTATGCGGGTCGGATCCATCCGAATGGACAGCTGGACCTCGGTTTTCTTCCGGGCCCGAACTTCAATGTCTATGCGTTCGGCGTGCAGTCCGATGGATCGATCGTGCTCGGCGGCGGTTTCAGCGCCCTGCGCGGCAGCGGTCTCTCTTCGATCCCGCGTAATCACGTGGCGCGTGTCAGTGCCGCGGGCGGGCTCGACACGGAATTCCGTCCCGACGTCAACGGCCGCGTCGCCACCGCCGTGTTGCAAGGGGATGGTCAGGTCCTGGTCGGCGGCACGTTCACGAGCGTGGGCGGTTTGACGCGCGACAGCTTGGTCCGCCTGGGCGTAAACGGAAACATCGATCCGGGTTTCCGCGCCAATGTGACCGGTTCGGTTTACAGCGTCCTACCTTTGTCGGGCGGAAAGATTCTGATCGGCGGCAACTTCTCTTTTGTTAACGGCATTCCGCGTTCGAACATCGCGCGGCTCAACGCCGACGGCTCGCTCGATACGAGCGTGTTCAACGTCCAGCTCAGCGGTCCGGTCTTCGCGATGGTCGCGCAATCGGGCGGAGAAGTGATCGTCGGCGGCAGCTTCTCGGCGGTGCGCCAGACGCCGGGCGATCCTTCGATCGCACGTAACAACCTGGTCCGCTTCAAGGCCGACGGTTCGGTCGACGAGGCGTGGCGCGCCGGCACGAACGAGAGGGTTAACTCTTTGGCGCTGCAAACGGACGGCAAGCTCGTGGCCGCCGGCAACTTCACCGTCGTGGCTGGCTCGGGCGGCAATCAGTCTTTCACCCGCAACCGGCTGGTTCGCTTCGAGGCCGACGGCAAGGTCGACACCGGCTTCAACGCCGGCACCTCGGGCGAAATCGTCCGCGTGGTTATGCAAGGTGACCGCATCGTGGTCGGCGGATCGTTCAACGGCGCGGCAGGCACGAGTGCGACCGAGTTTACGGCCCGCGCGAACATCGCGCGTTTCTCGGCCACGGGTGCCCTCGATCTCGATTTTAACCCGGCCATCAACAACTCCGTCCACGCGCTCGCGGTGCACGGCAACGGATTGCTGATCGGTGGACGCTTCACTTCGATCATCCGCGGCGACGTCACCACCGAGCGGAACTACGCGGCTCGCCTGCAGGACAACGGCGAAGTCGACACGAGCTTCAACCTCGGTCTGAACGTCAATCCCGGCCACGAAATTGTCGGATTCTCCGTTTCGGACGCGGGTATCTTGGTGGCCGGTTCCTTCCGGCCGGGTGGCACCGGAACGCTCCGCCGTTTGGCGCGCGTGACCGCGACGGGTGCGGTCGATCCTTCCTTCGACGCCGATGTGAACACGGCGGCCGGGGCGCAGGTGAACATGCTCACGATGCGACCCGATGGAAAGATCGTCGCGGGTGGTTCTTTCGCCGGTATCAGCGGCGCCTCGTCGCAGAATCTTGCGCGGTTCAACCCCGATTCAACCGCGGACGCGAACTTCGCGCCCAATCTCGATGGTCCGGTTTACACGGTGGCGGAATTGCCGGGCGGCGGCGAATCGATCCCGGTTCAAGCTTCCAGCTTCGCGTGGTTGGAATCGTCTGGTCAGCTCCGCAGCGTCAGTTTGCCGCAGGGCATGGGCTTCGGCTTCGTGAACGCGTTTCTCGAGCAGCCGGACGGAAAAGTCCTCGTCGGCGGTGAGCTCACGATCAGCGGCGCGAGTTACGGCTTGGTCCGCCTCAACGCCAACGGCTCGCTCGACAGCACGTTTCAGTTGAAGATGAAGCCCGGCGTGCAGGCGCTGGCGCTTCAGTCCGACGGAAAGATCATCGTCGGCGGCAACTTCGAACTGGGCACGGACGCGACGCCCCAAACTCCGGAGTGGCGCAATCTTGTCCGCCTCAACGCCGACGGCACCGTCGACACCGGCTTCAAGCAAAACGTGGCGGGCACCGTGATGTCGCTCGTGGTGCAGTCCGATGGGAAGATCGTCGCCGGCGGCCAGATCACTGCCGCTCAAAACGCGCCGAATAGCACGGCCACGACTCCCCGCGGCTACATTGCGCGATTCAGCGCCGACGGCACGCTCGACACCGGATTCGATCCCCGCGCCAACGCCGCGGTGCAGCGCATCCTGCTGCTGCCGGATAACAAGCTGCTCGTTTCCGGCGAGTTCACGGCTTTCCGTCCGAATGGTGCGAGCGAACCCACGAACCGCACGGCGGTGGCGCGGATCAACGCGGACGGGACAGTCGACGCCCTTAATCTTAATCCGAACGGCCTCGTCGTCTCGATGGCGCGTGACCCTGCCGGCCGCTACATCCTCACCGGCTCGTTCATCCAGATCGACGGCAAGGAGGCGTTCTACATCGCCCGCTTCAACTCCGACTTCACCTTCGACACCAGCTTCCGACCCAACCCGAACGCCGCGGTCACCGCGGTCGGTTTCCAAGGCGACAAGATTCTCATCGGCGGCTCGTTCACCGCACTCCAACCGAACGCGACTACGCTCGATCCGACGTTGGCGACTCCGCGCAACTTCACCGCGCGACTGAATGACGACGGCACGATCGATGTGACGTTCAATCCGAACCTGAACGGCAATGTGCTCCGCCTCGTGGCGCATTCGAACGGATCGGTGCTGGTTCAAGGCAATTTCAACCGCATTCAGCCCAACGGCTCGCTGCTCGTCGGCGGCTCGTTCACGCGCATCAACGGCCTCGCGGCGAAGAATCTCATTCTCCTCGGCGACGACGGCTCGGTGAGCTCTGGATTCCGCCCCGAACCGGACGGCCAGGTTTACGCCATGCTGCCGCTGCCGGACGGCCGGTTGATCGTTGGCGGTGCCTTTAGCACGGTCAATGACGCGTCCCGCAATCGCCTCGCGCGTTTCAACTCCAATCTTTCGCTCGATCCCGGGTTCAATCCGAATGTGGGCGGCGGCGATGTGCACGCGCTCGCGTTTCAGCCGGACGGCAAAGTGATCGTCGGCGGCACCTTCACCTCCATCGCTGGCGCGAGCCGCAGCTACCTCGCCCGTCTAAACTCGGACGGTTCCCTCGACTCGTCCTTCAATCCGGGTGTTACCGGCGCAGTGCGCCTTCTCGCGGTGCAAGCCGATGGACGCATTCTCTACACGGCTGATACCGGCAACGGTGCGAACACACTTTTGCGTCTGAACGCCAACGGCTCCCCCGATGGCGGTTTCAGTCCGAACAACAACAACGCCGTCCTCACCGTCGCTCCGCAGACGGATGGTCGCATTTATGTCGGTGGCAGTTTCACCACGATCGGCGGCGGTGAACGGAAACATTTCGCCCTGCTGACTTCGTCGGGCAGCCTCGATGCCGCGACTCCCGCGAGCAGCACCGCCGGTCCAGATGGCGCGGTCACGGCCATGCTGATTCAGCCGGACGGGAAGGTTTTGATCGCCGGCCTCTTCAGCAAAGTCGATGGCCTTGGCCGCTTCAGCTTCGCGCGTTTGGGCGCCGTGGCGCCTGTGGTTCAGTCGTTCACCTCCGACGCAGGCGGATCGACGCTCACCTGGACCCGCTCGGGCGGCGGCCCGGTGCCTTACGGCGTGCACTTCGAGCTCTCGACGGACGGAATCTCATGGACGTCGCTGGGCTTGGGCAGCCGCGTGGGCACGAACGATTGGCGCATCGGCGGCCTGAGTCTCGGCGGCGGCACCAATCACTATGTGCGCGCTCGCGCGCTCGTCGCTTCGACGCCGAACACGGGAAGCAGCTTAATTTCGGCTCGCACGCACATCTATCGCGGTGGAAGCAACGGCGGCGGCAACGGCCAGCCGGTCATCACCAGCGCGACCGCGGTTAACGGCGCCACGGGCTCCAACTTCTTCTACGCGATCGCGGCCACCGGCCAGCCGACGAGCTACGCGGCGACGGGCCTGCCTCCGGGCCTTTCGATCAACACGACGACCGGTGTGATCAGCGGAACGCCGACTCAAACGGGGACCTATACGGTCACGATTTCTGCAACGAACAGCCTCGGAACCGGCACGGCTACGCTCACGATCATCGTCACTGTTCCTGGCAGCGGCGGCGGGTCGGGTCAGTGGCACCTGTTGAACATCGCGTGTCTCGCGAACGTTAATAGTTCGCGCCCGCTCATCGTCGGCTTCGTGGTCAGCGGCCAAAACAAAACCGTGCTCCTGCGCGGCGTCGGACCTGGCCTGGAAAGTCAAAACGTCACCGGCTTCCTCGCCCAGCCGCGCTTGTCGCTCAACAAGAATGGCGTGCAACAGCTTCAGAATACGAAGTGGGGCGGCGATCCCGCGCTCGCGCAGCTCTTCGCTCAACTGGGCGAGTTCCCGCTGGCGGCGGATAGCAACGACACGGCGGTGGCGCCGACGTTGAGCCCTGGTCCTTATACGGTGGTGATCGATCCGGCCGTGGCGAACGGAAGCGGCCAGGTGTTGGCGGAGGTTTACGACGCCGCCGGTGAATCGAGCACGCAGCAGTTCGCAGCGATGTCGGCCCGCGGTTATATCGACGCGGGCGGCATGCTCACGGGCGGCTTCTTCCTCAGCGGCGATCAACCGCGTCGCGTGCTCATCCGCGGCGCCGGACCGGTGCTCACAAAGGCGGGCGTGACCGACGCGATCAACGACACCGTTGTGAAGGTCTTCCGCGGCGGAAACATGATTGCGGAAAACAACGATTGGGAGACTCCGATGTCCGGCGGTGCGAGCGGTGCGGAAATCGCCGCGGCCATCGCGGCGACGGGGCCTGCGCCCTTCGATTCCGGCAGCAAGGACGCCGCTGTCCTCGTCACGTTGGAGCCCGGCATCTACACCGCGCAGGTCACGGGTGCGAACACCACGGCGGCGGGCACGGTGTTGATTGAGATCTACGAAGTTCCCTGAGCGAAAGCACAGCCCAGCAATTCAAGCCCGACCTCGTGTCGGGCTTTTTTGTGCGCTGTGAGCGCTGTTCGGCCGAGAGGTATTCTTTCGCATTGCCGCGAACCAGCTGCTTCGAAAGCTGCGCAGCGACGCATGTCTACGCTGCCGACGCTTGTTCACCTCGACGCGCCGCGCGAAATTCCACTCGCCGCGCCTTTTCGGATTCGAGGATGGATCGCGAGCGAATCGCCCCTTCGCGGCGTCTCAGCGGGAGCGAGTGCGCTCGCACTGGAGCCGCGGCCGGATGTCCGGGCGGCGAAGCCGGATTACGCGCACGTCAGTGGTTTTAGCGGCGTAGTCGATCAAACCGGTCTTCACGGCGAGATCGTGCGGCTCACGTGCGATGTTGGCGGCGGCGCTCCGTTTGTCTGGGAACAGCGACTCGCTCCCGTGTCGCTGCCACCGAACAAGGCGCGTCGGCTCGAGCGAATCCGGCCGCATCTTCAGTCAGAGCGCACGTTCACGGAAAACCCATTTCACTTCAACTTCCTCACGCCCGAGCAGCGCGCGGTGTTTGCGATCGATACGTCGGCGGCGATCTCGTCGCATGACTACGGGCCGGCGGTGAAAGAGTTGATCGAGCGGCATCGGGACGGACTTGTGCTCGATGCTGGCGCCGGGCTGCGTCGCGACGATCGCGCGAATGTGGTGACGGTGGAAATTTTTCCCTTTCCCAGCACCGATGTTCTCGCGGTGAACGAGTCGCTGCCGTTTCTCGACAACACGTTCGACGCGACGATCTCGTGCGCCGTGTTGGAGCACGTGAAGGATCCGTTCGCGGCTGCGCGAGAACTTGTGCGGGTGACGAAACCCGGTGGGACGATCTACGCCGACGTGCCGTTCCTGCAGCCGTATCACGGGTATCCGTCGCACTACTACAACATGACCTCGCAGGGCCTCGCGAACCTGTTTGAAGAAACCTGCCGCATCGAGCGGACGGCCGTTCCGATCTACGGACGACCGATCTGGTCGTTGACCTGGTTTTTGAACAGTTATCTCGAGGGCCTCCCGCCCGAGGCTCGCGAGCGCTTTCGCCATCTTCGCGTCGGCGATTTGCTGGCGCGTCCTGAAATTTACGATACGGAAGATTTCGTGCGCGCCTTGCCGGAGGCGAAAAACTTCGAGCTCGCGAGTGTGACCTCGGTTTGGGCGGTGAAGAAGTAGCGCGGCGTTTCAGCTTACGCGGGACAGGCGAAGCGGATCGTCACCAATTGTCGCTGCGGAATGGCTCCGCGGGGAGACCCGCGCCGTTGTAGAGGTTGGCGACGGGAGCGTTCGTCCAAGCGTAGCGCACGGCGACAGGTGCGGAAACCTGCGGCGAAGTAACCACCAGCGTGTCGCGTTCGATTCGACCCCCCGCCGGATGGAAAACCTGGTCGGCGCCGGCGAGTTCCAGCGATTGCACGGGCCGTTGATGAGCGATGAGGCCGGTGGCGGCATGCGTGAAGCGCACGCGCATGGCTCCGTTTTCGCGGGTCGCTCCTACGAACATCGGGCCGGACGTGTCGCCGGGAAGATCGTGGATTTCCGTTTTCGCGATCAGCGCGAGTCGACGACCCACTTCCAATTTCGCCCGCGGATGAAGGTTGTCGGGATCGCCGATGTCGATCGTGACAGCCATCGCGGTGCGCGGGAGTTCGAGCGCTTTGGTTTGCGCTTCGCGCAGACGCGCCCACTGGCGGCCTTGGGGGTTTCCGTCGGCGAAGTTGGGAATTTGGACAAAGTAGAATGGCAGCGAGTCGTTGCCCCAGTTGGCGCGCCACGCGCGGATCATCGCGGGAAACAGCTCCTCGTATTCGTTCGGGCGCTCGACGTTGGACTCGCCCTGATACCAGAGAAATCCGCGCAGCGCGAAAGGCTGAAGCGGCGCGATCATGCCGTTGAATAAATTTCCCGGTCGTTCGGGAGAATCGTCGGTGGCTGGCGGCCGCGGCCAAGGAAGCGGGTTTTCGGTTTTCGTCGCGATCGCATGCGCTTGTGCTTTTTGCCACGCGTCCATGTCGGCCGGATAACGCGCGACCCGCTCGGGCGTCCACTCCTTCCGTTGCGCCTGCCAGCGTTCGTCGATCACGGCGCCGAGCGTGGTAACGTGGCGCGAACGATCGCTCATCCAGGCTTCGATGGGAGTGCCGCCCCACGAGCTGTTCACGATTCCGACAGGAACACGCAAACTGCGGTGGAGTTCGCGAGCGAAGAAATATCCGACCGCGCTGAAGTGAGGCGCAGTGGAAGGCGTGGCTTTTTGCCAGCCGCTCGTGCGCACGGTGTCGGCCGGCCGGCTGGACGTGGCGCGTTCGATTTTGAGATGACGAACGAGCGGAAGATCGACGGCGGCGATTTTTTGTTCCTCGGGGAGGACGTTCGCAATCGTCCACTCCATGTTCGACTGTCCGGAGGCGAGCCAGACCTCGCCGACGACGACATCGCGCACCACCACGCTCTCCTTCGCGGCGGCGACGATAATTTCGTGCGGATCGCTGCTGGCGGCAACGGCATCGAGGTAAACGATCCAGCGTCCCTCTGCGTCCGCGGTCGTCCTCACGTTTTGATCCTGAAATGTCACCGCGAGTTTTTGGCCCGGTTCGGCGCGGCCCCAAATGGGGATCGGTTCTTCGCGCTGGAGCACGACGCCATCGCTGAACAGCGGTGCGAGCACGATCGCGGCCTGTGAAACCTGAATCGCGGCGAGGCAGACGCTAAGCGTCAGGATCGGGAAGAGTTTCATCGTTCGCGGGAGCATTTGCCGCAACCGGCTCGGCTTTCCGAGCTAGAAACGCGTGGAGCTCCGCGGCGAGTTTGGGTCCGAATCCTTCCACTTCTCCGATCTCTTCGGCGGAGGCGGCACGCAGCCGGTCGATGCTGCCGAAATGAGCCATCAGGGCGGCGCGGCGCACGGGGCCAAGGCCTTCGAAATCGTCGAGCACGCTCTCGCGAATTTTCTTCGAGCGGAGCACGGCATTGTAGGTGTTGGCGAAGCGGTGCGCTTCGTCGCGCACGCGTTGCAGCAGTTGCAGGCCGGGGTGGGTGAGCGGCAGGTTGAGCGGGGCGCGTTCGTCGGGGAAGAAGACGGTCTCGTGTTTCTTCGCGAGGCCGATGATCGGCGGCGGCATCGCGTCAAGGCCCACGAAGGCTTTCAGGGCCGCGCCGATCTGGCCGCGTCCGCCATCGATGACGACGAGATCGGGGAATAACTTTCCCTCTTCCGCGAGTCGCCGATAGCGACGGCCGACGACTTCTTCCATCGCGCGGAAGTCGTCGTTGCCGATGAAGCTTTTGATCTGAAACCGACGGTAATTGTTCTTGTCGGGGCGGCCGTTGGCGAAGTGCACCATCGATGCGACGACGAAGGTTCCGGAGATGTGCGAGATATCGAAGCACTCGATGGTGCGCGGCGGACTGCGCAAGCCGAGCGCTTCGCCGAGCGTGCGCAACGCTTCCTCATCGGCGGCGGGACGCGTCGGATCGAGTCGTTCGAAGCGGCGGGTTTTGCGCAGTGTTTCCTCGAGGGCGAAGACGATGTCGCGCAGTTCGGCGGCTTTTTCGAAATGTTGTTCGGCGGCGGCCTGCATCATTTCGGCCCGCAGCGTTTCGAGCCATTCGCGTGATTTTCCTTCGAGGAATGCGGCCGCATCCTCGACGCGGCGGCGATAAGCTTCTGCGGTGACGACGCTGAGGCCGCCGTAGATTTCCTGGCGAACGTCGTCGTAGAGACGCCATGTGCCGTCGGACAATTTTTCGGGCGTGCCGTCGCCGAGGAGGATGCCGAACTGCCGACGCATTTGCGCGAGTGTTTTTCGCAGCAGACCACTGTGAGCGAACGGGCCGAAGTAGCGCGAACGATCGTCTTTTTTGATGCGGGTGAGACGGAAACGCGGCAGTTCCTCATGGAGATCGAGCCGAACAAGGAGGAAGCGTTTGTCGTCGGTGAAGTCGGTATTGTAGCGCGGCCGCCACTGCTTGATGAGTTTCCCTTCGAGCAGGAGCGCTTCAGGTTCGGACTTCACCTCGATGGTGTCGAAATCCGCGATCAACGGAATGAGCGCGCGAATTTTTGGCTGCATGATCAGGCGCGCGCGACCTTGCTGAAAATAAGATGACACGCGTTTTTTCAGGCTCCGCGCTTTGCCGACGTAAATGATTCGCCCAAGCCGGTCTTTCATTAGATACACCCCTGGCTTGTCCGGCAGGTGCCGGACCTTCTCCTTGAGATTTGCCGGGTCGCTCGCTGGCATTTTCCCAGATTCCGCCTAATCTCCGCCCTCGCAAGTATGGTTTCATCTGTCCACGCCGGCCCCCCGTCGAAGCCTGTGAAACAGGTGCACTACGAATTGCTCACGTTGGGCGACGAGTTGCTGCTGGGTTTGGCGACGAACACGCATCTGACGTTTATCGGCCAACAGCTGGGTCGTCGGGGTGTGACGTTGGCGCGCAATGTCACGATCACCGACGACGCGGAGGCGATTGCGCGGCAGTTTCGCGAGAGTTGGGCGCGGTCGGATGTGTTGATCACCACGGGAGGTCTTGGGCCGACGTGCGACGATCGCACGCGTGAGGTGCTGGCGGCGGTGCTGGGGCAGAAGTTGGTTTTCGATGCGGAGATCGAGCGTGCGATTTCGAGTCGGTTTGCGGCGTTCGGCCGGAAGATGACTGCGAACAATCTCAAGCAGGCGTATCGCTTTGAGCACGGCGAGGTCCTGCCGAATTCGAATGGCACCGCGCCTGGTTTATGGGTCGAGCAAGACGGACGGGTGCTCTGCATGCTGCCTGGTCCGCCGAATGAGATGCATCCGATTTTTATCGATCAGGTGCTGCCGCGGCTGGCGACACGCGGGCTGTTGCTCGATCGCGAGGCCTACGTGCAGATTCGCACCGCAGGCGTGGGAGAGTCGGCTTTGGAGACGAAGCTGCAATCGGTCTTCGATCGCTATGGCGAAGCGTTGAACGTGTCGTTTTGCGCGCATCAAGGAATGGTCGATTGCCGCGTGAGCTCGTCGAGCGGGGTGCTGTCGGCGGCGCAGCTTGAAGTCGCGGCGCGCGAGTGCGGAAAACTGCTGGGTGAGGATCTGACCTGTTACGGTCATGATTCGCTGGCGAAGATCGTCAGCGATCTTCTGCGCACGCAGGAAAAACGACTCGCGGTGGCGGAAACCGGCACGGGCGGCCTGCTCGCGAATGCGCTCAACGAGATCGCGGGGGCGTGCAAGTTTTTCGCGGGCGGAGTCGTTTGCTGTTCGAACGATGCGCGTATGCAACTTTTGGATATACCTGAATGTTTGCTGCTGCAGCACGGCGCGGTGAGCGCGGAGTGCGCGGTGGCGATGGCGACGGGCGCGGCGGAGACGTTGGGAGCGGATTACGGTCTGGCGGTGACGGGATTTGGCGGTGAGACCAGCGGGTCGGGAGGAAATCGCGTCGGCACGATCTTCATCGCGCTGCATGCGCCTCACGGCGTGTGGTCGAAGAAGTTGAGTTATCCCGGTCCGCGCGCGACGGTGAAGATCCGCGCGGTGAATGCCGCGCTCGACTGGCTGCGACGTGAATTGATGCGCGTGGCGAATGGCGCGGTGGCGCCGGTGCAGCGCACCGGAGTGATGCAGTAGCGCAGACGCGGAAACGTGCCGCGTGACTAAAGCGACCATTGGCGCATGAGCGCGCCGGTGGATCCGGAGAGCGGATCGGCTTTGGGGAGGGGGACGCGTGCGATGCGTTCATCGGC
This sequence comes from Verrucomicrobiota bacterium, assembly GCA_023416735.1. Lineage (GTDB taxonomy): Bacteria > Verrucomicrobiota > Verrucomicrobiia > Opitutales > Opitutaceae > Opitutus. The sequence continues at coordinate 243,152 of JAEZGX010000041.1, read as the reverse complement.
GGCGGGACGCTCGCCAGGATGTCCACGGAGCAGATCGGCTTCTTGTCCTTCGGGGTAACCGCCGACCACGTGGAAGTCTTCGCTGGCGCCGAGATTCTCGTGGCCTGTTCCGGCGGGCAGCACGATGACGTCGCCCGGTTCGACGACGAGCGTCACGCCGACACTGGCGCCGAGGCGAAGCGACGCGCGTCCGCGATAAACGCCGAGAATCTCGTGCGCGGTGCTGTGGTAGTGCGGAAAATCATACACGCCCCAACGCCAAGCGGGCTGCCAGTGATGTTGCGGCCAGGTTTGTTCGAACCAGCGTGCGATCGCTTCTGGGTTGTCGGGCGGACAGAACGCGAGGGCGGCGCGTTTGTAGATCAGGATGGGAAGCCGCGGATGGTTCGGGATTCCGCCGGCGTCGCCAAAGCGAAACGTGAGGAGTTCGGGTGCGGCGGCCATGAGCCCCGCGAGCTTGGCGAATTATCTCCGGCGCGCAAACGAGCGCGGCAGCGGGTCAGCCGAGGAGATTGCGAAGGGCGGCGAGGTATTTTTCCTGGGTGCGAGCAATGACCGCGGCGGGCAGGCGGGGGGCGGGAGATTTTTGATCCCAGCGGATGGCGAGAAGGTGATCGCGGACGAATTGTTTATCGTAACTGGGCGGCGACATGCCGGGCGCATAGCTGTCCGCTGGCCAGTAGCGCGAAGAGTCGGGCGTGAGGACCTCGTCGATGAGGACGAGGTTGCCCTGCTCGTCCGTGCCGAACTCGAACTTCGTGTCGGCGAGAATCATGCCCGCCTGCTGCGCTCGGTCGTGGCCAAACTGATACAGGGCGAGGCTGGTGGATTTCACTTTTTCGTAGAGCGCCGGACCGATCGCGGCGGCGCCCTGGGCGTCGTCGATGGGTTCGTCGTGTTGGCCCTTCGGCGCTTTTGTCGTCGGCGTAAATATCGGCTTCGGCAGGCGATCGGCCTGGCGCAGGCCCGGAGGAAGATGGATGCCGCAGACGGATCCGGTTTTCTGATACGCGCTCCAGCCGCTGCCGATCAGATAGCCGCGGGCAACGCACTCGATGGTGAGCGGCTTGAGTTTGCGGACGACCATGCTGCGCAGCTGAAGATCGCGGGAGAGTTGGTATTTGTTGGCGAGAAGATCGGCTTGGTTGGGCAGCAGGTGGTTTTGGATGAGATGGCTGGTTTGTGAGAACCACCAGTTGCTCATTTGCGTGAGAATGGCGCCCTTGCCGGGGATACCGTCGGGCAGGATGACGTCGAACGCGGACAGCCGGTCGCTGGCGACGAGCAGGAGGGCGTCGCCGAGGTCGAAGATGTCGCGGACCTTGCCGGACGCGACGCGGGGAAACGGGAGATCGATCGAGGTGACCGCTTGCGACGGGAGGGCGGCGGTGATTTCGGCGAAGGTCATTGGGGTGGGTTTGCCGCGAAAGAGAAGAGGTGCGAAGCGAAAATTTAGAAACGTCGCAGGCGAAATTTGGCCTTGCGCAGGTGAGCTTGGACCGTAGCGTGCCCGGCTCCGCGGTTAGTCCCCATCGTCTAGCCCGGTCCAGGACACCACCCTTTCACGGTGAGAACCGGGGTTCGAATCCCCGTGGGGACGCCAAGGATACTATTGGTGCTTCGGGCCTTACAAAAGGCCCCTTCGGATTTGCCAGTTGACGTGGCAAATCGGCCATGAAGCAGAACGGTTCGTTCGTCATCTCAGAGTTCACGAATCCCTCCGGGGAGATCGTTTATCGGGTTTCCGGCTGGCTCGACGGCCAGCGTATCCGGAAAAACTACGCGACGCGCGGCAACGCCGACGTCGAGCGCGACTTGCTCGAAATCAAGGCCGCGCAAGGCGACACCGGGCTGCGCCGCGCGGTGACGCGCCTGACGGACGAGCAACTGCGCGAAGCCGAGTCCGTGTTTCACCGGCTCGCGGATCAGCCGCACAAGCTCACCTTTTGCGTGGATTTCACGCTCAAGAACTATCGGGCTCCGGAGACGCAGAAGAAAATCGCTGAGGCGGTCGCGGATTACGTGGCCGCGAAACGCCACGAGCATGAGCAGGGCTACATCTCGCGCCCTCAGCTCGACCGGATCGGCTGGGACCTGGACAAATTCGTGAAAGCCTTCCGCGGTCGCACCGTGGCGGAGCTGACCGTTGCGAATCTCGTCGCGTATCTCGAAACCGGCCAGCCCGGCCTGAAGACCTACAACAACCGGCGAGGGATTCTCTCGACCTTCTTCAAGTTCGCGTTTCATCGCGGCTGGATCACCGACAATCCCATCCTGCGCGTGCCGCATCACCGCATTCGCCGTCGGCGCGGCATGGCGCAGACGTTCAGCGCCGCGCAGACGCGCGAACTGATGGAATACTTCGAGACGTTCGAGGGCGGGCGCTGGGTGCCGTATTTCGCGCTCTGCCTCTTCGCCGGCATTCGTCCCGGCGTTCCCGATGGTGAAATCCACAAGCTCACGCCGGACGCGGTGGACCTCGATGCCGGCGTCATCACCATCACCGCGGACGTTTCGAAAGTGCGGGAGCCGCGCAAGGTGACCATTCAGCCGAACCTCGCGGCGTGGCTGCGGGCTTATCCGTTGACGAAGTTCCCGATCGTAGTCGGCGATTTCCAAAAACGGCGGGTGAAGTTCCGGGACAAGTTCAAGCTCACGCACGACGTGCTGCGCCATACGTTCATTTCGATGTTCGTCGCGAAATTCCGCTCGCTCGGTGAGGCGGCGCTGCAAGCGGGCAATTCGGAAAGCATCATTCGCAAACACTACCTCGACCTGAAAACCGCGCAGGAGGCGGAGGAGTTCTTCGGCATTCTGCCGAAGAAAAGCGCTGCAGCGGGCGACGCTCGCACTCCCGCCGCGCCAATCAAGGCCGCAGCATGAAAGCCCGGTGCTCGCGCAAGGTTGACGCGTAACGAGGGGCATGGAAACGCAACCATTCCCCTCGAACGAGAGCCAGCTCACGGACGTCGTCGGCCTGCGCACGAGCGGCATCTTTCCGAAAAACAAGGAGCCGTCGGTGAAGACCCTCCGCAACTGGACGAAATTCCGCCGCATCCCATACCATCGGGTCGGCCATTTCATCTATTACGATCCTGTCGAAGTGCGGCAGCACATTCAGACGAGACTAAAGGTGCCAGCCCGCGGTTGAGTTACCGCAACACCACGAGAGGCCGCGCAGCGCGATTCGCCTGCGCGGCTTTTCGTTTTGAGAACCGACACATGTGTCGGCTCGATTCGCCCGGTGTGGCATCGGGAAATAAATGACCCCACTTGGCCCCCCGCCGCGATGGGGATATTTTGAAATTGGATTCGAGCGTAACGTCGCGGCGTCATGAAAACCAACGATGATTCCTTCTTCGCCGAACCGGTCGATCCGCGCCTCGAAGCGCGTGCGCTCACGCTCGAAGTCGTCTGCCGCGTCCTGCTCTGGATGGCGGATGCTCCCACCATCGAAGACCGCGGACTCCGCACGTCCGTCGCACTCTACTGCGTGCGGCCCGATTTGATCGACGGCGCCACGCTCGAAAAAATCGGCGACCTCACGGGCCGAACGCGGCAGTGGGTGCACAAACTCGCCGAGAACTTCCGCGAATCGACCGGCCTCGCGTCATGAAAACGGCGACCGTCTCCTCGCTCGCGGCGGAGATCAACCGGCTGCACGCCGAGGCGGTCCGGTTTGCCGCGGACTCGCGCCGCGCACTCACCAGCGCCTTGGTGAGCGCGTGGCGCGCCGGGCAATTGCTCACCCAGGAAAAGAAGCGCGTGCGTCGCATCATGGGTGCCGGCGCTTGGTGCCACTGGCTGGAGCAGAACTTCGACGGCAATGAACGCACCGCGCAGCGCTACATGCGGCTCGCCGCGGCCGTCTCCGATCCGGCGTTTCTCCGCGGCCTAAGTATCCGGCAAGCTTACCTGCGGCTTGGTATCGCCACCGAGCCGAAGTCGCGGGCGCAGACCGTAACGGTCGAGATGTTGCCAGACTACATCCGGCTGGCGAGCCGGCTGGTCCGCGTGCTCCGCCATGAAGCACGGGCGCTTGGCACCGGCGACCGCTCCACGACCCTACGGCGAGACCTTGCCGACCTCTACGGGCAACTCCGCAAGCTGTTCGAGCCGGAGAACCTTCGCCCGCCGGGCTTTTCCAATCGTGCATGCGCTCTACCGGAGAAATCGACCGCGTGTCTCGGCTAGTCGAATCCACCGACGAAGCCGCGACGCTCGATCTTTTTCTCGGGCTCTGCCGCAATTCTCCCGCGCTGCGGCATTGGCTCTGGGAGGATTTCGGGCGCGACGCGGACACGCGCGAGACTTCCCGGCACCACCTCGCCAAGCGTCGCGCCTCGCCGCAACGTTTCATCGAACTAACCGACACCGGAGCGGCGTGGCGCGAGGAACTGCGGCGCGTCAAAACCCGCATCCCGCGCGGCCTCTATGGCGGGCTCACTTGGTCACAGTTGGAAAAGCTGATCGCGTCCTACCGTGCGGGCCGCACCGACCTCGGCGCCTTCCTCCTCGCCCAGGAATTGCAGCGCGCATCAGGCACGACGGACTACTCCGCGCGACTTAGTCGCGCCGCGGTCGATTTTCTCCACGCTGCCTTCGCGACACCGCGCCTCCTGCGGCAACTCGAACGCGCGATCGAACTCACTCGCATGCACGCAGATCGCACTAAGAGACGCTCGTCCCTTGGCTATTCGGATTGGTGGAAATTCCAGACGCTGGTCTATCTCCTGCGCCATCCGCGGCCGGCTTATCGCATTCGCGATCTCCGCGCCCACCTCGTGACGCTCGGCCTCAACGTCAGCGTCAAAGACCTTCAGCGGTTCTGCGTGCGCCACGGGATCAAACGCGACATGCGAGCCGGCCGCCCCGGCTCCGCTGCCCTCATCATTCCCGAACCGCTCAATGGACACGCGACCAGAACGCGCGGCCGGCCCACCGCATCAGACCTGCACCGCCCCTGATACCCAGCAGCCCGACCTTACCGGGGGCAAGGTGGAGAGCGCAGCGGACCTTGTCCCCCGGTGATACAATCGGGGCGCGGAGGCGGTGGTTTCCTTCAACGCTGTCCGAATGGAATGCACGAAGTAACATCGGAGCCCGGCGAACTCTATCCCATTATAATGGGCACTGGCACACCCGCTTTCGGACAAAGGCGCGGCTTAACGTCGTGAGGGACGTTTCCTCGACTTGTCCCGCGGGCGCGGCATGACCGCCGGGAAGGAGAGGCGCACCGACCCACCGGTGCTGCAGGGAATGTGTCGCGGGGGATCCGGCCCGGCGGGGGCGAGTCGGCGCCGTTTCTTGTTCACGATGGGCACGCTGCCTAGTTGGGCTAGCATCGCGTTGATGTGTGTCAGCAATTTTCTCATTACCGCGACCAGCGCCACCCGGCGCGGCTTTCCGCGCTCGCGGAGCCGTTTGAAGAATGGCGCTAGAACAGGGTTCACTCTGCTCGCGTGGAACGCCGCCATAAACAGGGCGCGTCGTGCATGGACCCGGCCGCCCCGGATCGACCGCTTCCCGACACTTCCGCCGGAATCCCAGTTGTAAGGTGCCAAGCCTGCCAACGCTGCGACCTGCCGTCGGTTCAATCTCCCGAGTTCCGGGAGTTCCGCGACAAGTTGCATCGCGCTCACCACGCCTACTCCCTCGACAGAGACGATTGCCTCGAATCTCGGCCCGAGCACTGATGAACGAAGGATGTCCTGAATGGCTAGGCTAGCGAGTGCGTCGGCTTGGGACTGAAGCATAGCAACCATCTCCCTAGCCTGCATAGCAAGAGGGGTGTCTCGCATCGCCTTAATCTGACATTTCTGCACTCTCATGGCGTGGATGATTTGGTGCCTCCGCCTAACTATCTCCCGCAGTGCTTCCACTTCAGGGTCGATGGGCTTTGTAGAATGAGGCGTAAGCACGGCGCCAAATCTTGCCAAAACGCCGGCATCAATTTTGTCGGTTTTCGCGAACGTGCCCGTCGCCCGAGCGAATTGTCGGACCCGGAACGCCTGAACGACGCTGATTGGTTCGTTGCGCGAATGCAGGTATGCCACGAATGGGCGGCCGTAATGGCCGCCTTCAGATGAACTGGGATTTTTTGCCGCGGATCCTGCTCTCCCGAAGGAGTTTCGCATGTCCAGCCGCCGTGTTTGGCACTCGGATGGTTCTCCGCCTAACGCGAGCGTCTAGCCATTCTTTCCCGATATCTACGCCAATCCAAACTACGTTGCTGTGCGTATTCATGGTTTGAAATTGGGCGGCACGGATCACTTGCCGGCGCGGGTTTGGATCCCAACTACCTGTCGATCTCGTGCCGTTGGAAGAAAGGCTTGGCCATAAGACGAACGTGGACCTAATGCTCTCCCGGGCTCTGCGCCCATCAATGCTCTCGGTCTCGCGCCCGTCAGGCGCATTTCTTTGATTCCAACCCCTTTCGAGACCCCAGTTTTTTTCGGAAACGCCTTTTCTGCAACTCGCGGCGCGCATCCGAAGGGGGCCTTGGGCCTACGCGGCCGGAATGCACAGCGTAAACGCTGAAGAGCGCTGGTATGCTAGGACCTTCCGGATTGGGTCGACGCGCGCACGAAGGGGAAGCTTTGCTCCTCGAATAAACGGCCGCACCGATCAAACTTCAACGGAGATAGGGATAGCTGCCTGGATGGGTGCGTAGATGTTCAGTTCAGTTCCTAGTGTTTCGAGGGTTAACACGAGACTATACCGAATGCGTTTCGCGTAGCGGCCGTGCTGCGGGCGGAGCCGCCACCAGCCGTTGACCGGATAAACGAGGAGGTGCTCTATCTGCGCGAGATTGGCTGCTGTTCCCGTCCAAGAGTCGGAATGGATCGAGCCTCTTCGCCGAAGGGAATCACCAATCAACCACCCATCGCCAGTGTCGTCCGGGGTTTCGTAACCGGCGCGCTCCTCCGCGCTGATTGCGTCGGATACGCGTGCGATGAAGTTTTCTCGACGTTCAGTTGGAGTCTGAACTTGAAACCGAAGATTACAGCCCGCGTAGCGATACTTCGTGTTCGGGATGCGTGAGCCGGGATTGGGCTCAATGAAGTAGGATAGCGTGGCTCGAAAGCGAACTTCCGTGTCACTGTATTCTTGGAGAAGCGCTTTGGGCCAAGGTAGGCGATAGAGCATCATGTCTCGGGTCACCACGCGGCCCTCTCGCTTCTCAAAGGGCTGCAGCAAGTCTTGGGCGATCAGGGTTGCACGGTTGTGGGCAGACTGCAGGGCACGCCCCAAATTAGGCACGCCATAGCCAAACCGACGAAGAGCGTAAGCGACGGACGATTTATCTCGTGGGTTCACGCCGCGCATCATTTCCGGGGTCCAGTGGGCCGAGTGAACGATCAGCGCGCGAACCGTCTCAGGCCAGAAGGTGGGATTTCTGGAATGAATCGTCGCCGCCATGTTCGCAGCGAGGCCCGTCGCCGCACTCGTCGCCGAGAAGCTGGTCAGCAATCTTCGCTGGAAGTCGGCGTTGGTCGTCAGCACCGACATCGAGTCAAATGTGCTGGCAAATCCACTGGCATCATACCCCCGATTGCCGCCTTCGAAAACAACGTCGGGTTTGATTGGCCACGCTCGTGATTCGCGCCCGCTCCACAAAACAGCGGTGCAGCTTTCGGGACACAGGCCACCTTTTGGCGCCAAAGGGGTCCAGTCCGGCATCAGACCCCCATTCTCATCAAGAATCGTGTCTTTGTCTGTGTAGGCTCCTACCGTAAGGGCGTTCCAGGACTGCGCGGGGTCTTCGATAGACGTGAGGTCATTAATATTTGGATACTCCCGCGCGTTTGCGAGGCTGACGTTCCCAGCGCTCACACAGATGAGGCGCTTCACGTCGTCCTCTTCATAGTATCCTGCAGCAAACGCGTCCAAGGCAGCTGACCACGCGCTTGGTTTGCCCGTTTCGCGGAAGTCAGGTGCATCGGTCGCAGTGATCGCGAGCACGTAGACTCCCTGTCGGTCCGGATTCTTGGATTCCGCCAGCGCCATCGCTTCCACCGTTATGGCTCCATAGTGCTCTGGTTCGTTCTGGCCAAGGCGCGGTAGAATTTTCACCGATTCGAGGCGATGGGTCAGCTGAACCGGCTCCGCGTTTGCAAATAGAGGCGTGAGGTCGCCGTAAGCTGCCAATCCGGCCATCTGCGTGCCGTGACCAGAGGGGTGATGATCGTCTTTTCCCCACTCGGGGCGCGTGGTCTCCTGATCATTCTCCGCGAGTAGACCGGCGAGCAGTGGGTGGCCTCGGTTTACTCCGGTGTCCAAGACGCAAACGCTCGGTCCAGCGGAAACGGGGGCAGCGATGCGCCTGAGCAAGCCCTCCACGATCGCATTCTGTTCCACGGCGCCCTTCTCGACGAAGTGTGCGGGCGTGAGCGCGGGATACCGCAGTTCAGTGACGAAGTTTAGCATGCTACTTGCCGCCGCGAGCCGTTGCCGCGTTGTCTTGATCAAAAGCACCGTGTGCTCCGGAAGGATCAACTTGCCCGGCTTCACTTGCATCCCGTGCCGGTGCGCCTCAGTAAGCACTGCTTGCTCGTAGAGACCTCGTTTTTCTGGGCCGCCGCCGGCCCGCACCCAAACCTCCCACCAACTCTCGGTCGTGAGATCCGGGAGAGGATGCTTGGAAGTCCAGAATGCCTCGACGGCGGCAAGGCCGATCGACTCAACATTAGCAACAAATGCCTCGTGATCCCGTTCCGCGTCGGCGCCGTATTGCTCAACCCGTTTTATCAGGTGCGTAAGTTTGCCGTGTTTGACGAAGACAGTCGCAACGGTCGCGGGCTTGGTCGTTCCGTCGGGTTGCCCCACGTGGATAGTCCGGACGTTCTTGAGCACGATTCCGAAACGCGGCGCATCAAGCGGCTCTAATTTTAGCGGCATTCCTGCCGCGCCGACGACTTCGATGTCGATCCCAGTGTCCTCTTGGTATTCCGCCAATTCGCCGGCAATCCGGCGGCGCTCCTCCTCGGCTTGTGCCGTCAACAACTCTCGCTTCAGTTTCTCAGCGTGGGCGGCACGCCTGCGAGCGACCACCGGAAACTCTCCCCCACCGCCGCCACGCGCGATGTAGTGCTGGGCGCGCGCCCGGTTCGAGAAGTCGAGATGTCGGAAATCGTGCGGCTCGGGAGGCATGGATCATCCAGCGCGGCGCTTTTCTAAGAAAAGCCGGCGCTGACTGATCATCTTGAGTAGCACGTCATTTTGCAATGCTGGCTTGTCGTGTAGCAGCATATCTTTGATGGCGTCTTCGCAAATGCGGGTAATCTCGGCGAAGCTCATGCCCTCAGAAGCCTCGGCGAGCTTCGCGTAATTCAAACGTGAGGTTTTCTGTCCGGCCAATCTCTCCCTGTATGTCCGCTCGGCCAGTTCCCGCGACGGGAGTCCAAGTTCAATGAGATCGTCGAAGCGACGGAAAAGCGCTCGGTCGAGCAAGTGACCGTGGTTCGTCGCCGCGATAATAACGCTGTTACCGCGGTGGCTTTCGACGAACACCAAAAACGTGTTCAGCACGCGGCGCATTTCGCCGACGTCGTTCTCTGATCCCCGCGACATCCCGATCGAATCGAACTCGTCGAACAAATACACCGCACGCGATCGTTCCACCGTCTCGAAGATGATGCGGAGCTTCCCGGAGGTCTCGCCGAGATATCGCGTCATCAGGCTTTCAAGCCGCACGATGAACAGCGGCAACCCAAGTTCCCCGGCAAGCGCCGAAGCCGTCAGCGTCTTTCCGCAGCCGGGGGGGCCGGTGAGCAAAACGGCCTGACGAGGACGCAGGCCATGCGCCTTAAGTTTTTCGAGGTGCCGCTGCTCCATGATCACTCGTTGGAGGTGCTCGCCCGCGGCTTGGTCCAAAATCAGGTCCGACAGTTTCGTTGTCGGCTGACGAATAGCCAGCAACTCGGCGACTTCACCCTGCGGCTGCGCAATGTGCAGAAGATTTTCCTGAGCTGAATGTCGGGAATCTCGTCGCTTGATCTTTTCAACGATATCTCGGAGTTCTTTTGCCAGATCCACGTGGCCTTTGCGCGCTTCCGCAGCCGCGACTTGAAGCGCGATCGCGTAGAATTGCGGATCGTCTCCATCGGCGTGGCTCTTGAGCAGAGCTTTGATCTGTGCTGCGCTGGCCATGGCGGTGAGGTAGGGTAAGCACGACAGTAGATCCCGACAAGCACTCATTGTGCAACCCTCACAGGGAACACATTCGAACCGCAGGCACTTCTCCCTCGCTCGTTAACTGTCGCCAATCTCGCATTATCGCTTGCGGAATCGAGCAGTTGCGGCAGCCCAGAGAGGGGTGGCGAGTCCACGATCATCAGATTACTCCCGCATCCCGGAAGCTATACCAACCCTTGCCGTGCGGGTCGGCCTCGGGCCTGCCGACGATCACATGATCGAGGAAGTCGATGTCGACTGTCTTCGCTCCTTCGCGAAGCAGCCTTGTGAGATGAATATCCGGAGCACTCGGCGCGGGATCGCCGCTCGGATGGTTGTGCGCGCAGATTAGTGCCGTTGCGTTCTCCCGAATCGCTGCTCGGAATACCTCGCGCGGATGGGCGAGGGTGGCGGTCGCCGTGCCCGAGGTTAGCTCGACGCGTTTCAGCAGCCGGTTTTTCCGGTTGAGGCAGAGCACCCAGAACTTCTCAACCTCCAATCCCGCTGCGATGGGCGTGAGATGCTCAGCGATCAATTCCGCTCGGTTGAGTAGCGGCGCGACCGGTTGCGAGCGCAGCATCATCCGTCGCGCCAGCTCAGTGGTGGCCGCGAGTTGGGCCGCCTTGATCTGGCCAATCCCATTTAGCCGCCGGTAGTCCTCGGGAGTCCAAGAGAGCAGTCCCGCGACCGATCCCGCGGCGAGGAGGAGCCGAGCGGCCAGATGCAGTGCCTGCTCCGGACGAATGCCGTTTCCCTGGAGTGCGATCGCGAGCAGTTCGGTGTCGCTGAGTGCGCTCACGCCGAAGTTCTCCAGCCGGTTCTGCGGTCGCTCGCTGACCGCCATCGCAAACTCCACCTTCGTTGCGTCGCCGAGTTCGAACATGATCTGATTCATGGTTGCCGACGCCCGAGCTTCGTCTCCGGGCCGGACAACGTGTCCGGTTGCCGGGCTCCGCCCGCGCGTTGGCCCGTCGGGGCACGCTCAGCCACGCCGCCCGGCCGTGAGCGCGGAGAGCGACTGCTCCGCGCGAAAGGTCAGGCCGCTGACGGCGGAAAGGTGGAGGCGAGCGGCTAGCGAGCACGACCTTGGCGAGCGTGCTACGATGGGAAAACGCGCGGAAGTAAGACAAACTTGCCAACGCGGATTACCATCTCGCGTCGAAGATCTTGAGTCCGCCTCCGCGTGCTTCCGTATTTATTGCCTCATGAATCCGAACAACCCTTTCGACGAGGTGTATGCGACCAAATTTCCTTTATGTGACGAGGCTAAGGACGTGGATAAAATTGGGCTTTCGCCACAGCTTGCCCATCTATTCGAAGCATTCCGTTCGTCACCTTTTGCTGCCGCACCCGAACGGGCTTCAGAACTAAGCCAGATTGTGAACCGGGCTGGAATGTGTATGCGCCCGGACCCACGGGCCGAAAGCTGGCGTTTCGAAGCAATACCCACGCTTGGTAAAAGGATATTCGTTGGGACTAGGACACTCGAACGTTTGTGGGCATATTCCTATGGCTTCACTACGATCATCACACAGAACCAACTGCAGGCTCAGCAGGGGGCGAGCGACGTGCCTAACCCGGATGAATACCTTCTGGCATTTTATGCGGTGAATTGGGCCGACCAAGAAAAACGCGAGGACATCGAGGGGCCTTGGCCTGATTGCTTACCTGATCCTCGAATGACCGCTGAGCTTGAGCACGTCTACGCAGCAAACGAAGTGTTCCTGATGACGGCGGGCCGGATTCTACTCCACGAAATTGCGCACGTCGTTTTCGCCGATGCGGGGACCAGTAGCGATGATCCAAAAGAGGAAGAATTTCGCGCCGATGAGTGGGCGGATAACTGGATGCTCAATCAATGGAAGAGCTACGGGACCGATGAGCGAATCTTCATCAAGCGATGCCTCGGGATTGCCTTGGCGCATGCGCCGGCAATTCGACTTGGCGTTCAACCCGAACGGCCGTCGGTGACTCATCCGTCGCCGATCGCCCGCGTCGTGCAATTCTTCGACCGAATTCCAACCGGTCTTCCAACGGCAAACCGGAGAACGGATTTTCCGGCGGCGTTTCTCTGGATGATTTTGCTGAAGACCCTTATCGATAAAAAAGTCATAACAGCGCAACCAGAGGTTCCGTCCTCATACCACGAGGCTTTCAATCTCCACGCAGCGCACTACGAGGCAAAATAGTATCACGACAGTGCTCCCAGGCGACAGCGCACCGTTTCCCGTCTGAGAAAGTATGAGCAAGGTGCGCGATGCCGCGTGCAGCGCGCCGATGGTCAGGCACTGATTGCACGTTCTCGCCCTGGAATGCCACGCTTGTCGCCGCTTCCGGCCATCGTGTTCCGTGAGCACTATCGTTTCTGTCCGCGACCGGCATCGAGCGTGGAGCGCTTCACTCTGGTCAGAGCATTTCGTGCATATCCTGCGCCATGAACGAGCAGCAGCGTTGGTGCTCATGCCCTGATTGAGAGTTCGATGCCTTGGGGTTGACACGCGCGGTTGGGCGTCATGAACACCGAAACCATCGTCACCGTTTTCCTCGCTGCAGCCGCGGGGCTCAAAGACCCGGCCTCGGCGGTCGCCGCGCAAGCATTCAAGGATCTCTACGCCGCCGCGAAATACTACCTCCGGAGGAAACTCGTCGACCATCCCGACGCGAGCCGCGCGCTCGAATTCGCGACGGAAAAACCGGAGTCGGCGGCGCGCAAAGCGAGCTTCATTGAGGAGGCTGAGCCGCTCGCATTGGGACGTGACCGGGAGTTCGTGGCATTGATGCAACGCTTGAGCGGCGCGCTGCCTCACGGCACCGATGCGAAATGTGTTTCGGTGACAGTAGAAGGGAGAGGCAATGAGGTGAAGGTCGCGGGCCGCGATTTGATCGTCACGGAACGGCACGTCCGCCGTGTCGCGATCACGCCGGACGACCGGCACCTGATGCACGAACAACGCCGCCGACTGTTGGAAGTCATCCATGAACTCGCCGAGCGCCTCGCTCGGCCATCGGACCGGCCGAATCTCGCTGCGGTGCACGCGATGCTGCAGTGCCGGTTTGACGTGCCGTCGTATCTCCTCATTCCGCGCGAGCGGTATGCCGAGGCGCTGGCGTTCCTGGAACAGCAGCGCGCGATCCACCGTTTAGCGCTGCGCCGGCGCGACCCGGCCGCGTTCCGCCGCGATCTTTTCCGCGCGATCTTTTCGCGGGCAACTGAACTCGGCTGGTCCAAGGACCGCGTGCATGAATTCGCGCGCGAGCGGCTGCACCTGAAGCAGCCCCTGACCTCCCTGAAGCAGCTCGGCCCGCAGCAACTCCGGACGCTGGTCGAACGGATGCGCCGGGCTACCCCGGCGCCCGCGGAGGTGTAATCGAGCCGCCCATCGGCTGCATCGCGCGGGTCAGAAAACCGGCATCGGTTTTCAATCGTTGCCGCCGATCGGCGGCCACCGGCGGCCGGGGCAGCGTCTCGCGCGAGCCGGGTGCGAGGCGTGTCGCTGCCCGCGTCCGCATCGCTGCCGCGAGTCACGAGGGCGCGCCGAAACCAGTGCCAGCGCGGCGCGCCTTCGTGGCGGTCGGCGAAATCGAGTCTCGCCCCTTTCGCCACCGCCAGGTTGACGCCATTGCGCACCGTGGTGCGCCGGTGGACGCGCGGGTGCCGCCGACACATGTGTCGGATTTACGAAACCTGAAACCATACGCGGAAGCGTAAGGGGAAGGGCGTCCTGCTCACCGAAAACGCGACTGCGTTTTCCTAAGTCGAAACCGCCGAGTCGGTATTTCTCGAATGCTCAGTCCCAAAGCCCAGTTGAACCTGAAGCACGCGCAGCGGTATTTCCGCGAGCATCTTTCCGTTGGCGACTACTATGGCCAGAACCAGCATGTGGCGGGAGAATGGTTTGGTTTGTCGGCGGAAAAGCTGGGTCTGGGGGCGGTTGTTTCCGAACGGGAATTCCTCCGCCTTTGCGAAGGTTCGCACCCGCGCACCGGAGCGCGACTGACCCTGCGGCACAACTCCAGCCGCCGGGAAAATGGCCAGCAGGTCGCCAATCGTCGCGTGTTTTACGACTTCACCTTCAGCCCGCCAAAGAGCGTGTCGGTGGTGGCGCTGATGCGCGATCCGCGGATCGTCGCGTTGCACGACCAGGCCGTCCGCACGGCGATGCGGGAACTCGAACGCTACGCGGAGGCCCGCGTCCGCAAAGGCCGGCAGAACGCCGAACGGATCACTGGCAACATTGTCGGCGCCGCGTTTCGGCATGACACCAGCCGCGAGTTGGACCCGCACCTGCACACGCACTGCGTGGTGCTGAACGCCACCTTCGATCCCGTGGAGCAGCGCTGGAAGGCACTTCAAGCCGCCGGCATGTATCGCGCCCAAAAATTGGCGGAGGCCGTTTACTACCACGAATTGAGCAACGGGCTCGCCGGGATCGGCTACACCGTCGAGCGCAACGCGCGTGATTTCGAAATCAAGGGCGTGCCCGCCTCTGTGGTGGCGCGCTTCTCGAAACGCCGGCAGCAAATCGACGCCGAAACCGAGAGGCTCCGGGCGCGCGGCGAACTGCGCGGGAACGTGCAGGACGCGCGCGAGCGGATCGCGCGCGATTCGCGGAAGCGGAAACGAAGTGAATCCACTGCCAGCCGCCTCCGGACGGAGTGGGAGCGCGAATTGAGCCGCTTGGAACGCGCCGCGCTGGACCATGTCCGCGGACGGCCGGCTTCGCCGAAACCCGCCGACACCGCCGCCCTGCTCGCGTGGGCCGACGAGCATCTCTTCGAACGCCGCGCCGTCGCCGAGGAGGCGGAACTACTCGCCGCGGCGCTGCGTCGCGGGCATGGCACCGCGGTCGGTCTCTCGGCTCTCCGCACCGCGCTTGACCAACGCGACTACGTGCGCGACGCGCACCGCAGCGTGCTCACCGCGCGCGACGTGCTGCGCTGCGAACTCGAACTTGTCTTCGCCGCCCAGGACGGCCGCGGCGCGCACGCCGCGCTCGCGCCCGAGCACGTCCCATCGGCGCGGCTCAGCGCCGAACAACATCGCGCAGTGGAGCAGATTCTCGGGAGCCGCGATTTCATCACATTGTTCCGCGGAGGCGCCGGGACGGGGAAGAGCTTCGCGTTGCAAGAAGTGCAGCGCGGGCTGCGCGGCGCGGGTCATACCGTGCTGGTCTGCGCGCCGCAGCGTCAGCAGGTCGAAGATCTCACGCGTGATGGTTTGTCGGCGCAAACGGTCGCGCGCTTCCTCGCCGCTTCAACGCTGCCCGACCGCGCGGTCGTGATCGTCGACGAGGCCGGTCAGATCGGCGGGCGCCAAATGCGCGACCTGGTGCGCCTCGTGCAGGCCCACCGCGGCCGGCTCATTCTCTCCGGCGACACGCGCCAGCACGGCGCCGTCGCCGCATCCGATGCGCTGCGCGCCATTGAAGCCTATGGCCGACTCAAGCCGGCCGAGATCCAAAGCATCCGCCGGCAGGATCCGGCGCGCGGCGAGACGTTCTCCGAACGCATGTCGATCGCGCGCTACCGCGTCGCCGTGAAGGCGGCGGCGGCGGGCGACATCGCGGGCTCGTTCGAGCGCCTGGATCGACTTGGCTGCATCCGTGAGCTGGATGAAAGATCGCGGCGCGACGTGCTCGCCGCCGAATACATGGCCGCACAAGAGCGCAAGGAATCCGCGCTCGTCGTCGCGCAAACCTGGTCGGAGGTCCGCGCGGTGAATGAAGCGATTCGTGCGCGGCTCCGGGAGGCGGGCCAGATCGGCACCGGGCAGACCGTGACGACGCTCCAGGCCATCGATGCCACGCTCGCTGAGCGGCGCGATCTCTCGTTTTACCAGCCGGGCCAGTATGCGTTCTTCGTGCAGCGCTATAATCGCTTCGCGAAAGGCGAGGCCTGCGAAATCCTCGGCTCCACGGAGCGCGGCCTGGTGCTGCGGAAAAACGGCCGGCGCTCGACAATGAGCTTTCGTTATGCCGACCGGTTCGTGGTCGCGCGCGAGGTGCCGCTGGAATTCGCGCCCGGCGACCGGTTGCAGCTCAAGTTCAACGGACGCTCCGCGGAAGGCATTCCGCTCAACAACGGCGAACTCGTCACCGTGAAGTCCTTCCGTCCCGGCGGCGGCTTGGTGGTGGAGGACGCGAGCGGTCGCACCAAGACGCTGACCCCGGATCAGCGGCTGCTCAACCGCGGCTACGCCGTCACGTCGTATGCCTCGCAGGGCAAAACGGTCGACACCGTGCTGTTCGCCGACGCGGCCTCGCGCGCGGCGAGCAACGATCAGCAATGGTATGTGACGATCTCACGCGGCCGGAAGCGCGTGATCGTCTTCACCCCGGACAAGGAAGCATTGCGCCTCGTCGCCCGCCGCGCCGGTGCCCGCCCGCTCGCCTTGGAAATCTCGCCCCCGTTGGCACCGTCAAATCCGCGCCGCACGCCCGCTTGGGTGCGGCGCGCTCGCGAGATCGTCGCGACCGTTCAGCGGATCACGTTTCTCCAGCGGCACCGTCCCGCTGCGTCGTTGCGCGCCGATACCGCGCGTTCAGGGCAAGTTCGATCACCGGGCGTGCGTCCCCACCTATGAGTTCACTGCAAAGACTCCTCGATCAGCGGCGAGCCGAGCAACCTGCCACGGCCCAACTGTGCCACACGGTGCATGCGCAAGCGAACGCCCTAACGGTGATCACCTCAAGCGATGAGAAGTGGGTGTTCCCCTGGCACCATCTCGCAGCGGCGCATTTCACCCGATGCGGCGGGCGCGAACAAATCCTCCTCACGTTCACCTCCCACGCGGTCACCTTGAGTGGCCACAACCTCGGCCCGTTGCTCGATCTCCTTGCAAACGTCCAACTCGCGATCCTGCGCACCGCGCCCGGTAAATTCGCGAGAGGCGTCGACGACCAGCCGTTCGTCGAGACGCTGCAGGTAGCCAGCCACCCTGACGCCGGGTCCGCTTCGTCCGCCTGATTGCTTAGCGGAGCCGATCAGCGCTCCACCGCAACCGATAGCCGCCACCTCCTTCCGCCTGTCAAGGTGGAGGCGACGCAGGAGCACGACCTTGACGGGCGAGACATCATCGCGCGGCGGGGCGGAGGAGCGTCAAACGCGAATGGCGCGCGCGGAATCCTCCATACGTCCCAGAAAATGCGCGGTTCGTCCCTGTCCGGCGATCCCGGTCGCACGAATCCCAATTATTGTGCGACCGAGCTTATGGCGACGAACCTGGTGCTGGCCGTCACAACCGCCGCTGGCGCGATTGCGCTGTCCCGGTTGAGTGACGCTACCGCTTTGGTCTTTGCCTGCGGGCTTCTCTCCGCGTGGCAGCTTTACTCCGCGCTCTGCCAGCGTCGACGCTCTCCCATCATCGTGCGGCTCGGTGGGTTCTCATGGGCCATGGAGGATTTCTGCCGGGGCTGGCTGATCACGGGAGAAACCGGCAGCGGGAAAACCCTCGGCGGCATCAATACACTCCTTTGGCAGGTCTGCCGCAATTGCCCGACGTGGGGTGGCGTGTGCGTCGATGACAAAGGTCTCTACGCGCACACGCTCCGCGCGATGCTCGCCGAGCTGGGCCGCGCCGACGACTTGATCGTCCTCGAAGTGCGCCCGGAAAACGCGCCCGCCGACTGGCAGCCCCGCCATACCCTGAATTTTCTCGACGACCCGTATCTGCCGTATTCCGGCAAAGCGAAAATCATCTGTGACGTGGCGGTGGCTCAGGGCCAGCGCACCGACCAATCGTTCTTCCGCACGCAGGCGCAGGTGCAGATCGAATTCGCGTTTCGCGTCCTCGCCGCTGCGCAACTCCCGGTGACCCTGGAAGGCGCCTACGACCTCCTCACGAACGATTCGTTGCTCGATGATGTGATGCTGCTCGTCATCGACCACGCGCCTTCCGAGGAAGCGGAAAAACTCATGGATCATTACGCCACGAACCTTCGTTCGCAGCCGACCGAACAACTCGGTGGCGTGAAGACTACCGTGGCGAATTACCTGAAATACTTCACCGATCCTGACATGGCCGCGGTGTTCTGCCCGAAGGAAAGGTCGACCGTCTCGCTCGCGGACATCGATCGCGGCAAGATTCTATGCGTCTCCATTCCTCAGCGGTTTCCCGTCGAGCGCCGGTATCTCCACACGTTGCTCAAGCTCGCGTTCTATACCCACGCGTTGCGCCGATTCGACCGCCCGACTGCAGCACGCCGGAATGACAACCTGATCGTCTTTTGGGCCGGCGAAGCGCAGAAGGTCGTGACGGCGAGCGACGATGGGCTCAGCGACTACAACGTCGTCGACGTCATCCGCGAGGCACGCGCGACCTTCGTCGGCGACACGCAATCCTACACCTCGCTCATTCCGCCCATGGGCGACGAGAAGAAGGCGAAGGTCTTCATCGCGAACATGGCCAACCGGATCACCTTCAAGTGCGCCGACGAGGAAAGCGCCCGCATCGCTGCCGACACGATCGGCAAGCGCACCATTCGCAAACGCACCTACGGCTGGTCCGCCGGACGGCGAACGACCTCGTGGACCGCCGACGAAAAATACTTCATCGAGCCGCACGAACTTCGGCGGCTGAAGAAGTTTCAAGCCATCGTGCAGCACTGCGAGAAGGGGTTTCGCCGCGCGAAGCTGCCGCCACGTGAACCCAACGGAGAAATCGCGTCATGGTATCCGAATTGATCGCTCATCCGGCCAGCGTTCATCCGCGTGCTCGACTCCTGTCGGGCCTAGCCGCGCACCTCCAGTCGCACATCCGTGGCCAGCCCGAAGCCCTCGAACTCGTCTGCTCCGTGCTCACCCGTGGCGAACTCGGATTCGCGCATCCCCGACGACCGAAGGGCTCGTTTCTCTTCGTCGGCCCGACCGGCGTCGGAAAAACCGAAACCGTGAACGTCTTCACGCGGTATCTCTTTGAGGCCGAACCCATCCGCTTCGACATGTCGGAATATCAGCTCCAGAAATCGGTCGACAAGCTGCTCGGCGAAAACTCCACGGAGCGGGGCCTCCTTGGCAACGCGCTATGCGGCGTCCCGTCGGGCACGCTGCTTTTCGACGAACTCGAAAAAGCGCACCCGCTCGTCCTTGATCTTTTTCTTCAAGTGCTGGAAGACGGCCGGATCACGCTCGCCACTGGCGAAACGCTGGACCTCACTGGCTTCTACGTCGTCTTCACGAGCAACATCGGCTCGCGTGAAGTCATGGGTATGGCGTCGCCGCCATTTTCTTCGGTGAAGCGAACGGTGCTCACCCGCGCCGCCCAGCAACTTCGCCCGGAGATGTTCGGGCGCATCACGGAAAAAGTCGTCTTTGCACGCCTCGACTACGGCACCCAACGCGCCGTGTGCGAACAGATGATCGCCGCGGAATGCAAGCGGCTGTCGGCGCTCGGTCATCCTCTTAGAGTTGCGCCCGAAGCGGTCGAGTTTCTCGTCCGTGAGGGCTACCACCGCACGCTCGGCGCGCGTCCCATGCGCGGAACCATCGAGCGCCGACTTCAGGACGCGATCGCCACGGAGATCTTGGCGGGGCGACCAAGCGGCGGGACGATAACAATTCATCCCGCCGGCGATTGCCTGATCCTATCCGGGTCGAGCCATGGAGGAATCTCCTAGGCCGCGCTATCGCGGCATCTCGGGAATTGCTCTGCACTGCGTGCAGTCCTTTCTTCGCCGCCGATTCCTCTCGAACACGGTCTGGTTTCCGTCGCGCCCGGGATCGCAATCCGGGATGTTTTCGGCGCTGGACCAACGCAGTTTTCGAGCGGGAACTCGTCCTGCTTGTGTCCGCTCCCGACTCCAAGTCCCTTCACCTGCTCTGCATTGATTCCCGAACGCTTGTCGGCGAGGCCCTGCGCAAGATCCTGATCAACGCGGGCTATACTGTGAGCCATGCGGAAGATCTCGACAGCGCGCGGCGGCTCGCGTCTACCGAGTGGGATCACATCGATGTGGTGATCTCTGATCACGACGTTCCTCCTGGTTCCGCGTTGGACGTGCTGGAGCATCTGAAAAATGCCGGTTATCGCGGTCGGGCGATTGTTTATAGCGGGGGGTTGAGCGCCAAGCAACGCGCGCAATATTCGACGGGGTTGTTGGATGCTCTCGTGGAGAAGAAAGACGAATCGGCGCGACTGCTCTCGATCATGAAGGCGTTTCACCACGAGCCCCCGTGATCGCGGCGCGCGGAGAATCGCCAGTGAACATCTTTTGAAAACCTCTGTCGTTTGCGCCGGTATGCGGTCGGGATCGGCAGAACGGCAGACGGAGCATGAGGGAGCGCTGGCGCTTCGGTCCGAACTTCCGTCTTCCGCCGTGCCCTTGGTCTCGGGCGAACACCTGCACTTCTTCTGTGCGCGGCGCATGCCGGGAGAGATTCCCGTTCACCGTCACGACGAACTCGAAATCTCCGTTTTGTTCGAGCCGGCGATCTGCCGGCTTTGCTGGGGCGAGCCGCAGCGACCTTCGGTGCTCCCGATGATAGCTCCGGCCATTGCGCTGATGAGGCCCCGCCAGTGGCACTCGTTTCAGTGGGAGCGCGAAGCGGACATGATCGTCATCCACCTCGACCGCCGACTGCAACGCGAGCTGCGCTGCACCCGACGCTCGACCGGGCCGGGTTTGCCTCAGGCGAGCAGTGATCCGGTGATTTGGGAGATCGCGTCGGGGTTACGCCGTTTGTGCCTCGATCGCGATCCTGCGGAGACTCGCGCGCTGGCGTTGGTGGCAAAGAGCGTGGCGTGCCGGGCCGTCGAGCTTCTCGCGCGGCCGAAACTCCCGCCCGCGGCCCTGGCGCTCAACGACGCGGAATTCCGCCGGGTGGAGGACTTCATGCTCGCCCACTTGGCGCATGAGATTCACCTCGTCGACCTCGCGCGCGCGGTCGGCTACTCTCCGCAGCATTTCAGCGCCTTGTTCAAGGCGCGCCTCGGGATCACAGCGCCGGCGTTTCTGATGCAGCTTCGCATGGCGAAAGCGCGGGAGCGTTTCGCATCGGGTGCTCGCACGATCAAAACCGTCGCGGAATCCGTCGGCTACTACGATGCCGGCAACTTCACGGCGCGGTTCCGAGAGCATTTCGGCTTCTCGCCGCGGCGCCTGATCGAGCAGGTGCGCGCTGAATCCGCAGTTCGTCCCAGAATATCCGCGGGCGGTCCCTGATCCTGGTTTGCCGCACGGCGAACAGGAGCGAACGTCCGACATCCGACTGCTGCTGGTGAGCGTCGGGTGTGCTTAAATCATGAATACATATCGCTGGGGATGGACGAGCATCGCGATGTTCGTCGGAGCGCGGGAGGCCGGCGCAGCCGTGATGGTCTCGCCGTTGTTGGCTCAAGTGCCGGGACAGTTGCGGACCTCATTCGAGTATGGCCTCGGCGTGCTGTTTCTCGCGGGCTTTCTGTGGGGCGTGCTAAAGATTTGGGGTGGCGCGGACCGGATGGCGAAAGGAGACGCCGATGGAAAGATGGGCATTGTGTCGGGGATCGTGATCGCCGGTGCCGCGTCGATCATGGCGGCGCTCTTCGGGATCTTCGGCATGGCAGGCGGAGCATTGGTGCCGCAGTTCTAACATGGCCGAGCTGCGCATCACCGACACGAACAGCGGCAACGACAGCCGCGGTCGCGCCTTCGGGCTGGAGGGCAACGATTTCATCTACGTCCTCGTGGCGCTCGTTTTCGCGATGGGACTCTACGTCGTCTGCACGACGATCCTGCGGATTCGTGTGTTGCCGGCAGTCATCCTCTCGCTGCCGTTCTTCATGATCCCGGCCGCGTGGGTGCTGCTCCTGCGACACAACAAACCCGCCGGTTTCGCCGAGGACTGGTTCGATCACCTGGTGAATCGCGAGGGTTGGTCGTTCGCGCCGGTAACCCAATCAAAGCCGTCACGCTCCTCCTCCCGTGAGCACGCACGCCCCTAACGGATTTTTCGCCGAAGGGCTGGTCCTCTTCGGCGCCCTCGAAAAAGGCGGCACCGCCTCGAAGGGCTACGTCGTGCAGCCGCCTGATCTGCGCGGCGCGAGCATCGGCACGCTCAACGCGTATCAGGACAAGATTCGTGCGCTGCTCGCCGCGCTCGGCGATCACATGCGCGCGCAGTTTCAGTGGACGTGCGATTGCGACTACCGGCAGGAGCTGACCCGCTACTACCGTGAGACCGAAAAGACGTCGCATCCGCACATCCGCCAGGTGCGCGCCGAGCGCTTCGAGCGCTACTGGGAAAAGATGCATCGCCGCGAGCTGCGCCGTGAGCAGCTCGTCGTCTTCATCTCCACGCAAATCAACGCGGCGTCGCCGCCGCTCGCGTCGACCGCGGCCATTGCGGCGTTCTACGAAAAGGTGCTCGGGCAGCTGCGCACGCAGTTCGACGAGATCACAGGCACGCTGCGCACGATCTTCGGCGTCGACACGACCGTGACGCCGATGGACGACGAGGCGCACTTCACCTATTTCTCGAAGTTCCTGAATCCGTCGCTGGCCGAGCGCTTCGATCACGACTTCGCGGCGCAGTTCAACCCGGAGCTGACGATCCAGGAGAATTGCTGGAACTCCGACGGCGTCGGCTTGGAAAAGATTGGGTTCTACCTCGATGGGCGCTACCACACCTTGTTCACGCTGAAGCGGTGGCCGACGCGAACGTATCCGGGGATCATGCACCGGCTGACGGGGCTCCCGTTCCTGGACTACCAGATCACCGTGAACGTGACGCCGCTGCCGGCCAAGCGCGAGGTGGACCGCGAAGAAAAAGCGGTCGAGCGATTGCGCAACGAGTATCACAGCAACGGCCGGCATTCGCTGCTGGTCGCCGTCGGCAAGAAGGAGCGAAAAATAGAATCGCTCTCCACTGGGTTCATCCGGCCTTTCGTCGTGACGTTCATCGTTCGCGCGTGGGATGAAAGCGAAGCCGCGCTTTCGGCGAAGTGCTCGGCAATCAAGAATGCGATCAACAATCTCGGCGGCGCGCAGTATTACGAATGTGCGCTGCCCTCGACGGCGAAGAAGCTCTTCTTCGCGTCATGGCCGGGTTGGACGATGAGCGGCTACCGGCACCGAGATCTCTACGCCGAGGACAGTTACTTGGCGGACCTACTACCGTTCTCCGCCACGTTCACCGGCCACCTCGCGGAGGCCGAGGCGATCTACGATGGCGCGCAGAACAATCTCGTCGGTCTGCGCACGTTCATCGGCAACCCGCCGTCGCCGCAGCACGCCGTGCTGCTCGGCGCCACGGGGGCGGGAAAATCGATGCACATGCGCGATTTCCTCGAGCAGACGGCGCCTTACTTCGACTACACTGTCATCATCGAAGAAGGCTTGTCCTACGAGCGGTTCGCGCGGGCGATGGGCGAACGCCCGATCATCCTCCATCCCGACGGTGATCTCACGATCAACTACTTTGACACCGGTCGGGTGCCGCTCGCGCAGCTCCAGATTGCCAGCGCGGTCGCGTTGCTGTCGCGCATGGTGGGCGACGCTGCCGAAGCGGAGGTGCAGCAGGTGCGGCAGGCGATCCTCGCGCGCTATATTCAGCAGCTTTACGACGACACGTTCGAAGAGTGGTCGAAGCGGAATCGGGAAAAACTCCCGCGGATTCAGCGTTTCACCTGCGCCGCACACCACTGGAAAACGCGCCGCATGGCGCCAGGCTCGACTGAGCTCGATGCCTTCGCCGAGTTGCGCGACCTGACCGCAGCGGGCGACGAGGAAGCGCTGGAGTTTGTTGCCGGCGTCACCGACGAACAGATCACGGCGTTCCTGAAATCACCGCAGACCGAGCGCAACGTGATGGCCGCGGCGCACGCGGAGTATGCGCCCGAAGACTATCCGGTGCACTCAAGTCTGGTGGAGTTGATGCAGTTCTCGCGCTTCGAAGAGCACCGCAAGGAAGAGGTCGACCATCTCGCGACGTTGTTGTCGGCCTGGACAGCGCATGGGCAATACGGCCGGTTGTTCGACGGCCGGACGAACATTTCGCTCACCGGCAAGATCGCGCATTTCGAGTTGGGCTACATCCCAGAGCAGGCCGCGGACCTCAAGACCGCTACGGGCCTGCTGATCGCCGGCTTCACGCGTCAGCACATCATTTCGCTGCCGCGTGCTTCGTGGAAGCGCATCCTCTACGAGGAACTCGCTCGGTTTCTCGACGTGCCAGGCGGCGAGAAGATCGTCGCCGAGTCCTACGCGCAGCTTCGGAAGTTCAACTGCTGGACGGCGTCGATCGTGCAGCAATACAGCAAATTCAAGGACTCGCGCATCCGGCCGGCTGTCATCGGCAACTCGAAACAGTTTTTCCTGATGCGGCAGTTCGACCGCAGCGACATCGACGCCATTGCGGCCGACATCGGTCTTCCCGAGGCGCTCGGGGCGTCGATCCAGAATTACCCGATGCCGGAGCAGCAGCCGGCCGGGAAGAAATTTTCCAGCCTCTGCTTCTTCTCACCCGTCACGGACCCGCCGCTCTGCGGCACCGTGCGCAACGTTCAGGCAAACAAGGAGGCGGTTCATGAAAAAGCGGCGGTATAGCGGCGCTTGGTTCGCCGCGGGCGCGGGGGTATTGGCGTTGACCCTGTCGGGGTGCAGTTCGCTCGGCGGGAGCGCGACGGAGATCGGGCTCGCTGGCGCGGGCGGCGCGCTCGGCTACGAAGTTTCCGACCACAAGGTCGGCGGCGCGGCGGCGGGCGCCGCGGTCGGTTATGTCGCCGGCAAGATCGCGCGGCGTGAGATCAAGCGGGGTGAGGAGGAGGCCGAGAAGCGCGGCTACGACCGCGCAATGAACCAGGCGGTGAAACAACAATACTGGATCATTCAGAATCAGCAGCGCGCCCAAAAGGCCGAGGTGCGAACTGCAACCATGGTGCCCGTCGTGATCCCGGAAGCGAATGTCGACGGCGTGATCCGCAAGGAGTCGGTCGCCTACGTGCCGGTCGGACCATGAAAACGATCATTCCATTTCTCGTCGCTGCGCTCCTGGCATCGCTCGCGAGCGCACAGATTCCGGTCACCGATGCGGCGAGCATCGCTAACAATCGCGCGGCGCAGGCCGAGAACATCGCCAAGTGGGTCGAGAGCATTCAGCGGCTGCGCGAGCAGATCGATGCGCTCAATCGCCAAATCAATATCCAGTCGGATATCCGTCGATGGGCCGGAAATCCCGTCGAGGCCGGCACGAAGGTCGTGCTGGACGGCTTGAGTGAACCAGAACTGGCGCACGAATACGGCAGCGCTCGGCGTGCGGTCGTTGGCTTGGTGGACAGCCTCTACTCGTTGAAACGCACGGCCGAGGGGACGTATCGCACAATCGAGGGCGTTGACATCGACGGCCACGAGATGCGGCGCGATCCGATGATTTATCGCCGTTATGCGGTGCTCGATGCGAAGCAGGATGTTTCCGCGCAAGTCTCGGATGAAACGAAATATAGGGAACTCGAGCTTCAGGCAGAAGTGGCGGCGACGCTGGAGGAAATGAAGACGGCGGACACTGACGCCAAGGTCCAAAAACTCGCGGCCAAACTCACCGCACTGAACGGGCAGCTCGCCTACGTCGAGAATGCCCGCCGTCGCGAGGTGGACGAAGTCGCCCTCCAGAAGATCGCCAACGACGCCCGGGGCGAAGCGGAAGAGCGCGCTGCGGCGGAACTAGAGTTGCGGAACGCATACTTAGCAAATCAGCGCATCTCGGCCTACATGAAAACGCTGAAGCTGCGCCAGAAACATGCACCACCTGATTAAGCCTACCTCATCGATGATTTGTGCGGCGGTCGTTTTGGCGACCGCGGGATGCGGCGACTCAAACGCGGAAAAGTTGGCCAAAGAAAAAGAACAGCACCGGCTCGCGGCAGAAGAACAGGCGATCCGAGACCTACAGAAGGCGAACAGGGCAATCACAGAAAACAACAAGAAGCTCGGCAGGAAGCCGCCCGAGATGGATCTCGGACTGCCGCCAACCGAGAAGAAAACTGAGGCGGGCGCCACGGCGCCGCCGAAGCACTAGCAAATGGAAATTTACCTGCCCACCCTCGAGGGAAAGATCATCGCCCTCGTCACAGCGTTTAGGTTCGTGGTGTTCGGAATAATGGTGGTCGGGTTAATTGCCTACGCTGCGCGAAGCAGCATTCAAAGTTCGCAGCTGTTTGTGGCCCTTGCAAAGGGGATCGTTATCGTTGCGGCGATCGCCTCCATGAACGTTTGGTTTCCGAAGGTCGAGGATACCTTCTTGACGATCGCGGAGTTCGTCGATCCGGGCTACAACGAGAATCCGACCGCGACCGCGGACATGGTTCGGGAGTCGACAGCGGACAATCCGGAGACGGGCGAGTGGTCGTGGCGGCATATTAATGAGTCCATCTACATGGCCGTTACCCGCGCGCTCGCCAACGTCTTTATCTACATTGGCACACTAGTAACTGTGCCAATGTTAATTCTCCAATACGTTCTTCGCTGGCTGCTATATCTTCTTACTCCGTTCATGCTAGCGCTGCTGATGGTGCCAGGCTTCGGGAGCATCACGGTCCGGTTCTGCCAGCAAATCCTTGCGATCCTAGCTTGGCCGGTGGGGTTCGCTATTACCAACTTGGTCGCATTAGCAGTGTGGAATGACTTCCGCGGAGCCGTCGGCCCAAATCCCGCCACATTGGGCGACGCGATGTATTCACCGCTTCTCACGTTTATCGGCGGTATACTCGCTACGATCATGATTTTGGTCGGCATGCTCTCGACGCCTGTCGTGATGCAGATGCTGTTTTCTCAAGGCCACGCGTTCACCGGCGCATCCGCTCACGTCGGACACTGGGCGCGCAGCGGTGCCAGCATGATCTACGGCGTCGGTGACCGAATGATCGCGCGGGGCGCACGCTCGGCGCTCGCGCCGCAAGCTGCGGCGGCCGCCGCGCCGCCGCCGGCCGCACCACCGCCATTGGGCATCGAAGCACGTCCCGGAATTTAAGGAGGGTTCAACATGGTTTCTTCTGTCGCTGAAATACGCGAGACGCCGAAGGCTTTGCGTGAAACAGCCGTCGATCAGACGCGGCGGCTGCCAACCACGCGTCCATCGCGCCCGCGATTCTCCCCGGCGAGATTGTTCGCCGACCACGCGTTCGCCGCGCGCGCCTGGTGCATCATCGCCTGCCTCGCGGTCGGGATGTGCCTGCTCCAGCCGTTCCTGATTCTCCGCGCGACGAGCGGACGCGAGCGCGTCGTCGTGCTCGATGGCGCCGGCACGTTCTCTGTGTCGCCCGTTCTTGGTTTCGAGGAGGCGAAACAACTCCACGAGACGATGACGCTCTGGGCGACGCTCGCGCTCTTCCAACGTAACCCGCAGGACTTCGATTTTCCGGACGTGCTGCAACGGCTGTTTCTGGCCGACGCTTTCAAGAAAGCGCAGACGGACCGCGACGCGGCGAATGCCGAGTTCGGATTGAAGAACATCCATCAGAAACCGGAGGTGTTCAAAATGGACATCCTCCGCACGCGTGAGGACCGCGTGCTCGTCAAAGTCGAAGGCCAGCTCATTCGCACCGGCATATTCGAGAACCAGACGTTCACCGAATCGCCGAAGTTCACCCTCAATCTGACGTTCGCCCGCAATCCCGACATGCTCGTGAACAAGCGATACCCGCTCGGCGTATGGAGCTACGATTACAGTATTCAATAGCGGTGCTCGCCATCGCTTGTGCGGGAGCGGCGCGCGCGGACGTGCGGCCATTTCAGATTCAGGTGATCAAGCAATTCCCCCTCGACTCGCGCACCGTCTACGAGGTGCCGATCAGCCGTGAGTCGCCGACGACACTCATGTTTCCATCGCCGATCACTGGCCTGGAGGGTGGAAACGTTTCCGCCAACCCGGAAAACCCGGCGCCGGTGCTCCTGTCCTACACGCCGGGCCGCTACTTCTTCAGTGTCCGCGCGCTCGAGCCCAACGCCCGCGGCGGGGTGAACGTCATCTGGAAAAACCAGACCTACGTTATCCGGTTCGTCGCCTCCGACACGCCTTACGCATCGGTCACCTTCTACGAGGACGAACTTTCCGGGCGAAGCAGGAGCCTTCAGCGCCGAGTCACTCCTGATGTGCTGCTCGGCTTGCTGGATCGCGCGAAGAGCTTCGGGCTCGTCGAGACGCAGTATCCCGAGGCGGTGCAGCAGATCGAGCGGGTAATGCCCGCGACCGTCAGCCACTACAACGACTTTCGTGTCACCGTCGAAGAGGTGTTCCGGTTCGATCCGGAAGACACGCTCGTGTTTCGCCTGCGCTTCGAAAGCACGGGCGAGAAGGAAGTCATCTACCAGCCGCAACGTCTCGCGGTTCGCGTCGGTCAGGACGTTTACTACGCGTCGATCTCCGATGCGTCGGGCATCGTCCCGCCAAAAGCGACGACGACGGCGTTCTTCGCCATCACGGGCACGCCACGCGGTGGCCGGGCGAACCTCAGCGTGAAAAACACCTTCAGCATCATCGTGCCGCGCGTGGAGCGTGACGCAAAGCTGGTGGTGACGCAGTAGCCATGCGCCTCCTGCCGTTCCTCCGCTCTCCCAAGGGCAACGTCCTTCTGCTCGGCGTCTTCATCGCCGGGGGCGGGATGCTGATCCTCCGCGGCAACGCCGGCGTTCGCGCCGACGGGGCGCACATGACGCCGGTGCCCGCGCGCGGTGAGATTCCCGTCGTGAAGGAGACCGTCACGCGCAACAGTCTGCCGTTCCGGCCGGTCGCGATGGTGAAGCAAGCCAGCGCACCGGCAGCGGAGCCCGCCGAACCGCCAGCGCCTCGCGGCTTCCTGCGCAAGGAGCCGCTGAAGCCGCGCGTTCTTCCGATCAGCCTCTTTACCGCGGCAACGGATGCAGCCCCGCTGTTATCGAAAACGTATGCGCCCTATGGCCGGCTGATCCCGTGCGAGACGGTCGTCACCATCGAGTCGTCGAAACTCGACACGCCCGTCATCGGGCTGGTGACGGAGGATGTCTGGCACTCCGGCGAGCTGATCATCCCGGCTGGCACGGAGGTGCATGGACGCGCGTCCCTGGATCGGGCGCGCGAACGCATCGCCGCCTCCGGCAAATGGGTGATCGTCTGGCGTGACGGCTCGCCGCTTAACGGGACCGAACTCGTCTTGAACGGCATCGCGCTGGATCGCCAGAAAGACGACACCAACGGCGAGTATGGGCTGCGCGACGGCTCGGCCGGCCTGCTCGGCGACCTGATCAAGACGGACGATCTCCAGGAGGTGAAGATGTTCGCCTCGACGTTTCTCGCCGGAGTCGCGGGCGGTCTCCAGCAACTCCGCAATCAGGGCACGGCGTTCGGCGACATCGTGCAGGTGCCGTCCGTCTCGGGACGAAATGCGGCGCTCCAGGGAACGGCTGATGTCCTCAACGCCTACGCGCGACAGATTCAGGAAGCGATTGCGCGCGACGGCTTCTTCGTGCGCGTGCCGGCCGGGAAGCAGTTCTACCTCTACGTGACCGAGACGATCGACCAAGCGAAGGGCACGCGGGGCAACCTGCGCAACGAACAAGTTTGGAGGAATGACAATGAACAATAGAGCATGGTTGCTTTGCGCCGCGGTGGCGCTGGCCGGCGGGTGCGCGTCGACAGAAACGAAGACCGCGGCGGCAAAACAGGCGCCGCCGCCGGTGCCGAAACTCGCACCGGTTGCGGGGACGCAGATGGATCAGGGAAACGTCGAAAAGGTGCGGCACAGCGACTCGCTGAAGGCCTATCCGGTGAATCGCTACGTCGACCCGAATGACCCGAACGTGATGCACGAGGGTCATGTCATCTATCGGCGTGAGCGGGCCGCGGGTTGGAATCTCAATCCGAACGCGCCGACGGTCGTGCCGCTCGGGCCGACGCTCGCGGTCGCCGATGGCGCGCGGCAGCCGCACCCGTTACCGGCCGAACTGGAGCAAAAGATGGCGGAGCAGAATCAGCTCATGGCAACGCTCATAGAGCAGAACGAGTCACTCACGAAGGAGCTGACGCGGTTGAACAAGGAAATCGCGGACATGCGTCAGCGCGGAAGTCGCGCAACCACGGAGGGCCGGCAGTGAGCAGCGTCACACCGGAGACGCGGGGCGTAATCGAAGCCGAAGGGCTGCCGATGATCCTGCCGCCGCATCTGCTGGCGAGTTTCGAGAAAGCCGACCGGCAGATTCGAGAGACCTACGGCGTTACGCCCGGCGTGCCGCTGCTCGTCCGCTTGTGGCTGGCTTGCGGCAAGACGTCGCAAATCCGCCGGGAGTTTGAACTCGCTGCGATTGGCAAGACGACCCGCGGCTACGAATTCGACGACGATGAAGTCGACGGAGATGAAATCTGATTTTGGGCGGCCCACGCCCAGACGAGGTCAACTGCCACTGGCGACGAGCCGCCTCGCCAACAATGGCTCGGGAAAAAGGAGGGCACAATGCCATCACTGAAACAGATAGTCGCCGAAAAGAAGGCGCAGCAGGAACCCACGCTCCGGAGGAATCCCGAAATCGATGCCAAGCTGGATCGATTCATCGCGGAAAATCCGGATCTTCGCGAGTATTACGAGAAGCTGTCGAAAGAAGATCTGATCCGAAAGCTGATGCTCGGGAAGATGCAGCGCAGCGAATACACCAACGGACGCAACGCCGAGATTCGGGCCTGGGTCGAGGAACACCCCGAGGTCAAGGAACGCATCGAAGCGCGCATCCGGAACGTGCCGCCGCAAAACCGTGAACGCGCATTCATCAACGCCGCGAAATCGGAAGCGATGAATGCAGCGGTGAAGCGGAACGGGAACGGTATACGCGCGTAGGCGCTCGTGAGTTCAGGCGGCGGGCATCTCGGTGCCCGCCGCTTTTCCGTTCTGCTTCGACCGGCGGCGCATTCCCTCCTATATGATGAAAGGAGAAATTCGCGAGACCGAAGCCCCACCGCGCCGGGCGGCACATACCTGGAACGAGAATCCCATGCCGGCCTAGCGCAGTAAGCCAAAATATGGGGAACGGTTCAGTGCTCGGTAAGCACTGCCCGCCTTTGGCTCGGATGCTCTCCAGCAATGAAAACCTGTGGCCGGTAGGACGACCTCGAGAGACATTACGGGGCGAGGTGCGCCTTCAAAGCGGCAAGATCTGCGGCGGGCGGGGTTGCGGGCTCGGCATACAGCCGGACGCAGTCGGCAACCGTTCTTCGCTGCACTTGGTCCAGCACCAGCACGCGCTTCTTCTTCGAGAAGGAGAACTTGGCCGCTTCCTTGGCCCGAAAATCATCGGCGCAGCCCTCGGGACCGGTGAAGATGCAGTAGGAAATGGTGGCGCCCGGTCGGCTGCTCCGGAATGCAATGCCATCGATCGACCGACGGTTGACCTTCAGCACGCGCTTGAAGTATTCCGCGAAGATCTGGGTCGGAACGTATTCGTAGTGCTCGTGGCCGTCGCGCGAGATCGGCTTCGAGATGTCGCTCGTGAGCGCGCGGAGGAAAATGATGCCTTGGCGGTCAGTGGACGAGGATCCATTGAAGATGCCCGGCACTAAGGGAAGCGAGGAGAGATCGAGGATCCAGAGCGTCCTCGCGGTCAAGAAGCGGCCGAACGTCATGATCTTCGCGCGCCGGTTGTGAGCGTCGAACGTCTCCAGAAAGGCCGTCTTCTCGTCCGCCGCGCCGTAGAACATGGAGATGCCCGCGGCGCTCATTCGGCTTTGGCTCGCCCATTTGGACGGTGCGGACCCCAAAGCCGCCACCGTGGTCAGCTTCTCCGAAGGTTGGTGCTGCCGGGCCCGGATCAGCTCCTTGCGGCGCGGAAGGTCCTTAACCAGACCATGCTCCGCTACTAATTTGCCGATGCGGGCTAGGATGACATCGACGGGGATCAGTTCGTCTCGGTCGTAGCGCGGGGTCCGTCTCTTCCGCATCTTGAAGAGCACGAACCGGGTCTCGTGTTTGACGGTGTGACAGAATTGACCCCACGAGTATTGCAGTCCCTCGCTGACAGACAGGCCGTAGGGATCATGCCGGACGTATTCTTGCTCGCAGAACGCCGAGATCAGATCCTTGCGCAGTTCATCCGCCCCCCGGTGCTGCCAGTTCACGACATCAATTTCGTCGATGAGATCGTAGCCATCCAAGGTGGCCCGCCCCGCCCACTTACCTTCTTCGTCGTCCCAAGACATGCAGTTCGCCGGGGAATCGTATTCCCGGCTGAACCCCTCGGCCATGAAAGCGAGGACTTCGTCCATCGGCGCACCGATCGGCTTGCGGGAGCGTTTTCTGCAATAGGAGCAGTAGCCGACGACCGTCTTGGAGCCCACGAAGTCGGCGATATCCGCCTCTGAGAAACAGGCGGCGCAGACGTGCTTGTCGCCCACCGTGCGCCATCCTCCTTCCTGCTGCTCCATCCAATATCGTTTCGTCAGTCCCATGTTCGGAAACTAGCTCGACGCTCCGCCTGCGGCAATTGGGCGAAAACGAGTCGCGCGCGTGTGCGGCCCGCTCGAAGGTTTATTGGGCGACATCGTTCTTGGTGTGTTCGAAGACCAGCGTGCCCAGCCGCCTTCTCCACTCTTGGGCATTCGATTCCAGTTCACCATGGGCGAGAAAGGCGGCGATTTCAGGATCGTCTGGCGCGATTCCATGAGCCGATATAACTCCGCCGAGTAATACCGCGGCGGACCTGTGGCGCACGCCGGCGGTGGCCAACGCCAAGCCGGAGCGTGTGGGAATACCGTATTTCAGGTGATTCGGGAATCGCTTCACCGCAGCGGAGATCGCACGCCCCTGTTCCTCCAAGAGCTTTTCCAAGAGGCTGATGCCCTGTTCAACCATTGTCTGGAGGTTGAAGTTCACCACGCGGGTTAAGACACCGAGGAGATCGTCGACGGAGAGAGCCGATTTCGCTGCGATTGCGCCATGAGTTTCTCCGGCCAGCCAAAGCTTCACGATGAGAAATAGCTGGGCCCGGACCGATTCAGTTTCCTTCTCGTCCACTCTATAGGCTTCCTGGACCGCGATTTGGACCTCCCGATGGTTCCAGGCCCAACTCAACACGAGGGAAACGAAAGAGTCTTCTGTAGCATCCGCGACGTCGTCCCACGCCGGTCGGCTGGCAAGAAGGGACGTTTCAACTGACTCCACGATACGAACTTTCGCGCCGGTCTCCTTGATCCATGACAGGCGCTTGGCCGATCGCAGGCCGGCAATGCGCGCCGAGCGGAGCCGGACAATGTCGTCCAACACCTTCTTTGTTTGTGCGTCCAAAGTTGCCGCAGCGAAAGTGTGGTCCGCGATCTGTTGTGCGAGCACCGCAAGCTGGTCGTCTCCGACTTCCTCTGCGATGAGATCCACGAGCGCGCTATCGATGCCGTCCACGACGGGAAAAAAGTTCGACGAGCGCTCAAGCAAGGTGTTGTCGACCGTCCTCGGGCGAAGTGCGAGGGAGCGCTGGACGCGGACCAATAAGCGTTTGAGCGCCCCAATTACCGGCTCGCCATCTTTCTGCTGGGCGACCGGTGCGATGATCGACCATTGATTTTCATTCGCGCAGATCACAAGTCCCCGCGTCGTTGCACCGGCGCGCCCAGCGCGTCCCACCAGATTCTTAATGTCACGCGCTAGCAAGGAGACCGCTTTGCCTTCACCGTCTCTTCGTTCGACCGAGTATAGGACGAGCGTCCTGATCGGGAGGTTCACGCCTTCCGCCAAGGTGCTTGTGCAGATAGCAACCTGCGAATGCCCATCTCTCAGCGTTTTTTCAAAAACCTCGCGAGTTTCCTGCGGGATGTCTCCATGGTGGAGGACCACACCCGCTGAGATGCATTGGGTGCCGATCCAATTATCGCCATATTCGGCAGCCACGTATTGGTGCACCAAACTGATCTGGGCTCGGTCGGCGAAATCGATGGGATTCGGCAGGGGGAGACCCAAGGATAACTGATACAATATTTCTTCTGCGATTCCGATTGCACCTTGGTTGCCCCGTTTGTTCGCCGCGAAAAGGGCGACCGTGCCCATACTCATCGCCTTCCGGGCAGCGGCCACCGCGCGCGTCTTGAAAGAAGCGAACGGCAGAGTTTTCGTGCGGTCCGTGGCCGCATTTCGATAGGCGAAATCGGCCCGCGAAAGAAAGCCGGGAATGACAAACCGAGTCGGTTCCCGCTCCTCTGGATGCGCGACCAAATTTGCTCCAGCGCCGGCACTTTGACCGGCGGATTTGATGAGTGCGAACTCGGCTCGGGATGGACGATACGCGCTCTTTACCACCGATTCTTTCGTCCCGCCGAGCCAAGTGTTGATCTCCTCGATGTTTGGAACGATTGCCGAAACAAAGACGAACCGGGGCGATCCTTCGGCTCGCGCTTTGAACCGTGCAATGAGCAGCTCGAGCGCGATCCCCCTTCCCTGCGTGTCCAGAAGGTGCCCTTCGTCGCAGATCACGAGCGACACGCGATTGAGAAATGCTTCGTCGGCCGTCAGCATACCCGCCAGAGTCTCCGGGGTAGCGACCAACACCTGGGTGGCATCGAGGGACTGCACTTCCTCACGGGACGGCACCGTGCCGCCGTATGAACAGCCTGATGTCACGCCCATCGCGCGCAGTCGTGGCACAAGCGACCTTCGGAGTTCCGAAGCGAGCGACCTGTAGGGAACCAACAGGATCGCCGCAGCCCTCGGATTCGTTTTGGCGTGATGAAAAAGCAAGGTCTCGCAGAGCGCGGTTTTTCCGGCGCCGGTGGGCATCTGGAGTGAGAACGAGAGTTTGCTCGTCAGGAGTCCGGCCCGAATCGCTTCGATTTGAGATGGGAAGAATTCAAAGACG
Source organism: Verrucomicrobiota bacterium (assembly GCA_023416735.1). Classification (GTDB taxonomy): domain Bacteria; phylum Verrucomicrobiota; class Verrucomicrobiia; order Opitutales; family Opitutaceae; genus Opitutus. The sequence goes on along the minus strand of JAEZGX010000041.1, from coordinate 208,206 downwards.
GCAGGCCGCCGCGCCAGCATGGAAGCCACGAGTGGGCTCCAAAATTCAGTATGACCTTCCGGCAGAATCGTCCGCAAGTTCGACCTCCGAAAGTGCTGGAGCGTATGCCGAAGCATCTTGGCGGCGACCCACGCTTCGGGGCTCTCTCGGACCGCGCCTCTCTCCATGAACCACGCACGAAGAAAACTTTGCGCGATGAACCCCATATCTCCGCGCGCCAACGCGGCAATGAGATCACGAGCGATTCTCGAACCGAAATCCTGCGGCCGCGCCAAGAGATCGTAGACCGCGCCCATCACATCATCCTTTCCTGGCCGCGGGGCGTGGCGAAGGACCAGGCAGGCCGACGCGGGAAACCCGCCGAAGTAAAACGCAGCGGAAGCATATGTCAGGGCTTCTGCAGCGTTCACGCCGATCGTGCGAAGCTCGTCGAGTCTTCCCCGTTCAGCGAACTGTGACATCGCGTTCGCCAGGCGCGACCAGTCGGCGGGCTCCGCCGTGCCCGACCGCATGTAGTCGAAGAACTCACCAACGAGGGCGATATAGTAATCGTCAGCCCTTTCGCCGAGATACCTAAGCTGGAGGTCTCCCTGCTCGACGCCGAACTGGTCAAGCAGCCGCTTGGCGTCGGAGTCGTTGATCCAGCGATCAAGTGACGGTGATGCTGCCATGGATTACGCGGTGGCCGGCTTGTTTCGACTGTTGACGGCCGCCTCGAAGACCTCGGTGTAAACCTTCTGCAGCTGAGGCACTGATATGATCACGAGCGAGTAGGCGGAATCGGCGGTCGTTGGGGCCGTCGCCAACTCACCTGCAACCAAGCTCTGGCACACGACAGCGACGGCCTGGAATCGCTTCTTCGCGGGCAAGGCTTCGGTCGCCTTGATGAACCTGTCCAGTTGTGGGATCGATACGCCGACGAGGTCGCCGCGCAGCGCCCGCTCCTTCAGCCATTGCAGCGTCTTGGCAAGGCGGCTGGTCCGGTCTTTTGCGCAGTCCTCGATCGCGCTGGCGATCGGAATGGACGGCTGATCTGTGGCTTTCGCCTTCACCTCAGAACAGATCACGGTGTCGTCTGCAGAGGGGTTCGGCCAAGAAGGAAGGACGAAGTTTAACACATCGGAGTGAGGCGCGGGCTTGTTGCGATCCTGCTTCAGTCGCCACCTCTTGGGACTCACCAGCACCGTCGGATGGGCGGCGGCGGCGTTGTAGAGAAGCACCAGGATTTCGCCGAAGTCACCCGACCTCGTGGAACCCGGATCGGGCAGGACCGCCTTAATCACGTCGATGGCAGCGTGCTCCTTCTCCTGACCATCCAGCAGTTCGTCCGAAATGTAGCAGCGCCGGAGCGGCTCACCCAGTGCTTGAGCCCATTTCTCAGATTCCGCAGCGGGCACATTTACCAACGTGTAGCCAGGGTGGGCCGCGGAGGGAAACCACGAAACCAGATTGGCGATCGTTAGGCCAAGTTCATGCATCGGCGGACGAATTCACCCGCTGGCGAAAGAGGGCGGGACGGGTTTCCAAGTGAATAATGCCGCGATCGCTCTCGGCCCCATATAGGGGCTGAGAGGCGCAGCCAAGGACGACTCCGGCGTGGACGGTCTGCATAAGTGGCTGGAGCGACCCCGCAAGGTATCGCCGGCGAATGCTTTGATAAAATAAACCGCGGAGTGACGTGTTCAAACGCAATCATTCCGTTTTGGTGGCTTCGGGAACTAGGGAACTACGCTCTGCCTGTAAATCGGGAGAATCGCGAAATACGCCTCGCGTTGGTGGCCTAATGACCCGGTCCGATTTCACTTTTCCCACTTTGGGGGCAATCGCTGCAAACGGAAGGCTAGCGAAACTTGGGCTTTCGGGCCGGCGTCGGGCCCGCGGAGCCAGGCCACGCACATCTTTCTTCAACTGTGTGTCGTGGCGAACCTCCGGCGCAGCCGGGTTGACAGCCGAGCCAGGCGCGCTGGCCGCAGTTCATGCTCCCAAATCCGCATGACTTTCCATCCGAGTTTCCGCAAGGCGATGTCTGCTCGACGATCTCGCTCGGAATTTTGACGTCTTTTTTTGCGCCAGAACGCCGCGTTACCCGCTGGCGCGGTATAGTGCTCCGGACATCCGTGCCAGAAGCACCCGTCGACGAACACCGCGACGCGTTGAGCTGCGAACACGAAATCAGGACGCCCCGGAAGGCGGCTCCCCCTGCGCCACCCCCGGATGTGCAGCGTGCGGAACAATTCGAGCAACCGCACCTCCGTGCTGCGGTTGCCGCGACCCTTCACGAGCCCCATCCGCCTTGAGCGCTCAAGCTTGGTTAGAATATCCACTTTAGCCGATCAACCCGCCTTCGGGTAAGCAGCTCGGTAACGGTGCGGCGACATTCTTCTAACAAGAGAGGGCCGCGCGTTAGAGTATTCCTATTCGCCCTGGCGCTGACGAATCCCGAACCCACGCTCGGCACTTTTGAAGTCATTCCGTGGTGATGGCAGAGCTTGATGATGTTTTGGCCATCCAGATTTCCCGACATGAGGCTAGAGGTGTCCCGCTCGTATTAGGTGGTCGACGAAAACTGCGGCGAGTTTGGGCGGCACTGCGTTGCCGATTGTTGTCTGCAACGCGGTTCGGGCCAAAACCGTAGAGAACTTGAAAAAATCAGGGAACCCTTGGAGACGTGCGGCCTCGTGCGGGGTGAGGGTTCGCCGCTGCGACGGGTGCAGGAATCTCCCTTGGCCCATCGAACCAAAGCCGCTCGTGATTGTTTGCGCCGGCTTCGTCCACCGCAGTCGACCATACATCGACACGTAGGAATGCTCGTCGTGATGGCACTCTGGCCTGCGATGATTCGGCAGGTCGTATCGGTTGTTCTCGTAGAGAAATCGCACGCGCGCCTGGTTCCTCTTGCTCATGCCGGAGGCGAAGTCGAATAACGGGATCCGACTGCCATTCAAGCCGACGAGGTCACCGATGTAGTCTCGGACGGTCTTGGCCTTCTTGACCTTCAGTCCTTCGATGAAACCGAAGTCGGGCTTGCCCGCTCTTACCGCGACCAGCAGGTGGCGGCGTCGTGTCTGCGCCAGCCCGATTTTGACGGCCTCGATCAGGCCACCTTCCACTTGATATCCGAGTTTTTCGAGTCCGTTTTTCGCCCGTGCGACGACCCGCCCCTTGTCATGCACGACGGCGGGAACGTTTTCGATCAAGACCACCCTAGGCTGGAGCACCTTTGCGGCGCGAACCACCCGCAGATAGAGGGAGTTTCTCGGATCGCGCCGCCGCGAACTATTGTTCAGATCCGAGTGCCCCTGGCACGGTGGGCCCGCCACGAGAAGGTCTACGCGCCCGCATTTTTTCCTTAGTTTCTTCTCTACCGGCGTGAGATGAGTCCCGAGTCGGCCTGCGAATAGTTTGGTCACGTCGGCGGTGCGTGCGGTCTTCGAATTCACGCGGAAATTCGCGCGATAAACTCCGAGCGCAGTCTCGTCGAGGTCGACCGCGAACACGACCTTTGGCTTGAGCCCGTTCACGCGTGCCGCCTCGAAAGCGCCGAGACTCAGTCCGCCACAGCCGCTGAACAAATCGGCCACCCGAAGGTTGCGGCGACGCCCGGCCGGCATTTGGGGCCATGATTTTCGCCGAATCCAAGTGGTGTTGCAGAGGGTCCTCGTCACGCTCCTGCTAAGCAGGATAACGACGAGAGCCTTTTCAATCCAATCCTTGGCAGGGTGGGCCTGAAAAACTTTGTTTGTAGGCTCAACCGTTTCTCCCGACACTGCGCCCGCGATTCTCGCAGCGATGTCCAGCCCCGCTTCAAGGAATCAGCCTTCAGCTCCGGAAGATTCACGCGTTCCCGCGGAAATCTTGACCGCTGTCGCGTCAGCGAATGCGGAGGCTCGACGAACGGATGGTTGGCTGTCGTGGAATCGTGCGGAATGGAATGACATTTTGTTGGAGCATTTTTTCGCGACGCGGAAAGACCCAGACCGGCTGCCGGTCGTTAATCTGTTGGTCACGCCCGAGGAACTCGCGATGGCCGCGGGAGACGGCGATGCCGACCCGAAACATGTGCGAGACGCATTCGTCGCCGCGCTGCTCGATGAGCTGCCCGACGGAAAGGATCTGCTGGTTCACGCCATGGACATGCCATGCCACGTCGATTTTCCCGACGTGCGCCCCGGCTTTGTCGCTCATTTGATCCTTTCCTGCATCGCGGCGGCCGAATCGAGCGCGGAACTTGCGCGAGAGGCAAGTTACCGCGAGCGACTAAACATCCTCACCCGCGGACGGACTTCCGACGGGACGTTGCACTTCCTCCGCGACCTCTGGGAAAAATTCCAGAAGTGGCTCGCATCGCCGCGTAACCAGAGTCGCTACCGGCAACTGGTTCTGCCCGCGCTCGGCGGTCACACGCGTATCGGATACTCCGAGGGCCTCGCGTTCCCCGATCGCAAAGACCAGCGGGCGCTCGGACTTTTGCTACGCGAGCACGGTCTGGGGGGCGACATGCCGCCGCCGGGACCTCTCGTGTCACTCGTCGGAGCGAACCTCAGTCTCTTCGGCAAATCTTTCGTGACTGCCTATCAGGACTTCCGATCGCGTTATCTCGCCGCGGGAACCCAGGTCACCGAATTGCGCGTCCACCGCTTCTGGTCGGCGGCCGTGGACGCCGCCCTGCGCGCACGAGCGCCGGAAGAAAGCGATCCGACCATTGGGGCGGACCTCCTTGTAATCGTCGATGGCGATGACTTGGAAATGTTGCTTCTCGCAACGGCCGCGATTCGCCAGCCGCCGCGTGGATGCGAGTTTGCAGATTTGCTTTCCGAGCTCGGCGACTGGCGCCGCGCGATCGTGGACGCGACCACCAAGTCATCCGCTCGGGCAGTTTCCAATCTCCTGACGGGTGCGATCGCGGTTCGTGGAGTTTCGCGTCTCGCGCGGCAGGGCGTTATCCCACTGGCGCCGGTCCTCTTCGACTATCTGGGACCCGCAACGCGAAGCGAAGAGTTAAGGGAAGCGCATCACGCGCTTGTGCGAGACGACCTACTCGCCGCGATCCAATCAACTTTCGGAGGAAGGCCGCACGCGAGCAAACCGGCGGAGAATTGGACGCTACTCTATGGCGCGTCATTTCGTGCGTTCGACACCGGGGAGCAACTGTCCGCGGCCCTGGAGTCGGTTTGGCTGCTCCAGCCGACCTTCGGTGCTGCGCGCCTGACGCTTTCCGAGGGTATTCGCGCCGATGACGGCTGGCTCGGCTACGCGGAAGTGCTGCCGATGGTGAGAATGCCGGGCGCCAATCACATTACCGCGACGTGGACCGGTGGAACGTTCGAGCTCGATTCGGTCGGTGATGATCGTTGGAGGTTCCCGCGCCGGGATCTCGACGGGAATTTCGAGATCGTGGCCCATCAGGACAGGGTTGTCCTGTCGCGAATTCAGATCCGCTTTGTCGGTGGTCTCGCAAGCGAGGCCTACAAATCGCCGCGCGATCTCCACGCCTGCTACGTCGAACATCATTCGGGCACGAAGCCGCTCGCGGATATTCGCGCTGTCGCCAACACCGATGAACAAGCGGATGTCGGCCTCCAGACGGGACGGGTGATACTATTGGGTCCGGCTCACGGGGAATTCGTGACGGAGGAGTCCAAGGCGGCATGGAAGATCATTCGCACCGGTCCGACGACGACGCTGATCTTCCTGGCCGACTCCCCCCTGGCTGGGATGGCTCCGACCGCGCGCGCCAGCACCCCGCGACTTCGCCGTCGCTGGCGCACCTTGCTTGACCAAAGCACGCCCGCAGATGGCTCAGATGTTGCCGCTCGAGTGCTGGCTGCACGGCGAGTATTGCACTCGCGCGTGGAGTTGCCTGCCGTGAATTTCGAGATCGATTCACGTGTGGCCTCGAGTCGTGGCGGGCTTCCTCCCGTCGCCGAACAGGTTCAACGTCTCGTCGCCGCGATCGCCGGGCGAGCGTCTGCCCGCGCGGGTCTGCCATTTGCCGAGTGGCGCGGGCTCGTGGCGCGCTTCCTTGGTTTGTCCGAAGTCCCAACGAATCCCGACCTGTGCGCGATTGAGGCATTGACGCGGTGCTGGAGCGAGGCTGGCTATATAGAGATCGTCACCGACGCTCGCTGGCGTTCGCGATTAATCTACGCGTCAGCCCCAATGTTGGTCGCGTTTCGCTCCGGCCCCACATGCTTCGCCGTGCTAGTCGGACTCTGCTTGCCCACCACCGTGCGCGATCTCTCGCGCGCAGCGGAAACCAGGGGCGTTCGAGTCGAGGAACGACGCAGCGCCTGCGCGTTCGTGCCCGCGACCATCGTGCTGTCGGCTTCCGATCCGGATATATTGCGAAAGGTGGCACCGAGAACCCCGTTGAAGTGGGCGAATCTCGAGGACTTGGCGCGCCCCTCTTGCGTAGAGGAAGGCTTGGCGTCGCCGCCCAACTACGAAAAGGCCCGGCAAATAAGGCCGTCGCTCATCGCGAACGAGGTTGGGAAAGCGTCGATTACGCAGTGGATGCACGAGTGTAGACCCCCGTATTGGGTCACGGAATGCGCCGGGGTCTCAGCGTGGAGTTATTCCAAGAACATCGCTCGGCTTCACGCGTGTCGCATGGCCGGAATCTCTCCGTTTCTGCCTCGTGGGGACCACGACGTCTCGGTCGCACATGCATATCTACCGCTGCCTCTCGCGCGAAGGGTGGCCTTGCTCGGACCCATGCTGCCCGGCCCGGAAAGTTTGATCGCGGGCGGAGCTGGTCATCTCTATGCGTTCGGCACCCCGATTTTCCGTGATCAGATACTCGCGATGGTCAACCCCTGACTAACTGCCACATGTTCGACCCGATCGGCTCGTTTCTCCGCATCCGGGAGCTATACATCACCTATCTTGAGACCGCCTTTCGGATCTCGAATAGCGCGATCAGCGAGGAGCGCCGAAAACTCCTGGAAGCACCTGGCAATTTGTGCACCGAGCCCCTGCTCGAGCCGCTGGCCCGATACAAAGCTGTAGACTGGACGTTCCGTGAACTGATAGATCGCGAGGACAGCCCCTTGGCCGGTTTCTCACGAGAGGAGCGGGCTGCATTCGTCGATTTGGTGCGGGCCGGAATGTTCGAATCGGATGACGCCCGGCTTTTCGAGCACCAGGCCGAGATGCTGCGACGGGGCGTGACGAACGGCCGACCCGGCGTTGTCACCTCCGGGACCGGTTCCGGAAAGACTGAGGCGTTCCTCCTCCCCGTGCTCGCCGCGATCTGTCGTGAAGGAAGCGCAAAATGGACCGAACCCGGACCGCGATTCATGCAACGCAGGTGGTGGCATCGGCCGGACGGCAACCCCTATCAACGTTTCAGCGACATCGACGCTACCGAACGCCCGCTCAAGGCCAATCCAGAGAAGAGTCCATTCCGCTTGCATCGTGCCGACGAGACGCGCCCGGCGGCCGTTCGCTGCCTCGTGCTGTATCCCATGAACGCGCTTGTCGAGGACCAGCTCGCCCGGCTGCGGAAGACCCTCGATTCGGACGAAGCGCACGCGGCGATGCGCGAACATCTGCACGACAATCTCATCTTCTTCGGGCGATATACCAGCGAGACGCCCGTCACGGGATTCGAACGGCACCCGAGAAGAACGGATGACGAGCAACGCGAAGATCGCCACGCCGACGTGCAGAAACTCTTCGAGCATATGGTCGACTTCCAGCGTGCGCAGGAAGAAATCGCCCGCGCGATCGGCAACGACCGGAGCCGGTCACCAGATGATCGGTTCCTCTTTCCACGGATCGATGGTGGAGAGCTGCTATCGCGTTGGGACATGCAGGAAACCCCGCCCGACATCCTCATCACAAACGTGAGCATGCTCGGCGCCATGCTGACGCGAGAGGTCGACGCCAAGATTTTCGACCGGACGGCCCGGTGGCTAGAGGAGGATCCGGACGCCTATTTCTATCTCGTCCTCGACGAGCTGCACCTACAGCGCGGCGCGGCAGGCACGGAGGTCGCATATCTGATCCGGCTACTTCTCCACCGGCTCGGGCTTTCACGGCCCGAATTGCGGCACAAGGTTCGCATCCTCGCCTCCAGTGCCTCGCTCCCCGTCGACGACGGACCCGAGGAAAAGAAGAGCCTGACGTATCTTTGGGATATGTTCGGGAGCATCGGCACGTGGACCAACGAGGGCGTTCACGCGACCGATGGCTCCGGCTGGAAGGATGCGATTCAACCGGGCGTTTCGATTCGAGAAGAACCCGCGGGCATCAAGCCGTTGCCGACCGCTCCGTTCGTTCGGTTTTTGCGGGCACATGGCCAAGCCGGCTCGGATCCAATTGCAGCCGGTGAGCCGGTGTTCGTTGAGGCGGCATGGCGGGAGGTGGCGACTGCGCTCGGCGTCACCGCATCGTCGCCGTCGGACCTCGTCGCCGCGGTAGCGGCGGAAGCCGGCAAACGGATCGCCAAGGGATGTTGGTCGACTGGCGACAAGCGAGCGAGGGCCACCCCGATGTCGGAAGTGGCGAGCCAGATTTTTGTCCCGGATGAGCGCGACCAACACGCGGAGGCGCTGCGAGGCCTCATGTTGGCCCGCGGGCTCGCTGATGCGTGCGACACGTGGTTTCCCGACGAGCGGATCGATTTCGCCGCGCCCTCGTTCCGCGTGCACACGTTCTTTCGGAGCATCGAGGGAATCTATTCACCGGTGACGGCCGGCTCGACCGCCAGCACCGCGCGCACTGTCGGCGCGCTCTCGCTCGAGAGAAAAGTAACTGCGAGCGCCGACGGTGATGACTCGCTGCCTCCACCGCGCCACTTTGAGCTGCTGTATTGCGAGTGCTGCGGGGACATGCTCGTAGGCGGGATGCGCGCCCGGGTTGGTCAAAAGGAGCACGAACTTCTCCCGAACGAGACCAACCTCGATGGCCTGCCCGATGCGTCGAGTGGGCAGCTGTTCGAATCGCTCTCATATGATCGCTACGCGGTGTTCTGGCCGCGAGGCGGAGCCCGACCCGAGCCGGTGGACGTCGATGCGAACGCCAGGCGATGCTGGCAACGGGCGGCGCTTCATCCCCGCACCGGGATCGTCCGGGTCCTAAGACCGCTTGAGGCAGCGCCACACGATTGTCGAGAAGGCTGGTTGTTCGATCGCACCGACGCCTACGATGTCCACGGCCGGCGCAATGACGCCGCCGGCACGAACGTTCCCTACATGTGCCCCGCGTGTGGCACAGACTACGCGCCCCGCAAGAAGGACCGGTCAAGGCTCTCGCCGATCCGCCATTTCCGGACTGGCTTCGCGAAAACCACGCAGCTGCTCGCGAGCGAATTGTTCAATGTGGGCCGGCTGCATGCTGTCGGCGCCAAGAACAAGCCTGCGAAACTGGTTTCCTTCTCGGACAGCCGGCAGGACGCGGCGAAGGCCGCGTTGGACATCGAGCGCCAGCATCACGAGGACATGCGGCGCGAGCTAATCGTTCAGACGCTTCGCAGATGCCAACGTAACTCTGATACCGCCAAGCTGGCGGAGGAAGTGGCAGCGTTGCGTGCCGCTCTCTCGAGCATGTCAATCGACGACGAAGGCCACGCCGAAAAGGCCCAAGAATACACGCGGAAGAAGAATGACCTTGAGGCGAGGAAACTCGATCCAAGCATTCCGCTAAAACTGGTAATTGAGGATAGCGGCAGCGGCGAGTTCACTGGGCAGGCGGGCAGTCGGGTTCGGCTGAAGCCCTTGATCACCGAATATGTCAGGCTCGGCGTCCATCCCACGGATCCGGCAGGAACGAAGCCGTATGTCGTCGAGCAGGAAAAGGAGAAGCGCTCGTTCGAATGGCATCACCTTTTCACGAAGAGCGGAGAAGAGGTCGACTGGCGTGACGATCCTGCCGACCAAGCATGGTTGAATCAGGCGCGGCAACAGCTCGTCGCCGACCTGCAGAGCCTCGTCGTCGAGGTCTTGTTTAACCGCACCTATTTCTCGATCGAGGAAGCCGGATTGGGTTACCTTTGCCTGCCGCGGGCTACCTTCAAGGGGGATGATACCGAGCACGCGCGGCACTCCACCTTCCTCCGGGTCTTCGGCGACGCCTATCGATTTCTTGAGAGCCCCTACGATCGCGCTCCGGACCGCGTCGACAGCGTGGGCATGCTGACAAATGCCAGGATACTCAATTTTGCGCGCAAGGTTTGGGGTGAAGGCGCCGCTGCGCGCGACGGCCTACAGCGTGTCTTGGATTCATTTCGAGACGCAGGCCATCCAGGCGGTCTGATCAAGACGGCCGCGCTGCACGTGCGGCTCGCCGAGCCCGGCGATCCTTTCTGGCGGTGCACGAAATGCGAGCGCGTGCATCTCCATCGCGGCGTCGGACTTTGCACGCGGTGCGGCACGGGTTTGCCGGCCGACCAGTCAGGCGTTGCCGGCGAGATTCAACGTTCGAACTACCTCGCACGGCGAATGGTTCGCCGGAATGCCGGCGCGTTCCGGCTCCACTGCGAAGAACTCACGGGACAAAGTGATGACGGCCCGGATCGGCAGAGAAAATTTCGCGGCGTGATCTTCCCGCGCTTTCGTCCGCGCTTAAACGCGCAGCGGCGACCAGAGGAAGACGCGGATGGCAACGTGATCATGGAGGCAGAAGATCCATTCCACCTTCGGGAGAAGGAGGAAATCGACGTGCTCACCGTCACGACCACGATGGAGGTCGGCATCGACATCGGATCGCTCCAGACCGTGCTGCAGGCGAACATGCCGCCGCAGCGCTTCAACTACCAGCAGCGCGTTGGCCGAGCGGGCCGCAGGAAACAGGCTTACTCGATGGCGTTGACGGTATGTCGCACCAAAAGCCATGACCTCTATTACTTCCGGGAGCCCCGGAAGATCACTGGCGACCTGCCGCCTCCACCGTTCCTCACAAAGGGAATGGAAAACATCGCCAAGCGTTTCGTGCGGAAGTATCGACTCGGCCTCGCGTTTGAATGGATGCGCGAGGCCACCCGGCCGTGGCCGGCGGACGACATGGTGCCCCCGGATATCCATGGTGAATTTCTCCCCACGGGCTCTTACTTCGCCGAGGGATGGGAGGAGCGCCTCGGCTCCGCACTCGACGCCACCGAAGCGTCGGCGTCGGCGATGGTAGCGTTCCTCCGGGATGAGACCAAATTGTCGCGCGATCAGGTCTGGCTGTCGACCGACGCCATCATCGCCGACGTGCGCAAATTGAGGGATCACCCAGAATACCAGGACCTCGGTCTGGCGCATGCCCTCGCCGAACAGGGGCTGCTTCCCATGTATGGCATGCCGACCCGCGTGCGAAACCTCTACATCGATCACCAGCCGTCGCGTCTGCGACCGAGCACGCGCGAGTGGCGGACGATCGACCGCGATCTCGACATTGCGATCTTCGAATTCGCGGCCGGCTCCACCATCGTCAAGGACAAGCGTGAATACCGCTGTGTCGGATACACGGGTGCGCTCCCGAATCTCCGCCTTCGCGTGCCGGTCGAGGGTCGCCTGCTCGTGCCGACCGCGCCTCTGGGTGCGGCTTTCGGCAGATCGTTCTGGATCGCTGAATGCGAGAAGTGCAACTCATGGTATAGGCTGACCGGTCCCGACGAGGCAGCCTCGTGCCGCAACTGTGGCAACCGCCTGGAGAAGGACCGCATGAATGAATGCCGCGAGCCTCGAGGCTTTCGCACCGATTTTCGCATTCAGCACGATGCAGACGAGACGATGGGCGGCGGCCGGCACAATTCCGTTCAGGTGGAGGGAGAGGTGCTTTCGTTGCAGCCGCTCGGTTGCAATCTGCAGGTCGACGTCAAACCCGCCACGCGAACATATCGACTCAATCGCGGGCCTGTCGTGGAGGGCTCGCCTAAGGGCTGGGCGGGATTCTCCGCAGTGCCCGGTGCGCAACGCATCAGCCGCGGCCGGCGCCAGGCGATCCTCGCCGACCAGATGATCGACACGATGGTCGCAGCCGATTCGAAACGCGTGCCGCCGGGTTTTGACCGCTATACCGAACCGGAGAAGACCGCTTCCGCTTTCGAGGCCATCTGGCTCGCGGCGCCAAAGACAACGGACGCGATCTTCATCGCACCGAAGCAGGTTCCCGACGGTTTGGCTCTCAACCGGGCGATCGGCGTCCGTTCTTTGGGAAATCGACAAGGCAAGGAACTGATCGACGCGTTGGCGGCAACCGCCGCACGGGCGGCGGCGGTCTCGGCGACGTTTCTGATTCTAAGTCGGGCGGCGCTCGAACTCGACATCGACCCCGAGGAGTTCGACGCCATCGAGCCGCGGCTCTTTCGACCGGGCGGAACGACCACCGTGCCGGTGATCCAGTTCGCCGATCATCTGATTAATGGGGCCGGGTTCTGCCAGGCGCTGCTCGAGCGCGACACGGCTTCGGGGCAGGCGCTGATCGAGAAGATCCTGCGGTCGATGCTGACCGAAGACCGGAAATACCCGCTGAACGAGATCCTGCGCGGATCGCATGAGCACGATTGCGAGCAGGCGTGTTATCAATGCCTGCTCCGTTACCGCAACCAACCATACCATGGCCTGCTGGATTGGCGTCTCGGCATGGCATATCTCCACGCGCTCGCGTCACCTGGCTACCGGTGCGGCCTGGACGGCGCTTACGACCGGCATGTGGGGCCCGACGGCGCGCTGATTGACGATCACGGATTGCGACAATGGTCCCGGCTCGTGCTTCAGGACTGCCGTCGCGCCGCGCTGCAGTTTCCGAACACGGAAGTCCAGCCATTGGTCGGCGGCAGAATCCATGCGCTGCGGTTCAGCGGCACGCGCACGTGGGCGATCGTTGCGCATCCCTTGTGGGAATTCGACGAACCCCGTGAGAACCTGCGCTCGGCCTTCGAGGAACTCGGCGACGAACCCGCCATCGCGGTCGACTCGTTCAACCTGGCGCGCCGCCCCGTGCTCGTGCGACAAGCCGTGTTAGGTGTCGTCTGATGTCTCCGCTGCCGCCGCCGCTGACGCGGGTGACCGTGCCGGAACTTTTCCCGGTCTCGGCAGTGGCGAGGTATCGCGGCTGCAAGCTACGCCTGATCGCCTCGACGCGAGAATGGCGCGACTCGCATCTGGTGTCGGGTCCGGACGCCGTCATCGGCACCGTCGTCCATCGCGTTTATGAGCGATGGCCCGCGGATGCGTCCGTTGATCCGTTGGTTCTCCTCGAACGCGAACTCGAACGAGAACGCGCGGTGCTCGCGGCCGACCCGCGGCGGGCGCACTTCGCGGATTTGGCGAAGACGCGGAGCTTCGTTGAATGGCGCAATCTGCGTGCGACGGTGAGGGCGCGATGCGCGACGCTGTCCAAGCGAAAGGCGGCCGATAAATCGGCCGGCGGATCGTCCGTCCAGGGCTCGCAAGCGGAACAACAGCTCAGCGATCGAACCCGCCGGCTCGTCGGTCGCGTCGACCGGTTCGAAAGGATCGACCAAGGCCGATTCCGCATCCGTGATTTCAAGACGGGACATGCGCTAGCAACGGATGGAACTCCGATCCCGGAAATCTCGCTGCAAGTGCGACTCTATGCGCTGTTGTCGGAGACCGCGCTGCCTGGGGCGAATATTCTCCTCACCGTCGATGTCGGCGGTCGCGAGTTCGAGATCGAATGGAACTCGTCCGCTAGGGCCGACACGTTGCGACATCTCGCGGAAGCGACAGGCGACATTCCCGCCGGCACGGAACAAGACGCGGTCGGGCTGGCCCGGCCCGGCGGGGAATGCTGGCAATGCTCGATCCGGCACCGCTGCCGTGCATATTTCAAAGTCGCCCCGTCTTGGTGGTTGTCACTGCCGTTGGATTTGGGAGCGATTCCCGCTGATTCCTGGGGCAATGTGATCGAAAGGGGAAGTCGGTCGAGTCGAACGGCGATTCGACTGCGAGACGCGGCCGACAGAGAGGTAAACATCACCGGGCTTCGTGATCGCCCCGGCATGGACGAGATCGCTGTGGGCACCCGTTTGTTTCTGTTTGGGCTCGCGCGCACTGGGTCAGGAATCGGCTGGAACGGCAGGCGTTTCCAGCCGCATGCCTTTCATGAAAGCGCCACCGAACAAGGCGACGGCAACGCTTGGGCGTTGGAGATCTACACCGGGTAGCGACTCGCCACACGGACGGTCGCGCGACAACGTTGCTCGTATGGCACCCACCTTCGATACCGTCGACGACAAGATCGCTGAGGCAGAGTTTTTCCTCCAGAGGATGTGTGCGACGGGCGATCTTCAGGTGTTCAACTGGTATTTCAGCGCATTTCTGTCGGCGGCGCGCACGAGCACCTTGGTCCTGCAGCAGTTCAAGGACGACCTGCCCGGTTTCGAAAAGTGGTATGAACCACATCAAACGAAGTTGGCTCAAAATGGCCTCGCGAAATCCTTTCTCGAGATGCGTAATGAGCACGTGCACGGCGGTGCCTATCCAGTTAGCGGCTACATGACCTCCGGCACGACGATAGAGTTCTATTTCCACAAGAATGATCCGCGCGCGAAATCTGTGCCGGACCAGCCGCACGTCGTGCAGGCGGCGACCGAATACTTCGTCCATCTTCTCGAAATCGTCCACGACTGCTACGTGCAACTCGGCAAGCACTTTGACCCGCAGCAATATTACACGAAGGAACACCATCCGAGCGGCGATATCGACGTTGCGGAGTGTGAGGTCTGGGGTTGGGTCATGACCTCGTTGATCGATGAGGGTTACACGGTCGACGATCGGTGGAACGAACTCCGCTGCAAGGTCGCCGAGTGCAACATCAACCATCTGTTCCGCGCCTATCTTGATAAAATCACGCCCCAACCGAAGGTGCCTGAGCACTACGTGGACTTTGAGTTCACCGAGGAGGACAAGGGCTGGACGCACGTGCCTGCCGGTTACAAATCCGTGGAGGAGTATCGCGAAAACTTTCGTCGGAGGTTCCAGCATAATCCACGCGGGCCAAAGCCTAAGAGGCGAACGAGGGTGTAATAGCTTAGCATTCACCGACGGAATTGTCGGCACTCGTAGGGCGGCACCTGTTGGGAGATTGCTCCGGCAGCGAAACCCGTTACCACGGACTTGTGGCAAATGGGGTTTTCACCGCGAAATTAGGATCGTCCTACGATGATGCCGTCGAAGTCCGGTATCATTTCCCCAAGCAGTATCGCTCACGCGTCGAGCGGACGGTAGGCGATTGGATTGTCTACTACGAGTCTCGTCGTGGCGGTGGGCGAAAAGTCTATTTCGCGATGGCCCGGGTCGTGGCGATCGAGCCCGACCCCCTGAAAGCCGATCATTACTACGCACGCATGAGCGGATACGTTGAGTTTCCCCAACCGGTTGGATTTCGGCACGGCGGCGATCTCCTTGAGTCTTCCTTGCGCAATCCTGATGGATCCACGAATCGCGGTGCCGGCATGAATGCCGTGCGACTACTGCCAAGAATCGATTTCGAACACATATGTCGCCTAGGGATGCTTCCGGCCCTCGACGATACCGGCGCCGGCTCTGCGGACCTCGTCGCGGAAACTCAATCAGGATATGGCGGGCCGCGTATGCTAGTCAGCACTTCTCGCCCTTTGCGTGACGCTGCCTTTTCACGAGTGGTGCGGAACGCGTATGACCGAACTTGCGCGATGACCGGTCTTCAACTCGTGAACGGAGGTGGACGATGCGAGATCGAAGCCGCCCACATCCGTCCCGTCGAAAATGACGGTCCCGACTCGCCGAGAAACGGGCTGGCGCTCTGTCGAACGGTGCACTGGCTATTTGATCGAGGTTTCCTCTCTGTCGCCGATGATGGAGCGATATTGCAGGCGCCCAAGGTGCCTGACCCCGTCAGACGGCTCCTAAATCCGGAGGGAACGATCCTTTTTCCCAAGGATCGCAGCCTCTCGCCCCACACGATTTTTCTCCACTGGCATCGGGAGCATCGGTTTAAGGGATGACGGGTCCCCGTTGCGGCAAAACTGCCGCAGAACCTGAGTGGCGACGGAGCATTGATACGACAGGAGGACCTATGGCGTCGCTGCGCTCGTGTTGCCTGGTCCTACCTAGAAGGGAATAACTGCGTTCCCCTGACGATCAAGCTTCCGGAACGGAGCGTCTCATAATCTTCGATTACGTTTTGCACGGGAGTTAGAGTGACTTTCGCTTCGCCGATCTGGTAGGAGGATGTATGGACCCCGTTACCGTCGCGATACTGGCGCTGCTTGTGACCATTAACAATGCCCGCAATTCCCGTATCGACGAAGAATCGAAGCACGCAACCGACGCCCTGATGGCGATCGAGGACGCCACCGAGAAAACACTCAAGTATGAGGCAGTAAAAGAGGCCACGGGACAGCGGACCAAGAAGCTGGAGATCGAAGTAGCGACCGCATGGAAGAAAGTCTCTGGGCTCGTTTACGGCTATAGTCCCGAACTCGCTCGCCGAATCGAAGACAAAGGATCATATTGGTATGAGCCGGAGCGCTGGACCCAGAAGGAAATTGAAGATGCCGGCATTGGCCTTGAGCGGATCAGAGAAGAGACATCCCGGCTGCTGAAGCCCAGGATCAGGAGGCGCTAGCTTTCGCCATTCCGGTGCCCAAAAGTTGTCCCAACGGGCGCAGAAACTTCGATAAGGGCAGGCCGAACTCCCACCCTCGGCAGGTTGCCCAAAAGTCCCAACGCGACTTAGCTTCCGGCGGAGATTCCGGTTTGAATCCCACCCTCCTTCGTGGTGCAACACGTGGGTTGGTGCAGTGACGTAGATGCGGCTGGTGCCTCGCCAATTCCTCCTTTCCCCACAAACGGGGAATTCGCGTTAAGTGGAAAGAAACCATCCATCTGGCAGCCGTTTGCCGCTGAACGGTTGGTTCCGGTGCCGCAACTCCGTGGTTCCTTGGATCATGGCAGCCAGACTGAGCTCGGGCGAGTCGTGAGATCAGCATCGGACCACGCGCTGGGAGGTTTGGAAACGGCAGCTCGATAGCGTCCGGCAGCCTCAGTCCGATGTATGTGTTTGAAACCACATGAACTTTGAGGCTCGCTCAGCCAGGTTGCGCCAAGCTCTCTTAATGCAACGGGGGCAGAAGGAGTGCCGCTCTCCAGAGCTTTTCCGGATGGTATTACTTTTTCACTCCGGCCTGCTGCAAAAGCCATTCGTCGATGGCAGCCCACTCCTCGGGGATGTTGGTGTGTCCTCCGGCAAGAACGAGATTCAGCGCTTTCGGGGCCGTTATTACATTGTAGGCGGCGAACATCGAGGTGGGCGGAGTGACTTCGTCGTTGTAACCCCATGAATAGAGGCCGGGAACTCTGATGAGGCGCGCGAAGTTGACGGCGTCGTAGTAGGCGGTGGTCGCGATCTTTGCCGGGTTTTGCGCATGGAAGTTCATGCCGGTTTTCGGGTCGGGACGGAACATGTGCGGCCAGCCGCCAGCACGGCCGTGGAGGTAGCCGGTGACGTCGCAGCCGGCGGGATGAACGAGAGCGAGGGCAGTTACCCGCGGATCAAGGCCAGCGGTGGCGATCGAAAGATGCCCGCCCTGGCTTCCGCCCGTAACGAGCAGGTTTTTGCCGTCCCAGTTGGGAAGCGAGGCGAGGTAGTCGTTGGCGCGGATGCAGCCGAGAAAAACGCGGCGGAAATAATACGTGTCTTTATTGTCGAGATTGTAGTGCGCGTAGTTCTTGAGCGCACCGGCGCGCAATGCGGAGTAGGCTTGGGCTGGCAGGTTTACCGGAATGCCGTGGATGCCGATGTTGAGTGTGATGACGCCTTGCGCAGCGAGGTCGGTGTTGACGGGCACATAGGGGCGCACGCCGGCGCCGGGCACGCGCAGGACAGCGGGGTAGCGGCCAGGAGCCTTGGGCTCGCAAAGGATGCCGTAGATGCGGCTGTCGTCTCGGGCGACGCGGAAGCTGACGTGGTAAACGTCCACCGCGCTCGTGCTGTATTCAGGGAGCAGCGTGCGGGTCGGATCGATCGGCACCGCGGCGAGTTCGGCTTTGCCAGCGTCCCAGAATGCGTCGAAGTCGTCTGGCAGGACTTGTGTGGGCTGAATGCGTTCGGGGGAAAAGCCGGCGGTGGCGATGCCGCGGTAGGTTTTGCCGTTGATCGTCGTGGTGACGATGCAGCGGATGAAGCCGGGCTCCTGCAACGTGCCGGCTTCCACGACAAGTCCATCCAACGGAACGGCAATGCCAGCCTCTTCGATGATCGCTGGCATCTGTTCGGGCCCGATTTTGTAGGACACGGTCGCGCCGGCGAGCGGGTTGTTGTCGGCCAGCACGCGGATGGTAAATTTCGGGGTCTGGCCGGTTTGATAAGTCCAGTCGGGGCGGTCGGGGGCGACGACGACCTGCACGGGCCCGAGCCGCGCCTGCGCGAATGTTGGTATAGGCCGCAGCGGCGAAACCGGCGGAGCGGCAAAAGCCGCACCCGCGATAATGGCGATTCCTGCGATGAGGGCTAACCCATGTTTTTTCATAAGAGTCATTCGAAATGCGACATCGGGCGGAAGAGGCGATGCGTTCGCCCGATGTATAATAATCCGTGATTCTCTCTTGGCGCAGGTGCGCACGCTGCGGCGCGCCGATCTATTGGCGTGATTGGTCGTTGGCGATGCCGCTTTTGATCATCGACTTTGCCACGAGCAATAGAATCGCGGCGCATCCGGCCAAGGCTACTGCAGAGGCCGTAAACACCAGGGTCAGCGGGGTCTGTTGATCTCTTAGCACACCGCCGACATATATCATAACGCCGCCGGCCACACAGCCGACCAGGTTTAGAATGCCGTAACCGGTGGCCCGATAGCGCGCGGGCACCGCTATGCACAAAATCGGCATCATGTTCGCATCCGTGAAGGCCCTGGTGAATCCGCACAACGCCAGCCCTACGATCGCGCCGGATAAAACAGGAGAAAGGCTGGTGCCCAGGAGTCCGATGGCCGCTATCACCAGTCCGATGCTCGGAATATACACCCGGCCCAACGGATTCGTTCTGCTCCACTTATCTGCCAGCTTGCCGCCAAAAATTACTCCCACCATGGCCGCGATCTGGAAATAACCTGTCGCAGAGAGGCCCGCAGCCCCTTGGCCGAGGGAAAAGGCTTCCTTGAGATACGTCGGCATCCAGCCGAGGATCACCCAGCCTGCGACGCCGAACAGTCCCCAGAAAAGCGTCATCAACCAGAAGCTCCGGCTGTGCGCCAGAAACGACACGGCGGCGCGGATGGACGGCTTCTGATTCGATTCGTGACTGGATGTTTCGTTTGAAGCGGAGGGAATCTTGGGGTCCCGAAGCAGGAATATAAGCACCAGCGAATAGGCGACCCCAACGGCTCCGAATATAATGAAGGCATGCTGCCAGCCATGCGATTCCGCAATATAGCCTCCGAGGCCTCCGAGGCCTCCGCCGACGAACGTTCCGGTCATGTGGATGCCGGTCGCGAGCGACCGGGTCGGGCCCCGGTGGTAGTCGGCGATCAGCGCGAGTGCCGCCGGCATATAGCAAGCTTCGCTGATGCCCATGAGGAACCGGGCAACCAGCAGTTGCTCGTAGTTCGTGACATGTCCGGTTAGCCAGGTGACGGCGGACCAGACGAACGCACTCAGGATGATCACGTGGCTGCGGCTGAAGCGGTCCGCGAGAAATCCTCCGATAGGGCTAAACGCCCCGTAGCTGAAAAGGAATACCGAGGTGAGCAACCCGAACTGCGATTCCGACATTGCGATGCTGCTCTTCAACGAGGAGCCCATCGTCGTGATCAGGATGCGGTCGAGATAGTTTAGACATGCGAGATGCCATAATAAAGCCACGACGAGCCAGCCTCGTGGAAGCGGATTTCCGGACTGCGTATTCATGGGAGGAGGTGAAGAAGGCCGTTCGCGGCTCCGATTCTCGCGTCGGACTCCGTGGCCCCGAGTTGTTGAACCATGATCGGCAACGCTTCGCGGACTTGGAGGCGGCCAAGAAGCGGAAGAATTTCGTATTTCTGGGCCGTGGTGCCGCTGCTGGCGAATTGAAGCAGGATGCTGATTAGATTTTTATATTGTGGGGAGCTTGGGGGAGTGTGTTGAGCACATGCGGCGATAATATAGGGCAAGGCCGCGGATTGGGGTGGTTCCTGCGCGAGTTGTTCGTCCAGGGCGGCCAGGGAGCTGGGCGTAAGGGGTTTAATACGCGCGAGAGCATAGGCCGCGCGCAACCGGGCGGTTTCGTCGGGTGAACGCAGGAGGCCTGCGAGCTGGTCGAGCACGGATTCGCGACGCTCGGCGATCGGAGCAGTTGCGAGGAGCCAGTAGAGGTAGGCTGCGTCGCGGGCGCTGGCGTCGCGCAGCCACTCTTCTATATGCGGTATATCGAGGAGCGTTCCGGCGCCCAGTTTCGCCAAAGTCTCTGTGGCGTGGACTCGTGCGGGCGAATCTAGATCGGCGAACGTCGTGCGGATTTGCGACACGTGGGATTGCTTCTCGGCGCGATCGGCCACGGCGAGCACTCGAAGCACGCCGATGTGATAAGGGGGTGCCGCGTTCGTCAGTTCGGCTTTGAATAAGGAGGGGATCCCGTCGGAAAGGTTGTGCTCCAGCAGCCCCTCGGCGGCATGCACTTTGAGCCATGAGGAGTTCTCGTGAAGTTCTCGCTGGAGGATTTGGATGCACCGCTCGCGGAGCTGGCGTTGGTCAAGGGGGGCATGTTCGGTTTCCGCGCCGCGGCACACGATCAGCGCGGGTCCCGCTTGAACACAGAGGCCCACGGCTAAGCGGAGGGGCAGCATCCGAACGGAGCTGAAGCGAGGAAAGAGTCGGACGGGTAGCGGACGGAATAAAGGTAGGAACATATCGCTGGTGGGTTATATGGGCCGACGGAGCCCGCGGCAACGTCTCTCGACGGAGCAAAAAACCTCGAAAAATAAGCTTGAAGTGCAACAACAATCTTCCGATTTGTTGGAACAAATGAGGAACAAGACGCGTATCTCCGCCCGGTTGGAAGGGCTGTTTCTGGCGGCCATCTTCGTCGTTGTTGGGAGTTGGGCGAAGGCTGCTTCATCGGGGGTGGGAGCGGCGGCGCCGGTCCGGCTGGAGGTGTTGGAGACGCGTCGGATTTGGGATGCGGCGGCTCACAATGCCTTCACGGACCTGATTCATTGGCGGGGCACTTGGTGGTGCACCTTCCGTGAATCGGCGGGCCACGTTGGAGGGGATGGGGCGATCCGGGTCCTAAGCTCCCGTGACGGCGTCGAGTGGGTTTCGGCCGCTTACCTGGTCGCCCCGGGTGCGGATCTCCGTGATCCAAAATTCTCCGTCACTCCGCAGGACCGTCTGATGATCAACTGCGGCAGTTCTTTCTATGAGGGCAAGAAGCTCAAGGGCCGGGTCTCGCTCGTCATGTTCTCGGATGACGGTTTGGCCTGGACCAAGCCCGTTCCGGTCGTGGGGCCAAATGAATGGCTGTGGCGGGTGACCTGGCACGACGGCGTGGCGTATGGAGCGGCTTATGACAATTTCCCGCAGCGCCAGGTGGCAAGCTGGTCGAAGAAACCCGACGGCGTTCTCAAATTATATCGTTCGACCGATGGGATTCAGTGGAAGCCGATCACCCGCTTGCGCGTCGAGGGGCGGCCGAACGAGACGACCCTGAGGTTCACGAGCGACGGAAAGATGCTCGCGCTTGTCCGGCGCGAGGATCCCGACGATCCCATGGGATTTGTTGGAACGAGCGCTCCGCCCTATAAGAAATGGCAGTGGTCGAAGTCCAATTACCGGTTTGGCGGTCAAAATGCCATTCAGCTGACGTCCGGAGAGTGGGTGGTTGGCACCCGCGATTATTCCCAGATGAAGGTGAAAGGCTCGTGGGCCGGAGCGGCTTCCATAGTGGCGCAACTGGGAGATGACGGACGCTTGGCGCCACTGGTCACGCTCCCGAGTGGAGGCGACTGCAGTTATCCGGGCATGGTGCAAATAAAAGACCAGGTCTGGATCTCCTATTATTCAAGCCATGAAGGCAAGGCTGCCATCTATCTCGCAAAACTGCGGGTTCTCTGAGCGATCCATAAACCATAAAACTATAAGCACCGATAAAACTACATTGTAGATTATGAATCCACTCCTGCGCTCCAAAACCTTGCCAGCACTCCTGGCGGGGCTCTTGATATCATGCACATGCGCATTTCCGGCGCTGGCGCAGCAAGCGGCCCCCACGACTGCGGATTCGCAGGCCGATGACGAGACCGTGATTCTGAATGTGTTTCAGGTGACCGACAGCCGGGACGTGGGCTACTCCACCACCAATGCCATCGGTGTCACTCGAACGAACACGGCGTTGATCGACACTCCGCAAGCGATCAATGTCATCAACCAGGCGTTCATGCAGGACTTCCAACCGAGCGAAGTGTTTGACGTCTTGCAGTATGTGCCCGGGGTCTCGATCGAGTCGAACGTCGGCGACAGCGTCATGATCCGCGGATATACTGTGCGCGATCATTACACCAATGGTATCATCGACAACCAGTATCAAAGCCAGGCCGGCGCCGAACCGTTCAATTTCCAGCGCCTCGAGGTGTTGAAGGGCCCGTCGGCGCTCGTCTACGGCTCGACGGCCATCGGCGGCGTCCTGAACCGCGTGCGCAAGGAGCCACTTTGGAAGGAGCAGGGTGAGATCGCCGTTACCGTCGGCAATCACGGGCAGTTGAAGGCGGAGTTCGACTACACGAAGCCGATCAACGACAAGGTGTCCGTCCGCCTCATCGCGACGGGACGGGATGAAAACATGGTGAATAACGTCGCGGTCAAATTCGCTTATCTCCATCGCTGGACCGCGACGCCGCAAGTCACGTGGAAAATCAGTGACCGGGTTCAGCTAAAGCTGGTGGGTGAGTTGCTCGAGGAAAAAGGCTTCAAGCACTGGGGAGAGCTCGCCATGTGGTATCCTACGAGCACCGTGTTTGGCGAGGTCGAGCTGCCGTTCGGCCTCACGAAAGAAGAGGGTGGCATCACGACTTGGGGCGTCTTGCCTCGCGATTTTACGGTCTCGAGCCCGCAAGGCTATTCTCGGAACCGCAAACACGCGCCCTATATGTATCTCGAGACCCAGCCGACGGACAACCTGGCGGTCCGTTTGACCAGCACGGCCACGTGGTGGGACCATGAGGCGGAAGATGTCTTTCCGCACAGCGGAGGCATATCCTATGATGCCGCCGAACAGGCGTATCGAATTCGCCGCGGTTGGCGCGACTATAGTGACGACCAGTTCTTCTTCACATCTGCCGTGGATGCGGTTTACGACCTTCAATTGGCGAGTCACTCGCACAAGATTCTCGCGATCGCACAGTATAACCAGAAGTCGCTGTTTCAGAACTACGAGAATCTAAACACCGGGGAGACGAACTATCTCTATCTCACGGACGATCCCAATTATTATTTCTCGCCCCAGATGCCCACGTATACGCACGCGCGGACGCAGAGATATGATCACTCGGCTGCGTGGGCCATTCGCGATCATATCCAGTTTTTTGGCGACAAGCTGCAGTTCGTGGCCGGCATCCGATATGATGATTACGATACCAAGACGAACAACTTGCTGACGGGGCAGGAAGGCGAGCTCAACCGCGGTCATGCCTACACGCACCGGTATGGAGCGGTCGTTAAGCCGTCCCGGAGCTACTCGGTGTTTTTCAGCCACGCGACGAACTATACCCCGAATTATGGGGCTCAGCCGGATGGACGCCCGTTCAAGCCGTTGGAAGGGATTTTGGACGAGGTCGGGTTGAAGGCGAACTTCTTCGACGGTCGTTTGTCGGGCACGTTGTCCGCCTATGATCTGCGGATGACCAATATCAAAGAGCGCGATCCCGATCCGGAGCGTCCTGGCTTCTACATCCAGACGGCCAGGCAGCGCACGCAGGGACTGGAGCTCGATATGCACTGGCAGATGCTGGAATCGCTTCAGGTCGGGTTTGGTGGAGCGCTGCAGGATGCGCGGTTACCCGCGCCCACTCCGCCGGCCTTGTATAACGTCGCCAGGAACGTTCCCCGGTATACTGCAAGCTTCACCACACGCTTTGCACCACGCGAAGGCGCCTTGAAGGGCTGGGCGGCCGGCCTCGGACTTACATGGAAAGACGCCGTGGCGGCATGGACCACGTCCAATTATTGGCTGCCGGCAAGCTGGAGTGCATCCGCGTGGACCAGCTACAATTGGAAGGACTATAAATTCCAGCTCAATGTTATGAACGTCACAGACGAATGGAACCTCACTCGTGCGGTCAACCATTACCAGGTCTTTCAAGGACCCATGCGAGTCGTGAAGTTCCGCGTGAGCCGCCGCTTCTAAGCCTGGGCAAACCGCAGGGGTGGCAACGCCCCTGCGGCTTCGGGCCCATTTTAGCCTGTTGCTGACGCCGGATCATTTCGGCGCCATCTAAATGTTATCGCGGTGGCGGGATTATAATCCCGGCCGTGAAGGTCTCACCGCTCCAGCGATATCTCGCTGGAGCTTTGCTTTCAGATTGCAGCCCCCGTTTCTATGCACACTGCCCCGACCCCCAAAAACCGCCTTCCTCATATGGAATTGATCCGCGCCGGCGGACGTCACGTTTGCAATGGCAACAGACGAACTTCCATTTTGGCCCTGGCCGTTCTGTTGACGCTTGTTTTGGGAGCACGTTTTGCCCCGAACCTGCAGGCGAGCCTGGACGTTCCCACCAGCTATGACGTTTTGATCAAAGGAGCGCAGACGATCGGAGGACAGGTTTATGAGCCGCGTTTTCCGGAGGTAGCCCGGTGTAGTAATGGCGACCTGCTGGTCGTATATTACTGGAATAACGTTCACGTGGGTGTTGGGAGTTACGGGACGATTTGGATAACGAGAAGCACCAACGACGGTGCGTCGTGGGGAACGCCGACCCTCCTCGTGGATCACAGCGCCGATGGCTACGACGCCCGCGATCCAAATATCTCCGTGATGAGTGACGGCACGGTAACGATGACCTATTTCAAGAAAGTCCCCGGGAGCGTGCCGGAAAACAAAGGCGTTTTCTTCATCAAAAGCTCGAATCACGGCGTGACCTGGACCGCTCCGGTGCAGATCGTGAGCAACGCCGCGACCACGGCGAGCGTGGTGGAAGCCAACGGGGCATGGCTGGCGCCTGTTTATCAAGTCGGGGGGCCCGTCGTGAGTGTTTTCAAGAGCACGAACTCGGGGAGTTCGTGGAGCAGTCAGGGAACGATCATCAATGGCGGAGCGGACGAGTCGGCCGCGATGTATGCGGGTGGAAATACTCTCTACTCGCTGGTCCGGTATCGGGGCTGGATTTCCAAGTCCACCGACAATGGAGCCACCTGGACCAGTGTCGACATGGCGCGTCCGGAAGTGCATGCGCCACACGCGCTCAAGCTGGCCAACGACAAATTCTTCGTCACTTGGTGTCGGCCCAACGCCAACAACGGAAATCGCGTGGTGGAGGGACGAATGTTCTACCCCGAATACGGATGGTGGAGCAATGGCAGCCGGCTGATCTACAATTCCACGGCATCGAACGTGTTCGATATGGGCTATCCCAGCTCAGTTTACCTGCCTGACACGGATGAATTGTTTACGGTCTATTATGATGTCGAACGAGGCATCTGCGCCGGCACCTATACAAGCATGTCGGATTGGTCGCGGCCGTTCAACTATCTGGACACGTTCGAAAGCGACGCAACCGGCGCGGTCCCTCCGGCCTACGTGGAAGTGTCGGGCAGCGCCCGGGTGAGTTCGGCCAAGGCGTATACGGGGTCAAAGTCGCTTCGCATCCACGACAACTCATCCTCGGCGCTGACGTCGGTGGCGAAAGTGGCAAAATCCGACACGGCGGTCTCGTATGAGTTCAAGCTGCACCCGAATTTGCCGAACGGCTGTTATATCAGCCTGGCCAGCGGGGGTAACGCCAATAGCAATGTGATCTTCCATCTTCGGATCAGTTCCTCCGGCAATCTTCATTGGTATAACGGGAGCACCTACACGGCGTTGAGCGGGGCGAGTGTGATCCTGAACAGTTGGAACACCGTTCGTATCGATGCCTCGAATACCGACAGCGCGTTGGTCACCGTGAATGGCACGGTGGCCGGCACGGCCGGGAAATGGAACACCCACGGCACGATCGACCGCATTCGTTTCACCAGCCATTCCACCACCGGCGTCGGCGACGACATTTACGTCGATAACCTGCAACGCACGGATTACGTGAACAATTTCGACCGCGATACGCTCGGCAACGTGCCGGCCAATTTCGTCGAGGTGGCGGCGAGCGCGCGCGTCAGCAATCTCCAGGCGTATAGCGGATCGAATTCGCTGCGTATTCACGATACGTCGAGTTCCGTCCTGTCGTCGGTCGTCAAAACTTCGAACGCGGGCGCGTTCAAAACCGTCGAGTTCAAGGTGAAGCCCGTGACGCTGGCTCAGGGATTCTACATCAGCTTGGGAAGTGGCGGAAATGATAATGCCAGCATGGCGTTCCATATCCGGGTGAACAATTCTGGAGCGCTCAGTTGCTACGGCTACAACGACGACAACGGCGGCGTTCTTGAATATAAGAACATGAGTGGCGCCAGTCTCGCGCTCAACGCGTGGAACACCGTGCGGATTATCTCCCTCGACATGGGGCATTGCGCCGTGTTCGTGAATGGTGTGCTCGCCGGTTACGGTTATGACTGGAATACGAAGACGTCCATCGATCGTGTGAGGTTTACCAGCTATTCCAGCGCAGGTGTGGGTGACGATTTCTATATCGATGACCTGGTCTTCAGTAACAAGTATCAGTGAGCCATGTGATGGGCTCGAAAGCTTGGACTAAGTCCGATAGCCGCCCGACGAGCCGCTCAAGGTTCCATGCGTTTTGTGCGCCGGGATCAATCGGCTGCCCTGACCTCGCCTAGGCTGCGACGATCGATATGCCGAATCTCCGTGTCTGACGGGGCTGGACCCAGTCCAGCCCGACCTTATTTTCAAACGCGTTCGGCACGCCCATCCACGGCTCTATACAATAATAGGGTAAACCTGCTTGCGACCATGTGACGAGGCAACTGCCCTCGGGTGGTTTTTCCGAGGACCCAAATCGGATGTGAGTCGTCGACGGGCTGCTTTGGTCTCCGAAATATATCTTGTTGGACGAAAGACCCGAATGGATCGCATCGACCAAGGCTGGGGTCGCCAGGGGCTGGTCTCCGTTCAAGCACGGACGGGAGATTAGTTTCCCGAATCCATCATAGTCGTGATTCCATGTCTTCGTCGCGGGAAGATGGATACGAAAGTTCTTTTGAACGCTTTCATCGCTCCATGGCAGCGAGAAGTAGGGATGATGTCCGGCGCACCAGGGCAGGGCTTGGGTGTCGCGGTTATGCAGGCTCAGCTCGCAGTGGAGCGCGAAGGCCTCAAAGCGGTAGGCGACCTCGAACTCGAAATCGTAAGGATAACACCGTTTGGCCTCCGCGTCGGGGATCAATACGGCGCTAAAGCCGGACGCGTCGAGATTCCGCAGTTGAAACCGGCTGTGGCGGGCAAATCCATGGATGGGCATGGGACGCTGCACACCGTCAGGTCCGCGCCAAAGGTTGATCGCGCCCTGATCAAAGCTTCTTCCGGCGAACGGAAATAGAATCGGGTTGCCTCCGCGGATGTCGCCGAATTCCGCCGTCGAGTATTGATCCGGCCAATAGATTATTTCCCGCCGCCGGCCGCCGTCGCTTTCCAGGTGCCAGCTCATGAGTCGGGCGCCTATTTCGGGACACGCTACATACGTCGCAGGACCGCATTGCCAACGAGTCAAAGCGTGTCCTTGGGACTGAATCTGTTCCACGACAGGTGTCATGATTGCGCCCGCTTGAGTGGTAGCTTCCGCGTCTTGATATAGCACACTTCAAGCTTCGTCGCCCGCGAGGCGAAGCGGGTTGGCTTGCCGGCTGTGCTCCGTTTAGGAGCGGAACGTAAAGCCGATCTGCGCGAACTCCTGTTTGATGGTTTCGAGTCCGCGCTTCAGAATCATGATGTCGGCATTGTGGCAGATAAACTTCGCGCCGAGGTCCAGGAGCATCTTGGCATGCTGCGCGTTGAAGGCCACCGACCCCCAGTGAATGCCGGCCCGGGCGGCGGCGCCAGCGACGGTCTTGAGCGCCTCTGCGAACAGCGGATGGTCGAACTGGCCGGGGATGCCGGCCAGGACGCTGAAGTCTCCAGGTCCGAACATCAGAATATCGATCCCGGGAACCCGGGCGATTTCCTCCGCATGCGTCAGCGACTTCGGGGATTCAAGTTGCGCAATAATGAAGGTTTCCTCGTTGGCCTCTCGCACGTAGTCTCCAAGCGAATACAGGCCGTAAGGCAGATCGGGACCGCCGCCGTCGGCGCCGCGTTCGCCGATGGGCGCGAATTTGGCCCAGCGCACGATCTCACGGGCTTCGTCCGCCGTTTCGCAGCGCGGATACATGATGCCCTGGGCGCCGGCCTCGAGCAGTCGCCCCATGCGCATGAATTCGCCCTTGGCGGGACGAGCGACGATGTCAGCTCCACCGACTCGCGCCGCGCGCATGAGTTGCGCCGCGGTTTCGAGCGAGTGGGCGTGATGCTCCAAGTCCATCCAGATACCATCAAATCCGAGCAAGCTCGTCATCTCGTAGGCGGACTCGTCGGCGAAATGGAGCGTGGTGATCAACGACACCTCATTGCGTTGCAGTTTTGATTTGATGAGACTTTTGCGCATCGAAACGGAGGAAAAGTAGGAACAAAGGAGGTAGCAATACCTAAGTGCGACGTCGGCGCGATTTGACAGGCGGCCTCAACTTCTAGATTAAAGTCCCTACAAATGGAGGATTCCTTAACATTGGATCTGGGAGATTCTGCGGCTCGTTCGAAACACGAGCGCTTGCACAACTATTTCATGACCGAGTTGATTTCGGGTCGGCTGCGTCCGGGAGACGCGTTGCCCACCGAGAAAGAGCTCACGCGAGCGGCGAATATCTCACGCAACACCGTGCGTCAGGCGCTCGGCGAATTGGCGCGGAAGGGGTTGATTCAACGCACGCGCGGCCGGGGATCCTTTGTGCATGAGTCCGCGCTGATCCGGCTAAAATCAGGGCTCGACGCGTTCGGTTTGGTGATCCCCGAGACGAGAACGGGTTTCTATCCTTCGCTGCAGCGGGGATTCAATGCCGCGGCGGCAGCGCTCAACAATCAAGTGATCGTCTGCGACACTGACAACGACACGAACAAGCAGGCCTCGGCGTTGCTGCAGTTGATGGATAAGAAGATCGCGGGCATTGCGATCGTGCCCACGACAACGACGGCGACTCCGCCTCACCACATCCGACCATTGCAGGCGGCGGGTATTCCGGTTGTGTTTTGTCACCGTCGCGTCGAGGGCATTCAGGCTCCGTTGATCACGTTCTCGGCCAAGGAGGTGGGGCGACTGGCGGGGCGGGCGTTTTTGAAGTTCGGGCACCGTCGCGTGGCCATGTTTAGTCACACCCGCGGAGGGCTCGCTCCGCTGTATGAAAAAGGTCTGCGCGACGAGATGGAGGGCGGGGGATATGGGCTGGCGGCGGATTTCGTCCGCTGTGATGATGCTCCGAGATTCACGTCCGAGCATGAATCCTGGGTCGCGACTAATCTAAAGCAGATCATGACCCGTCCGGATCGCCCGACGGCGATCTTCTGCACGTTCGATGCCGAAGCCGAATTGGTGTTTTTGCTTCTGGGCAAGTTGGGATATCGAGTGCCGGACGATGTTTCGATCGTGAGCTTCGGCGGGCGCTGGCGGGAAGGCGCCATAGCTCGGCGCCTGGTCTCGGTCACCGTCGATGAGGAGCAGCTTGCCGCACAAACGGTGAAGTTACTGGATGAAATGCGGCACAAGATTCGCGCGTTGGACGATGCGACCGAGCTCCTGATGCAGTTGGAGCTGAGCGCGGGCGAGACGCTGGCGAAAGCGTCCGGCTAAGCCCGAGGCGCGACGAAGGATTGAGGCAAGGGCGGGATACGGTTGAGCTGCCATTCCGGCGCGCTCACGTGGTGCTTCCGCTCACAAACTGGGGCTCGAGCGTATGCCGCTGTGGCTCGACGCTGCCCAGCGCCTCCACCGCGCGGCGTCCCAATTCGCGAAAATCGTAGCGCAAGCAGCTCAGTCCGGCTTTCACCGCGAGGTCTGTGCCCATCACGGAGAGCACGCCGATCTTTTCCGGACAACGCAGACCGGCGTCCCGCGCGGCTGCGGCGAGCAAACCGGCGACGTGATCCTCGGGGCAAAGCAGCACGGTGCGCTTGTTCCCCCGCCGCAGGCGCTCCATCAACGCGGCGCGTTCCTTGGCGGTGCTGGCCAGAGCGGAAGGAGCGAGGCGATTGCGGCAATCGAGTTCGCCTGCGGCGGCGTCGAGCGAGGCGTTGAATTCGGCGACGGCGGGGTCGCCTTCGAACGGTTTGATTGGCACGATCTGTTCGAAGCCGCGGCCGAGGAGGTGTGCGAGCGCCTTCAACGCGCCGGCGCGAAAATCCGCGCGCACGTTGCTGCAGCCTTCGAGTGTGCAGTGGCGAAACAGCACCACGGCGGGTTGCAACCGCTCCAGATGAACGCTCAACGCCTGATCGCTCCACACATGATCGAGCACGAAGCCACCGGCGGAAGATCCGTGGCGCTCGACGAAATCGCCGAGGATGGCGCGCTGTTGCGCGACGCTGGCGAAGATCGGTGGCTCGTGCGCGTCAGGATGGTTGACGAGTAGTTCGTCGTGCCAGAGCAGCATCGTGCGGCGATGCGCGCCGCAGCCGGCGCTGACGCCTTCCAAGAGCTCGCGATACAGCGCACTGCCCAGCTCGAGGCGGCGAAAGAGGCAGGCGACGGGCTTGGGGCGATCGACCACGGCGCGGGCAGCCGCCGGATAATAGCGTCCGTTAGTCGGGTGCTGCCAGATCTCGCCGGCCGCGGCTAGGTCGCGCAACACGCGGAACACGGTCGTGTTGGCCACCCCGAACGCTTCACCCAGCGCGCGAGTGGTCGGCAGGGGTTGATCGTTGGGCGCAGCGGCCACCCGTTGACGAAGACCGGCGAGAAGATCGGCCGGGGGTGCGGGTGTGCGCCGGCGGGAGGCGGAAGTCGGACGGGCCATGGATTTCGAGGAAAACGCTGCTCTCCGCAACGCAAGGCAAATGTTCGCAACAAAAGAAAGATGTTGCGCAACGGCAGCCAAAGATGTTGTAGGGAAGCATGCAGCCAAGTCTCGTGATTCTCGCCGCCGGCATGGGCAGTCGTTATGGCGGACTCAAGCAGCTGGACGCCGTCGGTCCGGGTGGGGAAACCATGCTCGACCTCGCGGTGTTCGATGCGGTGCGCGCGGGTTTCAAGCGGATCGTGTTCGTGATCCGCCACGATTTCGCCGAGGAATTTCGAACGCGCATCGGCGAGCGGTATGCGACGGCGGTGGAGGTGGCCTATGTTTTTCAGGAACTCGAGGCGCTGCCGGGGGGCTTTGACTGTCCTTCGGAGCGAATCAAGCCATGGGGCACGGGCCACGCCGTGTGGTGCGCGCGGGTGGCCATCGCGGGACCGTTTGCGGTGATCAATGCCGACGATTTTTATGGCCGCGATTCGTTCGAGCAGCTGGCGGGCTTTCTTCGGGGCGATTTGTCGGGAGCCCGACGGTCGCGGCTCGCGATGGTTGGTTTTCGCTTGGCGAACACACTGTCGGAAAACGGAGCGGTGTCGCGAGGCGTCTGTTCGACGAACGCGGAAGGGGTTCTGCGGAGCATTGTCGAGCACACCGGCATTCGCCGCGAAGATGTCGGGGCAGGGCAGATATTTACCGGCGAAGAGATCGTTTCGATGAATTGCTGGGCGTTGACGCCGGCGATTTTTCCCGCGCTCGATCGGGAGTTTGCCTTGTTCCTGCGTTCGCGGGCGGCGGATCCCAAGTCCGAGTTCTATTTGCCTGCCGCTATTTCGCGACTGATCGAAACCGACGAGGCGGAGGTAAGCGTGCTTCCGACGAAAGCGAACTGGTTTGGAATCACCTATCGCGAAGACAAGCCGCGGGTGGTTGACGCCATTCGTCAACTCGTGGGCGCGGGGGAGTATCCCCCGAAAATCGAGCTGCCTCTCACTTCATGAGCATCGTTCCTGGTTCATCTTCGACGCCGCTGGATCTCGCGTCGGTCGCCCGCGGTTTTCCGCTGCTTGGCCGATTTCGCAGCGGCGCGCCTTATGGCAGCGGCCATATCAACGATACCTTCGCGGTCGTATTCGATCAGGCGGGCACGCCGGTGCGTTATATTTTGCAGCGCATCAACCACCGGGTTTTCAAGGACGTGCCCGCGTTGATGGAGAACATCTCGCGCGTCACCGCCCATGCCACGCGGAAAGCCGCTGGCCGCGGCGGAGACGATGCGTCGCGTCGGGCGCTCACGCTCGTGCCATCGCGCGAGGGCCCGCCCTATCATCGCGACGAAGAAGGCAACTGGTGGCGGTGCTATCTCTTCGTCGAGGGAGCGCGCACTTACGATATCATCGAGACGGTGCAGCAGGCCCGGGAAGCCGCGCGCGCGTTTGGCGAGTTTCAGCAACTGCTCGTCGATCTCCCCGGCGCACGCCTGCACGAGACGATCACGAATTTTCACCACACGCGTTCGCGCTTCGAGGCCCTGCGGCAAGCGGCCGCGAAGGACGCCCACGGACGTGCGGCGCAAGTGGCCGCGGAGCTCGAATTCGCGCGGGAGCGCGAGTCGCTCGTGGATCGTCTGCTCGACCTGCAGACGAAGGGCGAAATACCGGAACATATCACGCACAACGATACGAAACTGAACAACGTGATGATCGATGATGCGACGCACGAAGGCGTGTGCGTGATCGACCTCGACACGGTGATGCCCGGCCTGGCGCTCTACGATTTCGGCGACATGGTTCGTTCGGCGACGAACTCGGCGGCGGAGGACGAACGCGACTTGTCGCGCGTGCAGGCGCGTTTGCCGGTCTTCGAGGCGCTAGTCGAAGGTTATCTTGCCGCCGCGCGTCGGTTTCTGAACGAAGCAGAAATCGCGCACCTGGTTTTCTCGGGCCGGCTGATCACCTTCGAGGTGGGTCTGCGTTTTCTCACGGATTTCCTCGAGGGCGACGTTTACTTCAAGACCAAGCGGCCCGGTCATAATCTGGACCGCGCGCGCAATCAGTTCGCGCTGTTGCGCAGCCTCGAATCCCAAGCGAACGAGATGGAAGCCATCGTCAGGAGGCACGCGACATCATGAAAGTGCTGATCACCGGAGGGGCGGGATTCATCGGCAGCCATCTCGCTGAGTATTTCCAGGGAAAGGCGGACGTGCGCGTGCTCGACAACCTGCGCACCGGGTATCGCCGAAATCTGGCGGGGCTCGACGTGGAGTTCATCGAGGGCTCGATCACCGACCGGGAACTCGTGCGCCGCGCGGTTGAGGGCATGGATTATGTTTTCCATCTGGCTGCATTGGTCAGCGTTCCGGAATCCGTGGAGCGTCCGCACGAGTGCGTCGATCTGAATGTCACCGGATTGCTGAACGTGCTGGAAGCCTCGGCTGCAGCGGGGGTGCGCAAGCTTTGTCTCAGCAGCTCGGCCGCGATCTACGGGAATAATCCGGCGGTGCCGAAGCGCGAGGACATGCTGCCGGAGCCGCGCAGCCCCTACGCCGTCACCAAACTCGACGGGGAGTATTATTGCCAGCACTACAGCGAATCGGGCCGGCTCGCGACCACGGCGCTGCGTTTCTTCAACGTGTTCGGGCCTCGTCAGGATCCGGCCGGCGCTTACGCCGCAGCGGTGCCGATCTTCATTCAACGAGCGCTCGCCCACCAGCCCCTGATCATTTACGGCGACGGCAGCCAGACGCGGGATTTCGTTTACGTGAAGGACATCGTTGCCGCCAACGTCTTCGCTGCGACGAACGCGGCCGTCACGGGTGTATTCAATGTCGGATACGGCGGCCAGATCACGATTCAGGAACTCGCGGAGCGCATCATCGCGCTCGCCGGGTCCCGGTCCGAGATCCGCCATGCGCCCGATCGCCTGGGCGACGTGCGGCATTCGCGGGCCAGTGTCGACAAACTCGCCGCGGCTGGATTCCGGCCGGCGGCGACGCTCGATGCCGGTTTGCACGCAACAGTCGATTATTTCCGCTCCCTTTCCCGGTCGTGATTTTTCCAATGATTTCCGCCTCCACTGAAGCCCAGCAACGCGAACGCATCCCCACCGAGATTTCTGCGAGCGCCGACGAAGCCTGTGCGCGAGTCGCCGGCGAGATCGCCGCGCTCATTCGGCGCAACGATGCCGCCGGCAAAAACACCGTGCTCGGCCTTGCAACCGGCTCGACGCCGGTGCGGCTTTATCGCCAGCTCATCCGGCTTCATCGCGAGGAAGGACTGAGTTTCCGGCGGGTCATGACGTTCAACCTCGACGAATATTACGGCCTGCCGCGCACGCATCCCGAAAGCTACTGGCGCTTCATGCACGAGCAGCTCTTCGATCATATCGATGTGCCGGCAGCGAATATCCATGTGCCTGACGGCACGGTGCCGCGCGGTGAAACGTTCGCGTGGTGTCGGCGTTACGAGGAACAGATTCGCGCCGCGGGCGGCCTCGACTTGCAGGTGCTGGGCATCGGTCGCACCGGGCACATCGGCTTCAACGAGCCCGGCTCCGGGCGCGAGTCGCGCACGCGGCTGGTGACGCTGGACAGCATCACTCGGCGCGACGCGGCGCGCGATTTTCTGGGCGAAGCGAACGTGCCGCGTCATGCGATCACGATGGGAGTCGGCACCATCCTGGAGGCGCGACGCATCGTTCTGCTGGCGTGGGGTGAGGCGAAAGCGGGCGTCGTGGCGCAAGCGGTGGAAGGCGTGCCGACCGACGGCCTGCCCGCGAGCTTTCTGCAAGGGCACGCGCAGGTGAGTTTTCTCGTCGATCGCGCCGCAGCGTCGATGTTGACGCGGGTCCGGCATCCGTGGCTGGTCGGGCCCGTCGAGTGGACGCCATCGCTACGGCGCCGCGCTGTCGTCTGGCTCGCACAGACCGCTCGCAAGCCGGTGCTCAAGTTGCTCGATGAAGATTACAGCGAGCATGGGATGGCGGATTTGTTGACCGAGCAGGGGCCGGCCTACGGATTGAATATTCAAATCTTCAACGAGCTGCAGCACACGATCACCGGCTGGCCGGGCGGAAAGCCCGGCGCGGACGATTCGGCGCGGCCGGAACGCGCGGAGCCTTATCCCAAACGCGTCGTGGTGTTCAGTCCGGAACCTTCGCATGACGTGCTCGGCATGGGCGGGACGCTTCGCCGGCTGCAGAGTCAAGGGCACCAGGTCAGCGTCGTGTATCTGACCTCAGGCAATCTAGCCTTGCCCGACGAGGAGGCGACGGTCGCGGCCGACTTCATCGGTGAGCTCGGCAAAGCCTTCGAATTGAATGGTGCGCCAGTGCAGACGTTCACGGGAGAAGTGCGCGAACACCTGCTCGGCAAATCGGCTTTCACGAGCGACACGCCGCAGATTCGGCGGTTCAAAGGGCTGCTGCGACGCGGCGAAGCGCGGGCGTCGCTGCGCGATTGCGGGATCGCGCCCTCGCAAGCCTGCTTCCTCGACTTGGCGTTTTACGAACGCGGGCGCTACCGGCAGTTTTCGCCCGATCAGGCGGACGTCGATGCGATCGTGCGCGTGTTGCGCGAGCTCACGCCCAACCAGATCTTCGTCACCGGCGATCGCGACGATCCCTCCTCGGTGTCCGCGGTTTGCTTCGATCTGGTGCGTCGTGCGTGTCAGGCGCTCGCGTCGGAAGCCTGGTATGCCGGATGTCGCGTGTGGCTGTATCGCGGCGTCGAAACGCCGTGGGAAGCGGCGGACATCGACATGGCGGTGCCGTTCAGTCCGCGCGAGCTCGCGCAGAAAGTTCAGGCGATTTTTCAGCACAAGAGCCAACGCAGCCAGACGCCGGTGGCCGCCGGTCTGCGCGAACCCTGGCAGCAGGCGGAGCAGCAGAATCGCGGACTGGCGCAAGCGTATGACCGGCTCGGCCTGGCCGACTACGAGGCGATCGAAGCGTTTCGGCGCGCCCCCTTCTAACGGAGACACGATGACGGATCCATTGACCTTGTTGAACATCCTACCACTCCACCGCCCGCCGCTGGAGGAGAAGTTCGTGCCTGCCGCGTTGTGGACGCGCGCGTATCGCGGGCTGGTGGCCAACGATCGGGGAGCCCGGCCGCTGGCCATCGCGCTGCTGCGCGCGGACGGCTCCGCCGCGCGGCACGAGACGCACGTGCTCGGACGCGAGCATCCCGCGGCGTATCTGAATTTCACCTACGTCGAGCGGCTCGTTAAGTTTCTGCTCTGGCAAAAAGGCGGGTGCCGCGTGCTGCTGGCGGGCGCGCCGGAAGTCGCGAGCGCGCTGGCCGCGGCGTATGCGCCCGGCGGGGCGCGGGAGTTCGATTACGCGTTCATGGGCGAGAAGGTGTATGGCCGCACGTTCTCGGTTGCAGCGGTCGGGCTCGCCCAATTGCCGGAAGAGAAGCTCACGGCTTTGCCGCTCGGCCGGAATCTCGAGGGCTGCCGGATCGGCTTCGACCTGGGCGGCAGCGATCGAAAAGCGGCGGCGGTGATCGATGGCCGCGTGGTGTTCTCCGAGGAGATACCTTGGAATCCGTATTTCGAAAAAGATCCCGCCTATCACATCGAAGGCGTGCACGATTCGCTACAGCGGATGGCGGCGCATCTGCCGCGCGTGGATGCGATCGGCGGCAGCGCGGCCGGCGTGTATGTGAACAACGAAGTGCGCGTCGCCTCGCTTTTCCGCGGCGTCCCGCCGGAGCGGTTCGAACGCGACATTCGCCGGATGTTTTTGACGCTGCAGCAGCGTTGGGGCGGAGTGCCGTTCGAGGTGGCGAACGATGGGGAAGTCACCGCGCTCGCCGGCTCGATGAGCCTCGGAGATGGTGCGGTTCTCGGCGTGTCGATGGGCACCAGCCAGGCCGGCGGCTATGTGACGCGGGACGGGGGAATCACACCGTGGCTGAACGAACTGGCGTTTGCGCCAATCGATTATCATCCACACGCGCCACGTGACGAATGGTCGGGTGACGTCGGCTGCGGAGTGCAGTATTTCTCGCAACAGGGCGTCGGCCGGCTCGCGCGGGTGGCGGGATTCGATTTCCCCGCATCGCAGCCGCTGGCGGAGCAATTGGTCGCGGTGCAGGCGGCGATGGCCGCGGGGGACGCGCGCGCTCGGGCGATTTACAAGTCGATCGGGGTGGCGTTCGGGTATTCGATCGCGCACTACGCGGACTTCTACGCGTTGCGGC
The DNA here is from genome assembly GCA_023416735.1 of Verrucomicrobiota bacterium. Lineage (GTDB taxonomy): Bacteria > Verrucomicrobiota > Verrucomicrobiia > Opitutales > Opitutaceae > Opitutus. Next base: position 170,898 of record JAEZGX010000041.1, on the reverse strand, counting down.
ACGTGCTGGTGCTCGGGCGAGTGACGTCGGGCGCGGGCGGCGATCTCATTCTCAGCGAGGCGCAGGCGGTGTTGCGCGCGGAGTTTCCGGAACTGGCGGAAAAGATCCGCCTGCATACGCCGAACGAACACGACAAGCGTCACGGTCAGGCGATTGCCGCCGCGAGCCTGCCGAAACTGTCCAGCGCACCCACTTCATGAAATTCACCCAGCCTCAAGCCGACATCTATGTGCCTGCGGGCGAGCTTCCCCCGGAGGCGGCGCTCGCGCGTGTCACCCACCTGTGCGTTGCGGCGCATCAGGATGACATTGAAATCATGGCGCATGCGGGGATTTCCGACTGCCTCGACACGCCCGGCCGGGCGTTCGGCGGGGTGGTGGTGACAAACGGCGCGGGTTCCCCGCGCACGGGTCGCTATGCGCAGATGACCGACGCGGAAATGCAGGCGGTGCGTCGGGAAGAGCAGCGAGCCGCCGCCCGGCTCGGGCGGTATTCGATTCAGTTGCAGCTTGCGCACGCGAGTTCGGCGGTGAAAACGCCCAGACATCCCGGCGTCGCGAGCGATCTCGCGACGATCTTCACGGGCTGTCAGCCGGACGTCGTTTACCTGCACAATCCCGCGGACAAACACGACACTCACGTGGCGGTGCTGGCGCGATGTCTCACGGCGCTACGCGCGCTTCCGCCAGAGCGGCAGCCCAAGCGGGTGCTGGGCTGCGAAGTGTGGCGCGATCTCGATTGGCTGGTTGATGCCGACAAGGTGGTCCTCGATTCCGGGCGACACCCGGAGCTCGCGGCGGAGTTGCTCAAGGTTTTCGATTCCCAGATTTCGGGTGGAAAACGCTACGATCTGGCGGCCCTGGGACGGCGGGCGGCCCACGCGACCTTTCATACGTCGCACGCGACCGACCGAGTGAACGGCATCACGTGGGCCATGGACCTCACGCCCTTGTTGCGGGCGGCAGAGGTCTCGCTGGTCGATTACACGCTCGATCACGTCCGGCGCTTGCAGAAGGACGTCGAAGCGCGGATTCGCGAGTTTTCAGAGTAGCGGGCTGTTGCAGGCCCTGCGGTGCAGGCTGAATCGTGGCAATACTTCTGCGCAGTGCAGTGGAACGTTTGCCGCGGCCTATCGTGATGGCGCTTCGAGGACGCGTCATGCATCAATTCTTGCGTGCCAAGCACAGCTTCGAGCTGGGGGCAGCGAAGTGGGGCGGGTTGATGATTTCGGCTCTCGGGGTGTTTGACAGGCAAAGCAGGTCGTGAGGGACGCACCCGTTGCTCGCCCGTAGCGATCGTCTACTGCGATCGGATTGCCTTGCCACTCTGCACATGGTCGTGCCGAGACACGTAGGAGTGCAACCGAGCGGCTATCCGCCTCGTTTCGGTGGCGACGAGCAGCGGTCTATGATTGTCGGCTCGATCAGCGATCAATCGCGCGCAGGCGGACGGCTTGATAAACATTTGCTAGGACAGGATCGGCTTACTCCCTGCGAGGACAGAAACCTCACGGGATGCGAAGCTCCGTTGGGGCTGGCAAACCCCACGAGACGCAAGGACCCCGTGGGGGTCCCAACGGGGCACGGTCCCCCGTGTGGGAAATTTGCCAAAATGTTTGCCACAGAATTTGCCACTAAGGGAATTTCATTTGAATTGGTGGGCAGTGTTTGGCACTGTTGTCTTGTTCTTAACTAACTAAAACCCAACCCATAATACAGCAAAGCCGCGCTCGGCGAAGGCTTTCCGTTCTGGGGCTTTTTAAGGTTCGAATCCCCGTGGGGACGCCAACTCAACAAGTTGCGCAAGCAGCTGAAATCACAGGAGATGCGCCGGATTCCGGTTCATCTCCTGTTTCGTATCCGGGTGACGGAGCATACAAGTTCTATGCTCCGCCCGAGGAAGAAAAATCGTCCGCCGCAGAAAAAACGTCGGCTGACCTTAGACAGGCTCTTCCGGATTTCCCAGAGGACGGGAACGTGGCCAAGCTTCGTTCCAGTCCGGCAGCAATCAAAGCCGTCCAAAATCGGTCGGGTTCGTGGAGCTATCGCGTGACTGTCACGATCGCCGGACAGCAGCGAAAGAAGGTGTTTCAATCCCTAGCCGAAGCGGAGGAGTTGCGGGAAATTTGGGAGAACGAGCGAATTCACGGCGCTGCTGCGGCCCGGCCCAAAATGACGTCGCTGGAGAAAGCTCAGCTCAAAGACGCTGAGGCTGCTGTGCTCGTGATCAAACCGACCGGTTTTTCGCTGCTTCAGGCTGCGCAACTCATGGCCGGGTTCGATCAGGCACGGTTGCAAGACATCCAGAAGGCGCTCCGATTGGCCGACGGCGAGCCCTTCAGCATCACCGACGCAGTGAAGTTCGCGATGGCGCAAAAGCTTCGGACGACGGATCTCTCCAATATCAGCTACGAGGACGCGCTCGCCGCCTGCCTGAAGGACAAGAAAAACCATATCTCCACAGCACATTACCAACGCCTGTCGCAGCGTGGCCGGAGCTTTGGAGAGTTCATCGGTCCCATGATGGTGCGCGAAATTCCGGGCGCGGCCAAGGCCCGCCCGTGGGTCGAGTCGCGCGCTATGCCGGATGGCAATCTCACCTCCAAGTGCACGTGGAATAAACTGGTCACAGACCTGGGCACGATTTTTGGGTTCTTCGTCAAACAGAAGTGGTGTTCCACAAACCCGTTCTCTGACATCCCGCGCTTTTCGAAGAAATCCATCGGTTCCAAACAACGGTTGCGCCGCACTGATGGCGTTTCTCGAAGAGAATCATCCAAAATGGTGCTGCTATTTTGTGCTCACGCTGCTGCTCGGTTTGCGGCCGGACATGAGGACGGGCGAGATCCGGAAACTCGCAGACTGCATCAGGCGCGACGGCGTTGCTCCGTATTACTCAAACGGAACTCTGCACCTCTCCGCGGAGATCACGAAAGAGCGCGAACCGCGTGAGGTGGAGGTTTCTGCCAATGCCGCTGCCTGGCTCGAAAAATATCCTCTCACCCCGGAGAACGTCTGTCCCGGGGACTACAAGGACGAAGACCTTCGCTCGATCCGGAAGAAATTCCGCATTCCGCATGACGGCCTCCGCCATACGGCAATCAGCGCGTTCATGGCGATGCCGGGCAACAGCTATGCGGAGGCTGCCGACCAGTTCGGAAACTCCGAGCCGATCATTAAGAAACACTACCTGCGCCGAATGTCGGGTGAGGAAGGTCAGCGGTTTCGTGGCATCATGCCGACACCGGTCGTTGAAGCTACGGCGTAACTACCAGACCTTATTGCTGCCACGCGCCATGACGAGCCGCTCGGCAAGGGCGTCTGGCAGCGCCAACGTTTGCTCGGGATAAAGTCCTGTTGGGATCTGCCGATTACGTTGCTTAATGCAATTTGCATTCACCCTGATCGTATTTGTCGTTTTCCTCGGGTTTCTGGCGCTTTTCCACGTGCCTTTGATTTGGCGTTGGGGCCGAAGTCGACGATTCTGGAACGCCGCTGAATATGTCTGGCTGGGCATCGCAGGGCTCGGATTGTATGCCGCAGCTGGCGAAGCGTTCCGGTCAATGAATGCCAGCCAGTATGACTTCTTGAAAATGAGGCGTGACGTGTCGCTGGAGACCGCCAGAAGCGGAGCGCGGAACGGAGTCAGTTTGTTCACCCGCTATTTTGAATACGACAAATTCAAAGACGAATCTTTAAAGGGTGAGTATAAAATGGCCGGAGATTGGTTTTCCCAGACGGACGTAGCGCTTCAGGAGCCACTCAACACGGTGTCATTGGCTCGTTACTACGACGTAAACTCCCGTAGGTGGGAAGAGTCGCGCCTGGTAAAAGAACTCAAGGACCAGACAATGCACGATATTGCGCGCTTCCTGGACGACAATCGGGCACTCCAGCACGTCGCCCCTGATCACGGTAGAAGCGAGACTGAGCGTGACCTGCTCATGCTGTATCCATGGCTACTTGGGATCGCGCTTTCGCTTAGAATCGCGAAGACGACATTCCAGACCTTCTTCGCTTCGTAAGGAGCAGCGTCGAGAGACCGGGACGGCTGTCGAGCAAACAACAATGCCTGCGCAGCCTTTCACCGCAGCTGCGTGGACGCGGCCACCCTCGGTCCGGCACGATCGTGGTGCCCGATGAGTGAGAAGAAACCGCCGCACATAGATATCCGAACAGTCCAGCAGCTCCTCAGCCCCTCTGATGAACCAGAGTCGGCATGGCTGATCGACAACCTCATCCGTGAAGGCGACCAAGTCGTGCTGGCCGGAGCGCCGAAATCTGGGAAATCGTTTTTCGCCTTCCAACTTGCGATGGCCGTTGCGCAGGGCCGTAACCACCAAGGTACCGTGCCTTCCACTTTGACCAGATCAGCCTCACTCGTGCGCAAAAGGAGGGATTTGGCGTCAGTGGACCAGGGACGCGGCTTTTCCTCCGGGTGAAGGACACGCGCAATGCCATCCATGATGCGAGGCTTGATGAGCCCAGGTTCCGGAAACCCCGCGATCTCCACGATATCGCCCGCTTTCCACGAAGCAGGAGATTGAAGGTGCACTTCGATCGTGTCGGTGGGATCTTTCACGTAGGCGTGATCGGGCGAGGCCGTCCAGATGACCTGCCCGCGGACCTTCGCCATCGGCCCGCTGTTTGTGAAGTCGGTCGACGAAAGGAGCGAGGCGATCGGCTGGGTTGAGAGTGTGGAGAGGGTATCGGGGGACGGAGAAAGGACAGTGATGTTGTCGCCCACGTTCTGGACGAGGAGGAGAGGAAGGACGATTTGGCGATTCTCGTTCTTCAGCCCCGCAGCGACTCCATGGAGGCGCAGACGAGAGCCAATCGCTCGCGGCACATCGCTGGGGTTCCCGGACACGTCTACCCGCAGGATTCCCTCACGCATGGCGAGCTGGTATCTCCACTCGACTTCGGAGATCTGCTCCACCCGGCGTAGCAACCCTTCCACGGCAACGAACCGGCAGTCCATTTTACCTGCAGCAAGGCCGGTGTAGGTGGTGGGAATAGGGGTGGGCAGGGCACCACGCCGGACAAGGACGGAATGTTCCTCGGTGACAATCGGCAGAAAATGTCCTGGACCTGTCTTTCCTACGACCCGGATGTAGTCCCCAAGCGAATACAAAAGTCGACCTTGTGAGGGCAGAATGAAAATCGCAAAGTTCCCGGTCTGCACGTAGAGTTCGGCGGGAGTGCATCGGGTCACCACGCCCTCGATCTCAGCCAGATACATCTGGTCTGCTTCTTCCGCCGTCAGCGAATGGATAGATTCGATCGAGGTCAGCGGAACCTCTGTGCGTCCGACGCAATTTCCCGCGAGCATGAATCCTATGGTAACGAGCAACGTGAAGGCGGGGCGCGTCGTCATGAAGAAAGAAGAGAGGTAAGGCGATGCGAGATGTAACAATTGGGCGTAGCGTGGTGGAGCACTTCCGGCAGAGGTATCGCATGGAGGCGAGGGCGACTTTGGCCGGGCAGCATACAATACAAAGGCTGAACAGGTAAGATACTTTAGTATGTATTTTTCCTAGTCGTTCGCGCTTTTGACCTCCCACAGGGCTGCCGCCTTTCTCGGCTTGACGAACTGGCCCCGCGCTTTGACCCCGTCCCCACTCATGCCCTGCCCGCCTCAGTCAGGCGTCGCCTTGCCTTTCAGCATGCGGCGTCTGGTAACCCCCTACATCGCAGTCGGTGAGGAGGCGAGACGGTCGGATGGAGGCCGGACGCACTGCGAAGAGGCAGTCCCTGAATATGCCTAAGTGGGGGGCGGACTACCCATAGTACGAACCCCGAAGCAAACCGAACACCGACACCATGAGTAATAAACTTATCACGGCTGGCTTGACGCTTTCTGTGCTGCTGGCGATGGCCGCACCGCAGATGCCTGCGCAGGCTGTAGCACCGGTTGAAGAAACTCCCTCGGGAGAAGATGAGATAATCCTCCTCTCCCCGTTCACGGTTGATGCCAGTGAAGATCAATCTCGATACCAAGCCAACACCACTTTGGCGGGCACGCGCGTACGTACCAACCTGTCCGACGTGGCGTCTTCGATCTCCGTCGTGACGAAGAAATTCATCCAGGATATCGGCGCCACGAGCAATGAGAGTTTGCTCCAATATACGACGGGAACGGAGGTCGGCGGAGTTTACGGTAACTTCGGCGGGGTGACGGCGAGCAGTGGTCAATATAGCGAGACCGGAATTCTCCTTCGTCCCAATCATAACACTCGCGTGCGCGGCCTGGACGCGGCAGACAACACACGGGACTTCTTTCTCTCTGATATTCCGTGGGACGGATATGTGGTGGATCGGGTCGATCTGCAACGGGGACCCAATTCCATTCTCTTCGGCGTCGGCAGCCCGGCAGGTATTATCAATGCCAGCCTCATGACTGCCGCCTTCAAGAATGATCGCTCCCTCGAGACCCGCGTGGATGAACACGGCTCGATGCGCAATGCGCTGAGCCTGAACCACGTGGTCGTTCCCAAGGAACTGGCCATTCGGATCTCTATTCTGGATGAGCGCAATAAATACCAACAGGAGCCAGCGTTCGAGGATGACCGGCGTTACTATTCGGCGATCCGGTGGTCTCCTAAAATTTTCGGTGCGAGCAACACCACAGATATTCGGGCGAACTACGAGAGCGGTGATATCAATGCAAACCGCCCGCGCATGTTGCCCCCGGTGGACGCGATCTCGCCATGGTTTTACACCACCGATCCATACGGCAATCCCTACGGACTTAACAAGCGCACGTTCCAACCTTTCAATCGTTCGCTCGCTGCTGACACGAACAACTTCTGGGCCCGCGCCGTTCCTGGACGCCAGTTTTGGCAAAATACGGTGGGCTACTATGAAGACACGCGCTCGGGCCAGCCTGCGCGTTATGTTTCGCCCATGGTAAGCATCCGAAATGGTATAGCCGGGGGCACCGATCCAGCGTTCCCAGCCGGCGCGATTGATTCTACTATCGGGGGTCAACCGTTCGTTCGTCCCTGGCAAATCACTTCATTCGATGATTATGCCTCGGTCGCGGGAGGGCTTCAGCCCGGCACTCCAGGGTATATACCTGGCGGCCGTTATTACAGCGATACATCTCTTGCAGATCCGACAATCTTTGGATTTTATAATAACCTTATCGATGGTGATAATAAGCACGAGTGGCAGGAGTGGGATGCGGCCAATGTGGTAGTGGCGCAGACCTTCTTTGATGCGCGCCTTGGCTTCGAGGCGGTCTACGACCTGCAGCGCTATCATGAAGGTCAGCAGAACATCCTTGCCGGCGGTAACTACACATTGAGTGTGGATATTAACTCACACTATGCCGATGGCACACCCAACCCAAACGTGGGGCGTCCGTATGTTGCGGGGGCGACGGAGGACGGGAATGTAATGAATGACATCGACCGCGACAGCGTTCGGTTCACGGCGTTTGGCGAGCTTCGCGCGAAGGACTTCCTGCACAAGGATTCCCGTCTCGCACGCATTCTTGGCTTCCATCGCTTCACAGGTCTGCTGTCCGAAGACAAGGCTCGAACCTTCAGCCGGAACTGGGTTCAGGACGCGGCTGATACCCGGTTTGCGTCGGAAACAGGTGAGTCCGTCAGCTTGGCCAGTCACAATCTGGCCTACAACTGGCAGGTGTATCTTGGTGATAGCCTCGCGAACGCGGCGAGTGCAAGCGGTGCCAATATAGATCGCATTCGGTCCCGTATCACCTCGCCTGTTCAGGCGACCGTGCGTCGATTCGACAATCGCTGGGCCCGGTCGCTAGTTCCGGGTTCCTATAATTACGTGAATCCGGCTGATCCTTACACGTTCACAGATGTGAATGGTAATGTGGTGGATTCTACGCAGTCCGAGAACCCCGCTAATTATTTCGGATGGACGGACACTGTTGTGGGCTTCCGCAATGCCGATCGGGATGGGAAGGACGGCCTTTACACATCGTCCGCTCGCACGGAGCGCCAGGTAAAGTCCCGCGGAATTACTTGGCAGGGTTTCTTCTTTGACGGTAACTTTGTTCCCGTCTTCGGCTGGCGCAGGGACGAGGTGTCTGGCCGAAAGGGCGACGCATCGATCGACAGTGTGACCGGGATCGCTAACTTAGACTACGACTATGATCCCAAGGAAGACTCGATGGTCGCGGGTGAAAGCAAGAGCTGGGGTGGCGTGTTGAAGTTGCCCTATCGATTCCGCGATCGCCTGCCCGGTCGCACGGGTATCGACGTGTTTGTGAATCGTTCCGAGAACTTCAAGGCAGACGTGGCGCGCGAGGATGTCTTCGGGCAAAAGATCGAGAATCCGAACGGCACAACCAAAGAGCACGGATTTGTCATCTCGACCCTTGAGGATAAGGTGAGTCTTAAGGTGACGTGGTATGAGACGAAGGTCTCCAACGCCACGATGCCGGGCGACACGGGCTTTAACTTCCTCCATTGGGCAGTGCCTGCGTGGGGTATTGCGCACGCAGCCAACTTGCAGGCCGGTATGCGCGGTGCAAACGGTGGAATGAGCTGGATGTGGGACTATCCGGCCAAGGACGAGAATATCACATCAGGCCCCGGCACGCCCGCGTGGGACAACTCTGCCTCGGCGCAGAATATGAGGAACATCCTTCAAGCTTGGCGTCAGATTCCTCTCACCCAGGAGTTCTTTAACTCGTATGGTCGTGAACTCGCGGAAATCGATGTCGCCAAGGTGCAGGCTGGTGATTTCGAGGGCGCGTGGCCGAAGTGGGCGCAGGGACGCGGTGACCCGCAGCCTGGCTCGTCGATTAACCGGGTCGCGGCAGGTGACACCACTTCCAAGGGCGTTGAATTCGAACTCTACGCTCAGCCACTCAAGGGCTGGAATGTCACGGCCAACGTCACAAAGACACGTGCCACGATCAGCTCCGTGAGTCCGACTATCGCTACCTACATGGATGCGATGACCGAGTTCATGGCGGGGGACGCAGGTAGCATCCGACTTTGGGGAGGTAACGACCCGCTGCGGCTAGTCTGGGACAACGAGGTCGTGACCCGTTATCAGATTCTGCTCTCCCAGATCGGACAATCGGCGTCGGAGATTTCACCTTGGCGCGTGAACCTCGTGTCTAGCTATGATTTCTCCGAAGGACCGCTCAGGGGCTTTTTCATCGGCGGTGCTTATCGCTGGGAGGACAAGCATATCATGCGCTATGGCTATGATGAAGACGAGGGGGCGCTCGACGTCAGCCAGCCCATCTACGGTCCGTCCGAAGATCACTTCGATGCCTGGGTCGGCTACGGGCGACGGATCCTCGGCAAGTATGATTGGCGCCTACAGTTAAATGTTCGAAACATTGGCGAAAGCGATCATCTCGTTCCGATATCGTATCAACCCAATGGGGCACCTGCCCTTTCTCGTATACAGGAAGGGATGACGTGGGCGGTTACGAATAGTATAAGGTTCTGATAAAGGGGTTTGTTTGGCGCCAAACCGAAAGGTTTGGCGCTTTTTTTATTTGAATATACAACACTGGGACTTCTATGCGTTCTCCGCTTTGGCCCCGAGCCCATGCGTGGCAAGGTCGCGCGGCGGCACGTGCCGGCAATTTGGGCCGGAGCTTTTTAAGCGCAACTGGGGCCGTTGATGCGCACGGTGCGCCACGATCCACGCGCTTGTGCGCTGGGCCCGCTAACGATCACAACGGAGTTGCAGGATCGATTCGGCGTGGGCGCTGAGTTCGCGGAAGCGGCCGGCGGCGGAGGGGGCTTTGAGATCTTCATCCCAGTTCGGGATCATCGTTTTCATCCGGGCGCGGCCGCCGGGCGTGTCGAGCAGATTGGGGAAGCAGCGTTTGATGACTTCGACTACGATATGCACGGATACCGACGCGCCGGGCGACGCGCCGAGCAGCCCGGAGAGCGAGCGATCGGAATCGGTGAGCACTTCGGTGCCGAAGTGGACGATGCCGGCTTTGCCGTCCGTTTTCTTGATCGCCTGCACGCGAATGCCCGCGTCGATGAGTTTCCAGTCCGCGCTATTCGCGGCGGGATAGAAGATGCGGAGCACTTCGAGCCGGTCTTCCATGCTCTGCGTGCCTTGTTGGACGAGGTATTTGACGAGGGGAAGGTTGGAGACGCCGATGTTGATCAGCGTCGCGAGATTGTCGGAGCGAACGGAGCGAGGGAGGTCGAGGACACTGCCTTTTTTGTGGAGAAACTTCGTGGTCCACGCGGCGAAGGGCCCGAAGAGAAGTTTCGTTTCGCCATCGAGCACGCGGGTGTCGAGGTGCGGCACGGCCATTGTAGGCGCGGCGTCGAGGGCTTGGCCGTAAACTTTCGCTTGATGCTTCGCGACGACGGCGGGGTTTTCGCAGATGAGCCATTGTCCCCCGATGGGGAAACCGCCGAGCCCCTTGGCTTCGGGGATTCCGGAACGTTGCAAGAGCGGCAAACTTCCTCCGCCGGCGCCGATGAAAACAAACTTCGCGCGATTGCGGCGGAGATTCCCGGTGGCCAGATCGCGAACGGTGACGTCCCAGCCATTCGCGTTTTTTTCGAGATCGACGACGCGATGGTGGGCGGCGATACCGCAGCTATCCTGTTGTGCGAGCCAGCCGAAGAGTTGGCGCGCGATGTTGCCGAAGTTGACGTCGGTGCCGCGCGTCAGTCGCGTGGCGGCGATCGGAACAGCGGGGTCGCGACCCTCGGTGAGCAGCGGCGCCCACGAACCGATCATGTTGCGATCGGTGGAGTATTCGATTCCTGCGAAGAAGTGATGCGCGGCCATCGCGGCGTGACGGCGCTGGAGGAAATCGACTTGGTCTTCGCCGTGGACGAAGCTGAGGTGGGGCACGGGGCTGATGCACTCGCCGGGGCGTGCGATCATGCCGTGCGTGACGGCGTGGGCCCAGAACTGTTTGGAAAACTCGAATTGCTCGAAGATCTCGATGAGTTTTGCGACGTTGACGCTGCCGTCGGGCTCGCGGTGCGGCGTGTAGCTGAGTTCGCAGATACCGGCGTGACCGGTGCCGGCGTTGTTCCAGCCGTTGGAGGCTTCTTGGGCGAGCTCGGCCGTGACCTCGTAAACTTGAATCGAGAGCTGCGGCTCGAGGCGTTTCAGCAGGGCGGCGAGGTTGGCGGACATGATGCCGCTGCCGACCACAATGACGTCGGGATCACGGACGTGCGTGTTATGCGTCACTGCTGTGGGAAGGCTGGATGACGCGGCCCACGCCTTGGGCAATGTCGGACGGCGGGGGCGCGTCGGTGACGAGGGACGGGACCTCGGCGAGCGAGCAAATCCCGAAGACGGCGTTTTTGTTGAATTTGCTGCTGTCGACCAGGGCGTGGCTGATCTTCGCGCCGCGCATCACGTTTTCCAGAAATTCGGCGAGGGCTTCGTGATGGGTGAACAGCCCGCGGGACGTGATGCCGGCGGCTGAGATGAAGGCCTTGTCGAGTGTGTAACGTTTCAGCCACTCGAGCGTGGCCTTGCCGAGGTAGGCGTTGAGATGCGCGTCGTAGGTGCCGCCGAGGCAGATCAGCGAGTAGGGCAGGGTGGCGGAGCGAAACTCTTCCGCGAGCGAGGCGGAATTGGTGATGATCGTGATGTTCTTGAATGACGTCGTGCGAAGCTCGCGGGCGAGGAAGAGAGCCGTCGTGGAGGAATCGAGGAAAAGCACATCGCCCTCGGAGATCAGGGGGATTGCGAGTTTGGCGATCGTGCGCTTCTCGTCCGGGTGGATCATCACGCGATCGCCGAAACGCTCGTCGGCGGCCGAAGCGGACGAGGAGTTGGCGGAGGTTTCGATCGCGGCTACGCCACCGTGGACTTTGCGCAGCTGTTTGCTGCGGATGATCTCGGCGATGTCCCGTTGAATCGTGGCGGGAGAAACATCAAACGCGCGCTGAAGCTCGCTGGTGGAGCAGTATTTACGTTCACGGACGTAATCGATCATCGCGAGAGTGCGGATCTTTTTCATGGGAGGGACGTTCGGTCAGGGATGGAGAACGAAAAGGTGGGACGGGCGCAGCGATCAACGGATGAGAACATTCGATCATCTGTTGAGTGAATGCAATCGCAAGACAAAAGTCGGTCCTAGGGTCGTGCTTCGATTTTGGAGATCTTCGCCTCTGAATAACAGGCGTTTAAATGGTTTCAGGTGACCGAGGTCGTGCATGCTGGCCGAGATGTCGCTGAGAAGAATTCGACATCTTTTGAAGTTGACGGATCAAATTAGCTCAACCACGTATCAAAATACATCGGCCGGGAGTCACGCGGTCGATCATACTAACCCTACGAATGTGCGGCCCTGCTACTGGCGCTGCTCGTTTTCCACTACACCCCATGAACGTTCCCATACCACACGCCCGGCCGAGAGGATCGCAGCAACGCGTCATCGCTCTTGTCGCCGGCCTAATCTTCGCGACCGCCGGCAACCTGGCCATTCGCGCCCAAACTGCGGCAAGCGACGATGTTTCGAATGACGCGCCGGTTGTCCTGAGCCCCTTCGAAGTGACCGGTCAGCAGACTTCTCGTTATCAGGCCGATGAAATTGCGTCCGGAGGTCGGGTGGCTGCCGGCATTCTTGATACGCCCGGAAGCATCTCGGTGGTGACGTCGGAGCTTCTCGACGACGTCGGCGCCGAGCGTCTGGCGGATGCGTTGAAGTATGCGTCCGGTGTGGTGGAGAGCATCACGCCGAACGGGCTCGAGCGCGTGGTGATCCGCGGATTCCGCAGCGATTTCACGATCATCGACGGGTTTCGCACGAACCAAGGCCAGATGAATATTTACCCGGCCTATGTGCAGCGGCTAGAGGTCATGAAAGGTCCTGACGCGATCCTGCAGCCGCAAGGCACTCCGGGTGGCACGGTCAACACGATCACCAAAAGTCCCGATTTCCGGACGCGCGGTGAACTCAAAGTGCAAGCCGGCTTGTTCGACACCAACCAGGCGATGATCGACTACAACACGGTCGCCATTCCCGGCAAAGTGGCGACGCGCATCGTCGCCGGTTTCCAGGACAGCGAGGGCTGGTGGGATGCGTCGTTCAAACAGATGTGGATGGTGGCGCCGAGCGTGTTGTGGCAGATCAATTCGAAGACGCGCCTCGTCGTGAAATCCTTCTTCGGCGATTATCGCGTGCAGGCTTACGGTGGCATTCCGGTCGATCCTTCGGTCGGCACCAATGACGAGCTGATCACGTTTCGCGGCGTCGAGCGCGATTCGAATCCGCGCGGAGCAGGCGAACTGCGTTCGGACGTTCGTCAGGAAGTCAGCGCCTTTCTCACGACCAGCATCAACGACAACATCTCGGTGCGTTTCGCTGGTCGCTTCATGAATCTCAACACCTACGCGCTCGGCACGAACATCAACATCGGCGCCGGCAACGGCCGGGTCGACCCCGCGACGGGCAATTATATCGGCTCCACGATTCCGGTGAGCCCGATCGGGCTGTCGTCCGCGGGCGATGCCGATGCGAACTATCACTTCGTGAATTTCCAGAACGACTACGTTTTCAAATACGACTTCGAGAATGTGCGTTCGACCACCACGGCGGGTTTTGCCTATGCCGGTTCGCTTACGGGCAACAGCACGGTGCGCACGGCGAGCCGTGGCCAAGTGGACGTAACGAAAACCGAGGAGTTTCAAAACGTTCCGATCACGTTTAGTGCGATCACGCAGCATCAGGCGGGACAGACATATGAGCGGCAGGTCTATTTGCGCGAGCAGCTGGGACTCTTGGACGACCGGCTGCTGCTGACGGGCGGCATCTCGAGTGTTTGGGCGAGCCGCGAGTCGAGGAACAAGTTGACCGGCGGCGTGAGCGGGATCCCCACGAAGAATCACGATTCGTTCAGCTATGGCGCGGTGTATAAAATCACGCCGGATATCGCGGTGTATTATGGCCATTCCACGAATGCCTCGTTGACGACGGACACCAGCGGTGTGTCGGCCGGCACGGCGCCGCTATTCTCGGAAGGCGTGCAGGATGAGATCGGTGTGAAGCTTTCGACGGCCGACAAGCGCGTCTCGCTGACCGTCGCTTATTACGAACTGGAGCAGACGCAGTTCAACCTCGGCAATCCGGGGAACTTCACCTCGCCGCCGCCGGTTCCGCGTCTTCCTGCGCTCTATGGCAACATCAAGAACCGCGGCACCGAGGCGAGCTTGGGTCTGGCGCTGACGAACAACTGGACGGTCGTCGGCAGTGTGTTCATCCAGAAAGCGCGGCAGGACAATGGCGTGCCGTTGCTCGCGTCGAGTGATCGCGCGGCTGGCCTCTTCACGCGCTACGATTTCAAGGACGGCGCTTTGAAGGGATTCGGGTTCGGCGTGGGCGTGGATTATCTGGGCAAGCGTCCTGGCATCCAGGCCTCCAACTACACGAATCAGCAGGTTCCGATTCAGCCGAGCTTCTATCTGCCGGAAAGAACCTTGGTGAACGCGTCCCTCTACTACACGCGCGGCCAGTATTCCGTGCAGGCGACGATCAACAATGTGCTGAACGAGGAATATTATCAGAGCGCGTTCAATCGTAGTGGCGTGTTCATCGGCACGCCGACGAACCTCCGCGTTTCGGTCAGCTACAGGTTCTAAGTTGGCTCACCTTAACTGTAGTCAACCGGTGCTTCGTTGAAATCCAACCTGACCATGCCGCGCCGTCGGGTTCACACGTTGCGCTCGTCACGATGCTCGCTCTCCGTTGTTCCGACGGGAGCGCGCATCCTCAGCCTGGCGAATCTCGCCACGGGCCGGGAGTGGCTCTGGTCGCCGCAGCAGACGCCACTCGACTACTGGCGCGCGCATGACGGCAATGTCCCGCCGCGCCCCATGATCGCAGTCGACGAATGTTTTCCCACCATCGCCGCGTGCACGCTCAACGGCGCGGACTATCCGGCGCATGGTGAAGTGTGGACGCGCGAGTGGAAAATCGCCGAACAACAGCCGGCGGAGGCCGCCGGTTCGATCGATGCGGAGATCGCGCTGACGACGTTCGATGGCCGGTTGAAGCGGCGCGCGTTCGTGAACGACGACGGGGTTCTTGTGGAGTATGAGTTAGAAAATCGGGGCAGCGAGGCCCGGTCTTATCTCTGGGCCTTGCATCCATTGCTCCGCTGGGAAGCCGGCGATCGGATCGAACTTTCGTCCGCGGTGAAAGAGGTGCGCGTCTCCGCTTTTCATTCTGCCGCGATTCCGAAGGGCACGTGCGTCTCTTGGCCCGCCGCGTCGGCGGGCGTGATTCTGGATCGAGGTATCTTCGGTTCGGATACAGCGGGTTATGCGAAAGTTTTTGCCGGGCCGGAGACGGGCGGAGTCGCGACGCTCGTCCATGGTGCGACGGGGGAGAAATTGATCTTCCGCTGGGACGTGGCGGAGCACCCCTGGCTCGGGATCTACATCTGCTCCGGTGGAAGAAACGGGTTTTGGCATGCCGCGCTCGAACCCACCACGTCACCGCACGAAGCGTTGAGCGATGCCGTAGCAGACGGCACCGCCGGATCGATCGCTCCAAATTCAAAAAAGACCTGGAAGGTCTCGATCGAATTGGCGGCAGCGTAGTTCAGGACAAAGAAGCCGGTCAGACCGAGAACACCCAAAACGTAATTATGAAACAGATACATCGTTTCCCCCTCCTTGCCGTGCTCCCCGCCTTGTTGCTGCTGTTCGTCTGTGCCGGTGTGAGCGACGTTCGCGCGGCGGCGATCGAACGCGTGCCGGCGCTGAAAGGCTGGGCGCTTTCCACGAAGTCCAACACCTACATTCTCGGACTGAACAAGGACAACGGCGTGCAGCATATCTACTGGGGCGGGCTGCTTCCCGAGGTCACGAGCCTCACGCCGCAAACGTTCCCGCTCGCATTCGCGTGGAACCAATCGTCGCGCGGTTATCAGGGCATTCGAAACGAGGAATTCCCCGGCTGGCAGGGGCGGCTTCTCGAAGAGCCTTGCCTGAAAGTCACGTCGGCCAATGGGGTGCGCGATTTGATCCTGCAGTATGTTTCGGACGAGATTAGCGATAACGCACTCTCGATTCAGTTGAAGGATCGCAATCATGACATCTTCGTGACGATCAGCTATCGCGTTTACCCCGACGTCGGGATCATCGAGAAGCAGGCCACGATCACGAACCGCACGAAGGCGCCGATCACGGTGGAGAGTTTCCAATCGGGCGTGTGGAACATGCCGCCGGATCTCGATTACCGCCTGACGTATCTCGCCGGCCACTGGGCGGGCGAGGCGCACGTTTATCGCGAGATGATTCAACCCGGCACGAAGGAGCTGCAGAGCCGTTCGGGCCGGACAGGATTCGAATCGAATCCCTGGTTCGCGATCGACGCGGGCGGCGAAGCGACGGAGGAAAATGGAAAAGTCTGGTTCGGCGCTCTTGCATGGAGCGGAAATTGGCGGCTTGCCATCGAGCGGACGCCGCTTGCGCAGGTGCGCGTGACGGGCGGGATGCATCCTTTTGATTTCTCTTATGTGCTGCAGCCGGGTGAGAGCCTCGAAGCGCCGTCCTTCTACGGCGGATACACGGAGGACGGTTTCGGCGGCGCGTCGCGGCAACTGCATGAATTTCAGCTTAAGGAAATCGTGCCCAATGGTCTCGAGGCGCGTGTCCGTCCGGTCTGGTTCAATTCGTATCAGATTTATGGACGCGAAGTGAACGAGGCGAACCAGATGGCCCTCGCGAAGGAAGCGGCGGATGCAGGCGTGGAGTTGTTTCTCGTCGACGCGGGTTGGTATAGCACGAACGGCGACGTGAATGCCGGGCTCGGCGATTGGGAAGTGGACCGCGTGAAATTTCCAAACGGGCTGCGGCCGCTCGCGGATTACGTGCGCAGCCTCGGCATGGACTTCGGTCTCTGGATCGAACCCGAGGTGATCAATCCGAACAGCAATCTTTACCGCGCGCATCCGGATTGGGTGCTCAACTTCGAAGGACGCGATCTCGTTTCGCACGGGCCGGGATTGCGGCTTCCGCTGAATCTCGGGCGCGACGACGTCGCCGATTATCTCATCCAGAAGATGAGCGATCTGGTGACGGATTGCGGCGTGAAGTTGTTCAAGTGGGACATGAACTTCCTCGTCGGCGCGCCGGGTTGGCTCGGTCTTCCGCCCGAACAGCAGCAGCAGGTTTGGGTTAAATACACGCGTAATCTCTACCGGATCATCGATGAAGTTCGTGCCCGGCATCCGGGCGTGGAATTCGAATCCTGCGCGGGCGGCGGTTCACGCATCGATCTCGGGATTCTCAAGCGCGTGGATCAGTTCTGGACGTCGGACAACACTGACTCGCTCGACCGCATTGGCATTCAGCAGGGATTCAGTTTCGCTTACGCGCCGCGCGTGTTGATGGGCCGCGTGCCGCCGCCGGCGAGTTCAACGGGCTACGTCAATCTGCGGCCGGACACGTCGATCGACTTTCGTTTTGTTGTCGCGATGACCGAATCGCTCGGGCTCAGCCTCGATTTCAACAAGCTGACCGACGAGGAGCTCGCGCGGGTGAAGGAGCTGGTGGCGTTCTATAAGACGATCCGACCGACGGTGCAGAATGGCACGCTATTCCGTCTCACCGATCCGGAGGATCCGGGCTTGGTGGCGTTCCAATTCGTTTCCCGCGACGAGAAGCAAGTCGTGCTGTTCGTCATGCAGCGTTCGCGCGAGCTGTATTCGATCTTCTCCCAACCGATTCATCTGCGCGGCCTGGATGCGAAAGCGCAGTATCGCATGTCGGTTTTGCATCCGAAGAAAATGCTCGAACAAGGCGAACGCGTGAGCGGCGCGTGGCTGGGCGGTCACGGACTGCACTTCAAGTTCCCGTCACAGAGCCTCGATGGAACCGTCGTCGTGCTCGATCGCGTCGAATGATCCAACCGCTGGAGTCAACGTCATGAATCATCGTCTCCCCTGCACGCCGGCACCCGGCTTCAATCGGATCCTCGAACTCGGCGATCGCGAAATGGCTCTGACCGGCTTCGGCCTGCTCGTGCTGTCGACCGGTCAGCGTCACCGCGTGGCGCAGCCCGGACGCGAGTTTGTGCTCGTGGTGTTGGGCGGACGCTGCACGGTGCGAATCGACGGCGGCGAGGAGTTCGTCGGCATCGGCGAACGCGCCAACGTTTTCGCCGGTCTGCCATACACGGTGTATGTTCCGGCGGATACGCCGTTCGAGATCGAGGCGTTGACCGAGGTTGAAATCGCGGTGGCAGAGTCGCCGTCGCAGCGGAAAGGGAAACCGATTCTGATCGGGCCGGATCGGGTGAAGTCGGTCGCGCTCGGGCGCGACAACTTCTCGCGCCAGGCGACGATCATTCTCGATGAGAATGTGCCCGCGGAGCACTTCTTTCTCGGCGAGGCGATCGTGCCGCCGGGCAACTGGGGCAGTTTTCCGCCGCATCGGCACGAGTTCGACAATCCCCCGCACGAGCTGGACATGGAGGAAATCTATTTCTTCCGGTTCAATCCGTCGCAGGGTTTTGGTATCCAAAGTATCTATACCGACGCGCGCGACGTGGATGTCGCTTACACGGTCCGCCACAACGATACGATCGCGATCCCGCGCGGCTATCATCCGGTGGTCAACGCGCCGGGTTATTCGATGTATTTTCTCTGGATCATGACCGGCGTGCAGCGCGGCTTCATCAATCACAAGGATCCGCAGCATAGCTGGATCAAGTAAGCCGGAGGCGTGTGACGATGAACCCTGCAACGCAGCGCGAAGAGCTTCTCCTCGGGATCGATTTCGGGACCGGCGGTTGCAAGCTCAGTCTCATTACGCCGCGTGGCGAAGTCGTCGCTTCGTTTTCGAAAGAGTATCCAACGCAGCACCCGCGGGCCGGCTGGGCGGAGCAGGACGCGGCGGATTGGTATCCGGCGATGGTCGAGTGTCTGAAAATGGTATGGACGAAGACCGCGATTACGCCGGACCGCATTGCGGCATTGGCGATCGATGGTTCAACGCACAACGCCGTGCTGCTGGATGGCGCGATGAAGCCGTTGCGCCGGGTGATCATGTGGACGGATCAGCGCAGTGCGCCGGAGTCTGAGTGGCTCGGCGCGAATCACGGCGAGCAGATCTTTCGTCTCACGCATCACCGGGCGACGCCGACGTGGACGTTGCCGCAGTTGCGCTGGCTTCATGAGCACGAACGGGAGATTTTGCCGGCGACGCGGCACGTGCTGTTCGTGAAAGACTATGTGCGCTATCTGCTGACGGAGGAGCTTTGCACGGACCATGTGGATGCGCAGGGAACGCTGCTCTACGACGTTACGCGCGGGCGGTGGTCGGAAGAGCTTTGCGAACTGGCCGGCCTGAAGATCACAACGCTGCCGGCGATCGTGAAACCCTCGGCGGTGGCGGGACGGGTGACGGCTCGCGCGGCGAAGGAAACCGGTTTGCTCGAAGGGACGCCGGTGATCTGCGGCAGTTCGGATACGGCGTTGGAAGCTTATGCGGCGGGAGCGGTGGAGGCGGGGCAGTGCATCGTGAAGCTCGCGACGGCGGGCAACGTCAACGTGATGACCGATGCGCCACGACCGCATGCGCAGACATTGACGTATTCTCAAGTTGTGCCGGGCATGTGGTATACTGCGACGGCGACGAATTCGGCGGCGGTTTCGATGCGTTGGTTTCGCGACCGGTTTTGCGCGAGCGAACTCGATGCGGCGGCGCGCGCGGGTGGGAGCGCCTATTCGCTGATGGGAGAGGCGGCCGCGAAATCGCCGATTGGGGCGCGCGGACTTTTCTTTCACCCATATCTGCAAGGCGAGCGGTCGCCGTATTGGGATCCGCAGCTGCGCGCGAGTTTCACGGGGATCACGGCGCAGCATGAACGCGGCGACTTCATCCGTGCGGTGATGGAAGGCGTGGCGTTTTCCCTGCGCGACTGTCGACGCGTCATCGATCAACTGAATCTGCCCGTGCGTGAGATCCGCCTGATTGGCGGCGGCGCGAAGGATCCGCTCTGGGCTCAGATCGTGTGCGACGTGATGAATGTGCCGCTGACGTTGCCGGCGTTTTCCGATGCGTCGTGCGGTGCGGCGATGCTGGCGGGCGTTGGCGTGGGCATCTTCCGCGACGAACGCGACGCGGTGAAGAAATGCGCGCACAACGTTTCGCAACTCACGCCCGCCGCGGCGGCCGCCGAGAGTTACGAACGCCTTTTTGCCCGGTATCGACGAATCCATGACGTCCTCGCCGAGGTGTATCACGAACCGATTCTTTAAAGTTCAAGAAACCTTTATGTCCGATTCTCCTCCTTCGGCGTCAGTGCCGCTCACGCGGGGCGCGCTGACTTCCAACTACGTTCTGGCGATGATTCGCAGTGAATTGTGCGACATCGGCGGACCGGAAAACGTGTCGTCCAACACGGCAGATCGTTTGGGTCACTCGATCGATTTTTATTGGATTCCCGAGATGTGGCACGATCGCCGCGGATCCAATCCGCAGCCGGATTTCGTGGTGCATGCGGGTTCGGCGGACGAAGTCGCGCGCGTGTTGCGCGTGGCGAATCATTACAAGATCCCGGTGACGCCGTGGGGCGGAGGCTCGGGTTCGCAGGGCGGTGCGCTCCCGATGTATCGCGGCATCGCGCTCGACATGAAGCGCATGAACCGCGTGCTCGAGATCGACACGGAATCGCTGACGGTCACCTGCGAGACGGGCATCATCGCGCAACACCTCGAGTGGGCCTTGGAGAAGAAAGGCTATTCGACGATGAACCAGCCGGGCTCGATCAACTGCGCGACCATCGGTGGACTCCTGGCGCATCGTGGCACGGGCGTGCTTTCCACGAAGTATGGCAAGATGGAGGACATGGTGATGTCGCTCGAGGTCGTCACGCCGACGGGAGAAGTGATCAACACGCTGCCGGTTCCGCGTCATGCGTCGGGTCCGGATCTGACCCAATTGTTCCTCGGTAGCGAAGGCACGCTGGGGGTGATCACGAAAGTGACCTTGAAGATTCATCCGCTGCCGGAAGTGCGGAAGTTTCATGCGTTTCTCTTCAAGACACTGGCGGAAGCGATGAACGCGGGCGCGGAGATCATGCGCCAGCGGCTGCGTCCGTGCGTGATTCGGCTCTACGACGAGGCGGAGACAGCGCGTTTGATCAAGCGGGTGCTAGGCATCGACCGGCAGGGCGCGTATCTGGTTTTTGGATTCGATGGCGCGGCCGAAATGGTGGAATACGAGCTGAACCAGGCGAAGGCGATTTGCGGGCGGCACAACCCCGAGGATCTGGGCGAGAAGCTGGGGCAGATGTGGTGGGATCATCGTTACAAATTCTTTTATCCGCCCTACATGTTCCATCTGCCGCAGGCGTTCGGGACGCTCGATACGGTGGCGACCTTCGCGAACATCGAAAAAGTTTATTGGGCGATGAAGAAGGCGGTGGAGGAAAATTTCCCCGAAGCGTCCTACATCGGGCATTTCTCGCACTGGTATGAGTGGGGCTGCATGCTCTACGCGCGTTTCATCGTGGAGAATCCGCCGGAGGATCCGGAGGAGGCGACGCTCTATTACAACCGCATTTGGAATCACGCGATTCGCGCGGCGATGAAGGAAGGCGGCGTGCTGAACGAGCACCATGGCATCGGATTGAAGCTGGGACGTTTGATGAAGGAACTCTACGGCCCGGCCTTCCCGGTCTTGGAGAGCATCAAGAAATCGTTCGACCCGAACAATATCATGAACCCGGGCAAGATGGGTTTTAAGGGCTTTTCGTCATGATCAAGACACAGCAATCCACCGCCTTCGCGTGCCGGTTTTGTTTTATGTGCCGCCACCTGGCGCCGATCGGCAACGTGACGTATCGGGAGGCGGATACGCCGCGAGGTCGCGCGTTGCTCTTCGATCGGGCGTCGGCGTTTCCCGAACTTTGGCGTGATCCGGATTATGCCGACACGTTTTATCGCGGCGATCTGAGCGGTGCGTGTCGGACGCACTGCGTGAGCCATTTCGATGAGCCGGGACTGATTCTCGCGGCGCGGCGGCATTTGGTGGAGCTCGGCCAGGCGCCGCAGGCGGTGGTCGATCTCGTGCGCGAACTCGCCGCCGAGCGCAGCGTTATCTCGGGAGAGGGCCGTGGTCCAATTGCGTATTTCGTCGATCCCTACACGGCCCGGCATCAGCCGGAGATCGCGAAAGCGATGGAGGAGATTTTCAAGGCGGCGGGAGTGCAGTGGACCGTCATCACGGGCTCCGATTCCGGGAAGGCGGCGAATGTGCTCGGGTTTTCCAACGACGCTCGGCTGCTCGCGGGCGAAGTGGCGAAAGCGGTGAAAGCGTCGGGGGCGAAGACGCTCGTGACGTCCTGTCCGGCCGCCTACGACGCCTTTGTGCGTGATTATGTGGAGCTCGGAACGCCGCTGCCGGGAGATGTCGAAGTGCTGCATTCGTCGGAGTTCATTGCACGGCTGATCGAGGAGAAGCGTGTCACCGGTTCGTGGAGCTCGCGCGTGGCGGTCTATCCGCTGGCGAGCGATTATCTGCGCAACTACCAGGGGAAGCCGAATGGTGGAGACCTGCCGGCGGGGTTGGGCATCGACACGATTCCGTTCGGGACAAATCAGGAAGAATCCTATTCCGCCGGCGAAGGCGCGGTGGTGATGGATCGTCTCTATCCCAAGATCGTCGAGAAACTGGCGAACTACGTGGCTGAACGTCGTAATGATGCGAGCGATACGCTGCTGACGTTTTCGCCCTACACGAAGTATGCGCTGACGAAGTTTTCGTCGGTTCCGCTGAAGGTTACGACGGTGGAGGAACTGGCGGCGGAGTGGATTCGCGGAAGCGGAGTCGTTTCGAAACCGGCGGAAAACGTTGGGGCGCGGCCATGAGCGCATCGGAACAAACGCGAGCCGCATCGGACGGGGCGCGCAGCAAGTGGCATGGAATCGTGCCGCCTCTCGTCACGCCGCTGAGCGGTCGTGATACCTTGGATACGGCGGGATTCGATCGGTTGATCGAGCATGTGATTGGCGGCGGGGTGACGGGCGTGTTTGTGCTTGGGACGACCGGAGAAGGACCGTGTCTGAGCCGGCGGTTGCGGCGGGAGGTCGTGGTGCAGGCGTGCCGCACCGTGAAAGGCCGTGTGCCGGTGCTGGTGGGGGTGACGGATTGTGCGATGGCGGAGGCGGTCGCGAGCACGCGCGAAGCGGCGGAGGCGGGCGCGGATGCGGTGGTGGCGGCGCCGCCGTTTTACCTACCTTTGGATCAGCACGACGTGGTGACTTATTATCGTTCGCTGGCGGAGCAGTCCCCATTGCCGCTGTTCGTTTACAACATGCCGGCGCTGACGAAGGTCGGCATTTTGCCGGAGACGGTGCGGCGCCTGATGGAAATCGAGCGGATTGCGGGATTGAAGGACAGTTCCGGAAACAAGGACAGCGTGGTGGAGCTGGTGGAAATCGCGCGGGAGCGTCCGGACTGGCCCGTCTTTGCCGGACACGAACATCTGTTGGTCGATGCCTTGCGGGCGGGTGCGGCGGGCGGCGTGTGTGCGGGTGCAAATGTTTTTCCGCGGATGCTCGTTGGCGCCTATGAAGCGGTGCGAAGCGGCGACGAGGCGGCGATCGAGGAGTTTCAGAAAACGGCGGAGGTGCGTCGCGGGATTTATAACCTGATTGAACGCGGCACGTCGGGAACGATTCGGACGCTCAAAGCGGCGCTGGCGCTGCTGAACATTTGTGCGGACCACATGAGTGAACCCTTCGAACGGCTTTCGTCGGATCAGCTCGAGCGGTTGAACGCGCGGTTGGCCGAGTTGGGCGTGAAAGCGAACGGAGCAATTTCAACATCATGAATTCACTTTCCGAACATGTGGCGGTGGTCACCGGCGCGGGGCAGGGTGTCGGGCGCGCGATTGCCAAGGCGCTCGCAGCGCAAGGCTGCAAGGTGGCGGTCAACGACGTCAGCGAAGAACGCGCGAGCCGCGTCGTCGCGGAAATCGCGGCTGCGGGCGGAACGGCGCAGGCGGCGGTGGCGGATATTTCGCAGCGGGATGCGGTCGAGCGGATGATGGCGGCGACGGCGGAACGTTTGGGCGGGCCGGATATTCTGGTGAATTGCGCGCGAGTGGAGCCGCCGCGGCCGGCGAGCGTTTCGCTGGACGAATGGTGGGATCGCGTTTTGGCGGTCGATTTGAAGGGTGCTTATCTGTGTGCGATGGCGATGTGGCCCGGCATGGAGAAGAAAGGGTTTGGGCGGGTGATTAACATCTCCTCGGTCCAAGGTGTGATGGGCAAACCGGATGACGAATGGATCGCGTATAGCTGTGCGAAGGCGGGGATGTTTGGTCTCACGCGATCGCTCGCGCGGCGAGGGATGCGCGTCGGCATCACGGCCAACACGGTGACGCCCGATTATATCGAGACGGAAGTGATGAAAACGCGCTGGCCCGCGGAGAAACTCGCGGAGTTCGCGGCGAGCGTTCCGCTGGGGCGGCCGGGTCAACCGCAGGACGTGGCGGATGCGGTGCTGTTCCTGGTGAACGCGAGCTTCATCACGGGGGAAAACATCGCGGTGAACGGCGGACGCTTTGTCGCGCCTTAACCATTACAACGAGACTTTCATGAAAATTACGGGAATCAAAAAGTGGCTCGTCGATGCGTATCGAACGAACTTCGCGTTTATCAAAATCGAAACCGACGAAGGCGTTCACGGCTATGGCGAGTGTTCGATCGGACTGCATGAGAACGCGATCATGGGGATGATCGAGGATCTGACGCCCTCGTTGCTGGGGCGTGATCCGCGGGACATCGATGCGCTCACCCACGATCTCTATCGAGACTCGTTCTGGCGAATGGGGCCGGTGCTGACGAGTGCGCTGGCGGGAATCGAGATGGCGTGCTGGGACATCAAAGGGAAATGGCTGGGCCAGCCGGTGTGGCAGCTGTTGGGCGGGCAGTGCCGGGATCGCGTGCGCTGTTATGCGAATGCGTGGTTTGTGCCGGCGAAGACGCCGGAGGAGTTTGCGGCGAAAGCCCGCGAGGCGGTGGCGCTTGGTTGGAAGGCGCTGAAGTGGGACCCCTTCGGCAGCATGTATCGCGACATCACGACCGCGGAATTGCGCGAGGCGATTCGTTGCGTGGCGGCGGTGCGCGAAGCGGTGGGCGATTCGATCGACCTCATGATCGAAGGCCATGGGCGGTTCAACGTGGAGACGGCGGTGCGCGTGGCGGTGGCGCTGCAGCCATTCAACATCCTGTGGTTCGAGGAGCCTTTGTTCCCGGAGCTGTTTGAAGGCCTCGCGCATCTGCGCCGGCGCGTGCAGGTGCCGATCGCCGCGGGTGAACGGATTTACACGCGGTATCAGGCGCACGACTACATCACGCGCGGCTGTGCGGATTTCATCCAGCCGGATATCTGCCGGACGAGCATCAAGGAATGCCGGCTCATGGCAGGTTGGGCGGATGCGGCAGGGATCGGCTTTTGTCCGCACAATCCGATGGGGCCGATCACGAATATTGCGACGCTGCACGTCGCGGCGAGCACGCCGAATTTCTTCCTGCTGGAAACGATGATCAACGACGTGCCCTGGCGCAGAGACATCAGCGACGAGGAGATTCGCGTGGAGGACGGGCACATGCTGATCCCGACGCGGCCGGGACTGGGCATCGAGTTGAACGAAGCGGAGCTGCTCAAGCATCCGCCGAAACCGCATCGTCTGCGCCATTATCGCGGCGATCTCACTGCAATTCGTCCGGAAGGAGCAAAGGAGTGGTTCAAACGATGAGCACCGCAACGACGATGGTGGACGGCGCCCCCGCCGCGACGAAGGACGGCTACAAGTGGGAGCTGTTGGTGATGTTGTGCATGGTGTTTTTCCTGCACCAGGCGGATCGCGCGATTTTCGGCGTGGTGTTGTCGGACATCATGAAGGACCTGGAGCTGACGCAGAGCCAGGTCGGCCTGATCGGCACTATTTTCTTTGTGGTGATGGCGGCGATGATGCCGGTGGCGGGATACGTCGGTGATTCGTGCAATCGAAAGTGGGTGATCATCGGCGCGCTGATTTGCTGGAGCGGGGCGACGCTCTGCACGGGATTCGCGGGTGGCGTGATCGGGCTCATTCTCTTGCGCAGCGTGGCGACAGGTGGAAGCGAGGCGTTTTATACGCCGTCGGCGTATCCCTTGATTGCGTCGTATCACCAGCAGACGCGCACGGTGGCGATGTCGCTTCATCAGACGACGCTCTACATCGCGATGATGACGAGCGGCCTCGTGGCGGGCTATATCGGGCAAAAACTCGGGTGGCGGGCGGCGTTTACGATCTTCGGTGGAGCGGGGTTGGTGTTGGGCGTTTTCCTGATGTTCCGGATGCGTCCGGCGCCAGTGGTGACGCGCACCGTTAAGGAAAAACTCGGGCCGCTGACGGCGCTGAAGCTCCTGGTGAAAACGCGCACGGCGGCGCTGATCACGGCGGGTTATCTCGCGGTGGTGCTGCAATTCAATGCCTACGTCGTGTGGGCGCCGGTGTTCTTGCAGGACAAATTTGGCCTTTCGATGACGAAGGCCGGTTCGCTGGCGATGAGCTCGGTTTACCTCGCGGCGATGGGCGGCGTGTTGTTGGGCGGGCTTTGGTCGGACCGGATGGTGAAGCACCGTCCGGGCTTTCGCCTCGAGCTCGACGCGGGCGCGATGATCCTGTGCGTGCCGGCGATTCTGCTGGTGGCGTTTGCGCCGACGCTGGTGCTCACCTGCGCGGGCATGGTGATGCTCGGGTTGTGTCAGGGTTTTTATCAAGCGAACACCCCCGCGGCGTTGTTCGATGTGATTGCGCCGAGATTTCGGTCATCGGTGTTGAGCGTGCAAGTGATGACCGTGTATCTGCTCGGATCGACGGCGCCGTGGATTTTCGGACATCTCTGCGAGGCGTTTGGCAACACGCGTGGCGCTTCGATCGGCTTCGCTGCGCTCGCGGTGACCTACACGGTGGGAAGCATCGCGGCTTTGGTGGCGCGCATCTTCACCTTCCAGCGCGATCGCTACGTGGAGGCGCCCGAAGGGGCGTGACGGGCGCGGCGGGAGGAGTGCGCGAAGCGCAGAAGCGCGGCGTTCCCGAGGCTTTGCAGCCCGCGGAGAGTTGCGTAGCGTGGGGCATGCAGGTCGGAAAAAATCAGATCATTGCGCGGGGATTTGCGCATCGGTGTCCCAACTGCGGCGAGCGAACGCTCTTTCCTCCGCGTTCGCTGCGGATTCGGCGGCGGTGTCCGAGTTGTGGAACCGGTTTTGATCGCGGGGAGGGTTTTTTCCTCGGTCCCTGGGTGCTAAATTATTCCATCGCGGCCTTCGTCTTCGTGATACCCGCGATCGTCGCGGGCGCGGCGGGAACGATCTCGTGGACGGCCGCGACGGTGCTGGCGGTGGTGGGGTGCACGGTGGTGCCGATCCTCCTTTATCGCAGCTGCTGGAGTTGGTGGCTGATGCTGTATTTCTGGTTCATGCCGCAGCGGCTGCCGGCAAATGGCGGCGCGGTGGGAGAAGCGGAGGAGGACTGAATGGCGGGCCGGATCGCTGCGCTGCGCGGTCACGCCTAGCGACGCGATCAGCGTGAGCGCAACGTGGGCCCTTCGCGAAGAATGGCGGGGATGGTGGTGAGTGACGGCTGGTCGGGGACGCCAAATTCGTTGTGAAGGAGCTGGCCAATGACGAGTTCGGCGCAGCGGGCACCGAGGAGCGAACTGCGGAGGTCGAGCGCGGCGCATTCGTCTTCGCACCGGAGCGAGTTGAGGCAGACGAACGCGTGAGTCTTGGGGATTTTTGCGCCGGCGGCTTTCATCCAGCCGATGGCTTCGGGCGAGTGACCGAGAACGACGTCGGGTTTGTATTTCTTGAACCACGCTTCGAACTCGGCGCGAGCGATGGACTTCATGCGGAGCGCGGGCACGGCGGTGGTTTCGGGAAGGTATTTCTGGAGGGCGAGGAAGGCGCCTTCCCAGCGGAAGTGGAGGCGTTCGTCGTGCGTGATCTCCATGAAGAGGCCCGGGCGGCGATAGCCGCGAGCGTGGAGTTCCTGGAGGAGTCCGACCATGGAGCGGTAGTGATCGGAGCAGACGCAGTGGAGTGGCGGATGGTCGATGAAGTAGTCGGCGTAAACGGCGGTGTAGCGCGTCCACGAAAGCGGCGAGAGGTCGGGAAAGCCGGAAGCGGGCAGAACGACGATGCCTTGGATGCCGCGCGTGTGGAGGATTGTATCCAGTCGGTTGAGACGGACGCCCTGCGGACCGATCTCGAAGCGCTCGACCTTGAAGCCGAGTTCATTGGCGCGTTCGGAGATACCGGCGAGGAGGGATTCGTTGTAGCGGACGGCGTGGGATGGGCGGCCGGGTTCGACGACTTCGAGGGCGGCGAGGACGCCGCGGAATTGTTGTCCGCGCGAGCGGCGGAGCAGCGACATCACGGCGCCGGTGAGGGGATTGCGTTCGTAGCCGGCGGCTTCAGCGGCGGCGCGGACGCGTGCGACGGTGTCGGGATTGACACGGGGCGAGCCGCGAAGCGCGTCGGAAACGGTGGTGCGGGAGAGACCGAGGGAGCGAGCGAGCGTGCGCAGAGTGGGGGCGGCCATGGCGAAGTGGTGAGGGGAAACTTTGGACGGGCGAGGGGGAGTTCAATGGAAATTCGGAGAGTCCGAATTTTGCCCGAGACGGGTGGCCTGGCATTAACTCTGACATTCGAACTGTCCCCCTAAAGCGGATTAGCGGAGGAGCGGTTGGCGTGTAGCGTGCGGAGCGCTTTCTTCCCCATCATGATTCGCAAAGCATTCGTTATGTCGGTCGACGCCGGCAAGGAACAGGAATACGAGCGGCGACACCGGCCGATCTGGCCGGAGTTGGAGCGGGTGTTGAAGGCGCACGGTGTGCACAACTACTCGATCTTTCTGCATCCGCAGACGCGGCAGTTGTTCGCGTATGTGGAAATCGAGGACGAGGCGCGGTGGAATGCGATCGCGCAGACGCCCGAGTGTCAGCGTTGGTGGAAACACATGGGCGATGTGATGCCGAGCAATGCGGACTCGAGTCCGGTGTCGGCGGAGCTACGCGAGGTGTTTCATCTGGATTGAGGCGGAACCCGTGGCGGGCTGAAGCGTTGGATTACTTTCTTTATTTATTATGAGCTCCATTACTCGACGTCAGTTTGTGAAGAATTCGGCGATTGCGGCGGCGGCGGCACAGATCGTGGCGACGTGGCGGGTGGAAGCGCAGACGAATGGCGGCGGGTCGGCGGTGACCACGCGAGGCAGTGGAAAGCCCGGCGAGGCGGGGTGGCTCGATGGTGTGGCGCCGAAAGTGCAACCCGGAGTGACGTGGGGCACGGCGTGGGCGCGCGGGACGCAGTCGGCGGGAACGACGTTCGCGTTGAAGGGGGCGAATGGGACGGCGTTGCCGGTGCAGAGCTGGCCCCTCGCGACGTGGCCGGACGGCTCGTTGAAATGGACGGCGCATGCGGTGCCGGCAGGAGAAGGGATGAGCGAGGGTTTTGAGGTGGTGCCGGGTTCGCCGGCTGCGCCCGCGCGGGCGTTGAGCGCGAAGGAGACCGGCGACGCCATCGAGATCGACACCGGCGTGATGCAAGTGCGCGTGGCGAAGCGAGGGCGGGAACTGGTGCCGGTGATTTCGCGAGGAGGAAAAGAGATTCTGCGGAATGGAAAACTGGTGCTGCTGCGTCAGGACAGCGCGGCGGTGGATGCGTCGGTGGAGGAATTTTCAGGCGAAGTTGGGAAGGTGACGCTCGAGCAGAGCGGGCCGGTGCGGGCGGTGGTGAAGGTGGAGGGCAAACATGCCGCGTCGGGAAGCGGCAGAGGGGCGTGGCTCCCGTTTGTGGTGCGGATGTATTTCTACGCGGGCGGCGACGCGGTGCGGGTGTTGCACACGATCGTTTACGATGGTGACGAGAAGAAGGATTTCGTGCGCGGGCTTGGGCTGCGTTTTCAGGTGCCGCTGCGCGGCGAGTTGCACGACCGGCATGTGCGGTTCTCGGGTCAGGAAGACGGACTCTTTGTCGAGGCGGTGCGAGGGCTGACGGGATTGCGGCGCGATCCCGGTGCGGCGGTGAGGAATGCGCAGCGGGCGGGCGAGGCGACGCCGGCGATCGCCACCTGGCCGGAGAATGTGAGCAAGCGGCTGCATTGGATTCCGGCGTGGAGCGACTGGACCTTGTATCAGCCGAACTGTGACGGCTTCGAATTGCGCAAACGCACGAAGGAAGGGCAAACGTGGATCAGCGCGGCGCGCGGGCAGCGCGCGGGCGGGATGGGCTACATCGGATCGCCGGACGGCGGCGTGGCCTTTGGGGTGCGGAATTTTTGGCAGAGTTATCCGGGGCAGCTCGATATTCGTGGGGCGGCAACGGATGCGGCGGAAGTGACGATGTGGCTGTGGGCGCCGGAGGCGGGTCCGATGGATCTACGCGGGTATCACGACGGCATGGGCCAGG
Organism: Verrucomicrobiota bacterium; assembly: GCA_023416735.1. Lineage (GTDB taxonomy): Bacteria > Verrucomicrobiota > Verrucomicrobiia > Opitutales > Opitutaceae > Opitutus. Next base: position 140,476 of record JAEZGX010000041.1, on the reverse strand, counting down.
ATACCTACGAGAAGCAGCTGGATGCGCTGGACATCACGTATGAGGACTACGAACCCGGCTACGATGTGCCGGAAGGCGTGGCGAGGACGAGCGAGCTGTATGTGTGGGCGCTGCCGGCGACGCCACGGGGAGAGCAACTGGCGGACCTGGCGAAAATTGTGCGGACGCCGCCCGCGATCGTGGCGCGACCGGGGACGTTGAGCGCGGCGGGGGTGTTTGGCGGATTGTGGGCGCCGGAGGATCGGTCGACGCCGGAGCGGGTAGCGATCGAGGAACAGCTCGCGTGGACCTTCGATTTCTACGTGCAGCAGCAGGAGCAGCGGCGGTGGTATGGGTATTGGAATTTTGGTGACGTGATGCACAGCTACGATGCCGACCGTCACGAATGGAAATACGACGTGGGCGGTTTCGCGTGGGACAATTCCGAGCTGTCGACGGACATCTGGCTGTGGATGTATTTCCTGCGGACGGGACGCGCGGATGTGTTTCGTTTCGCGGAAGCGATGACCCGGCATACGGGCGAAGTGGACGTGCATCACATCGGTCGCTTCGCGCGGTTGGGGTCGCGGCACAATGTGCTGCACTGGGGTTGTTCGGCGAAGCAGCTGCGGATCAGCACGGCGGTGAATCGTCGGTATTATTATTATCTCACGGGCGACGAACGCGTCGGCGACCTGATGCGCGAGCAAGTGGAGGCCGGCCGCGCGCTGGCGATGGTGCAGGCGAACCGAAAGGTGGCCCGCGACCGCGTGACGGCGGCGGATCCGAATGCGACGGAGGTTTATGCGGGCTTCGGAACAGACTGGGGGTCGTTGGCGGGCGCGTGGTTGACGGAGTGGGAGCGCACGGGCGACGCGAAATCGCGCGAGCGGTTGATCGCGAGCATGCGGGGCATCGGGGCGCAGCCACTGGGGTTTTTCACCGGCGGGGCGCGGATGAATTTGGACACCGGGGCATTCGCGAAAAGCGAGTTCGAGCGGCCAAACGTGTCGCATTTGAGCGCGGTATTCGGGCTCGTCGAAGTGTGCGCGGAACTCGTGGAGTTGCTCGACGTGCCGGAGTTCACGCAGGCGTGGCTGGATTACTGCGTGTGGTATAACGCGCCGGCGGAGGAGCAGGCGAAGAAGTTTGGGGCGCCGTTGCGCGGGATCAGTCTGCAGCAAGGGCATTCGCGGCTGACGGCGTTTGCGGCGAAGCTGAAAAACGATCCGGAACTGGCGCGGCGCGCGTGGAAGGAATTCCACGGCGCGGAAGGAAGCGAAGGGCGCGGTCGCAAGCCGAAGCTCGAGACGACGTTGGTGAAAGGACCGGACGTGCTGCGGCCGGTGGAGGAGGCGCGCTGGATGTCGACGAACGGAGCTGCGCAGTGGGGCCTCGCGGCGATGGAGTGTCTGGCGCTGGTGCCGGAAGCGATGCCGAAGGGGTGAGATGTGGGGGTGACTGAATAATCGATAGGTATCGTGGCGAACCACAGAGGCACAGAGGCACGGAGAAAACCGGTGGTCTGCCTTTGTGTCTCTCTGTCTCGGCGGTTCAGATCGGTTCTTCCGACCTGACGAAAAATAGCTGAATGCGGGCGCGGCGGGGTCGGGAGAACCCGCCCTACATTACTTCTCGGGACGGGGGATGCCGAAGTTGGGAGTGCCGTCGGGATTCCAGGAGAGAGGCTGGACGCGAGTGTGGCGGTTGGGGTCACGGAGGGGGTCGCCGCTGATTTCGCGGTAGTTGCGCGCGTGATACACGATCACGTCGGTCACGCCGTCTTCGGCGACGGTAAAGCTGTTATGGCCGGGGCCGAAGATGCCGTTTTCTTCGCTGGTCCCGAAGATGGGCGCAGCGGATTTGGTCCACGAGGCGGGGTCGAGAGGGTCGGAAGATTCGTCGGCGGAAAGCAGGCCGACGCAGTATTCGGCGCCGGTGCCGGCGGCGGAGAAGGCGATCCAGATACGGTTGTGACGAATGAGGACGGCGGCGCCTTCGTTGACGGCGTAGCGGAGTTTTTCCCAGTCGTATTCGGGGCGGGAGAGAAGGACCTGTTTGCCCGTGATGGACGTCGGTGTATCCATCTTGGCGATATAGAGGTCGGTATTGTTTTTAACGGCGGGATCGCGTTGAGCCCAGACGAGGTAGCGGGTGCCGCGATGTTCGAACGTGGTGGCGTCGAGGGCGAAGGATTCCCAGTTGGTCTTGAGCTGGCCGCGTTCGATCCATTCTCCCTCGAGTGGATTGGCGGAGGCGTTTTCGAGGACGTAGATGCGGATATTCCAGATCTTTTCGGCTTCGCCGGCGGCGAAGTAGATGAACCATTTGCCGTCGATGTGGTGGAGTTCGGGAGCCCAGATGTGCGCGCCCATGATGCCTGTGGGGTGTTTGTGCCAGATGGTTTTGGCTTCGGCGGTGGCGAGACCGGCGATGGTCTTGGCGCGACGGAGTTCGAGGCGGTCGTATTCCGGGACGGTGGCGGTGAAGTAGTAGAAGCCGTCGGTGTGCTTGTGGATAAAAGGATCAGCGCGCTGAAGGATGAGGGGATTGGGCCAGTCGGATTCGTTGCTGGCGGCAAGGAGCGGAGCGGCGAAGCAGAGCAGAAGGGGAAGGGAGCGGAGAAAGCGCATAAGGTGAGTCGGGGGAGAGATCGGAACGGCTCAATGGCCCGGATGCTGAACCGTCAACCAAACGGAGTGCTGGTGACGTGTGATGTAATATAATGTATTACAAGTTGGATTGGGGTAAAAAGTGGAGGAGGAGGGACGACGCGAGGCGAAGGGAGGGCAGGAGTGGGGCACGAGCGACCGGACGGAAAGTCGGATGTAATATAATATATTACTAAGGGCTGAGTTACGGGTGGATATTCTTGGGGGGAGGCGGGAGGTTGCAGGGAGAGGGATTGGCTTGAGTGGCGTCGCGGGTTTTTTGATACAGGCGACATGCTTCAACGTATATTTCGGACGATCATGGTGATGGCGGCGGTGGCGGTGGCGGCGGAAATGCGCGCGCAGGGCGTGAGAGAGGGGTATTTGACGGGAGTGGCAGTGAAGGCGTCGGGGGACCCGCTGGGCGGAGTGGGTATCCGGGTATTTGGGACAACGGATGCGGGACAGCGGTCGTCGTTGAATGTGCGAACGAAGACGGATGGGACCTTTGCGCTGCGGTTGCCGCCGGGGCAGTTCAGCGTGCGCGAGGCGAATTGGACGACGAATTACAACGGGCGGGCGTATTCGCTTCCCCTGTATTTGGAAGGGGAGGACAACCACGATTTCGATTCGACGGAAGGGGCGGCGGTGCGGCTCGTGTTGAAGATGTCAGGCAAAGTGGCGGCGACGAAGAGCGACACGGATGAACGCGCGTGGTTTGGCGGGACGATCGAACTGGAGTTTATCAACTCCGATGGGACGAGCGCGGACAGCTTGCCGGAGAATGCGACACTGACGATCGAGCTGACGCCGCTGGGGCAATTGATGGACGGCTCGTCGGCGCGGACGTTGAACTATACGAAGCCTTTGAACTGGCAGCGGGCGAACCGGTTTATCCTCGATGTGCCGCTGGCGGATTACGAAGTGAAGGTGGGGCTGGAGGCGGGCGGCGGGACCGTGCCGCTGTTGGTGTCGAGCCGGGAGGTGGTGGGCACTCAGACGAAGACGCCGCTAGCGAAAACGGCGCCGGTGACGTTCGCGCCCGGGTCGGGCGATGTGACGCTGATGAGCGGGAGCGGGGTGGTGAAATCTGTCGTGCAGATCGTGATACCGGCGAAAGGTTCGGTGAGTGCGACGACGGGGACAGCGGGTGCGGCGGCAACGACGGCCGCGGCGGCGGAATGGAAGGTGGGGGACCGCCTGAATGTGCTGCGCACGCCGAGACTGGATCAATGGCATCCGGGGCGGATTCGCGCGGTGAAGGACGGGCTTTATTTGATCAAGTTCGACGCGTTTGAGGAGGAGCAGAACGAGTGGGTGGATGCGTCGCGATTGAAGCGGTTGTAATCAGGGAAGGTTGTCGCGGCTTGGGGCGGGAGGTTCGTCTTCAGCGGATCACGGGGAGCGATCCGCCCAGGTGAGCGGGAGAATCTCTTCGGGGACGAGCGACCATTCGAGCGCGATGAGTCCGCCGCGGCCGTTGATTTCGTAGTATTCGGCGCGGAGCCAGAGCGGGCGTTTTTCGAAGTAGATTACGCCATAGAGTTTTTGGACGTGGCGGCCGAGGTTGTGCGGAGCGAAGACCTGGGTGTCGATGACGGGGCCGAGACGTTGCGTGAATTTGGCGAGGCGATCGCGGAGGGCGTTGATTTTCTCGAAGTCCTCGCGGGAGTCATACCACGTGTTGAGCAGGGCGGCAGGGCCGTTGGCTTCGAAGGCGCGGAGACCGGCGTCGAAGATCGGAACGCCGTCGGCGGCGACGAGGCGAGGTGTCGCGAGAAGCGCGAGACCTAGGGCCGATAGAAGGAATGATTTCATGGGGTGGGGGAGTTCGAAGGCGACGAGCGGGCAACGAGCTTCCGACGACTCGGAGTGGGGGCCGGTTACTGGGGCGAGTCGGGTGTTTGCGGCTACGCCAACTCGGCGCCGAGGTCGGCGAGGAGCTGACGGAGGATCGAGCGGTGGCAGCGGGCTTCGTCGGCGCAGTAGCAGCCGATGGAAAAATGGGAGGCGTGAGAGAGAGCGGCGAGGAGCGCGAGGTCGTGTTTTGCGGCGGGGCTGGACATCTCGGCGCGGTATTTGCGCACGAAAGCGGACCATTGCGCGGGCGATTTGGCGGAGAGGCCGAGCTTCATCGTCGCGACGCTCGGCGCGAGATTGGGAAACCAGACGTCATACCAGTTTTGTTTTGAGAACTCGGATTTCGGGACACCGCGAGGCGGGCGGCGAACGGTGCCGATGCGAAGGCCTTCGCGGGGGAGGCGGGGTGTGCCGAGGCGGACGATGTGGAGGCTCATGGGCGGTGGACGGGCAAGTGTGGGGGAGGGCGCCCATTTCGGACGGTGGCGCTTGGGTCGACTGGGCGAGGGGAACCACTAATCCGGGGGCGGTTGAAGTGCAGGCGAAAACGAGGAATGGGAGAAACGGCTGGAGGGAAGGAGGTTGTGGTGGGGTTAAGTAGATTGGCATGAAGATGGCGAACGAGAGGGCGTGCGCTGCCGAGTGGGCATGTTGTTTCACCAGGCCGCGTGCGCACCGGCGTCGAACAACCCCAAACCCAATGAAGACGATTCGAGCTTTCAGGCGGATGCTGGTGTGGGCGAAGCGGCGCACCGAACAAGAAAACCTCTGCAATCACGTGCCTCGGGAGCTCGTTGGAACCTTTATTATGAAAAATCGGATACATCTAAAGCGGGTGGTGGGTATCGTTGCGGCGTTGGCTCTTTCGGGCGGCGCGAGCGGTGCGGAGGAGTCGCTGGTAACGGCGGTGTTTGCGAGGATGCACAACGGGTATGTGCGGGCGCAGGAGGCGGACGGCTCACCCAAGCGTGAGACGTATGTGGTGGGGAAAGGCGAGTATCGCGCCGGGCTGCATCGGAACAGTTCGATCGACGAGGTGCCGTTTGCGGGAGTGGTGCGGGCACTGGCGCCGTATCTGGCGCAGCAGAATTATGTGCCCGCGCCCGACAAACAGACGGCGGATTTGATTCTTGTTTTGCACTGGGGAACGACGAAGCCGTGGCAGGATGGAGACTATCGGAACATGATGACGTTCGCGTTCGATGGAGTGCGGAATGTGCAGAATCTCCAAAGCACGTTCGACACCTTGGATCGGGGCGTGCGGCCCGTGTCTCCCGGCGACAAGGAAGCGTTCGACGCAGTGATTGCCGCGGCGCGGAACGATATGACGAACGATCTGATGATGCTCGAGTTGGCCGAGCGAGCACGCTCGCGGGCGAACGAGGGCACGGCCAATCTGCTCGGCTACACCGAGGAGATCAATCGGCGGAACAACATCACGCTGCATGCCGGCCTCCAGACGGCTTTTGACGATTTGATCCAAGATATCGAGGAGGCGCGCTACTACGTGGTGATCGGCGCCTATGATTTCCAGGAGGTGCTAAAGGGGCGCCACAAGCTGCTGTGGGAAACGCGCGTGAGCATTCGCGAGCAGGGAAACCGATTCGATCAGTGGCTGCCGACGATGTTCGCCAACGCCTCGGACTATTTTGGCCGCGAGAGCAAGCGGCTGGTGCGGCAGTATCAGCGCGCGACGAAGGTCGAGCTCGGGGAGTTGAAGACGCTGGGGATCGTGGGAGAAGGAGACGAGGAGATGGACAAGTGACGGCTTAGCGAAAACGGCCGCGATTCGCGTTCGTGGAGTTGTTCCGGCTGAGGCTTGAACGAAAAAGAAGAATAGAGAGGAAAGAGAACGATGCGGAGAGGGCGTCAGGGAAGGCTGACGTAGGTGGGTGAATTGCGGTCGCAGGTGAGGACGCCGGCGTCTTCGTGAAGCTCGACGACTTGGATTGAGCTCCGGCGGAGATCGAGGGAGTCAGGGTCGGAAGGCGTGATGGTGCCGGTGCGGCCGGGGTGGGTAAAATAAAAGCAGAAGGCGCGATCCTCGGCTTCGTTGACGACGACGCAGGCATGACCGCCGTTGGCGGCATCGTCGGGGCCGCGGCCGGGAATGGCGAGGAGGTCGCCGGATTGCGGTATCCAGTTTTCAAGGTCGTTGGAGTGATAGACGCCGAGACCTTTCCAGAGATCGACGATCATCCAATGGCGGTTGCGCCAGCGGAAGACGTAGGGGCCTTCGCCAGGACGGTCGCCGACGCCGGACGTTTTGCCACGATCGGTCCAGGTGACGAGGTCGGGGCTGTCGGCGTGGTAGATGGATTTGCGATCCCGCTCGTTGTTATACCACAGGCGCCAGCCGCCGGAGGAGAGCGGGAAAACGCAGGCGTCGATTACGCGATCGGAGGCGAGGGAAAGCGGGCGGGGGTTTTCCCAGGTGCGGAGGTCGGTGCTGGTGAGATGAACGATGGCGCGGGGGTGTCGCCAGTTTTCGAATACGCCCGGCACGACGGTGAGGAACATGTGGTGCGTGCCGTCGGGCGCGGTGATCACGTCGGGTGCCCAAAGCGTCGGTTCGGCGGAGGCGAGCTCGACGGGAAGATCGATGTGGGCGGTGCCAAGGTAGGACCACGTGGTGCCGCGGTCTGAGGATTCGGCGATGCCGATTTTTGTGCCGTGGATCCAGGCGACGCCGGAGAGGCCCGTGACATTGGCGCGCCGGTTCGTGTAGAACATCCACCAGCGCTGGACGTGCGGATTCCAGATAACGACGGGGTCGGCGGCGCCGTCGAAGATGGGATCGCGGAAAAGCGGTTTGGCGGCGGGCGGGCCGAGGGATTCGGCGGCGAGGATCGTGGCGGCTGGAGCGCTGACGAGCGCTAGGAGAACGAAAAGGAAGCCATGCATGGGAAAACGTGGGAGGCGAATTCGGGGCGACGCGGAATCTCGCGGGCAGGGGGGCAGAAGCCGACCATGCTGTGAGCGAACTGTTCGAAGCGAGCCGTGTTGGTGCCGGAGGAGGCGGTGGAGCGGGCGGGGAATTTGGGCAAAAAAAGAGCCCGCCGTGTTACCCCTAACACGGCGGGCATTGCTTTCTTAGTTACCCCAATCCTCCGCTAAGCGGAGGAGATGGGATGAAGTTGAGCCGAGATGTTGCGCGGCACAATACGCAATATGGGTCGATGATGCTAAATTAGCCCAAGCAGGCCTGGTCATTAGGCCGTCGCGTGGTGGAGGTTGGTCGGGCGTCGGCTTAAGTGCGCTGTTCTGATGCGGCGGGGTAGGAACTTACGCATCAAGCGCAGGCCTCGGAGAGCGAGGGAGGTTGGGCTTCTGCTGGGCGAATCAACTTATTTAGCGAGTTCGCTGATGGCGAGGAGGAGGGCGCCGACGGCGAAAGTGTCGGTGTGATGCGGGTTGAAACCTTCGGGGGCGTGGCCGATTGGTTGGACGTTTTCGAGTTTGCCGTCGGCGGTGACGGAACTCGAGAGGGCGGCCCAGGCGCTTTGGAGGGCGGGTTCGATTTCTTTGCGATCGAGGAGGCCGCGGTTGACGCCCCAGGCGAGGCCGAAGGTGAAGAAGGCAGTGCCGCTCGTTTCGCGCACGGTATGTGTATCCGGATCCAGCATACCGACGCGCCAGAGCCCGTCAGGCTGTTGGGAATCGAGGACGGCGCGGGTCATCTCGCGATAGAGTTGGACGTAGCGCGGGTAGTCGGGGTGATCCTGCGGGAAGAGGTCGAGGACGCGGGCGAGGCCGGCGTAAACCCAGCCGTTGCCGCGGGACCAGTGGATGGTCTTGCCGTTGCGTTCGCGGAGGTCGCAGTAGGATTCGTCGCGGAGATAAAGGCCGACCTCGGGGCGGTAGAGGCGATCGGTGGTGAGCCACCATTCGCGATTCATGAATTCGAGGTAGCGGTTGTCGCCGGTTTCTTTCCAGAGCTGGAGCCAGGAGACGGGCGCCATGAAGAGGGCGTCGCACCAAGACCAGAGGTCGGTGCTGTTGGCGGTGCCCCAGTCGAAGCGTGCGGGCGAAGGGTTGGCGAGGATGTGTGCGAAACGCTCCTGGGAGGGGGCGATCATGCGCTTGTCGCCGTATTTCTGATACAGCTCGTAGTAGGCCTGGATGACGACGTGATCGTCGGCGTGGTAGATGCGGCGGTGCGGTTGCCATTCGAGCACCTCGTCGGCGTAGCGGCGGAGACGGTCGCGTTCGCGGTCGTTGGGAGCGGTGCGATCGAGGGCGAGGACGCCGAGATAGAACGGAGCAACTTCCCAGCCGCGTGGCTGGCGGCGGGGAGTTTCAGCGGGGAGGTTGGCCCACTGCCAATCGATCAGGCGGTGGCCGAGTGCGATCATCGCGTCGCGTTCGAACGGTGTCGGAGCGGAGGGATAGGGAGCGGCGGCGGTTGATTCGGATCTTCCGTGCGAGGAAGAAGCGCGCATGCGATCAGTCATCGGCGCCCAGACGAGGCTCGCGATGGGTGTGGCGGCGAGGGTGGCGGCGAATTGGTCGTCGCCGTCGCGCTGGACGACGTTTTGGACGAGCAGGTGGGCTTGGGCGAGGCGCCGCCAGAGCACGGGATCGATCGACGGTTCCCACGCGCCCAGGGAGTCAGTGTGGAGGTCGCGGATTGCCCAGTCGTTATTTTTGGATACACCGAGACCTTCGCGGGTGGCGAGAAGGGCGCGGGATTGGTGGGCATTGTCGCGGTAGATGAGATGAATCGAAGGTTTGTCCCAAGTGGTGTCGACGAGGAGGGCGGCGCGGGAAACCGGGACGCTTTTCGTGCCGGTGCCGGATAGGTTGACGGGTTGTGAGAGGACGGGGCCGGGGATTACGTGCCAGGTGGAGCCATCGTGATGGGCGATTTGGAACTGCGGGGCGGCGTCGGGACGGGGCGACCAGTAGCTGGAAATGTAGGGGCGGCTGCGGTCGTCGGTGTCGATCGACGGCGGATTCATGAGATTGCTCTTCGTGGGAATGCGAAGGGCGTATTCGGCGTTGGCGGCGGTGAACGGAAGTTTGAGCGCGGAGCCGTCGGATTTCGTCCAGGTGACGCCGCCGTCGGTCGAGCGGGCGTAGCAAAGGTCGTGGTTGGTGGCGACGTCGGGGGAGTCGCGCCAGATCCAGGCGAGGTGAAGGTTGCCGCGGCGGTCGACGTTGAGATCCCAATAAGGGGAGGCGCGACCTTCGCCATCGATGAGGTTGGATTGGACGATCGACCAGGATCGGGCGGTGGTGTTGTAGCGGTTGAGGATGACGGAACCATTGCCCGAGCTGCCGTCGCGGTAGAGGAAGAGGAGGTCGCCGTTGGGCAGGAGGTGGAATTGTGGATACGTGACGCGGGACTCGCGCTGGCCGGTCATGGCGGTGGGAGCGGCGAGCTCGAGCGAGAGTGGCGCGGAGGAGCGCGCGTAGCGGAGCGGCGTGTTGTGATGGTCCCAGGCGACGTGGAGAAAACCGTCGCCATCGACGGCGAGGGAGATGGCGTTATGGGCGTCGGCGGTGTTGGCGCGGTGCTGGGTGGGACGCGTTTGCCAGGTGTCGGCGCCGAGGCGGCGTTGCGCGAGGATGAGCGTGCCGTCGGCGTCGTAGAATGCAGCGAATTGTTGCGTCGAATGGGTGACGATGGACGAGCGGGTGTTGGCGGTGACGTTGACGGAGGAGCCGGCGAAGGCGTTGTCCGCGATCGGCAGGACGCGGGAAGGTGCGAGATCGAGCGCGGTGGCGCTAAGGGGAAGGAGAAGCGCAGACAACGCGGCGAGAACGGGGGTGAATCTCATGAGTGGGAGGATGATGGCGGAGCAATTTGCGACAACTGAAAGATCGGTAATTCCGGTGACTGAGGCGTGGATACGGAGGTGGTTTGGAACCACGGATGGACGCGGATGAACACGGATGGGGTTCAGAACCACGAATCAACACGAATGGACGCGAAAGCGGAGTGGCGGGATGGCGGCGTCGGCGCGGACTTTCCGAATGGGGAAGGTTGGCGTTCGGGCGCGGGGTGGTTTGAGTCGGGCGAACTTTACCCTGAACCATGAAAAAACTGTATCACGGCGCGTGTTATTATCCCGAGCTCTGGCCTGAGGCGGACATCGAGCGGGACATCGCGGAGATGAAACGCGTGGGGTTGAACGTGGTGCGGATGGGGGAGTTTACGTGGGCGAAGCTCGAGCCCGAGGAAGGAAAGGTGTCGTTCGACTTTTTCGTGCGAGTGCTGGATCGACTGCACGAGGCGGGGATCGGGGTGGTGTGGTGCACGCCGACGCCGACGCCACCGGTGTGGCTGACGCACGGGCATCCGGAACGGTGTTTCGTGAACGCGGACGGCGTGACGATGAGCCATGGGGCGAGGCAGCATGCGTCGTATGCGAATCCGGTGGTGCGGGCGGCGTGTTTGCGGATTGCGGAGGCGTGCGGGAAGGCGTTGGGAAAGCATCCGGCGCTGGTGGCCTGGCAGATCGACAACGAGTTCGGGTGTCATGTGGCGGAGGACTTCAATCCCTCGGCGATCGCTGGCTGGCACGTGTGGTTGAAAAAGCGATACGGCACGATCGAGGTGTTGAACGAGGCGTGGGGCGCGGATATCTGGAGCGAACGGTATCAGGCGTTTGAGCAAGTGCCGGCGCCGGTGAAGACGCCGTTTTTGCACAATGCGTCGTTGAGCACGGCGTATCGGATGTATGGGCGGGAGAGCATCGCGGAGTTCATGGATGCGCAGTGCGCGGCGCTGCGGAAGCATTCGGACCGGCCGATCACGCATAACTTCGGGCTGTTGTTCTCGGTGAACTTCGAGCGGATGAGCGAAGGGCTGGATTTCGTGTCGTTCGACAATTATCCGCCGGCGGACAACTGGCGGGCGATCGTGTTGGACAACGATGTGTTTCGTCCGGCGAAGCGCGGGCGCGCGCACTGGTTGATGGAGACGAGTGTGTCGCACAATGGCTGGTTCGGCAGCCACGAGGTGGCGCATCCCCCGGGATTCCTGGCGGCGGAGGCGGTGGTGAGTTATGCGCTCGGGGCGGAGGCGTTTTGTTACTGGTTGTGGCGGCAGCAGCGAAGCGGGTGCGAATTGCCGCATAGCGCGATCATGAGCGCGTGGTTCAAGCCCTCGGTGGGATATGCCGAAGTGTTGAAAGTGGAGGCGGCGCGGAAGGAGTTGGAGAAAGTGTTGGAAGGAACGCTTCCGGCGCCGGCGGAAGTGGCCATCACGTGGTCGGATCTCGGCCGGGCGATGATCGAGACGGAGCCGCTGGGCGGGCAGCGGACGCATACGGTCAGTTACAATGCGACGATCGCGGAGTGGCACGGGATTGTGCTGGATTTGGGGATACATCGCGACGTGAGGTTTGAGGGGGCGAGCCTCGATGGCGTGAAGCTTTTGATCACGCCGATGATGCCGCATGTGAGCGCGGAGTTTTTGGCTAAGGTGGAAGCGATGGTGCGCGCGGGCGGCGTGTGGATTTGCGCGCCGGTGACGGGGACGCGCACGGCGGAGCATGGTTTGCCCTTGGATGGCGGACTCAGCGCGGTGGAAAGGATTGCGGGCGTCGAGGCGGAGTTTTCGTATCCGGTAACAGGAACGGACGCGGTCGGCGAAGCGTTCGGATTGAGCGCGCCCCTGGCGGGATGGTGTTCGGCGCTGCGTGCTACCGACGCGGATACGCGGATGGTCGGGACGCTGCGCACGGATCGCGTGCCGGGTGGCGAATCGGGCTGGTTGAGCGAGCGGAAGCTCGGGGCCGGTGCAGTGGTGGTGTTGGGCGCGCAGCCACAGGGCGAGAGCGGGCGGGCGATCTTGGAGAAGATCGTGGAGACTTATGCAGAGAGAGCGGGCGTGAAGGAAAGGTATGAGGTCACGCCGGGAACGGTGGTGTGTCCGCGCGTGGACGATGCGGGGAAGCGGAGTTGGGTGGTGGTGAATATGGACGGGAAAGGCGGCGACGTGCGGTTGCCGGCCGAGGCGGCGAATACGGCGAAAGGAGAAAAGCTGAAGGTGGGACGGTTCGGGTGGAAGATGGTGTAGCCGGCGAGGCGCGAGCAATGGACCCCCGGCGGCAGGCCGGGGGGCCGCTCGGGCTGGTCAGGCGAACGTGTAAATGAATTCCTCCGGGTTTTCACCCGTGCGAACGAACCCGGATTTTTCGAGGACGCGGATCGAGGAGAGATTGTGTTGGGCGACGCAGGCGACGAGCGGGCGGGTGCGTTCGTAGTCGAGAAACTGGGACAAGGCGGAGGTCGCGACGCCGCGGCCCCAGAAGTCGCGGCCCACCCAATAGCCGACGAGGCGTTCGCCGGTTTCGGCGTCGGTCCAAGCCCCGATGTTTCCGGCGACGTGGTTGTCGTAGAGAATGGTGCGGCTGGAGTTGGCGGGGTTGCCGAGGATGTTGGTTGTCCAGTGGCGAAAGAATGCGTCGCGATCGCGGGACGGGAAGTCGGCGAGTTCGGCGGCTACGGGGTCCGCTTGATGTTCGAAGAAGATCGGCAGGTCTTCAGGGGTGACGACGCGGAGGGCGACGAGGGGCATGGGGTTTAGTTTTTAACCACGGATGGACACGGATGAACACGGATGGGTTTTTTCGGTGAACGAGAATTTTGAATACGCGGGGTGCGGGTAGCTACTGAATGGAGAAGTGTGTTTTGGGCGGAGGAACGCGCTCGACGGCGATGAGAGATTGGGGAACGTTGAACGGCAATTCATCGTGCGGCGGATTCGGGCGCTTCATGACGGCAGAGGTCGTGATGCGGGTCGGATCCACGCAGAAAAAGAACCCCAAAAATCGAAGGAGATCCCCATGGAAACAGTGAACGTGTCGCGTCGTGGTTTTGTGAAAGGCTTGGCGGTGGCCGGGCTGGCGTTGCAAGCGGCGCCGTTGTGGGGGCAGAAGAAATCGGGTGGGGCGAAGCCGGCGCGGAAGTTGAGGATCGGGCTTGTCGGCTGCGGCGGGCGCGGGCGCGGGGCGATTCGGAACCTGATCGAGGCGGCGCCGATCGCGGGCGCGGAGGTGGAGGTGGTGGCGATCACGGATGTGTTTGAAGCGGCGACGGCGAGGGCGGGAGAGGCGTTTGGTGTGCCGACGGAGCGGCGGTTTCACGGATTCGATGGTTATCGAAAAGTGATCGAGCAGCCGGTGGATTTGGTGGTGTTGGCGACGCCGCCGAATTTTCGGCCGGTGCATTTCGAGGCGGCGGTCGAGGCGGGGAAGCATTGCTTCATCGAGAAACCGGTGGCGGTGGATCCGGCGGGCGTGCGGCGGATGCTGGCGGCGGGCGAGATCGCGAAGCAGAAGGGGCTATCGGTCGTGGCGGGTGCGCAGCGGCGGTATCAGGGGAATTATTTGCGGAATGCGCACGCGTTAAAGGAGGGGGCGATCGGACGGATTTTGGGTGGCACGGTGATGTGGAATCAGGACCAGCTCTGGTATAAGCAGCGGAACGCCGGAGAGAGTGACGCGCATTATCTGGCGAGGAACTGGGTGAACTTTTTGGAGATGTCGGGCGACCACATCGTGGAGCAGCATTTCCACAATATCGACGTGGCGAACTGGTTCATCGGGCGGACGCCGCTGGCGGCGGTGGGATTTGGCGGACGCGTGCGGCGCGTGACGGGCAATCAGTATGATTTCTTCAGCGTCGATTTCGATTACGGGCAGGGCTGTCGGATTCACAGCCAGTGCCGGCAGATCGATGGTTGTTACAATCGCGTTGGCGAAGTGTTCACGGCGGAAAAAGGAACGGTGTTTGCGGACGGAAAGCTGGAGCGCTTTTCGAAGAAGAAAGTGAAGTTCCGCGAGTTCACGACGCACGAGAATGGGCAGGTGCAGGAGCAGGTGGAGTTGTTGCGGAGCATCCTGGCCGAGAAGCCGATCAACGATACGCGTAATGTTTCGGATTCGACGATGACCGCGATCATGGGCCGGGTATCCGCGTATACGGGACAGCTGGTGCGTTGGACGGACCTGACGGCGGAGAACGGTCGGTATTACAATTTGAAGCTGAGTCCGACGGCGGAAGAGTTCGAGCGGGGCGAGGTGGTGGCGCCGAAGGAGGATGTGGTGCCGCGCGCGGGAGTGGAGAAAACGGCGTAAGCGGAGCGGACGAGTGGGGGGGGGGGGGGGGGGGGGGGGCCGCCCCCCCCCGCCCACCCATCGCGAGGCGAGGAGGATCAGGGATGCGTAGAGAGAACGGCGAGGGTGCGTTCGTCGGGCGAATCGAAGAAGCGATCGAGCACGAGGTGGAAGGGCGAGCCGGAGGAAGAGAGCGCGGAGAAGAGGGTCATGGACGAGCGGAGTTTCAGATCGTCGGGATGGCCCATGATGTCGGCGGCGGATTTTCGCGAATGGTCGAGAAGGGCGTGGGTGCAGGCGAGGAGGCGTGGACCGAGGAGCGGGTGCGCGAGGTAGGCTTCGGCTTCGCTGCGTGAAGCGATCGCGTAGAATCGTGCGGTAGAGCTGGAGCCGAGCCCGGAGACTTGGGGGAAGATGAACCACATCCAATGCGTGCGTTTGCGGCCGGCTTGGAGTTCGGCGAGGGCGGTGGCGTAGGTGGAGGAGCGCGATTGGGCGTCGAGAAAGCGCTGGAGGTTGAAGGGATCGGAGGCGCTCGTCATGGGCGGCGGAGTTGATAAACGGCGCAGTCGTCGAGGCCGAAGCGGCGGTGTTCGAGAAAGGTGAAGCCGAGGCGTTCGTAGAAGCGGCGCGCGCGGGTGTTTTCGCGAATTGGATCGATGAGGATTGTGTGGACGGAGGGATCGGCGAAGCAGCGGGCGATGGCGAGGCGCATCATCTGGGTGCCGTAACCGCGGCTGAGGGCGTTGGGTTCGCCGATCCAGAGATCGATGGCACGGTGGCCGGGAGCGATGTCGCCCCAGTAGCGGGTGTCTTCGCGGGAGGGGTCGATGATTTCGAGGAAGCCGATGGGCCGGGCGGAGACTTCGGCGATGAAGGATTCGCGCCAAGTAGGGGTTTGGGCGAGCGCGGTTTCCCAATGCCAGTCGTCGTTGGGATCGGAGGCGATGACGTGCGGTTGTTCGCCCCAGCGGCGGAGTGTGGGGACGTCGGCGAGGGTGGCGGGGCGGAGCGTGACTACGGGCAAGCGAAGGGAAGTTTGTGTTTACAGAGGATGGGGAACCACGAATGGGCACGAATTCACACGAATGGAGAGGGGGGTGGACGTGGCGCGGGGCGTGGTTGAGCTGAATGGATCTGGCTTAGCCGTCGGTGGGGTGCGCGGGGGTGTCGAGGATGCGTTGGTAGAAATCGAGGTCGAGCCAGCGGCCGAATTTGAAGCCAGCTTGTTTGACGGTGCCGCAGTGGGTGAAGCCGAGCGAGAGGTGGAGACGGATGCTGGCGGTATTGGCCGAGTCGATACCGCCGATGACGGTGTGGAAATTCTGGCGTTGAGCGGCGGCGACGATTTCGCGGAGGAGGAGTTTGCCGAGTCCGCGGCCGCGGTGAGCTTTGTGGATGTAAACGGAGTGCTCGACGGAGTATTTGTAGGCGGGGCGGGCGCGGAAGGAGCCGTAGGTGGCGAAGCCGGCGAGGGAGCCGTCGGGGGCGAGGACGCCCCGGACGGGGTGGTTGTTTTTTTGTTTTTCGACGAACCAGGCGTCGATGATGGCGGGCGTGCGCGGGGCGTAGTCGTAGAGGCTCGTGGAGTGGAGAATCTCCTCGTTGAAGATGGCGAGGATCTCGGGCGCGTGGGCGGGCGTGCACTCGATGAGCGTCATGCGGCGCAGAGCTTCTCGCACGGAGAACGGGAGCGCAACGGCGGCGAGGAGATGGCCGCAAAGACGCGCAGAAGGCGCAAAAAGGCCAAGCAGGGACAAGGCTGCTCGTAGCCATCCCGGGAGAGCGCTCGTTGGCGCTTGAGCTGAGCGGGGAATTTACTTCTGGCCGTAGTAGGCGCCGGGGCCGTGCTTGCGGTTGAAGTGCTTGTTGAGCAATTCGGGCTCGATGGGGGCGAGTTGGGGGGAGAGCTGCAGCGACATGAGCGCCATGTGGGCGCAGCATTCGAGGGCGACGGCGACTTCGACGGCTTTGGCGACGGTCGCGCCCCAGGTGAACGGCGCGTGCCGGTTGACGAGGATCGCGCTGAAGTCGGAGGGGCTGAGCGAGTGCTTCGTGAAATGCTCGACGATGACGTTGCCGGTTTCCCACTCGTAGGCGCGGGCGATTTCGTCGGGCGTCATTTTGCGGGTGACGGGGACTTCGCCGTAGAAGTAGTCGGCGTGCGTGGTGCCGAAGCACGGGATGGCGCGGCCGGCTTGGGCGAAGGCGGTGGCGTGCGAGGAGTGCGTGTGGACGACGCCGCCGATTTTATCGAACGCGAGAAAGAGGCGGCGGTGCGTGGGGGTGTCGGAGGACGGATTGAGCGAGCCCTCGACCTTCTTGCCGTCGAGGTCGACGAGGACCATGTGCTCAGGTTTGAGAGCGGCGTAATCGACGCCGGAAGGTTTGATCGCGAAGATACCTTTCGCGCGATCGATGGCGGAGGCGTTGCCGAAGGTGAGATTGATGAGGCCTTCGCGCGGGAGGGCGAGGTTGGCTTCGTAGGCTTCGGCTTTGAGAGATTCGAGCATGAGGAATATTTGAACCACAGAGGCACAGAGGCACAGAGGCACAGAGACACAGAGAGAAGTTGATTCGGGCTCCGTGCCTTTGTGTCTTTGTGGTTCTATTTTTCAGACGCGGATGCCTTGGGCTAGGTGGTAGTAGAGTTCGTTGTTGCGGAGGGTTTGTTTGAAGTCGGGAAGTTTTGTTTCCGCGTTGATGACGGCGAGTTCGATTCCGGCGATCGTGGCGAAGTCTTCGAGCATCTCGGTCGTGACGCTGTAGCTGTAGCCGGTGTGATGCGCGCCGCCGGCGTAGATCCAGGCTGCAATCGCGGTCTGGAAATCGGGGGCGCATTCCCAGACGGCGCGGGCGACGGGGAGGTTGGGAAGTTTCGGCGTTTTGACGGCTTTGACCTCGTTGACGAGGAGGCGGAAACGGTTGCCGAGATCGATGAGGGAAGCGTTGAGCGCGGGGCCGGTGGCGGCGTCGAAAACGAGGCGGGCGGGATCGGCTTTGCCGCCGATGCCGAGAGGATGGATTTCGAGCGTGGGCTTGGTGGCGGAGATCGTCGGGCAGATCTCGAGCATATGCGCGCCGAGGACCTGATGACCTTTCGGAGCGAGATGATACGTGTAGTCCTCCATGAAGGACGTGCCGCCGGAGAGGCCTTCGCCCATGACTTTCATGGCGCGGAGAAGCGCGGCGGTTTTCCAGTCGCCCTCGGCGCCGAAGCCGTAGCCGTCGGCCATGAGACGCTGGCAGGCGAGGCCGGGGAGTTGGTTGAGCCCGTGGAGGTCTTCGAAGGTGGTGGTGAAGCCCTTGAAGTTTCCTTCCTCGAGGAAGGCGCGGAGGCCGAGTTCCTGGCGGGCGGCGTCGCGGAGCGAGTCGTGGCGGGCGCCGCCGCGGCGGAGGGGCTTGGCGACCGTGTAGGCTTTTTCG
Organism: Verrucomicrobiota bacterium; assembly: GCA_023416735.1. Taxonomy (GTDB): domain Bacteria; phylum Verrucomicrobiota; class Verrucomicrobiia; order Opitutales; family Opitutaceae; genus Opitutus. Next base: position 122,490 of record JAEZGX010000041.1, on the reverse strand, counting down.
TAGTCGGCGCAGAGGGCGGAGATGTCGGCGTCGGAGACGGCGTTCAGTTTCGCGACGAGGTCGCCGACGCCGTATCCGTTGACTGAATATCCAAAGCGGAGCTCGGTGGCGACCTTGTCGCCCTCGGTGACGGCGACGTAGCGCATGTTGTCGCCGAAGCGGGCGAACTTGGCGCCCTGCCAATCGTGCCAGGCGCGGGCGGCGCGAGCCCAGGCGGCGAGGCGTTGTTGAACTTCGGGATCGGACCAGTGGCCGACGACGACCTTGCGGTTGAGGCGGAGGCGTGTGTGGAGGAAGCCGGCCTCGCGGTCGCCGTGCGCGGCCTGGTTGAGGTTCATGAAGTCCATGTCGATCTCGTTCCACGGGAGATCGCGGTTGAACTGGGTGTGAAGGTGGCAGAACGGCTTCTTGAGCGAGGAGAGGCCGCGGATCCACATCTTCGCGGGGGAGAACGTGTGCATCCAGAGGATGAGGCCGGCGCAATTCGGGTCGTTGTCGGCGTCGCGGCAGAGCTGCGTGATTTCGTCGGGGGTGGTGACCAGCGCTTTGTAGACGATTGGCAGCGGGATGGATTTGGCTTTCGCGAGGCCGGCGGCGACCTGGGCGGCGTTGGCGGCGACCTGTTTGAGCGGACCGGGGCCGTAGAGGTGTTGCGAGCCGCAGACGAACCAGAGTTGGGGAGAGGCGAGTTGGATCACGGGGGGAGGCGGAGGAGTTGTTGAGAGTTGAGGGATGAGAGGCGGGAGAGGGGGCGGGCGGGGCGGTTCGTGCGCGTGATCTTGATCGTGCTCGTGATCGGTTCGTGGAGCGCGAGGCTCAGGCGAGCACGAGCACGATTACGAGCAGGAGCACGATGGGTTCAGCCGCGCGCGGAGTCTTTGAGGTCGAGGAGGTCCTTCATGACGCGGGTGAGGTCGGCGGATTTGTTGATGTTGCCGAAGGCGTCGTGGAGTTGCCGATACAAGGCGTAGAGCTGGTCGTAGGTTTTTTGGGCGCGCGGCTTCGGCTTGTAGGAGACCTTTTTGAGGGAGGTCATGGCGCGCTGCGCGGACGGGAAATCCTTGTGGGCGCCGGCGAGGACGGCGGCGGAGACGGCGGAGCCGAGGGCGCAGGCTTGCGACGAGCCGGCGACGAGCATCGTGCAGCCGGTGATGTCGGCATAGATCTGCATGAGCAGCGGGTTTTTCTCGGCGATGCCGCCGGCGCAGACGACGCGTTCGATCGGGACGCCGTATTCGCGGATGCGCTCGATGATGGCGCGGGCGCCGAAGGCGGTGGCTTCGATGAGCGCGCGGTAGATTTCGGCGCGGGTGGTATGAAGCGTCGTGCCAATCAAGGCGCCGGTGAGACGTTGGTCGACGAGGATGGTGCGGTTGCCGTTGTTCCAGTCGAGGGCGAGGAGGCCGGACTGGCCGGGAGCGAGTTTCGACGCTTCTTTCGTGAGCTCGGCGTGAAGGGCGGCGTCGCCCTGGCAGACGGTTTCGACCCACCACTTGAAGATGTCGCCGACGGCGGATTGGCCGGCCTCGATGCCGAAGTAGCCGGGGAGGATGGCGCCTTTGACGATGCCGCAGATGCCGGGAATGTCGGGAACGTTTTTATCGGCGGAGACGACGCCGCAGTCGCAGGTGGACGTGCCAATGACTTTGACGAGCGTGCCCTCGGTGACGCCGCTGCCGATGGCGCCGTAGTGGACGTCCATTTCGCCGATGGCGATCGGCATGCCGGCGCGGAGGCCGAGTTTCTTCGCCCAGGCGGGCGAGAGTTGTCCGGCGGCGGTGGTGGCGTCGTAGGCTTTTGAATACAGGCGATCGCGGAGATCGGCGAGTTTCGGGTCGAGCAGGGAAAGGAATTCCTTGTCGGGGAGGCCGCCCCAGTCTTCGGCGTAGAGGGCTTTGTGGCCGGCCATGCAGACGCCGCGTTTGATGTCGGCGGGGTTGGAGATGCCGGCGAGAACGGACGGAACCCAATCGGCGAGTTCGACCCAGGAGTGGGCGGCGGCGAAGACCTTGGCGTCGACGTTGAGGCAGTGCCAGATCTTGGACCACCACCACTCGGAGGAGTAGGTGTTGCCGCATTTGGCGATGAACTGCGGGCGGTGTTGCGCGGCGAGTTCGGTGATCTTGGCGGCTTCGCGCCAGCTGGTGTGGTCTTTCCAGAGCCAGCATTGGGCGTTGAGGTTTTTGGCGAAGCGCTGGGTGGAGGCGAGTGGGGTGTTGGTGGCGTCGACCGGGATGGGCGAGGAACCGGTGGAGTCGACGCCGATGCCGATGATTTTGTCGGGGGAAAAGCCGCGCTGTTTCTTGGCTTGGGCGAGGGCGGCTTTGACGGACTTTTCGAGGCCGAAGAGGTAATCGGCGGGGTGTTGGCGGGCGAGATTGTGGTCGCGCGGATCGAGGAGGATGCCTTGGGAGCCGGAGGGGTAGTTGACGACGGCGGAGCCGAATTCCTTGCCGTCGGTGACGCGGACGATGAGAGCGCGGACGGAGTTGGTGCCGTAGTCGAGACCGAGGGTGAACATGGGGATTGGGAGCTGAGAGCCGAGGGCCTAGGGCCCAGAGCAGGAGGAGGTGTTCGTGGTAGGTGGAGAGATGAGAATCGGGAGCGGGGCACGTCAACGGGAGCGGAGGCGGGACCGTCAAGCGGGGGGCCGTCGTGAGCGTGCTCGTGATCTTAATCGTGCTCGTGATCGAGAGAACGGAGGGACCGCGAGGATGAGCAAGATTACGAGCACGAGCAGGAGCACGAATCGGGAAATGCTCAGTCGGATGAGCAGGTTACTTGACGGTTCGGTAAGAGTGGGGGAGAAGGACGCGACATGGCGCAACCGACGCTCAAGGATATTGCGAAAGCGGTGGGGTATTCGAAGAACACGGTCTCGCTGGCGTTGCGGGGGGACCGCCAGATTCCGGCGAAGACGCGAGAGCGGATCCGGGCGGCGGCGGAAGAGATGGGGTATCAGCCGAATGCGGTGGTGTCGCAGTTGATGGCGCAATTGCGGGCGAGCCGGACAACGCGGTTGCAGGCGAAGCTGGCGCTGGTGAATGCGAATCGCGATCGGGATGCGTTTCGGAGTCATCCGACGATTCCGACGTATGTGGAAGGCTGTGAAAGCCGCGCGGCGAAGCTAGGCTATGGGTTCGATCGATTTTGGCTGCACGATCCGGAACTGACGGCGGCGCGGTGGCTCCGAATTTTGGATACGCGCGGAATCAAAGGCGTGGTGCTGGTGGGATTGATGGACACGAATCATCTCCCGGATGCATTGCGGCCGGTGTGGGAGCGTTTGCCGACGGTGGTGACGGGCGTGCGGACGCGGGACCCGGCGTTGTCGTTTTGCAGCGTCGATCATCACAATCTGGCGTTGATGGCTTTCGAAAAGGCGCTGGCGCTGGGATATCGGCGTCCGAGTTTGGTGCTGGATGATGTGATCGATGCGTTGGTGGAGCGGCGGTTTTCGGCGGGGTATTTGACGGGGCAGCGAATGATTCCGCGGGCGCAGCACGTGCCGATATTTAGCGAGGTGACGGCGGCGAGTAAGGAGCCGGAGCGGTTTCGCGCGTGGCTGACCCAGCATCAGCCCGATGTGATTTTCACGCTGTATAACAACGTGCTCGGCTGGTTGAAGTCGGCGGGGCGGAAGGTGCCGGAGGATATCGGGGTGATTCAGCTCGAATGGCGAGCGACGCGGCCGGAGATCGCGGGAATGAACCAGCACAACTATGTCACCGGCGAGGCGGCGGTGGACATGGTGGTGAGCCAGATCCACAACAACGAGACGGGGGTGCAGGAGTTTCCGCGGGCGACGCTGATTGGAGCGACGTGGGTGGAGGGCAAGAGTGTGCGCCAGCAGAAACTCCAAGGGCCAAGATCCAAGCTCCAGAGAACGGCCAAGGCTTAGGGTGGCGTGAACCATCCTTGGGTGGTGGCGAGGATGGCCGCAAAAAGGCGCAGAAGGCGCAAAGAGGAGGGCGGGTGAGGCCGGGTCGGGCGAAACGCCTCGCTGCTTAACGCTACAGGAAAGAGAGCTGGTCGTCGGGCCGATCGGACGGAAGGGGAGGCGGGACCGGTTGGCCGAGGAGTTGACGAAGGGCGAGAGCGGCCTTGGGGGCGAAGTGGCTGTAGTGATTGTTGAGGCTGACGTGGACGTCGGCGGCGAGCGTGCTGAGTTTTCGGATACGGACGGCGATTTCCTGGAGCTCGGCGACGGGGTAGTCGTAGTTGTGGCGGGCTTTAGGGTCGTCGGATTTTTTCAGGTAATCGGGGTTGCGACCGTGACAACGCAGGTAGGCGAGAGAGGGGTGAGTGACCTCGTCGAGGGGCGGAAGGATTTGCGGAGCATCGAGGCGCGGGAGATCGGTGGACACCCAGGCGAATTTACGTTCGCGGAAGTAGGCGAGAGTGGAGTCGAGGGCATCGCCCTCGATCCAGGCGCGGTCGCGGAGTTCGACGGCGACGGGAGCGAGGGGAGAGAAGTTTTCGGCGATGCTGTCGAGTTCGTCGAGGCGGTGCCGGTGCGGGCCGAAGCTGGGATCGAGGGTGAGGAGGAAGGCGCGCAGTTTGCCGGCGTTGGCGATGGGGCTGATCGAATGGAGAAAACGATCGGCGAGCGAGGTGGCGGCGGACTTGGGATTGCGGGAGAAACTCTTCTCGAGTTTCACGTCGAAGAAGAAGCCAGGCGGGGTTTGGTTGACCCAGTCGGCGATGCGTTCGCGGGGTTGGAACGTGTGATAGGTGGCGTTGAGTTCGACGCGGTCGAAGAACTTCGCGTAGTGGCTGAGGCGCTGGGTTTCGGGGACGGATTTGGGGAAGAGGAGACCGACGTAATCTTTGTCCCGCCAGCTGCCGCAACCGATGTGAATGGCCATAAAGGGAGTGTTGTAGGGGAAAGGATGGGGGCAAGAGAGGGTATATCGGAAGTGCGGTAGTCTTGCAGGACGGAGGAGGGGTGGGTCGACTCGGGGTCGAGATGGTTAATCGCAAATAAGGGCGGGCCGGAGACCTGCCCTACCGAGTTCTATGAAAGCAAAATATCGTGAGAAGCTGCCGCAGATGTCGGCGGATGTTTTCCTGACGGATGGCGGACTCGAGACGTCGCTGATCTATCTGGATGGGTTGGAGCTGCCCTGCTTCGCGGCCTTCGATCTATTGAAGAACGAAGCCGGGCGAGCGGCCTTGGAGCGCTATTTTCGAACCCATGCGGGAATCGCGCGGGAGCGCGGCGTAGGCTTTGTGCTCGAAAGCGCGACGTGGCGGGCGAATGCGGACTGGGGAGCGAAGATTGGCTATTCGCGCGAGGCGGTGATCGGAGCGAATCGGCAGGCGATCGCGATGTTGCACGGGTTGCGCGGGGAATTGGAGACGAACGAGGCGCCGATGCCGATCAGCGGATGCATTGGGCCGCGGGGCGATGGCTACAAGGTGGAGGCGCGGATGACGGAGGATGATGCGGAGGCGTATCATGCGCTGCAGGCGCGGGTGTTTGCCGAAACGGGCGCGGATTTGGTGAGTGCGATCACGATGACGTATGCGGAGGAGGCGATTGGGGTCGTGCGCGCGGCGCAGGCGGCGGGGATGCCGGTGGTGGTGTCGTTCACAACGGAGACGGATGGCCGGCTGCCGAGCGGGCAGGCATTGGGAGAGGCGATTGCGCAGGTGGACGCGGCGACGGAAGCGGCGCCGGTTTACTATATGATCAATTGTGCGCATCCGGCGCATTTCACGGACGCGCTGGCGGGGGTGAACGGCTGGGCGGGACGGATTCGCGGGGTGCGCGCGAATGCGTCGATGCAGAGTCATGCCGAACTGGATACGGCGACGGCGTTGGATGCGGGCGACCCGGAGGACCTGGCGGCGCGATGTGCGGCGTTGCGGGAGCGGCTGCCGAATTTGAATGTGTTTGGCGGATGTTGCGGGACGGATCACCGGCACATCGCGGCGCTGGCGGAGGCGTGCGGAGGAGGACGGAAGCTGCGCTGTGAGGGGAGGCAGGCGGAGGCGCAGGGGGAGTAGCTGCGAGGAGGCGCAGGAGGCGCTAAAAGGCGCTGAGAAATTAATGAAGCCGCTCCTGGTTGGGAGCGGCTTTTTTTGTTTCGCGGGAGAAAGATTAGGAGAACGAGAACGATTGGGGGCTGGTCGGCGGTTAGTTTTTGGAGAGGCGGTGGAGGAGGGCGCGTTGGAGGAGGATGAAGATCAGGAGGAGGGCGCCGACGATGATGCGAGACCAGGCGGGGCTCAGGCGGCCGTCGAAGATGAGCGCGGCTTGGATGACGCCGAAGATCAGGAGACCGAGGAGCGTGCCGAGCATGTGGCCGCGTCCGCCGATGAGGAGTGTGCCGCCGATGACGACGACGGCGATGGCGTCGAGTTCGAGGCCGAGGCCGAAGCTGGGGTTGCCGGAGCCGGTGTAGAGACAGAGGACGAGTCCGGCGCAGGTGGCGCAGACGCTGTTGAAGGCGTAGGCGGCGATGCGGGAGGAGGCGAGGGGGAGGCCCATGAGGAGGGCCGATTGTTCGTTGCCGCCGATCGCGAGAAGATTGCGACCGAAGCGCGTGTAGTGGGCGAGCACGATGCCGATCAGGAGCGCGGCTAGAAGGGAGAGCGCGGTGGCGGTGATATAAACGGAGTCGCCGAAGGTGATCTCGAAGGCGGAAAGGTTTTGGTAGGCGGGGTGGTTGAGTCCGATCGATTCGGTGGTGAGCCAGAACGCGCAGCCACGCATGAGGAACATGCCGGCGAGCGTGATGAGGAAGGCGGGCTGGCGAAAATAGTGGATGATCGCGCCCATGCCGGCGCCGAGCGTGGCGCCGATGGCGAGCGCAGCGGACGCGGCGAGGGCGGGATGAACGCCGTGGTTTTCGATGAGTTTCGCGACGAAGATGGAGGTGAACCCGGCGACGGCACCGACGGAAAGATCGATGCCGCCGGAAAAGATGACGAGGGTCATCCCGACGGCGGCGATGCCGAGAGCGGCGTTGTCGGTCAGGAGATTAACGAAACCCTGCGCGGAGAAGAAGCCCTCGTAGAGGAACGACGCGGTGATGTAGAGCGCGGCGAAGATCGCGGCGGTGGCGAACTGAGGGAGGCGTTGGTGGAGGACGGAAGTCATTGTTTACCGCCCGCGAAACACGCGAAAGGGCACGGAAGAGAAATCGACGGAATTGGAACCACAGAGACACGGAGACACAGAGAAGAAGGCGGAGGAAGGAGTTCTCTGGGTCTCTGTGCCTCTGTGGTTCATTTCGGCTTGGAGAGAGGACGTCATGCGCGGGAGCGGGTGGGGAGGAGGCCTTTTAGCCAGCCGCGAGTGCGGTCGGATTGGAGGAGGCAGACGGCGAGGATGAGGAGGGCCTTGGGGACGGGGGCGACGGCCGGGGGAACGCCCGCGTAATACATGGTTTGCGTAAGCGTTTGGAGGAGCAGGGCGCCAATGAAGGAGCCGAGGAGGAGGAAGCGTCCGCCGGTGAGCGCGGTGCCGCCGACGACGACGGCGAAGATGGCATCGAGCTCCATGTTTTCGCCGACACGATAAGGGTCGGCGGCAGCGATGTTGGCGGCGGCCATCACGCCGGCGACGGCGGCGCAGAAGCCGGAGAAGACGTAAACGAGGCACTTGATGCGCGCGGTCGGGAGGCCGGCGAAGCGGCTGGCGATGGGGTTGTCGCCGACGGCTTCGACGAAAAGGCCGGTGGCGGTGCGCCGGAGCACGAAGTGCGTGAGAAGGAAAAGCGCGAGGGCGAGGAGGGCGGCGAACGGGAGGGCGAGCAGGTAGCCGTTGCCGAGGAATTGGAAGGAGGCGTGGTTGATGAGGATGACCTCGCCGTTGGTGAGGAGTTGGGCGACGCCGCGGCCGGCGACCATGAGGATCAGGGTCGCGACGATCGGTTGGACGCCGGCGTAGGCGACGAGGAGGCCGTTGAGGAGTCCGGCGGCGAGGCCGGCAGAAAGGGACGCGGCGAGGATGAGCGGGAGGGATTCGACGCCGTTGGAAATGAGGACCGCGGCGATGGCGCCGGCGACGGCCATGATGGAGCCGACGGAGAGGTCGACGCCGCCGGTGGCGATGACGAGCGTCATGCCGAGTGCGATCACGAGGGGACGAGCGCCCTGGTTGAGGATGTCGATCGGGACGCCGAAAAGATGGCCGGATTGGAAGGAGAGGCTGAGGAAGCCCGGATGGATGATGGCGTTGACGACGAAGAGGAGCACCAGGCCGGCGAGCGGCCAGGCGGCGGGGGAGCGGAGAAGTTGGCGGAGGCGGGTCATGGGCGGGCCGCTGCGCGATGCGCGGAAGATCCAAGCTCCAAGCTCCAAGATCCAGAGAAACACCAAGGACCAAAGTCCAATTGGGGATTGGAGACTGGGAGTTCTCTGGAGCTTGGGGCTTGGAGCTTGGATTTTTTACTCATGGTGTCCGGCGGCCATGGCTTGCATGAGGGTGGGCGCGGCGATTTGGGCGCCGGTGAATTCGCCGGCGGGGCGGCGGTCGCGGAGGACGAGGACGCGGGTGCTGTTGCGCACGATTTCGTCGAGCTCGGAAGAGATGAAGAGGACGGCGAGCCCGTCGGCGCGGAGCTGGGCGATGAGTTGTTCGATTTCAGCCTTGGCGCCGACGTCGATGCCGCGCGTAGGCTCGTCGAGGATGATGACCGCGGGCTGGGTGGCGAGCCAGCGGGCGAGGAGAACCTTTTGCTGGTTGCCGCCGGAGAGATTGCGAATGGCGACCTCGGTATCCGCGGTTTTGATGCGGAGCGCGCGGATGTAGTGGTCGCAGAGCTTGTCCTGTTCGGCGCGCGTGAGGGCGCGAGCGGCGCCGCGTTTGGCTTGGAGGGCAAGGATGAGGTTTTCGCGAACGGAGAGATTCGGGAGGATGCCTTCGTGTTTTCGGTCTTCGGAGGAGAAGGCGAGGCCGTGGCGAATGGCGTGGCGCGGAGAGGAGACGTGCGCGGTTGTATCCGAAATCTGGATTTGGCCGGTGGTATGGCGGTCGACACCGAAAAGGAGACGAGCGAGTTCGGTGCGGCCGGAGCCGAGAAGGCCGGCGAGCCCGAGCACTTCGCCGCGGTGGAGCGTGAGATCGACGGGGTGGAGGGCGGGAGGTCGCGAGAGGTTTCGGGCCGCGAGGATCGGGGGCGTGGCGGCGGTGGCGTTCGAGTCGCTGGCGCGCGCGGCGACGTTTTCGGAAAAATCGCGGCCGAGCATTTGGCTGACGAGCTGGAGGCGCGGGAGGTCGGCGGTCGCGGACGTGGCGACGAGGGTGCCGTTGCGGAGGACGGTGATGCGATCGGTAACGGCGTAAACCTGATCGAGGAAGTGCGTGACGAAGACGATGCCCATGCCCTCGGAGCGCAGGCGGCGCATGATGGCGAAGAGGTCGGCGACTTCCTTTTCGTCGAGGCTGGCGGTGGGTTCGTCGAGGATCAGGAGGCGGGCGGAGCGATCGAGGGCGCGGGCGATTGCGACCATCTGTTGGAGCGCAACGGAGAGGGAGCCGAGCTCGGCGTTGACGTCGAGATCGAGGCCGAGTCGGGCAAGGGCTTCTTTGGCGTGGCGTCGGGTGGAGCGCCAGTTGATGAAACCGAAACGTCCGGCTTGGCGACCGAGGGTGAGGTTTTCGGCGACGGAGAGAGACGGGACGAGGTTGACCTCTTGATAGACGGTGGAGACGCCGCAGGCTTCGGCGTCGGACGGAGAGCGGGGGGAGATGCGGCGCCCCTCAAGCGTGATTTCACCGGAGTCGGCGGGATGGACGCCGGTGAGGACTTTGATGAGGGTGGATTTGCCAGCGCCGTTTTCGCCGAGGAGTGCGTGGATCTCGCCGGGGCGGACGGTGAAGTCGACCGCGTTGAGGGCGATGACCCCGGGGAAACGTTTCCCGATGCCGCGGGCGGAGAGGAGGGGGACGGAGGCGTCGGACATCGTTGAAAAAGCGACCAGGGGACGAAGCGCGAGAGGAAAGGGGGATATCGTGAACCGTGCGTGTTTACGACGAGTTCAGGTGAGCATGACAGTCAAGCGGGCCGCGTCGCCGGGCGACGCGGAAGATCCAAGCTCCGAGCGCCAAGATCCAAGCTCCAAGGAGGAATCAAACATCAAGGATCGAAAGGACGAGGGAGGCTTTACGGTGAAGTGGGGTTCGTCTGGCTTGTGCGGCGGGTGGGTGGAAGGTGGGGGCGCCATGATCTACCCCAACATGTGCTGTAGCCGGCTTTTGCTGGCAACCCGTCGCTAGAACCGAGGTCTGGAGAATCGAATGGTTCGCCCCGCCATTTCCGAGATCACGTTTGCGCTGCAGGCGATCGGTTTGGACGATCCGCGTGCGTCGAGCGAAATCCTGCCGTTGGTTTACAACGATCTGCGTCGGCATGCCGGGGCGCAGATGGCGAGGGAACCGGCAGGGCAGACCTTGCAGCCGACGGCGCTGGTGCATGAGGCATGGCTGCGGCTGGTGAGTGGTGGAAAGAACGAGCGCTGGCAAAATCGCGCGCATTTCTTCGGCGCGGCGGCGGAGGCGATGCGGCGGATCCTGATCGAGAATGCGCGACGGAAACTGCGGTTGAAGCGAGGCGGGGCGCAGGTGCGCGTTGATTTGGATGCAGTGGAGCTGGCGGAAACGACGCCCGAGGAGAAGGTGTTGTTGATCGATGAAGCGATCGAGCGGCTGGAGCAGGAGGATCCGGAGCGGGCGCGCGTGGTGGTGTTAAAGTTCTTTGGCGGGTTCACGAACGAGGAAGTGGCGGCGAGCCTGGGCGTGACGGAGCGGACGATCGAGCGGCACTGGGCGTTTGCGAAGGCTTGGTTGTTTCAGAGTATTCGGGCGGCGCAGTGAGGGCGGGCGTCTAGCAATCCGGAGAACCACGGATGGACACAGATGAACACGGATGGGGCGATGCCCATCGACAAGGCGAAGCGGTGAGTGAGCGGGCGCGTTGTGGCAGGACGTGAGCGCAGCGGGATGTCACGCGATAAAGGAGAGCTCCGGGTGAACACCAATACGCAGCGAGAGGAGGAGTTGTTCGATGCGGCGCGGGAGATGGCGGATCCGGCGAAGCGAGCGGCGTTTCTCGAACGTGCGTGCGGCGGGGATGCGACGTTGCGGAAGCGGATTGAGGAGCTGCTCGAGGCGGCGGAGAGCGCGGAGGAATTTTTTTCGGAAGGGCGGTCGATGGTGGCGGAAACGATTGCGCCGTTGCGGGCGATGGCGGACGAGGCGGAGCGAGGAGCGGCGAGTGCGGATTTGGGCGAGGAGCCGATTGGGTCGAAGATCGGGCGCTACAAGCTGCTGGAGAAGATCGGCGAAGGCGGTTGCGGGGTGGTTTACATGGCCGAGCAGGAGGAACCGGTGCGGCGGCGGGTGGCGTTGAAGATCATCAAGCTCGGGATGGAAACGAAGAGCGTGATCGCGCGTTTCGAGGCGGAGCGGCAGGCGCTGGCGATGATGGATCATCCGAACATCGCGCGAGTGTTCGATGCGGGAGCGACGGATCGCGGGCCGCCGTATTTCATCATGGAGCTGGTGCGCGGCGTGCCGGTGACCAAATACGCGGATCAGAACCGGCTGGATGTGCGGGCGCGGTTGGACCTGTTTGTGCAGGTCTGCCATGCGATCCAGCACGCGCATCAGAAGGGGATCATCCATGGCGATATCAAGCCATCGAACATCATGGTCGCGCTGCACGATGGAAAGCCGGTGCCGAAGGTGATCGACTTTGGGATCTCGAAGGCGACGGAGGCGCGGTTGACGGACAAGCTGTTGTTCACGGCGTATGCGCAGTTGGTGGGCACGCCGGCTTACATGAGTCCGGAGCAGGCGGAGATGGGCGGCGTGGACATCGATACGCGGAGCGACATCTACAGCCTCGGGGTATTGCTTTATGAACTACTGACCGGGTGGACGCCCTTCGATGCGAAGGAATTGGTGGCGTCGGGATTGGACGAGTTGAGAAAGACCTTGCGGGAGCGCGAGCCGGCGCGGCCGTCGGTGCGATTGAGCGCATTGACGGCGGAAGAGTTGAAGCGAACGGCGTCGGCGCGGCAGACGGAACCGGCGCGGCTGGTGGCGATGTTGCGCGGGGATTTGGACTGGATCGTGACGAAGGCGCTCGAGAAGGATCGGGCGCGGCGGTATGAGACGGCGAACGGGTTGGCGATGGATTTGCAGCGGCATCTCGATCACGAGCCGGTGGTGGCGCGGCCGCCGAGCTGGTCGTATCGGTTGTTGAAACTCGTGCGGCGGAATCGGGGCGTGTTCATCGCGGGATCGGCGGTGGCGGCGGCGCTCGTGGCGGGGATGAGCACGTCGACGTATTTGTTGTTGAAGGAACGCGAGGCGCGGCAGCGGGCGGTGGCGGCGGAGCAGCAGCAGGCGCGATTGCGGCGCGAGGCGGAAGTGCGCGAGCGGATCACACAGGCGGCGTTGCTGGTGAATCAGGAGCGATTCGAAGAGGCGGATGCGCGGCTGAGTGCGGTGGATCGGACGCAGCCGACGATGGAAGGCGCGGCGGTGTTTCGCGCGGTGGGCGAGTGGCACGCGGTGGAAAACCGGTGGCGGGCGGCGGCGGATCGATTCAAGGCTTTGCTGAAAGTGAACCAGTTGGAGTCATCCGACTCGGTGACGATGGATCACCTGCGCTGCGGGCCAGCGCTGCTGGAAATGGGCGACGTGGCGGCTTATGAGGAATTTCGGCAGGAGGCGGTGGCGCGGTTTTCGGCGGCGCCGTGTCCGTTTGCGGATCGGATCATGAAAGTGAGTTTGTTGCTGCCGGCGAATCCGCGGTTGTTGGATGCGTTGAATCCGTTGGCGGCGGCGACGACGGAGGCGCTGGCGCTGGCGGATGCGGGTGGGGATGGCTTCACCGTGGCGTGGCGGTCGCTTTCGATGAGCCTGCTGGAGTATCGTCGTGGCAACTACGCGGAGGCGTTGCGGTGGTCGCGGCGCTGCATGGAAGCGCAGGATGCGAACCTGCCGCGAACGGCGACGGCGAAGACGATCGCGGCCATGGCGATGTTTCGATTGGGGCGGGAGGCGGAGGCAGCGGAGGAGCTGACGGCGGTGAAGGCGGTGATGGAGACGAAGCTGAGAGACGCGGGAGACCGGGGGAGCCCGATTCGCGGATTCTGGTTCGATTGGGCGTTTGCGCGGGTGTTGCTGCGGGAGGCGCGGGAGCTGGTCGAGGGGCGGTAAGCAAGGGCGGACGAAAATTCCTTTGGCGGCGTGTCGGCTTTCGGCGCGGAAAGGCGCATGGAGAGGGTGAAGCTCCTTGTCTGTTCGCGGATCGTCACCGGCTGGTGCGGTGAGGAACGCGGGCGTGGCAAGGCAAACCGTAACCTGTGTTTATGACCCCGAACCCGCACCTCCCCTCCTCCTTCTCGATTCTGCTACGAAAGCAGAGGACGAGTTTTTTGTCATCGTTGCTGGCGACGCTCGCGGTGGGCGTCGGCGGTATTCACGCTCAGGATACCGCGAATCTGGCGAATGACGACCAGCCGGTTGAGCTGGAAACCTTTGTGGTGACCGGACTGCGGGGCAGCACGGTGAAGGCGCTCGAGATCAAGCGGAATTCGCCGCAGATCATGGAGTCGATCGTCGCGGAAGACATCGGCAAGTTTCCGGACAACAACGCGATCGAGTCGCTGCAGCGTTTGCCGGGCGTGCAGGTGACGGATTACGGCGCGGGCAACATCACTTCGGTGACGATTCGCGGATTGCCGGACGTGACGACGACCTTGAATGGTCGGAATATCTTCACCGCGTCGGGGCTGGCGTTGTCGTTGCAGGATGCGCCGACGAGTCTAGTGAAGCAGATCGATGTGATGAAGACGCGGTCGGCGTCGCACATCGAAACGGGGATGGCGGGAGTGATCGATATTCAGACCTTCCGGCCGTTTGACTTCTCGGGCCAAAAGTTCGCGATCGCGGCGAAGACGACTTATCAGGAGCAGCGCGATCACTACGACCCGAACGTCAGTGCGCTCGCGAGCAACATCTGGGACGTGGGCTCGGGCGGGAAGTTTGGCGCGTTGATCAATGTTTCGTATCTGACGACCACTTACCGCGATCAGAGTGTGACCCCCGGTGCGCAGGTGCCGTTCGGAAAAGGCACGCAGGCGGAGTCGGGGCACCCCTGGCCGGAGCCTTATGCGCGCATGTTCCCGGATGTCGTGCCGTGGACGCCGGGGTTGGAGGAAGGTTTGCCCACCACGCCGGGATCGAAGGTGTCGGGCGTGGAGTATGTGCTCTCGCGGGACGCGATTTTCTTCAACGAGACGAAAGGTCAGACCAAGCGGCCGGCGGCGAATCTCTCGCTGCAATATGCGCCGAATCAGGATTCCGAATACACCTTCGAGGCTTTCTACACCGGTTATCGCAACGACAACTTCAGCAACCTGCTGTTTTCGTTCGTGGACTGGTGGGTGGACTGGACGCCGCAGACGCTGAACGTCGAACTGTATCCGAACACGAACATCGTGAAGAGCCGGGAGTATATTGGAGCGGTTTATTCGTTCACGAGCGGCGATTTCGTGACGGCGCAAACCGACAGTTTCCAATATGCGTTGAGCGGAAAGTGGAACATCAGCCCGGATTTCCGGCTGACCTCCGAGGCGGTCTATCAAACGAGCCAGTTTCACCGCGTGAACTATTACTCGCGCGCATACCGGAACGTTCGCAACGACGTGACGGTGGATTTCAACGCGAACGACGGTCTGCCGATGTTTCGGTATTTGGACATCGCGGGGACACCGAATGTGAACGAAAGCGATGTGGCGAATCCGGCGACCTGGAGCGTGCAGGATGACGGCGCGGTGCCGGAAGTCTGGTTCCAAGGTTACAAGAACAAAGGCAGCGCGGCGACGGTGACGACCGACGGTGTGCTGAACGTGGACTGGGGCTGGATCAAGCGGCTGAAGTTCGGCTTTCGTCTCGACGATCGCGATGCCTCGGAGGCATCGCGCTTCGCGGAGGCTGATCGGCTGGGTGCGAATGGCGGACCGCTTCCATTGACGGGGCTCGAGGCTCAGATCCCCGGCATCGTGAGCATCAACAGCGGGTTCTTCGATGGACGGGCGGACGTGCCCGCGTCGTGGGCCTCGATCAATGGTGAGGTGGCGTATCGAAATCGCGAGAAGCTCGCGCCGCTTTATACGTGGAGAACAGGGCCGAATCTGAATTCGCCGCTGAGAAAAACTTTCGATGTAAACGAAATGACGTCGGCGGTTTATCTGCAGGTGGATCGGCTGGAGACGCAGATCGCGGATCGGCGGCTGACGGGGCAGTTTGGCGTGCGCTTTGTTTCGATCAAGAACGAGTGGGATTTCACGAATCCGGCGATGATGACGAATAACACGCGCTCCGGAGAAACGACGGTGGAGAAGCTGCTGCCGAGCGCGGCGTTTACGTTGGAGTTGTCCAAGAACTTCTTCGCGCGGCTGGCCTATGGTGAGACGATTCGCCGTCCCGGCTTCGGGGACTTGAATCCGCTGACCACTTACAATCGTGATGTAAGCAACATCGGCTATGGCACGGCAACGTCGGGTAATCCGAATCTGCGGGAGACGACGTCGCGGAGCTACGACCTGACGTTCGAATATTATTTCGACGAAGCGACCTCGGCGCATTTGGCGCTGTTCAGGCGCGATATCGACGGGCTGGTGGTCACGACACGCCGGCGGATCACTTATACGGACAATATTGGGCCGTATGATTATATTCTGTCGGAGCCGACCAATGCTTCGAATGGAGAGTTGGAGGGCATTGAAATTGGCGGAAGTTATTTCCCGAAGAATTTGCCGGGGTTTCTCGACGGCTTGGGGGTGCAGGGAAGTTTCACGCATCTGCGGTCGTCGCAGGACACGCCGCTGTTCGATTCGGCGGGCGTGCAGACGGGCGTGCGGACGACGGATTTCTTCCTCGTGTCGGATAACTCGTTCAGCGCGACGCTGGCGTATGAGCGGAGTCGGTTTAGTGGGCGCGTTTCGTATACGTGGCGGTCGGATTTCCATCACCACAATGAAGCGGCGTTGTTTGCGAATCCGTTGTCGGTTTGGAATGCGGAGGAGCGGAGCGTGACGGCGCAGATCAGTTATCGATTCGCCGACAATCTGGTGGTGACGCTGGAAGGCACGAACCTCACGGACGACACGCAGCATAGTTACTACGGCAAGCACGGACGAACGGTGAATAACTTCGGCAACTGGATCGTGGGCCGGACGATTTCGTTGGGGGCGCGGTATTCGTTCTGAGCGGAGCGCGGAAGAAAGCCGACGACGATAGAGTTTCACGGAGCCAGGCGAAGAACTCCAGGGCGGGAGCGGCCAGCGAACGCCCACCTGGATTCTTCGCTTCGCTCAGAATGACAAACAGAGATGCGATCGAAAATAACCGCGCTCTTTGCGCTTGGATTGCTGGCATTCGCGGAAGCGAAGCAGGTGAGCATTCACGATCCGGTGATGGCGAAGGAAGGGGATATCTATTACCTCTTCAGCACGGGGCCGGGGATCACGTTTTATAGCAGCAAGGATTTGAAGACGTGGGAGCGGCGCGGGCGGGTGTTTCCCGGCGATCCGTCGTGGGCGAGGGAGGTGGCACCGACGTTCAACGGGCATATCTGGGCGCCGGATATCGTGGAGCGCGGCGGGAAGTTTTATCTGTATTATTCGGTATCGGCGTTTGGGAAAAACACGTCGGCGATTGGGGTGACGGTGAATCGCACGCTGGATCCGGAGTCGCCGGATTATCGTTGGGAGGACAAAGGCATCGTGTTGCAATCGGTGCCGAATCGCGATCTGTGGAATGCGATCGATCCGGCGGTGGTGTTCGATGAGCGCGGGACGCCGTGGATGGGCTTTGGCTCGTTCTGGGGTGGATTGAAGCTGGTGAAGCTGGCGGACGATTTGGTGTCAATCGCGGAGCCGCAGGAGTGGCATACGTTGGCGAAGCGGGAGAGGAGTTGGACGACTGATGATGCTGACGCGGGAGCGGCGGAGATCGAGGCGCCGTTTATATATCGGAAGGGCAAATATTATTATTTGTTCGTTTCGTGGGACAAATGCTGCCGCGGGGCGGAGAGCACTTACAAGATGGTCGTGGGGCGATCGAAGGACGTGACGGGGCCGTATGTTGATCGGGCGGGGAAAAGCATGGCGGAGGGTGGAGGGACGTTGCTGTTGAAGGGAGATGCGAACTGGGCGGGCGTGGGGCACAACAGCGTGTATGCGTTTGGCGGCAAGGACTGGCTGGTGTTTCACGCGTATGAGAACGCGGATGAAGGACGACAGAAGTTGAAGATCGCGGAGTTGACGTGGGATGAGCACGGATGGCCGGTGGTGGAGGCGGGGGTGTTGGGCGGGTATGTGAGCGAGGAGGTAGGGCGGGAATGAGCCGCGGCGGATTAGTGCGTTCACCCGGCGGCGGTCGTCGCCGTGGATTCTTCGCTTCGCTCAGAATGCCAGGAATTTTCTTGTGAAGACTCACTCGGAGAAACTGTCAGTCTTGGAGAAGGTCGGGTTCGGGGCGGGCGATGCGGCGGTGAATGTCGTGATCTCGTCGATGATGCTGATTGTTGGGTATTTCTATACCGACGTATTTGGGCTGAGGCCGGCGGATCTGGTGGTGTTGTTTTTCGTGGTGCGGCTGCTCGACGGCGTGATCGATCCGCTGATCGGGTGGTTCAACGATCGGTTCACGACGCGATGGGGACGTTACCGGCCGTATTTTCTTTTTGTCTCCATTCCGCTGGCACTCTCGACCGTGCTGATGTTCACGACGCCGGACCTGAGTTATGAGGGGAAGCTCATTTGGGCGTATGTAACGTATGTGTTGAATACGGTGCTCTTCAGCTTGGTGACGGTGCCGTATATCTCGTTGATCGGTGTGCTAACCGACTCCACGGCAGATCGGTTGTCAGCGAACGGGTATCGGTTGTTCTTCGCGAAAGTGGCGGGATTCTTTGTGGCGATTTTGGTGCCGCTGGTGGCGATGCGGTGGGGCGACGGGAATCTGGCGCGGGGTTATCAACTCGCGATGGCGGTGATGGCGGCGGCGGGAGTGGTGCTGTTTTGGTTCTGTTTCTTCACGACGAAGGAACGGGTCGAACAGCGGCTCGAGAAAACGCCGCTACGTATCCAAATTTCCAATCTCCGGCGCAATGATCAGTGGCTGATCCTGTGCGGCGTCTGTGTGTTGGGGACGATCGGTTATGTGGTTCGCGGACAGACCGCGGCGTATTATGCGAAGTATTATCTCGAAGGCGGAGAGGCGTTGATACCGACCTTCATGGGGACGGGGGTGCTGGCGGCGATCCTGGCGATGGTGGCGTCGACCTGGATGACGAAGCGGCTGTGCAAGGTGCGGGTGTTTCGGTGGACGCAGATCGCGGTGGGGGCGATCAGCGCGGCGATGTTGTTAGCGGTGGGGCCGGGCGATGCCACGGTGGCGCTGGTGTTTTATTTCGTGCTCTCGTTTGTGGTGGATCTGCACGCGCCGATCTTCTGGTCGATTATCCCGGAGACGGTGGATTACGGAGAGCACAAGACGGGCGTGCGGGTGCAGGGACTGGCGTTCGGGCTGATTGCGTTTTTCCAGAGTCTTGGACTGGCGATTGCGGGTGCGGGGACGAACAAGCTGCTGGATCATTTCGGCTATGTGGCGAATGAGGCGCAGTCGGTGCAGGCGCTCGGCGGAATTGCGCTGATGCTCACGGTGATTCCGGGAGCGTTTCATATCGGGGTGGGGATGTTGATGATGAAGTATCGGGTGAACGACGCGTATTATCATCGGATGATGGAGGAGCGCCGAGAACGGGGAAGTGTGGCGATGGAGGTGTGAAAGAAGAGCCTATGAAGAAACTGGAGCCATTGGTTTTGCAGCGGGCGGATCCGTTTGTTCGGAAGCACGCGGACGGGTTTTATTATTTCACGGCGTCGGTGCCGGCGTATGATCGGATCGAGTTGAGGCGGGCGCGGACGATCGCGGGGCTGGCAAAGGCGGAATCGGTGGACGTGTGGCGGAAGGCCGACGCGGGGGCGCTGAGTGAGCTGATCTGGGCGCCGGAGATTCATCATCGGGACGGGCGATGGTCGATTTACTTCGCGGCGGCGCCGTCGCGGGAGATCAAGGAGAACCTATTTCAGCATCGGATGTATGTGATTTCGACGACGGCGGAGAATCCGTTGGCGGGAGAATGGAGCGAGCCGGAGCAGGTGCATACGGGGATCGACAGCTTTTGTCTGGATGCGACGACCTTCACGCATCGCGGAGCGGCTTATTACGTGTGGGCGCAGAAGGACCGGCGAATTCCGGGGAACTCGAATCTTTATATTGCGCGGATGGCGTCGCATTCGACGCTGGCCACGAAGCCGGTGCGGCTGTCGGTGCCGGAGCTGGAATGGGAGACGCGGGGATTTGCGGTGAACGAAGGGCCGGCGGTTTTGATTAGTCACGGGAAAGTGTTCATCAGTTACTCGGCGAGTGCGACGGATGAAAACTATTGCATGGGCTTGCTGCATGCGTCGGAAGAAGCGGATTTGTTGGAGGCGAGAAACTGGACGAAGTTGAAGGAGCCGGTGTTCAAGACCTGTTATGAGCACGGCGTGTTTGGGCCCGGGCACAGCACGTTCACGGTGGCGGAAGATGGGGTCACGGATCTGCTCGTGTATCACGCCCGCACCTACAGGGAAATTGCGGGAGATCCGTTGTGGAATCCGGATCGGCATACGTTTGTGAAGCCGATCAAATGGGACGCGGATGGGATGCCGGTGTTTGGGCGGGCGTCGGGAGTGGAGTGAAGAAGGGCAGGGAGAGATGGCGAAGAAACTATGTCAGGCAGTGATGGGGAGCCTCCTGCTCGTAGGTGCGGCGTTAGCCGGGGCGCAGGGACCGACTTTTGCGGAGGTGACGGTGCATGATCCGTCGGTGGTGCGGGACGGGGAGAGCTTTTATGTATTTGGGTCGCATCTCGCGTCGGCGAAGACGAAGGACCTGATGACGTGGACGCAGATTTCGACGAGCCCGGCGGCGGGGAATCCACTGGTGCCGAATGCGGCGATCGAGTTTCAAGAAGTGCTGACGTGGGCGCAGACGAACACGTTTTGGGCGCCGGAGGTGATTCGGTTGGGTGATGGGAAATACTATATGTATTATTGTGCGTGTCGCGGTGACTCGCCGCGGAGCGCGATGGGGTTGGCGGTGGCGGATTCGATTGAGGGGCCTTACCGGCATGTGGCGGTGCTGTTGAGGTCGGGGATGAGCGGGGCGAGCGAGGATGGGACGCCGTATGATGCGACCAAGCATCCGAACGTGGTGGATCCGGCGGTGTTTTTCGATCAGGCGGGAAAACTGTGGATGGTTTATGGATCCTATTCGGGCGGAATTTTTATTTTGGAGATGGATCCAGCGACGGGGCGTCAAAAGCCCGGGCAGGGCTATGGGAAGAAGCTGATGGGCGGGAATCATGCGCGGATCGAAGGTGGCTATGTGCTGTATGTGTCTGAGTCGGAGTATTATTACCTGTTTGTTTCGTTTGGCGGGTTGGACGCGGTGGGCGGGTATAACATACGCGTGGGGCGATCACGGAATCCGGATGGACCGTATGTGGATGCGGCGGGGAAAGATCTGGCGACGGTGGCGGGGGCGCCGGGGACGTTGTTCGACGATGCTTCGATTGCGCCACATGGCGTGAAGTTGATGGGCGGATACCGGTTTCTCGCGGTGGCGGGCGAACCGCAGGTGGCGAGCCGCGGGTATGTTTCGCCGGGGCATAGTTCGGCGTATCGGGATCCGGATACGGGTAAATTGTTCAACGTGTTTCACACGCGTTTCGTGGGCCGGGGCGAGCAGCACGAAGTGCGCGTGCATCAGATGTTCATCAATGCCGAAGGATGGCCAGTGGTAGCGCCGCATCGGTATGCGGGGGAGACGATCACGGCCACGACTGCGGCGCTCGTGTCGGGCGATTACAAATGGATCAGCCATGGCAAGGACCTCGCGGCGGGGGCGAAGACCTCGTCGGTGGTTACGTTGCAGGCCAACGGAACGATCACCGGGGCGGTGAACGGCACGTGGCAGTTGTCAGACGATCATTTTATTTCGCTGGCGATGTCGGGGGTGATGTATCGCGGCGTGGTCGTGCGGGTGTGGGATGACGACCAGCGCATGTGGGTGCAGGCGTTTACGGCGTTGTCGGACAGTGGAACGGCTTGGTGGGGGAGCAAAGCGGCGGCGGCGGTGGTGGAGGAACCGCCGGCGGGCGAGGGACGGTCGCGTTTTTTGGGAATTGCGACACGGGCTCGTTGCGGGGCGGGGAATGCGGTGACGATTGGCGGATTTGTGATCGATGGCGTGGCGTCAAAACGCGTGTTGATTCGGGCGGTCGGGCCGACGTTGACGACGCAGGGGATCGGTGACGCGGAGGTGCTGGCGGATCCCATGATCACGGTGCATGACGCGCGGAACGGAAATGCAGTGGTCGCGACGAATGACGATTGGGGCCAGAATGCGAATGCGGCGGAGATCGTGGCGGAGTCGGCGCGGCTGGGAATGGTGGCGTTGGCGGCGGGCGATACGCGATCGTCGGCGTTGCTGCAGACGCTGCCGCCGGGCGTGTATACGTTAGTGGTGAGTGCGAAAGGCCCGGCGGCGGGCGTGGTGTTGTTGGAGGTTTACGACCTCGATGCGGCGAGTGGCGGATCGAAGTTCATGAGCATCGCGACCCGGGCGGCGGCGGGGACGGGGAATGGCGTGGCGATTGGGGGATTTGTCATCGATGGCGCGGAGGCGAAGCGGGTGTTGGTGCGCGCGGTGGGGCCGACGTTGACGACGCAAGGAATCGCGGAGGCGGAAGTGTTGGCGGATCCCATGGTGACGTTGCACCGGGGCGCAGAGACGATCGCGGCGAGTGACGATTGGGGAGGCGAGTCGAATGAGGCGATTCTGACGACGGGCGCGAGAATTGGGGCGTTTCCGCTGGCGGCGCGGGACACGACCTCGTCGGCGCTGTTGATGACGCTGGCGCCGGGCGCCTACAGCTTTGTCGTGCGGGGAAAAGGCGAGACGTCGGGGGTGGTGTTGCTCGAGGTTTATGATGCGGATTGAAGAGGCGTGGCGGAGGTCCCGATTCGTGCGGAAAAAATTTGAAATGACGGCGGGAAAGAAGGGCTGGGCGGGGTTAAGCGGGCAGGCCGGGCGCTTGTCCGGCATTGAACCAACCCCAATTTCCTCCACCTCTTGGAACTTAAATCAGGCGTGCGACTGCTCGCGGCGATCTGCGCGAGCCTAACTGCGTTTCAATCACCGATGCCGGCATGCACGAGCTTCGCGGTCTATGGCCGCGAAACGTGGTATGGGATGAACTTCGACAACGCGGACTGGGACATCCGGTTGTCGATAACGCGCACAGGAGGACGGTCGATTTTCTGGTTCGAATTCGGAAACGGGCTGCAACTCGCCGCGATGAACGACGCGGGGGTGTTCGCAAATTTGCAGATCCTCGATCAGAACGTGCCGCAGACTTATGCGAATGTGGCCGGCGGGCTATCGATGGGCGGACTCTACGAATATGCGATCGAGTCTTCGAATTCGTTGGATGACCTAAAGCGTTTGATTGGGAATCGGCGGATCGTGCCGTGGGGCGGTGATGAACTGCATTCCCTGATCGCGGACCGCAACGGGGAGGCGATGATCGTCGAGCCGTTTGGGAGCTTTCATGGCGTGGTGCCGAAAGAGGGGCCGTTCATTGTGATGACGAATTTCCCGGCTTACGACTTCATCGGTCGCGAGCCGGAGAGCGTGTATGGCATCGGGGCCGATCGCTATCGAATCGCGCACGCTTACATCAGCGAACATCTCGAAGACTTTGGTTACGAGGAGGCGTTTGCCACGCTGGAGCGAAGCGTGCAGGGGCCGGAGGCGTATTTCCCGACGCGGGCCTCGTTCGTTTTGAATCCCGACACGCGGGAAATCTTTCTGTGTTTTGCCCGGGATTTTTCGAAAGTGTGGCGGATCTCGATGGACGATGGCACGATCGAAACGTTTTCCGGATTCGAGCGGAATGTCTCGCAGCGGTTGGGTGCGGCCGGCGTGTGGGTGTCGGCATTGCGGGCGGGAGTGGGATCGAGCGCGGCGCCGGTTTGGATCGCGCAGCCGAAGAATCGGGCGGCGGAGCCAGGTGAGCGCGTGGCGTTGTCGGGGGCGGTGGCGGGCGGGGGCCTGGCGTATCAGTGGCTGCGAAACGGGACGGCGATCGACGGTGCGACGGCGACGACGCTGGTGTTGGAGGAGATGCGCGCGGCGGAGGCGGGCGTGTATCAGAAAATTGTGACGCAGGCGTCGGGAACGCTCGTGAGCGAGCCGGCGATCGTGGGGGTGACGACGACGGACAAGGTCACGGCGGGGGCGGTGGAGACGGCGTCGAATCTGCGGAAGAGCGACGGCACGGTTTACGATCAGGTGCTGTTGACGGGGCCGGCGGCGGCGGTCACCGCGGACCATGCGCGCAACAAAGTGACGCGGTTGTCGTATCTCGATCTCGACGGCGACATCGTGCAGGTGGAACTCAGCGGACCGGGCACATTGTCGCTGGTGTTGGAGGAAGCGACGGGGCGGGCGGCGCCGAAGAATTACAACCAGTCAGTCGAGTATATGAAAGGGCACGCCGGGATCGTGATCACGGGGGCGAACGAATTTTCAAATGTGGCGGTGTTCAGCGCCGGGCGGGCGACGGAAACGGATCAGACGTTGTTCAAGGACGGCGTGGATTACGACGGGAAGGCGGACATCGCGTTCATCGCGATCGCGACGACGAATGGAAAGTTTAGCAGCGTGCGGACCTCGAACGTGAACTATTTTGCGGAACGCGGTTTCGCGGGCTTGTATGCACCCGGAGTGGCGTTTCAAGGGGCGGTGGAAATCGGGGACGTGACGGCATTCGATGCGGCGGAGCCGGTGTTGGTGACAGGGTCGGTGGCGAGTGTGCGCGTGGCGGGCGGCGATATGGCGCAGCCGAACGGACAGGCGGTGAAGGTGAGCGGGATTGCGCGGTTGGAGTTTGCGGCGGGAAGCGATTCGCACGGGCGGACCTGGGAGGCGAAAAGCAATCGCGGTGTATTCAAAGAAAACGGACGAGATGTGACGGGCCGGATCGTGATGGAGACGCGACGGAGCGAAGGCGGGTCGCGGTTCCGAGGCATCGCGACGCGGGCTCGAAGCGGCAGCGGGAATGAGGCGACGATCGGCGGATTCGTGATCGACGGCAATGTGCCGCGGCGGGTGTTGATCCGCGCGGTGGGGCCGACGTTGACGACGCAAGGCATCGCGGCGGGCGAAGTGCTGGCGGATCCGGTGATCACGGTGCACGACGCGCGAAAGGGGAACGCGGTGATCGCGACGAACGACGATTGGGGGCAGAATGCGAATGCGGCGGAAATCGAAGCCGTGGCGGCACGGCTCGGGGTGGCGCCGCTGGCGGCGGGGGACACGCGCTCGGCGGCGTTGTTGAGCGAGTTGGAGCCCGGGATTTATTCGTTTGTGGTGACGGCGAACGGCGGGGGGGCCGGGGTGGTGCTCGTGGAAGTTTACGATGTGGACTCGGTGGGCGGTGACTCACGCTTTGCGGCGATCTCCACGCGGGCGGCGGCGGCGACGGGCAATGGCGTGGCGATCGGTGGATTCGTGATCGAAGGCGAGGAGCCGAAGCGGGTGCTGGTGCGCGCGGTGGGGCCGACGTTGGCGATGCAAGGGATCGGAGAAGCGGAAGTGTTGGCGGATCCCGTGGTGGAGCTGCACCGCGGTGCGCCAGTCATCGCGACGAACGACGATTGGGATGACGAGGGTGACGGAGAAGCGATCGTGGCAACGGGAGCGAGAGTCGGCGCGACGCCGCTGGCGACGATGGATACGAAATCGTCGGCGCTGTTGATGACGCTGATGCCGGGACCCTACAGCTTTGTGGTGCGCGGCAAAGGCGAGACCTCGGGCGTGGTGTTGCTCGAAGTCTATGATGCAGATTGAGAGGCAGCAAAAAGGGCGGGTTGAAGGCCCGCCCTGTCAGATTTCGATGAAGTGGTTTTTTCAATACTGCCGCGTCGGCAGTGCGGTAGCAGCGTTGGTGGAGTCGAAGAGCTCGTCCTTGTTGTATTGGACGCGCGGGACGGTTTCGCCGGCGACGATCTTTTCGATGAGGTCGTAAACCTTGGGGCCGAAGAGGGGATTGCATTCGACGGTGCAGTTGAGCTTGCCGTCGACGACCGCTTGGACGGCTTCCTTGATGGCGTCGATCGAGATGATCGTGATGTCGGTGCCGGGTTTCAGGCCGGCTTCCTCGATGGCCTGGATGGCGCCGAGGGCCATGTCGTCGTTGTGGGCGTAAACGATTTCGAAGTTGCGGCCGTGTTTTTTCAGGAAGGCTTCCATGACTTCCTTGCCGCCGGAGCGGCGGAAGTCGCCGCTTTGCGAGTCGATGACTTTAAGGTCGGGATATTTGACGATGGCTTCGGCGAAGGCGCGGCGGCGTTCGTTGGCGGGAGCGGAGCCGGGCGTGCCCTGGAGCTCGAGGATGCGGCCCTTGCCGCTGACGTGTTTGGCGAGCCAGTCGGCGGCCATGCGGCCTTCTTCGGCGAAGTCGGAGCCGACGAAGCACGTGTAGAGGGATTCGTCGGAGACCTGGACGGTGCGGTCCATGAGGATGACGGGGATCTTGGCGCGCTTGGCGTCGCGAAGGATGGGTTCCCAGCCGGTTTCGACGATGGGTGCGATGACGATGGCGTCGACGCGTTGAGTGATGAAGGAGCGGACCGCGCGGATCTGATTTTCTTGGCGGCCCTGGCCGTCGGCGAACTTCAGATTGATGCCGCGTTTGGCGGCTTCGGATTTGAGGGATTCGGTGTTGGCGGTGCGCCAGGCGGATTCGGCGCCGGTTTGGGCGAAGCCGACGGTGAGCGGCTTGGCGGCGAGCGAAAGCGCGGCGCACATGGACACAGCGAGCGAAAGGACGAGACGAGTCAGTTTCATGGGGACGAGGGGATTAGACGCAGCGAAAACAGGAATGGTGGCGAAAGGGAAGCGCGCTTCGATGACCAGCGAGAGCCGGTTGGCTGGACAGTAAAGTGAGGGCAGAAGTTGCAGAGCCTTTGAGACGATCGGAGTGACGATGCGTGACGGGTTAGGTTTCTGCACTACGATTCGCCGGTTGGGGGACTTTGGACAGGTTTTGTCGTATCCCCATGAAATACATCTCGCGATTCCTGTGGGCTGGCTTTGCCGTGCTGACCTCCGGAGCTCCGCTGACGAAGGCGGAGATCTGGAATACTGAAATTCCCATGAAAACATTTGGTCAGCTACCTGACGGACGGCAGGCGCATCTTTATACGTTGGAGAATGAGAGCGGTTTCCGCGCGGATATTTCCGACTTTGGCGGAATCGTGGTGAATCTGCTGGTGCCGGACCGAAACGGAAAGACGGTGGACGTTTCCCTCGGCTGCAGCAACGCGGCGGACTATCTCAAGACCTCGTCCTATCTCGGGGCGTTGATTGGTCGCTACGGCAATCGGATAGCTCAGGGCAAGTTCACGCTCGACGGCGAAACCTACACGCTCGCCACCAACAATGCGCCGAGCGGAATCCCTTGTTCGCTTCATGGCGGGGAAGTCGGGTTCGACAAAGTGCTTTGGAGTGCGACGCCGTCGGTGCGTGACGGCAATCCGACGCTCGAGCTGAGCTACGAAAGCCGGGATGGGGAAGAAGGCTATCCGGGAAACCTGTCGGTTCGGGTGACCTACACGGTGACGCCGCAGAACGAGCTGCGAATCGATTACGAGGCGACCACCGACAAGGCGACGCCGGTGAATCTGACGAATCACACGTATTTCAACCTTCATGGGGAGGGCGAGGGGACGATCCTTGATCACGTGCTCATGCTCCGCGCGAGCAAGACGACGCCGGTAAACGCCGGCCTGATTCCTACGGGTGAGATTGTGGCGGTCGCGGGGACGCCTTTCGATTTCACGGAGCCGCGCGTCATCGGCGATCGCATCGATGCCGAGAACGAACAACTGAAGTTGGCGGGCGGATACGACCACAACTGGGTGGTGGACAAGGAAGGCGACGAGCTTGCGCTCATTGCGACCGTGCATGAGCCCAAGTCGGGCCGGTTCATGGAAGTGCTGACGACGGAGCCTGGCGTGCAGTTTTATTCGGGCAATTTTCTGGATGGCAGCACTACCGGCAAAAGCGGGAAGAAGTATGCGAAGCGGAGCGGATTTTGCCTGGAGACCCAGCATTTCCCCGATTCGGTGAATCATCCCCAGTTCCCGGATACGATCCTGCGCCCTGGTGAGACGCTGCGCAGCACGACCGTTTATCGGTTCAGCGCAAAGTAGTCGCGTGGATGGGCCTTCGCCGGCCCTCCGCTCGTGGGTGTTCGAATCGTTCGACTTCGCCGGGCTCAGTCGATCAGCAAGGCGGCTTGCAGGCCTGGGCCGTGAACGCCTTCGATGAGGATGCCTTCGACATCGGCCGTTTTGGACGGGCCCGTGACCCAGATGAGGTTGGGATCGGCGGGGAACGCGGCGATGGCGGAGGGAATGTCGGGGAAAATTTGATCGCGGCGAACGGCGGCGATGTGCACCCACGGAGCGAGCGCGCCGAGGCGGCGGGACGTAGTGTTGTCGGAGAGGATGATCGTGCCGGTTTCGGCGATGGCGCCGAAGGCGGCGGTGAGACCGAACTGGTAGTCGTCGATGCGGGAGCGATCGAGTTCGGTCGAGATCGTGAAGGTGGAAGGAAAGTGGGAGGCGAGCGTGGCGTGGAGGGCGGGATCGCAGTAGCCGCGGAGGAGATTATTTTCGGTGAGGAAGGCGATCAGTGCGAGCGGCGAGGCGAGCGGGGTGCCGTTGACGGAACGGAGACGTTCGGCGAAGGGCGTCCAAAGATCGGTGGGTGTAGTGGAATTGCGGAGACGGACGAGGTCGGTGTCCCACTCCGGGAGGGGCGTGCGCGAGGGGAGCAGGGCAAGGGCGGAGCGGACGCGGGAGAGGATTTGGTCGCGGGAGGACATGGCGGAAAACGCTGAAAAGCTGAAATGGAGTTAGCCGCAAAGAGGCGCAGGAGGCGCAAAAAGGAGGGTCAGGATTTTTGCGCGTTTTGCGCATTTTTGCGGCCAACATCGGCTCGCGATTTCATCCAGCTGCGGAAGTTGCCGCCGCGCCATTGGGGGAGGGTGCGGTTTTTTTCCCAGGCGCGGAGCGGTGGGACGGGCAGGAGCGTGGTGGGGAGGACGTTGAGGAGTTTGCCGGCGGTGAGGGCGGTTTTCCAGGCGGCGGGGTGCGTGGCGAGCGTCGCGAAGGGGCCCATCGGCGGCGTGGCGGCGGAAGCGAGGGGGGCTTGCTCGCGTTTTCCTTTTTCGCGGAGGCGGAGGAGGAGGTCGGGAATCGGGATGTCGACGGGGCAGACCTCGTTGCAAGCGCCGCAGAGGGAGGAGGCCTTGGGGAGATCGGCGAGTTCGGGGAATTTTTTTCCGGCGAGAAGAGGCGAGAGGACGGCGCCGACGGGGCCGGGATAGACGCTGCGGTAAGCGTGGCCGCTGGCCCGGCGGTAAACGGGGCAGACGTTCAGGCAAGCGCCGCAGCGGATGCAGCGAAGGATGTCGCGGCATTCGGTGGCGAGGACGTCGGTGCGGCCGTTATCGACGAAGATGACGTGCATTTCCTCGG
The DNA here is from genome assembly GCA_023416735.1 of Verrucomicrobiota bacterium. Lineage (GTDB taxonomy): Bacteria > Verrucomicrobiota > Verrucomicrobiia > Opitutales > Opitutaceae > Opitutus. The sequence continues at coordinate 93,792 of JAEZGX010000041.1, read as the reverse complement.
GGCCGTCGGGTTGCTGCGGCGATTTCGGGCCGGTGATGAACTCGGTGTAAACGGTGAGTTGCTGCGCGGTGGCGGAGCGGGCGAGGAGGTTGAGGAGGAGGCCGAGATCGCGGTCGCGCGGGACGAGTTTTTCGATGCCAACGAGCGCGATGTGGCATTTGGTTGCAGCGAGGCAGAAGCGGGAGTTGCCCTCGTTGGTGATGAGGACGAGGCGGCCGGATTCGACGGAGATGAAGTTGCCGCCGGTGAGGCCGACGTCGGCCTGGAGGTATTTTTCGCGGAGGAAGGCGCGGGCGCGGCGGGTGATGGTTTGCGGATCGTCGTTGTAGGCGCCGAGGCCCTCGCGCTCGAAAGATTGCGCGATCTCGCGGCGGTTTTTGTGAATGATCGGGCGGACGATGTGGCTCGGGTGATCGTGGTCGATCTGGACGATGAACTCGCCCAGGTCTGTCTCCAAAGCTTCGATACCGTGTTTCCGCAGGTAGGGCTCGAGGTGGATTTCCTCGGACACCATGGTCTTGGCTTTGACCATTTTGGTGGCGCCGCGGTCCTGCATGATTTTGAGGACGGCGGCGTTGGCGTCGTCGGCGGTCGAGGCCCAGTGGACTTTGACGCCGTTGGACTGGAGCTTGGCTTCGACGGCGGGCAGGTAGGTGTCGAGGTGCTCGAGCGTGTGTTGTTTGATCTCGCCGGCGAGTTGGCGGAGGCGGTTGGGGTCGGCGAAGTGATCGAAAAGGAGTTTGGTGCGCTTCTCGTGCGTGGCCTTGGTGGATTGGTAAACCGAGGCGCGCTTGTCGGGCGGAAGGGTGGTGGAGAAGGTGTCGAGAGGTTGGCGCATGGGCTAGGAACCAAGAAAAAAGTTAGCCACGGATGGACACGGATGAACACGGATGGAGAGCCCGGTCGTGGGTAAATCGGATCCGTGTTTATCGGTGTTCATCCGTGGGGAGAGAGATCGGAATTTTTTGAACCGCGAATGGACACGAATTTACACGAACGGACGAATGGGAATTCGTGGTTATTCGGGTGCATTCGTGGTTAGAGGAGGTTCGAGTTTTTCAGGGCGTCGCGGAGGACTTGGGCGAGGTGTTGGGGGCGGATGGGGGCGCCGGATTTTTCGGCGAGGCCATTGAGGTGCATGAGGCAGCTCATGTCGCCGGAGACGACGACGTCGGGGTTTTCGGCGCGGAGGTGTTCGAGTTTCAACGTGCCCATCGCGGTCGAGACGTTGGGGAAAGAAACGGAGAACGTGCCGCCGAAACCGCAGCATTGTTCGCCTTCGCCGACGGGCACGACACGCGTGCCGGAGATGGAGGAGAGAAGTTGAAGGGCGGCTTCGCCGCTGGGCGTGCCGCGGGAGTGGCAGGAGCGGTGGAAGGCGAGGGTCGCTTTGTATTCGCCGGGCCAGGACGTGATGCCGAGGGCGTTGACGATGAAGTCGGCGAGTTCCCACGTGCGGGAGGCCAGCGCGGATACGGCGGGGAGATCGGGTTCGTTTTCGAATTCGAGGAGCGCGCCGTGGAAAAGCATGGCGGCGCAGGAACCGGACGGGACGACCACGGGGGCGTCGCCCGCGAAGGTGTCGACGGTGTGGCGGACGATTTTGCGCGAGGCGGGCCAGTCGCCGCCGTTGAACGGGGGTTGTCCGCAGCAAGTTTGCGCTTCGGGAAATTCGATGGTGCAGCCGAGGTATTCGAGGACCTCGACAGTGGCGCGAGCGACGTCGTCGTAGAAGGCGTCGCAAAGGCAGGTGGCCATCAGTTGGACGCGGCGATCGGCGGCGGGGCGGCGGCGGTGAGAGAGGTCCATGAGGAAAAACTCCAAGAACCAAGAGCCAAGCTCCAGAGAAGGTCCAACCTCCAATTTTTTGGAGGGCGGACGGTGGGAGTTCCCTACGTGATCATGATCTTACTCGTGCTCGTGATCGGAATTGGGAGCACGAGCACGATTACGAGCACGATGTAAGTCAGCCGCTGGACGCGGCTGACTTACTTTGCGATACCCCACGGGCTGAAGATCACGTAGAAGAGCAGGGTGACGGCGACGACGGCGTAGCCGGCGAGTTTGGCGCCTTTGGACGTTTCGATGCTGACCGTGGTGTTGTGGCGGAAGGCGAAGGGCTCCGGCAGCGGTTTGAGGAGGCGGAGGAGCGTCATGACGGCGATGCAGAGGGCGAAGCAGATCGCCATGCGATTCAAAAACTGGATACTCGGAACCATGAATTTGAGGGCGCCGTAGGCGACGACGTTGGTGAGGAGTCCAACGATGCCGCAGACGTGCGGGGCCTTGCGGACGAGGAGGCCGAAGACGAAGACGGCGAGGATGCCGGGAGAGATGAAGCCCTGGCCCTCCTGGATGATGGTGAAGATGCTGTTGCTGATCTTCGGATTGCCGAGCTGCGGAGCGAGGAAGACGGCGACCATCGTGAAGACGACGACGGAGATGCGTCCGAGGAGGACGATGGATTTATGCGTGGCGTTCTTCGCGAGGTGTTTCTTGTAGATGTCCATCGCGAAGATCGTGGAGGCGGCGTTGAGCATCGCGGCGAGTGAAGACACGACGGCGCCGAGAAGTGCGGCGAGGACGAAGCCGACCCAGCCCTTGCCCTGCGGGAGGACGCGCGCGAGGAGCTGGGCGAGGGCGGTGTCGTATTTGTAGGCGATGAATTTTTCCGATGCGGTGGTGGCGCCGGCGGCGGATGCGGCGGCGGCGGTGCGGGTGTTGTAGGCGTCGATTTCCGCGGCGAGGGCGGGGTTGATGTTGCGCCAGGCGTGATCGTCGGAGGTGAAGACGGAGAAGGGCGCGGGATTGAGAGCGTCGAAGCGTGAACGCGTGAGCGGGAGGACGTGGGCGTGACGGATATTGGCGGCGTTGAGCGCGGCTTGGTCGGGATAGATCGCGATGAGGTAGCGGTCGGCGGGGAGCGCAGCGATCTGGGCGGCGCTGGGGGATTCGGCGGTGGCGACGACCTGAGTGTCGGGGTTGGACTTGAAGTAGCGGACGAGCGCGGCGGTTTTTTCGGGTCCGGCCTCGATGCGCATGTCGTTCGAGAAAAGATTAAACGCGATCATGCCGGGAACGACGATAACGAACGGGATGATCAACTTCATGAACGCGGCGAAGACGATGCCCTTCTGGCCCTCGGCGAGGGAGGCGGAGCCGAGGGTGCGTTGCGTGATGTATTGATTGAGGCCCCAGTAGTAGAAATTCGGAATCCAGAGACCGAGGAGGAGGGCGGTCCACGGGAGGATGGTGTCGGTCGCGGGCAGGAACATGTTCAACCGCGGGCCGTTGAGTTCGACGAAACGCTCGAGTGCGCCGGTGCCGGCGGCGAGTTGAACGGTTTCGATGGCGCCGGTCTGGGTGCTGACGACAGTGGCGGCTTCGGTGGCGAGGCCGAGTTTGTTGAAGGCGAAATACATGATGACCGCGCCGCCGACGATGAGGGCGCTGCCCTGGATGAGGTCGGCCCAGGCGCAGGCTTTGAGGCCGCCGGCGGTGACGTAGAGCATGGCGACGATCCCGATGATGAGGGACGCGTTGATCATGCTGACATTGTGTCCGGCGGTGCCGGCGAGGGTGGTGATTGTGAGTGCGCCGGAGTAAGTGACCGCGCCGAGGAGGAGCAGGTAGATGAAGATCGTGGCGATCGCCATGAACGAGCGGGCGCTGGGGCTGAAGCGGTATTCGAGAAATTCGGGCATCGTGAAGATGCCGGCGCGGAGGAAGTAGGGCAGGAAGCAGAACGCGACGACGACAAGCGTGATGGCGGCCATCCACTCGTAGCTGGCGATCGCGAGGCCGACGTGGGAGGCGGCGTTGCCGGACATGCCGACGAATTGCTCGGTGGAGATGTTGGCGGCGATGAGGGAGAAACCGATGAGCCACCATTTGAGGCCGCGGCCGGCGAGGAAGTAGTCCTCGGAGCTGTCGCCTCCTTCGCCGCCCTTGCTCTTGATGAGGCCGACGGCGACGACGGCGATGACGAAGGCGATGAAGATGACGATATCGATCGGGTAGATGCGGAAGGCTTCGCTCATAACAGGAGGGAGGTAGGGGTGGAGTGAGCAGCGCGGGCCGGGGGATTGGACCGGCGGGCGAGATGGGCGTTCAATCGGGCGGAGGAAAAGCGGGCAATGTTAAAGGATGCGCGGGATTTTGCGGGGTATGTTAACCCGTTCCGCACATCGCCGGCGGAACTGGTGCGCAGATGGGATGAGTAGAGGCGGCTTGCGGCGGAGGAGGTGAGTGGCAGGATCGCGCCGCTTTCCCTTTCCCCTATGAATGATGCTGTTGTTGCGAAATCGACGAATGGTCTGAAATGGCTGCGCGTGCTGGGCTGGGGCGGCGTGGTGGCGCTCGGGACGGCGTCGATTGCGGTGCTGGCGCTGTCGCGGGGGGAAGCGGTGAGTGCGTTGTGGATGGTGATCGCGGCGACGTGCGTGTTTGCGCTTGCGTATCGGTTTCACTCGGCGTGGCTGATGGCGAAGGTGCTGACCCTCGACGAGCTGCGGGCGACGCCGGCGGTGGTGAAGGAAGACGGGAAAGACTTCGTGAAGACCAACCGCTGGGTGGTGTTTGGGCATCATTTTGCGGCGATCGCCGGGCCGGGGCCGTTGGTCGGGCCGGTGCTGGCGGCGCAATTCGGATATTTGCCGGGGATGTTGTGGATCCTAATCGGGGCGACGCTGGGCGGCGCGGTGCATGACTGCGTGATCTTGTTTTGCTCGGTGCGGCGCGGAGGAAAGTCGCTGGCGCAAATGGTGCGGGATGAAGTGGGGCCGTTTGCGGGGTTTGCGGCGCTGGTGAGCATCATCGCGATCATGGTGATCCTGCTGGCGGTGCTCGCGCTGGTGGTGGTGAACGCGCTGGCGGAGAGCCCGTGGGGTTTGTTCACGATTGCGGCGACGATGCCGATCGCGGTGGTGATGGGTTGCGCGATGCGATTCGGCGGGCATGGCGGGAAGTGGCTGGCGATCGTCAGCGGATTTGGGGTGGTGGCGTTGTTAGGGGCGGTTTACGCGGGGCAGTTCGTGCACGCCTGGGGCTGGGACGAGGCGTTGACGTTGCAAGGGACCACGCTCGCGTGGTGGATTATTGGATACGGGATTCTCGCGTCGGTGCTGCCGGTGTGGCTGCTGCTCGCGCCGCGGGATTATTTGAGCACGTTCATGAAAGTGGGGACGGTGGCGTTGCTCGGCGTGGCGATCATCGTGCTGGCGCCGGTATTGAAGATGCCGGCGGTGACACAGTTCATCGATGGAAGCGGCCCGGTGTTTGCGGGGCCGGTGTTTCCGTTTTGCTTCATCACGATCGCGTGCGCGGCGATCTCGGGATTTCACTCGCTGATCTCGTCGGGCACGACGCCGAAGCTGCTGGCGCGGGAAAGGGATATTCGCGTGGTGGGGTATGGCGCGATGGCGACGGAGATGATGGTGGGCATCATGGCGTTGATCGCGGCGTGTGCGATGGATCCGGGCGAATATTTTGCGATCAACATGCGCGGCGAGGCGGCGGCGGTGACGGAGCGGATCACGGCGCTGGGCTATCCGGTGACGGCGGCGCAGATGGAAACGCTGGCGGCGGACATGGGCGAAAAGACGATGGTGGGCCGGGCGGGCGGAGCGCCGACGTTTGCGGCGGGGATGGCGCAGATGTTTGCGGGCGCGTTTGGCGGCGGGACCGCGGTCGCGCTGTGGTATCACTTCGCGATCATGTTCGAGGCGTTGTTTATTTTGACGACGATCGATGCCGGGACGCGGGTGGGGCGGTTTATCGTGCAGGATTTTCTCGGGATGATCGTGAAGCCGCTGGGGAACACGAAATCGTTTGTCGGGAACGTGCTCGGGACGGTGTTGTTCGTCGGCGCGTGGGGCTGGTTTTTATATCAGGGCGTGATCGATCCGCTGGGTGGGATCAATTCGCTGTGGCCGATCTTTGGCGTGGCGAATCAGCTGCTCGCGGTGATCGCGTTGTCGTTGGGGACGACGGTGCTGATCAAGATGGGGCGGACGCGGTATGTGTGGTGCACGCTTGCGCCGCTGGCGTGGCTCCTGGCGGTGACGATGAGCGCGGGATGGATGAAGATTTTTGCGAGCGATCCGCGGCTGGGATTCCTGGCGGCGGTGGCGGATTTCAAAGCGCGGATCGCAGGGGCCGGCGCGGAGGCGACGGCGCAGGTCGCGCAGTGGGAGCGGCTGGTGTTCAACAACCAGGTGAACGCGTTCGTGACGGGAACGTTTCTGGTGCTCGTGGCGGTCGTGGTGATCGCGAATGCGCGCGTGTGGTGGCAGTTGTTGTCGGGAAGGCGCGCGGTGGAGTTGCGGGAGGATGCGTATGTAACCGTGGGGGCCGTCGCGCGGGAAAGCGGAGCGGTGACGGCGCGGTGAGCCCGAACGCGCGGAGGCCTCTCGTTACGGTTGCTGGAAACCCATGCGGCGTCCGTGATTGGGCTCGGGGGACGCGAGGAGGGCGTTGAGGGCTTCGAAGACCTGCTCGAACTGGCCGTCGTAGCGGGATTCGAGTTCGGCGATCTTGCGGGCGAGTTTTTCGTTCGTGAGAGCGAATTTCCGTAACTGGATAAAGGCGCGGACAATTTCGACCGATACGGCGATCGCCCGTTTGCTGCGCAGAACGTTCGCGGCCATCAACGCACCGTGTTCGGTGAACACACGAGGCAGGTATTTGACGTTTTGGCCACGCTTCAAGGTCACGGATTGTGATCTTGAACGGCCCACCTCCTCGGCCTCTGCCTTTGTTAAGCGGAACGCGAAGTCGGACGGGAATCGTGCTTTGTTGCGCTCGACTGCCTGATTGAGGGCGCTGGTAGTAACCCCGTAGAGAGCGGCCAAGTCAGCATCGAGAATCACGCTTTCGCCTCGGACGATGGAGATGACGCGGGAGGCGGAAACGGTGAGCTTCATGCGGTGCGTTCAAGATCACAAACTGTGATCTTGAACGTCAATCGCTCGGGTGGGCGTTGAGATGCCAAAATGGCATTTCAAACTGGACGGTCCCTCACCACTTCAGCACGGCTTCGAGGCCGTAGGTGCGGGGGGCGGCGGGAACGGCGTGGCCGACGCCGGGGATGATGAGCGTGTAGTGGTTTTCGTCCAACAAGTTTTCGGCGAAGAGAGCGATGCGCCAGTGGCGGGCGTCGAAGCCGAGGCGGGCGTTGAGCGTGACGCGCGAACGTTCGGCGAAGGCGGCGGCTTCGGATTCGTCGTAGTAGGTTTTGCCCGCGAAGGCGGCTTCGGCGCCGACGAACCAGCCGGTGGAGTCGCGGTAGACGGCGGAGAGGTTGGCGTCGTAAACGGGAACGTAGGGGGCGCGGTTGCCGTTGTAAGAGATGCCGGTGAACGGATCGGTGAATTCGCGTAGTGTGATTTCGGTTACACCGAGCGTGGCGGCGAGAGTGAGCGCGGGAATGGGGCGCCAGGAGGCTTCGAATTCGGCGCCGATGGAACGGGCGCGGGGCGCGGTGACGACGAGGTAATCGGAGGCGTTGAAGGAGCGTTCGATCTGGTAATTATCGATGTCGTAGTAGAACGCGCGCGCGGCGAGGTTGACGGTGTTGTTGGCGAGGTCGGTGTCGATGCCGGCTTCGAAGGCGAGCGTCTCCTCGGCGCTGAAGCGGGCGAGGGACGGATACGCGGTGTAGGCGGACCAGCCACCGGGTTTGGACCCGAGCGAGACGCTGGCGGAGGCGGTGGTGTGGTCGCTGAGCGCGTAGGAGGCGGAGAGTTTCGGGAGCAGCGCTTCGAAGGTGCGGGAGGACGTGTAGCGCGCGGAAGCGGGGACGACTTCGCGGCGGTCGAAATCCTTCTTCACGCGCTCGGCGCGGAGGCCGAGGGTGACGGTCCAAGGCGAGGTGTTGAGGAGCGTAAGCTCGCCGAAGAGTGCAGCGGTCTCGGTGTCGAGATCGTAGCTGGAGATTTCGATGGGGAAGAGGCCAGTGAGCGAGCGGTTAACGGTGCCGCTGGTGTCGTTGGTCGAGAGCCACACGCCGACGTGCCAGGGGAGCGAAGCGTTCGGAGACGAGGTGAGGCGGATTTCCTCGTTCCAGCCGGATTGTTCAAGGGTGACGATGGAGTCGAGGGACGGCGGGAGGACGAGCTGGTTGGAGTAGGGATCGAGACTGAAGTCGGTGTAGCTCGTGGTGGCGGTGAGACGGCCGATGGGCGTTTCGAAAGCGGCTTTCGCGGCGAGGGCGACGAAGTCGATGTCGGTGGTGCCTTCGGCGGTGCGATCGACGGTGTAGCGCGGGCCGCCGATCGGGACGAGCGGCTGGGCGCCATTGCGGAGGCGGCTGCCGAGGAGTTGGAAGGAGAGCTCGGCGGTTTCGGTAGGACGGAAACGGATACGCGCGGACGCGGCGGCGGATTCGAAATCGTCGACGCGCTGGTTGAGGGTGGTGTTGGTGATGAAACCGTCGCGGGCGGCGAAGGAAGCGGAAACGGAGGCGTCGGTGGAGTCGGTGCGGGTGGAGCGGGCGTTGACGGAGAAAGCGTGGGCGTCGAAATTGCCGACGCTGGCGCGGAGTTCGCCGTGAGAGGCGTCGGAGGTCGGTTCGACGGAGCTGAAGACGAGGACGCCGCCGCTGCCGGCGCGGCCGAAGGACGTGCCTTGTGGGCCGCGGTGGATGGTGGCGCGGCCGAAGCCGAAGAGGTTGGTGGGATAGGTGAAGCTGGAGCCGAGCGGGATGTCGTCGAAATAGACGGTGACGGACGGATCGCTGAAGTAAGGCGTGTTGGTGAGGCCGCGGATGGCGAAGAGATCGCCGTAGGAACCAGCGCCGCCGGTGTTGATGTGGAGGTTGGCGACGCGGCCGGAGAGATGGCCGAGCGATTGCGTCAGCGGGAGGGCGAGATCGTCGAGGCGGACGCTGGTGGTGCCGGCGGCATCGGCGTCGAGGCGCGGGGCCTCAACGGTGAGCGGGTCGGATTTGACGATGGGCTCGGACGTTTGGGCGCTGGCGCCGAGCGCGAACAAAGAGATGAGGAAGGCGCGAGAGAGGAGTCGGGTCATGAAATAGAGGGCGTAAGGAGAACGTCGCTTGAAGGATTTGTTTCAGGCGGGAGATGTAAAGCGACGCTCCTATTGGGCGTTTTGGTCAAAGGTTTGGGACTTTGCGTGATTCACAGGCGTTCTTAAGCCGGGCTTAACGTGACCTCGCAAGGCCGTTAAATCGACCCGTCCCACTCCTCGGAGATCTTTGATGTTGGCACATCGATTTCCTCCCCTTCAGCCATCCCGGCCCCCGACTGCAGCAAGCGGATCCTCGTCCACCGATCGTCCACAACTAGAACCTCGCAGGCGAGCTGGATTCTGCCTGTGACGGCGTATTGGCCGGTTGCGCCAGCGGATTCGATAACGGGAAGCTCTACGGTCATAGGTTGATCGCCATTACGGTCAGATTCGCGACGTTGAACTGGTCCGCTGAGACTCCGCCCTTCACCCGCACGCCGAACTGGACGATGTCGCTGCCGACCAGACCGGTGAGGTGCAAAGCGCCGTTGATGTTAAGCGAGCCGTTGCCGGCGATCGCCCTCACCGCGTAGGGGTTGACCTGCAGCGTCGCGCCGCCGTTGACCCGGTAGACGATCTCCAGGTCGACATAGCTGCCGAATGTGCCCGCCGGCGTGCAGCCGCCGTTTTCCCAGCACACGAACTTCATCGCCGAGCGCATGAACCGGTCGTTCACGTAGCCCGTGCCCGTCGCCCACCCGTAGAACGTCAGCATCCAAATCGTCACCGTGCCGGTCATGTTGGTGCGATGGGTTCCGTCCTCCGCCGTCTGCAGGGCCGATGTCGGGCTTGTGGAGGAGACGCCGTGGGCAACGTTGTAGACCCCGAAATCTGTCGCCACGTAGCCCGCTTTGAGCGTCGAAGCTTCGATCAATTTCGCCGAGAGCAGCGTTTTGATGTGAGCGGTGTCGATCGACGCCATTTGGATGAAGACAGCGTCGAGAAACGCCTTCATCAGGCCGTCATTGGGATCGACCGCCAGGGCGAACGGCGCGCGGCCGTTGTTGCCCGAGGCATTCGTCATGATGATCCGGTCGGCTTCGAATGCGATTTCGCTGTAGCCGCTGGCGCCGCCGAGATTGGTCGTGCGCATGCCCGCGAAGCGCCGGATACCGCCGCCTGTCGTCGTCGTCCCCATTACCCATTCCGCCGCCAAGCTGCCCGTCTCGGCTGTCCGCGCAATCATCTCGAGATCTACGCGCGCCTGCGCGTCTCCGGCTGCGGCCGCGATCGCCTCCGCTTTCCGGGCGTCCGCATAGCTTTGCGTGGCGAACGTCGAATAGACGGTGTCCACACGCGCTTTGGTCGCGGCCACACCATCGGTCCCGTGGTTGACCGTTGCCTCCAGATTCGTCGCCCGCGTGGCGAGAGCGGCCGTCTCGGCGATGCGGAGCGCCGTTTCTTCCGCCACCTCCGCGGCCGCGAACGCCTCCGCGGCGCTGAGCACATCCTCCGCAGTCTCTTCGACGAGCACTTCCATCGCCGCAATATCCGCTTCGCGCTGCGCGGTCTCGGCCGAGAGCGCGCTCTCGATGCTCACCACGCGAGGCCAGGTCACGACGGTGGCGGAGAACGGCCCGCGCACCGTGCTCTTGCGGTTGTTGCGGCCGACGACTTCGAGCCAGTAGTAGCGGGTGCTCCCCTCGGCCAAACCCTCACGAAGGAAGAACGGCAGCGGCCACAATGCCACGTGCGACGGGTTCGCCGGCTTCACGGCCGTCGCCGCCTCGTAGATATTGAGCTGCAGGATCGGCGTGTTGGTGGGCCACGTCCACCGCAGGAGGATCGCCTCGATGTGCGACGCGGCCGACTCGTCGCTGGTCGGATCCGGAGTGATGCCGTCATCCGCGCCGTAACCTCCGCTACCAACGGCGACGGTGAGCTCCGCCGTTTCCGCAGTCGTAAACGCCCCCGTCGCATCGTCCGCCCGCACGATGATACGCCACGTGCCCGCCATCGGAAACACGAGCTTGCTGCGGAAGTTGATCAGAGCGCGATCAGCCGGCGCGACGTTCGCCGATTGGAGATCGATCGCGAAGTCGATCGCGCCGCCGGGCCCGGTGAGCAGCGCCGCTTGGACGCGGTAGTGCTCCAGATCTCCGTTTACGTCGGAGATCTGGCCGGTCATCAACCTGACCGGTGGCCACAAGGGCGGCGTGCTGTTGCCCGGCACGCCCGTAGTTTCGTTCCACAAAATGCGCGACGCACGCCGCGCGATCGATCGCACCGAGCGCGTGCGCGACTCGCTGCAAGGCTCGCTCATCGACACCTGGGACCGCATCCAGGCGCTCTTCGCCGGCGGCGCGTTCGAAATCAAATCGCTGGGTCACCAGGAGGCGCCGAAGCCCGCCGCGCTCGTGGAGGTGAACACCGCGGACCAGCCACACGGGAAATGAGCAACGACAAGCACAACGAAGCAACGACCGTGTTGGGCTGTGGCCGCATGGTTGGGATGCGGGGGAAACGCGCCGAGCGCAGGACGGCAAAACTGCAATGTGCCGAAGTGCTGCAAGGTCTCATCATGGACGGCACATTCTCGGAGGCCGCGAAGCCGCTCGTCTGGTCTTTTATCGGCAAGCTCCGAGCGGAGAAGAGAAAGCATCCCAACAATGAGATCAGAGGCGCGCGCCGAGCCACGTGAGATGTGGAGCGTTGATGGCGCGTTCCGAACTACTGCCCCGGCTGCGCGCGTTCTCTGTATCGGAGGGTTCGACAATTTCGCATGAAAATCCGCAATAAACACCCGCTCTTCCAGGTCGTCACCGAAGCCGGCGAAAGCCTCGCCGCGTGCATGGTGCGACCGAGCATGCCGAGCATCCTGCTTCACTCGGCTCACGTCTCGCTCTTCCGCTCGCACCGACAGGCGCGGTCCTACGTGCTCCGCACGGCCAAATGGGCGCGTGAGGAGAAAATGCCCTGGGCGCGAGAGGTCCGCCGCTGGCGTGTCGTCCCCGTGACTCTTCATTTGTCGAACGCCGTGGTCAGCGGCGCGGACACCTTGGAGCCCGATACGCAGAGGGGGCAGCATCCGCGTTCGCTGTAGCACATGGTTAGGCTCCGATTTTTAACGCTATGAAATTCCAAATAAGCAAAGAATGGTGCGAGGCATCCGCCCGCAAGGAAGCCGGGATGTCCGTCGAAGCGGGCAATCCTGGGCTCGTGGTCGAGCACATGTTCGGCCTCTGGTTCGCGCAGCTCACGAAACTCGCGAAAGATCGCGGGCTCTCGTGGCTCATCGGAGATGCGGCATTACACCGCGCCTCTTTCGACGAAGGACTCTCGCCGCGGCAAGAACTCGATCACCAGATCGGCGAGGCTACGCGCAATGCCTAACAACAAGGTGAGCAACAGCGGGGCCGAATGACGATGGATGCCAATACGCCAGACCACCTCCCGCAACACGGGGCGCAGCCCCGCTGTTGCGCTCCAACGCCGGGTTCTGAGGTCTGCCCCGACTGCGGCAATGCGCCGCATCAGTGCATGTGCGAACTCGCGGAAAGCTGGGAAGACTCTGGCTGCTGCGGCATGTGCGACGGCTCCGGCGTGATCGACGGATACGAGGACGACCCGAACTGGTATCAGCCCGGAGAAATGAAGCCCTGTCCGCAATGTGGAGGAACTGGAAAATGATCCTGCATCCTCAGAACGCCAAGCTGCGCGAACCCGAAGCCGGAGAATGACTATGGCTATCAAAAATAAGCGTAGCGCGGCTGAGGGTTCGCCCAAGCGCCATGTTCGGCTTTGCTACGACTGCGCGAAAGATGGCCATCTATACACCGAAGACCTCGAAAGGTGGCTGCGCTCTCAAAACTACTCGACAAGCGAAGCGTGTGATCGCTGCGGAAAAGTAGATTTCACCTGCGTTTTCAGACCGAAAAATCGCCCGAAAAAAGGGCTCGGTGCCCGCCGGAGCACAAAAGCAAGCCCTGTCTCGCGAGCAGGGCATCCGGCACCCTTTGCCAATACTGAGACAAAGCGCGCGCTCACCTCGCCGGGATTAGAGCAAAGCGCGGAGTCGCCCCAAGGACGGGGCAGGAGCGGAAATAAGCCACTGATGCAAAACCGCAGCGCCAAAAGAGAGGCCATCCCGACAGGCAGTAATCCCGGCGAGAATTTCAATATGCCGAACAAGTAGTCGACCAACGTCTGTGTCCCTATCCCGGTGGCCTGGTTAACTGACAAAATCAACGAAGCCTGCGCGGTGAAGAACTTCACCAAGCGCACCGTGCAGTGCTATACCGGCTGGGCTCGCTCATTCTACAAATTCTGCGAACAGCGAGACCCGCGCACTTGGGAGGCCGAGGACATCAAACGGTTTCTCACGTGGATGGCCACCACCACGCCGCGCTACTCGGCGAAGTCGCAGAAGCAGGCGAAGAACGCACTCGTGTTCGTCTGCCGCCACGCGCTCGGCAAGGAGGTCGGCGACTTCTCCGGCTTCCAGCGGGCGCCGGAGTTTCGCCGACCGCCGACTGTGCTCACACGGGCGGAGGTGCTTGCGCTGCTCGACAAGGTTGCGCCGAAATTCCGTCTCGCCGCCGAGCTCATGTATCGGTGCGGCCTGCGTCTCAACGAGTGCTGCCAGTTGCGCGTCCAGCATCTCGACGTGGGCAACAAGCGCGTGCTCGTGCACGACGGCAAGGGGATGAAGCACCGCGAGGTGCCGTTGCCCGACTGCCTCGTCGAGCGCGCAACCAACCGCCTCCGCTGGCGGGCGGCGCTGCACGAGGCGGACCTCGCGGCGGGCGCCGGACTGGTCGAGTTGCCGACTCGGCTCTCGGTCAAGATGCCAAGCGCGTGCCGGCGGATCGAATGGCAGTTCGTCTTTCCGTCGACGAAGATCGTCGGCGGCCATCGCTGGTGGATGGGCGACACGTGGCTCCAGGAGGCCGTGAAAAAAGCCTCACGTGAGGCCGGGATCATGAAGCGCGTCACGCCGCACGTGCTGCGCCACTGCTTCGCGACACACCTCCTCGAGGCGGGCGCCAACATCCGCGACGTGCAGGAGCTGCTCGGTCACGCCGATGTCGAGACGACGATGATCTACACGCACGTGCGCGCGGCGGGCGCGCGAAGCTTCGTAAACCAGCTCGCGTCATGAGCGCCGCTCAACGCAAGCCTTGGGGCGCACGCAAAGCGCAGGTCGGGAGTATGCTCCCCGGCGAGCCCATGCTCGTCGCCACGCACGCAGAGGCGAAAGTCCTGTATTCTACCGCCCGCCGAATGCAAGCGCGCCTCTCCATCCGCGCTCTCAAGCGCGGCCAACCAGCCCAACGCGTCACCCTCCTGCCATGACCCAAGCCCAACTCTTGAAATACCGCGCCGAGTGGGCCAAGGCCTGGAAAGCCCTCCGCGCCGCTGGCCGCGCCGAGCTCGACCAGGAGACCACGCGCAAACGCTGGCACGTGCTGATCGGCGCTGTCTACCGCCGCGGCCGCGAGGCCGGCCAAGCGAAGAGCAGCACCGTGCTGACCAATCGCGAATTTGACGCCTTCCTGAAGCGCTGCGCGGCCACGCACAGCCCGGCCAGCCTGGAGAAGCAGCTCGCCCTCGACGCTCAGCCCGAGATCCGCGCGCTCACCGCCTGCGCCCCGCTGCTCGACGAGCTCGGCATGGAGGAGGGCCGCCGCTCCGCCTACATCGCCGGCATCTATGCGAACGTGCAGCGCAAACGCGCCGAGAAAAACGAGCGCGTGTGGCAGCTGCACGAGATGCCCGACGACGATCTGCAGATCGTCCTGATCGCGCTCACGCACACCGTGGAGCACAAGCTCGGCATCGAGCACAATCACCCCCGCAGCGGTCGGGGACTCCGCAGCCGCGAGGATCACCGCGTCGGCTCCCGCCGGCGCCAATCTGGCAACCCCGCCTCCGAGTCTGGGAACCAGGTTACCAGATACGAAGCTGATCCGGCCTACGTTCCGCCGGAAGACCAGCCGTTCTGATGGATTCGATCGGCGCACTCATCGCGGGAGCCACGGCCGAAGCGCCGGCGTCTGCGCCTGCGCGCGAGGAGCGCCCTCGTGTGCATCGGGTGACGTTATGCGTGATGACGTTTGCGGAGATCGATGTCACGGCAACCAACGCCACCGAGGCGATCCGCTTGGCGGAACAGTCCGTCGCGGCCGCCAAGCGGACGTTCCGCACGAAACCTGCCGCGCACCGCGTGCGTGTCGAGGAGAAGGTCGATTTCCGCCGCCCCGAGCTGGGCACGCGGTGGAAAGACGTCACGCCATGATCGACAACACCGCCGAACTCGCCCTCAAGCTCCCAGAGCCCGCAGTGTCGGCGGCGGAGATCGAGCAACTTGTCGCCGTGCTGCGCGAGTTGAGCCGCCGCCCCACGGATCCCGATCGCAAGCCGGGCTGGTTTACCGCTGCCGAGATCGCGACGGAGATGGGTGACGACGCTACCGATCGGCACGTCCGCAAGCTCGCCAGCGCCGCGTGTCCCGCCGTCGTTAGCTTCCCCGGTTCGCCTGGCTACAAGCTCTGGCAGCTATGCTCGGTCGACGAGATCGATCACTGCATTGCGGCATTCGAGAGCCAGGGCCGCGACATGATGAAACGCGGCATCCTCTACCGGCAGGCCTACCACCGCCGCTTCCGCGGAGCCCCGTCGAGATGAGCCCCACGCTTGCCACTTTCCCGGCCGCCGCCAACCGTCCGCTAATGCACGCTTACGGCCGCCTTAACGCGGATTTAAGAACCCCGCGCCAAGTGCCCAAATCTTTGTCAAACACCGGGTGTCAGGTGCCCGCTGTTCCCAAACCCCGCGCCGCCGTGTCCGGCCGCCCGCGCCCCGCCGATCTCCCTCTGGGAATCAGGCTTTTTCAGGGCGCCTCAGCGGTTTTCAGGGACTCCCAAACCTAACGTCCGTTCACAGAGAAGCGTTCGTCCAAGTGGATTCTTCGCTTCGCTCGGAATGACAGTAATGTAGCCACGGCTGAGCAGCATGGCTTCTAGCTGTTCGATGAGAGGAAAAGAAAAAAGCCGGTCTTGAGGACCGGCTTGGAGATTGGGAGATGTTCGAAACCTCAGCCGGCGAAGGCAGGGAGAACTTTGTCCACGCGGACCTTGTCGAGACGGGCGAAGACGGGGACGCCGTTCTCGTAGGGAAGTTGCGCTTCGCCTTGGATGAGCGGCTGCGCGTAGCGGAGGAACTGGAAGTTCATGCTAGTGCCGTCCTCGTTGATCCACTCACGCGGGAGCTTCTTCACGCCGTTGGCGATATCGCTCAAAGGCGCGAGGCCGGTTTCGACGGAGTAGTGATCGGTGTCGCCGCGAACGAGCGTGACCATCTTGTCGGTCTGGCCGTCGATGGCGGCTTCGACGGCGGCTTCGCCGGCGAGGTAGGCTTCGTCGGCGTCGGTCTTGGAAGCGGCGTGAGCGGCGGCGCGCTGGATGATGCCGGGCTTGGCGACGCGGGCTTTCACGCCGGGGAGGTTTTGTTCGACGAGCTCTTTGAGGTAGTCGCCGGCGCCGCCGAGTTGGGCGTGGCCGAAAGCGTCGGTGGCGGCGTCAGCGGCGACGTAGTTGCCGTCGGCATCGATGAGGCCCTCGCCGACGACGATCATGCAGTATTTCTCGCGCTTGAGGATGCGGCGGATGTCCTCGAGGCACTTGTTTTGGTCGAACGCGATTTCCGGGAGATAGATCAGGTGCGGCGGGTCGTGCGGGTGGTCGCGGCGCTTGGCGAGGGCGGCGCCGGCGGCGATCCAGCCGGCGGAGCGGCCCATGACCTCGACGATCGAAACGAGATCGCCCTGGCCCATGGCCTCGTGGTCGCAGGCGAGTTCGCGGATCGTGGTGGCGGTGTATTTGATCACGCTGCCGTAGCCGGGCGTATGATCGGTGATCGGGAGATCGTTATCGATCGTCTTCGGGACACCGATGACGCGGAGCTCGTAATTTTGTTGTTGGGCGAGCTTGGAAATCTTGTCGGCTGTATCCTGAGAATCATTACCGCCGATGTAGAAGAAGTAGCGGATGTTGTGGGCTTTGAAGACCTCGAGGACGCGTTCGAAATCGGACTGCTTCTTGAGCTTGTAGCGGCAGGTGCCGAGGGCGGCGCCGGGGGTGTGCTTGAGGGCGCGGATCTGCTGCTGGGATTCGGAGGCGAGGTCGATGAGATCTTCGTTGAGGATGCCGAGGACGCCGTTCAAGGCGCCGTAGATTTCCTCGATGCACTCGTGGTTCAGCGCTTCGGCGACGATGCCGGCGACGCTGGCGTTGATGACGGCGGTGGGGCCGCCGGACTGGCCCACCAAGACATTTCCTACGAGTTCAGCCATGACAGATGTTTGTAAAGGGTTGGAAACAACGTGAACGGGCAAGGAAGCGCCTGGCCAAGGGGGGATGCAAACAGAAATTTCCAGAGCGCTGGAGTGCGGGAAATTGCCGGATCGCACAAACGTGCGTTAGCGGGAATGCGGCGGCGGAGAGGCCGCGCGCGAGGAGCTGGAGGCTCGCGAACATGCGAAAAAACAGTGCTGCGCGCGGGGTGCTGGTTCCGCGGGAAGCGCGGAAAAATGGTGACCGCGCGATCAGGTTGACCGGGCGGCGGAGCGGCGAAGTCGGGACCGCTCTACCCGGTCACAGGAGGCGGCCGGGTTTGTAGTCGGCGGCGGCTTTGTGCTTTTTTGCGAGAGGCTTCACCTCGTCGAGAAAGGCGTCGACCTGATGGGGCGCGGCGCCGACGAAGCGGGCGTTTTCGGAGAGGATCGCTTGAAGAGCTTTTTTGCGGAGACCGATGCGTTTGTCGGCGGCGAGGCGCGAAAGGAGATCGGCGTCGCCGCCCCCGGAGCGCAGCGCCTTGGCGGCGGCGAGGGCGTGTTCCTTGATGGCCTCGTGCGCGGTCTCGCGACCGGCGCCGCGTTTCACGGCCTCCATGAGGATCGTGGTCGTGGCGAGGAACGGGAGGTTGCGCTCGTTTTCGGCGGCGATGGCGGCGGGGAAAACCTCCATCTGGCGAAGGACGGTGAGGAAAGTTTCGAGCAAGCCGTCGATGGCGAAGAACGCGTCGGGCAGGGCGACGCGGCGAACGACGGAGCAGGAGACGTCGCCCTCGTTCCATTGGTGGCCGGCGAGGCCGGACGTCATGGTGACGTAGCCGGAAAGAATGGTGGCGAAGCCGCAGATGCGCTCGCAATTGCGGGCGTTGACCTTGTGCGGCATGGCGGACGAGCCGACCTGGCCGGCTTGGAAACCCTCGGTGAGGAGGCCGGCGCCGGCCATCAGGCGGAGCGTCGTGGCGCAGCTGGCGGCAGCGGAGGCGAGTTGGTGAAGCGCCGTGACGACCTCGAAGTCCAAGCCGCGCGGATACACTTGTCCGACGGCGATGAGCGAGGCGCGGAAGCCGAGATGGCGGAGGACGCGGGATTCGAGTTGATCGACTTTTTCGGCGTTGCCGGCGAGCAGCGTGAGCTGGTCGAGCTGGGTGCCGACGGCGCCCTTGAGGCCGCGGACGGGATAGCGGGCGAGGAGTTCGTCGATGCGCGTGTAGGCGACGAGAAGTTCCTGGCCGAACATCGCGAGACGCTTGCCGAGCGTGGTGGGCTGGGCGGGGACGTTGTGCGTGCGTCCGGTGATCATGAGATCGCGGTGGGTCTCGGCCTGACGGGCGAGCGCGAGGAGGGCGGCGGCGGATTTGAAGTGGACGGATTTGAGCGCGCGGAAGACCTGGAGCTGTTCGACGTTTTCGGTGAGGTCGCGCGAGGTGAGGCCGAGGTGGATGAACTGGCGTTTCGCGAGATCGGAGAATTCCTCGATGCGAGCTTTGACGTCGTGGAGGGTGATGCGCTCGCGTTTGTCGATCGAAGCGAGGTCGATCTGATCTTTGACGCGCTCGTAGTCCTTGATGGCTTCGGCGGGGATCGGCACGCCGAGGTCGCGCTGGCCCTTCATGACGGCGATCCAGAAATCGCGTTCGAGTTTCACGCGGCCGGTCTGGGACCAGATGTCCTTCATGGCGGCGGACGCGTAGCGTTCGGCGAGGACGTTGGTGATGGGTGAGGACGCAGGAGCGGAAGAGGCGGTCGATTCGTTCACGGCAGGCGCGAAGAGATACGGGATGAGCGCGCGGGTTGGCGAACGGAAAGTGGACGTGGTGGAAGATCCAAGGACCAAGATCCAAGCTCCAGAGAATGTTTAAAAGTAAGATGCGTTGGGGTGTTTGTGCGCGTGGGGGAGTTGTGAAGGCGAGGGTGGGACAAGTTGCGCGGCGAGCGCGCAACCTACCGGAGGGTGAAAAGGAGGCCGACGCCGCTGAGGAACAGGACGAGGATGGCGAGGGTGTCGTAGCCGATG
The DNA here is from genome assembly GCA_023416735.1 of Verrucomicrobiota bacterium. Lineage (GTDB taxonomy): Bacteria > Verrucomicrobiota > Verrucomicrobiia > Opitutales > Opitutaceae > Opitutus. The sequence continues at coordinate 74,458 of JAEZGX010000041.1, read as the reverse complement.
CGAAGAACGACGGGGTTGCGGCGTTCGAGGAGACCGACGAGGAGCGTGCCGGTGAGGATGGCGCCGAGGAGGGCGGAGATGGTTTCGAAGCGGCCGAGTTCGTTGATGACGGGGCCCTCGGTGTAAACGGCGTCGGCGAGCAAGAGGAGAGAAACGTTGACGAAGTTGGTGCCGAGGACTTCGCCGATGGCCATTTCGTGGCGCCGCATGCGGATGGAGGTCGTGATCGAGCTGAGCTCGGGAAGCGAGGTGGCGAAGCCGATCAGCAGGAAGCCCACAAGGCCGGTGCCGAGGCCGGTTTGTTCGGCGAGCGCGTCGCCGGTTTGGGAGAGGCTGTAGCCGGCGACGAGAATGACGGCGGCAGCGATGCCGATGCGGAGGAGGAGGCTGGAGAGTTCCTTCTTGTCGTTTTTCTTTTTGGAGGAGGAAGAAGACGAGGAAGAGGACGATGCGGCGGGTTTTTTGTGGTTGTGGAGAGTCCACTGGGAGCGGCGGCCATAGCCGGTGGACATCCAGAACGCGCCTAGACTGAGGAGAAAAACGCCGGTCGACCAGGCGCCGACGCCGAAGATAAGGACGTCGCCAGTGACGATGGCGGCGGCAACGACGGCGAGGACGAGCATGCACAACGTGCTTTGCAGCAGGATCGCGGGCTGCGCGACGATCGACGTGAGGGCGTCGCGGCCGAAGATTGCGTCGGCGATGGCGAGCAGGACGAGATTGATGGCGGCGCTACCGAGGAGGTTGTTGGCGGCGAGGGCGGGGTTGCCGAAGTAGGACGAGGTGGCGACGTTGGCGATCTCGGGGAGCGAAGTGAGGACGCCGAGCATGAGCATGCCGACGATGGCTTGTTCGATGCCGGTGATTTCGGAGATGCGGCCGAGGTAGCGCGAGAGTCGGGTGCCGGCGAGCCAGACGAACACGGCTGCGATGAAGAAGATCGTGAGGTTGACCCAGAGCGGATACGACGAGGCGTGAACGAGCGGCATCGCGAGCACCGACAGCGATTAGCGCGGTAGTTTCCGGCGCGACGGCGAATGGGTCGATGTCCGGTTGAGCGGGTGGGGCGAGGTCCGGTGCGGACGTGTTATTCGGTCGGGAGACGACGGACGTCGAAGATGTAAACGGAGTGGTAGTCGTCGGAGCCGCCGCCGGCGTGGAAGGCGACGGCGGTGCGATCCTGCATGAGTTGGATCCAACGCGGATGCAGGGTGACCTTGCGGCGCTCGTTGCGGGAGATGCAGACGTAGGCGGCGTCGAGTTGGCGGAGAAGGGCGAAGTCGGCTTGTTCGTAGATGCGGCGGATTTGAGCTTCGCGTTCGTCCTGCCGATAAGGATTTGAGTCGGCGTAGATGCCGGCGAGCGTGGGGAAACCGGCCAGCGGCGTGACGAAGTGGATGAGATTGTAGGGCGCGGTGACGACGAGTTCGTCCGGACGATTGATGCTTTGCAGCCAGCGGGCGGCGGCGCGGCCGTTGGGTTCGAAGAGGAGGATCTTGCCGTGGGATTGAGCGAGGATGTTGCGGTAAAAGCCGTAGGCGTGCGGAGCGACGCAGAGCACGGTGAAGAACCACCAGAACGCGAGGGAGAGCGGAGCCAGGCGTGTGCCGATCCAGCGGGCGGCGCCGAGTGTGATGACGAGGGCGAGGCCGAGATTGAGGAAGAGGACGAACTTGTTGCTGTCGCCCCACGAGAAGCTGTAGCGGTAGAAATTGATTGCGGCGAAGATCGCGAGGCAGACGGCGAAATACCAACGCCAGCGGAGCAGGAACCCAAGCAGCGGAGCGCCGAGATCACGGTCGCGCGAGTGCGGGACGAGTCGGACCAAGACGGCGAGCCCCACGAAGAAGGCGGCCCAGCCGAGGAAGTCGCCGTTGACGAAGAACCAAAAGACGAGCCGGCGGAGGTAGCGGGGGAAGATGGCGTATTCGTCGAGTGGCAGCGAAGCGGTGGCGTCCCAGGAGGAATACGCGGGATGAGTCGGCGGCCCGTAGAATTGGAGATAGAGAAGTTGCAGGAGGCCGAGGACGAAAAACGGAAGCCAGGCGCGCCATTGGGAGAGGAAACGGGTGCGATGGATCCAGAGCGTGGGAATCATGCACGCGGCGAGCACGGCGAACGTGACGATGTGTGCGAGAGGAAGGAGACAGATGACGATGAAGGTTTGGAGAACGTGCGCCGGTGCGGCGGCGGGTGCGGGCGGGTGGAAGATCGCGTGCAGCACGAGCAGCGCGATCGGCATGGTGAAGAGCAGCGCGCGCTGAGGTTCGAAGAGATTGGTGAGCATCGCTTCGAAGTTGAAGTAGGGGAACCAGAAGAGCCCGTAGTAGAAATCGGATACGTTGAAGAACGGCGGGCGCAGCCAGAGGAAATGGAGGAGGTTGACGAGCGACGTGTTGAGAAAAAGGAAGAGGAGTCCGGCGAGCAGGATCCAGCGCGCCGGGAGTTGGAGCCAGCGGGCGAAAACGCTCCAGATCGTGCCGACGAGCACGGATGCGCTGAGGAGGTTCATGAGCCACATCGCGCCAATGCGGGGCGCGCCCATTTGGGCGAGGTGCGCGACGAAGAAGTCGGCGAGAAAATGGTATTTTAGCGGATACCCGGCCATATCGAGGTCCATGGGCGGGAAGCGGTCGGCCTCAAGGAAGGCGTTGACGACGGAGAGGTGAAACGCGGTGTCGACGAAGTTGTAGTTCACCCAAACGCGATCGTCGTCATCGATGACGATGCCAGTGTAGAAACGCAGCAGGACGAAACCGAGGAAGAAGAGGAAGCAGCCGCTCCATGTGCGAACCGAGGCGAGTTGGCGGACGAGCTCCCGCAGCTTGAAAGACGAACTGCTGGATCCGCGAGAGAGCACGCCAAGGGCGAGAGCGGGTGTGGCCCATGCGAGGGTCCAGTAGATCCAGGACCAACCGGCGAAGGCGTGCGCGAGGAAGTTGATCCAAGCGGCGAGAAAGAGTGCGACTCCGAGTGAAGCGAGGTAGCCGGGAAATCCGGGAAGTGCCGCGAGCACGGGAATGCGAGGGCGAAGGTGGACGGCGAGCACGCCGAGGAGCACCAGATAGGCGGCGACAAGCATGGGCAGCGGAAGCGGGACGCGCGGATCGGAAATCAGCGCGACGGGACGGAATCGGAATCGCGGCGCGGTTTCCAGACCTGGATGAAATTTCCGCCGAAATACATCGGCATAAACACGCGCTCCGTGGGCTCGTAGTGCTGAGCGAGGGTGTCGATGTCACCGAAGACGAGGAAGTCGTCACTGGTGAGCACGAGATCGTAGGTGCGATCGACGATATTGTCGGTGGCTTCGGCAGGTGCGCGGTCAAACGCATCGCGGATGGCGCGCGCGCCGGGATCTGTTTCATCGCGTCCGTCCATGGTGGCCATCGGCAGGAAGAGCGAGAAGCCGCTGTTGTGAACAGGACGCTGATGGCGGGCAAGGATGTCGGTGACGAAGGAGGAACTGCCGTAAACCGGATCGGCTTCGGCGATGAGCTCGGTGAGACGTTGATGGGCGGGGGCGCTGTCTTCGACGGTGTGAACGGTGATGTTAAATGCCCCGAAGGCTGCGAGGACGACAGTGAATCCGATGCGCAGGCCGGGGGACGAGCGGGCGAGGGCGAACGCGGTGACGAGCAGGAGAGGCGGGAAGATCAGGTGGACGTGATAAGTGAAGAGCGCACCGCCGTTGTGGCCCATGTAAAAATAGACGAGGGCGAAGTGGAGAAGGAGAAGTGAGAGCGCGATGCCGAGGGCAATGGCGCGCGGTTGGCGTCGAGAAAGTTCGTGGCGCCACGGGTGGAAGTGACGCGGCAGGAGAATCGCGGCGCCGGCGAGGAAGAGGAAGTAAGGCCAGGCGCGCTCAAAGAGCAGAGCCGTGTGCATGGGCGAAATGTCGTCGCTCGTGTTGATGGCGACGGCGTTGCGCTGCATGACGAAGGTTTCGAGCCAGTAGAGCGGGAAGAAGTGATTGAGCAGGAGGATTGAGGCGATGAGCGCGGCGAAGAAAACGAGCGCAGCGATGGTGGTTCGGCGCCACGAATAGGTGAGCACGAGGCCGGCGAGCGTGGGCAGCAGGGCGAGGCCGAAATAGGCTTTGCAGTGAAACGCGAGCAGGGTGCAGACCAGGCCGAGCGTGGCGGAGCGGGGCGAGTAGGCGCGTTCCCACGGAATGATGATCGCGAGAAGAAACAGCAGGAAGCCGAGCGCATCGGGACGCGCGGTGATCATGATGTTTTGGAGACATATCCAGTAGATCCACGCCGAGGACATCAGGGCGATGCCCAAGCCGGAACCGAGGCGGCGCATGCGGGTGGCGAGGAGCCAGAGCGAGCCGCCGATGCAGAGGAGATTGAGGAAACGGTGGGCGTCGTAGCCGACGCCGAAGAGCGGCTTCAAAGCGAGCACGACACCGTGATAGAGCGGGCCGAAAAATTGAGCGGCGCCGGGAAGTTCGTCGGGGCTGTAGGGATTGCGGCCCTGGTCGAAGAGGAACGTTGTATACCAGAAGGACGGCTCGTTGATCTCGTGCGGGCCCGGTTGGGAAACGAATTTTAAATGCGAGAGGGCGAGCGCGAGGAGCCAGACGACCGCGAGTGTGCAGGCGAGGAGATTCGCGGCGGTTTCAACCGCTCCAAGACGGACCGGCCGGAGTAGCGGGACGGGAGCGAGCTCAGGCGATTCGCTGGCGGAGGACGACGTGGAGCTGGAGGGTTGCCACAGCACGAGGAATCACCGCGGGAAGAGGAAGCGACCGAGGTCGAAGGCGTCGATGGCGGCGTTGCGATCGTCGCTCCAGATGAAGCGTTGTTGGATGAGTGGGGCGTTGACGGTGGCGAGCGTGCGTTTGACGCGACCGTTGTCTTCTTCTGCGGGGAACCAGCCGGTGATGGATTTCAAGGATTCGTGCGGGGCGACAATGACGTATTCGGTGCGGGCGGGATCCCAATCGCGGGTGTCGGCCGAGTCGGAGATTTCGGTGACGACGCCGAGTGAAACGCGGCCGAGGGTGCGTGCGGTGGCTTCGATGACGGGGAAGAGATTGGAGTAGCGGGTGGACGCGTGAATGACGAGAAGGCCGCGTTTCGCGGAGAGGCGGCGGAGATAGATCGAGAACGCTTCGCGGGTGAGGAGATGCGAAGGCACGCCGTCGCCGGTGAATGCGTCGATGACGATGACGTCGTAATTGGTGGAGGATTCTTCGAGGGCTTTGCGGCCGTCGCGAAGAATGAGGTTGGTCTGGCCGGCGGCCTCGGTGACGAACGTGAAGTTTTCGCGGGCGATGCGGAGGGCTTTCGGATCGATGTCCCAGAAATCGTAAGTGTCGCCAGAACGTGAATACGCGGCGAGCGTGCCGGCGCCGAGGCCGATGACGCCGACGTGGAGCGCGGGACGTTGGGCCATGAATTCTTCGAGGACGCGACCGACGCCGGAGCTTTCGGTGTAGTAGAGCGTGGGGCGTTTGCGGGACGCTTCGGTCTCGATGAGCTGGGTGCCGTGCGTGGTGGTGGCGCTCGAGAGAACGACGGAAGTGTCGTCGGTTTTCACCATGACGTGCCCGTAGAGGTCACGGACGTGGCGCACGCGGCCATGCCCCAGGGTTTCCTCGGCGGCCTGGTGGACGCCGACCGCGACGACAGGAGCGAGGAGAATGCAGGCGGTGACGGCGATGACACCGGGTTCACGCGTGCGCATCAGCCAGATCATGCCGGTGGCGAGCAGTGCGACGGAGATGAGCGGGAATTCGGCGGGCCGGGAGAGCAGGGCCGGGATGATGACGCTCGAGGCGAGTCCGCCGAGAACGCCGCCGGCGGCGATGACGAGGTAGAACGTTTCGAAACGTTCGGCCGGGCGAAGGCCGTGAAGGAGGGCGTTGCCGAGGAAGCTGCCGCTCGCGGTGAGCGAGAGCAGCCACCAGGCGCGAGTCGCGTCAACGGTCGCGGCGGAAAAACCTTTGGTGACCATGAAGCCCGCGAGACTCACGGCGAGCCAGGCCAGGGTGGCCATCGTCATCCAGCGACGCCAGCGGCCGGCGAAGACGACCATGAAACTGAACAGATAGGCGCCGAACGGGCCGATCCAGGCGAGCGGGTTGGAACCGATTTCGGCGGCGAGGTGATAAGTGGCGCCGAGCATGCCGGCGCAGGTGAGCGCGCTCAGCCAGATCCAGGCAGGAAAGCGAGCGAAGGGAATTTGGGCGTCAGAGGTGGCGGCGGACGCGGACGCATGGGTGGAGGTTTGCCGAATGATGTAAGCAGCGGCGGCGAGGAGGCCGGCGACCACGATGAGGAAACCGTGCCAGAAGAACGTTTGTTCGGAGAGACGGAGCTGCGTTTCGATGGCGAACGGATAAAGCAGGAGGGCGAAAAGGCTGCCGGTGTTGGAAATCGCGTAGAGGTAGTAGGGCACTTCTTCGCCGCGGCGACGGAGCCAGCCATGCAGAAGAGGCGATGTGCTGAAGAGGAGGACCATCGCGGGCAGGCAGGCGAGAGAGAGGCGCCAGACGACGCGAACGATGCTGGCGGTCGCGTCGGCGTCTGGCGAAGGAAGGTGAAAGGTGAGGGCGGCGACGAAGCCGAGCGCGGTGATGGCGACGGCCTGGAAGGTGGGGCTGCGCCGGACGAGCCACGCGGCCCACGCGTAGCCGAGCAGCAGGGAGAGTTGGAAAAACACCATGCAGCCGAGCCATGTGCCAGACGTGCCGCCGTAGATGGGCAGCAACTGTTTCCCCATGAGCGGTTGGATGATGAACGCGAGAAAGGCAGCGAGCGGAACAGCGGCGAAGACGAGAGGCGGGAGAGCGCGGACGAAGAGCTGCGGATTTCTCAACGAGGGGAGCATCGGGGACGGAGAAAGAGGAGGGCGGGAAGCAGGAATTGAGATGCGAGAGCGGAGGAACGCGGACGGAGGCGAATTCGAATTATGGATACGTCAGGCAGGGCGGGCGAAGGCGAGGAGGGAACGGACCGGTGAGGCGCCGATCGCGGGATAGGCTTCGCAGGGTGTCCAGCAGTTGGGGCACTGACCGTTGGCGATGGCGCGACGCACGCCGGCGCGGCGCGCGGATGCGATGATCGGCATCAGCGAGTAGCTCGAATGGCGGACGTTGCCGAGCGGGCGGTCCCAGATCGTGCACGGGAAGACCTCGCCCTTTTCGGAAAGGTAAACGGTGGAGAGCAGCGCGGAGCAGGCGATGGAAGTGCGGCCCCCGGCGAGGTAGCGCAGGGCTTCCGCGCGGTAGATGCGCTCGATGGCGCGCATGGCGGAGAGGCCGTTTTTGGATTTCGATGCGGCGAGGCGGAGGGCGGCGGCGATCTCGGCGCGGTGCGCAGGGCCGCCGAAATCGTCGGAGGAATCGCGGGCGGCGGTGTTGCCGTAGTAGTGCTGCGAGAAGTGAGGGATGTTGAGGTGGAGTGTGGACCAATCGATCGGAGCTTCGCGGCGGACGCGGAGGGCGTCGTTGACGGCGGCGTAGGTGAGCTCGACCAGTTCGGGCGACGTGTGGCCGGTCGAGGATTTGTGGCCGTGAAGCGTCATGCCGACGAAGACGTTGTCGGGGCCGAGCACGCGGCGGAGGGCGGCGAAGGTGTCGACGGCGTGGGCGAAATCATTGCGCACGCCGCGAAGGCGATCGTTGAGCTCGGGCGGGCCATCGATCGAGACGGTGACAATGAGCCGGGCGCGGACCGAGGCGTGGAGTTCGGTAGCGATTTTCTCGATACGCTTGGTGGCGATGCCGTTGGTGGGAAAGTGGACGAGGAGGAGGTCGGGGCAGGCGTCGGCGAACGTTTGAACGATTTGGGTGAAATCCGGCCGGTCGGTGGGTTCGCCGCCGGTGAAATCGATCCACTGGAAGAAAGGATTCGCGGCGGCGACGGAGCGGATTTCTTCGAGCGTGAGCTCGGCGTCGAGCGCGCCCGGGGTGTCCTTGACCTTCCAGATGTCGCAGTAAACGCAGCGTGAATGGCAGCGTTTGGTGACGACGAACATGAGCTTCGTCGGCCGGCCTTCGATGCCGGTGGCGGCCGCGGCGGTGCGCGCGGCGAATCGGGTCCATGAATACAGCGAACTCACGGGGCGCTTTCGGCTGGCGCGTCACTTTCGAGCTCCGCGCGAGCTTTCGCCAGCACGGTGTCGAGATCGCGGTCGCTGCGATGATCTTCGGGGATGCGGCCGCCGAATTTTTCGAAAGCCTCGGGTGTATCCAAATGGTAGAGACCGAGCTTGTAGGCCTGTGAGGTGATGCGGCGAAATGGGATGGCGTTTACCTTGGCCATGTATTCGGCGGTGTAGCGGGCCATTTCGGGTTCGGCGTTATGCCAGAAGCTCCAGTGCTGGTAGATGCCGCCGGGGTATTGGTTGGCGAGCTCGCGCATCTCGGAGTGGAGCATGTTTTCGAGCACGAAGTATTGAGAGGAATTGATACCCTGCAGATTCCACATGCACGGGTCGGGGGAGATCACGAGCGCGCCGGAAGGGAGGGTTTTGGCCATGTCCTTCACGAAGTCGGAATCGTCCTGAGCCTCGATCGCTTCGCGGGTGAGGGTGGGCACGTAGTCCATCGCGGCGACCCAGTTGATGAGACCGGCGGCGGCGAGGGCGCCGAGCCAGGCGGGGCGGTGGCGAAGCCGGCGGAGGGCGGCGGCGAGACCGACGCCCATGAAGATGGCGATCGGAGCGCAGGAGATGAGGCCGTAGCGGGAACTCGCGCCGTAGTGATAGCCGCCTGCGTAATAGAGAACGAAGATGCCCCACGACAGGGCGAACCAGAGACCCACGGCGACGAGCGCGGTGCGATTGCGGCGGAGAAGCCAGATGAAGCCGAGAAACGCGAACAGAGTGCCGACGGCGGGGAACCATGCGCCATCGATGAAGTAGCCGCCGTTGCTCTCGAAGTTCTTCGCGACGAAATCGAGGTCGAAGCGGCGGCCGTCGGTGGCGCCCCAACTTTCGGTGCGCATGGACCAGAGGTGCATCGTGTTGGGTGCGGCGAGAGCGACGGAAAGCGCGAGTGCGCTCCAAGCCGTAAGGTCTTCGATGAAGCGATCGTCGGTGGACCACAGAACAAGTGCGACGAGCGGGAAAACGAGCATCGATTCCGGACGGAAGTAAACGGCGAAGCCGGTGGCACCGGCGAGCAGGAGAGCGGTGGCAGAGAGGCCTTGGGCGGAGTCGCGATCGCGGAGCCGCGCATGAGCGCACGCGGCGAGAAAGGCGAAAGCGATGGTGGCGGCGGAAGCCGGTTCGACGGCGACGGTGTGGCCCCACCATGGGACGAGAGGCGTAAAGAGGAACAAGAGCGCGGCGGCGAGCGCGGCGCCGGCGGGGAGCGTCCAGGGGACGAGAATGAGCGAGACGTAGAGGGCGGCGGCGGTGAGCCCGGTGAGGGCGCGGTTGAGGAAATGTGATGAAGAATCGGATACGCCGACGGTGCGGTAGAGCCAGGAAAGAAGATAGGGCAGGCCGTTGGGCTGCTTGTTGACCCACGCATCATACATTTCGAATTTACCGTCTTCGACCCGCGCGTAGTTGGCGCCCTCGGCGCGACCGGTGTGTGCGATCGTCTGGCCGATCTGCATGTAGATGTGTTCGTCGAAAAAGATCCGGTTTGTCTGCGGTGCGAGGTAGCAAACGAAATGTCCGAAGACCGCGAGACCGAGGGCGGTGAACGTGCGGCGACGGCCGAGAAGTTGGTAGAGCGGGCGGGCGGAAGCGGCGAGGCCGGCGGCGATGACGACGAAGCACGCGTGCATGCCCCACATCGTCGACTCGGGGACGAGGAGGCGTTGAGCTTCGTTTTCGAGCGAGCCGACGCGGAGCGCCCAAATCGCGGTGCCGGCGAGCACGACGAGCGCGAAGATCAGGAAGGCGAGACGAGGAGGGCGGGCGGACATCACGCGGATTTTTTCGTGAGTAAGGCGGAGCCGAGGGCGAGGTGTTCCACGCCGCTTTCGATCCAGGCTTCGACCACGCCATCGGCGTCGTCGGACATGGGTTTGCCGTGGAGGTTGAGGCTGGTGTTGATCACGGCCCCCATGCCGGTGAGGGAGCGGACGTGTTCAAGAAGTTGATACCAGCGGGAGGAGTCGTCGCGCTCGACCATCTGTGGGCGGCAGGAGCCGTCGGGGCCGATGGCGCCGGCGAGGGCTTGGCGACCGTGCCGCGTGGTCATGAAGCCGTTCGTCATGTGACGATTCAGGTCGCGGGGCCCGCGGAAGTCGGCGAGGAGCGCGGGCGCTTCGGAAGTGAGGATCGACGGGCAGAACGGTTGATACCAGACGCGGCGCTTGAGGCGGAGGTTGAGATCGTCGCGGGCGGCGGTGCTGTCGGCGCGGGCGATGATGCTGCGCGCGCCGAGGGCGCGGGCGCCGAGCTCCATGCGGCCCTGGGCCCACATGACAACTTTCCCGGCGGCGACGAGTTCAGCGACGGCGCGGGCGATGTCGGGCGGGCGCGAAAGTTGGGCGTGATGGGCGGCGGCGTAGCGATCGGCGTCGAGGCCGAGATCGCCGTGATCGGTGCCGAGGCAGAAATCGTGAAACGGCTGCGGGCGAACGCCGGAAACCTTGTGCCAGATCGCGAGCGCGGCGCCGAGAGCGAGGCCGCCGTCTCCCATAGCGGGACAGATTTCGAGGCGATCGATGCCGGGGGTGGTGCGAATGAGGCGGTTGACCTTGATGTTCGAGGCGACGCCGCCGGCGTAGGCGAAAGAACGTCGTCCGGTGGCTTCGGCGAGGAGGCTGAAGAAACGAGGAACGAGGATTTCGAGGGTTTGTTGGGCCTGCCGGCAGAGGGTTTCGCGCGGGGTGCACCAGACGAGATCGGCGACGGCGCGGCGCATGCGAAGAGGGGAAACGGAGCAGCGGAGGACGGGGAGGCCGCGACGGTCGGTGGTGAGCGAGAACCAGCGGAGGAACGGATTTTTTTCCGGCGGCGTGTCGACGGCGTAGGAGGCGAGCGCCATGACCTTGCCCTCGTCTTCGAGCGGGCGCATCTGGAGTTCGTTGGTGACGTGTTCGAAGAAGAGACCGAGCGAGGCGGAGCCGGGGAGCGAGAGGAGTTTTTCGAGCGATTGCGTGGCGTGGGACCAAAGCCAGACGGAGCCGGATTCGCCGTCGCCGATGCCGTCGAGTGTGACGACCGCGGCATCGGTGTCCCAGTTTGGCGGATACACGGCGGAGGCGGCGTGGGCCTCGTGGTGATCGACGAGGAAAACGTCTTCGAGCGCGGCGCCGAGTTGGCGGGCGAAGGAGCGGCGGGCCCAGGCGCGGAGGAGCGGGTGCGTCGGGAGTTGGGTGAGGGAGTATTTCGCGTGGGATTTGAATGCGTGCAGCGGGCCGGGCGGGACGAGGCGGCGGCGGAGCTGGTAATAGTTTTCCTTCATCGAAGGAAATGTGCGCGTGAGGGTCTTGGCGAAGTCGGAGGTGGTGGGGGCCCAGGCGATGCGGCGGTTGCCGGCGGCGCGGCGCAGGGCGGCGATCGCGCGAGTGGGGAGGCCGACGTCGAGCTTGCGGCGGCTGAGGCGTTCTTCGTTGAGCGCGAGTTCCACGCGGCCGTCGATGACGAGCGCGGCGCCGGCGTCGTGGCCGTCCCACACGCCGATGACTGCTTCGTAACGACCGTTCATGACGGGCGGGCGGAGGAGCGGCGGGGCTGGAGGAGACCGCGGACGAGGCACGAGCCGTAGGAGAGCCACGTGCCAGGATGGTGAAGAGAGATCTTGGAGTAGCCGGCGGCGCGCGGACGCTCGTGGGTAGGGACCTCGAGGATACGATAGCCGGCGGCGAGCGTGGCCATGATCATTTCCATTTCGATCGTGGTGTGGCGCGCGCGAAGATCGAGGCGGCGGAAGATGTCGGTGCGGATGGCGCGAAAGCCGTTTTGCGAATCGGAGAGGCGGGTGCCGAAGCGGCGGTTGATCAGGTAGGTGATGAAGGCGGAGCCGGCGAGCCGGAGAAATTCGTCGCCGCCGCCGTGAAGTTCGTCGGAGCCGCCGAGGAGGCGGGAGCCGGTGACGTGTTCGGCTTCGCCGGATTTAATCGGGGCGACGAGCAGTGGAATGTCGATGGGATCGTGGGAGCCGTCGGCGTCGACGAAGACGCAGATGTCGGTTTCGACGTGGGCGACGGCGTGGCGGAGCGCGGCGCCCTTGCCGCGGCCGGAATCGCGAATGACGCGAGCGCCGGTGGCGGCGGCGACGGCGGCGGTGTCGTCGGTGGAGCCGCCCTCGACGACGAGGACGTGGCCGGCGTAGTTGAAACACTCGCGGATGACGGTGGCGATGGTGGCGGCTTCGTTGCGCGCGGGGATGATGGCGGTGACCTCGGGATCGGGTTTTTCGTCGCGCTCGAGGATATCGACGACGGAGATGGCGCCTTCGCGGAGGAGGCGGCGCATGCGGAGGGAGAGGAAGCGATGTTCGCCGTCGCCGAAGCGGAAAACGTCGTGCGGTTCGGGCATCTCGGTCGAGGTCAGAGGAGGGGAAAAGGCATGCGCGCCGGAGGGCGTCGCGGTGAGAACGTCCGACATAGAACTCACTCCGGATGCCAGGTAAAGAAGCTGCCGCGGCTGAAGTCGGTCGATTCGGGGGAGCCGGGCGGACGGTGCCGACGCATGCTGGTGTCGTAGTCGAAATTGCGGGTGGAAGGCTGGTAGTAGGTGACGCCGATGTTGCCCACGTAGGGAGCGGTGAAGTGTGCGGATTGGAAGAGCCGGCCGAGGGAGCCGTTGAATGTGACGCTGCGGCCGGTCCAATCTTCGAGGTAGCGAACGAGGTTTTGCGCGCCGCCGCTGGAGCCGGAGGCGTTCGAGGAATAGTTTCCGGTGAGGAGACCGGCGTTGATGGTCATGTCGCCCGAGGCGCGGCGGACGGTGTTTTCTCCGCCGGGGCCGTCGAAATCCAAGGCGGCTTCGTCATCGCTCCAGCCCGACCACGTGTCGGTGTCGGGATCGTAAACCCGCGGAGACAGAACGGTGATGGCGTCTCCGATCAGCATGGCGGGAACGGGGCGCGTGCTGCCGTCGGCGTCGGTGATCAAGTCGGTGTTGTAGTCGCCCTGGACGTAGATGCCGCCGTTGGTGGCGACGGAGAAGCCTTTGCCGTCGTTGCGCGGGAGGGAGCTGCCGTTGACGAGGCGGATGGCGGCGGGCGTGCTGCTGGAGGAGTTTTTGAGGTTAACGTAGAGGAGTCCGTTGAAGTCGCCGCCGCTGGCGTCGAGCCAGGTCTTGAGGGCGCCGATGTCGACCTCGGTCATCTGCACGTCCTTGTTTTCGCGTTTATCGTGGACTGCTTTCGTGGTGAACGACGGCGCGCCGGCGACGGGCGAGCCGTCTTTGGTGACGGTGACGCCATCGTTATCGACGGTGATGATGATATCGGCGCGATTGTAGGCGCGGCGGACGGCGATGACGTTGTCGTCGAGGGTGGATGGGGAGCCGTTGGGGTATTCGTTGGAGCCGGCGGCGGACGGCGGCGGGGCGATGAGCGAGCGATAGACGTTGTTCTCCGCGGTGGCTTGCTGCGCTTCGGTCCATGCTTCCGGATCCATGAGGTCGGGAGGTCCGAAGAGATCGGGACGATCTCGGGAAGTGACCATGGCGTCGATGCCTCCGAGGAGGTTTTCCGGTTCGTCCATGGTGGCGAGTTGGGAGTCTTTAGAAGTGGCGAACGTGGGGGCGACGAGGGTGACGGGAGGGGTGGGGGCGTTGGGGTTGGAGTAGGTGTCGTTGCCGAGCTTGTCCTGGTTGAAGAAACCGCTCTTGAGGTAGCGGACCTGGTCGATGAGGCGGAGCTCGAAGCCGGCGCGCGGGCCCATGTAGATGGAGCCGTTGGCGACGACGTCGCCGTTGATGGTGACATCGTTGCCCGGGTTGAGCTCGAGGTCGCCTTGGAAGAAGACGCTGTATTGGAAGATGGACGTATTCGAATTCATGAAACGTCGTCCGATGCGGACGGACGCTCCGGCGCTGGCGAACGGGCTGCCCTCGGGAGGAAGGACTTCGACGCGAGCGATGACGTAGGTGTAGTCGCCGACCTTGCGGGTTTCGGGGATGCGGCCGCTGATGGGGCCACCGTTTTCGACGATGACGGGATCGAGGACGAGAGAGCGGCGGACGCGCCAGCCGGCGGTGCGATGTTTCTCGTAGAACGGGTTTCGAATGGTGCTCGGGAGGGTGGTGTTGTCGGAGATGCCTTGGTCGCTGAGGGCGGCGGGAGCGGCGGTCGCGGCGTTGCCGGTGACGACGACCATTTTGAAACGATAATACATGTATTCGATCTCGCTCTCCGCGACGGCGCGCGCTTCGGCGTTGAGCTGGTTGCGCATCGATAGCCGGTAGGAGCTCGTCGCCAGCTCGAACACCGAGCTAACCGCGACGGCGATGATGATCACGAAGACGAGCGTGATAACCAGCACGCTGCCTCGTTGGGAAGAAGTGTTCATGGGACGGACGCTGTGCCCGGCGGTGGCACAGAAAAGTTAACCATCGAACGGGATGCTCGTGGTGGTGGATTTCGACGACGTGGTGGACTTGGAGGTCGTGCTCACCGACGTGGACTTCGAAGTGGTGGTGGCGCTGGTGGACTTCGAAGTGGTTTTGGAGGTGGTCGACTTCGACGTGGACGTAGTCGATTTGGACGTGGTTTTGGTCGTCGACTTCGATGTGGTCGATTTGGAGGTAGTCTTCGTCGTGGACTTTGAGGTCGTGGACGTGGTCGTCGTTTTGGAGGTCGACTTGGAGGTGGTCTTCGACGTGGAGGTTTTGGACGTGGAGGTGGAGCTCGTGGACTTAGAACTCGTTGTCGTTGTCTTGCTCGTCGTCGTGGACGTCGTGGTGGACGAGGTGGTGGTAGAAGTGGTGGTGCTGGTGGTGGTGGAGCCGCCTCCGAGGATGGACGCGGTGCTCAGCGGATCGCCCGACTTGGGCATGATCAGACCTTCGACGTAGTTGGTCTGATAGAAGTCCTTGTTGCCGCCTGGGACGACGGCGCGGCTGCTTTGGGAAACGTAGCTGAATTGCCAGCCGATCGCGGGTTCGACGTCGCTGGTGATGACCTCCGGAATCTGTGCGAAAAGAAAACGTGCGGAGGTATCGACGTTGCGCGAAAGGACGAGCCGGGTGGTTGAATCGTCGGCGGATTCATACCAGTGCAGTTCGGTGATGGCCTCGCCGGCGGCGGGCTCGACGGTTTCGTATTTGCGCTCGCGCTGGATGCGAACGAGAGCGCGGGCGTCGGCGTCCTCCTCGGGTCCGATCGTGCCGGCGAGAAGGGTTTTGGCCAAAGTTACGTCGACGACTCCTGACGCGCCCTCGGGGTTCACCGAGACGATTCTAATCCCGGTGCCGAGGTTGGGCATGTCCATCAACAGATAGTCGCCGGCCTTCGGGATGATGTCGGAAGGGCAGTTGATGCGAAGCGTGTTGCTGCTGCGTGCGGTCCACGCGACGAGGGTAGCGAAGGAGCCGATGGGGACGCGGTAGGTGACGCGCGCGTAGCGCGGCGGAGAAGTGTCGGACGCGTCGGAGTAGGTGGGGCGGATCGATGGACTGGCCTGGCTGATGGCGATCGAGAACTCCCCGTTCATGTGCTCCTGCACATAGCGGGTGTTCGTGGCGGCGGCTTCGATTTGCTGGTTTTTATAAACCATCCGCGCGCTCATCACGAGGATGGAGACGACGGCGGCGAGAAGCATGGTGCCGATGCTTCCGGCGATCAGCACCTCGACCAAGGTGAAGCCGCGTCTGGTGTGGCGCGAACCCGAGCGAAGACGGAGCGAGCGTCGCGAGGTCATGGTGCTGCGCGAAGGACGGTGAGCGACTGAGTGTAGTCCTTGCCGTTCATCGTGTAGTTGATCGTGAAGGTGCCCGACAACAGGTAGCCGGCGGCTTCGATGGTGCGGGACGTGACGTTCGCGCCGCTGGTGGCGTTAACGTAGCGGACATCGCGCGTGAGCGTGGCGTTGACGCGATGGCTTTCACCGCCGAGCGGGATGGGAAGGGACGGCACGTTCTCGGCGTTGATGCTGGTGTTTTGGTCGCTCAATGCGCCCCAGACGAGACCGCGACCCGTCGGGCCGCCGCTCGGCAAAAAGAGCCAGCGTTGCCGGACCACACCATCGATTTCTTGCGTGGTGGAAAGACGGGCGAATTGATCGGCGAAACTGCGGAGGACAGCGCGGGCGTCGTCGCGCACGCGCGTGAGCGCAATGAGCTGATACGACTTCATCAACATCGTGTAGACGCCGATCGTGAGCATCGTGAAAATCGTCGCAGCGACCATCGTTTCGACGATCGTGAAGCCGCGCCGCGACGACATCCGCCGCGCCGTGCGAGAGGCGGGCGACTGAAGGGGCGGGGAAAAGGAGCGGTCGGGGCGCTTCATCAGACGCGCAACGACATAGGGAACCGACCCGAGCAGGCGACCCGAAAAAAAGTCCCTAATCGTTAGGGACCTTCGGCCCTAGCGCGCCTGTAACTGCTTGAGTGTAAATGGCTGCGGCTTGGGTGCGGCGGGTGACGTTCAGCTTTTCGAAGACATTGCTCAGGTAGTTTTTTACCGTCTTCTCACTGAGGCCGAGCTCGATGCCGATCTCCTTGTTGGAGCGGCCGGCGGCGGTGAGCGCGAGCACGCGATGCTCTTGGGGAGAGAGTGGCGCCAGCGGATCGGTGGGACCTTCACGGAGCAGGCGCAACACGCGGGCGGTGACTTCTCCGGTGAGGACGGAACGACCGGCGTGAGCGTCGGCGATGGCGCGGGTGAGACCTTCCGGATCAATCTCCTTCATCAAGTAACCTTGGGCTCCGGCTTGGATCGCTTGTTGGATGAGATTGTCCGTGGCGACGGAAGTGAGGATGAGGATGCGCGTGGCGGGCGACAGGCGGCAGAGTTCGGCGCACGCGGTGAGCCCGGAGCCGTCCGGCAGACGGATGTCGAGGAGCACGACATCGGGTTGCAGCTTTGGAGCGAGCGCGATGGCGTCGGCGACGGTGCCGGCTTCGCCCACGACCTCGATCGCGGGTTGGCGATGTTGCGTGGAGAAGACTGCGCGCAGGCCTTCGCGCACCAGCACGCTGTCATCCACGATCAGCACGCGGATAGTGGACGGACGCTCGGGAGGCATGGCGGCATTAAGCCGGATGAAGGAGCAAACTCCAGACCGTTTGCGGTGGCGGGCGCGAGGGAGCGTTGGACAAAACCCTTGACTCTCCTCGGGGCGTTTGAGTCTTTGGCGGGCTTTAAATCTCGAAACGATCATGGCCAACACCAAATCCGCCATCAAAGCCGCGCGTAAATCCGCCCGCTTGCACGACCGCAACCAAGGGGTGAAGACCCGCATCAAGACCCTGCGCAAGAAGTTGGACGCGGCGGCGAAGAAGGGTGACACGGCCGAGACGAAGACGGCGGCGAGCGCTTATACTTCGGCGATGGACAAGGCGGTGAAGTCCGGCGTGGTGCATCGCAATGCGGCGGCTCGCGCGAAGTCGCACGCGGCGAAGTTCCTCTTCGCGAAGTAATCGCAGCCGAGCGGCGCAGGGCGCCGGGTCGCAGGCATCCTTTCACCCGCACGACGAACGTGCGGGTTTTTTCGTGTGTGGCGGGCGAGCCGTGGTTGAACCAATTAAGGGGAGTCGCGAGGGAAATTCGGCGGAGGCTTGCGAGAGCGGCCGAAGGATGAACATCGTCGCGTTCGCCACGTGTCTTCACCGCCTGAATCTGTTCGTCGTTTCTTCCTAAGTTGGGACCGCCCGCTGCTGCCGCAATCGGTGGAGTTTTTGGCGCAGGGGTGGAGCGGAGACGGGCCGTTGGATTTGAGCGGCACGGTGGTGGTGGTGCCGACGCGGCAGGCGGGGCGTCGATTGCGGGAGGCGCTGGCCGGGCACGCAGCGGAGCGCAGATCGGCGGTCTTTCCGCCACGCGTGATGTTGCCGGAATCGCTCGTCACTGCTGCGGCGGAAGATGAGGCGCTCGCGTCGCGGCTGATTTCCTTGCTCGCGTGGATGGAGGTGTTGCGAGAGATCGAATTGGATCAGTTTCGCGCGGTGTTTCCGATCGATCCGCCGGTGAGAAATGCGGCGTGGGCGTTGCGGTTGGCGGAGGAGTTTGGGCGCTTGCGGCGGGCGTTGGGTGAAGGCGGTCTGCTTTTGAGCGACGTAGCGGGGCGGTTGGGCGAGGAGTTTTCCGAGCGGGAGCGGTGGGCGCAGCTGGCGGAAATGGAGAGACTGCACGCGACGAAGCTGGCGCAATGGGGTTTGCACGATCGACAGGCGGCGGAAATCGAGTCGGCGCGGGCGCCGGCGGCGTTGGATGGAGTTGAGCGGATTGTCGTAGTCGGCACGCCCGATCCGCTGCCGCTCGCGTTGCAGGTGTTGGCGGCTCATGCGCAGAGCGTGGCGGTGGAGGTTTTGGTGTTCGCGCCGGAGGAGGAGGCGGATGCGTTCGATGCGTGGGGACGGCCGCGCGCGGATGCGTGGGAGCGACGGATGATCGACTGGCCTGAATTCGAACGAACGGTGCATCTTTGCGCGAATCCGGCGGCGCAAGCGGAGCGGATCGCGGCGCTGGCAGGCAGCTATGAAAAAGCGGAAGGGGTGTTGGGCGTGGGCATTGCCGATGCGGAAGTGACGCCGTTGCTCGCGAGTGAACTGCATCGCGTGGGGCAAGAGGCGTTCAATCCGGATGGCCGGCGGCGCAAAGGGGATGCGCTGCATCAATTGTTGACGGCACTCGCGACTTTAGCGCGGGAGGAAACGTTTGAGGCCGTCGCAGCGCTGGCGAGGTGTCCGGACTTTTTGAGTTATGCGGCCGGCACGGATCAGGGGGGATCGGCTGCGGGCTTTCTGCGGGGTTTGGACGCGTTGCACCGCGCGCATTTGCCGCGGACGCTCGACATGTTGCGCCGGCATGCGGAGCAGGGTCGGGTCGGCGCGGGAACGCGCGTCGCTTTGACGAAGGTGGCGGAGTTGCGGGACCTCTTGCGAAGCGGGGAATTTCCGGAGAATGCGAGCGCGGCGCTGAGTCGGATTTTCGGGCGGCGACGCTTCGATTTAGCGCGGGAGGACGAGGCCGCGGCGGCGGAAGCGGCGGAGTCGTGGGCGGGGGTGATGCGGGAAATCGGGGCCGCGGCGAAATGGTTTCCGGGGTGGACGACGACGGATTGGTGGGACGTGGCGTTGCGGCTGTATGGCGAGCTCGCGCGCTACGACGACAAGCCGGATGGCGCGGTGGAGTTGCAAGGGTGGCTGGAGTTGTTGTGGGAGGATGCGCCGCATCTGGCGGTGGCGGGATTGAACGATGGTCACGTGCCGGATGCGGTCGTGGGCGATCCGTTTTTGCCGGAAGCGTTGCGGGAGCGGTTGGGATTGAAGACGAATGCGGCGAGGTTTGCGCGCGATGCGTATCTGCTGCAGGCGCTCGCGGCGTGGCGGAGCGGAAATGAGGCGCGAGGACGGATCGATTTGTTCTTCGGCAAGACCTCTGTATCCGGAGATCCACTTCGTCCCTCGCGCTTGCTGCTGCGTTGCGCGGACGAAGCGCTGCCGGGTCGCGTGCGGTTTTTGTTTCGGGGCACGGGGGCAGGGAGAGAAGCGCCGGCATGGCGGCGGGCGTGGACCCTTGAGCCGCGACGCGTGGATCCGCCGGCGCGCGTGGCGGTGACGGGGTTGCGCGCGTGGCTGGATTGTCCGTTTCGGTTTTATCTTTCGCGCGTGTTGCGGATGGAGCCGGTGGATCCGGCGAAGAACGAACTCGATGCGCTGGATTTCGGAATTCTGTGTCACGCGGCGCTGGAGGCGCTTGGGCGCGATCCGGCGATGCGAAGGTGCGAAGATGCGGCAACCTTGCGGGCGTTTTTGCTCGAGCGACTCGAAGCGGAGACGACGCGGCTGTTTGGGGCCGAGCTGACGCTGCCGTTGACGGTGCAAGTCGAGTCGGCGCGGCA
The DNA here is from genome assembly GCA_023416735.1 of Verrucomicrobiota bacterium. Lineage (GTDB taxonomy): Bacteria > Verrucomicrobiota > Verrucomicrobiia > Opitutales > Opitutaceae > Opitutus. Next base: position 54,518 of record JAEZGX010000041.1, on the reverse strand, counting down.
GCGGTTATCGCGGGCCGCGGAGGTGCAGGCGCAGACGCGCGCGGCAGGCTGGGAGATCCTGGCGGTGGAGATGCCGTTCGAGATCGAGGCGGCGGGACTGACGGTGAGCGGGAAGATTGACCGGATCGATCGTCATGCGACCACGGGCGAGTTGCGCGTGATCGATTACAAGACCTCGGACCAGCCGGTGGATCCGGAGGAGGCGCATTTGCGCGGAGTGCGGCGAGGCGAGACGCGGCCGGAATTTGCGCTACTGACGTGGAATGCGCGCGACCTGACGTGGAAGGATTTGCAGCTGCCCTTGTATTTGCGGGCACTGGCGATGGGGCGGGTGGCGCTCGAGGAAGGAGCGATCGATCCGGGCGCGGCGCGGGAAGCGCGGGCGGGATATTTCAATCTGCCGAAGGCGGCGACGGAGACGGGCGTGCGCGTGTGGCAGGAGTATCCAAAACAATTAGACGAGGCGGCGTGGCGCTGTGTGAGTGGGGCGGCGGCGGCGATTCGGGCGGGAATGTTCTGGCCGCCGAATGAAGATATCCGGCCGGATCAGGATACGTTTGCGTCGCTGTTTCATCACGGCGTCGCGGACAGCGTGAAATGGGAGGAAGCGCAATGAAGCCGATCGGACACGTGATGATCCTCGCGTCGGCGGGCTCGGGAAAAACCTACGCGTTGACGAATCGCTTCGTGCAGTTGCTCGCGTTGGGGGCGAAGCCGGAGCGAATCGTGGCGCTGACGTTCACGCGGAAAGCGGCGGGCGAATTTTTCGACGAGATTTTGAACAAGCTGGCGCGCGCGGCGGAGGAGAAGGCGTTCGCGGAGCGATTGGCGAAAGAAGTGGGCGTGGGTGCGAGCGGCGAGGAAGCGCGGCGGGTTTTTTTGCGGATGTTGCGCGACGTGGTGGACGCGATGCATCGGTTGCGGCTGGGGACGCTCGACGGGTTTTTCGCGCGCGTGGCGCGGGCGTTTCCGCTGGAGCTCGGGTTGGCGGGCGAGTTCGAGGTGTTGCAGGAACATGGAGCGCGCGTGGAGCGACGGCGCGTGTTGCGGCGGATGTTTGAGCGAGGTTCGGGCGGTTTGGCGCCGGAGCAGCGGGAGTTTATCGAGGCGTTCAAACGAGCGACCTTCGGGGCCGACGAGAAGCGGCTCGCGGCGCGGCTGGACGGATTTTTGGACCGGCATCAGGAGATTTTTCTCGCGGGGCCGGAGATGGATGGTTGGGGAAATCCGAAACGGATTTGGCCGGAAGGAAGCCGGTGGGCGGCAGCCGGGGCGGAGGCGACGAAGGCACTGAGTGCGTTGCAGGCGTGGGTCGAGGTGGCGCCGATCGCGGACAAGCAACGCGGACGCTGGCGGGATTTTATTCAAGCGTGTCAGCTGTGGAACGCCGGCGTGACGCCTGATCGACCGATGCTGTATGTGCTGGAGAAGGCGCTGGACGCGTGGGATCAGCTGCACTGCGGGAGTGCGGTGCTGGAGTTCGATCGGAAGAAACAGGAACTCGCACCGCCCGCGTGTGCGGCCCTGGCGACGATCGTGCGGGATGTGATTGGGCGAGAGATCGAGCGGCGGTTGGAGATGACGCGCGGGATTCATGCGGTGCTGGCCGGATACGAGGCGGTGTATCACGAAGCGGTGCGGCGCGCGGGGAAGCTTACCTTTGGCGACGTGCAGCGGCTATTGACGCCGGAGAATGGCGCGCCGCGCTTGAGCGGCGGAGGGGAGACGACCGTGGACCGATTGGCGATCGATTACCGGCTGGATGGCGAGATCGATCACTGGCTGCTGGACGAGTTTCAGGACACGAGCTTCGGGCAGTGGTCGGTGTTGCGAAACCTGATTGATGAAGTGGTGCAGGATGCGTCGGCGATGCGGACATTTTTCTATGTCGGCGATGTGAAGCAGGCGATCTTCACCTGGCGTGAAGGCGATCCGCGGTTGTTTCGCGAGATATTCGATCACTACAATGCGATCCGGCCGGGAACGATTGCGGAGCAGCATCTGGTGCATTCGTGGCGGTCGGGCGAGCCGGTGATCGCGACGGTGAATCAGGTTTTTGGAGACAAGGCGGTATTGCAGGATCTGTTTCCCGAACCCGCGACCGACATGTGGACCCGGGAGTGGCAGGATCACAAATCGGCGCGCCCGGAACTTGGCGGGCAGGTGGCGCTGTTGCATGGACCGGCGGCGGGTTCGAAAGCCGACGAGGAGCGAGCGCGCTTCGAGATCGCGGTGGAGTTGTTGCAGGAGATCGATCCGCTCGAACGCGGACTTACGTGCGCGTTGCTGGTGCAGGATAACAAGACGGCGACGGCGTTGGCGGATTATGTGCGGCGCTTTGCGGGAATGCCGGCGCTCGCAGAGTCGGATCTGCACGTGTGCACGGACAATCCCCTGGGCGCGGCGCTGCTGGCGCTGATGCAGGCGGCGGCGCATCCCGGAGACACGCTGGCGCAGGAACACCTGAGGATGACGCCGCTGGGCGCGGTGCTGGCGGATGCGCGTATCGAAACTCCGGAGACGCTGACGCGGCGGGTGCTCGGACAGATTCACGCGGAAGGTTTCGAGCGGACGGTGACGACGTGGATTCAGCGCCTCGAGCCGGCGCTGGAGGCGGACGACGCGTTCACGCGCGAGCGCGCGCGGCAGTTTGCGGCGGCGGCGCGCTTATTCGATGAGACCGGTAGCCGAGAGGTGGCGGAGTTTATAGCGTTCATGGAACGGCACACCGTGAGGGAAAGCGAAGCGGCGGCGGCGGTGCGCGTGATGACGATTCACAAGTCGAAAGGACTGGGCTTCGACGTGGTGATCCTGCCGGATTTGGAAGGGAATCGCATCGATTCCCGACGCGACGGGTTAGCGGTGCAGCGTTCGGCGGTGCGCGAGATCGAGTGGGTGTTGGATTTGCCGTCGAAGGTTTTTTTCGCGGCGGATCCGGTGTTGGCGGCGCACGTGCGCGCCGCCGAGGCGGATGCGTGCTACGAAAATCTTTCGCTGCTTTATGTGGCGATGACGCGGGCGAAACGGGCGATGTATTTGATCGCGAAGCCGCCCGGCTCATCGACCTCGCGGAATTTTACGAAGCTGCTGGCGGAGACGTTGGGCGAAGAAACAAGGACGGTGAACGTGGGCGGGCGCGAATTTGCAGGAGCGTTTTCGGTCGGGGATGCGCGATGGTTTGAGGCGCTGGGCCGCGACGGAACGGCAGTGGGTGAAAAGCCGAAAGAAGCAGCCGAGACGATGGGCGCGGAGGAACGGTTGGAGTTGGGACGCGTTCGGCGTTGGCCGGCGCGACGGGCGTCAGCCGGCAAGGTGGCGACGGTGGCAGGGGCGCAGTTGTTCTCGCTGCAGCGGAGTGGCGCGGCCGATTTCGGCACAGCGGTGCACGGACTTCTCGCGGAGGTGGAATGGATGGGAGAGGAGACGGTGGCAGAAGTTGCGGAAACGTGGCGCGCGCGCGGAGTGGAGGAGGAGCTTTGCGAGGAGGCGCTGGCGTGTTTGCGCGCGGCGGAGTTGCGCGGGTTGTGGCGCCGGCCGAACGCGGCGCAGGCGGAGGTGTGGCGCGAGCGGTCCTTTGAGGTCGTGGTGGACGGCGCTTGGATCACCGGCGTATTCGATCGCGTGATCGTGGAGCGATCGGCAGCGGGGGCGGCGACGCGGGTAACGGTCATCGATTTCAAAACGGATCGAGCGAACGAGGCGGAGTTGCCCGGCTTGGCGGCGCGGCACGCGTCGCAGTTGAACACCTATCGGCGAGTCGCGGCGATTTTAGCCGGGGTGGAGGAAGCGGCGGTCGAAGCGGTGTTGGTTTTTACTCGAATGCGACGGAGCGTGGTGGTGAAGGACAGTGATAAGGGGTAGCGCGAGGCGAGAGCGAGAAGGCGGGGAAATTCACGCTTTACACGGGATGCGGCGCCTCGCACCGTCGACCCTCTATTTTCCTACACCATGGGTAATCTGAAAAAGAAACGTCGGTTGAAGATGTCGAAGCACAAGCGCCGCAAGCGCCTGAAGTCGAACCGGCACAAGAAGCGCACGTGGCAGAAATAAGCCGCGGGGTTCTGCGCGAACCATTTTCGAGCCCGCCGATTTCCGGCGGGTTTTTTCTTGGCGCGCGGCGCTCAAGGAGGTGCGCTGAGGCGGGATGAAGAAAAAGTAAAGACGCTTAGGGCAGGCGCTTGCTTAGGGAAATTGGCTTGTATTAAAGGGGGAGTTTTCCGAGGTTGCGCATCCGGATTTCCCGGTGCCTCGGTCGAATTTCGCGCCCATTATGCCGCGAGACGCGGATCGAGCGTGCTACGGGCCGGCTCCACTCGAAACCCACCCGCATGTTTTTCGCTGCCAAGACAAAAGGGTATTTCGTCGAGCAAAACGACCACGCGGTGCTGTTGGCGCGGACGTCGGCGACGAAGGGTCCGCTCGTCGTTGAAGAAGTGACTGAGTGCGGGGCGGGTGATGCGGCGGCGGTGGCGGAGGCACTGAAGAAGTTGCAGCCGAAAAAGAGTCCGACCGGATACTTGAACGCGACGTGCGGCGTTTATCCAGCGCGGCGGGTGGTGCGGCGGGCGACGGTCGAGTTGAAGCGGCTGAAGGAGCCGGGGTATTTCGGGGAGTTGCTCGCGAGTCAGTTCCGGCTGGAGCTGGACAAGCATGCGGTGCACGCGATCAGCGCGGTGGATGGCACCGACTACGATCTGGAGCGCGCGACACAGAAGGACGTGTTGTTCGTGGGGATGTTGAACGAAGACGTCGACGCGGCGCAGGAGCGATTACTCGCGTCGGGCATCTATCCGGACCGGCTGGAGTTGGGAACGGTGGCGAGCTTGGGCGCGATGATCGATTATCTGCATTTCAAGAAATCGATCATGCCGACGCTGGTGCTCGAGATTGGCGCGGACGTGACGCATTCGTTCATCGTGGGAGCGAATGGTGTGGAGATTGCGCGACCGATTCCGCAGGGCATCGAGGCGATTTTACCGGTGGTGCAGAAGGAACTCGGGTTGAAGGATCTTGAGGCGGCGAAGAAGTTGTTTTTCTCGAACACCTTCGATTTTACGGGAATGGGCCCGCTGCTCGTGAAGCGGCTGTTGAAGGAGCTGCAGTCCTCGATCGGTTTTTATGAGGTGCAGACCGGCCAGTCGGTGGGGCAGGTGGTGTGCTTGGGCGTGCCGCCATCGCTTGAGTGGCTCGATCGGTCGATCGCAGCCGCGCTCGGAATTTCGAGCATGTCGATCGAACTCGAACCCTGGCTCGCGTCGCGCGGGGTGACCCTGGCGCCCGGGGCGGCGGCAGCGCGTTCGGGGCTGCGGTGGTTTGGGCTGCTCAGCTTGATGGTTTCTTACAACTCCGGTTCCGATGCTGCCGCTACTGAAAAAAAGAAATAAGGCGCAGGCGTCGTTATTGATGCCGGCGTGGCATCCGGATCTGCGCAATCCGGAGCGGCTGCCGGATACGAAGATTGTTCGCACGGCGTTTTTCGTGAATGGCGCGGCGATCCTCGCGGCGGTGTCGATGCTGCTGTGGTTGTCGGTGACGGCGTATCAGCTGCGGGACCTGCGCCAGCAGATTGGGCGTTGGGAAGAGGATATCGAGCGGCAGCGTCGGACGAGCGAGCAGGCGATCGGTCTTTACCGGAAGTTTCAGGCGGATGCGAGACCGGTGGAGGAAGTGAACGCCTTCCTGAAGTCGCGGCCGGTGCCGTCGGAGATTCTGTTGCGTTTGGCGGAGACGCTGCCGGCGTATCTGGCGCTGGATCGGGTCGATTTGCGGGAAGCGCTGTTTACCCTGCGGGGATCGGTGCGCGGGTCCGCGGATCAGGCGAGTGGAGCGGCTTCGGCCTACTTGGAGTTGTTGCAGCAGGATCGATTTTTCACGGACCGTTTTGACGAGATCAAGTTGGTGAGCCTGACGCGCAATCCGCAGACCGGACGGATGGTCGTGGAGATCACGATGAAGGTGAAGGAGCCCAAGAAATGACGACGGCCGACCTCTCTGCGTGGGTGAAGAAGCAACCAGCGGTCGCGATCTGCATCGCGGTGACGCTTTTTAGCGTGGTCGGCGTTTACTACCTGAGTGGTGCGGTGACCGAGGCGGCGACGCTGCTCGAGCAGCGGACGACCGAGGGCACACGGATCGCGGAAAACGTCGTGAACGCGGCAAATCTCCGCGAGCAGGTGGCTGAAATCGCGGCGGCGCGGGCGAAGATGGATGAACGGCTCGTTCGTTCGAGCGAACTCGCTAAGAACCTGCAGTATTTCTACCGGCTCGAGTCAGAGACCGAGGTCGAGCTGATCGACATCAAGCAGAACTCCGCGGCGGTGAATCGCTCGGTGCCGCGGGGAACCAAGGCGACTTTTTGGGCGGTGAATTTCAGCGTGTCGTTCCGCGGGGACTACTGGGCGGCGTTGCACTACCTGCGGCGGCTGGAGAATGGGACGCATTTTTGCCGGGTGCTTTCGGCCTCGATCGAGCCGATTAGCCCGGATCGCGCGGGACCGGTGAAACTCTCGCTCAATATCGAACTGCTCGGTCACGCCCAGCCATGAGCTCGTTGCGCAAATCGTTGTTTGTTGGATCGCTCGCGTTCACCTGCGCCGCGGTGAATGCATTTGCCGCGGCAGCGGACATTCCGCCCGCGCCGCGCCGCAGTGCAATTTTGGAGCTGGCGACGCGGTTTGCGGAAGTGCCTGCGCTGACTCCGCTGGCGCCGGATTTGGTGCAGCCGTTTAACCCGGTGGCCTTTGGTCAACCCGATCCGGAGGAACTGCGCGCCATTGAAGCTGCGCGTGCAGCGGCAGCGGCTGCGGCACAAGGCAAGGCACCCGTGCAGGCGACGAGTGTGCTGGAGCGAATCGCGGAGCGCATTTCGCCGTCTGGAACGCTGCAGCTGGGTGGAGAGCCTTACCTGATTTTCGGCCAGAAACGCCTCCGCGTGGGCGATCTCCTGACCGTCACTTTCGAAGGGCAGGACTACACCCTCGAGCTAGTGGCGATTGACCGCGTCACTTTCACCCTGCGCCACGAGCGCGAACAGATCACCCGGCGAATCCAACCTGGAAAGTAAACATGAGCACACGCCCGCTTCAACTGGCCGTCTTCACCCTGGCAGCACTCGTTCCCCTCGCCTGGAGTCAGGAGGAGCCGCAGTTCGAGAACACTCCCGCGGGCGCTCCCTCGACGGCCGAACCCGTGGCAGCGGAGGCTCCATCGGCAAATTCGGAAGTCGTCATCAAGGACGATGCCGCGGGACGAGCGGCGATGGTGGAGCGGAACGCGAGTGCCGCGAGCGACCGGTTGTCGGTCGATTTTCCCGACGAAGACATTCGCAATATCCTTCGCAACGTCGCTGATCTTTTTGAGCTGAATCTGGTGTTGCCGGAAAGCTTGCAAGGCCGGGCGTCGATCAAGCTGCGGGACGTGACCTGGCGGCAGATTTTCCAGGAGGTTTTGAATCCGGTCGGCTATACGTTCAGGGAGCGGGAAAACATCATTTCGGTGGTCTCGCTCGAGCAGATGAAGACCGAACAGGAAACCATCATCATTCCGGTGACCTCGGGCAGTCTGGCCGAAGCGAAGCAGGCGGCGGATTCGATCGTTACGCAGCCGTTGATCGGACAGGACGGAAAGCCCTATGGCGGTGGCCGGGTGCTGGCGCTTCCGGGCGCGAGTTCGCTGCAGATTACGGACACCCCGGAGAAGATCATGGAGGTGCAGGCCGCGCTTTCCGTGTTGTCGAAAGCAAATGCGGCGACGAACACGCGCCAGGTTTTGATCGAGACGAAGTTCTACGATGTCACTGAAACCGACGCGCAAGAACTCGGTGTTCGTCTGGATCGGATTGCGGGGGTGAACGGCGGCACTCTGCGGATTCACAACAACGCGAACGTGCCGATCAACGGCACGCCGTTCACCAGCGTGATTTACGATCAGCAGGATTTCGGCGCCGCCCTGGCTGCGCTGCAGCGCGACGACCGGATCAAGCTCGTGACGAATCCGTTGATCGTGACGCAGCAGAACCGGAAGGCGGAGATTTTCGAGAAGACGACCATCCGTTATTTCGTTCCGGTGCCGCAGGCGCAAAACGCGGTTCCTTCTCCGCCCGAGATCAAGGAACTCGAAGTGAAAACCGGACTGACGGTCACGCCGTCGATCATCGATAGTCGCGATGCCCAAGGGCGCATTGTCGAGAGCTTGATTCAAATGCAGGTCACGCCCGAGGTGTCATCGCTGGGGCAGAACGATGTTTATAGTGCGAGCGGAGTTTCGATCTCCATCCCGCGGGTCAACAGTCGTTCGAGCACGACGAACGTGGTGCTCAAAAATGGCTACACGCTCGCGCTGGGCGGCCTCGTGAAAACCGAGCAGAAGCGAGCGGCGACCAAGACGCCTTTGCTGGGCGACATCCCGGGGCTCGGAATCTTGTTTCGGCGCACGGATAATCTCATCGAAGAAAGAACGCTGCTGACATTCATCACGGCGAGAATTGTGACGCCGGACGGATCATTGCCGGAGTCGGCGACCGAAGGTTCGCCGGGGAATTACAATGCGCCGGCCTTGCGGGTGCTGACCAATCAACACATCCGCGCACTTGATCTCAGGCAGGAAGACCTGCCCGGTCATATTGAGGGCGACGTGGTTTTGCCCACGGTCGAGTCGCTAGAGGAAGCCAAGTCGCAAAGCCGCCGGTAAGCGGCTCCGAGAATCCACCTCTCGTCGGCGGGTTTACCACACGCCGACGATGAAACCGCCGGAGGCTTTGATGACGATCACGCCGGCGTTTTTGGCGGCGTGAGCGACGATGCAGGGCAAGAGTGAGCGTCCAGGATTCCAGGAAGCGAAGCGGGTGTAGTAGAGCCAGACGGACGTCGCGAAAAGAATGCCCGTGGTGAAGAAACCCTTGACGGTGAGCGTGAGGGCAAAGCCGTCGTCGCCCCAATCGAAGAGGTGCGCGTGGATCAGGGCGAAGGCAGCGGAAGCGACAAGGATGCCGGCCCAGCGCGCGGCGGCGCCACGGTGGTCGATCACAAGGAAGCCGCGAAACACGAGTTCCTCGATGATGGGGGCGACAAGCGTGTAGGCGGCGAAGAGCCAGGTGATCGTCGATTGCTCGGCAGAAATGCCGAGCGCGTGTTCGCCGACGGTTTCGATGGCGAGGAGGAACAATGCGCCGAGGACGGCGATGACGTTGGCGACCTTGGGCGCGGGCGTGGCGCCGGGAAGGGCGCGAGGGTTGGGCCGGCCGACGCGGCGGGCGCGAAGATCGTCGCGCCAGAGTTTGCCGAGGTAGAGGGCGCCGGCGCCGACGATGACGAGAAGCAGGGGATTATCGCTCATGGGGCTGGAAATGCGGAGTTTCGACGCGAGAGCGCCGATTGCAACCGCGCTTGGTGGAGCGAGTGCGCGGCCGAGGGAAACTTCGGGACGAGGAGGTGCGGCGGATCAGAATTTCAAAAGCGTGGGGAGCGTTCGGCACCGCGCTACCGGGCTGTGGCAGTATTGATTAGCCATTTGGGTGGGGGCTTGTAGGTTGGGCCTGCCATGAGCGGACGTTCGGTCGAAACCACACCCGGGACAGCGCCCACGTTTGGGCAGGTTTTTGCGCTGCTGGGGCGTCATATGGAGGCCCTCGATCGAGAGTTGCGCGGGCAGATCGCGGCGTTCGAGCCGGAGATCCGGGCGATGGCGGATTATTGCATCGATACGAGCGGAAAACGGATTCGTCCCTCGCTGGTGTTTTTGAGCGGATGGCGCGGCGCGGACGTGGTGTCGCCGGAGACGGTGCGGGTGGCGGCTGTGGTGGAGATGGTGCACCTGGCGACGTTGGTTCACGACGACATCATGGACGGTGCGGACGTGCGGCGGAGTCGTCGCACAGCAGCGCGTGAGTATGGCTCGACGCCGGCGGTGTTGTTGGGCGATGCGTTGTTTGCGCAGGCGGTGAAACTCGCGACGCAGTTCCCGACGACGGAGGTGTGCGCGGCGGTATCGGAGTCGATGCGGCGGGTGTGTGCGGGCGAAATCGTGCAGACGATGCGACGTGGCACGACGAACATCACCTTGGCGGATTACCAACGGATCATTGATCTCAAGACGGCGGAGCTTTTCCGGGTTTCGTGTTACCTCGGAGCGAAGCTATCGGGATCGAACGAGGGTTATGTCGAGGCGGCGGCGCGGTTTGGCCGGCAGCTGGGTATCGCGTATCAGATTTTTGATGACCTGGCGGATTTCTTCGGAGAGGAGCGCCGGATCGGAAAGACGCTCGGGACGGATCTGGCGAGCGGGAAGCTGACGTTGCCGCTGCTGGTGTTGCGCGAGCGTTTGCCGGCGGCAGAGCGGCAAGTTCTGGAAAGCGAGTTGAAGGGGGAGCGGGCGCCGGATCTTGCGCGTTGTTTGCGTCAGATGGGCGAATTGGACGTGTTCGCAACGGTCAGTGAAGCGGTCCAGGCAGAAATTGGTGCGGCGACGGCGGCATTGCAGGAGTGGCCGGGCGAGGGACCGACTCCGTTGTTGCTGGGGCTTTGCGATGTGTTGCGAGCGCAGGTTGGGGCATTGAAGTCGGGCTGATTCGCGGGAGCGCGCGCTGCGCCGCTCATAAATTCGTAAACGGCATGGAGTGGAACGTGCCGCGATGTTTTTCGATTTGCGCCGGGCGGGTGGGATGGCTTTGTTCGGCGCGCTATGGACGCGGCCAAGATCGCAGGGAAGACGCTTGTCGCTTCTCCGGATCGGCAGACCGAAGCTGATGCGGATATGGCGATCGTGCGTCGCGTGCAGGAGGGCGACGTGGCGGCATTCGATGAGCTCGTGTTGAAATATCGCGAGCGGGTGTTCGGCGTCGTGTATCATCTGACGTCGAACCGGGAGGATGCGGCGGATTTGACCCAGGACGCGTTGATCAAAGCGTTTCAGTCCATCAACCGCTTCCAAGGGCAATCCTCTTTCTTTACCTGGCTGTATCGGATTGCGGTGAATTCGACCCTCACGCATCTGCGGAAGCATCGGCTCCGGACCTTTTTCAGCTTCGAGAAAATGGATCCGGAAGATCGCGTTTCGGCGGAAGTGATTGCCGCGCTAACAGATGCTACTGGCGCGGATCGGGAAACCTTTGCACGAGAGCTTCAGGAAAAATTGAACGAGGCCATGCAGAAATTGTCTATCAAGCACAGAACCGTGATCACGCTCTTCGAAATAGATGGCCTGAGTCATCAAGAAATCGCCGAGGTCATGGAGTGCTCGGTCGGGACGGTCCGATCGCGGCTGCACTACGCCAAGCAGCTCCTCCAATCCGAACTGCAGCCCTATATTCGTCGATGAGCTCCCGAAAACGTCCTGTTACGGTTGAGGATTTGCTGAAGGTGAAACGCGCTGAGCGTCCCGCGGCGGAATTCTGGGCGGAATTCGAGCGCGAGATGCGCGTGAAGCAGCTCGCAGCGATCGTTGAACCGCGTCCGTGGTGGGCGCCGTTGATTCGGGTGGGTGCACGGGTTTCGCGTTATCAGCTGCCGGTCGGAGCGGCGGCGATCATGGCTTTGACATTTGTGACGGTGAGCGAATATCGCGCGTTCGATTTGCGGTCGGGTTCGGCGGACGAAGTGTCGGTGCCGATCCAGCGGTCGCAGCTGCCTGCGCCGGTGCTGGCGGAAAAGCCGGTTCGCAGTGCATTGCCCGCGGCGACGTCGACAACGATGGCGACCTCGGAGGTCGAAGCTCCGGCGGATGCGGCTTTGACGCCGGCACCGACGGGGCAGATGTCGCACGTTGTGGTCGCCGAGGAGGCGCCGCGCGTGGTCGAAGCTGAGCCGTCGCCCTCGGCGCTTTATATCGCGGCGAATCTTGCGGCGGTGCAGGCGGATAATCCGCAGTTGCTCGATGAGGCGTTTGGCGCGGTGGCGCGTCGCGCTGAGATGCGCGAGCCGGTGCGAGACCCACTCACCCAGATCGGCGCGCCTGGAGAATCGCGTCGCTCACGATTGCTCGCGACCGCTTTACCGGCGGTGGCAACGTCGAACGAAGTCGCGGTCGGCAACAGCCAGCGCGTCGCGCGGCGTCTGACGGAAGAGCGGCTTTACGATTCGATCAGCCGCGTCGGCGTGCAGGGCGATCGCGTGGCGTTCAAGTTCTGAGCGAGAAACGTCGAGAAACATCCTTAAGCCGTGGCGCCAGCCGCGGCTTTTTTATGAGCAGACGCCGGGGTGTGGTTGGCGGTTTTGCTTTCTCGAGGAAGCGCGCTAGGGATTTCGTAGAAGGCGCCGCTCCGGATTCTCCGCTTCGTTGGGAATGACTTTGGGGCCGGGTGGGCGCTCGTCGGTGGAGCGACTACGGATAACATTCAACTGCTTCGAACGTTTGTCATCATGCGCACGGAAAAAGATTCGATGGGAGAAATGCCGGTGCCCGAGGAGGCATTGTATGGAGCGTCGACGCAGCGGGCGGTGTTGAACTTTCCGATCAGTGGGCGGCCGATGCCGGAGGCGTTTATTCGCGGGCTCGGATTGGTGAAGCTGGCGTGCGCCCGAGCGAATGAAGAGCTGGGTTTGCTGGCGAAAGAGAAGAGCGAGTTGATTCAGCAGGTCGCGCGTGAGATCGCGGACGGGAAGCTCACGGTGCATTTTCCGATCGACGTGTTTCAGACGGGATCGGGCACCTCGACCAACATGAATGCGAACGAGGTGATCGCGAATCGCGCGAGCCAGCTGGCGGGATTGCCGATCGGCGCGAAGAAGCCGTTGCATCCGAACGACGACGTGAATCTCGGGCAGTCGTCGAACGACATTATCCCGACCGCGCTGCATGTGAGCGTGGCGGTGGTATTGCAGCGGGAACTCGCACCGGCGTTGGAGGAGCTGGCGACGGCGCTGGAAAGGAAGGCGGAAGCATTCTCGGCGATCGTGAAGATTGGACGGACGCATTTGATGGACGCGACGCCGCTGACGTTGGGGCAGGAGTTTTCGGGGTATGCGGCGCAAGCGCATAAAGCGGCGGGGCGGGCGAGGAAGGCGATTGCGGTGTTGAGTGAATTGGCGGTGGGCGGGACCGCGGTGGGCACGGGAATCAATTGTCATCCGGAATTCGGCGCACGCGTTTGTCGGATCCTGAATGAGGAAACGGGCCTCGGCTTTGAGGAAGCGGGCAATCATTTCGAGGCGCAGGCGGCGCGGGATGATTGTGTCGAAGTGGCGGGACAAATCGCGACGATCACGGCGAGTCTTACTAAAATCGCGAATGACATCCGGTTGTTGGGATCCGGTCCGCGGGCGGGTTTGGGCGAACTGCGATTGCCGGCGACGCAGCCGGGATCGTCGATCATGCCGGGCAAGGTGAACCCGGTGATGAGCGAGATGCTCGTGCAGGTGTGCCTCTATGCACAGGGATTGACGCAGACGGTGGTGAGCTGCGGGCGGGACGGACATTTCGAATTGAACGTAACGATTCCGCTGATCGCGCACTGTCTGCATGAATCGATTCACTGCCTCGGGAATGGCGTGCGGGTGTTTACCGAAAAATGCGTGAACGGACTGGAAGCGGACGAGGCGCGGTGCCGCGAACTGGTGGACCGATCGTTGATGCTGGTGACGGCGTTGAATCCGTTTATCGGATACGACCAGGCGGCGGCGGTGGCGAAAGAGGCGCTGGCGAGCGGGCGGACGCTGCGGGAGATCGTCTTGGAAAGGAAGCTGATGGACGCGACGGCGCTGGACCGGGCGCTGGAGCCATTGTCGATGACGAAGCCGGGCGCGGGCGGGCTGAACGCGGGAGGCTGAGGTTGATTTTTGCGCCGAGATTTTCGCTTTTCCCGATATGGCGGTTCGACAATCGACAATCACAGTGCGCACGCGCGGGCAGGGCTTGCACGAGATCACCGAAGCGGTGGCGCGTGAGCTGGGGCGCAGCAAACAACGGTGCGGGATCGTGTCGGTGTTTTGTCAGCATACGAGCTGTTCGCTCGTGATCATGGAGAACGCCGATCCCTCCGCGCGGCGGGATTTGGAGGCGTGGATGAATCGGCATGTGCCGGAGAACGATCCGGATTTCGAGCACACGCTCGAGGGACCGGACGACATGCCGAGTCACATCAAGATGGCGCTGACGCGAACGGGCGAGTGCGTGCCGTTTGCCGACGGCCAGATGCAGCTCGGGACCTGGCAGGGGATCTATCTTTGGGAGCACCGCCGCGCGGCGCATTCGCGGCAGGTGCTGGTGACGGTGGTGGGGGAGTAGGGCGAGCAGGCGAAGCGCTGGCGGGCTGCGCTATTTCTTAGTGGGGAGGCAGGCGCCGCAGCCGTTGGCGAAGAAGTCGTTGCCCTTGTCGTCGACGAGGATGAAGGCGGGGAAGTCTTTCACTTCGATCTTCCAGACGGCCTCCATGCCGAGTTCGGGGTATTCGAGCGTTTCGACTTTGGTGATGTTGTCCTTGGCAAGGATGGCGGCGGGGCCGCCGATGCTGCCGAGGTAAAAGCCGCCGTGTTGCTTGCAGGCGTTGGTTACTGCGGCGCTCCGGTTGCCTTTGGCGAGCATGACCATGGAGCCGCCGAGCGATTGGAAGAGATCGACGTAGCTGTCCATGCGTCCGGCGGTCGTGGGGCCGAAAGAGCCGGAGGCGTAGCCGGTGGGGGTTTTGGCGGGGCCGGCGTAATAGACGGGATGGTCTTTGAGGTATTGCGGAAGCCCTTGGCCGGAGTCGACGCGTTCCTTGAGTTTGGCGTGAGCGATGTCGCGGGCGACGATCATCGGACCCGTGAGCGAAACGCGGGTGGTGACGGGATGTTTGGAGAGTTCGGCGCGGATCTGCTGCATCGGTTGGTTGAGGTCGATGCGGACGATGTTGTCGTCTTTGAGCGTGCGCTGATCGGCGGGGATGAAGCGTCCCGGATTTGTTTCCATCTGCTCCAGGAAGATGCCGTCTTTGGTGATCTTCGCTTTGATGTTGCGGTCGGCGCTGCAGGAGACGCCGACGCCGACGGGGCAGCTGGCACCGTGACGCGGGAGGCGGACGACGCGGACATCGAGGGCGAAGTATTTGCCGCCGAACTGGGCGCCGATGCCGGATTTTTGGGCGATCGAGAGAATCTGTGCTTCCATCGCGAGATCGCGGAAAGCGCGGCCGTGTTCGTTGCCGGTGGTCGGAAGGGCGTCGAGGTATTTGGCGGACGCGAGCTTCACGGTTTTGAGGCAGGCTTCGGCGCTGGTGCCGCCGACGACGAAGACGAGGTGATAGGGCGGGCAGGCGGCGGTGCCGAGATAGCCGAGCTTGTCGGTGACGAATTTTTCGAAGCTCTTCGGGTTGAGAAGCGCTTTGGTTTCCTGGAAGAGGAACGTTTTATTCGCGGAGCCGCCGCCTTTGGCGACGAAGAGGAATTCGTATTTCGCGCCCTCGGTGGCGTAGAGATCAATTTGCGCGGGAAGGTTGGTGCCGGTGTTGGTTTCCTTCCAGAGGTCGAGCGGCGCGGTTTGGGAGTAGCGGAGATTTTCCTTGGTGTAGCACTCGTAAACGCCGCGGCTGAGCCATTCGGCGTCGTTCGCGCCGGTCCAGACTTGCTGGCCCTTCTTGGCGACGATGGTGGCCGTGCCGGTGTCCTGGCAGAACGGGAGAATGCCTTGGGCGGCAATCTCGGCGTTTTTCAGGAGCGTGAGGGCGACGTAGCGGTCGTTGGCGGATGCTTCGGGATCGTCGAGGATGGCGGCGACCTGCTGCAGATGTTTCGGGCGCAGCATGAACGAGCAGTCGTGAAGCGCTTGTTGGGCGAGAAAGGCGAGTGCTTCGGGGGCGACCTTCAGGATTTCTTTGCCCTCGAATGTCGCGGTGCTGATGCCTTCCTTCGACAGCAGGCGATATTCGGTTTCATCCGCGCCGAGCGGAAGCGGATCCTGGTAGGTGAACGGCGGAGTGGGCATGAGACATGAGCGTGCAAGCGCGGGCGCGAGACTCAAGTGCGTGAGAATCAGATAATGCCGGGTAACAGGACCGCTTTAGGCCGTAGTAGCGCCGGCGAAAAAGAATCGCGCGGCAAGATGTGCGCTGCAGCGGGCAACACGTGCGGCGCGATGGCGCGGTAGAGGCCGCGCGTCTCCCTCAGGTTGAGCGAGCTAGCATCGCACCGATGGTGTCGTGGAAGCGGGCGAGGTCGCCGGGCGTGGCGAGGACCGCCGGTTCGCGCGACCAGCCAGCTTCGCTGGGCCAGGTGCCGTGCAGGGTGAATTGCTCCTGGAGCGCGGTGAGGCCGGAGACGTCGAGGTAATCCTTTTGCTCTTTTTCGTCGCGCGTGCCGCTGATGCGTTCCGGCGGAATGGGAGCGATGCGGCCGGAGGAAACGTGCGCGAGATCGTTCAGCACGACGAGTGGGCGGGAGTCGGTGAGAGTGGTGGCCGCGCGCGGGGACTCGCCGCGAAGGTAGCGATAATACTCGAGGTGGTTTTCGGTGAGGCCGTCGAAGGGGCCGAGTTCGATGCGTTCGACGCGTCCGTCGCACCATCGCACCTCGGCGACGTGTCCGACGATGTAGCGCACGGTGGCGCGTTCACAGACGACGACCTCGGATTGGGAACTGGCGCCCGAGCAGGCGTGGGAGAGCGCGAAACGCATCGTGACGCCGCCGGTGGAGTCGGCTTCGACGAAGAACGTATCCGCGCCCTCGATATCGTGAGCGCGGTAGAGTTCCGCGCGGACGGCGGCGAGTTGCGCCCAGCTGAAGACCTCGCAACGGCCCGCCCAAAAGAGGAGGTTGTGAACGAAGTGCGCGAGGGCGTTGCCCATGCATGAGTCGAGAACGATACGGTCCTCCATCATGAGCCGACCGGCCCATTCGTTGCGTTGGAAGTAGCTGGTGGGACGCGGCCAGAGTCCGGTGAGGGTGGCGCCGCGGACGGAGCCGAATTCGCCGGAAAGAATGCGCTCCTTCAGTGCGAGCCGGGGCTTTTCGACGATGAAGTTGAAGCCGACGAGCGACGCTTTCGGCAGTTGAGCGTCGCGGGCGATCATGTGCTCGAGTTCGCGGTAGTCGAGGGTCGCCGGTTTCTCGAGGTAGCTGGGCAGGCCGAGGGCCGCGGCGGCGGCGTGCATCTCGGCGTGGAGTTGGATCGGTGTGGGTGTGACGACGAGATCGAGTTCGCGGTGGCAACGCTCAAGCATGGCGCGGTAGTCGTCGAAGACCTGGACGCCGCGGGTATCGAATTTCCAGAGCTGCTGTTGTGCGGCGAAGTCAGTGGCGCGCGGGTCGCAGGTGCAGACGAGCCGGCATTCGCCGCGCTCTTCAAGGCGCGCGACGGTGGCGTGGTGCGCGGCAGCGAAACCGCCCATGCCGATGAGGCCAACGCGGAGAGGCTGTTTCATGGGCGGATGAGATGGAGGCGCGTGCCCTTACGGGTCGGGGCAGGCGGCGATGGGTTGCGGGCCAAGTCGACACGCTCACGCGTTCCGTGAGGGGCGGAGAGGCGGCGGCGATCGTGAAGCGGGACGAGACGAGTCCTCACACGATCTTCAGCTTGGGTAGATCTTGGCCGTCGACGAGACCGACGGGCCGTCCTTGCGCGTTGATGACGATAAGGTCGTCGATTTTGTGCGTCTCGAAAAGACGCAGCGCGTCGACGCCGAGCGCGTTCTCGGCGATTACCTTGGGGTGGCGCGTCATGAAGGTGGATACGGGTTGCTGGAGAAAATGGGGCCCGGTGAGGGCGCTGCGACGGAAATCACCGTCCGTCAAAATGCCCGTGAGTTTCCCGGTTTTCGCATGCACCAGTGCGATGCTGCCGGATTTTGCGCGGGTCATGGCCAGGATGGCGTCCTGAGTGGAAACATTTTCGGGCGCGACGGGCAGGCGATCGCCGCTGCGCATGATGTCTTTCACCTTGAGGAGCAGGGCGCCGAGATTGCCGGCGGGGTGATAACGGGCGAAGTCGTCGCGGGTAAGGCCGCGGGATTCGAGCAGGACCATCGCGAGCGCGTCGCCCAGCGCGAGAGCGGCCGTGGTGCTGGCGGTGGGCGCGAGGGAAAGCGGGCAGGCTTCGCGGCGGACGCGGTAGAGCAGACGGTGATCGGTGTTTTTCGCGAGATCGGAAGCAGCGTTGCCGGTGAAGGCGACGAGCCGGACGTGCAGGCGTTTGAGCACGGGTAGAAGCCGGAGGATTTCCTCGGTCTGGCCGCTGTTGCTCAGGAGAAATGCGTAATCGCCTTCGGTGCAGAGGCCGAGGTCGCCGTGGAGGGCCTGAGTGGCGTCGAGGAAGCAGGAAGGCGCGCCGGTGCTGTTGAAGGTGCCGGCGAGTTTTTGGGCGATGTGGGCGTTTTTTCCCACGCCGGTGAAAATGAGTTTCTGGCCCGCGGCGATGGCGGCTTCGACGGCTTGGGCGGTGTCGACGAACTCGGGTCCCAGGGATTTGGCGGTGTCTGCCAGCGCATCGCTCTCGGTCCGGATGCAGGCGCGCGCCCGGGCGAGAATGGTTTTAGATTGCAGCGGCATTTAGGATTTGAGTCGCGAGAAGAGTGGGCGGAATTTAGGGCCCACGATTGGTCGTTCAATCCCGTTTTCCTCGCTCGATGAGAATCCGCTCGATGGTCCAGGTCGCGCTTGCCGGCGTCGCATTGTTTTGCGCCGCGGGGTGCGAGCGTGGAAACGAGGCGACGATGGCGGCGGAGGCGGATGAGCCGAATTTCCGGCAAGGTCAGCAATTGGTGCGCCAAGGGCGAAATCAGGAAGCGTTGAATGCGTTTTTAAAAGTGATCGCGAAACGCAGCGATGCGGCGCCGGAGTCGCATCTCGAAGCGGGGCTGTTGTATCTGCAGCAGGTGAAGGATCCGGTGGCGGCGATTTATCATTTTCGCAAATACCTCGAGCTGCAGCCGAACTCGCGCCAGGCGGCGTTGGTGAAGCAGCGGATCGATGCGGCGACACGGGAGTTTGCGCGGACGTTGCCGGCACAACCGCTGGAGAGTCGCGCGGATCGGATGGACGAGTTGGAGCTGATCGGTCGCTTGCAGCGGGAGAACGAGCAACTCCGGGCGGAGCTGGCGAGTGTGCGGGCGAATCCGCCGGTGTTGACGCAGTCGCGCATCGCATTGGGAGCGGGAACCGGGGCGGTGGCGGCGCCGGCCCCGGCAGCGAATAATGTGCCTTCGTCGTTCTATGCGCCGGCGGAGGTGGACGACTCGCCGGTGTCGCTGGCGCCGGCGGAGGACACGGCGGCATTCGTGCCGGCGCAGCCGACGCGTCCGACCACGCAGCCGGCGGTGGCGGGGCGGCGGCATGTGGTCGTGAAAGGCGATACGCTGTTTAGCTTGGCGCAGAAGTATTACGGGAATCATTCGCGCTGGCGTGATATCTACGCGGCGAATCGCAATGTGTTGCCGAACGAGAATGCGTTGCGGCTGGGGATGGAGCTGACGATTCCGTGAGCGGCAGACGGCGGGTTCGGAGACCCCGCCCTACAAGGTTCCAGTTTCTTATATGCCCAAGACCTCGCTGCGGACGTCGACGTTTACGGAATCGGTGATTCGCGAGATGTCGCGCGTGGCGGCGAAGCATGGAGCGATCAATCTGGCGCAGGGCTTTCCCGATTGGGATCCTCCGGCGGCGCTGGTGCAGGCGGCGAAGGAGGCCATGGATGCGGGGCGTCATCAATATGCGGTGACATGGGGCTCGCCGGAGTTGCGGGCGGCGTTGGGAGAGAAGATCGCGCGGTGCATGGGCTTGCCGGTCGATGCGGATCGGGAGCTCGTGGTGACGTGCGGTTCGACGGAGGCGATGATGGTCGCGATGATGACGGTGTGCGATCCGGGCGATCGCGTGGGAATGTTTTCGCCCTTCTACGAGAACTACGCGGCTGATGCGATTTTGTGCGGGGCGACGCCGGTGCATGTGCCGCTGCACCCGCCCGAGTATCGCTTCGATCCGGCGGAGTTGCGGGCGGCGTTTGCGGGAGGGTTGAAGGCGTTCGTGCTGTGCAACCCGTCGAACCCGTGCGGCCGGGTGTTTACGCGGGAGGAGTTGTTGGCGATCGCGGCGCTGGCCGAGGAATTCGATGCGTTCGTGCTGACGGATGAAGTTTACGAGCACATCGTGTATCCGCCGCACATGCACACTTACTTCGCCACGCTGCCGGGGATGGCGCGGCGGACGTTGATGTGTTCGTCGTTATCGAAAACTTTTTCGATCACGGGCTGGCGGCTCGGTTATGTGCATGCGGCGCCGGAGATCATCGCGCAGGCGAGGAAAGTGCACGATTTCCTGACGGTGGGCGCGGCGGCGCCGCTGCAGCATGCGGTGGTGGCGGCGTTGAAGTTCCCGGTTTCGTTTTATGACGAGCTCGCGGCGGAGTATGCGGCGTCGCGGGATGTGCTGCTAAGTTATCTCGATCGCACGGGGCTGAACTACACGCGTCCGGAAGGAGCTTATTTCGTGATGCTGGACGTCTCGCCCTTCGGTTATGCGAGTGATGTGGAGTTTGCGCGGTGGATGACGCGGGAGATCGGCGTGGCGCCGGTGCCGGGATCGAGTTTCTTTGCGCATCCGGAAAATCGTTACGTGCGGCTGAATTTTGCGAAACGGCCGGCGACGCTGCATGCGGCAGGGGAGCGGTTGTTGCGGTTGAAGCACGGCCGGTGAGCGGGCGGGCGCGGCAAGGAGGAGGGGAGGGAAGACCGGGGTTTCCCCGATGGACACGGCAGTGAACGGGCGCGAACTGAAACGGCGATCTTCGGTCTAGGGGGAGACCGCACGAGCGGCTCCCATGTATTACAATGTGAACAACGAACTTTCAGCCGAGGCGCGGGAGTGTGTCGGTTCGATTTTGAACCATGCGCTGGCGGACGAATTTGCGTTGTCGGCCGCCACGCGGGATTACCACTGGAACGTCACGGGTCCGCACTTTCGAAATCTGCACGAACTCTTCGATGAGCAGTATCACCAGATTGACGACTGGATCGAAAAGCTCGGCGAGCGGGCTCGCGTGCTCGGAGTAGTGACGCACACGGGATGGACGGATCTGATTCAAGCGCCGCGTTTCACGCCCACGCGCGGGGTGGACCTGAGCGCCCGGAGCATGCTGTCGGTGTTGCGCCAGTTGCACGACCGGATGGCGGACCGGCTGCGACGTGACGCGGAAGCCTGCGCGGTGGACTGCGGAGATCCGGTGACAGCGACTTTATTGCGCGAGTTGGTCGAGTATCACGAAACAACCTCGTGGGTGTTGGGCGAGTTGCTCCACGACCGCGAGCGCGCGCAGGCATGACTTTCGGCTTCGAAATCTCAACCCCCTAGAACCATGTTAAGCTACGCCATTCTGTTCCTGATTATCGCGCTAATCGCGGGCGTGCTGGGTTTCGGCGTCGTCGCCGGAACTGCGGCCACGATCGCGAAAGTATGTTTCGTGATCTTCTTGATCCTTTTTCTCGTCTCGCTGCTTCGCGGCCGGCGGGTGCCTTGATGGCGCCACCGATGCGGTAGCAGAAGACAGAAGCCTGATGGGCTTCTGTCTTTTTTTTGGCGGATTTAGGTGAGCGATTGGCGGAGGGCGCGGGCTTCGGCGAGGAGCGTGCGCGCGGCACCGAGGGCCGAGGAGGAAGTTGGCGGGGGTGAAGCGGGCGCGAGATGGTCGGCGGCGTCTTCGGGGTCGCCGAGTCCGGCGGCGCGGAACTGGCGCAGACGGTCGAGGATGAGGTCGCGGATTTCGTGGGCGTTGGACACGCCGTGAAAAACGCCCTGGTGCATGGAGTCGCGATCGGAGCCCTTGTCTTCGTCTTTCCCGCGACTGCCGCCGCCGGCAGATTGGACGTGGACGTCGGCAAGACCGAGCAGGCGCTGGAGCGGGCCTTGCGAGACGGTGACCTGTTGGATGTTGGCGAAACTCATGGTGGCTTCGCGCATGTTGACGAGTCCCCACCGGATCCGGAGGCTTCGGTCGGTCACGATATACCAGTGCGATTCGAACTCGAGCCGCACGAGCGCATAGGTGACGGGAAGTTGGATGAGGTAGAACGCAACGCCGACAAATTCGAGAAGCGCGATTCCAGGAAAGAGCCACCAAGGTGAACGTTCGATGAGGCGGCCGATGGGATTGTGAGGGTCGTGTAGAAAGGCGTAAGGAATGTTGAGGAACTGGACTGGAAACCGCCAACCGCGGTCCAATCGCTCGAGTTTCTCCAGGCGCTCCAATCCCTTCTGCTGCTCGGGTGAAATGTCGGCGGGAGAAGCTTCGGGGTCGGACGCGGCGGGATTCACGGTGGAAGTGGAATCGGTTGGGTTCGCCGCCGCCGCGGCGGCCGCTTGGCGTTCGCTGCGAACGTAATCGGCTTCGGCTTTGAAATTGGCGAGGAAGACGAGAGAAACGACGATGCCGAAGAACGTGGCGATCTGACCGAGAGCCCAACCGGCGAGTTTAAAGCGATAGAAGTTGGGAGCGGCGCGAAAAACGCGGATGGAGCCGGGTGCGCCAGAGGGTGCGGCGGGTTGCGGAGGGACGCGCAGCAGGGTCAGAAGCGTTTGGCGAAAGCGGTCAAACATGCGGCACCTCCGGCGATGAGTTCGAGCGCGGCGTGGTGGCGAGGGTTTCGCGCAACAGTCGAAGTTCCTGCGCGACCTCGCGGAGGGTGGCGGCGAGTTCGGGATCGGCGGAAGGAGAAGTTTCGGGCGAGGAGCCGGGCGTCGCGGGCGATTGGATACGCAGGGACGCGTGGTCTTTCACGCCACGCATGCGCGAATAGAGGAAGTCGCGCACGGCCTCGAATTGGGTGAGGCCTTCGAGCGTCATCTCGGCGGCGGCGCTACCGCTGGCGGTTTGGATAAGGACGCGGGCGAGGCCGAGCCAGCGCTCGACGACATTGGAGCGGAGGTGGATGTCCTGGATGCGCGCGTATTGGATGATGACCTCGCGACGAAAAAGGATGCCCCATCTCATCGAGATGCCCTCGTCGGTGAACTTGTAGCGCATCGAGTGGTAACGGAACCACAGCGCGGGGGCGACAAAGGGCCATGCGGGCGGGAAGGCGAGGGCGGAGAGGAGGTAGTATTTGAGCAGCTTGGGGTCGGGCCGCTCGATAGCGAGGATGTCGGCGTCGGATGGGGTGAAAGCCATAACGCCAATCACACGCGGAGGTGTGGTTTTGTCGCAAGCTTCTGCTCGCGCTGCTCAATGAGTGTCGTGAGCGGCGGATGCTGGCGGGCTGATCAACCGGTCGGTCCAGGCGAGTGCAATGGCGGAAAGGACGAAAACGGCGTGGATGATGACCTGCCACATCACGCCCTCGTTGGTGAAGATGACGCTCGGCGAGCGAACCTCGATGAAGGTTTTGAGGAGGTGAATCGAGGAGATGCTCACGAGTGCAGTGGCCAGCTTCACCTTGAGCATGCCGGCGTTGACGTGGTTGAGCCACTCGGGCTGGTCGTCGTGGTCGTCGAGATGGAGGCGGGACACAAACGTCTCGTAACCGCCGATGATCACCATGATGAGGAGGTTCGCGATCATCACCACGTCGATCAGGCCGAGGACCATGAGCATGATGGTGGTGCTGAGGTCGGGGCCGTTGGCTGGAACGCCATCGATGGCGACGTGGATGAGGTGCCAGAGCTCGACGAAGAACTGATAGACGTAGACGCCTTGAGCGACGATAAGGCCCAGGTAGAGCGGGGCTTGAAGCCAGCGGGAGGCGAAAATGGTCTTTTCGAGAAGCGACTCGGTGCGGGTGTCGGGACGACGGGCCATGGAGGTGAGTCGGCGTAGAAAAGGGGCGGCCGGCAGGCGCGCAAGGAGAAGGTGGGCGGTTGGAATCGAGAGCGTGGGAGTCCAACGCTGATCAAAGCTGAGTGCCTCTCGCGGGCGCGCACTTTGGGCTAAGCGGCGGCTTCGCCGATTGCTTCGTCGAGTGTCGCGAGAAGGAAGTCAGCGTCGGCGCGGGTGATGTTCATCGGCGGAGCGAGCCGGATGGTTTGGCCCCAGAGGCCGCCTTTGCCGACGAGGAGGCCGAGATCGCGACAGTTTTCCACGACGCGGGCGCATTCTTCACGGCCGGGTGTTTTGGTGGTGCGGTCTTTGACGAATTCGATGCCGAGCATCAGGCCCATGCCGCGGACGTCGCCGACGATCTTGTGTTTGGCTTCGAGTTTCTCGAGTCCTGCGAGAAGATAGGCGCCCAAGTCGTGAGCGTTTTGTTGGAGGTTTTCGCGCTCGATCACTTCCAGGACGGCCTTGCCGGTCGCGCAGGCCACGGGATTGCCGCCGAAGGTGTTGAAGTGCGTTTTTTGGGCGAGCACGGCAGCGATCTCGGGCGTAGTGACGACGGCGCCGAGCGGGGTTCCGTTGCCGATGCCCTTGGCCATCGTGACGATGTCGGGGATGACCCCCTGGGTTTCGAAGCCCCAGAAGTGGGTGCCGGTGCGACCGAAACCGGTTTGAACTTCGTCGGCGATGCAGACGCCGCCGGCAGCACGAACGTGGGCATAGGCGTGTTGCAGGTAGCCATCGGGGTAGATGACGAAGCCGCCGACACCTTGAATGGATTCGGCGATGAAGCCGGCGACTTTGCCGGGCGTGGCGTAGTCGATGAGGGATTTGACGTCGTCGGCGTATTTGCGGCCGGCGTCGGGATCGTCGTAGCCATAAGGGCCGCGGTAGGAGTAAGGCGCGGCGGCGTGGTGAACGCCGGAGGCGTATGGCGTATTGAACTTCCAACTACTGTGTCCGGTGACCGCCATGCCGGAGGCGTTGCCGCCGTGATAGCCGTTGCGGAGGGCGATGATATCGTGGTTGCTGGTGTAGAGTCGCGCCATGAGAAGCGCGAGGTCGGTGGCTTCGGAGCCGGAGTTGACGAAGTAGCAGACCTTGAGGTCGCCGGGGAGCTTGGACGCGAGCTTCTCGGCGTATTCGGCGATACGCGGTTGGAGATAGATCGTGGTGGAGTGCTGAAGCGTGTGGAGTTGTTGAGTGGCGGCGGCGGTGACGTGGGGATGACAATGGCCGACGCTGACCGTCACGATGCCGCCGAGGGCGTCGAGGTAGCGGCGCCCGGTGTCGTCCCAGACGTATTGCATGTGTCCCTCGACGAGCATGAGCGGCTTCTTGTAGTAGAGGAAGAGGCCGGGGTTGAGGTATTGTTTGCGGAGCGCGAGGACGTCGGCGGCGGACGGGCCGGTGTAAGGCGCGGGCGTGTGGGAGGTGGGCGGGAGAGGGATTTGTTTCATGGCGGACATGTTAGCCACTGAGGCACGGAGACACGGAGAATGGCGGGGAATTGGTTCTCGGTGCCTCGGTGTCTCTGTGGTTGAATTCAGGAGTTTGGGGCGAGTTTGCGGAGGGATAGGTAGACGATGAACGCGACGAGGAAACCGACGAACCAAGCGTAGTGGTAGAGGTTGAGGAGGAAGACCGGCAGTGCGGCGGCGTCGATGAGGTGAACGGTGGCGAGAAAGCCAGGGAGGCTGGGGAGGGCGCCGGCGAGGAGGGCGATGATGGCGACGAGGCTGAAGCCGTTTTTGTAGGTATAGTCGCCGGTGCCGGAGTAGAGGCCGACGAGGGAGAGCGTGCGTTTTCGCCAGATGTAATAGTCGGCGATCATGATTCCGCCGATCGGGCCGAGGAGTGCGCTGTAGCCGATGAGCCAGGTGAAGATGTAGCCGCTCGGATCGGCAACGAGTTTCCAAGGCATGATGAGGATGCCGAGGACCCCGGTGATGAGACCCCCGAGGCGGAAGGAAATTTTCTTCGGCGCGAGGTGGGCGAAGTCGTTGGCGGGTGAGACGACGTTGGCAGCGATGTTAGTTGCTAGCGTAGCGAGACAGAGGGCGAACATCGACAGGATGAGAACGAAGGGATTTTGGAAACGCGTGAGGACGTCGACCGGATCCCAGATGGTTTGGCCGTAGATGATGGTCGTCGCGGACGTGACCGCGACTCCAATAAATGAATACAGCGCCATCGTGAGCGGGAGGCCGAGGGCTTGGCCGGCGATTTGGGCGCGCTGGGAAACGGCGTAGCGGGAGAAGTCGGGGATGTTGAGCGACAGCGTGGCCCAGAAGCCGATCATGCCGGTGAGCGCGGGGAAAAAGAACGGCCAGAATTCGCCGGCTTTCGGCTGGCCGGGAGCGAACGCCGAAGGTTGTGCGAGGATGGGGCCGAAACCGCCGGCTTCGCGGCGCGCCCAGAAGAGAAGGAGCAGGCCGAGGCCGATGAGGAGCGGGGCTTTGATGTTGAGAAGGAGGCGGATCGAATCGATGCCGCGATAGACGACCCACATGTTGATCGCCCAGAAAAGGAGGAAGCAGGCGAACTCGGCGGCGGTGATGCCGAGGAACGTAGTCGCGTCGGGAGCGGCGAGCGACGGCCAGAAGACGGCGCAGATTTTATAGATGGCGGAGCCGCCAATCCACGTTTGGATGCCGAACCAGCCGCAGGCGACGAACGCGCGGAGCAGGGCGGGGATGTTGGCACCGAGCGTGCCAAAGGAAGCGCGGCAGAAGACGGGAAACGGGATGCCGTATTTGGTGCCAGCGTGGGCGTTGAGGACCATCGGGATGACGACGATGACGTTGCCCAGAAAGATGGTGAGGACGGCTTGAGACCAATTCATGCCCCCGTCGATGAGGGACGAAGCGAGCATGTAAGTGGGAATGCACGCGGCCATGGAGATCCAGAGGGCGGCAATCGAGCCGATGCGCCATTTGCGCTGGCCGATGGGGACGGGAGCGAGGTCGGCGTTGTAGAGCTGGGATTCCTCCAACTCGTCGGTTTTTTCGAGGGCGCCGTCGGAGATTAGCATGAGGTGAAGCTCCAAGCTCCAAGATCCAAGCTCCAGAGAAGATCCAAAACTCAAACTTCAATGAAGGCGGACGTGGGTTTTTGGAGGTTGAAGGTTGGTGTTTCTCTGGAGCTTGGTGCTTGGATGTTGGAGCTTTTGGGCCGCGTCAAAAATGCGTCGGCGTGCGTTTCAGGAATTCGCCACGGCCCAATTGGCCGACGAAGCGGCCGTCGCGGGCGGCGACTTGGCCGCGGACGGTGACGACGTGCGGACGACCCTCGATCGGCCAGCCTTCGAAGGCGCTGTAGTCGACGTTCATGTGCTGCGTGCGAGCGGAAATCGTGCCGCGATAGTCGGGATCGAAGATGACGAGGTCGGCGTCGGAGCCGGGCTGGATGGCGCCTTTGCGAGGGAAAAGGTCGAACTGCTTTGCGGCGGCGGTGCTGGCGACGTTGACGAAAGTTTGGAGATCGATGCGGCCGCGGCGGACGCCGTAGGTATGGAGAAGGTTGATACGTTCCTCGATCGCGGGGATGCCGTTGGGGATTTTCGTGAAATCGTCGCGACCCATCGGCTTTTGGGTCGTGAAGTCGAACGGGGCGTGATCGGTGGCGACGGTCTGGATGACGCCGTCGCGAAGCGCGTTCCAAAGAATGGATTGATTGCGGGCGTCGCGGAGCGGGGGCGACATCACGTATTTGGCGCCTTCGAAGTCGGGGCGTTCGGCGTAGGTTTTGTCGAGCGTGAGGTATTGGACGAGGGTTTCGATGCCGACGCGGACACCGCGCTGGCGGGCGGCGAGAGCTTCGCGCAAGGCTTCTTCGCAGGAAAGGTGGACGATGTAGGTGGCGGCACCGGTGAGCTCGGCGAAGGTCAGCAAGTGATGAACGCCCTCGGCCTCAACGAGCGGCGGGCGCGATTCGTGATGTTGTGAGGGATCGGTTTTGCCGGCGGCGAGGAGTTCGCGGCTGCGTTCGGCGATGAGCGTTTCGTTTTCGCAATGGGCGGTGACGACGACGCCGAGTTCCCTGGCGAGTTTGAGGGTTCGGTAGAGTTCGGTGTCGTCGATGCCGAAGGCGCCTTTGTAGGCGAGGAAGACTTTGAAGGAGGAGATGCCGCGGGCGACGATTTCGCGGAGCTGAGATTCGGTGGTGGCGTCGAATTTGGTGACGCCCATGTGGAACGTGAAATCGCAGGCGGATTGGCCGGCGGCTTTCGACATCCAGAGATCGAAGGCGGCGAGGGCGTCGTCGCTGCGCGCGGGGCAGCACATCTCGATGAGGGTGGTGGTGCCGCCGACGAGGGCGGCGCGAGAGGCGGTCGCGTAGGTGTCTTTCGAATACGTGCCCATGAAGGGCAGGTAGATGTGAACATGCGGATCGATGAAACCGGGGAAGACGTATTTCCCGGCGGCGTCGATGACCTCGGTGTCGGGAGGAGCGCTGAGGTTGGGCGCGATCGTCGTGATCGTTTCGTCTGCGCAGAAGATGTCGGCGTGGTAGCGGTGGGAGGGCGTGATGATTTCGCCGTTTTTAATGAGTAGTGGCATGCGGCGGGGAGAAGCTCCAAGGACCAAGATCCAAGCTCCAGGGAATGGCCAAACAACAAAGGGTTAGCCGGAGTTGCGGAACATGGCGCAAAAGATCAGGTGAAGCTCCTGGACTTCGCGGAAGAGCGTGCGGGCTTCAGACGCGAGGGCGGGCTGGCTGGCTGCGACCATGCGGAGGAAGAACTTTGTTTCTTTAGATTCCTTGCGGCAGCGGCCGATAATGCAGTGGAAGTCCTTCTTCGAGAGCCCCTCGTTTGCCTCGCAGTAGTTCGCGCCGATGCTCGTGCCGCATCCTACGAGTTGATCGATGAGACGGTCCGTATCCGGGCCGCGTGGAATTTTTTTCACGAAGCGGATGATGGCTTCGCCGAAAACGGCGGTGCGCTCTTCGAGATCGAACGCGTGGCGATCTTTTGCCGGCTCTTCACTCAACAACCAAGATTCGCTCTTCGCTTCGGGGTAAGTCGAAGTGGACATTTGGTTCCTCATTGAGGATGGGAGCTTCTCTGGAGCTTGGATCTTGGCGCTTGGAGCTTATTTCACGCTTAGCGTGAAAGAGCGTCGGCTTGTTGGGCGAAGGTTTGGGCGGACCAGTCGGCGTCGGATTTGATGGCGGATTTTTGGGCGGCTTTGCGGGTGGTTTGTTTTTCGACGAGGTCGGCGTGGGTGGTGAAGTAGTCGAGGCTTTTGCCTTTGAAGTCGGCGAGGGTTTCGAAGCGGTGCTTTTCCATGAACCCGAGGAGCTCGTCGCACATGGGTTTCACGCAGTCGTATCCAGATTTCATGACGCCGGTGCAGACTTGCACGGTGTCGGCGCCGAGGAGGATGAACTCGGCGGCGTCGCGGCCGGATTCGATGCCGCCGAGGCCGGAGAGAGAACGGTTCGGGAATTCGCTGCGGATGAGCTGCGCGATTTCCATCACCATGCGCAGGGCAATGGGTTTGACGGCGCGCGAGGAATAGCCGCCGGGCGTGGTGAAGCCCTCGACGGTCGGTTCGGGGCGAAGGGTGTCGAGATTCACGCCCATGACGCTGCGGATCGTGTTGATGGCGCTGATGCCGTCGGCTCCCCCGCGCAGCGCGGCGCGGGAGGGATCTTCAATGTGAGTGATGTTGGGCGTCATTTTCGCCCAGAACGGTTTTGTGGCGGCCGCTTTCACCCAGCGGCAGACCTCCTCGAGGATTTCGGGATTCTGGCCCATGGCGGCGCCCATTTTGCGTTCGGGGAGACCGTGGGGGCAGGAGAAGTTGAGTTCGAATGCATCGACGCCGGCGTCCTGACAGCGGGTGACGATTTCGGCCCAGGCGTCCTGGTTGTATTCCTCCATGATGGACGCGATCAGAACGCCATCGGGGTGGAGATCTTTGCAGCGTTTGAACTCGTCGAGCCACAGGTGAAAGGGCCGGTCGCTGATGAGTTCGATGTTTTCCCAGCCGATGATTTCGCCGGAGGCGGAGTGGAGTTTGGCGTAGCGCGGGGAGACGTTGACGACCTTGGAGGCGTCGAGACTGATCGTTTTCGCGATGACGGCGCCCCAGCCCTCGCGAAAGGCGCGGGTGATGACGCTGAAATTGGTGCCGGGCGGGCCGGAGCCGATGACGAAAGGGTTGGGGAGTTTCAGGCCGTCGACGGTGGTTGCGAGCGTAGGCATGGTAAAAGGGAAGCAACTGGCGTGCGAGGTGCGGAGAGTCGCGCGCGCACGAAAGGGAATGATGAACCGATTTTGAACGTGGCGTGCAGGCTGCTGGCTTCCAAGCTGCAAACTGGCTGGACGGCTTCCTATGTCACTGAAACCCGAGCGAACGATTGCCGATTTGAAAGCGTTGCGAGATCTCACGAGCGACGCGGACGGGGCGCAGCGAGTGGCGTTCACGCCGACGTGGGTGAAGGCGCGTGCGTGGTTGCGGGAAAAGGTCGGAACGCTGCCGGTGGAGATGCACACGGATGCGGCGGGAAATTTCTGGGCGACGCTGCGAGGTAAATCGGAGCGGGCGTTGTTGATCGGGGGCCATATCGATTCGGTGCCGAATGGCGGGTGGCTGGATGGTTCGCTCAACACGCTGGCGGGGGTGGAGGTGTTGCGGAGGATTGCGGCGGAGTTCGACGGGGAGCCGCCGGTGACGGTGCGGTTGGTGGATTGGGCGGACGAGGAAGGGGCGCGTTTCGGGAGGAGTTTGTTTGGGTCGTCGGCGTGTGCGGGAACGCTCGTGATGGAGGAAGTGCGGGGGTTGAAAGATCGTGCGGGCGTGACGTTGCCGGCGGCGTTGAAGGAAGTGGGGCTTGAATTCGAGCGCGTGACGGAGAGCGGGGCGGAGTTGAGGAAGGCGGCGGCGTATCTCGAGCTGCACATCGAGCAAGGGCCGGTGTTATTGGACCTCGATTTGGCGCTGGGGGCGGTGGTGGGGACCTTTGGCGTGGAGCGGCATGCGGTGACCTTTCGCGGGCAGGCGGCGCATTCGGGGAGCACGCCGATGAATCGGAGGAAGGATGCGTTGCTCGCGGCGTCGCGGATGAGTCCGGAGATCTATGCGATCGCGGAGCGGCATGGTGGCGTGTGCACGATCGGGTCGTGCGTGACGAAGCCAGGGATCGTGACGAGTGTGGTCGAGGAGTGTCGGATTACGCTCGATCAACGGCATCTCGATGCAGCGGCACTGGCGCGAATGTTGAGCGAGGCGCGGGAGGCGAGCGAGCGATTCGCGGCGGAGGCGAAGGTGAGCGTGGAGTGGGAACCATTATGGCGAATCGAACCCATCCCCTTTTGCGAGGAGCTCATTGCGCGATGCGATGAGGCGATTGTTGAAACCTGCGGGCGCTCGCACCGATTGCCGTCGGGGCCGCTGCATGATGCGGCGGAGATGGCGCGCGCGGGGGTGCCGACGGTGATGATGTTCGTGCAGAGCTTGCACGGGATCAGTCACAACAAAATCGAAGATACGCGGGAGGAACATCTCGCTCAGGCGGTGGAAGCGCTGGATCGGCTGGCGGGTAAGGCGATGAATTGGATCGCTTCCCGAGAAGCGATGCGTAGTGACGTGGAGCCCCGATGCGCGCCTTGAGAAATCGTTTTTCGTCAATCGAGTGAACGCCGTGTTCGCATTTTTTGGATCACGACCGATTTGGGAGCTGACGGGGATTTGCGCGCTGGCGTTGTTGGTGCTGGGCGTTTGGATGACCTGGCGGCGGCATTCCGTGTTGGAAGGGCTCGAGGAGGATGTGAAGAACGTGAAGCTGACGTCGGATGAGGCGTGGCGGCGGGCGCGCTGGGTGAATCGAGCGCCTCCGTTGGTGGTGACGCTCGGGGTGTTGGTGATGCTGGCGGCGGTGGCGCTGTTTGTGTGGCAGTGAGGCGGGGTGAGCGGGGCGGCTTGCGTTGGAGAATGACGCCGGGGAGCGTCGCGGCGATGGAAGGTGAAAAGCCGAGCTTTCGACAGGCGGTGAGCTTTTGGTTGAAGCTGGGCTTTATCAGCTTTGGGGGGCCGGCGGGGCAGATTGCGATCATGCATGCCGAGCTGGTCGAGAAACGGCGCTGGATCAGCGAGGAGCGGTTTTTGCATGCGTTGAATTTCTGCATGCTGCTACCCGGACCGGAGGCGACGCAGCTGGCGACGTATTGTGGGTGGCTGCTGCACCGGACCTGGGGCGGGATTGTGGCGGGGGTGCTGTTTGTGTTGCCGGGTGCGCTGGTGTTGTGGGCGGCGGCGTGGGTGTATGCGGAATTTGGAGACGTGGCGTGGCTTGCGGCGGTGTTCGAAGGATTAAAGCCGGCGGTGACGGCAATCGTGGCGGCGGCGGTGATTCGGATCGGCGGGCGGGCGTTGAAAGGACCGGCGATGTGGTTGCTGGCGGCGGCGGCGTTTGGCGCGATTTTCTTTTTCCGCGTGCCGTTTCCGGCGATTGTCGCGGGGGCGGCGGCGATCGGGTTGGCGGGAGCAAGGTGGAGCGCGTTCGCGGCGAATTCTGTCAGGGGAACGAGCGGAGAGAGCGCAGTTGGAGCGGAAACGAAATACGCGATCGACAATGCGAGCGCGGGGGCGGACGTGGTGCGGCCCTCGTGGAGACGAGCGGGGAAGGTGCTGACGGTGTCGCTGCTGTTGTGGTGGGCGCCGGTGTTGGCCGCGGGATGGTGGCAGGGGTGGAATGGGGTGCTGGTGAGCGAAGGCGTCTTTTTCAGCAAGGCGGCGATGGCGACCTTTGGCGGGGCGTATGCGGTGCTGCCTTACGTGGCGCAAGAGGCGGTGGAGCGGCATGCGTGGCTGACGGCACCGCAGATGTTGGACGGGTTGGGATTGGCGGAGACGACGCCCGGGCCGCTGATCATGGTGGTGCAGTTTGTCGGGTTTCTCGGCGGATGGAATCAGTCGGGCGAGTGGAGTCCGCTGCTGATGGGAACGCTCGGTGCGGCGATCACGACATGGACGACCTTCGTGCCGTGCTTCCTATGGATTTTTCTTGGCGCGCCGCACATCGAGCAGCTGCGAGGGAACCGACGATTGAACGGCGCGCTGACGGCGGTGACGGCGTCGGTGGTAGGGGTGGTGTTAAACCTGGCGGTGTGGTTTGGGTGGCAAGTGCTCTATCGCGACGGGAAGGTGGACTGGTTCGCGGTGGCCGTGTGCGCGGGCGCGTTTGTGGCGTTGCAGCGATTTAAGCTGGGCGTGGTGACGGTGTTGCTGGCGAGCGGGGTAGCGGGGGTGTTGCGCTGGGCCGTGGGGTGACGTGTCGACTCGGGCTTGGACGCGACAGGTCGAGAGCGGGCTCGCTCGATCTAAGTGTCGGCGTTGAACGCGAATCGGGCGATGAGCATGCCGACAGCCATCGCTGGAACGAACAGCAAGGCGTCGAAGCGGAGCGCGACGAGGTTTGCGATGGCCGGACCTGGGCAGAAGCCGGCGAGGCCCCAGCCCGCGCCAAAAACCAAGGCGCCGAAGACGAGACGGCGGTCGATCGGGTCGCGGTCGCGCGCGGGAAGCTGCGTGCCGAACCAGCCGTGCCCGCGTCGGCGCGAACGGAGAAAGAGCATGCCGAGACCGAACGTGAAGACCGCGCCGGCCATGACGAAAAGCAGGGAAGGATCCCAAGCACCGGCGACGTCGAGAAAGCCGAGGACGCGAGCGGGATTGGTCATGCCGGAAATCGCGAGACCCGAGCCGAAGAGAGCGCCGGCGGAGAGAATGACAAAGGGCCGCATGCTCATGAAAAGAACCCTCCCAGCGACGTGTGGCGGAGAAGGAAAACGACGACCATGGCGGCGGCCATGAAAGCGACGGTGGCGGCGAGAGCGGATTTGGAGCCGAGACCCAGGCCGCATACGCCGTGACCGCTCGTGCAGCCGCCGCTGAGGCGTGTGCCGAAGCCGACGAGCACGCCGGCAAGAATCACGGTGAGTGGCAGCGCTTGGGCGGTGTAATCGTTGCTGGCATCGACGAGGGCGAAGGCGAGCGCAGTGCCGGCAAAGAGGCCGATGAAGAAGATGATGCGCCAAGCGGTGTCGCCCGTGCGCGGGCGAAGCAGGCGGCTGAACATGCCGGAGATGCCCGGAATTTTTCCACTGGCGGCAGCGGCGAGGAGGCTGCCGAGGCCGATCAGGGCTCCGCCGAGCAGCGCATGCAACCAAGAGTAGTCAGCGGACGCGAAGAACACGGTCGCGTGATAATGGTGAAAGCGGCCGTGGTCAACTGGCGCGAGAACACGAACGTCAGACGAACGTGATGACGCGGTATCCGGAAAGTGAATGCAACCGGATGGAGGGTGGTTGCCGGGAGCGGCCCGCGGGGACGGCCCGCTTTACCTGATTAGCGGCGGCCGCGGTTGCGGTTGAAGGAGCCGCGATGGCGGATGCGACCCGGGAGGCTGCCGCGAGGTTTTTGGATTTCCTGAACAGGACGAGCGGTGATCGGCTGGTAGGCGAAACCTTCGAGGCGGAGCTCGGGGATTTTGGCGCCGATGAAGCGTTGGATGTCGCGGATGTCGGAGGCGTTTTCCGGCGTGACGAGCGTGAAAGCGTCGCCCACGGCTTGGGCGCGTCCAGTGCGGCCGATGCGATGGACGTAGTCCTCGGGATTTTCGGGGACGTCGTAGTTGATCACGTGGGACACGCCGGCGACGTCGATGCCGCGCGAAGCGATGTCGGTGGCGACCATGATCTCGTATTTGCCGGACTTGAAACCGGCGAGGGCCTCGAGGCGCTGGTTCTGGGAACGGTTGGCGTGGAGGACGGCGACGCTGTGATTGGCGGACTTAAGCTTGCGGGCGATTTTGTCGGCGCCGTGTTTGGTGCGGGAGAAGATGAGGACGCTGTCGAAGTCGATTTTGCGCAGCAGGGCTTCGAGGAGCTCGAACTTTTGGGCGGATGCGACCGGGTAGAGCGCGTGATTGACGGATTGGTTGACCGAGCGATTGACGCCGATTTCGACGCGCGCGGGATCGCGGAGGGCGAAGGAGGCGACGGCTTGGATTTCGGGCGGAACGGTGGCGGAGAAGAAGAGCGTCTGGCGTTCGCGCGGGCAGCGGTTGATGATGTCTTTGACGACGGGAAGAAATCCCATGTCGAGCATGCGGTCGACCTCGTCGAGCACGAGCGTGGTGATGCTATCGAGCGAGAGCGTGCGCTCTTTCAGGTAATCCATGAGGCGACCGGGCGTGGCGACGAGGATGTCGACGCCGCGTTTGAGTTCGGAGCGCTGAAAGCCGTAGCCGACGCCGCCGAAAATGGCGACGGTGCGGAGGTCGGTGAAACGGGCGAAGTCGCGGAACGCGGTTTCGACTTGGGCGGCGAGTTCGCGGGTCGGTTCGAGAACGAGGACGCGCGGGCGCGGTTGGTGTTTGCCGAGACGCGACAGGATCGGGAGAGCGAAGGCGGCGGTTTTGCCGGTGCCGGTTTGAGCGGACGCGATGAGATCACCCCCGCCGAGGACGACGGGAATGGCGCGCAGCTGGATGGGGGTCGGGTCGGTGTAGCCGGCGGCTTGGATGCCGCGGAGGACTGTGTCGGAAAGGTTGAGAGCTTTGAAAGGCATCGTGGTGATGAGTGGGTCGCGCCAAGCGCAGGGAGGAATACAGGGGCGTGCGCAGCGGATGCGGCCTTGGATTCTTCGCTTCGCTCAGAATGACAAAAAGGAAGGAAGGTGGTTTGCGAGAGAGACAAAAAAGGACGGAGCCCCGAGGAGCTCCGTCCTGGAAATCGTTTCGTTAGAACGATGGATTAGTAACGACGATCGCCGCGATCGCGATCGCGACCACCGCCGAAGCCGCCACGGCCACCGCCGCCGCCGAAGCCGCGACCGCCGCCGCCGCCACCGAAGCCGCCACCCGGGCGCTCTTCCTTCGGACGGGCTTCATTGACGGTGAGCTGACGGCCACCGAGGTCGGTGCCGTTGAGCTTTTCCGCCGCGGACTTGGCTTCTTCAGCCGTGCCCATGGTGACGAACGCGAAACCGCGGGGGCGGCCGGTCATCTTGTCCATGGCAACGTAGACGTCGGTCACGGAACCGAACTGGCCGAAGGTCGAGCGGAGCTCGTCTTCGGTGGTTTTGAACGACAGATTTCCAACGTAGAGTTTGGAGTTACTCATTAGTGATATCTCGTAGATTGATCGTCTGCTGCCAGTCCGTTCCCACCGTGGGTTTCGAAATCATCACTTAAGCCAAACGCTCAGCCTACGACTCACCAGATACTGTCATCTAACGCTGTCTCTCTAACGATGCGCGGCAAAGACGCACGGTGGACCGATAAATGCAAGGCAATTCGGGGTTTGGCGCGGCGGGCGGGCGTCGGAGGTGTTGATGGACGAAGCAGTTCGGAAGCTATGGAGAAACGGAGAGGCTTTCCAAACAGGCGAGGAGTAGTAGGGTTTTGTCATGCGTCGCATTCTTTCGCTCGTGTTGGCTTTCTGGATACTCGGCGTAACGACCGGCGCGGTCGCAGCGGAGGCGGAGCGGATGAAGCCCGATCAATCGCCGACGGGAAAGATGGCCGCTGCGATCACGACGGTAACGGGGATCGCGATTTCGCCGTTGCTGGGGACGGGGGTGTATGGGGCTTATCAATGGTTTTCGGCGGACGATGCTGCGGCGCGGGCACGGCTGCCGTGGTTCGCTCAGATGCAATTTTGGCTGCCGGCGTTGCTGGTCGTAGGTGTGTGCGCGGCGAAGGATGCGTTTGGTGCGGTGGTGCCGCCGGGTTTGAAGAAGCCGCTGGATGTCGTGGAAACGATCGAGAACAAGTTGAGTGGATTGATCGCGGCGGGCGTGGTGATTCCGGTGAGCATGGCGGCGTTTTCCAAGTCGCTCGTCGGGACGGATGCGGCGGTGGAGAGCGGTTTCACGAGCTCGGGGCTGGCGATGCTTTCGGTGGGCGCGATCGACGGGTCATGGTTGTTGAACTTGGTGACCGTGCCGCTCGGCATCGCGATTTTTGCGGTGGTCTGGATGGCGTCGCACGCGATCAATGTGTTGATCCTGCTGAGCCCGTGGGGGGCGATCGATGCGGCGCTGAAAAGTGCGCGGACGGGTTTGTTGGGGCTGCTGGCGGTCACGGCGACGTTGGAGCCCTGGGTGGCTGCGGGGTTGTCGCTGGTGGTGGTGATCGTGGCGTATTGCGTGGCGGGGTGGGCGTTTCGGCTGACGGTATTCGGGTGGGTGTTTTGCTGGGATTTCACGACGCTGCGGCGGCTGCGCTTCCGGCCGTGCGATAATGACAATCTGGTGTTTGCCGGAGGGAAATTGGGCGATGTGCCGGTGCGAACCTATGGGCGGTTGCGGCGTGCAGAAGGCGGTGGGTTGGAGTTCGCGTTTCGTCCGCGGGTGATCGGCGGGGTGGTGGTGCGACCTGTGCCTGGAACCAGCGAGACGCGGGCGGTGGGGCAGGGATTGTTTTTCTCGAGCGTCACCAATGGCGACGAGGACACGTTATTTCTGCTGCCGCCGCGCTATCGCGGTCACGAGGAGACGCTGGTGACGACCTATGGGTTCGGCGGTGGCGTGAAGCCGGCGGGTTTGCGGCGCGCGTGGAGCGTGATGCGCGAGCTGTTTGGCGGCACGGCGGCGCAGACTCAGGTGGTGTGAAAACGCCTAGTTATCGGCGGAAGGTGCGGGGCGGGGACGCGATGGGGTTGGGGAACTCGACGTCCCAAAGCGTAGGGCGGGGATGAGGAGCGAGGTCGGCGCCGGGGGCGAGCTGAGTGAAGACGTCGGCGAAGCGGAGGCTGCACTGGAGGCGGCGTTGGGACTTCGAATCGATCTTCGGATTCACGACGATGCGCGAGAGCGTGAAAGGCGGGGCGCTTTTAATTTTCCGGGCGGCGGCGCGGGCTTGGGCGGGGGAGAGGGAGCGGTCTTTGATGACGGCGTCGAGGCGTTCGAGATCGGCGCGGGTGATCGGGTGCCAGAGTGCGCGCCATTGTGGGGGATCGATGCGAGGAGCGACGATGTTGACGAAGCGTTTTTCGGCGCCGTGTTGCTGCCAGTAGCCGATGATCAGGAGGAATGGCTCATCGATATCGAACTGCCGCAGGGCGTCGCCGAGATCGACGGCGGAGCCATATTTGGCGGCTTTGGGATTGGCGGGGATGTGGCCGTGCTGCTGGTTGGCCTCGGCGGGGATGTCCCATTTCTGGGTGTAGCTCGCGGGCGTGTAGCCGCCGAAGAAGGTGTGGCGAATCCAAGTTTCGAATACGACGCCGTGGTGTTGAACTTCGGCCGCGGGAGCGAACGGGGCGAAGACGAACAGGAAGGCGAGATAGAGGAGGAAGGCGCGCGCGAGGGAAGGTGGACTTTGACGCGGGCGCGACATGAGAGAACGAGAAGGAACGCCAACGAGTGCGGTCTACGCGGGGCGAAGGGCGGAGGCGATGCGGGCGGTCTCGTGCGCGCAGTCGGCGACGCGGGCGGCGACTTTGGAATCGGTGATTGTTTCGCCGGAGAAAGAAGCCCCGGTGGCGTAAACGAAACGCGGGACGATCACGGTGCGAAAATCGAGCATGAGGCTGTTGGCAAGGGCCATGACGGCCATGTAGCTGCTCGATCCGCCGGCGGCGCAGAGGAACGCAGCGACTTTGTTTTCCCAGCCCTTGCCGGTGAGCTCGAGGAGATTTTTGAGCGCGGCGTTTGCGTCGTAGTTGTAGATCGGCGTAGCGACGATGATGCCGTCGGCGGCGGCGATGAGCGCGTTCACGCGGCGGACGTTTTCGTGTTCGTAGGCTTTGTCGCCGTCGCAAAGTGGCAGCGGATAATCGCGAAGATCGAGGAACGTGACGGGGCGGCCGGCAGCGACGAGAACGCGTTCGGCTTCGCGGGCGAGGGTGCGGCTGTAGCTCTCGGGATTAAGGCTCGAGGAAACGATGAGGAGATTCATGGCGACGGCGCGATAGGCGTGGATTGGTAAGCGGCGAGTTTCCAGCCGCCCGATTCTGCGCGCCAGACGGCGAGAAAGCGGAGTGAGAAACGCACACGCTGGCCGCGGGTTTCGGCGAGAATGTCGGAGCGGCCAGTCATGGTAACGGCAGTGGGGCTGAGGAGTTGGAGCTGGATGGCGCGCGGATGCACGGCGAGATAGCGGGCGTCGCTCTCGGTGACAGAGGCGAGGTATTGGGACTTCGTTTGGACGCGGCCGTCGGCGTTGGTGTAGATGAGATCGGCGGAAAGGAGTGGATCGAGCGAGGCGATGTTGCGCTCGATGGTGGCGGCGATGCGAGCGGCGTCAGCGGCGCGGACTTCGGCGAATTCGGGCGGCTCGGCGGCGAATGCGGCGGGAAGGAACGCGAGCAAGAGCGAAGCGCAAAAGCAGCGGCAGACGATGTGGAGGAGCGACGGCACCGAGACGGGAGCGTGCGGTTCGACAACGGCAATGCAAGTGTCGCAGCGCCTGCTTGCCGACGGCGATGCGACGGCGGGATCTCAGGCGTTGAAGCAGGCCATCGCGCTGAGTTCGTCGGCGATGGCGCGGTCGTTGCGTGCGCGGGGAAGCTTGTGTTGATCGCCGATGCGATGGTGGTGACGCATCCAATGGGCGAAGAAGCCGGGCATCACGAGACGCACGATTGGAGGCTGGAGGGCACCGCTGCGGCGACGCGCAGCGTAGTCGGGATTGCGGGCGATGAGATCGGTGTCGAGTTCGCCGGCGAGGAGCGGGCCGGTGGGGGTTTCAACCGTGAGCGGTTTCAATTCGACCCACCATTCGTGAGAACCGTGGTTGCGACCGGTGAGCGAGCTTGCGGCGAGCGGTGCGACGTGGAAATGAGTGATCGGCCAACGGTGGCGATGACAGACGGCGACGAGCGCGTCGGTGACATCTTTCTCGGAAATATTTTCGGAGAACGTGTTGAGCCATTGCTCGATGCGACCCACGTGGAAGAGCCGGTGCGGGCTGGTGGACGCGAAGCGAACGACGTCGCCCAGGACGTAGCGGCAAAGTCCCCCTGGAGTGGTGACGAGCAGCACGTAATTTTCGTCGATGCGAACGCCCTCGAGCGGGATGGCTTTGGCGGCGAGGGCTGGGGGGAGTGAAGGAGAGAAGTCGGCGAGCGGAAGAAATTCGAAGAAGACGCCGGTATCGGCGAGCAGGCGAAGACCGGATGCGGGATCGGCGTCCTGGGCGGCGACGATGCATTCGGTGGCGGCGTAAATTTCGTGGAAGTGGGCCTCGGGTCCGAGGGCTTGGCGCAGCTCGCCTTGGAAAGGCCCGAGCGGCGTGCCGCTGTGGACGACGCATTCGAGGTTGGGCCAGATGGAATGAAGGTTGGAAGGATGAGCGTGGCCGGATGTTTCGACTTCCCGGATCGCGGAGGAGAGAGACAGCAACCATTCTGGCAGGCCGGCGAGGAGAGTGATGTCGGCGCGGCGCGTGCGTGCGACGAGCGCGGCGAGGCGGGGCGGCCATTCGCGGATCTGGGCGACGGCGGCGCCGGGCTCGTAGAGGTGACGTTCGACCCAGGCAGGAAGGTTGAGGGCGCCGATGCCGCTGAGTTCGGCGCTATGGGCGGAAAAGGTGTCGGTTTTCGAGAAGGGCGTCAGTGCTGAGGAGCTGCCGACGAGCAGATGGCGGCCGCGGAAGACGCTGCAGTGGCCGATGCGTGCGGTGTAGCAGTGGATCGCGTCGGCGCTGGCGCGGTGAAGGTGGGCGAGAAAATCGTCG
This sequence comes from Verrucomicrobiota bacterium, assembly GCA_023416735.1. Lineage (GTDB taxonomy): Bacteria > Verrucomicrobiota > Verrucomicrobiia > Opitutales > Opitutaceae > Opitutus. The sequence goes on along the minus strand of JAEZGX010000041.1, from coordinate 14,123 downwards.
GTGACGGGCAGGTGTTTGGGTTGGCCGGTGTCGGTGCCGGGCGTGCGGGCGAAGAGCGTGCACGTGCCGGGCCAGAGGACGTCGGCTTCGCCCTGTTGCATGCGGCCAATGAACGGCGCGAGCTGCTCGTAGTTGCGGAGAGGGACGCGAGATTGGAACTGCGCGTAGGAAAGTTGGGGTGTGATTCCGGCGGCGCGGCCAACGGACGTGGCGGCGAGACGCGGGAGGAGCGCGGCGAAGGTGCGGTTTTGGGCGGCGAGGGCGAGACGCGGTTGCTTCAGTTGCCGAGCCGTGCGGGCGGATTGGAGTTTGGCGCCGAGCACGTGGAAGCTTTTGGGCAGGACCGGCATCGCGGACGGGTGTCGGATGCGAGGGCAGCTGTGAGCGGACGGAGCGGCAAGCGGAATTCTGGGGAGGTGAGGGGAGTTGACGAGGTTTTCACTGGCGGGGATGGCGCGCGGTGGCGGCACCGCGTCTCCATTGGTGGCGGGATTCTGCGCTTCGCTTGCGGAGGGAAATCATGCACGTTGCGGGCTTCATGCCGCTGCCGCCGATTTTGTATGAGGATGACGTGATGATCGCGTTCGATAAACCGAGCGGGTTGTTGATTGCGCCCGACCGGTGGGACAAGAAGCGCGAGAATCTGATGGGGCTCGTGCATGCGAAGATGGGGCACGGCGTGGCGAACGTGCATCGGCTGGATGCGGATACGAGCGGGCTGTTGTTGTGTGCGAAGACGAAGCCGGCGCTGGATTTTCTGAGCGGACAGTTTCAGGCGAAGACGATCGAGAAGAAGTATCTGGCGCTGGTGGTAGTGCTGCCGGTGGAGCAGGCGATGAAAGTGATCCAGCCGGTGCGCGATGAGAACGGGACCTTGCCGGAGACGTTCACGGTGGACGCGGCGTTGGGGGAAGATGAACGGCAGCCGGGACGGATGCGGGTCTTCAAAGGTCGAGGCGGGCGGGACTGCGTGACGGAGTTCCGGGTATTGGAGCGGTTTGGGAAATTCGTGTTTGTCGAGTGCAAGCCGCTCACGGGACGGACGCATCAGATTCGCGTGCATCTGGCGGCGGCGGGAGCCCCGATCTTGAACGATCCGTTTTATGGGGATCCGGAGGTGAAGCTGCTGCTGTCGGAGTTGAAGCGGCGGTATAAAGGACGGGACGAGGAGAAGCCGCTGATCGGGCGGCTGGCGCTGCATGCGAGCGAGCTGCTGTTGAAGCATCCGACGACGCGCGAACCGGTGACGCTGAGTGCGCCAATGCCGAAGGAGTTCGAGGTGGCGTTGAAGTATTTGAGGAAGTTCGGGGGAGCGCGGGTGCGGTAGTTGTTGGCATCGCTCGGCCGGACAATTTTTCACTTTTCCTATGCATTCATCTTCGGCGCCGTTGGGCTTTGGCATTGTTGGATTGGGAATGGTCGCGGAGTTTCATGCGCAGGCGATCGGGCGAGTGACGGGAGCGAAGCTCGTCGGCGTGGCGTCGAGGGATGTGGAAAAAGGACGGACGTTTGCGGCGAAGCACGGCGCGATGGACGTGTGCGGGAGCGTGGAAGAGTTGGTGGCGCGGCCGGGGATCGATGTGGTTTGCGTGACGACGCCGGCGAGTGTGCATCGCGAGACCGCGCTCGCGGCGATTGCGGCGGGAAAACATTTGGTGATCGAGAAGCCTTTGGAGATCACGGTCGAACGGGCGGATGAAATTCTGCGCGCGGCCGATGCGGCGGGGGTGAAGATCGCGGCGATTTTTCAAGGACGGTTTGGCGACGGCACGCAGACGGTGAAAGCGGCGGTGGACGCGGGAAGACTCGGGCGGATGGTGATGGCGAGCGTCGCGGTGAAATGGCATCGGACGGCGCAGTATTACAGCGGGACCCGCGGAACCTGGGCGGTGGATGGCGGCGGCGCGGCGATGGCGCAGGCGATTCACGGAATCGATCTGTTGCAGTGGTTCGCGGGCATGCCCGTGGAAGTCTTCGCGTGGGCGACGCGGCGGGTGCATACCGGTATCGAGGCGGAGGATACGACCTGCGCGACGTTGAAGTTTGGAGATGGCGCGTTGGGAACGATCGAGGCGAGCACGGCCTTGTGGCCGGGCTGGCAGCGGCGGATCGAATTATGCGGCGCGCACGGGTCGGTGGCGCTCGAGGACGATCGCATCACGCGATGGGAGTTTCGGGACTCGCGACCCGAGGATGAAGAAATTCGGACGGCGAAGGATTCGGCGGCACTGGGGTCGGGGGCGAGTGCGCCGAATGCGATCAGTTTTGTGGGACACCAGCGGCAGATTCAGGATTTGGTGGACGCGATTCGCGAGGGGCGAAGGCCGGCGGTGGATGGGCACGAAGGAAGGAAAGCGGTGGCGATCGTGCGGGCGATGTATGAGTCGGCGGAGCGGGGGACGGTGGTGAAGGTGAGTGCCGGTGGGCGATGAAGAGCGAGAGATGAAAGATTGAGATTGGCGCGGAAGGCGGCCGGGCGAGAGTGGACGGATGAAGGTGGCTCCAGCGGCTGAATCGATCTCGAAACCGGGTGCGTTGTGCCCTTGTGGAAGCGGGCGGGCGTTCGCGGGCTGTTGTGAGCCGGTGTTGAAACGGGAGCGGAAAGCGGCGACGGCGGAGGAATTGATGCGGTCGAGGTTCACGGCGCATGCGGTGCGGGATTTCGAGCACCTGCATCGCACGTATCGCGAGTCGGCGGGGACGCCTTATGTGCCGGAACCGGATGCGCCGGAGCTGGCGTGGACGCGGCTGGTGGTGCATGCGCACGAAGCGGGCGCGCGGCCGGATTTGGCGTTCGTGGACTTCACGGCGTATTTCGCCGATGAGGAAGGCGAGCATGCAGTGCACGAGAAGTCGGAGTTCGTGCGCGAAGGCGGGGAATGGTTTTATACCCGCGCGGTGCGAAGTGGGCCCGCGCCGGTGCGGACGGCGGCGAAGGTGGGGAGGAATGAGCCGTGTCCGTGCGGGAGCGGGAAGAAGTTCAAGCAGTGCTGCGGGCGGTGAGGCGTGAGAAGACGGGGCGGGGAACCGGCCCTGCTTTTCAGCGGTGGCGGTTGAGCGTGGTCGTGAGGGATTTGACGCCTGCGGCGATGGAAGCGGCGATTTTCTGGCGGTAGGCGGGCGTGGCGACTTTGCGGCCTTCGGCGTCGTTCGAGAGGAAAGCGGCTTCGACGAGGACGGCGGGGCAGTCGGCGCTGCGCAGGACACTGTAACGAAAACGTTTGAGGCCGCGATCGGGGAGGCCGAGGGCCTGCACCATCTGGCGGTGGACGTGATAGCCGAGAAGGGTGTTCCAGTGGTCGTGCTTATTTCCTGGATACATGGTCTTCGCCATGGAGGAGTCGCGTTCGGCTTGCGGGCTTGAGCGCTGGCCGCGCGGGGTGAGAACGTAGGTTTCGGTGCCGGCGACGCGGGCGTTGGTGAAGGCGTTGAAATGAATGCTGATGAAGAGATCGGCGCGATGCTTGCGAATGAGCGCGGTGCGATCGTCGAAACCGACGAAGCGGTCAGTCTTGCGGGTTTGGATGACGCGGTAGCCCTGGGCGGTGAGGAGACGTTCGAGGCGTTTGGCGACGTCGAGCGTCATCTGTTTTTCCTCGAGTTTGAGCCGGGAGTTACGATTGCCCGGATCGCGGCCGCCGTGGCCGGCGTCGAGGACGATGGTCTTGATGCGCGGGACCGGTTTTTTCGATCCCGGTTGAAGGATGGGCTGAAGCAGCTGGCGGATGTCGCGTTCGCTGAGGAAGAGACTTCCGCGGTGAAGAGCGACTGGATCGCTGAGGAAGAGCCGGAGATTGTTGAGGGAGAAATCGACGTTGTGGACGGTGAAGTCGATGGTCGTCCATTGGCTTTGGAGCCGGAGTTTTTTTTGCGACTCGAGCCATTTCGGGGTGAGGCCGAAACGTTTGGCGAAGTCGCGGGCGTCGACGTAATCGGTGCCGAAGAGGCGGACGGATTTATAATCCGAGGCGGCGAGGACAGGGGCGGGGCTGAAGGGGAGCGAGCCGAGGAGAAGGAGGAGAAGAAAAATGAAGCGCGGTGCAGAAAACATTACGACGGGAGGGATCAAGCGTCCGATTCGGCGGCGATGCGAGCGCGGAGCGAGGCGTCGGGGAGCGGGCCCGTGGCGGCGTGGAGGTTGTCGCGGAGATGATCGACCTTCGAAGTCGCGGGAATCGCGCACGTGACGGCCGGGTGAGAAAGGATGAATTTCAACATGAGCTGAGCCCAGGAAGTGCAGCCGATTTCGGCAGCGTATCCAGGAAGTGGACGCGCACGGAGGCGGCGGAAAAGCGAACCGCCGGCGAACGGCCGATTCACGATGACGGCGACGCCGCGATCGCGAGCGAGCGGGAGGAGGCGGTGTTCGGCGTCGCGTTCGCCGATGGAGTAATTGATCTGGATGAAGTCGACGGGCTCGCGGGCGATGAGGCGTGCGATGGCCTCCTGGCCGCTGGACGTGTAGTGCGTGACGCCGAGATGGCGGATGCGACCCGCGGCTTTCCAGTCGCGGAGCGTGGCGAGATGGGTGTCGGCGTCGACGAGGTTATGCACCTGCATGAGGTCGATGGGATCGGCGCGGAGTTTGCGCAGGGAGTCTTCCATCTGTTCGACGCCGGCGCGGCGGCCGGAGGTCCAAACTTTCGTAGCGACGAAGAGTTTTCCTCGCAGCGAAAGTTTTTCGGAGAGAGCGCCGACGACTTCTTCGGAGCGCCCATACATCGGGGAAGAGTCGATGAGCCGGCCGCCAAGGTCGGCGAAAGTGCGAAGGACCTCTTCGAGCGGCCGGAGGGAGTCGGGAAAGTTGGCGACGTCGAAGGTTTGCCACGTGCCGAGGCCGATGGCCGGGAGCTCCGCGCCGGAAGAAGGAATGCGGCGGGTGAGAAGCGGGAGCGCGGAGGCGGCGTCGGAGCGAGCGGCGAAGGAGAGGCGCGGGCCGCAGGCGCTGGCGGCGAATCCCATGGCGAGGAGACGAAGGGCGTCGCGACGGTTCATGGCTGAGGCGGAGAAGCGGTGGCGAGCGTGAGCGGGCGGAAGCGAGCGTCGTGGCCGGCGATTTCGGTCCAGAGCTCGCGGAGAGAGAGCTGGCGGTTGCGGGTGCGATTGACCCAGACGACTTCGGTCGGATCGGACGTATCCGTGAAACGGATGCCCCAGATGGGATCGAAAGCTTCGGCGGAGAGCGAATAGCGCATGTCGCCGAGGACGGAGTCATCGGTGGGGCTGCGGGCGATCCAGTCTTCGGAGAACCAGGCGAAACGCTGGAAGGAGTTGCGCTGGTTGCGGGCGGCCTCGGCGGGAGTGAGGTTTTCGAGTTCGACGAGAGGAAGCGACCAGCCCTCGCGGATCGACGGGGCGGAGAACCAGCCGACGCGGATGCGATCGGAGTAGATCCGGCCCTCGTGGAGGTAGAGCGCGCGCCAGATGAGATTGTTGGCGAGCGTGGGCATGACCTCGTAGCGCTCGATGGTGTGGCCGCGGGTGGCGGCGAGGGCGTGTTGCGCCGACTTGGCGCGGGTGTGTTGGACGGCGCCGAAACCGATGTAGATGAAGGCGACGGCGAGGGCGACGAGAGCGGCGCGCGGGCGCCTATTTTTCAGCGCGAAGAATACGCCGAGGGCCAAGGGAAGCGTGACGAGCAGATCGACGACGGAGATGAAGTCCCAACCGAAACGGTGATGCGTGAGAGGCCAGAGAAGTTGGGTGCCGTAGCTGGTAGCGGCATCGAGCAGGCAGTGGCTGACATACGCGAGGGAAGCGCAGAGCCAGAGGAGGAGGAAGCGCGAGCGGTTCGCGCGGCGGAGGAGGAACAAAGACGCGACGAACGCGGCGCCCAAGGGAGCAAAAAGAAGCGAGTGCGTGAAATGGCGGTGGTATTCGACGGCGAGGAGCGGGTCGGAGGCGCTGCGGATGAAGACGTCGGCGTCGGGCGCCAGCGCGGCGAGAGCGGCCACGGCGGCGGCGGTGCGGCCGAGCTGGCGATGAAAGGTGGCGTAACCGCAGCTCGCGCCAAGGAGGGTATGAGTGAGGGGATCCACGCGCGAGGGAGGAAACGCGTGGAACGGCGGGTGGCAACCTATGTGAGCGCGGGGGCGACGTGAAAATCGACGGGCGCGCTGACGCTCGCTAGGTGCGGAGTGCGCGTTGCACGTGCCGGGCGCGATGGGAGCGTCGCGGCTAGTCGTCGCGGCGGAAGGCGGATTTCACTTTGCGGCCGACGACGAGGGCGGAGATCAGCAGAATCAGGAAGATGGCGAGGAAGAGGAAGAAGAGGAACTTGGCGATGCCGGCGGCGGCGCCGGCGATGAAGCCGAAGCCAAAGGCGCCGGCGACGATGGCGATGATCGCGGAGATGAGGGCCCACTTCAGCATGCGAAGACAGACCGAGGCGGAGGTTGGGCGTTCCGAGGCGGTGTCACTTGCCAGCGGCGAGGCGGCTGGCAGTTTGCCGATCTTCAGCGATGAGCATTGCAAACAACAAGATGACGAACGCGGTGCCGGAGAATTTTGCGATTTCCTATGAGGCGCGCGGTGAGGCGGCGTTCAACCGGACATTGAAAGGCGGCGGAACGCTGACGATTGATGCAGTCGCGGGGACGTGTGTGTTTGCGGGGAAGCAGCGAAAGATGCTGGGCGTCCCGGTGGAGCTGACGGTGGGGTTCGGCGAGATCGTGAATGCGCGAGCGGTGGGGCGGCGGGTGGAGTTCGATCGACACGTCGCGCCGGGAAAACGGGCGGGGCAATTCGTGTTTTACTGCGAGGATGAGGCGAACGCGTGGGCGGTGTTGCAGCGGTTGCCGGTGGAGCGGGACGCGGAGTATGTGGCGACGGAGACCTTTACGGGGAAGCTGCGCGAGTTGCCCGGGGCGCGATCAGAGTGGAGATCGCCGACGAATGTGATCATCGCGGCTAATGTGGTGGCATTCGTGGCGATGGGATTGCTCGGGGCGGGCTGGTTCGAGACCGCGGATATGGCGGTGTATTGGAAATTTGGAGCCAACAACGGGGCCGCGACGACGAACGGCGAGTGGTGGCGGCTCGTGACGAGCATGTTTCTGCACTACGGATTGATGCACCTGCTGTTCAACATGTGGGCGCTCTTTCAAGTGGGGCATCTGGTGGAGCGGCTGTTGGGAGTAAGGATGTTTGCCGTGGCGTATTTCGTCTGCGGCGTGGTGGGAAGTCTCGCGAGCATCGGGTGGAACGGCGATCGCGTGTGGAGCGCGGGCGCGTCGGGAGCGGTGTTCGGCGTGTATGGGATGCTCGGCTGGTTTGCGCTGCGGGAGCGGCGGGCGATTCCGCGGACCGTGTTGCGACCGCTGCTGATGAGCACCGCGTGGTTCGCGGGATTCAATCTGTTGTATGGCGTGGCTCATCCCGGGATCGACAACGCGGCGCATGGCGGCGGGTTTTTCAGCGGATTGCTGCTGGGCGCGGTGATGGCGATGCCGGTCGATCTGGCGGTGCGGGCGCGGTTGTGGAGGCAGCGAGCGGTGGCGGGGCTGGCGGTGGGTGCGGGGTTGATCGCGGCGGGCGTAGTGGCGTGTCCAAAATTCAACTACAACTGGCGCGAGGAGCTGGCCTGGGCGGAGTCGTTGCGCGAGCCGATGAAGAAGGAGAGTGCGATTCTCGAGCGGCAGCAGGAGGCGTTGAAGGTGTTTCAGTCGCCGGGCGGGACGCATGCGGAGTTCATCGCTTGGATCACGGAGGAGGCGATTCCGTTTTACGAAGGCTGGGCGCGAGAGCTGCGGGCGCTGCAGCTGACGGACGGGACGAGCACTCATGGAGAGCGCGAACGCCTGGTGGAGTTGATGCGAACGAAAGTTGAAAATTACCGGAGGCTTGTCGCGGATGTGCAGGCGGGAGATCCGGATGCGGCGGGGCGGTATTATGCGGCGGAAGAGCGGATGATCGAGCGGGCGCGCGGGAAGGGCGGGGACGAGAGCGCCGGCCATTGAAGCGCTTCAGCGGGCGAGGGCGGCGCGGGCGCGGGATTGGGCGAGGCGGTCGTAGTGCGATTTTGGTGACAAGGTGAGGGCGCGGGCGAACGCGGTTTGGGCGGCGGCGGGTTGTCGATCGGACTGGAAGGCGAAGCCGAGTTCGACGTAGTGGGAGGGACGATCGGGCTCGAGTTCGACCGCGCGCTGGAGGTGGGCGACGGCGGCGGAGGTGGTGGCGTCGGGCAGGCCGCCGTAGATGAGGCGGACGAGGAAACGCGTTGCAGGGTGGAGGGTGGCGACCTCGAGGTGCCAGCGGCCGAGGACGTGGTGGGCGTAGGCGTAGTTGGGATCGGCGGCGAGGGCGCGTTCGGCGAAGTCGCGGACGAGACGGGAGCGTTCGATTTTAGTGCGGGTGTCGGAAAGCAGGGCGAGTTTCCCGTGGCAGACGGCGACGGAGGTGAGGTGCGTGGCGTTGGGGGCGAGGGTGGCGGCGCGTTCGGCGAAAGACAGGGCCTCGGTCAGGAGAATTTTTTTGGCGTCGGCTTCGGTGGGGGGCAGGTCTTCCGAGAGATCGGAAAGTTGTCGGGAGATTTTTTCGAGAAGGGCGGGATCGTCGGGGCGGGCCACGAGGGCGCGGCGGTAGAGCGAAAGGGCGGTGGAGGGATCGAAGCGGGATTCGGCAGTGGAAGCGTCGGCGAGGAGAGTGGAGAGATCGGGTGGGGTTTGGGCGCGGGTAGGGGGAAGAACGAGAAAGAGAAAGAGAACGAGAACGAGGTGGGGGCGAAAGGACATGGAACGAGGTCGCGAAGGTGGGCGAGACGGGTTGAGTGGGGTGAATGAAACCCGAGGTTCCGCGCGTCGACGGGGTGCGGTTTCAGGCGTTTGATTCGGGAGCGGCGGGGCGGGTGCTGTTGTTGTTCAAGCGGGGCGCGACCTTGGAACCCACGCCGTTGCTCCATCGGTGGGCGGCGGAAGGTAGAAATAAAAAAGCGCCGCGGGTGAAGCGGCGCTTTTGGGAAGGGACTAAATCCCGCGTCAGATGACGGGAGGATTTGGACGCTGCTGGTCCGCGGAGTTCGGGGCGGTTTGCTCGGTGGCGTCGCGGTGAACGGCGGGACCATCGGCTTTTTTCGGAGCGACGGCAGAGGACGTGTTGACCGTGGCCATCGCCAGAGCGGCGGCGGCGGGAACGACTTTCTTAAAAGGCGAGTTTTCGTGGATCACTGCGGCTTTTTGAGCGGCGGCGACGGACGCGGCGTGTTCGGCGCGCATGCCCTCATCGAGGATGGACTGCGGGACGGGCTTGAGGTCCCAAATGAGGCCGGTCCAGGAGAGGAGTTTCAGGCCGTAGTAAGTCGGATCGATTTCCCACCAGTAGAAACCGTTGCGGGTGCAGGATTGGTAGCGGTGGTGGTTGTTGTGCCAGCCCTCGCCGAGGCAGATAATCGCGAGGATGAAGCTATTGCGGGAGTCGTCGGTGGTGTTGTAGCGGCGTTTGCCCATGAGGTGGGCCATCGAGTTGATGCAAGCCGTGCCGTGGAAAAGGGCGGTGGTGCTGATGAAGAAGCCCCAGATCAGCATCTGCGGACCGTTGGTGCCGAGGCCGGGAGCATAGCGTTCGAGAGCGACCCCGAAGAAGTAGAGGGCGACGGCGAAGGCAGCGGGGACGGCGGTGTCGAAGCGATTGAGCCAGACGAGCTCGGGGTATTTGGCGAGGTCTTTGACCTTGGAGTAGTCGGTGGGGAAATTGCGGCGGCTGGTGATCCAGCCGATGTGCGACCACAGGAAGCCGTGGACGTGAGGCGAGTGGGCGTCTTCTTCGTGGTCGGAATGTTGGTGGTGGTGGCGGTGGTGATACGCCCACCAAAGGCCGCCGCGCTGGACGGTGGTGGCGCCCCAGAGGGCGAGGAAAAGCTGACCGGCGCGCGAGGTGTGGTAGGTCTTGTGCGAGAAATAGCGATGGTAGATGCCGGTGACGGCGAACATGCGAAGGAAGTAGAGGGCGACGGCGGCCCAAACGGCGAACCAGCTCCATCCCACCCAGATCACGCCCAAACAGCCGGCGTGGAGGATGATGAACGGGATGCAGCGCACCCAATCGACCTTGTCTTCTTCGGCGCGCATCTTGTCGGCGCCACCGGGGGTGTGATCACTATCGAACCACTGAGCTACTGCGGTAAGGACTCGCTGGAGAAAGCCCGTCGGACGGGAAACGGAAGGAGATGTCATTACGATGAGCGCGGAGGGAACAGCGGAATGAACGGTGCGGCAAGTCGGCGGTTGGATTAATTTATGTGAAACAGTTGCGCGAGAGGGAGGGGCAGTGCGCGGTGGCGGAGGCCCAAGGGAGCGGTAAATCGTTGCGGGAACGTAACCCGGTGAGCGTTGTGAGGACGGCACAGGGGCTGCTAGGTGAAGGGCGCGGTCGCAAAGGCTGCGGTTCTTTGAAGCGACTGAAGAATTTCCGGTCGTGCGCGGGCGAGTGGCATGCGGCCGGTCGGGTTGCCCCAAGACGGACTTTGGCTGTTTCGGCGCGGGTTTTCTGCGTCGGGCGGCCAATCGCTCGTCGGCTTTACCGCAGCGATGCGGGGGCAGACGGGTGTTCAACCCAAAGACAGAACACAAACTCTCCGCCTCACCGCGGAGTTTATACACACATGAAAGCAGTCAGTAAGCTCGCCGTCCTGATCAGCATGGGTGCCCTCTTGCCCTTCGCGGTTTCCGCGAAGACGCCGGAGGAAGCCTACATCGAGACGTCGCTCAAGGCTCCCGGAGTTCCGGTTCCTGTTGCTGTGGTCAGTCCCAGCATCAGCCCGAGTTACGCCGGCGCCAAGGTCGACGTCGCGTTCACGGTGGATGCGAAGGGCACGCCGACCGGCTTGATGGTCGTCTCGTCGCCTGACGCAACGATCGCGAGAGCGGTCACGGATGCAGTGAAGAAGTGGCGTTTCACGCCGGCGCAGAAGGATGGAGTGGCGGTCGCGACGAAAGTCGTCCTGCCGGTCCGCATCTCGCCGAGTGAGCGATTCGCTGCGAACTAGAAATAACCTCGGAAAATAAACCAGGGGCGCTTCCGTTTTCGCGGGGGCGCCCCTGTTGATTTTCGGGGGACGCGCGGCGGTGCAGCGCGCCTCGAAGGGTGATAAGCGGCGGTGGGCGCGTTAGTTTTGACCGTCGCGCGAGACGTCGGATTCGGTCGCGACGAGCACGACGAGGAGAAGCAGGATGATGACGGCGGCTAACATGGCAGGAGGTGTGTTCGGTCGGTCGGGCCGGGCGGAACTGTAGTTGTTTCACCCTCCCCAAGCTATACGCATAGATGCGCATGGTTTGAGTCACCCGAAGGTCGAAGAGGCGTGAATGGGGCCGAGCAGAGACGGATGCGAGAGAGAAGCAGACGGAGGCAAGGGTAGTAGCGAAGCAATGGGAGGCAGAAAGCGGGGAACTATCGGTCGGGCGGGGGCTTGACGGCTGATGGAGAAAAGAAAGGCGCGCCCCGGAGAGCGCGCCTGCGACGGGGGCGGAGACCCGTCTTGCATTTGTTTCCGCCTTACTCGGCGCGGCGGAGGGTGACGTCGCCGTTCATGGTGGTGATGCGGATTTCGGGGCCGCCTCCGTTGAGGGTGCCGGTGACAATTTTGCCGCCGGTCACAGGAGGCAGGGGCGGAATGGGAGGGAGGGGGATGTCGTGGTGTTCCGTGTCAGACTCGTGCTCAACCTCTTCGGCATGTTCGTCTGCTTGGGCTTGAGCGCGGCGGGCTTCGCGGACGGCATCGCGAGCGGCGCGAGAGGCTTCGCGGGCGGCTTCGACGCCGACGCGGACGGCGGCTTGAACGGTGGCGCGGATTTCGCCCGAGTCGAAGTTCATCGGGCCGCGCGGCGGGCCTTTGGCCGAGACGGTTTTGGTGACGAGTTGTTGTTCGTCGAAATCGGTGAGGATGGAGCCGTTATGCGTGCGGAGATGGACGTTGGCATTCGTAGCGGCGGGCAGATGCAGGGTGACCTCGCCGTTCATGGACGTGAAGGAGAGCGGTTTGTTTTGGGTGAGGGAGCGGACGTTGACCTCGATTTCGCCGTTCATGGTTTCGACCAGTGCACCGCTCGAGACGCCGTCGAGGGAGACGGAGCCGTTGAGGCTTTTGACTTCGATGTCGCCGGTGATGTCGGCGATTTCGAGGTCGCCGCCGAGGGCGTTGGAGATGATGACGTGCGTGTTGCGCGGGACGGTGATTTCGAAGTCTCCGCCGGAGCCGGGCCACGTCCCGCTGCCGTGGGTGAGCGTAATGACATTGTCTTTTTCGCTGAGCGAGTAGCTGGCGGCGGAGGTGAGGACGCGGAGGCCGTCGCGGCGTTGTTCCTTGCGCTCGGGTTCGGCGGAGGAGCGGACGGTGATCTCGCTGGAGTCGGCGCCGTGGACGCTTACGTCGCCGTTGGAGACAGCGATCTTGAGTGTGCCCGGTTTGGAGGGATCGGAGAACTTGATCGAGGACGTGTCGTCATCGGCGCGGGCGGCGGTGAGCAGGAGGAGCGTCATCGCGGCGGCGACGAGGAAGGAACGGAAGAGGGTGAGGGAGGACATGGATTTGAAAGTTGAGGGATGAGGTTGAGGGGCGCGGAGCGCACCTAGGACTTAGAGTTGGGCGAGGCCGCGTTTGGCGGCGTCGCGCACGGCGGTGTCGATCGCTTGATTATTGGCGAGCTTTTGAAGCTCGGGGGTGGCGTTGCGCTCGCGGGCGGCGACGAGGAAGTCGATCATGGCGACCTGAACGAGCGGGTTTTGCTCGCGTGGAAGTGAAGCGAGGACGCCGTTGCGGACGAGTTCGCGTTCGGCGTGCGGATAGAGCGCATCGAGAGCGGAAAGGCGGACGTTGACGCTGGGGTCGAGGGCGAGAGCGCCGACGAGGGCGGCGAGGTCTTTCTGGTCGGGATTTTGCTGGTCGATCTTGGTAAGAACGGCGTGAAGACGCTCGTTGGTGGATTGCTGTTGAATGAGCGAGGCGACGAAGGCCTGGCCCATTTTGTCCACTTGGGCGCGGAGTTCGGCGATTTCGCGTTTCGTGTCGTCGTCGGTGGTTGCGACGACCGGAGTGGGGGCGGGAGCGCTGGTCGTGCCGTAGCGCGTGCCGGTGTAGAAAGCGGCGAGCGTGAGGGCGAGGGCTGCGGCGGGGGCGAGGATCCAGCGCCAGAGGGAGAGGCGAGAGGCGCGTTGGCGACGCTCGACGGCGGCGCGGATGCTGGCGGCGGAGTTTTTTTCCTCCTCGAGCGTGGCGTAGAAACTGGCGCGAAGGCGCGGCGTGGGCGCGGGCGTGGGCAGGCGATCGAGGGCGGAGAGGGTTTGCGCGAGCGAGGCGCATTCGCGCTGGCACTGCGGGCAGGAAGCGAGGTGAGCGCGGACGGCGGCGGTGTCGCTGGCGGCGAGACGGCCATCGAGGAGCTCGGCAAAGCGGTCCTGGATTTCGGTGCAATTCATGGTGAGAGGGTCTGAGCGTCGAGAAGGGTTAGTTGCGGCCGGTGCGCTGGAGGGTGAGAAAGATGTCGCGGAGTTCCTTGAGGGCGCGATGGGCGCGGACCTTGGCGGCGCCAACGGAGCATTCGAGGATGGAGGCGATTTCGGCGAAGGAGAGTTCCTGGAAGCGGGAGAGGAGGAGGACCTCGCGGGCGTCCTGATCGAGGCGGCTGAGTGCGACGTGGAGGAGGGCGTGTTCGTCGCGGGCGGCGGCGTGGTCGCCGGCGTTGGGACGGTCGTCGGAGCGATCGGCGAAATTTTGCGGGTCGGTGGGGACGGGAGAAGAGGAAGACTTGCGGAAGTGATCGGCGGCGCACCGGCGGGCGAGATGATACATCCAGGCGGTGAAGCTGCCATCGTCACGGTAGGTGTGGCGGTATTTGAGCATCCGCTGGAAAACGATCTGCGTGATATCTTCGGCTGCGGGGCGCTGGCCGGTGAGTTTGACGAGGAAGCCGAAGAGCGGGCCGTGGTGGCGTTCGAACAGGACGCCGAGCGCGTCGAGCTCGCCATCGCGAACGGCGAGCATCAGGTCGTGATCGGAAAGAGGTTCGGCGGCGGTGGGCACGGCGTCGCGGGGCTCCTCGGTTTCAACCACGGACGAGGAAGAATGGACACGAATATCTGTGGTTTGGGCGATCACGGCGGCGGAGGAGCATCGTTGTGTGCGGGGGAAA
>JAEZGX010000030.1 GCA_023416735.1 Verrucomicrobiota bacterium | reverse complement strand
GGGGGGGGCGGAGACCCCGCCCTACAAAGGGGAAGTTAGCGGCGGTCCTTGAGGAGATCGCGGATTTCCTCGAGGAGCACTTCGGAGCGGGGCGGCGGCGCGGGCGGAGCCGGCTTGGCGGCTTCCTTGCGATAGAGTTTTTGGACACCGGAGATCAGCAGGAAAACGGCGGCGGCGATGATCGTGAAGTTGATGACGGTGTTGATGAAAGTGCCGTAGTTGAGCGTGACAGCGCCCGCGGCTTTCGCCGCCGCGACGGTGGCGTAGGGTGGGGGCGGCGTGCCGTCCTTCAGCACAAAATGCAGCGAAGAGAAATCGACGTTGCCGACAGCGAGACCGATGGGCGGCATGATGACGTCGTTAACGAGGGAGGTAACGATGGCGCCGAAAGCTGCGCCGATGATGACACCGACGGCGAGGTCGATGACGTTGCCGCGAAGGGCGAATTCTCGGAATTTTTTTAGCATGGGCTTGTGCCCTGCGCTTATCCGATTCGCCGCCTTGCAACAAGGATGCGGCCGTCGGATCAGGGAGAGGCTGACGCTTCGTTCCGGAATGTAGCCGATAAGCGGGGTTCCAGACGTTGGGCTTGGCGAAGAGCCTCCCAAACGGGGGCGCAGAGTTTTCGAACGCGTGCAGGGTGGTCGTGAACGATGTCCCAAAGCCCCATGGCGACCCACTCGTCGCGGCAGTGCCATTCGGGCATGCCGAGGATGGGATAAAGGCAAACGCCGCGCAGCGGCACCCCTTCGGTGAGGAGCGCTTCGCACTCATCAGCGACGTAGTTGATCCAAGCGGCGCGGCGCTCGTGGACGTGCGCGGTTTCGGTGATGAGGAGATCGCCGCCGTAGCGTTTCCAGACCCGGCGAACGAGGCGAGAGAGTGGGATCCGACGCGGATCATCGTCACCGAGGGGTGCGTCCTCGCGTCCGAGTTCCCATTGATTGGTCCAGTAGTAGTTCAGGCCGACGATATCGAGGTGTTCGCGGCTGCCGCCGAGTTCCGGATGAAGGCGACCGGCGAGCATGTCCCAACTTTCGAAGACAGCGTGGTGATTGAACGCATGCGTATCGGTGAGAAGGTCGAGGCGGCCATGTGGCGGGACGACGTTGCAGACCGGATCGACATTGACGATGCGCGCGGTCGGGACGGCAGCGCGGATGGCGTTGATGCCGGCGATGGCGGCCCGGGCGAGAATGAGCTTCAGTTCCGGTCCGCGGCCGTGGGCGTGCGGTGCGAAGCGACCGACTTCGCCGGCGGCCCAAGCGAAGTAAGAAGGTTCGTTGATGGGAGTGAAGTAGCACGGAGTGTCCTGATGCGCGCAGACGAAGCGGGCTGCGGCGTGGCAGTAGTCGGCGAAACGGCGGATGAATTGGTCGGAGAAGATGTCGATGTCGCGGGGATAGCCGTAGTGAAAAAGGTCCCAAATCACCTCGATACGATGCCGGCGGCTCGCATCGACGAATGGCCGAACGGAGCTAAAGTCGTAGCGCCCGCGAGAATCGACGAGCGGCCAGCGGATGGCTTCGCGCGCGGCTCGGATGCCGACGTGAGCGAGTCGAGCGTAGTCGGAGTCCGCGTGGCGGTCGTGGTGCGTCGCCGCGATTTGGTCGAACCACTCGCCGCGGACGTTGTAGCCCGTGGCGCCTTCGAAACCTGCAAAGAAGAAGCTGCTAAACATGAGGGACGCAGGGACTACGGACTACGGTTTACGAGGCTGCCGCCGTCGCAGTAACGCTGTGAGAAGACGCGATCGGCGGAACAGGCGCGGCGACGTGGCCGCGGAAGACGTCGACGAGACGAGTGCGGATGCGACGATAGTCTCGGTCGAGATCCCAAAGACCCATCTGCTTGAAATAATATTCAGGCGGATGATGGCCCTGGCGGTAGGCCCACGTCACGAGAGCAAACAGTGGCCACCAGGTGTAGCCGACGAGCGGAATGCCTTGAGCGCGCAGACGGTGAACACCCGCGATGGATGTATCCATCCACTGGTGACGGCGCTGGACCGAGCCGGTGGCGGCGGTTTCGGAAACGAAAAGCGGCGCGCGGTAGCGTTGCCAATAGAGCTTGCCGAGGGATTCGACCAGGTCGCCGGAGGCGTATTCCATCTTCAAGCGGGTCCGGCCGCCAAGCGTCCGCGTGAAGACTTTGTTGGTGAACATCGGGTAGAGATTGAGCCCGATGAAAGGCAGCGGAAGAGCCTGGGTGCGGAACCACTCGAGTTCCGTTTCGAGCACGCCGTGATGAATCAACCACGAGTAGAGTGCGTGAGCGGGATCGATGCGCCCGGAGATGAGATCGAGCGCGAGGAAAACGATTTCCTGGCGATGGTGGGCTTCGGCTTCGAGGGATGGCTCACGCGCGGTGTAGAGATCGGTCGCGTCGACATGAACGGGGAGAATGTCGGGATCGACCTCATGAAGACTGCGGACCGTTTCAACAATGCCGCGGCAGACACCGAGCATCACCCGGATGAAGCTGCGCCAGCTTTTGCCGAAGGGCGGCCACCAACCGATGCGGCCGCAATACCAGGCGGTAATGCGCGGTTCGTTGAGCGGTGTGTAGGCGTGGATGCGGCCGCGAAAACGTTGGGCGACGCGATGCGCGTATTCTGCGACGAAGCGTGGGTAGTCAGAATTTAGATACGCTCCATCGATCCAAGCCGGGAGTCCGTAGTGAACCAGATCGACGATGGGCGCGATCTGGCGCGAAAGCATGTATTCGAGCGGTCGGTCGGCCCATTCCCACTCCCACACGCCCGGCTGCGGATTGATCCGGTGCCACGGAATTCCATAGCGCGCGGCCTGCACGCCGAGTTCGGCCATGAGGTCGATGTCGTCACGCCAGTGGTGGTAGTGGCCCGTGAGCTCGTATTCGTCCAGCGTGCGCCCCGTCTTGGGATGCGGCGCAGTGATGAAGGTGTCCTCGATACCCGTGCACCAGAGAAACTGATGGGAGGAGACAAAGTCGCCAAAGCGCGATTGACGAAGGTCTACCATGGCAGTCGGCAAGACCGGCGGAGCTGCGGCGGGTTCTGCGGGAATTACCGGAGAGAAAGGCGGAGGGTTGCCCCATGGGTCAGCGCTGCGGACTGTTTCTCGGAGAAGGGCGCGGTTGCGTTCCGCGATCGCGGAGCGAAGCCTACGTTTGCTCCCATTCGATCATCAACGTGGGGCAGATGGGATAACGGCCGCAGTCGAAATCGTAAACCGTGAGGCCACCGTGAGGAGCGGCGGCGCCGGGAACGGCGCAGCGGAGGCGGATCGTCCCGTTGCGGCGCGCGGTGGCGGCAACTTGCGCGAGGAGGTCGCCCTCGAGCGCGGTCCGCATTAAATAGCCGTAAGCGCCGCGACCGCCGCGCAGGTAGCTCAACGCACCTCGTGTATCGTGAGGGTGATCGGGGAGCAGCGAGCGGTGAACGGGAAGATCGTTCAGCAGAAGCTCGAAGTAGGTGCCGTAGCGATGAGTGTCGGTTTGAGGCGTGTCGCGCCGACGCGCGGACACTTCGCAGAGAATACGGACGCGTTTGGCCTGCGCGAGGAGCGGGAGCACCTCGTCGATGAATTCCCATTCGAAGAAGCCATGCCCGTAGCCGAAGCAGGAACCGGCGCCGCCCGCTTCTTCCCGCGTGCTATGGCCGGCGCTCCATTCGGCATCGACCCAATCCGTGACGCGCCGACGGAGGATCAGCATGTTGCCCAGATCTTCGCGTTCCGGCAGCGTGCCGTCGGAAACAAAGTGTTGGATGAAATTGCCCGCGACCGCTTGGCCGTCGGGGAGCACGGCGGCGACAGCCAGCGTGCAGAGCATCGGTTGATTGGGAGCGGTGAGCGTGATCCGCCGCGCGAGCTCGACCCGGTGGTGGGTGAAAGGAATTCGGGCGCGGCCGCGGACGATCGACGGGTGCGATGTCCCCAAAGTATCGATACCGGAATAAAGCCAGTGGAGCGTAACACCCTCACAGCGACGCCGGGAAAAGTGCGACGAAAGGACTTCGATATCGAGCGGGCTGCCCAGCGTGATCTTTTCGATCGGAGGGGCGTTGATGGGCAGGACGTCGCCCTGATTGATGATGGTTGGGAGGTATCCGAATTCCTTGCGCGTGCGGTCGTAGTTGAGGAAGCCGTTGTATTCCCACTCGACGTCCGTGAGCTCGGTGTAGATGTAGGCGGAAAGTTGCCCGTGACGCCTGAGCTCGTTGGTGAGGAAACGGAATGACCAGCTGACATCACGATCGCCATCGAGCGCGCCGACACCGCCGTATTCACTGTTGATGAGAGGCGCGTCTCCCTGCTGGTAACCTTCGATGTAATTGAAGCTGGAGCCGCGGTGGGTTTTCGCGACGACGCTCTCGATGTGAGCCTTCGCCTTGTAGTAGTCGTCGAGATAGAAGTGCCACGAGTTGATGTCGGTATCGACGTGTCCGTAGGCGGCGAGATGCTCCCAAACGACGACGCTCATGTCCTCGATGAGGCGAGTGGGGTCGAGGGATTTGGCGAGCTTCCACATCTCGTGAATCCACTTGAACGACGAAGTGTTGATCAGCTTTTCCGCGGCCTTCTTGGCTTCTTCCTTCGAGGTGCGGGTGGAAGGCATGATGAACTTCATGAGCTCGGTCTGCCCGCCGAAGCCCCAAGTCTCGTTGAAGATGCACCACGCCACGATCGACGGATGATTGAAGTCGCGACGAATCCCGAGGCGCATCATCTCCTCGAAACGCTTGCGGCCGAGGGGTGTGTCGCCGCCCTCGCCGAAGTTCGGAAAATCCTGCATGAGCAAAATGCCGAGGGTGTCGGCGTAGTAGAGCAGGATGGGATCATCGAGTTTGATGTGGATCCGGAGAAAGTCGAAGCCCGCTTCGCGGGCGAACGCGATGTCGTTGCGCAAAGTGCGGGCGTCGGTGGCGGTGTAAACGCCATCGGGATGGTAAGACTGATAGAGTGCGCCGCGCAGATAGATCGGCTTGTTATTCAGCGAAAGCATCGCGGGCGCGTTCTCGGCGGTAGCTGGCACGGTGCCGAGTTTTCGCATGCCGAAATAGCTGCGGACTGAATCGATCTGCATATCCTCGTCGAGGATACGAATGATGACGTGGTAGAGCTTGGGATCTCCGGGATCCCAAAGCGAAATCGGGTAAACTTCGGCGTCGCCCTTGGCGACCGATTCTTCCGGGGGATCGAGCGTGACGCGGTGAGGCTGGGTTTCGGGCGGGATGATGTCGACGGCAACGCAGTGACGATCAGTGATGCCGGGGCACACCACTTCGAAATGAACGCGGCCCTGATCGATGTCGGTCGTGATGCGGAAATGATCGATATAAACCGCGGGACGGGGCTCGACGAAGACAGTCTGCCAAATGCCGCTCGTCGGAGTATACCAACCCCATTGTTTGCCGACGGGCTGCTCGTGGTTGTCCATCGGGTCCTCGACGCGCAGCACGAGCGTGGCGTAGCGGAATTGTCCGTCGGACGGCGAAAGGGTGTCGGTGAGGTCGAATTCGAGCGGGACGTAGCCGCCCTCGTGGCGGCCGCAATGTTGTCCGTTGCTCCAGCAATCGGTGAAGAAGTCCGCGGCGCCGACGGTGAGGATCACGCGTTTGTTGCGCCAGTGATGATTGTCCGGAATAGCGATGTGGCGGCGATACCAGCCGACCTCGTGGCGTTCGGCGATGCGGTGATTTTCGCGTGTGACCTCGAGCGGTTTGAGGAAGACACGCGTGGCGTAGTAGTTGTCGTTGCCGGCGGCGTCGCCTTCACCCCACGCCGCGAGCGATTCCCAGCAGAACGGAACCATGATTTGTTCGCGCCAGTCGGGACCGGTGGCGGAGAACCATTGTTCGTCGAGGCCGCGGCGCTGCGGGTCGAAGCGGAATTGCCAGGGACCGTTGAGGTTCAGCCAGTCGGTGCCTTCGACGAGCCCGCGTTGACGGTCGGGGCGCGGATATTCGGGACGAGGAATCGCGGAGCAGGGAAACATGGGAACGCAGAAGAAGGTGACGCGCCGCGATGCGGCATCGGCATCATCCCGAGCAGGCGCTGAAGGCGCTTAGCGTGCTGGCGGGCGCGAACGTGGATTCGTCGCTGCGCTCAGAATGAAAGGAAGAACGTAACGGAAAAGAAGACGGGTGGGAAAACCCGCCCTACTAGACTGGCACAAGCGGAAACGGTTCACGCCGAAGCGAGCGCTTCGGTGCGGGTGGATTTCGAAAGCTTGGTGTAGAGGGTGAGGGCCTGACCGACGACCTGATCCATGTTGTAGTAGCGATAGGTGCCAAGACGGCCGACGAAATGAACATCGGGCGTTTCCTCGGCGAGCGCCTGGTAACGCTTGTAGAGGGCGGCGTTGTCGGCGCGCGGGATGGGATAATACGGGTCGCCCTCCGCGCGCGGAAATTCGTAAACGATGCTCGTGAGCGGATGCTCTTGTCCGGTCAGGTATTTGAATTCGGTCACTCGCGTGTAGGAGTATTCGTTCGGGTAATTCACCACGGGAGCGGATTGGAAGACCGGCTTGTGGTGCGTTTCGTGTTTGAATTCGAGGCAGCGATACGGGAGCGGGCCGAAGCGATACTCGAAGTATTCGTCGATGGGGCCGGTGAAGATTAGCTGGTCGAACGTGACCTCCTCGCGAACCTCGCGGTAGTCGGCGTTGAGCATGATTTTGATGTTCGGATGATCGAGCATGTTGCCGAACATGTGAGTGAACCCCCGCGCGGGCATCGCCTGGTAGGCGTCCGTGAAATAGCGGTCGTCACGGTTGAAACGGACGGGAACGCGGGCGGTGACCTGGGCGTCGAGTTCGGAAGGATCGAGGCCCCATTGTTTACGGGTGTAGTTGCGGAAAAACTTTTCGTAGAGTTCGCGACCGACCCCGTTCACCACGACGTCCTCGGAGGTGAGGATGCGTTCTTTCTTTTCCGCGACGGAAGCGAGATACTGCTTCATTCCGTCCGGAGTAAGGTCGAGGCCGTAGAGCTCGTTGACGGTATCGAGATTGATGGGAATGGGCAGCAAGCGCCCGTCGACCATCGCGCGAACGCGATGCTGATACTGCCGCCATTCGGTGAACCGCGAGAGGTAGTTGAAGATCTCGGCGGAGTTCGTGTGGAAGATGTGCGGGCCGTATTTGTGGATCAGGATACCGTGCTGATCGTGGCAATCGTAGGCGTTGCCCCCGATGTGAGGGCGACGATCGATCAGGAGCACCTTCTTGTTTTGTCCGCGGGCGAGTCTTTCGGCGAGAACGCTGCCGGCGAAACCGGCACCGACGATGAGATAATCAAACATACGCGGTTTGGTTGCCGACAAAAGGGACGA
The DNA here is from genome assembly GCA_023416735.1 of Verrucomicrobiota bacterium. Classification (GTDB taxonomy): domain Bacteria; phylum Verrucomicrobiota; class Verrucomicrobiia; order Opitutales; family Opitutaceae; genus Opitutus. The sequence continues at coordinate 260,863 of JAEZGX010000030.1, read as the reverse complement.
CGGGTGCAGGTTCGGTGGAAGCGGCGGTTTCGCGGCGCTCGGCGAAGGCGGTGGCGATGTGCGCTTCCATTTTTTCGACATTCGCTTCCCACGTGTTTTCGGCGGCGAGACGAAGACCGCGAGCGATGCGGGTTTGGGAAGGCGATTCAACTTCCCGGCGGCAGAGCGAAATGAACTGTTCGTGGGATTTCGCGATGCGAGCGACGCTGCTGAAGTTGGATTTCACTTCGTCGAGTGCGGTGGAAACGACGGGGCGGCCGGCGGCCATGTATTCGAGCGCTTTGGTGGGATTGATGTATTCGGTGGCCTCGTTGAGCGCGAACGGCATGAGCGCGACGGAGAAGCCTTTGGTGAAAGCGGGGAGCTCGGCATACGGACGTCCGCCGAGCCAGTGGAGATTGGGACGTTGCGGAAACTGGGTGGGATCCACTTTGCAGAACGGCCCGATCATCACGACGTGCCATTTCGGATCAGCGTCCGCGAGGGCGGCGAGAAGATCGTAGTCGATGCGCTCGTCGACGACGCCGAAGTATCCGAGCACAGGGCCGCCGAGCTCGGCGATTTCGACGGGCACGGACGTTTCTTCCTTAAGCGCGGTGCCGAAGTGACGGGTATCGACGCCGGTGCCGTAGAAATGGGAGTTGGAGTTAAAGCGGAGACGGCGATCGCGCATCTTGCGGCCGCCGCAGAAAACGACGTCGGCGACTTGAAGGAGGTCGCGTTCGCGTTCGAGCAGCGCCGGCGGCGCGCCTTTGAACTGCGAAAGTTCGTCCATGCAGTCGTAGACGATGAGGGCTTCGTCGAGATGACCGGCGAAAGCGGTGACGGCCATGGGATCGTTGAACCAGAGGATGGCGTCGTCGAACTGGCCCTGCAGCTGATTCGCCAAGGTGCGTCGGAGCGCGCGACGTCGCTCGCGATCGATGAATTGTCCATCGGACCAGCGTGAGGCCGGCAGATGCATCGCGCAGATCGTGACGTTGGGATGACCGGCGGCGGAGCGAAGATCGACGCGAGTGGCGGGGACATCGCTGCAATACGTTTCGACGAAGAGGACGCGATGCGTGCGGGCGAAGCGGGAGAGATATTGTTGCGGCCGCTGCCAGACCCAATCCCAGCTCAAGTGGCAAAGCGCGATGATCGGTGCGGTTTGTGCGAGTGCGGACTGGGGCCAGGCGGAGCGCGAGTCGATCGTCCGGCGCGTCGTTCGTCGCTGGGAATTATCCGTGAGCGCGGGAAGAGCGGAAAACGAAATCGAGGGAGAATGTGGTGATGACATAAATTTTCGCGGGGGAGCGCGCGCGGAAGCATTGTATGCGGCGCCAGCGATTTGTTCGGCGGCGCAGCGTTGAGGCGCGACGAAGCGTCAAGCCATGATCATGCCACGGCCGGTGCGTGCATAAGTGCCGAGAAATCAGCAGCGGCTTTTTCGTCGAGCGAACGCCGCTCTTTTCGCGGCGTGCAAATTGCCGACAGCTTACGCGCGGATCGGGCAAAATGACTAAATTGTCAGAGTGCCGTTTCGCGAATAGGGGAAATTCGGATACAGGACCGAGTGCCGGAATTTTGGAGCGCGGAGGAACGTCGCGCGACGATCACGGAAAAAGTCCGCGTGCGGATTTCGCGTCGGCGACGCGTTGGATTCCGAGTGTAAGCGCGGCGAGCCGTCGGCTGAATTTGAACTTTCGCTGCTGGTAGTCGACGGACTCTTTCGCGCGATCGAGGATGGCGAAAAGCTTCGAGAGCACCTCGTCGCGCGTCCAATAGAAGTTCTGCAGATTCTGCAGCCACTCGAAGTAGGAGACGATGACGCCGCCGGAATTGCAGAGCACGTCGGGGATAAGCTCGATGTCATCGCGCTGTTCGAGAATGCGATCGGCGCCGTTGGTGGTGGGACCGTTGGCGCCCTCGGCGAGAATGCGACAGCGGAGACGGGCGGCGTTGTCGGCGGTGATGACGCGTTCGAGGGCGCAAGGAGCGAGAACGGTGCACTCGAGTTCGAGGAGCTGTTCGTTGGTAATCGCGTCGCCGCCGCCGAAATCGCGGAGTGTTCCTTCGGAGCGGATGTAAGCGAGCGCCTTGGTGATATCGATGCCGCGCGCGTTGTGGATGCCGCCGGTGTAATCGGAAATGCCGATGACGCGGACGCCGTAGTTTTGAAGCGCGAGAGCGGCTTCGCTGCCGACGTTGCCAAAACCCTGCACAACGGCAGTGGCGTGGGAGGGCGCGATGTTGAGATCTTCGAGATAGCGCTTGGCGAGGTAAGCGACGCCGGCGCCGGTGGCTTCGCGACGGCCTTGAGAGCCGCCGAGCGAGATGGGTTTGCCGGTGACGATGGCGGGGGAGTTGTGGCCGACGTGGTTGGAGTAAGTGTCCATCATCCAACCCATGACCTTTTCGTTCGTGCCCATGTCGGGCGCGGGCACGTCGATGTGAGGACCGATGAAAGAAGCGATCTCCTGCATGTAGCGACGGGAGAGCCGCTCCAGTTCGGCTTCGGAAAGCTGACGCGGGTCGACGATCACGCCGCCCTTGGCTCCGCCGTAAGGCAGACCGACGAGGGAACATTTCCAACTCATCCACATCGCGAGCGCGGCGACCTCGCCGATGGTGACGTTGAGAGAGAACCGGATACCGCCTTTCGAAGGGCCGGTGGAGAGATTGTGTTGAACGCGGTAGCCTTCGAAGACGGTGATGCTGCCGTCGTCGCGACGGATCGGAAGAGCGACGGCGAGGCAGCGGCGCGGGTATTTGGTGCGATCGCGAAGGTTCTCGGGGAGATTGATGGCGTCGGCGGCTTTATCGAACTGGCGGCAAGCCATCTTGAAGACGTCGGATTCGTAGAGGGTCGAAACGATGACTTTGGACATGGCGACGTTGACGAAACGCGGTGAGGCGAACCGGGTGCTTTGCGGGAACTTGGGACGACGAAAGAGGTTTAGCAATTGTCATAAACCATCGACTCATGTTCGCGCTGACTCTGCATCGATCGATTCTTCGCGTGGCGTCGTTTGCGCCGGCGGCGGCGTTGGGCGTGGGGATTGTGGCGGTAGCGCTCGGCGGCTGGCTGTTGGCGAGCGACCGGGGGAAGATGAAGGAAGAGCAAGGCGCGCGCATGCAGCGGGCGATGGTCGACGAAAAGATCGCGAGTGCGCGGCAAAGGATCGAGCAGCTCGAGGTGGAACTGCCGCCGGAGCAGGAGCGGGCGTTGCGGGCGGAGAAAGTGGTCGGGGAGTTGAAGAGCCTGACGAGCACCTGGAGCTGGTTTGGCGGGAATCGCGAGCAGCAGCGGTTGAACCGGGAGCGGCTGGCGAAGATGGAAGCGATGCACGTCGAGGCGACGGCGAAAGCGTCGACCTTGCAGCAGGAGTTGCAGCGGCTGCGTTGGGAAACGGAGACCTTGGAGGCGGAGCGGGCGACGCTCGATGCGATCGTGCGCGCGGAGGACCAGCGACGAGCGAGCGTGTGGCATCGCGTGCGCGAGACATGGCGTCTGGGGCGCGGATGGATCGTGATCGCGGCGGGCGTGTATCTGGCGGGCGCGGTGCTGGTGCAAGCGGGAGCGCGCCGGTGGCGTTCGCGGCGGGCGGCGGCGGTGTGAGTTGGAAAAGGGCGGGTTGAAAACCCGGCCTATCCGCAGCACGGTGCGGGCTGCATGCTTTTCAAGCTCAACGCCGACTACCAGCCCACGGGAGATCAGCCTCAGGCGATCGAGAAACTCGTCGCGTCAATCGAGGCGGGGAACAAATACCAGACGCTCTTGGGGGTCACGGGCTCGGGCAAGACCTTCACGATGGCTAACGTGATCGCGAAGTGCGAGCGGCCGACGTTGATCATCTCGCACAACAAGACCCTCGCGGCGCAGCTTTATTCGGAGTTCAAGAATTTCTTCCCGGAGAACGCGGTCGAGTATTTCGTCAGCTATTACGACTACTATCAGCCCGAGGCTTACATCGCCTCGAGCGATACCTACATCGAGAAAGATTCCTCGATCAACGAGGAGATCGAGCGGCTGCGGATGGCGACGACGAGCTCGCTCGTCTCGCGGCGCGACGTGATCGTGGTGGCGAGCGTGTCGTGTATTTACGGATTGGGCTCGCCGCAGGAATTCACGGAGTTGCGAATTCCGATTCAGCGCGGGGCGCAGTTGGGGAGAAACCGGTTTCTCGAGCGACTCGTGGACAATATCTACGATCGCAACGACTACGATTTGAAGCGGGGAACGTTTCGGGTGCGCGGCGACGTGGTGGATGTGATGCCCGCGTATCTCGAACACGGATTGCGAGTGGAATTTTTCGGTGACGAAGTGGAAGGGATCAGCGAGTTCGATCCGACCACGGGACAGGTGCTGCGCACGCTGAACCATTTCGATTTATATCCGGCGAACCAATACGTGACCTCGCGAGGCAAGCTGGATCCGGCGATTCGCGCGATCAAGGCGGAGCTCGAGGAGCGGGTGGCGTATTTCGAAGGGAAGGGGCTTTATCTCGAAGCGCAGCGGATTCGGATGCGGACCAACTACGATTTGGAGATGCTGCAGGAGATGGGATTCTGCAATGGCATCGAAAATTACTCGCGGCATCTCACGGGGCGAAAGGCCGGCGAGCGCCCGTTTTGCCTGATCGATTTCTTTCCGCAGGATTTCCTGCTGATGATCGACGAGAGTCACGCGACGGTGCCGCAGATTGGCGGGATGTCGAATGGCGACCGGGCGCGGAAAGAGAATCTGGTGAACTTTGGATTTCGGCTGCCGTCCGCGTTGGATAATCGCCCGCAGACCTTCGATGAGTTCGAGCAGATCACGGGGCAGACGCTGTATGTGTCGGCGACGCCGGCAGAATTCGAATTGAAGCGGTCGGCGGTGATCGCGGAGCAGCTGGTGCGGCCGACCGGATTGCTCGATCCGGAGATTTCGATTCGGCCGACGAAGAACCAGGTCGAGAATTTGATCGGCGAGATCAAGGCGGCCACGGCGGCGGGCGAGCGGGTGTTGGTGACGACGTTGACGAAACGTTTGTCCGAGGATCTGACGAGTTACCTGCGCGATGCGAAGATTCGGGTGGAGTATTTGCACTCCGACATCGACGCGATCGAGCGAGTGGAGATCTTGCGGAACCTGCGGCTGGGAAATTTCGACGTGTTGATCGGAATCAATTTGCTGCGCGAAGGACTGGATTTGCCGGAGGTGGCGCTCGTGGCGATTTTAGATGCGGACAAGGAAGGATTCCTGCGCAGCGAGACCAGTTTGGTGCAAACGGCGGGGCGGGCCGCGCGGCACGAAAAAGGCCGCGTGATTTTTTACGCCGATAACATTACGGAATCGATCCGGCGCACGGTGGAGACGGTGAAGTATCGGCGCGAAAAACAGCTCGCGTATAACCTGGAGCACGGGATCACGCCCCGGAGTGTGAAGCGCGCGGCGCAGTCGAGCCTGCACGTTTACGACGGGACGGGCGAACGCGGGGAGGCGGCGGTGGCGGAAAACTCGGACGATGTGGCCGCGGTGATCGCGGAGTTGGAAGACGAGATGCAGGAGGCGGCGAGTCGTTTGGAGTTCGAGCGCGCGGCGGTGCTGCGAGATCAGATCAATGCATTGAAGACGGGCGATTATCGGAAGCCGGCGAAGACACCGACGGGGTATGGCGGCGGAGCGCGGAAGAAGGCGGCGGCGGTGCGAGGGAAGAGGCGCTGAGGCCCGAAGGCTGGCGCTGCATTGTCGCAGGGTGTAGTGGATTCTTCGCTACACTCGAATTAGGCCGACGCTGACGTCGGTCTCGATCGGGATCAGGACTTCGACTTTGCTTTCCGCGAGCGGCGGTAAAGGAGGAAGGCGAGAGAGGAGGCGGTCAGGATCGCGCCGTAGGTGGAAGGCTCGGGGATGGGACGGATTTCCCAGTTCGTGAAGCCGTCGTAGTCGTAATTGATCCAAGTGGTATGGCTGCCATCGGGGGACTGCGGGTCGCCTTCGAAGTGGACCTGGTTTTGGGGATGGGTGCCGATCTGATTGAAGAGGGCGATGGTGCCGCCGCCGTCAGTTTGGCGGAAGTCGGAGTTGGCAAAGAGGAAGTCGACTTCGCTGGTCCAGTTGCGGATGAGGAGGGTCTTGCCGGCGGCGATGTAGATATTGTCGGCGTTGAGGATCGAGTGGCCGGTGGCGCCGAAGTCGAGGATGGTGTCGCCAGTGATGTTGAGCGTGCCGATGTTGATGAACGCTTCGGACAGAAGGAGGGTGCCGCCGGTGAGCTCGAGGGTGTTGATAAAAAGAGCGTCGGTCGAATTATTCAGCACACCGGAGCCGCCGGCGAATTCGAGGGTGCCGTTGGAAAGCCGGACGGTGCCGTCGAAGTGAAACGCGTCGGTGTTGGCGGTGGAGGAAAAGGTGAAAGTGCCGGAGCCAACCTTGTCGAAGAGGCCTTGGCCGGAGAGGCGGCCGTCGAAGGTGTTGGCGGTGGTGTTGTTGACCTTGAGGACGGTGGCGGACGCGATGCTCACGAGGCCGGTGCCTTCGAGGCGGCCGATGGTATTCGTGTAATTGTTACCGCCGGAGAGGGAGAAGGTAGCGCCGGATTGGACGGTGACGGCGTTGGTCTGAGCGCCGAGGACGTTGGTGGCGGTGACCGCGAGGGTGCCTTGGTTGATGTTGATGGCGCCGCTGAAGGTGTTGGCGCCGGAAAGGGTGAGGGTGCCGGAACCGTTCTTGGTGAGTGCGAGCGTGCCGGTGTGAAGGTCGTTGTAGTTGGGGGCCGGGCCGGTGTGGTCCTTGATCGAGCCCGTGATGTTGGTGTTGCCCGAGCCGGTGACGGTGAGGGTTTGTGTCTGGCCTGCGCTGGCGGAAGAACCGATGCGGCCGCCGATCGAGAAGGTGCCGGCGTCGGTTTTAATCGTGGCGGAATCGGAAAGGGTGATGGAGGCGTTGGTCCAGGTGTTGGTGCCGGCGAGGCTGTTGAGGGCTCCCTGGTTGTTGTAGCCGGAGCCGGCGAGGGTCAGCGCTTCATATTGGATGTTGAGATTGCTGCCGGTGCCATCGAGTTGGAGAGTGGCGCCGCTTTGAACGACAGTGCCGCTGGAGGCTGCGCCGATGGCGTGCTGACCGAGAGCGCCGCTGTTGCGGAGCGTGAGGGTGCCGCCCTGGACTGTGGTGAGACCGTTGTAGCCGGAGGAGAGGCTGTCAGAGGTGACGATCATGCGGCCGTCGCCCGTCTTGTTGTAGTCGCCGCCGAAGAGCTTGGCGTTGACGAGCAGGGTGCTGCCGGCGTCGACGGAGAAGATGCGCGCCGGGCCGCCGCCGGAGTTGAGCATGCCGATGTTGCCATCGATGGTGGACGTGGCGGCGGTTTGAGCGGCGATGGAGCCGGTCATGTAGAGGTTGCCGGTGCCGGTGGTGATGCGGCCGCCCTGGAGGGTGATGTCGGAAAGCGTTTCGTTGACGCTGCCGGTGGCGAGATCGAGTAGGCCGTCGGACTTGATGGTTACGGCGACGTTGTCGGCGATCTGCTCGATGTAGTAATTGCTGAGGACGGCGGTATTCGCGGCGCCGATACCGTCGCCAATGGTGAGGGAACCGAGGATGCCGGCGTTGGGGTGGTTGCCGGCATCGATCATCATGCGCAGCCAGCCGTTGTCGACGTTCGTGGCGCCGGTGTAGAAGTTTTGCGGACCGGCGAGGGTGATGCTGTTTACGCCGGTGCCGTAGCCGCCGTTGGCGAGGTTGATGTTGAGGCTGCCGGTGTCGCCGGTGCTCTTGCCCAGGGCGCTGCTGATGTAGACGTCACCGGCGCCGATGAAGGTAAGGGCGTTGTGGTTGAGCTCGACCGCGGTCGGGGAAATTGCGACGTAAGGCCCGAGGAAGAGGGTGTTATCGTTGCCGCCGAGGTGATTTTGGATGGTGGTGTTGCCGGCGAGGGAGATGTTGCCGAGCCAAGTGTTGCGGCCGCCGAGACTTTGAAGCGCACCACCGCCGTCAGCGCCGGTTCCACTAAGGGAGATGTTGAGGAGCTGCGTGGTTTGGGTGGCGGGTGGGAGGGAGCCGGGGGTCATGTTCTGGACGGCGAGGGTGGCGCCGTTATTGACCGTGACGACGGTCGTAGGGACGACGACCGAGTTGTAATTGCCGAGAGCTTTGAAGCCGCCTTCGGACGTGGTGCCGATCGCGAGGAGGGTGCCTTGATTGACGGTGACGCCGCCGGAGAAAGTGTTGGAGCCGGAAAGAGTGAGAGTGCCCGCGCCGGTTTTGAGCAGCGAACCGGTGCCGGAGATCGTGCCGGAGTAGGCGAGCGCGTTGGACCGGTTAAAGGCGAGGGTGGCGTTGTTAACGATGCTGGTGCTCGCGATGGAGCCGGTGGTTCCGCCGTTGCCAATCTGGAGGACGCCGCCGGTGATGGTGGTCGGGCCGGTGTAGGTGTTATTGCCGCTTAGGGTGAGAGTTCCTGCACCGGTCTTGGTCACGCTGCCAGATCCGGAGATCACTCCTCCGAACGTGGTATCTGAGTTGTCGCCGCCGACGGTAAGTGAAGCCGATCCGAGGGTGACATTGCCACCCGAGGAACCACCGCCGCTGAGAGAGCTGATGGATTGATTGAATCCATTGAGGTCGAGGATGGCACCATTGGTGTTGGCGAGAGAGAAGGCGGAGCCGGAGGAAAAGGTATTGGCAGCACCGGCGCGGAGAGTGCCGGCGGAGATCACCGTGGAAGCGGTGTAGTTGTTAGCTCCGGAAAGTGTGACGACTCCGCTGCCGACTTTCGTGAAGGTGCCAGCGCCCGTGATGCTTCCGCCGAACGTGGAGGAGCCAGAGTTGATTCCGAGGGTGAGATTGCCGCCGCCGAGCGAGATCTGACCACTCGATCCGGAAATCACGTTCAGGGTTTCGCTATAGCCGTTCAGGTCGAGGCGACCGTCGCTGTTGAACGTGATGGAAGGAGCGTGATCGACGATTTGGTTGTTGGCTGCGAGCTGGACGACGGCGGAGCCTGCGCTGCCGGTGCCGTCGCCGATCGTAATAGCGCCATGCCCCAGCGCGCTTATGCCGTCGGATTTCCCGAGGATGATGGTGCCGTCGGCAAGGTTTGTAGCGCCGTAGGAGTTGGCGTTAGCGCCGGAAAGGGTGAGGGATCCGGTGCCGTTCTTGATCAGTGTCCCAGTTCCGGTGACAGCGCCGTTGGACGCGAAATTTCCGTTTCCGGCGAACGTGAGATTCGAGCCCAACGCGAGTCCGCCCAGTGAAAGTGTGCCTCCGGCGGAACCGATCGTGGTGGCTGCGGCGAGATTGAGGGTGGCGGTGAGGGTGTTGTTGCCGGAGATGTTGTAGATGGCGCCCACGCCGCCGTCACCGGTGCCTTGGACAGAGAAACTGTTCTCCGTGAGGGTGATGCCTCCTTGAAGCGCGAGGGTGGCATTGTTCGCTATCACGTTGTTCGACGTGGCAGAGCCGAGGGCGGTGTTACTGGCGGCGATTAGTGTGCCTCCGTCGATATAGGTGATGCCCGAATAGGTGTTGTTACCTGAGAGGGTGAGGTTGCCGGTTCCAGCTTTACGGAACACCCCGTAGGAGTCGCTGATCGTGCCGGAAAATTCGGTGTTAGCGGAAGTGGAGGTCGTGAAGGTGCTGCCGCGCAGAGAAAGCGTGCCCGAACCGGAGAGTGCTCCCACAGTTTCGCTGTTGCTTCCCCAGTTGAACTGGAAGGTGCCAGCGGCGCCGATGTTGAGGTTTGAGCCGTCGGCGATGCGATTGCTGCCGGAAGTCTGGAGGATACCGGCGTTGACGATGGTGTCGCCCGTGTAGGTGTTGGCGCCCGACAGTGTAAGTGTTCCGTTGCCGGCTTTGGTGAGGCTGCCTGTTCCGGAAACGACACCGCTATACGTGAGATCGTTCGAGCGGTTGAAGACCAGTGCGGCGTTGTTGACGATGCTGGTGCTTGCGACGGATCCGGTGGTGCCGCCGGCTCCGATTTGTAGCGTGCCGCCGCTAACCGTCGTGACTCCGGTGTAAGTGTTGGCGCCGGTGAGAGTGAGGGTGCCGTTGCCACTCTTGGTGAGGCGCCCTGCGCCGCTGCCGCCGTTTGCGATGGTGCCGGACACGGTTGTGTTGCCGGTGCCGTTGATGGTGAGCGTGCGGGCGGTGTTGTTGTTCGACAGATTGATGTTCGAGAGCGTGGTTGCGCCGGTGTTGTTGACCGTGAGCGTGCGGTTGGCGCCGGAGTTGGTGAAGGTGCCGCTGACCGAGAGGTTGCCAGAGCCGCCGATGGTTGCGTTGCCACCAAGGGTGATGGCGTTGCTAATGCTGCGTGAGCCGCTCGCGGTGAGGGTGCCGCCGTTTAAGGAGAGGGCGCCGGTGCCAAGGGCGTTGTTGTGGCCGATTGCAAGCGTGCCGGCGGTGAGCGTGGTGCCGCCGGTGTAGGTGTTGCTACCCGACAGGGTGAGGGTGCCGTTGCCGCTCTTGGCGAGGATGCCCGCGCCGGTGCCGCCGTTTGCGATGATGCCGGACACGGTCGTGTTGCCGGTGCCGCTGATGGTGAGCGTGCGGGCGATGTTGTTGTTGGACAGATTGATGTTCGAGAGCGTGGTTGCGCCGGTGTTGTTGACGGTGAGCGTGCGGTTGCCACCCGAGTTGGTGAGGGTGCCGTTCAGGCTTAGGTTCAATGTGCCACTAATGGTGGAATTGGCGCTCAGGGTGACGTTGTTCGAAATAGCGCGTGCGCCGTCGAACGCGGAGAGGGTGCCTCCGGCTAAAGCGAGCGTGGATGAACCGAGCGCGGAGTTGTGGCCGAGCGCCAGCGTGCCGGTAGAGAGGGTCGTGGTGCCGGTGTAGGTGTTAGCACCGCTGAGCGTCAGTGTCCCAGTTCCCGATTTCGAAAGCCCCACCGAACCGGCAATCGTGCTGCTGATCGTAGCGTTGAATGAACCGGTCTCGACGATGCCGTCGTTCACCAAGGTCAACGTGTTTTCCTTGATCAAATAGTTGCTGGTCGAAAACGTGATGCGGCGAACGGTGATCCCTGTCGTCAAGGTAACAGTGCCCGCTGTGCCTCCAAATACGGCATAATCCGCGGGATTTCCCGAGGTATTGGAGTTGTTCCAAGCTACTAGGGATCCTCCGGTTGACCCGCTTCTCCACAGGCTGCTAGCTGTATTCCAATTCCCGCTTCCGCCTGTGCCAGAGCTGACACCATTGGCGTCCCAATACAGCGTCGTTTGCGCGACGGACACGGCCGAAACGCAAGCTGCCAGCACTCCCGCGATCAGTCCCCGGATGCGCTTGGCATTTGTTCCACGACACAGCGGCCAGAGGGCCGGTGAAATCTCAGGATAGGCGAGGGGCATTGGCTGGAGCACGGCCACACAAGCGAACGCCCCAGGAAGGTCAATGGGAATTTAGGGGGATCACCCTAGGCGTGATTCGTTGCCCCCCCTGTTGACCACTTATTCAAGAGAGATTTACACATCCGCCCATATCGCGGGACTTAGATACCCAGCGCAGTCCGATAGATGCGTGGCACGCGTTTAGTGATGGAACACAAAGTTTCCCAAGGGATGGTATCGGCCCAACTGCTAAACTCGGCGATGGAGAGCGAGGCGCCGAGTTGAGCACCTACCAGGACGGCTTCATCTCCGCATCGGACTTTGTCAACTTGTGTCACGTCTATGATGGTCTGGTCCATGGTTACGCGTCCTAAAAACGGGCAGCGTTGACCGCGGATGAGCACTTGGGCGCGGTTGCTCATGGAGCGGGGAATTCCGTCCGCGTAGCCGGCGCAGAGGATGGCGATGCGAGTATCGCGTGAAAGCGTATGAGTGCGGCCATAGCTGATGGTCTGGCCGGCGGGGAGCGTTTTCACCAGACCCACGCGTGTCCGAAAACTGAATACAGGCTCGGTGCGGACTTGAGCGAGGAGCGAATTCGGATGCGGGAGAATTCCGAATTGGAGGAGACCGATCCGAACGGCGTTGAAGGGGCTCGATCCGGGAAGCGTTTCGATGCCTTCGCTGTTGTCGGCGTGGACGAAGATGCGGTCGAGCGCGAGGCCGGGGCAGGCGGCGAGGGCGGCGAGGAAGCGACGGCGTTGTTCGGCGGTGAAAGCAACGTCGTCGGGTGCGGCGAAGTGGGTGAACACTCCGGCGAGTTTCAAATGCGGCGCGGCGACGATGGCGGAATGGAGCGCGGGGGCGTTTTCGTGCCACACGCCGAGACGGCCCATGCCGGTGTCGATTTTCATGTGGACCGAGACCGGGCGTCCGGCGAGCCGGCCGACTTCGTTGAAGCGTTGGACTTCGTCTTCGCAGGAAACGGTCGGGGTGAGGTCGTAGTCCGCGAGGTAGCGGTCTTCCTCGGGGAGGAGCGGGCTGAGCAGCAGGATCGGCCAGCCGGGGCCGAGTTCGCGCAAGGCAGCGGCTTCGGAGACATTGGCAACCGCGAACAAGTCGGCGCCGGCGTGCATGAGGCGCGCGGCCGTTTGATGCAGGCCGTGGCCGTAGGCGTCGGCCTTGATCACGGCAACGTAGCGCATGTGCGCAGGAAGGGTGGCGCGAATCAGGCGCAGGTTGCGCTCGAGAGCGGCGAGATCGATCTCGGCCCAGCAGCGCAGGGGCGGGGCGGCGTGATGCGGCATCATGGAGCGCGGTGGATTTGCGGCGTCCATGTCACGTAGCTCGGCTCTTCGTGCAGAAATGCGTCGGGCGCGTCAACGGCGCGGAAAAGATCGGCTTCGATCGCGCGCGGAAGAAGTTCGCCGAGCGAGTAGGGCGTGAGACGAACGCGGGCGGGAAGTTGCGACCAGTGCCGAAAGTTTTCCGGCATCACCAGTTCGCCGGTGAGTTCCGCGGTGGGCACGCGCCGCAATTTCTGGTCGAGAGAAACGGAGTGCCAGGTGTCCCGACGGGCGTCGGCGATGATCGTGAGTTCATGACGGCCGAGTGCATGGGCGACGAGGCTGAGGCTGTGGAAAGCGAATGCGGGGCGGGAATGAAGCACTTGCCAGCTGCGTAGTGCGACCGCGGTGGTGCGAATCCCGAGGATGGATCCGGGGCCGTCGCAAAATGCGAAGGCCCCGGCTTCGGCGGGTTTCGCGTTGAGCGCTTCCAGTGCGCGAAACAGGCCGATCCCGGCTTCCTCGGCGCGAGATTCCCAGCGCGCGGCGAAGCCGGTCGGGGAGTTCGGTTGAGGCTCGAGCCAACCGACTTGGATAACTGCAGAGGCTGCATCGATGAGCAGCAGCGAATCGTGCGCGGCGAGGAGTTCGCGAAGGCTGGGCATGTTTCGATTTCCCGCCACCCAACGGTCCGCGCTTCGACTCTGCAAGCGCGCAGAAGGCGGAATGCCTCCAGAATCGGGCATTGACCGGCTGCGGGCGCGATCTACCGTGGCCAATTCTCTGTCTTAACACCGCTCTTACACTTCCGTGAACGTTCAACTGAATAGCCTCTCCGACACCCGTAAAAGCCTCGTCGTCACGCTGGAATCCGGCGAAGTCGACACCGTTCATCAGGACGTCGTAAAGGAGTATACCCAGCTCGCGCGCATTCCTGGTTTTCGTCCGGGCAAGGCGCCGGCCTCCGTGGTGGCGAAGCGTTTCGCGAAGGAGATCGGGGACGAGTTCAAGCAGAAGGTGGTGGCGAAAACGTATCGCGACGGCCTCGAACAGCAGAAGCTCGACGTGTTGAACATCGTGAATGTGGAGCCGGGCGAAATCAAAACCGGCCAGCCTGTGACGGTGACGATCACTTTGGACGTGCGGCCGGACTTCGCCTTGCCGGAGTATGTCGGCCTGCCGACGGAGGTGGCGCCGAGCGATCCGACAGACGCGGATGTCGACCAAGTGATCGAAGGAATGCGCGCGGAACGAGCGGAGTTCAAGGTGGCGGATCGGCCCGCGGCGAAGAGCGATTATGTGAAGTTGGCCTACGAAGGCACTATCGAGGGCAAGCCGATCACCGAGCTAGCGCCGGATAAGCAGATTTACGGCAAAGTCCCGCAGACGTGGGAGGAAGTGGAAGGCGAAAACGAAGGCGTGATTCCGGGACTCGGCACGCAGCTCGCCGGGTTAAAACCGGGCGACAAGAAGGACGTGACGATTACGTTCCCGGCCGACTTCGCGGCGGTGCCGGCGCTGGCGGGCAAGACAGCGACCTATGCGGTGGAGGTGCAGGAGATTCGCGAGCGCGTGCTGCCGCCGCTCGACGACGCTTTCTTCCAAGCGAACCGGGTCGACAACCTGGACGCGTTGAAGAACGCGGTGCGCAATCAGCTGAAGATGCAGAAGGAGTCGCGCAATCGCGCGGAGCAGCGTCGCCAAGTCTCGGATGCGCTGGCGGCGAAGGTGGACTTCCCGGTGCCAGAGTCGCTCGTCGAAAACGAAACGCAGTCGGTGCTGCGGCAGTTCATCGAAGAGAACATGCGTCGCGGTGTGCCGCAGGAAGAGTTTGAGAAAGGAAAGAAGGAGCTCTTCGACGGCGCGCGCAAAGCGGCCGAAAAACGGATCAAGCTGCAGCTGATTTTGGCGAAGATCGCCGAGGCCGAGAAGATCCAGGTCGAGGAGCGCGACATCGATTCGTTCATCTATCGCGAAGCGATGCGCACGCAGCAAAAGCCGGACAAGCTCGTGAAGGCGTTGAGCAGCGATCGCGAACAGCTGCGCGCGGTGCAGCAATCGATCATTTTCGACAAGGCGATTGATTTCCTCGTCTCCAAGGCTACGGTGGCGACAGTTCAGCCGAAGGCTTAACTGCCGATATACCATCACCACTGTGAGCTACTACGTTCCTATCGTCTTGGAGAATACCGGCCGCGGAGAGCGGTCGATGGACATCTATTCCCGCCTCCTCAAGGACCGCATCATCTTCATCGGCACGCCGATCGATGACACGGTGGCGAATCTCGTGATCGCCCAGATGTTCTTCCTGCAGATGGAGGATCCCAAGAAGGACATCCAGCTCTACATCAATTCCCCGGGCGGCGTCGTCACAGGTGGCATGGCTATCTATGACACGATGAACTTCCTGCAATGCGATATCGTTACCTACTGCGTCGGCATGGCCGCCAGCATGAGCACGGTGCTCCTCGCGGCGGGGACGAAAGGAAAACGTTTCGCACTGCCGAACAGCCGAGTGATGATTCATCAACCGAGCGGCGGCGCTGGTGGACAGGCGGCTGATATTGCAATCGCAGCGCGAGAGATCCTCCGCTGGCGCAAGACGTTGAACGAGACCATCGCGAAGCATACGGGAAAGAATGTCGCGCAGGTCGAAAAGGATTCTGACCGCGATTACTACCTCAGCGCCTACGAGGCGAAGGAGTATGGGATCGTTGACCACGTCGTCGAGTCGACGCGTGAGGCTCAGGCGCTTGGCGTGACCGCCGCCGCCTGAAGAACTGGTTAAAAAGGTCTAGACCCTCGACTCGCTCGCGCAGCCGAACATCTTGTTCCCATGGCTAAATCGTCCCGCATGACCCTTTGCTCGTTCTGCGGGAAGTCGCAGGCTGAGGTGAAGAAGATCATCGCCGGTCCCGGTGTTTATATCTGCGATTCGTGTGTCAACGTCTGCAAGACGATCATCGATCGCGAAGTAAAGGCGCCCACGGCCGACACGCGTCCTCCGGTGCGGCTGGTGAAGCCGTCGGAGATTAAGCGCACGCTCGACGATTTCGTCATCGGTCAGGATCACGCGAAGAAGGTTCTATCGGTCGCGGTCTATAACCATTACAAGCGGCTGATGTTTGACTCCGGCCAGTCCGGCAAGGAGTCGCTGGCGCTGTCGCCGGAGTTCAACGACGTCGACGTCGAGAAGAGCAACATCCTGCTCGTGGGGCCGACAGGCTCGGGCAAGACACTGCTCGCGCGCACGCTCGCGAAGATCCTCGATGTGCCGTTTGCGATTTCGGATGCGACGACGCTGACGGAAGCCGGCTACGTTGGCGAAGATGTTGAGAACGTCGTCCTGCGTTTGCTGCAGAATGCGAACTACGACGTGAAGCGCGCCGAGTGCGGCATCATCTACATCGATGAAATCGACAAGATCGGGCGGAAGACGGAAAACGTTTCCATCACGCGCGATGTTTCTGGTGAAGGTGTGCAGCAGGCGCTGTTGAAGATTCTTGAAGGCACGACGTGCAACGTTCCGCCGCAGGGCGGTCGGAAGCATCCGAACCAGGAATACGTTCAAATCAACACGGCGAACATCCTCTTCATTTGCGGCGGTGCGTTTGTCGGTTTGGAAGGGCTGGTGCAACGACGCTTGGGGCAACGCAGCCTCGGTTTTGCTTCGATTCGCGCGCAGGCGGAACAGGCGCTCAAGCCGGAGGAGATGATGAAGGCGCTCGCGCCGGAAGATCTGATTCGGTTCGGCATGATTCCGGAGTTCATCGGTCGTTTGCCGGTGGTCTCGGTGCTCGATCAGCTTTCGGTGGCGGATCTCGAAAAGGTTTTGCTGCGCACGAAGAACGCGATGGTGAAGCAGTATTCGAAGCTGTTCGCAATGGACGGCGTTCGGCTGCGGCTCACGACGGATGCGATTCGCGCGATTGCGCAACGAGCGATCGAACTGAAGACGGGCGCGCGTGCGCTGCGTTCGATTCTCGAGAATCTGATGCTCGAAGTGATGTATGATCTGCCGCAACGTGACGACGTGGCGGAGGTCGTGATCGATGCGGGCGTCGTGAATGGACGAAAGCGTCCGACGTTACGCCGCATCGACAAAGGCGAGCCGAAACAGGACGCGGCTTAATGCGGTGCGAAGCGTGGGCGCCATTTAGGATAGCCTCCGCTCATTTCGAATCAGCCGGCTCTTGTGTTCGAGAAGGTTGTTTTCACCCGTCGTGCGCGGAGGTGGAATGGCTTGCGGGGTCGCACGACTGTGGAAAGAAGAAGCTATGAAGGTTTTGATCTTCGTCGCGGCAGCGTTGGTTGGTGTTGCTACGTCAGCGGCGGGATCGAGCGCCGACGAGACCCATTGGCGTGAGACGCAGTGGAACGGCGAGCGGGCGTATGTGGCGACCGCCGGGGATTATGAAGCGGTGGTGTCGGTGAATCGCGCGCGGCTGATTTTCTTCGGACGCTCGGGGAGCGATAACCTGCTTTATGTGCCGCCCGACTTGAGCAATCCGGCGGAATGGGGCGGGCATCGCGTGTGGCTGGGTCCGCAATCCGAATGGTCGCGCAACTGGCCGCCACCGCGGGAGTGGGAGGCGAGCGCGGCGGAGAAAGTGATGGTTGAGGGCGCGCGTTTAGAACTGCTGATGCCGAGCACGGGAGACGAGTGGCCGCGGTTGCGGCGAGTTTATCGCTGGGTGGACGGCGCGTTGCGTTGCGATGCGCGCATTGATGGCGGTAGTCGGGCGGCGCAGATCATTCACGTGGTGCAGGTGCTGGCCGAGGCCGAGGTTGAGGTGCGCGCGGAGCCGTCGAATGAAGAACCGCGCGGCTACGTGCAACTTCACCTTGGGAGGGGCGATCATCCGGTCCGGACGTTTCCCGAACCGCCGCATGTGCGAGCGGAAGGATCGGAACTCACGCTGCGTCACGTGGGAAAAATGGAAAAACTCGGATTTCGACAACAGCCGCTGACGGCGAGGCTCGGCGCAGAGACGATTCGGGTGGAGGCGGGAGTGAGTTCGGGGCGAGTCGAGTCGACCCCGGACGAAGGCTTCGTGACGCAGGTGTATCTCAGCGGTGCGCGCGCGCCGCTGATCGAGTTGGAGCAGCTATCGCCGCTCTTCGCACGCGATCAGCAAGCGAGTTTCGAGATCGTCCTCACGCCGGTGGTCGCGAAGAAGAGCGACTGATCACCAGTGGGCGTAGTCGCCTTTTTTCAAGGCGCGCGCGAATTCGACGAGCAGTTTCACGCAGCGTTCGACGTCCTCGAGATCGACGACCTCGCTCGGGGTGTGCATGTAGCGCAGCGGGATGCTGAGGAGGCCCGTGGCGACTCCGCCGCGTCCCATCTGGATGGCGCGCGCGTCCGTGCCGGTGGGACGGGGGTCGGCTTCGAGTTGGTAGGGGATGCCCGCTTTTTTGGCAGCGGTGACGAGCTTCTGGTAAATCTTCGGATTGATGTTGGCGCCGCGGCAGATGATGGGGCCGCCGCCGAGTTTGGTTTCGCCAAAGCGGCGATTGTCGCAATCGGGGTGATCGGTCGCGTGCCCGACGTCGATCGCGACGGCGAGGTGAGGATTGACGGAATAGGCGGCGGTGGTCGCGCCGCGCACGCCGATCTCCTCCTGTGAGGTCGCGACGGATACGATTTTAGCGGCGAGCTTTTTCTCTTTCGCGAGGCGACGGAGCGTTTCGCCGACGATGTAGGCGCCGACCTTATTGTCGAAGGCGCGCGCGGCGCCGACGGAGCCGTTGATCATCTGCAACTCGTGATCGTAGGTGGCGACATCGCCAATGGCGACGCGCTCGAGGGCTTCTTTTTTCGAGCGGACGCCGATATCGATCCAGATCTCGTGCTTCTTTGGGACCTTCTTGCGGTCCTCTTCGTCCATGAGGTGGATGGCGCGTTTGCCGGTGACGCCGATAACGGGGCCGTTTTCCGTTTGGATGATGACGCGGCGTCCGGAGATGACGCTGAGGTCGTGCCCGCCGACGGTATCGAAGTAGAGAAAGCCGTCTTTGTCGACGTAGGTGATGATGAGGCCGAGCTCGTCCATGTGGCCGGCGAGCATGAGGACGGGATCGCCCTCGGGATTGAGGGTGGCGATGCGGTTGCCGAGAGCGTCGTTGCGGTATTCGTCGGCAGCCGGTTTGACGTGGCGATCGAAGACGGCCTGCGCTTCGGATTCGTAACCGGAAGGCGAGCGTGCGTGAAGCAGTTCGGCGAGAAAAGCGGGCACCTGATAGTCGGGCATGGTTTTAGTCTCGCGCCGGTCATCGTGGGCGCAAAGCGTTTTTGCGAATGACGATTTATCCCGCCATCGACATCAAAGGCGGCCGCTGTGTGCGGCTGACGCAAGGACGCGCAGACCAGGAAACGGTCTATGCGGAAAATCCGGCCGACGTTGCGCAACAGTTTCGCGCGGCGGGCAGCGAGTGGGTTCACGTGGTGGATCTCGATGGAGCGTTCGCGGGCGAGCCGCAGAATTTGGCGGCGGTGCAGGCGATCGCGGCCTTGGGAATGAAAGTCCAACTTGGCGGCGGATTGCGGACTCGTGCAGCGGTGGAGCGGGCGCTCGGTTTTGGAGTGAGTCGGGTGGTGATCGGAACGCGCGCGGCGGAAAGCGAAGCGTTCGTCGGCGAGTTGGTGCAGGCGTTTGGAGAGAAGATCGCGGTCGGAATCGATGCGAAGAATGGTCAGGTCGCGGTGAAAGGCTGGGTGGCGACATCGGACATGAGTGCGATCGCGCTGGCGAAGCGCATGGATGCGTTGGGCGTCGCGACGATCATCCACACGGATATTGGGACGGACGGAATGCTGACGGGGCCGAATTATCCGGCGCAGGAAGCGATGTTGAACGCGGGGAAATATCGCGTGATCGCGAGTGGTGGCGTGAGCCGACGTGAAGATGTGATCGAGTTGGCGAAGCTGGCGCAGCGTCACGTCCGGTTGGACGGCGTGATCGTGGGGAAGGCGCTTTACGAGCAGCGCGTGGAGTTGCGCGATCTGCTCGAGATCGCGGCGGGGAAAAGCGCGAACTGAAGTGTCGCGCTACTTCTTCACCTGCTCGGCGATTTCTTCGAGCGGGTAAGTGACGATCTCGGCGAGCGTGGGATGATACCACGGGGCGCGGAGGAGGTCGAAGACGGTGGCGCGCATGGCAAGCGGGCCGCTGAACGCGTGGATGAGCTCGCCGGCGTCCTTGCCGACGATTTCGGCGCCGAGAATGCGACCGCGACGCGGCTCGGCGATGACCTTCACGTAACCGTAATTGGCGTCCATCAGGATGGATTTGCCGTGGTCGTTAAATGGATACGAGGCGACCAGGTATTTCCGTTTCTTCCGTTGAAGATCTCGCTCGAGAAGGCCGATGGTGGCGAGCTGCGGATCGGTGAAGACGACGTTGAGCAGAAGCGAGTAGTCGACGGGTTTGAGCTTCCGGAGACCGGCGGCGTGACGAGCGACTAGTTCGCCTTGTTGAATCGCGACATGGACGATTTCGGCCGGACCGGAGCAGTCGCCGGCGGCGTAGATGTGGGGTGTGGTGGTTTGATGCCAGCGGTTGATGACGATCTGGCCGGTGATGCGCGTTTTCACGCCGGCGGCGGAAAGATTGAGTGCGTCGGTGTTGGGCGAACGGCCGAGGGCGTTGAAGAGATGTTCGGCGCGGCGGGTGACGACCTTGCCGGCGCAGAGGAATTTCACGGCGACGCCGCGGGAATCGCGCCAGACCTTTTGAAGGTGGGTGCCAGCGAAGATTTCGATGCCTTCGTCGCGAAACGCCTGCTGCACGACATCGGAAGCGGCGCCGGAATGGTCGCGCAGGATGTTGATGCTGCGTTGGACGAGGGTGACCCGCGTGCCCATGCGATTGAGGAACTGGGCGAGTTCGCAAGCGACGATGCCGCCGCCGAGGACGAGGACGCTTTTCGGGACGAAATCCAGATCGAGGACTTCGTCGCTGGTCCACGATGGTGTTTCGGCGAGTCCAGGGACGGGGGGAATGGACGGTTTGGAACCGGTGGCGATGAGGATGTGTTTCGCGCGGACCGAGCGGCCGTCAGAGAGTTCGATGGTGTGAGGATCGATGAAGCGCCCGTGGGCGCGGATGAGATCGAATTTCCCGTTTTCGAGCGCTTTGAGCCGGTAATCGGCGAAATCGGCGATGATGCGTTTTTTGCGGGCGTGGATCGCGCGCATGTCGGGTTCGGCGGAGGGGATTTTCAGGCCGAACGTGCGAGCCTTGCGCGCGAGGTGAAGGACGTCGGCGATGTAGAGCAGCGTTTTCGAGGGCATGCAGCCGCGCAGGATGCAGAGGCCGCCGAGCTCGCGAGCGCCGTCGACGATGGCGGTCTTGAGGCCGAGCGAAACGGCGAGGCGGGCGGCGTTGAAGCCGGCGCTGCCGCCGCCGAGGACGAGGAAGTCGTAGTCGAAGGAACTCTTGCGGGCCATGTATTCAGTAAATGAAGTCAGCGACCTTTGCCAAAGAGCATCACGTGAATCGTCTTCAGGATGATCGCGGCATCGAGGCGGAAGGAGAAATGGCGAATGTAGTAGAGGTCGTATTCGAGCTTGCGCAGAGTGTCTTCGGTGCTCGCGCCGTAAGGGTAGTTGATCTGCGCCCACCCGGTGATGCCGGGTTTGACGAGGTGGCGGAAGTGGTAGCACGGAATTTCGCGCTGGTAGTTTTCAACGAGGCGATCCCATTCCGCGCGCGGACCGATGAGGCTCATGTCGCCTCGAAGCACATTCCAGAGTTGCGGGAATTCGTCGATACGCGTCGCTCGGAGGAAGCGGCCGACGCGGGTGACGCGGCTGTCACCTGGTTGCGTGTAGAGATCACCCTTGTCTGATCCTACGCGCATCGAGCGAAGTTTTGGGACGACGAAAGGGACCTGATTTCGACCGATGCGTTTCTGTTTAAAGAAAATCGGACGTCCGCTCTCGAGCCATACGGCGATCGCGCCGACAAGGACGATGGGAGCGGCGAGTGCGATGCCGACGGACGCGAGCACGATGTCGGTGGCCCGCTTCAGGCGTTCAAAGACGGGTTCGCGCGCGATGGGGAATCCCTCTTGGAAGAGCCAGGTTTGGTTGAGGCGGTAGAGCGGGATTTTTCGCCAGTAGACCTGATGAAACAATTCCAGGGTGTAGGTGGGCAGTCCGCCAAAGTAGAGTTCGACAAGTTTGCGGGAGACCTCGGGTTGGAGTTCGCGGGCGCTTTCACGCAGCACGATGGCCTCGACCGAGATGTCGCCGCTGAGAGCACCGTCGATGACTTCACTGAAGGGGCGGGTGGCGGCGAGTTGCGACTGCCGGTCGGCGGCATCGACGCTGGCGTAGATGAGGGGCTGCACCATATCGAGTCGTTGGCATTCGGCGCGGAAGGCTTGATAGCTGGCTTCATCGCCAATGAACACGATGCTACGCGAAACGCGGACCGCCTCCATGCGCTGGCAGAGGATTCGGCGATAGGTGAGGGTGACTGGGATGAGGACGACGTAGCTGAGCGCGATGACGATACGGCTGGACTGCAGCTCGTAGCCGGACGGGAAAATCACGAAGGTGAGCAGCAGCGTGGCGAGCAGTGCGCTGAGCAGTGCGATTACATGCTCGCTCGTGTAGTCGAGGCTTAGCATGTCGGTGCGCGAGCGGTAGCCGTCGATGAGGTAAATCGCGAAGGTCAGGATGAGATAAGGGACGATCAGCGCCGAAAGGATCACGACGCCGGCCGAGATGCCGCGCGCGAAACTCACCAAATTGAAGACGACGAAGACCGACGCCGCGTCGAGCAGTGCAAGCGCGAGAAAAACTTTTCGCGGTGTGGTCATCGGATGTGGCTAGAAGTGGGGCGAAGGTGCGGCAAGATCGGGAGTGGCCAGGAATTGGCGCCACTGCTGCAGCGCGAGCTCTTGCCCGCGTGGTGCGAAAGCGAGCGCAGCGTCGGAGAGCTGGGAATGGCGCTCCGGATCGGAGCGCAGTTGGGTGAGCCAGGCGGCAATCGCGGGACTCTCGTCGCGGGTAAAGACGGCGCCGAATCGATGATCTGTCACGTTGCGAGCGACGTCGGAGTCGCGAGCGCCTACGAAGAGCACGGGGCGCCCGATTTGAGCGATGCCGTAGAGCTTGCTCGGAAACACCGCGCGTTCCGCGCCGGGTTTGAGCGTGACAAAGTGAACGTCGCCTACGCCCAAGGAAACGGAAAGGCGTTCTCGAGGCTGGGCGGGATGAAAATGAACATTGGTGAGACGGCGCTCTTTGATCGCGCGTTGAAGCGGTTCGCGGCCGGCGCCGCCTCCGATGAAAACAAAGGCGAAGGTCGGATCGTGCTGGAGCAACGACGCCACTTCGATGAGTGGATCCAGATCGTGGACGCGACCGAGATTGCCCGAGTAAGCGGCGACGAACTTGCCGGTGAGGCCCCACTGCTCGCGCAAGGCGGCAACGTGCGCCGGGTCGGGTGGACGAAGACCGGCGGGAGCCCAGTTGGGGGAAACGACGACTCGTGAATCTGGGACCTGGGCGGAACGAAGAGCGTTGGCCATCGTTTCGCCCGGGACGAAGCATGCGTGGGCGGCGCGCCATGCAGCGTCACGCGGGGGGCGCGAGGCCATCAGCCAACGTTGACGAGTCAAAAGGACGGCGATCTCCGGATAGATGTCCTGCACCCAGTGAACCAGTTTCGCGCCGCGCAACCGGGCGACGGCGGCAGCGAGGATTCCGCTGAGCGGAGGGTCGGTCATGGCGACGAGAACATCTCCGGGTTTCACGCGTTGCAGAAGCAGCAGGAAAGCTCCCGGGTAAAACGTCACCAGATCCAGGATACGCGAAAGAAGGCCTTTCCCGCGGACCCGCAGGGATCTCACGCGATGGATGCGGACACGGTTTCGTTCTGCGTGAACCGGGGAGCCGGCCGGACGGCTGGTCACCACGGCGACCTCGTGCCCGTCGGCGGCGAGCGCTTCGGCGAGATCGACGAGGAGTTGCGCGGTGGCGGGCTCGTCGGGCCAGTAGAAACGGTTAAAGAAGACGAGGCGCGCCATCAGGAACGCGGGATCGTGCGGCGGAGCTCGCTGGCCTTGGTGCAGTTCAAGAACTCGTAGAATCCCATCAGGCGGCAGAAAACAAAACCGCGATAGCCGTCGAGGAAACCGAGACGATAAACGTAGTGATAGAAGAAACGAAGAAAGGGGCGGAAAGGCACGCGACGCGCGAACTGCTTGAGGCGGCGTTTACGTGCGAGCGAGGGAGTGAGTTGATCGGCGTGATGGACAGCATCGTCGCCGTCGGTCGCGAGGAGGCGCGCCTCCCAATTGCTGTAGCGGTTGTGCTTTTCGACCCAGATCGAAATGGTCGGGAACGCGTAGTGTTCCATCTCGCCTCGAAGGTGGGCGGTGCGGCCGCGCAGGATGACGTGCTCGTGCACTTCGTTGTCGCCGGACGCGGTGTGGGCGGCGCCGGCGAATTCCTCGTAGCGACCCAGGCGATGACGGAAGAAGCGAAGATTCCAACTCGGGTAATAACCGCAGTGGCGAAGCCAGCCATCGATGAACCAGAAGCGCCGGTTGACGTAATAGCCATCGGCGGCGGAGGACGAAGCGACAATGCCACGAAGTTCGTCGGCGAGCTCGGTGGTGATGCGTTCGTCGGCGTCGAGAATGAAGATCCATTCGTGGCGCCAGGGAATCTGGGCGAGTGCCCAGTTCTTCTTTTTGGGGAAGCGACCGTTCCACCGGAAGTCGACGACGCGGGCGCCCAGCGATTCGGCGACTTCGCGAGTGCCGTCGGTGCTGCCGGAGTCGACCACGACGATCTCGTCGGCGAACGCCGCGGAGGCGATGCACGCCTCGATGTTCGCGCGTTCGTTTTTCGCGGGGATGAGGACGGAGATCGGGCAGCGGAGGCTCATGACGGGGCGGGCGCGGAAGGGGCCGGAGTCGAGGCGGCGAGCCGTTCGCGAATGCGGGCGTATTGGACCGCCACGAAGAAGACCGTCCACCATGTGCAGATGACGGCGCGGTTGCCGAACGGAAATTCCAGCCAGGCGTAGAGGACTACGATGGCGCACCCAAATAATGGATACGCGACGAGCGGAGTTGGTTTCAGCGCGCGCCGGCAGGCGATCATGGGAACGACGGCGCACAGCCCGAGAAGGAGGGTGCCGACGAACCCGACTTCGGAGGCGGACTGGAGCCAGTCGGAATGCGCGTCGTGGAAGTGGATTTCCAGGCCGTCGGGCGTGTAACGCTGGCTGTTGCGTGTGTAGAAGACCGTTGGATACGAGCCCATGCCCCAGCCGAACCAGAGTTTTTCGCGCGCCATGTTCCAAGTGTCGCGATAGAGGGCGACGCGAGAGTTGACGCTGGTTTCCTGCCGGGCCTGCTCAATTTGCTCCACCGTTTGGAGGAAGCGGTGCTCGACTACAGGGTGGGCGAAATAGAGTGCGAAGCCCGCCACCGCGACGGCGGCGAGGATTCCACCGGCGAGCGGCGCGGCGACACTCGCGCGGGCGGCGCGGCGTGATTTCACGATGTTGCGCAGATAATGGCCGAATCCTCCGATGAGGATGACGACCATGAGGATTGTGTTCGAGCGCGAGGCGCTAAGCGGAACGGTGGTCGCGAGAAAAAGGATGGCCACGACACCGGCCAAAAGCGGCGAGTGCCAGACATTACGGGCCTGTGAGCGGCGGGAGAAGTGGAAGATGAGCGCGAGGGCCAGGGCCGTCATCAACAAGGTGAACGCGCCCCAGTGATTGTGATAGAGGAACGAGGCAAAGAACTTCGGCTGGATGGGCGGACCGAGGCCGAAGAAAGTGCTGGGAGCGCCCATGAGTTTTTGCACGGTGCCAAGGACCGCGAGGACGAGAGCGTTGGCCACGAGGGCGACGCACAGCCCGCGCAGGAAACGCCGCTGGCGAACGAACACCAGGAGATTGAAGGCAGAGAGATAGACGGCGGCGAAGAACCAGAGCGTGCGCAACGAATGAACCGGACGCGCGCTGCTGGGC
The DNA here is from genome assembly GCA_023416735.1 of Verrucomicrobiota bacterium. Lineage (GTDB taxonomy): Bacteria > Verrucomicrobiota > Verrucomicrobiia > Opitutales > Opitutaceae > Opitutus. The sequence goes on along the minus strand of JAEZGX010000030.1, from coordinate 235,269 downwards.
CAGCCGGGAACGCTGGACGATTCGATGTAGAGGGTTTGGTCACCGTTCGAGATTTCGCGGAAGCTCGGATTCAACGCGCTGACCAGGACGACGGTGACGAACAGCGCGAACGGCCACAGCCAGCGGAATGGTTGGAGATCGGGACGAAGGGAGCGGCGATTGAAAACACCGAAGGCGGTCAGCAACACGCCGACGGAGCCCCAGATCGACAGCGCAAGACGCGCGCTCAGCGAGTTTCCGCCGAGCCACCATGAGGCGAGGATCACGAGAATGGCGACGTGTGCGACGACGAGAAGTTCGAAGCGCTCACGGAGCGCGGCGTTGCGGCTGGGAGCTGCGCTGACGCCGGTTCGATATTTCAGATCGCGCGACATGGAAATTTTAGGCGGCGCTCCGCTCCTGGAGTTCCCGGTAGAACCGCAGAAGAGTGGCGGCGGATTTTTCCCAAGGAAAATCCCGCCGGACGAAGTCGAGGCCAATGGCGCCCCGTTGCGCCCGCTGTTCGCTGGTTTCGGCAAGCGCGAGGCGCAGCGTGGTGGGGAATGTTTCCCACGGGACGCACCAGCCGCATCCAAGTGAGTTCACCTTTGTCCAAGGCGTGGAGTCGGTGACGAGCACGGGAAGGCCGTGTGCGAGAGACTCGGCGATCACCATGCCGAAGTTTTCGCTGTGCGATGGGAGTATAAAAAGCGAAGCGACGGAATACGGAGGAGGAGCGCCGGCGCCGTCGAAAACACGAACCCGTCCGCCACCGGAATTGCGGAGAACATAGGCTTCGAGTTGCGCGGGGGTATATTCTTCCGGCGTCCCGACGATCAGCAGCAGCCATGAGGCGGGGGCTTGAGCGAGCCAGAGATCGATGAGTTCCAAGACGCGTTTCTTTCGATGCAGGCGGGAGTAGAACAACGCGGTGGGACGCTCGATAGTATCCTGGCAGAGCGTGTGCCAATGCGCAGTGGCGGCGGTATGGTCGCCGGCGGTGGGGATGGCGACCCCGTTGGGGGCAACGCACACGGGCTGCTTGAACCCGTGGGAGCGAATTTCGTCGGCTTCTTCGGGGCTGGTCGCGTGCCAGCCGTCGGCGGCTTCGAAGGCGCCTGGATGGATGAAGTGGCGAACGAGTTGTTTGCGCCAGCCGTGATGTTGCCAAGCCCACGGGCTCATCATGCCTCGAGGAGAAATAACAAACGGAGCGCGCAGCGAGCGGGCGCGACGCTGAGCGTAATGAAGCGTGCGCAGCCAGAGTGAGTGATGATGAACGATGTCGAAGGGCTGTTCATCGAGGTGGCGTCGCAGGCCGGAAGATGGACAGATCGCTTGCGGGCGATCGCGTCGGAAAACTCGGACGTCGATCGAAGAGGATCGAGCGGGCGCGAACGAATTCGGATGGGTGGAAAGCAGCGAAACCTGGGGACCGAGCGAGCCGAGCGCTTCGGAGAGGGCGAGGACGGATTTACTGGGCCCGCCGTGTTTTTCCTCGAGGCTGGGAACGATTTCGCAGCAGCGCATTCAGGCGGGCGGAAGCCGGTCCTTGATCGGTCGGCACGGGTGGCCGACGCAGATTTTGCGCGGCGGGAGATCGCGGACGACGACGGCGCGAGCGCCGACGACGCAAAGTTCACCGATGGTGACATGGGGGCCGACAAAGACGTCGGCGCCGATCCAGGCGTTTTCGCCGATCACGATTGGGCCGGTGACGAGCGGCATGTCCCAACGCATGAAGTCGTGTGTTCCCGCACAGAGATGGGTGTTCTGGCTGACATTGGCGCCATAGCGAAGCGTGATGTGGCCGAGGCTGTAGAGGGTGACATGACGACCGACCATGGAGCGCGGTTCGAGGCGGATGCGCCACGGGTAGGTGATGCGCACGGTGGGGAAGACGACGACTTTAGAGGCGTCGGGGATGTCGGCGCCAAAGAGTTTCAGCAAGCGGGCGCGAAAGCCGTGGAACGGACGCGGGCTCCAGCGGAAGAGCGTGGCTTGGACGAACGCCCACAGCCACCGGAGCAGAACTTCACGCCGGGGGTCGGGCGTGACGCAGTTTTGTCCGAGAAACGGAGGTTCGGCCCTCATACATTTGGCGTCAGCCGGAACGCTGCACGATTGCCAGAGCGGCCAGCGCGACGCTGGGGATTACAAGCAGAAGGGACCAACGCCATGAGCGTGAAGCTGCAAAGGTCTCGAACGCGGCGCAAGCGCCTGGGAGCCCCCAGACAAAGTAACGGTCGAAGGAGTGAAAGCCCCAATAGGGGCCGGTCGAGACGATGAGTGCGCTGTTGAGCACGAACGAGGCGATGAGGATCCACCGGGCACAGCTGCGGCTATCATGCCAGCCTTTCGCAAGCGATTTGACGGCGGCGGGCAGGAGCAGAAGCAGAGCGGCGAGATGGGCGTAGACGTAGGCCGTTTTCCACAACGGAACGGTCACCCGCCACGGAGTCATCACCACATGCTCGAAAGGCACGCCCCAATGACCCTTGGGCTGGCCGAGTGCCTGATAGCGGGTTGGATCGAGGTTGAGCGTGTCGAGCGGCGCCGAATAGATGCGGACCTGGCGGAATAGTTCGCCGTAGAGCCACAGGTTTGTCGCGAAATACGGGATGAAGCCGGCGACGCAGCCGAGCGAAGCCCGGACGAGGGGCTGCCATTGACGGCTTTGGAGGGACTGCCAGCCGGCCGCGCAGATCAGCGGAAATGCCCATGCGATGCCAAAGGGGCGTGTTGCGATCATCGCTCCGGCGACGACACCGGCCCATCCGAATCGGCCGTGGACGACGCAAAGAACGAGTGCGACACCTAGGAGCAGGTAAAGGGCCTCGCTCATTGGCAGGATGCTCGACAGCAGCCAGGCTGGTGGGCAGATCGCGAGGATCAGGGCGCAAGTAGGCCGGCCGCCGCTTCGCCAATACATCCATGGTAGAGCGATGGTGAGGAGCAGAGTGGCGATCTGAATGCTGTAAGCCGACAGCCCAATCGCTAGCAGGAGGGCTTCGCAAAGTGGCCAGAAAGGGAAGACTCGGGTGTCATAGAACGTGAGCTCCGCTAGGAGCGATCGATCGATGATTGACGCCGCGACCTTCAGGAAGGAATCGGCGTCGGAGAATCGGGGATCGGCCAACTGGCTGCCGGTCGCATGAGCGAGCGCGATCAGGAGCAGCCGGACGCTGAGAGCCGCCGCGAGAACCAACAGGATGGGAGTGAGCCGTTGAGAGGCGGGAGGCGCGGGCTCCAGCACGCGGGGTTGAGGAATCTTGGAAGCGAGCGTCACTATTCGAGAAGCAAGGAAGAGCGCGAGGGAAGAAGCCAATTGAGGGCCGCGAGGAGACCGGCGGTGGTTTGCGGATAAGTGTATCCGGCAATCCGTGACGCGACATTCTGACGGAACGGGGCGAGGTCGGCGCGGAGGGCGGCGGCGAGGCGTTCCCGGAGGTGATCGGGATCGTTGGCCCGGAAGACCCAGCCGGTTTCGTTGTCAGTCACCAGATCGCGTTGGCATCCGACGTGATTGCTGACGAGTGACGGGAGGCCCATGTGCATGGCCTCGTTGACGGCAAGGCCCCAGGTTTCGTAGAGACCACGAGAGGGAAGCGCGAAGATGTCGGCGGCGAGGTAGCGCGACGGCATCTCGGACTGGTTGGCGAACGGAAGGAAGAACACGCGATGGGAACGGGCGGCACGGGCGCGCTCCTGTAGTGCGCTTTTTTCCGAGCCATCGCCGACATACACCAGCGCGTGATTGGCGGCGGGGGAAGAAAGGTAGGCGTCGAGGAGTTCCAGCGGTTGCTTGGCCGGAAGGAGTTTGCCGGCGAAGAGGACGACCCGTGTCGAGGAAGCGAGCCCGAGAGATGAGCGAAGCTCGGCAGCGTTGTCGCGATGAGGTTTGAGCGAGGGGTTGAATCGAGTGTGGTCGACGGAGTGGGGAGCGAAGAAGAGTTTCCGGGATGGAACGCCAAGCGTGGTGAAGTAGTTGAGATTGGCGGCTCCGACGTAGGTGAAGGCGGCGAATTGTGCGTAGAGAAGGCGAAGCGCGGTGCGCGTGAGGAGCGGTGGACGTGGACGGCCGATGAAGTGGGAGTCGCCGCGGAAGACGAGCGGGACGCCGCGGCGGCGGGCCCAGAGGATGAGGCGGAGGTGAGTCGCGTGGGCGTAACCGAAGAGGAGAATGGCGTTCGGCGAGAACGCTGAGAGTCGCGAAGTGAGGGTGGGGTTGCGCAGCCCGTTGAAGTGGTGGGTGCCGGGATCGCGCGAGACGTTGGGAACGAATTCGTGGTCGTAGCCGTCGAGAAGATCGACATCCCAGCGGAAGGTTTTCTGAAACTCGGGATCTCGTTTCGCGGTGACGCCAAATTCCCAAAGGTAGAAGACGCGGAGGGTGAAGGGAGTGTGCTGGCGCAGCCAACGAAACCACGGGCTGTAGTATTGTGTAGGGTGAGACAGGACGATCGCGAGGTGCGGGCGTTCTGCCGCGGCCAAGGAAGATGGCAAAGACGTCACGGCGTGCTCAGGCTGAAACGGCGCGTAAAGAACGACCCGATGACGGCAACGGGCACCACCGCTTGGAACGTCGAGGTAACGAGGACGCTCGAGACCATCTCGAAAGAATTGGCGATCGAGACAAAGATGATGAACGCGATGAAGCCCTCTAGGGAGAGGAGGGGTTTGTTACTGGATTTTTTTTCGAGGAGACCGAAGAGCCAGCCGATCACGGAGCCGACTAGAAGGCAGCCGACGAACGGTCCGAAGTTACCATAGGCTTCAGCGAGGAGGCCCCAGGCGATGTAAGTGACAAAGGTGCTGTCGAGTGACTGGCGGCCGAAGTGGACGTTGAGGAGCACCTGACCTTCGTGGGCGCGAGGCTTGCTCGGCCAGAGGATGCGGGGAACGAGAAGGGCGGGGATGAGGGTGTAAGTTCTCCCGCGAAGAGGTTCGACCAGGTTCGAATCCATGCGTTCGATCACGTAGAGGATGTTCTGCAGGTTGTTGACCCGCATCAGGAGGCTTTGGCCCGGGCTTTCCACGGTGTCTTTCCGGATGTAGTTGGATTCCCACAAGTGGTTAGCGGTTTCCTCGGTGGCGGTCATGATCGTCCAACTGGCTTCGAACCATTGGAGGTAACGGTCGGGCATGTTGAAGAGCGTCGTAGGCTCGATCTGTTCGTCCTCATTTTGCCAATACAGACCACGCATTTCGAACTTGCCGAGGTTGAGGAAGGCAAGTGCGCAACCGACGCCGACCACAAAGCGCCACGGCATACGCCCGCTACCCCAGAAAAGACCGATGGCGACGGAGAACAGAAGGATGCCGACGGAGGAAAGCAGGAAGCCAGAGGCGGAAATCAGCGCGTTGATGGTGAGCAGAACCCAGAATGAACTTTTTTGCGGAGGCGTGAGCACGCCTGACGAAAGCAAGACGCTGAGCAAAAATAGTCCGCATGACGTGACCGCGCTCACGAGAGCGAAAGCGATGGGAAAGGATCCGGCGGGCAGCAGGGCGAACACGGCGTCGAGGAGGCCGACGCCAGAGAGCAGTTGGTAGGCGGTGCCGACGCCGAGCATAGCAAACCCCAGGCGGCGCAGGCCTGCCATGCCCTCCGTCACCATGATGTTGAGAAGCCGCGCCGTGGGGCGCGTTGTGGTGGCGTTGTGCACACCGAACCACCATCCGGCGCTCATGGCTCCAAGAAAGCCCAGCAGCTCGATGCCGGCGCGCAGAGAGGTCTCGGCGGGATAGGCTTGGACGACGGGGTGTCGAACAAGAATAGGCAATCCATAGGCGACCAAATGTTGCGCGCACATCATCGGCAGCACCGGCAATCCAGTGCCGGCTTTACGCCACACGTTGACGCCGATCAATACTCCGGCGGAAAGCAGGGCGAACGTCGGGGCCCCCGGCCGGCTGCTCACAAAGAGATATCCCGAGACACAGGTGAGGATGACGGCGAAGACCGGAAAGACTTTGTTCAGCAGGGCACGGAGCTGCGTGGCAAGGTCGGACAGCCGTGTCTCATAGCTGAACTGGAGTTTTGGCGGTTCCATTAGCGCGTGCTCAGGGCGTTTTCGAAGAACTGAGCGTGGCGGCGGGCGAGTTCGCGAGCTTCCATCGCGGCGAGCTGGCTTTCATTCGCGGGGCCATGATGGGAGGGGTCGAGACTGCGGAAGAATTGCGCGATGACATCGGGAGCGGCGTCGGACGCAGGGTCAACGATCCGGCCCCAGTCGCCCACATGAGGAGAAAGCAGGGCGTGTAGAACTGTCCCGACGCTTGCGAGAGCGATCCATGGGCGGCGGGCAGCGAGGGTGAGCCAGATTTTTGAAGGTGCGTATCCAGAATCGTCAGACCCGAGGATGATGTTGGCGCCCGCCGATCGCAAAGCCGCGAGCGCCGGCAGATACGGAATGCGGGTCGGATCCTCGGCGACAAAAGGCGCTACGCCGTAGCGCGCGGCGACGATTTTGGCGGGTCCGGCTATCGCGCGAGGGTCGTAGCTGCCGCCGCGAAACTCACAGCGGAACTGGCAGTCCGGAGCGCGGCGGTGCACGCGCGAGAATCCGTTCAGCAGAACGTCCAGAGCCGAGAGCATATCGGGGCCCAAGCGGCCGATGTAGCGAATGACGTTATGATCGATTGTCTTTGCGCCAGCTCCTGTTGAAGCGGCAACGAAATCTCTTTCAGACCAACCCATGGGGAGGGTGATCCCGCGAGCGGAGTTCCACCAGGGATAGCGGCGGGCAAGCGTTTCCAGATAGGCCGGTGAAACGGAAATGACGCCAGCACCCCGCCGCAGGGTCCAAGGTTCGAGCCATCGCGCTTGTGCGGCGGCGAAGCGATACTTCCAGCCGCCGGGCGGGCGGACGCTGGCCTCGAGCCTGAAGTCGCTGCGCCAGGGATCCTGGAGGTCGATGACGAACGGCACGCCGTGTTGACGGTGCCAGAGACGTCCCAGGGGAAGGCAGGCGAATTGCGTGGTGGAAAAATAGACGAGATCAAAGCGTTGCTCGCGCAGGAGGCGGTGACCGGCGGCATGAAGAGCGGGCCAAGCCCGCCAGGCGATGTTGCCGAGCCCGACGTGACGCGCGAGGCGTGCGGAAATTGCCGATACACGTGTGACCGGCAGGTCGTTCGGAAGCGTTCGCGAGAGGTCCGGCTCGATCGGCGTTTCGGCGGGGGCGGGATCCACGGTGAGGATGTGTGGCTCCCAGCCGAATTCGCGCAAATGCGGCGCGAGGGTGCGGGCGCGCTGGCCGTCGGGCGCGCTGATCGGGGCAAAATGCGGGGCGACGATGAGGACGCGCCGGCTCATTCGATGATGCGTAGCCGGAAGGGCGCGTGGGGCAGGGATTCGATCGTGCGACCGGCGACCTGCAATCGTTTTGACCGCACGCCGGAATCGTCAACGTAGCGTTCGAGCTTCCACTCGTTTACCACCCATAGTTCATCGGCTGGCTTGTCCGCCTGTAAGCTCCGGATACCTGTTTGGGCCGGCTGCCGGAGGATCCAATCGCGGCTCCCCTCAGGGAGGTTGAAATCGAAGACGTAGCGCGCAGCCACTTCGTCCAAGCAGAGGACCTTCTGTCCAGTTTGTTGCCGAAGCTCTATCTCGTGTCGGATTCCGGCCAGGTCGGGCTTCGTGAGTTCGCCGAAAAACGGAAACAAAAGGCTGCCGGCATTCGAGATGGCCGCTGCGGCCGCGACGAGCGCGGCGACGAGGAAGGAAAAGCGATGATTGGCTGACGAGACGAGGACGAGCACCAGCCCAATGGAGAGGGCGTAGTGCGCCATTCGGCCGGGATAGAGAAAGATCCCGATGGCAAGCGCACCCAACCAGAGCAGCCATAGATCGAAGTCCCGAGACGAACCAGTGTGGGAGCGAACAACGCTGCAGCGAATGATGCTGCCGGCGATCAGGAGCAGAGCGGGCGCGGTCAGCCAGAGTTGCTGGCCCATGGTGAAAGCGGTGACGAACTCTGCCGGCCGGTTCATCAAGCTCGGTCGCATGATGAGATCCCGCGTGGCAGCAAGAACGCGCATGAACTCCATGAGTTCGCCTCGAATGGCGAGTAGGAAAAGGGCGAAGGCGATCAGAACACCGGCTAGGCTGGCGCCGAGAATTTTCAGAAATACCATAGGGTGGCGTGCGCTTCTGCACCACAGGTAGAAAAAGGGAGGTATTACCAGTGCGGCAGCCAAAGGGTGCGTGAGCACCGCGAGCGCGGCGACCAAACTGCCGACCAACACGAGTAGGCTAGTGCGTTGAGTCGCGAGCAAGCAACCTGCGACTGCTAGCAACATGGCCAGTGCGTCCGGCCGCATTCCATAGGTTATAGGGAATATCAATGCGACCCAAGCGGCTGCCAGTGAGCCAGCGGTTCCGCCGCCAAGGCTCCGCACGACGCGATAGACGACCAGGACGAGCAGGAACTGAACAAATACGTGAAAACCGGTCAGGCTGACCGTGCTTACCCCGAAGCATTTGATCCATGCCGCGAGCAGATAGGGAAGGGCAGGAGGAATACTATAGAAGCTGAGCGATCCGAGAGAATCGCTAAACACGATGAGGAACGGGTTCTCCAACTGGCCCGAACGCGCCAGTTCGATCGAAGCGCCGGTATAGAAAAGGTCATCTACGTGCGGCAATGGATATCCGGCGGTCCACAAGGCCACCATAACGATCACGATGCCCAGCAAGCCCGCGTCTTTGAGCCACGAAGAGCGTTTGGTAGAACGAGGAACCCGGAGAAGATCCCGTGGGCAGGAAGATATCATCGATCGGTGGTAAAGAGTTGGAGATACATCCGGGCCACGCGTTGAGCGCTGAGGTGGGTTGCCGCGAACTGCCGGCAAGCCATGCGGGAAATTTCATGGAGCCGGCCCACTGCAGATATCCCTTGTGGGACGTCGTCGATCAGAAATCCCGTGACACCCGATTGCACGATTTCAGGCAACGCACCGCGGGGTGAAGAGATCACCGGCGTGCCGCAGGCGAGGGCTTCGGCGAAGACGATGCCAAACGGTTCGTCCCAGCGGATGGGAACGAGGAGCGCTGCGGCGTGACCGAGAAGTTTGTTTTTCGCGGTATCGTCGACTTCGCCGATCCATTCGATGCCATCACGGCCGAGATGGGGCGCGATCTCGCGGTCGAAAAAAGCACGCTGCGGGCCGGACTCGTCCCGGTTGCCGGCGAGGATGAGGCGACGTTTGGCGGCGCGGGCGATGGCGATGGCGAGATCGGGGGCTTTGACGTCGTCGAGCCGACTGAGGAAAACGAGCGGAGCGTCGGGCGCTACCGCGGGCACGAAGGTGAACTTCGAAAGTTCGACGAAGTTTGGGATGGCGTGCCACGTGCCGCCGGCGCGTCGGCCCATTCGGCAGATGAATTCGCTGCAACCGGTGAATCGAAGTGTGCGTCCGCCGAGGCGCGCCGCCCACGTGATTTGTGGACCGCCGGTGTGGCGTTGGTAGGACATGATCACGCGCTGTCGTGACGGCAGGATCGGGAGGAGGTAGGCCAGACGGGAAAAGCTGTGAATGATGTCGGGGCGGAACCGGCGCACGGCGCGTCGGAGCGCGAGAGCGTTTCGAACGGTGTTGGCCGCGGGGGCGGGCCAGGCGAAATGGGCGTCGGCCGATGCGGTCGAGGCGGGATGCGCGAGCAGGGCAACCTCGTGGTTGGCGGATCGGTATTCGCGAAGCAGGCTGTCGACGATGCGTTCAATGCCACCGTAGCCGACGGGCGGGACGGGAATCATGGGGTCCGCGGTGAGGAGGATACGCATGTCGGTGGGTTAAGACGCAGTGGCCGCGGCGAGAAACTCCTGCCACGCGACAACGTCGATCTCGGTGTGTCCACGCTGCCGATCAGGTATCCGCCCCGCGGAGACGGCTTCGAGGAGTTGCGGCAGGAGCGCGAGGAAGGGGGGAGGTTTGCTGTTTGGGTGAAGGATCCACGCGCGCTCGTCGGAGAGGTTGAGGCGTTTTAAACCGCGACCGCCGAGCGCGCGGAAGAGCAAGGTTTCAGGGCCGGGAGGGTAGCCGCGATCGAGGGAGCGACGGAGCCGGTATTCCCAGCCGAGCGGGCCGCGCATCAGGGGGAGGTGCGGCGCGAGGCGTTCACGGTCCACGAGAAAACAACGCGTGCTGAACCAGTCGTTGAGCCAGCCGTCGGGAACGCGCTGGAAAGGGCGGCCCTCATGGCGCGAAGGAGCGTCGGTTTCGGGCGTGCTCGCGAATCCTGGCGGGCTGGTGCGCGGTGTGGCGAAGACCACGCTGGTGTAGCAATCCCAGACGCGCATTGCTTCAAGCGCCCAATCGAATCCGTTGGCTTGGTGCAGGCAGATGTCGGCGTCGTAGTGGACTACAAAGCGCGTTTTGGGCGCGTCGATTCCAGCCCAATAGGCCATGTTCGCGCAGCCGCCGTAGTCGTGGGTCTCGGTCATGCCGCGGGCGGTGTAGCGGTCGGCGAGCGTTTCGAAGCGCGGGGAGTCCGGCTCGAGGAAGACGATCCGGTCGAACAGACCCTCGGAGGCGAATCGCTCTGCAAGCGAACGGATTCCGGCGGCGCGGGTAGAGAAGGCGGGTTCGGGCAGACGCGTATCCGGATCGAAAATACGCGTGCGTTGCGGACGGCACAGGTCGACGACCGCGATGCGGCGGCGGATTTCGGGATGAGCCTGCACCAGCCGTGGCACGGTTAGCCGGGCGTAAGCGAGGTCGCCGGCACACAGGTTGATTTGCAGCGTAAGGTTGTCGGAGGAAACGGACACGCGGTGGGATTAGGCGGAGGGGGAAGCGGAAGTGAGAGAGGATTCCTTCTCCGCCGAGGAAAGGACTTGGCGCATGGCGCGGGCGATGTCCGGAAGAGACGGTGTCGCGACGGCAAGAGCGGCTACTGCGGCGCAGGCGCTCGCGCGGTCGGCGAGCGAGGCGAGGCGGGTGGCTTGGGCGGCGAGCTCCTCGGGCGTTTCAGCGAGCGGGATGAGGCGCTCGTCCCATTGGTAGCCGCGCGCACCGGCGCGGGTCGTGGCGATGGGAAGGCGCCAGCCAAGGGGGACGGCGAGCTTGGTGCTGGCGCCGCGCGGGTAGCAGAAAATTGGGTTCACGAAGCAGCACCATGTGGCGGCCTCGTGCCGGAGGCCTTCGTCGTCGAGCGGTCCGACGTATTCGACGGCTCTGAAGCGGCGGGCGAGCGATTCGCCGTCGTCGCGGGGGCCGCCGACGATGCGGAGTTTGACGCTGGAATGGGCGGCGAGAGCGGACGCGAGGCGTTCGATGCCCTCGATGTTGGGCGGATGATTGAGGGTGGAAACGGTGCCAATACGTCCGAGCTGGGGTGCGAGCGAGAGAGGGGGTTCGGAGATCGTGCGTGGCACTACGGCGACGCGGCGGGCGCCGAGCCAGCGCTCCATCTGGAGATCGGTTTCGGAAAGACAGAATACGACGTCGACGAACTGGCGCTGGCGCATCTCGGCGAAGAGCTGCCGGCCGAGTCGGGTGGCGCGGACGGCGGACGCATCCTCTTTACGGATACGTGCTTCGTGGAGTTCGTCGGTGCTGTCGAGGCCGTGCGACAGCACGGCGATGCGGTAGCGGCCGGGTGCGCGGCGATGGATGAGTTCGGCGAGCGGTGCGGGGTCTCCGTGGTTGATGAAGATCCAGCGAACGGCGAGGCGTTCCGCGGTGGCCAGGCAGCGTTCGATCAAGTCGGGCGGAAGTTTGTGGGCGTAGGGACGGGGAAAAAACCGCCGCCGCAGGCGAGTGAGGATTCTGCGATCTTCGACGTAGGGCAGCTCCTCGAGGTCGAACCCGGCGGCGTCGAGAGCGCGCATGTATTCGCGGGTGCAGCGTTGCACGCCGCCGGGGGCGGCGGCGAGCGAGCTGGCGTGGGAGATGAAGAGGGCGGGCTGCCTTGAAGAGTCACTCATGTTATGAGATGAGGCCGGCGGTGGTCAGGACCTGGCGCAACGCGAGTCGGTAGTCGGACCATTGCCAGCGGGCGGCGGTTTGCCACGCGGCTTCGCGCATGGCGTGAAGGGTTTCGCGATGACTGAGGCACCATTCAATCGCTTCGACGACGGCGGTGGAACTTCCGGCGGCCAGCAAGCGGCCGTTGATATCGGGTTGGAGGAGATCGGCCGCGCCGGCGCGGTCGGTAGTGAGGACGGGCACACCGCGCGACCAGGCTTCGGTGGCAACCATGCCGAAGCCGTCGCACAACGTGGGGAAGAGAAGCGCGTCGCTGTGCGCGTAATGCTGCATGAGCTCATCCCGCGGGATGGAGCCGCATAGCTCGATGCCCTGCGGAAGCGGATGAAGGATGCGGTCAGGAAGTGTGACGGCGCCGAAAACGCGCAGCGTGGCGTGACGTCCGAAGTGGCCCGAGCGCCAGGCTTCGAGCACGTGATGAGCGCCTTTGCGAATGCTGAAAGTGCCGGCCCAGATGAGCGGGAGACGCGAGGTGGGGGTGCGGTGGGCGAGCGCGTCGTTGCGGGGGGCGGGCGGGGGAGCCCCGTAGGGGACGACGTGAGCTTTGGCGATATCGAGTCCGGCGTGGGTGAAACTGTTGCGGGTGAAGCGAGACGCGGTGATCACGACGTCGGCGCAACGCCATTCGGCGTGCCGACGCGCGAGGCGGCGGACTTCGCGTTGTTCGGTGTGGCGGTGATACGCGGTGCGCAGTTCGGGAAAGCGCTCCATTTCACGCGCGAGCAGGTCGTGAACGAAACCGGCTTCTGGAGCGGGGACGTCGTAGGCGACGCGGAGGCCGAGCTCGCGTGCGCGCTGGAAAGTGGCGAGGGAGCTGTGTTCGAAGCCGTAAACCCCGGTGAGCGAGCGGGCGAGGGAACGGCTGACCCCGCGGTCGAAGGCGTGCTCGGTTTTTTCCCAGACGAAATCGGTGGCGCGGCCATCATGGTCGACGGCGCCGACGGCGAGGCGGGCGTATTCGCCCCACGGATGCGAGCGGACGAGTTCAGGCGGGATTTCGGTGACGGCGCGACGGCGAAACTGCGGTGCGAGGTCGCGGCCTACGAGACGCGCTGCGTTGACGAGCACGCGTTGGGACCAGCGGGATGGTTCGTCGCGAAGTGCGGTTTCGAAACGGGCGAGCTGTCCGGCTTCGTGGATCGAGCGTGCGGCCTGTTGGACGAAGGGCGCAACGCTGGGATGGAAGGCAACGACGCTCATCAGGCGCTGGGCCGCGGATGTTTGCCCGCGGCGATCTGGAGATGGCGGGCCGCCTTCCAGCCCAACAGCCGGCTGGTCCAGCGGAACGCGCGACCACCCAAGGGGCTCAATGGACATCCGCCGAGCCGGGCAATTCGTGATTCGAGCCGTCGAACGGTGTCACGAGCGTTTGGATACATGGCATAGACCAGCATCTGCAGAATGGCAGCGCTCGCCGCGCGAGTGCGGGGGGAGTTTTCCGCCGCAAGCAGATAGCTGGTGCCGAGGGTGAGCGACAGAGCGGCGGACTCCCAGGCTTGAGCGGACCGGCTTCCTGAAAGGCTCCCGGGCAGTCCCGAACGGTAGTAGAGTCGGGCCCCGGGCGTGAAGACGATCCCGTTGCTGGCGAGCGTGAGCCGGGCGAAGAACTCGAAGTCGTTGATCAGCGAGAGGCGTTCGTCCCAGCCTCCGGTGCGGTCGAGCAGCGCACGCGGGATCAGAAACTGGGCGCATTGCATCATCGGCTGACCGTCGCGCCAGATTGCGACGAGCCAGTCCACCGGTGCGGCGTCATGCCAGCCGGCGCGGGGTTCGAAGCGTGCTTCATTCGGATCGCGGTGAAAGCGCGCCCATTCGCCATAGGCGATGGCGCCGGGATGCTGCTGCAGTGCTCGGACCTGGATCTCGATGCTGGCGGGCGAAAGCAGGTCATCGGCATCGAAGAACTTCACGAGTTCGCCACGAGAAAGGCGCAGGCCATGATTGCAGGCGGCGCATTGTCCGGCGTTTGGCTGCGTGAGAACGCGCACCCCGCGCGCTTCGAAGCTCCTGGCGAGATCGAGCGATCCATCGGTGGAACCGTCGTCGACCACGATGATTTCCAGATTGCTCCATGTTTGAGCGAGGGCCGACTCCAGTGCGTCGCCGAGCCAGGAGGCCGCGTTGAAGCAGGGGATGATGATGCTGACGAGCGGTCCGCCGTGCTCACTCATGAGTGAGATCGCGTGGACAGGGGCGTTGTTGGGACGACATTAGTTGGATCGTGGCACGTGCTGACCGGGTGGCACAGCAGGATTTGGCCACACGAGTTGACTAGCTTTTCTGTCGCGCGCTCGCCGAAGCGAAGGAACATAGTTCGGCATGAAATGCTGAAGTGACCACGGTGTGGTCGAACATCGATTTCCCGATGCGGAGAGCCTCCCTCGCAAGAGCGTGCCGATAGGGGGTGTCGGAGATCAGTTTTGCAACGATCTGCTGAATGGCTCTCGGATGCTCGTCCGTGATCAATGCAGCTGCGGACGGGTTTTCCCGAGCCCACTGAGCGGCGGTTCCATACTGGGGAGCGCGAACGAGAATTGGGAGGCCCGCAACGGTGTAGTCTGCCAATTTGCTGGGAAAGCAGAGCTCGACGTTTGCACGATCTTCGGGGGCGAAACTCATCGGCAGATACAAAGCGTCAACGGAGTTGATAAGGTCTTCATGCAACTCGGACACCGGCCGGAAAGCAGCGATCTCGGCATTGTCGGCCGTCAGGCCGACTTCACGAAGCGACTGCAGTGTCAGGTTTTGATAAATACGGAGCTTGGAGCCGCAGGACGCGATAGCATTTGCGAAAACCGCAAGCGCGCGTCGCTGCCCGCTTGATGCGGCTGACCCGGCATAAGCGAAGGTAAATCCTGGTTGTGGCGGCACTCGAAAAGGCGGAGAGGATAAGCGAACGTGATTTCGCGGGCGCGAAGGATAGATGATTCGTCCCGCGGCACCGTAGCGACGGTGGTAGTAGTCGTTCATATCGGGAGAAACCGGCATGCGGCTGGCCGCACTGCGATAGATATTCCCGAAATCGCGTTCAGCCAAGTGGCGCAGTTGCGGATGAAGCATTATGGTCCCAAGCCAGTCGTCGTGCGCTATGATGTGAAGGGGGAGGCGGAGGAATCGCGCGGCCGCTGCAGCCGCGAGGGGCCCGTATCCGTGGGTGACTGTCAGGATCGCCTCGGCACCGAATGCTCGCAGTGTGGAAGCAAGTCCACGTCCGCGCCGCCCTGCGTTAAGGTAAATCCAAGCTCCGACGTATTGAGCGAAGCGGGTTCGCGCCCATCGCTGGGAAAGCAGGTGGAAAGGGACGGTGCAGACGTTGGGTAGTTCGACCGCGAGGTTTCGACGATTGTGGTCGGACTCCAGGAGCAGCAGGCGATCCTGGGGATAGGTTTCGAGTAATCGATAGAGTAGTGCGGGCCCTGCGGAGATGTTTCGCACGGGCACCTCGCCTACATACGCCAAGCGCGGGAGGGGTGTGTTTTCCGTGTTCATTGGCACGATCTTGATGTGGGCAACACCCGACGCCAATTGTGGCGGAAATACCACGTTTTCGAGGTGCTGACGTAATGGTGCATGACTGCGGCGGGAGCGGTCGCTTCCGAGTGCGATGGGAACGTGACGTAGTCCGCCGCCGGTGCGACGGCACGCTGCGGTGTGCGGGCCATGAGCATCGCGACGAGTGCCTGTTCGAGGAAATAGTGTGTGCGTTCGCGTCGGATGAGGGTCTCGCACCACGATTCGAGTTCGGTCCAGTCGAGCGTGTCGCTTCGCAAACCGCATAGTCCGACGTTCACAAGCGGCGGGATCGGGGCTCCCGCCAGTTCCTCCATCAATTCGCGGGAGTAACCATAGGACTCGGTGCAATCGAGGGCGTGGAGAGGCTGGGAGGGCGCGGCGAGCCAGTTCAGCAGGAAGGTGGGAGAGCGGAAAAACAGGAGGTCCGAATCGATCACCAGCTTCCATCCCTTCGAACCGAGATGCACATCGATCAGTTTCCGAATGTTGGGATAGTTTTCCCAGCGCTCGCGGAGAACGGGGAAGCGGCTGGCGGGCAAAAGCAGGTCGAGTGTGGCAATTGTTTCCAATTGTGAGACGCAGCGAAGCGTGGGGAAAAGGCGACGAAGGGGAGAGAGAACGGCTTCATCGAGGGTGCCATCGTCGTAGAGAACGGGAGCGATTGGCTGGCCGGCGCGATGGGCGAAGGTCCAGAGGCAGAATGCCGTTTGATACCAGAAGCGCCGGCCGGTCAGGAGATGGAGCTCGAGAGTTGCGCCGGGAAGTTCAGGGAGCGGGGGCAGACGATACGCCGCTTTTTCCATGGCTCGGCGGCCGGCGGCGGTTCGGAACGACTCCGCCCATCCGGTCTCGAACAACGCACGGGCTCTGCCGACAGGAGCGTGCCAGAGGCGGTAAAGGGTTCGGCCGGCAAAAGACATCCGTGGAGAGCGACGAAAGCCGTCAGGATGCGCGGAATGCGCTGGAAGCGGGGGTGCGGCCTTCGAAATGTCCGCAGGCTCCCCGCCAGCGGATGTAATGCGCCGGGCTCGCCCACGCACGATAGGCAAACCAGGCTTTCGCTTGCCGGAGGAGGAGCGTCCAAGGCGCGACGGCCGGCCAGGGATCGGCATCGTGGTGGCGGAGGACGTGTATCCAGGATTTTGCGACGGCGCGGTTGAGACGTGCGAGATAACGGGGCTGGATGCGAGCTGCGGGGATCACGTGCGTGAGCACCAGATCGGGAAAGTAGCCGACCTGCCAGCCGGCGCGGAGAACGGTGAGGACGATATCGTTGTCGCCGCCTGAAGTCAGTTCCTTGCCGCGGCGGTCGGTGAGGGGCGAGGGTGCCGCGTCGAGCCAGGCTTGCACCGCTTCGCGACGAAGCGCCATGCCGGCGCCGATTGGCGCACAATGAGGGTAAAGGCGCCGGCCGGCGTGCGAGTGGCGTTGATCGGAGGCGATTTGGGGCTCGTCACCGAGATCGCGGCAGGCGATCAAGCGGTTGAACTCGGGTTGCCACCACGCTGGCGGAGAGTGTTCGAAGTCGGGAAGACTTTTTCCTCCGATCGCGCCGAGTTGAGGGTTGGCTTCGAAATGGGCGAGCACGCGCGCGAGATAGTCGGGAGCGAGAACGTTGTCGTCGTCGACGAAGACGAGGTAATCGCCCCTGCTGGCGAGGATTCCGGTGCGTCGCGCAATGGTGAGTCCCATGGGTGTGGCGCGAACGATCGAGAAGTGGAGGGCGGAGAAGGGAAGATCGACGGAAAGGGCTGGGGTTGAGACGTTGTCGACAATCAACAATTCCCAGGACTCGGAGGGCAGCGATTGGGCGCGAAGCGCATCGAGCGCACGGGTGAGCCGACCGGGGTCCGGATTATGGGTCGGGATGATGACCGAAAGGATCGGCATTATTGCGCGCTTTTCCTAAAAGCTCTCACCACGGCGGGAACGCCCAAAGCAATAGCGCCGGCGGGCAGGTCCTTGGAAACGACCGCACCCGCGCCGACAATGCAGCCGTCGCCGATGGTGACGCCGCCCAGGACCGTCACTCCCGCGCCTAGCCAGACATCGCGGCCGATGCGCGTGGGCAGGAGCACGTCGGGTTGAGAGCGGACGTCGGTGCTGAGCGGGGGGATAGCGTGGTTCGACGACACGATGCGGCTGTGCATGGAGATCAGAGTATTGTCGCCAATGGTTACACCGCCGTGTCCGTAGATTACAGTGTAGGGGCCCACGAAGGTGTGGTGGCCGAGGGTGATTTCCCCGCCCCAAGCATCGAGGAGAGCTCCGGAATCGAGTTCGCAATCGAGACCGATTTGGATTCGGCCTTTCGCTCCGTTACGGATGCCTGGACGGAGATCGACGCGTGGGGCGATGCGGCAGGTTCCCAAGAATTGGACACCGCGCAGCCGGTGTCGGTGATACCGAAGGGTGACGAAAAACAGAGAAATGGCACTCACAGGTGAAGCGGAAAACGGGAGTTCGGCTATGAGTTCGCCGGTGGCACAGACGGGAGGTCAAACGGCTCGAGAAAGACCGAGGCGGGATCGGGCTTCAGTTTCGCACGAATTCGAGCGTGTGCCGCGAGGCCCATCGAGGCCCATTGAGGCGAGGCCTGCATCGCCTGCGTGAGAGACTGCGCGATGAGTTGCGGTTCGGCGGCGGGGCAAACGAAACCGGTTTCGTGGGGCACGATCCATTCGGCGCATCCACCGTAGGGTGTGCGCAGGACGGGACGTCCGCAGGCCATGGCTTCGAGCATCGAGACGGCGAGACCTTCGTATCGCGAAACGAGAATGAGCATGTGGCAGCGACTCCATACGCTGCGAATGTCTTCCGCTGCACCGTTAAACCGAACGCGATCGTCGAGCCGAAGGAGAGTCGTAAGTTGGCGAAGGTAAGATTCGTCGGGCCCGCTCCCGTAGAAATCGAGGGTCCACGCAGGAATGGACGAAGGGAGCAGGGCAAGCGATTGAAGCAGGACGTCGAGGCCCTTATGGTGGCAGTCGAGCCGGCTGACGGATGCGAGACGGAGTGGCTGGTCGGCCGGCCAGGGAAGAGGCGACTCGTAGGGGAAGCGAACGAGGTGCTGGATGTAGGTGGCGTTGGTGAAACGGTGAAGCAACTGCAGTTCGGTGATCTCGCGTGTCCAGCGGGAGTTGAACACAGTCCGATTCGCGCCCTGGAGAAAGCGGGTCGCGAGCTGCCGACGCTCCTCGGCCATGGGCGCGCCGTGCTGATTGGAACGAAAGACGACATCGTAGGTGGCGCGGGTGGAATCGATGAGGTCCATCAACACCGGTTCGTCGAGGAAGTCATAGGATCCGGATTGTTCGATGAAGTAGTGCGGAGCAGGGGCGTGGCGGAGGGCGTGGCGAAGCGCGCGGCTGGATGAACTTAAGCGGAGCCAGAGCGCTTTGAGGTCGGAAATGCGTCCTCGTCGATACACGAGCGGAGGTTGGGTGAAAATTTTGATCCCCCTATGCGCGAGGTCGCGGATCTGCGGAAGATCGAGGATCTGGGGGCGACCGACGGCCAGGACTGGCACTCCACGATCAGCCAGCTTGGCTGCGGCGATCGGCCACACGTAGTCGGGTGCACCCCAACCCCAGTTGCGCACGGTAGAGTAGAAGACAGCGCTTCGTGGCGTGTTCGACGCGGTGGTGGTCACGAGGGTTTAAACGCCGTGGTGTCGGGACCTGACGTGATGAATTCGTAGCCGAGATTTCGGAGGCGGGCGAGGAACGACCACCACTCTGCTGCCGGCACACAAGCGTGCTCGAAGTGAAGCACCTTCGGTTGGCAGCCGGCATCGAGCAGCGCGCTGGCGAGTTGGATATCGAGGCCCTCCGTGTCGATCACCACAATCGACGGATGAGCGGCGCGCTGCAGCAGGTCGGGCGGAGTGATGAGCGAGATCGATTGTGTGACCAGCGCGTTCTCATCGAGGCCGAGGGAGCGGGCAGCCTCAAGGGCGCGCGCGCGATCCAGCGTTGCGAGCCCGTTGGCCCACACGGGAAGATTCTGCAACGTCGGATCGATACGATAGAGCAGGCTTTCGCCCGGCTGGAGAGCGACGGCGGCCTCGACGATCTGCAGGTGCGGCCGAGCGGCGTGGAGGGACCTGAGTTTGGTCGCGAAATCGGGCATCGGCTCCACGAGGCAGCCGGTCCAGGCGCAGTCGCGAATCCAGCGATAAAGCGGGTCGTTGCGCATGCCGTCGTTTGCGCCGATTTGCAGAAACGAGACTCCATGCAGATCGGGAAAGATTCGAAGGATCACCGTGTCGAACGGGCTCCCAGGAACGTAATTGAGATAACGCGCACCGGGGTGATTGGACCGGATTAGCTGCAAGCCGGCAGCGCGGAAGAGCCGTTGAATGATTTTCTTCACGAAGCGGGGATGATCAAAGCACTGTCCAAGTGGAAGGAATGGTTTCGCGCCAGCCCTCCGGATCGTGACGGCGCCAGTTCTTTGGCGCGATCACGAGTTTCGTGGCCGACGGGTTCAACCAGGCACCCCACCACGCGAACGTGCTGTTGGAGATCACGGCGTGATCGCACTGGCTGATCAGGCGGATCTTGTCGAAAGCGTGCCAGGGCTGGGTGGCGCGCACGAAGACATGCGGGCCGGGCGGACGAAACTCCCGTTCGATCGTGTCGATGTCGTCGGAGAATATGTAGAGAGTCGCGTCGGGGTGCTGTTGGCGAACGAGCGCGAGCGCGCGGTCGTAGTAATCCAAGGACAAGACGCCCAGTTCCTGGTTGAAAGTGGCGTTGCGCACGTAGTCCCCGCGGCGGAAGTGCACGGCAACCGACGGGCCGTTGGAGCGGATCTGCTCTGCCATCGCTGAAACGGACGACTGCGGAGGATAGCGGAAGCTGAAGTGGAGGCGGAGCAGATTCGCGCTAGGAGCGAAGAACCGTTCGCTCTGCCACATTCCGTAGAGATAAGTCGGATCAGGCGCGTCCATGAAACGGTCCGAAGACTTCTCGGCCGTCTCGTAAAGGATGTGGGAAGAGCCCGCGTGGCGCCGGGCGTAGCGATAGAAGTGGAGGCGTTCGGCGAGCGCGATGGACCAGCGTTCGGCACGGGTGAGGTTCACGCCGGCGACGCGGTCGATTTCCTCCTGGGTGGCGAACTGCTCGGTGATGTTGAAGCAGGAGAGCGCGTAGCGGTTGTGAGCCTCGAACTCGAGGTATTCACGGAACCACGACACATCGAGCTTGAGCACGGTGCGGCGGCGTTCCGCCAGCGCGAGGCCGGCGGCGTATTGAAACATCTGATTGCCGAGGCCGCCCTGGAGACGGGTGATGATCATCGGAGATGAGCGGGTTTTCGCGCGATGATGGTGTGCATGTGATTGTGCCAGAATGGGCGCAAGCTCAGCAGCCGGTGCAGGAAATGTCCCACGCGGGTGGGCTCGAAGCGGCGCCGATCATTGCGAGCGGCCCAATCACCAAAGTCGCACCACAAGCCGACCGCTTGGTGGGTGGGGCGACTTTCAAGGATCTCGAATCCGGCGTCACGTATCAGACTTTCGACTTCGTGCGGGCGGAAATGATATTCGAAGAATTCTCCTCGAGGAGGATTCACCTCGAATAGGAAGCCGTCGCGACCGCGTCGATTGAGCCGCACGGGGGGGGCGGCCGGTCAGGCGCCGCAAAAACGGATTGAGGCTGGGTCGAAATGGCGCGCTCGCGAAATACCACACGCGTTTGATTCGGCGCACGACGGTGAGCGAGGGAACGGAAAACATGGCGATGCCACCGGGGGTGAGAATGCGGTGGTGCTCCCGCAGAACCGCCGAAGGGCCGCCTTTGAAATGTTCGATTACGCCAAATGAAAGCACCGCCTGATAGAAGCCGTCGGGACGGTCGAGGTTGGAAACATCGGAGACCCGCAACGGAAGAGCGGGTCTGAGTCGGGCCATCTCGGCGACTACCGGGGCGTTGAGCTCGACACCTTCAACGTCGAACCCGCGAGCGAGTAGATAGGCGACCACATGGCCGGGGCCGCAGCCTGCTTCGAGCACTTTTCCAGATGGAGTGAGGTGCGGCAGGATGAGTTGTAGTGAATCGTCGAACGCGCAGTTTTCCACCAAGCGATCGAACTCACCGAGGTCCCAATCGAAGAGGACCGAAGGCGCGGGAGGGGGCGGGTTCATCGGTGTGAAGGTGACTTCACGAAGTAGGGCGCGTCGGTTGGGATCATGGAGCAACGGAAGTCCGTGGCGCATTTGCGGCCTGCCCGCGGAGCCGATCCAACAACTCGACATAGGAACGAGACGAGTTCTCCCAAGAGCGCTCAACGTGACGGGCCACCGCTTCGCGAGAGTAGGTTTCATACTCTTCGGAGCGCATGTTGCAGGCGCGCGAGAGTTGGGCATAAAGTGCGTCGGCGGATTCGTTCTCGAGCCAGAGTGCCGCGTCGCGGGCCATGTCGGATTGCGAACCAAAATCGATGCAGATGACGGGGCGACCGTAACTGAGCGCGGTGCGCACTACGGCGGAGTTCAGGTATTGCCGGCCCGGCATGACGATCCAGTCGGCAGCGCAGTAGAGATCACGAACGGTCTCGTTCTCAAGCAACTCATCTCTGACATGAACGCGCCTCAAGTCAGCGCGCAAGTAACGGAAGGCGTTGCGACTCGCGACGACGAGGCGCGCCTTGGCGTTGTTCAGTCGCGCGAACGCCTCGGCGGTCGCGGCGGGATTGCGACGAGGACCGGCGTAGCCCGCATAGAGGAAAACCGTTTCGTCTTCGGCCCAGCCGAAACGGCGACGAGCCTCAATGCGCGGGATTGGTTCACCGTGAAAACGCGCGTAGTCGCCGAGAGGGCAGACCGCGACGTGCTTGGGGGGAGCGGCGAGCGTATCCAGAAGTGGGAGACAGCTGCGCTCATGGATGACCCAGGCGTGGGCCTCGCGGAGGCAGGCGAGCTTGAAGGCACGATCGAGAAGATGCGCCCGCGCAGGTTCGAGCCAATTGGAATCCAGATCATGGACCTGATAAACGAGAGGTCGGCGCGCGGCGATGGTGCGGAGATGACGTTGGGCGAAATGCTGCAGAACAAAATGCGGCCGGGTTCGATCCGCCGTTGCTTGCATCATCGTGAGGGCCTTCACCCAAAGCGGCTGTGGGGCCTCAAGCGTGAGGCTTTCGGTCCAGTGGATGTGCGTGATGGACGCGAGATTGTCTGCGTCGCTCGGAGAGAGGAGGCTCGAGGCACTGATGCCTGTGACTGTCCAATCCAAGGCGACAAGCTCGGCGACAAAGGCGCGCAAGTGACCGTTGCCGATGCGTTCCCATTCGGTCCGATTGCTGGGACCGGGGAGCATCGCGATGGACCGATGGTTCGCTGATGCGGGGGCCATCACAAGGCCGGTTTGATGGACGGGGCGGACGCGGACAACTGTCGGGCGAGATCGGCATCGTCGCGATGGAAGCAAGCGGCGTCGAGATACAGGATCGGCGACCGCTCCGACTGGATGTATCGGTCGAGCTGATACCAGAGCGGCTCGTTGTCCGCCGTGGTGGAGAGCAGCAAGTCGCCGGCGTGATCGAAGAGCACGACGTCGGTGTAGCCGATTTGAGCGAAATTGCCGAAGATGGCAGGGCCGTGTTCGCCGAGTTCGCGGAGGCAGCGGGCGTGATATTCGAAAAGCACGGCGGGACGGCTCGTGGAAAAAAGCTGTCGCCCGCCGCGGAGGATGCGTGCGTCGAAACCCTCGCAGTCGACTTTTACGAGCTTGATGCGCGGAGCGTCGGGATGTCGCCCGAAAAATTCGTCGAGCGTCGTGAACTCGACCCGTGCGCCTTCGCTGGTGGGACGGAGGGTGTTGTTCCATCCCGTTTTCTCCATGCTGGCGGCGGTGACATGGGGTGCCTCGTCGAGGAAACGATCGATGATCTCGATGTTGCCTAGAGTGGCGGCGTTGCCGCCGAGATATCTGAGCGAAGTGGCGTCGCCTTCGAACGCGTAGACCTTGGCGTTGGTGCTTTGGCGGATGAGAGCGAGCGTGTCGCCCACGTTGGCGCCTACATCGACCATAGCGGCGTCGCGATACTTCGAGGCGACCAGTCGGGCGAGAGAGGAGAGTTCGCGACCATAGGCGGGGTAGAAACCGTAGGCTTGGGGAATCTGGCTCTGCGCAGGAAAGCGAATCGTATGGCCGCCAATCTGCACGAGTTGATCCTGGTTATTGGGCGCAGGAGTAACTGGCACCCGGCGCAGTTCCCATCCCATGCCGGAGAGAGCGGATTTGAGCCAATGCTTCATGGGTTGGCGGAGACCGTCCAAGGCAGCAGCAAGCGAACAGCGCCTTCGCGGCCATCGCGGAGACGAACCGCGTCTGGCGTGATGTCGCCGACCTCGAACACCACGGCCTCGCTGACATGTTCGAGAACGCGCTTACCGGGAACGCAGATGGCCACGATCACCGAGTAAAGCGCGGGAGGCAGAATGAGCGGCGGGATCTTAACGCTGTGGCGGTGAGCGCCAGCGGGCAGTCCTGCGGCGGTCGGGCTGGAATCGGTGTTGGCGGTGGTGAAAACCGCCCGGCCGGCGCTGTCGGAGACACGAATCGCGATTTGGATATCGGCGAGAGCGGCGGCGAGGTGGGTGTCCACGTGGAGCGTGATCGGAGCGTTGGAACGGAAAATGTTTCCATCCTGCTCGACGGCCTGGAGCACCTCGATGCGGCGGATGATCTCGCTTCCGCCGGCTTGCCAGACGTGGCGACGCACGGACTTTTCGCCGAGATAGCGAGAGACGATTTCGGAGGCGGGGCCCTGCTGGACGACAGTGCCGGAGTGCAGATGAATCACCTGCTGGCAAAGCCGGACGACGGCGTCCATTTGATGGCTCACGAAGAGGACGGTGCGGCCTTGGTTAGTGGAGACCTCTTGCATCTTGCCGAGGCATTTTTTCTGGAAGGCGACGTCGCCGACGGCGAGGACTTCGTCGACGATGAGGATCTCGGGTTCGAGGTGGGCGGCGACGGCGAAGGCGAGGCGGACATACATGCCGCTGCTGTAGCGCTTCACGGGCGTGTCGAGGAAGCGTTCGACCTCGGCGAAGGCGACGATCTCGTCGAATTTTTTCCGAATCTCCGCGCGGCTCATGCCGAGGATCGCGCCATTAAGAAAAATGTTTTCACGGCCGGTGAGCTCGGGGTGGAAACCCGTGCCGACTTCGAGCAGCGAAGCGACGCGGCCGCGGAGTTTTACTTTGCCGGAGGTGGGCTCGGTGATGCGGGAGAGGACTTTCAGGAGCGTGCTCTTGCCGGCGCCGTTGCGCCCAATGATGCCGACGACTTCGCCGGGTTGGACGGAGAAGCTGACGTCACGCAACGCCCAGAACTCTTCGGTGCTGAAACCGGTGCCCCAGCGCATGCGGCGCCAAAGTTTGCGGGCGGTGTGATGCAGGGTGTCGCGAAGGTTGTCGTGGCGCGACTCGTGTTGGATCACGTAGCGCTTGCTCAGGCCGGAGACTTCGATGGCGGGGGGGCTCATGTCAGATCACGTCGGCGAATTGGCGCTCCATCCGGCGGAAATACCAGAGGCCGCCCACGAGCAGCAGGAGCGCGGCGACGACGGACGCGATGAGGCTGGTGGGATCGAGTTGTTGATGGCCGCCGAGCAGGCACCAGCGGAAGCCGTCGATCACGCCGGTGAGCGGGTTGAGCGCGAGGAGGTCGCGCCAGTTGGGCAGGTTGTCGGTGCGGAAGCCGACCGGGGAAACGAACAGGCCGACCTGCATAAGGAACGGCACGATGAATCGAAAATCCCGATACTTCACTGTGAGGCTGGTGAGCCAGAGACCGGCGCCGAGGGCGATGACGAGGGCGTTGGCGATGAACAAAGGAAGCAACAGCCAATGCCAGGTGGGGATCGCGCCGAACCAAAGAGAGACGATCACGAAAAGTGCGAGAACGATGACGAAATCGACGAGGGCAACGCCGAGAGAAGAGATCGGAACGATCAGGCGCGGGAAGTAGACTTTCGAGATCAGGTGTGAGTTGCCCACGACGCTGTTGCTTGCGCCGGAGAGGGCGGTGGAGGACAGCTGCCACGGCAGAAGTCCGGCGAGCACGAGGAGAGGGTAAGGCACGCCTCCGGCGGGCATGTTGGCCAGACGTCCGAAAACGAAGGTGAAGATCGCCATCGTGATCAGCGGCTGAATGAGGGCCCAGCCGGCGCCGAGAACGGCTTGCTTGTAGCGGACTTTGATGTCGCGCCACGCGAGGAAGCCGAGGAGCTCGCGATAGCGCCAGAGGTCGCGCCAGTAGTTCGCGTCGGAATGGCCGGCTTCGAGCGTGATCTCGTGCGGAATGGCGGGTTCGGAGGACAAGAGAGACAAGCTATTGGCTACGCGCGAGGGTCCGGAACTCGTCGTAGTCGCGGATGTAGTCGGATTCTTTGAAACGATCGCTGGCGAGGACGAGGATCACGCAATCGTAGGAGAACGAAGACATCGTGTGCCACAGCATCGGGCCCAGGAGGACGCCGCGCGCGGGATCGTTGAGGTGGATGCGCTGCTTGGTTTGTCCGTCGTCGAGATGAAGCGTGAAGGAGCCGCTGATGCAGAAGATGGCCTGCCGGAGTTTGCGATGCGCGTGTTTTCCGCGAACGGCTTTGGGGTTCGCGAGCGTGTTGATGAAATAGACGCGTTTGATCGGAAACGGAACGTGCTGGCCGGCTTCGGCGATGAAGAGGTTTCCGTCCGGAAGGTCTTTGAAGCACTTGAGCGCGAGCAGCCCGGAGTTTTGCACGCGCAGGGTGAGATGCTTGTTCATGAGCCGAGGCGAAGCGGAAGGGTCAAAGCGCGAGGAGGGAAGCGAGGCGGTCCTTGAAATGCGAATACGAAAACTCGCGAGCACGGTTGAGGATGGCGGCTTCGTTCCATTCGCGTCGGAGGGCAGCGATGGCGGCGTCGGCAATGGCGGGCACGTCCGCGTAGGGAACGAGGACGCCGGTTTCGGGAGTGATGACTTCAGGCACGCCGCCAGCGCGAGCTCCGAGGCAGGGACGGCCGTTGGCCATGGCTTCGAGGTAAACGAGCCCGAAGCCCTCGCGCTCGCTGGGCAGAGCGAAAAGCGTGCAGGAGCGGAGTTCGTCGGCCATCCGGCGGTCGTCGATGTAACCGAGGAATTCGATGGCGTGACGGAGGCGGAGTGTGTCGCGCAGTTGTTGCAGGCGCGGAAGATCGTCGCCGCGTCCGACAATACGGAGTGTGGCGTCGGGAATGGCGGCGCGGATCGCGGGCATCGCCTGGATCATGTGTTCGACGCCCTTGTAGCGGTCGGAATAGGTGAGGCGCGTGACGACGAGAACCGTCGGGGCGCGACCGTTGCGGGGAAGCCCCGGGGCGATCTTGAAGTAAGGATCGAGGGCGTTGGGCAGGACGACGACTTTCTCCGGTGAGAGGGAGCAGCGGCGGAGAAGCTCGCTGCGAGTGTAATCGCTGACGCAGAGGATGCGTTCGGCGCCGCGGAGCGCGAGGCGTTCGAGGGTCGTGTAGTCGCGCCAGACCTCGATGCCGTGGGCAACGAGGTAGTAGCGAAGATGTGGATACCGCAGTTTCGCGGCGAGGGCGACGGGAAGTTGCGCGAGATGGCCGCAGACGAGGCGATCGGCGCCGCGGGACAGGGCGAGGGTGTCGCGGATGAAGCGCGGTTTATTGCGGCCGGCGACGCGCCACTCGGAAAGGCGGTCGTTGGAGGAGCGGCGGAGATCGCGCGAGTCGACCATGTGGTCGTTCAAGGCGACGAGACGCACGGCGTCGTTGGGGCCGGAGAGATCGCAGAGAGCTTTGAGGTAGATTTGGAGAATGCGCGGGATCCCGCCTTCGGAGGCGAAGATTTCGGGGGCGAGGAGAAGCGTGCGCCGTTTCGCGGCGGTGACGCGCGTTGTGGAACGGTTTGTGACGATGTGGGGGGCGGGAACCGCGTTGGCGGCGTGCGGCTCGACGGGCCAGGGACGCGGGCGGAGCGGCGTGGGCGTGGGGCGGTTGGCGAAATCGATGAGAACGGCGAGGCTCCAGACTCGGGACCAATCGCGGGTGTCGTCGGCGGTGAGAAACGATTGCCAGCGGTGTTGCACGGCCGTCCGGGAAAAGAAGCCGGAGCGATCGATGGAGGTGTCGGCGAACGTTGCTTCGAGGAAAGGCCGGAGCTCGGATTTCATCCACGAAGCGAAAGGAAACGTGAACCCTTGCTTTCGGCGTCGGGCGAGGTCGGGCGGGAGAATGTCGCGCAGTGAGCGGGCGAGCGCGGCTTTGGGTTCGCGGTGGTCGAACTTGAAAGCGGCGGGTTGGCGCCAGAGCCATTCGGCGAGCGGGCGGTCGACGAAGGGCACGCGCAGCTCGAGCGAATGGCGCATGCTCATGACGTCGCTGTCGCGCAGGAGCACGTCGGCCATGTAGGTGCGGAGTTCCCAGGCGCTGATCGCGTCGAGCGAGGGAGCGCGAGCCAAGTCGGCGGCGAGCGCGACGAGCTCGGGATGGAAAGGGGGAGTGTTGGCGGCGAAGCGGCGAAGGTCGGACGAGAGAAGTTCACGGCGCCGGTCCTCGGAGAACACGCGGCGCTGCATGGCGTTGAGCTCGTGAAACGAGTGCGCGTGCTCGAGCATGTCGGCGAGCTTGCGGGAACGTGTTGCGCCGCGACGCAGGCGGGCGAGTAGGTTGCGGCGCAAAGGCGGAGGAACGAATTGCCAGACCGGGAGCAAACGCGAGAGGCGCGGGATGTCGCGAAAAGATGGATACCCGCCGAAAAGTTCGTCACCGCCGAGACCGGAAAGTGCAACGGTGACGCCGCCCTGTCGGGCGGTCTGGCTGACGTAGTAGGTGTTGATGCCGTCGCCGGTGGGTTGATCCATCGCGGCAAGGACGGTGCTCAGATCGCGCGCGACCTCCGCGCCGCTGAGAATTCGCGTGTGGTGATCGCAGCCGAAGTGACGCGCGGTGGTTTCGGCGGCGGAGGATTCGTCGAAGCCGGTTTCGCCGAAGCCGATGGTGAAGGTCTTCAGACGAGCGCCGGTGGCACGTGACATGAGGCCGGCGACGACAGCGGAATCGAGTCCGCCCGAGAGAAAAGCACCGACGGGGACGTCGGCGATTGCGTGAGCCTGGACGCTGTCTTCCAGGCGGAAGCGCAGCTCGCGTTCGAAATCGGCCCGAGAGCGACAGGGCGATTCTGAGGCGGGGATCGAACGGAAAGACCACGCGGCGCGGATCGAAAGTTCGCCGCGGCGGAACGTGGCGCATTCACCCGGGCGGAGACTGAAGATGCCGCGATAGATGGTGCGAGGCGCGGGGACGGCGAGCCAGGCGAGGTATTCGGAAAGCGATACCGGATCGATTTCGGTCGAGACTACGCCCGACGCGAGAAGGGCGTTGAGCTCGGACGCGAAGAGCAGCCGAGCACCGTCGTGGCGATAGTAGAGCGGTTTGATGCCGAATGGATCGCGGGCGAGGAAGAGCGACTCGTCATGCGAATCCCAGATGGCGAACGCGAACATGCCGCGAAGGCGGTCGAGGCAGCGCTCGCCCCAGTGCGCGTAGGCGGCGAGGAGAACTTCGGTGTCGCAGGAAGTGCGGAACGCGAAACCGGCGGCGGAGAGTTCGTCGCGGAGTGGACGGAAATTGTAGATGGCACCGTTGAAAACGAGGTGGAGGCGACCATCCGGTGTGCTCATCGGCTGCCGGCCGTTGGCGGGATCGAAAATAGCGAGTCGGCGCATGCCGAGGGTCGCGTGGGCGGCGGAGTGGAGAGCGCCATCGTCGGGGCCACGGTGAACCATGCGCTGACACATGCGGGCGACGGAATCGCGGCGCAGGTCCGTGTCGCTGCCGGCCTCAACGAATCCGGTTATCCCGCACATCGTGTAAAAACGGACAGGCTTCGCCCCGTCGCTTCCGGTGAAAAAGCGGCGCGGCACAGGTCGACGAACGTCGGGGCCATGAGACGCGACTAGGGAATAACCCCCAGTTTCCTAGTCAATTCTACACCTTGGTAGAATTCGCTCGGATGTGGGGCTGAGGGATGAGCACGGACGATCTACTTAGAGTAGAACGAACTGCAGGAGTGTATAGCGCTGGTAAAAACGCGCGGAGGAAGGAAACCGAGCGGTCGAACTCCGGGAAAACTGCGAAGGACACCCCATCACGCGAATCTCTGCGGGTGTCGGAGTGGTTGGCAGATGATACCCTCTGCGGACGGACTGGAGACGGGATCAGGCGCAGATCGAAGCTGCGACTTCGCGGGACTTTTCGGGGGTGAAGAGGAGTTCGATCAGACGAAGGCCGAAGTCGAGGGCGGTGCCGGCACCGCGGGAAGTGAGGAGATTGCCATCGAGGACGACACGTTCGTTGGCGAGGAGGTTGGGCAGCTCGTTTGCGACGGACGGGTGTGCGGTGTAGCGGCGGTTGGCGAGAAGGCCGGCGTCGTGAAGGACGGTGGGTGCGGCACAGATCGCGGTCACGAGGCGACCGGCGGAATGATGGCGGAGAATGATCGCGCGAACGCGAGGATCGGCGCGGAGGTTTTTGGTGCCGGGGCCGCCGGGGAGGAAGATCGCGTCGAAGTTGTTCGATTCGACGGCGGCGAGCGTGGTGTCGGCGTGAAGGACGAGATTGGCGCGGCCGCCGGCGACGTGAATGGTGTCGCCGAGGGCGGCGAGGGTGACGTCGGCGCCGGCGCGGCGCAGGAGATCGATCGGGGTGACAGCCTCGATTTCCTCAAATCCCTCCGCGAGGATTGCGAGAACGGTGGGCATGCGATGAGTTGAACAAGCATGTCCGGCTTTGCCCACGGAAATTTTGCAGGAAAACGCCTGATCGTATTTGGATGTGGATACGTCGGTGGAGCGGTGGCGAGGGAGGCGATTGCGCGGGGGATGGAAGTCACGGCCCTGACGCGGAACGCAGCGACGGCCGCGGAGCTGCATCGCGACGGGGCGCAAGTGGTGGTGGCGGAGCTGGCGTCGGACGCGTGGCACGGCGACGTGGCGGGCGGGGCGGAGTATGTGTTGAATGCGGTGAGTTCGGGCGGTGGCGGGCTGGAAGGATATCGGCGGAGTTATTTGGAAGGGATGAAGTCGATTGTGGCGTGGGCGCGGGCGAGATCGGCGAACGGGACTGTGGTTTATACAAGCAGCACGTCGGTGTATCCGCAGGACGGAGGCGTGGTCGTGGACGAGGAGGCGAGCACGGAAGGTGCGGGAGAGCGCGGGGCGATTTTGCAGGAAGCGGAGCAGGTGTTGTTGGAGGCGGGTGGGGGAGACGGCGCGCGTGGGTTTGAGCGGTGTTTTGTGCTGCGGCTGGCGGGAATTTACGGGCCGGGGCGGCGGTATTTGATCGAGCAGGTGCGCAACGGAGAAGTCGCGGGCCGCGGGGAGCATCGGTTGAACTTGGTGCACCGCGACGATGTCGGTGCGGCGATTTGGGCGGCGTGGACGGCGCCGGAATCAGCGAGAGGAATTTTCAATGTGGTGGACGATGGAGCGGCGACGAAAGCGGAGGTGGTGGCGTGGGTCGCGCGACGGCTGGGCGTCGGAGCGCCGAGGTTCACCGGTGTGCCAGCGGGCGGTCGGCGAGCGGTGACGCCGGATCGGGTGATTTCGAATGCGAAGGTGAAGCGGGAACTTGGGTGGACGCCGCGGTATCCGAGTTTTCGCGAAGGCTACGAAAATGTGTTCGCCGCGGACGCGGTTTAGCCGTTTACCGGCACGCTCAACTCTAACGACAAACCCAAATCATCCCATGGCTGGCGTAGGCAAACTTCTCAAACAGGCGCAGAAAATGCAGCGTGGCATCGAGGCGCTGCAGGCAGAGCTCGAGGCGAAAGTGATCGATGTCACGAGCGGAGGAGGCGCGGTGAAGATCAAAATCAACGGCTCGGGCAAGTTTCTCGCGTTGGAACTGGATCCGGAATTCTTGAAGGAAGATGCGAAGCTCGTGTCGGACACGGTGCTGGCGGCGGTGCAAGACGCGGCAAAGCAGGCGAAGGAATACAACGACGCGGAAATGCAGAAAGTGACCTCGGCGTTTCAGATGCCGGGGTTCATGTGATTTTCGAATTTCGAATTTCGATTTTCGATTTTGCAGGCGTTTGCCGCTGATGAAGTCGGGAATCGAAAATCCGAAATCGAAGTTCGAAAATTCCCGATGTCGTCGGCGTTTGAGAAACTGCAGCAGCATTTGAAGCAGCTGCCGGGGCTGGGCTTTCGGTCGTCGGAGCGGATTGCGTTGCATCTGCTCGTGGAGAAACCGGAGCGGTTGCCGGCGCTGGTGAATGCGTTGGAAGAAGCGGCGCGGACGGTGCGGCGGTGTTCGCGATGCGGGAATATCGCGGAAGGCGAACTCTGCGCGATCTGTGCGGACGAGCGGCGCGAGCAGTCGGTGGTGTGTGTGGTGGAACAGGTGCCGGATCTGGTGGCGTTGGAGCGGAGTGGCGCGTATCGCGGCGTGTATCATGTGCTGCACGGCAAGTTGTCGCCGCTGCATGGGGTGGGGCCGAAGGATCTGAATTTTGCGGCGTTGTTCGCGCGCGTGGAGACGGGAGGGGTTGGGGAGTTGATTTTGGCGCTTTCGAACGACGTCGAAGGCGAGGCGACGTGTCATTATCTGACGGAGCAACTCGCGGCGCAGGGGCGCGAGGTGAAGGTGACGCGGATTGGTTTTGGGCTGCCGAGCGGCGGTGGCGTGCTTTACGCGGATTCGGTCACGCTGAAGAGCGCGTTGGAAGCGCGGCGCACGTATTCGTGAGCGAAGGCTGCGAGAGATTCGGGATTGCGGTCGCGAGGTTTGTCCCTTTTTTTCGCGAACGTTTTTTGCGGGCGTAGTATATCGGCTATTATGTGGGCTTCCCAAGCCTGAGAGGAGGGTTCGACTCCCTCCGCCCGCACCAAATCAACCCGACGAGAGGGTCGGTTTATCGCCGACGGTTGAGCGGTGTTAAGAAGCGGAAGGCTTGAAAACGACACGAAGCGTGTGAAACGCGACGGCGAGGATGCGGGAGTCCGGCGCGGCTTGCGGATAGCCTTGCGCGTAGGTGAGGCGGAGGCCGTGGGGGCCGGGTGAGACGCCGAGGTCGATCACGTGGGATTGGGCGTCGGATACGCGTTGCACGGGAAGGCGGTCGAGTTCGCGTTCGTCCAGAGAAACCGTGATCGCCTGCTCCACGTGCGGGCATTGAAACTTGAGCTCGAACTCGGCGCGTTGGCCGGGCGGAAGCGTGAAGGAAAGTTCGGTAAAGGGGGCGAGTCCCCAGCGAAGGATGGGGAGCATGATCAGGGGAAACGGACCTTCGGGATGACCGAGTCCAGTGACGTGGTCGAAACCTTCGAAGCCGGGTTCGACGCGCCGGCAGTTGGGATCGGGTGGGATCGGAAGGCGTTCGTTGGCGTCGAGGAGTTCGGCGTCCCACTGGTGGCAAGCGCGGAAGTAGGACGGCGAAGCGAGCGTGAGAAGATCGGCGGGCGCGCGGCGGGTGTAGACGAGGTATTTGTGGGCGGGCTTTGGACCGTGGAAGTGGAGGATCGCAGCGTGGGGATGGTCGGGCCAGTAGGTTTTCCAGTTCAGCTCGAGAGGGAGACGATCGATGCGACCGGCGAAATGACGTTGGAGGAGCGCCTGGTCGTAAGGTGGAGAAAGCGCTTCGTCCATGTGAGCGCGGAACGTCTCGGTGAGCGCAGGCAATTCGGCCTCCCATGCGGGGACGTTGATGAGCATGACGCCGCTGTTGAAGCGGTCGAAGTCGTCACGGTTGTGTTCGGGGGCAACGGCGAGAAAGCGTGGGCGGAGCGGGTCGAGGAGCGGTGCGACGTCGCGGAGAAACATGACGTCGCAGTCGGTGTAGAGGACGAACGGGTCGGTCCAGCCCTGCTCGCGGCAGATGGCGGGAATTTCGAGCCGGAGATAGGCGCCGCGCGCGATGGGCGAAAAATGGACGGTGATAACCCCGAGGAAAGTGCTGCGGCGGAGGACGGTGACGCCGGCTTGGCGGAGCCAGACGGTGATCGCGTTTTCCTCGCCGTCGTAGATGCAGACGGGGATGAGCGAGGTGTGTTTCTGCGCCGTGTGAACGGCGACCTGGATCAGGTGAGCGTAGTCCCAGAAGCCGGGGGAATTTTCGTTGAGCGCGAAGAACCAACGCATCGCGCGAGGAAAGACGGGGGAGCGGAGGGGCGTCAACCTACCGCAAACAACGGTTGCACGGCGGAAGGCAAAGCGTAGCTTGGCGGCGAACCCCGATTAAAAAATGAAACTCCCCAAATTACTCGTCAGTGTGGTTGTCGCGTCGTTGCTCACCGCGGGCCTTGCGCTTGCGGCGAATGACGCTCCGAAAACGGCGGAAGCGAAGAAGGCCGGTTGTTGCGTGAAGGCCGAGAAGGACGGCAAGGCGTGCAGTCACGCGTGCTGTGTCGAGGCGATGGAAGCCGGAAAGAATTGCGAGCGGTGCGGCGGAGCCGGGATGGCGGAGAAGAAGTAAACCGACGCGAGGCGGAAACGCTTCGCTGGAGAATTTTGATTTCGACGCGTGGGCGATTTGCCCGCGCGTTTTTTTGTGCGGATGCGGCGAGCGATCGGGGCGGCGGGTCGGGAGACCCCGCCCTACAATCTACACGTTGGTGGCGACGTGTTCGGCGCTGAGGTGGCGCCAGCGGTCGAGGACGCGGCGATACATGTCGTCGGGCGCGAGACCGTAGGCGGCACGGAGGATTTCGACGCTGCTGCCGTGTTCGACGAATTTGTCGGGCCAACCGAGACGTTCGACGGCGGTGGGGCAGTTCGCTTCCTGGAGTGCTTCGAGGACGGCGCTGCCGAAGCCGCCGGTGGCAACGTGGTCCTCGAGCGTAACGATGAGAGGGATACACGCGGCGTGGCTGAGGAGCAGCGTGCGATCGAGCGGTTTGACGAAACGCGCGTTCACGACGCCAACGGAAAGATTTTCCTCGGCCTCGAGACGGGCGGCGAGTTTGAGCGCGTCCTGCACCATGGGGCCGAGGGCCCAGAGCATGATGTTGGAACCCTGGCGGAGCACCTCGGCCTGGCCGACCGGCAGCGTGGCGGGTTGTGGTTTTATGGATACGCCGGTGCCGGCGCCGCGCGGATAGCGAACGAACGCGGGCGAGCCGAGGTGAAGGCTGGTGT
The DNA here is from genome assembly GCA_023416735.1 of Verrucomicrobiota bacterium. Classification (GTDB taxonomy): domain Bacteria; phylum Verrucomicrobiota; class Verrucomicrobiia; order Opitutales; family Opitutaceae; genus Opitutus. The sequence goes on along the minus strand of JAEZGX010000030.1, from coordinate 200,639 downwards.
GCAGCATGTCGACGAGCTCATCCTCGTCCTTGGGCTGCATGATCGTGGCGTTGGGGACGCAGCGGAGATAGGCGAGGTCGAAGAGACCGTGATGCGTCGGGCCGTCGTTGGCGGAGAGGCCGGCGCGGTCCATGCAGAAAGTAACGGGCAGGTTCTGCAGCGCGACGTCGTGGATGATCTGGTCGTAGGCGCGCTGGAGGAACGTCGAGTAGATCGCGCAAACGGGCTTGATGCCCTTCGTGGCGAGGCCGGCGGCGAAGAGAACCGCGTGTTCCTCGGCGATGCCGACGTCGAAGAATTGCTTGGGCACGGCGGCGGCGAGGTGGGACAGGCCGGTGCCGCTCGGCATGGCGCCGGTGATACCGACGATCGAAGCGTCGTTTTGCGCGAAGCGGGTGAGCGCGTGGCCGAAAACGTCTTGATACGTCGGCGGAGTATGGGCGGATGACTTGGTGCTTTCGCCCGTGACGGGATCGAACGGGCTCGCGCCGTGGAATTTCTCGGGGTGGTTGATGGCGGCGTCCAGGCCCTTGCCCTTTTTCGTGAGGACGTGGATGAGGATCGGAACGTCGCAGTTTTTGGCGAACTCGAGATTCTTGATGAGTGCGTCGAAGTTGTGGCCGTCGACGGGACCGAGGTAGCGGAGGCCGAATTTTTCGAAGAGGGATGATTCGACGAAGAAGTCCTTGGTCTCGCGTTTCCACTTTTGATAAACGCGATTCATCTCCACGCCGGTGGGGAAGCTCGTGAAGAACTTCTCCATGTCGTGGTGGAATTTATTGTAGGTCGGGCTGGTGCTGATCCGGTTGAGATAGGTCGAGATCGCGCCGACGTTCTTGGCGATCGACCACTCGTTGTCGTTGAGGATGACGATGAGCCGCTTGGTGGAGGAGACGACGTTGTTGAGGGCTTCGAGGGTGATGCCGCAGGTGAAAGCGGCATCGCCGCAGACGGCGACGACGTGTTCGGAGGAGCCGCGGAGATCGCGGGCGGTGGCCATGCCGAGGGCGGCGGAGAGCGCGGTGCCGGCGTGGCCGGCGCCGAAGGCATCGTGCGGACTTTCGGAGCGGGTGAGGAAGCCGCTGGCGCCGCCGGTTTGGCGGAGTTTTTTGAAGAATTCGCCGCCGCGGCCGGTGAGGAGTTTGTGGACGTAACCCTGATGAGCCACGTCGAAGACGAATTGGTCGTCGGGCGTGGAAAACACGCGATGGAGCGCGAGGGTCAGCTCGACGACGCCGAGATTGGGACCGATGTGACCGCCGTTCTTGGCGGTAACCGCGATGAGTTCGTCACGGATTTCCTGCGCGAGACGCGGGAGTTCGGTGGAAGGGAGGGCCTTGACGTCGGCGGGGCTTTGGATGCTCGGGAGCAAACGCGACGGCGTGGCAGTGGAAGAGTCGTTCATCGACGGCGGGAGACGCGAAGGCGATCAGGCCTCGCTGGTGGTTTCAAATTTGGCGAAAGCGACGCCGTCCTTCTGCTTTTTGAGCAGCTCGATCTTGAGTTCGGCGTCGTTGAGACGCGACTCGCAGATCTTCAGGAGTTTATTGCCCTCCTCGAACTTCGCGAGCAACTCGGCGAGGGGGACCTCGCCGGATTCCATCGATTCGACGATGGACTCGAGCTGCGTGAGCGCGGTCTCGAAGGAGGGTTGTGTGTCCGTGGCTTCCACGGGCGGAACGATGCGGCGGGGGGAGGTGTTTTCAATCCAAGATTCGGGAGGGGGCGTTGAGGGGATTTACCGCTGACGGACGGGAATGAGGATCGAAACGCGGCGAAAGGGCGGCGGAATTTGCGGTTGGCGGGGGCGGGAAAGTTGGATGCGTTGGGGCGATGTTACTTGTGCTTGTGATCACGGCGGCGCTGATGGTGCTGCGGCTGGCGGGAGAGTTGGTGTTGTCGGCGTTGAATCGCGCGGAAGTGCGGCGGCATGCGTCGGCTCCGCCGCCGGCGGTGGCGGCGATCATGGAAGGAGACACGTATGCGAAATCGGTGCGCTACACGTTGGCGCGGTCGCAGTTTGGTGTGTTGACGTCGATTTTCGATACGCTGGTGCTGGCGTTGGTCGTGTTTGGAGGCGTGCTGCCGTGGCTGTATTCGCACGTGGTCGGATGGGGCGATCTGGATGCGAACTGGACGCGGGCGCTGTTTATCTTGATTGCGGGAAGCTTGCTGTCGTTGCCCTCGCTGCCGTTCGAGTGGTGGGAGACGTTTCGTCTCGAGGCGCGTTATGGGTTCAACAAGACGACGCCGAAGCTGTGGATCACGGACCGGTTGAAAGGGATGATGCTGGCCTTTGTGATCGGAGCGCCGCTGCTGTGGGCGCTGTTGTCGCTGGTGGGCTGGGCGGGAGAAGCGTGGTGGGTGTGGGGCTTCGCGCTCGTATTCGGATTTCAGTTACTGATGCTGGTGCTTTATCCGAAGCTGATCCTGCCCTTGTTCAACAAGTTGACGCCGCTGCCGGAAGGCGAGTTGAAGAACCGGTTGATGGCGCTTGGAGATCGCACCGGGTTCAAGGCGCAGGCGATCGAGGTGATCGATGGCAGCAAGCGGTCGGCGCATTCGAATGCGTATTTCACGGGTTTCGGGCGGTTTCGCCGGATCGTGTTGTTCGATACGTTGATTGCGCAGCTGACGCCGGAGGAGCTGGAGGCGGTGCTGGCGCACGAGATCGGGCATTATCGACGCGGGCATATCCCGAAGATGCTGATGATGTCCGCCGGGATGATGCTGGCGGCGTTTGCGGCGGTGGCGTGGCTGGCGAACAGCCCGTGGTTCAATCCGGCGTTCGGGTTTCCGCCGGGCGAGTTGGCGCCGGCGTTTCTGCTGTTCGGGCTGTTGAGCGGGGTGGTGACGTTTTGGTTTTCGCCCTTCATGAACCTGTTGTCGCGGAAGTTTGAATACCAAGCGGATGCGTTTGCCAAAGAGGCGGTCGGCGGGGCGGGGCCGATGGTCGGAGCGCTGCGGAAACTGGCGCAGAAGAATCTGTCGAACATGACGCCGCATCCGTGGTTCAGCGGGTTTCACTATTCGCATCCGACGCTGGTGGAGCGGGAACGGGCGCTGGTGGCGGCGGGTTGAGGTGGGTCTTAACGGGACAAGCCGCAGGAACGGAGATGACGTTGCGAGTTCTTATTCTCTGGCTCGCGGCGCTGGCGTGGACCCGGGCGGAGACGATCACGATCGCGACGTATAATGTGGAGAACTACGGCGCGGCGGATCGGATGACGGAGAACGGGTATCGCAAGGAGTATCCGAAACCGGAGGTGCAGAAGGCCGCGTTGCGGCAGGTGATGCGGGCGGTGGATGCGGATGTGTGGGTGCTGCAGGAAATCGGCGGGGCGGAGTATGTGCGGGAGCTGCAACGGGATTTGCGGCGCGAAGGGGTCGAGTTTCCGCATGCGGCGGTGATCGAGGCGGCGGATGAGGCGCGACGCGTGGCGGTGCTGTCGCGGCGGACGTTTGCGGACGTGGTGCAGCACGCGGACCTGGAGTTTCGGTATTTCGGCGAGCGGGAGAAAGTGAAACGCGGGCTGATCGAGGTGAAGTTCGAAGCGCCGGGCGGAGACCTGACGCTGTTTGGGGTGCATTTGAAAAGCCGATACACGGATCGGGCGGACGATCCGCGGTCGGCGATGCGGCGGGAAGGGGAGGCGACGGCGGTTCGCGATGCGGTGTTGCGGCGGTTTCCAGATCCGGCGACGGCGCGCTTTCTGATCGTGGGCGATTTCAACGATGACCGGGCGAGCCGGACGTTGCAGCGGTTTCGGAAACGGGGGGATACGGCGATCGCGGACGTGTTGCCGGCGCAGGATTCACGCGGCGAGACGTGGACGCATGTTTATCGGAAGCAGGACAGCTACACGCGCGTCGATCACGTGCTGGTTTCGTCGGGACTGGCGGGTGCGGTTCGCGACGGCGCGGCGCGGATTTTCGACGGGGACGGCGTTCGGGAAGCGAGCGATCACCGGCCGGTGGTGGTGACGCTGGAGCTGGTGGCGCGATGAAAAGAAAAAGGGCGGGTCCAAGGACCCGCCCTGCGAGAAGAGCTTTGGTTTGTATTCAGCGTCCGGAGACGGTGACCGGAATGCCGACTTCGCCGGCACCGTAGCCTTTGAGGTAGAGGCTGCCGTTACCGGGGCGACCGCCCTGAACGGTGACGGTGATGGAATTCTGGCCCTGGGGAACGATCACCTCGGGCATGATCACGCTGTCCGGAATGTCGGTGGTGACATCGAGAAGAAGACCGCCCGGAGGAGCGAGGTTGGGCACGGTGAACGTGAGCGATTGCGATTCGCCGGTGCGGAGCGTGAGCGACGTGGGAAACACGGTCACGCTGGCGGAATCGACGCGGAAAGTGCCGACCGGGGAGTTGCCGGAAGGGCTGTTGAGCGTGACGCGGTAGTTTTGTCCCGGGTTTAGGGCGGGGACGAAGAAGCTGATGGCGTTGGGCGACTCGAAGACGGTGCGCGCGGGCGTGCTGTCGAAGTAAACGGTGTCCTGTGGAGTGAAGCCGCGTCCGAGAATGCTGATGCGAGAACCGACCGGGCCGCGATTGACCTCAAGCGAGAGGACGTAACGGCGGACGATGCTGGCCTGGGTCAGGCCGGTGTAGGCTTGCGCGCTGTTGAGGGCGCCTTCGCCGCCTTTGATCTTGTAGTCGACGAGGAAGTAGTAGGCGAGTTGGTCGCGTCCGCCGCCGAGCTGGTAATCGAATTCGTAAAGGTTTTCGCCGAGCGGGCTTTTCGTCATGGGGTGGCTGCGGCCATCGACGACGATTTTGGGTTCGATGCTCTCACGCGGAATCGCGCTGGTCTTGGGGGTGGCGCGGAGCGTGAGGGTGTAGATTTGCGACGGGTTTTCTGGCAGCGACGCGGGGGTGAGGTCGGACAGGACCATCGATTGGCAGCCGGAAAAGAGGAGCGCGCCGAGGGCGAGGCCGAGCCCGAGAAGGAATTTTCTCGCGGGAAAAATACGGTTGGTATGCATTGCGAAATTGAGCGTGAGAAACGGGCGGACCGAGTCGGGTTAGTAATGAGTCACTTCGCATCAGAGCAAGACAAAGCTGCGACGGGTAAACCGTTGGGACTCTACGTGCACGTTCCGTTCTGCGCCTCGACCTGCGACTTCTGCGCGTTCTACCAGACCAAGCCGACCGCGCACGGTGTGCAAAGGTTCCTCGACGGTGTGGCGCGGGAAGCGGAACTGGTGAATTGGGAGCGACCGGTGACGACGGTGTTTTGGGGCGGCGGGACGCCGGGCTTGTTGTCGGCGCGGGATTTGGGGAGGCTGGCGGAGGTCGTGCGAAAGCGGATACAACTGTCGGCGGGTGGGTTGTGTGAGTGGACGGTGGAGATGGCGCCGGGATCGGTGACGAAGGAGCGGCTGGAAGCGTTGAAGGATGCCGGGGTGACGCGGATCTCGATGGGCGCGCAGAGCTTTCAGCCGGAGCTGCTGGATGCCTTGGGGCGGCAGCACTCGCGCGAACAGATTTTTCGGGCGTATGATCGGGTGCGGTCGGTGGGATTCGCGAGTGTGAACCTGGACCTGATGTTTGCTTTGCCCGGGCAAACGGAGGCGGAGTGGCTGGCCGATTTGCGCGAAGCGGTGGCGCTGGCGCCGGATCATCTGTCGACCTATTGCCTCACCTTCGAAGAAGATACGGCGCTGTGGGTGAAGCTCTCGCAAGGCCGCGTGAAGCTGGACGTGGAACACGAAGCGAGGCTTTACGAGACGACCTGGGAGCGGCTGGAGGAGGCGGGGTATGCGCAGTATGAAGTGTCGAATTTCGCGCGGGCAGGTCATGCGTGTGTCCATAATCTCAATACATGGCGGATGCACGAATGGGTGGGCCTCGGGCCATCGGGGGCGTCGCAGCACGCGGGGCGGCGCGGAGCGAATATCGCCGATTTGGAGAAATGGTTGGAGCACGTCGCGGCGGGACGGCGGGTGACGGAGGACGCGGTGGAGTTGACGCGCGAACTGCTGGCGGAGGATGCGCTGATTTTTGGGCTGCGGATGAATGCCGGCGTGAATGTGCACGAGTGGCGGGAGCGGGCGCCGGAGGCGCCGTGGGGTGAAGTCGAAGGCGTGTTGGAGCGGTTGGCGGACAACGGATTGGCGGAGCGGAAGGACGGCGTGGTGCGGTTGACGAAGCGGGGTCGGTTGCTGGCGGATGCGGTTGGAGCGGAGGTGATGGAGGCGTTCAGCAAGGAAGAGGTGTCGGCGTGAAGCGGGCGTGGGCGATTTTTGCGGTCGGCGCGGCGTTGATGCGCGGTGAAGGGGCGTTGGTGATTCAAACGGATTTTGGGACGAAGGATGGGGCGGTCGCGGCGATGAAAGGCGTGGCGGTGGACGTGAGTCCGCGGCTGGCGATTTTCGATCTGAGCCACGAGAACACGCCCTTCGACGTGTGGGAGGCGGCGTATCGCTTGAAGCAGACGGCGGGTTACTGGCCGGCGGGGACCGTGTTTGTTTCGGTGATCGACCCGGGCGTGGGGACGGAACGAAAGTCAGTCGTGTTGAAGACGAAGAGCGGACACTTTTTTGTGGGGCCGGACAACGGGACCTGGACGCTGGTGGCGGAGGAGTTGGGAATCGAAAGCGTGCGCGAGATCGATGAAGCGAGGAACCGCCGGAAGGAATCGGAGAAGTCGTATACGTTTCACGGACGCGACGTGTATGTGTTCACGGGGGCGCGGCTGGCGGCGGGTGTGATGCGCTTTGCAGACGTGGGTCCGGAGCTCGGTGCGAACGTGGTGGAGATCGCGCATGAGAAGGCGCGGAGGGAAGGGGCGGCGTTGGTGGGGACAATTCCGTATTTGGATTTTCAATTTGGGAACGTGTGGACGAATTTGGGCGAGGAGCTGTGGAAGGAACTTGGCGTGACGGCAGGGGAGCGGGTGAAGGTGACGATCGCGCGGAGTGGCGAGCGGGTTTATGAAGGCGAGATGCCGTATGCGCGGACGTTTGGCGACGTGCCGGAAGGCGAGCCGCTGGTGTATTTGAACAGCCTGTTGAATGTGTCTTTGGCGCTGAATCGGGGGGATTTTGCTCAACAACACGGCATCGCGTGCGGGGCGGAGTGGAGCGTGCGCGTGGAGAAAGTGGCGGGACGATGACGGGACGAGTGTTGGCAACGATCGCGCTCTTCGCGGCGGGATGTCAGACGACGCGCGTGGAGGAGGAGAGGGCGTTGGCGCGTTTCTATCTCGAGACCCGTGGAGCGGGAGTGGAAGTGAGTTTGCCGGTGAGCCAGGTGACGTTGGCGATCGAGGCGAAACCGGTGCTGACGGAATTCGATTTCGTGGCGGTGAAGATGGCGGAGGTGGAATTGGGGCGGTGCGTGCTGTTTCGGCTGACGCGGGAGGCGGCGCGGGATCTTTATCGCCTGACGGCGGCGAACCAAGGACGGCGGCTGGTGTTGATCGTCGATGGCGAAGCGCTCGGGGCGCGGCCGATCGAAACGCCGCTGGGGGAAGGCGAGTTGTTGGTTTTTCTGGAAATTTCGGATGCGGAACTGGACGCGCTGGTGCGGCGGTTGCAGCAAACGACGGCGCGCGTGCGCGAGGAGGTGAAACGATGAGGTGGATGCGATGGATGTTCAGCGCGGGCGTGTTGCTCGCCGGGATGGCGGAGGGGTGGGCGAAGCAGCGCGTGGAGATCGTGTGGCCGACGCCGAGCAAAGCGTGGGAGCAGCGGCGTGCGCCGAGCGAGTTTCTACAGCACGCCGGGTCGGGCGATCCCGCTTCGGGCGGATTTGGCGGCGTGCGCAGTGGCGGAAGGCAGTTTCACGAAGGAATCGACATCAAGCCGATCGGGCGGGACCGGCAGGGGGCGCCGACGGATCCGGTGTTTGCGGCGATGGACGGCGTGGTGCGTCACACGAGCCGCGTGGCGGGGAAAAGCAGTTACGGCCGCTACGTGGTAATCGAGCATCCGGACATGTCGCCGGCGGTGTATACGCTTTATGCGCATCTCGCGCGGATCGACGACGCGATCAGGCCGGGCGTGGCGGTGAAGCGCGGTCAGCCGATCGGAGTGATGGGGCACAGCGCGGGCGGCTATGTGCTGCCGAAGGAGCGGGCGCACCTGCATTTCGAAATCGGCGTGGCGGTGACGACGGACTTTCAGGCGTGGTATGATGCGCGGAAGTTCGGAAGCAGAAACGACCACGGCATGTGGAACGGGATGAATTTGATGGGTTTCGATCCGCTGGATTTCATGAACCAGTGGCGTGAGGGAAAAGTGGATACGTTTGACGATTATTTCCGGCAGATGGAGCCGGTGGCGGTCGTGCGCATCGCGACGCGACGCGTGCCGGATTTCGTGCGGCGATATCCTTCGCTGGTGACGGGGCCGATGCCGATGATCGTGAACGGCTGGGAAGTCCGATTCAATTGGAGCGGAATTCCGTTTGGCTGGAGGCCGCTGTCAGCGGACGAGGCGAAAGATTTGGAGATGAACCGGCCGGTGGTCGTGGAGGTGGACCTGGAGTTGGGCCGGAAAGATCGGAGCAGGACGCTGGCGGCTAAAGTGCGCGGGCAGTGGCGCGCGGCGTCGGACCTGGAGGCGGTGTTACAGCAGTTGTTTGGGGTGAGGTGAAGGATTGCCCGCAAATGTGGAGATCGCCTGCAAACAGGCTCCTACTTGGGACCCGCCGGCGGGGTCGGGAGAGCCCGCCCTATAGTTGGGTTTAGCTCTGGGGTTTGAGCTGATTGAGAAGGGCGATGAAGTCGGGGTGCTCCTTCAAGCCGTCGAGATCGGGATCCTGCTGCATCCAATCGAAATCGCGGTAGCCGAGCTCCACGGCCTGGCGGAGAGAGCGCAGGGCAGCGGCTTTGCGTTTCACGAGCGCAAGGCTGCAGGCGAGGTTGTAGTGGGCGGTGGCGTTCGAGGGGAGGAGCCGGACAAGGCGGCGATCCATGCGCAACCCGTCGACGATGCGACCTTGCTTGGTGTAGAGACCGCCCAGGATCTCGACGACATCGGCATAGGACGGGTCGCGTTTGAGAACCGTCTCGAAGAACTTGATTTCGAACTCGTGGTCGTGGGCGCGGGCCATGGTGCGATCAACTGCGGCGCGGGCAGGTGCCGGTGAGCCGGAGCGTGTCGCAGCGCGCGCTGACTTGGAGACGCTGAGAAACGGGGGTGAGTCCGAGCTTCGAGGAAACGGTATTGCCATACCAGCTCATGAACGGAGCGCTGATTTCGAAGATTTTGTCGCAGTCGAGACAGACGACCTGGGCGACCTGGTTGCTGCTGCCCGCTTCGCTGGGCCGGTAGAATTTTTCGCCGGAGCCGATGTCGACCTCGCGGAGCAGTTCGCTCTCGGTCATGATCGGGAGCGTGCGGTAAACGGTGGCGCGGGAGACGGAATCGTCGATGTCGCGGGCGTAATCGAGCAATTGTTCGGCGGTGAAATGCTCCTTTTGCGCGAGGGCAGCGTCGAAGATGGCGAGCCGCTGGTTGGTGACGCGCAGGCCTTTTTGGGTAAGAAATTTTCTGAACTTTTCGCGCGCAGCGGGGATGTTCACGAGGCGCACTGTTGCCGGGGAGGAAGGTGTGTCAATGCGTGAGAAAGCGCGGTGGGAAGCGTGTTGCGTCGCGGGAATTTGCGCGGCGTGATCGCGGGATGATCGTCGGCGTTCATCCGCTCGCGGGGTTCGACAAGCTGCTGCACTATCGCGTGGCGGAGCATTTGCGCGAAGACGTGGCGGTGGGGTCGCTGGTGCGCGTGCCGGTCGGGCGGACGACGAAGCTCGGGATCGTGGGCGAGGTGGGGTTGCCGACGGATTTTCCGGTGGAGAAACTGAAAACGATTGCGCAAGTGCTGCATCCGTTTCCGGCGTTGTCTGAGGAACTGCTGCGGCTGGCGCGCTGGATGGCGGCGTATTACGCGTGCGGCGTCGATGAAGTGATCGAGACGATGTTGCCGGCGGCGGTGCGGAACGGGGCGACGGTGAAGCATGAAAAGTCCCTCGTGGTGGCGCGCGCGTTGAGCACGGAGGACGTCGCGGAGATGGAGAAACGCGCGCCGCAGCAGGCGAAGCTTTATCGATTTTTGGCGCAGCAGTTTCGTCCGCAGAAGAAAGGGCTGGTGTTGACGCGATTGGGAGTGGCGGCGGGGACGGCGGCGGCGTTGGTGAAACGCGGGGTGTTGCGCGAGGAAATCCGGCGGGTGGAGCGGGTGGCGTATGGAGACGATTTTGCGGCGGGCGAGTTGGTGGCGGCGCAGCCGCATGCGTTGAATGCCGAGCAGTCGGGGGCGGTCGCGGCGCTGGATGCGAGTCTGGCGGAGAACAAGTTTGGCGTGACGCTGTTGCACGGCGTGACGGGTTCGGGAAAAACGGAAGTGTATCTGCGCGCGATCGACACGGCGTTGAAGGCGGGTGGCGGAGTGATTTTTCTCGTGCCCGAGGTGGCGCTGACGCCGCAGACGGTGGCGCGGTTGAGGTCGCGGCTGGAAGCGATCGCTCCCGGACATCGTTGCGTGGTGTGGCACAGCCATCTGAGCGAAGGGGAGCGGTTCGATGGCTGGCTAGCGCTGGCGACGGGGGAGGCTCGGGTGGTGGTGGGCGCGAGGTCGGCGGTGTTCGCGCCGGTGACGAATCTGCGGCTGATCGTGGTCGATGAAGAGCATGAGCCGGCTTACAAGCAGGATGAAACGCCCCGCTATCATGGACGCGACGTGGCGGTGATGCGGGCGAAGTTGAACGGAGCGGTGTGCCTGTTGGGATCGGCGACGCCGTCCTTGGAGAGTTTCGTGAACGTCGAGGCGGGAAAGTATCGGCTGCTGCAGTTGACGCAGCGCGTCGATGCGCGGCAGCTGCCGAAGATCGAGGTGGTCGATCTGCGAATCGAGGCGATGCGTCAGCGGTCGTTCACGACCTTGTCGCGGAAGCTGGTGGACGCGATGCAGGGGCGGTTCGAACGGAAGGAGCAGACGATTCTGTTCATCAATCGGCGCGGTTATTCGTCGTCGATGCTGTGCACGAAATGCGGGCACGTGGAGGAGTGTGCGCACTGCAGCATCACGATGACGTATCATCGCGCGGACGAGATGCTACGGTGTCACTTGTGCGGCGATCAACGCGCGGCGCCGTCGCGGTGCCCGAAATGCGCGGCGCCGGATATCCGATGGAAAGGACTGGGGACGCAGCGAGTGGAGGAGGCGGTGCGACGGGTGTTGCCGCAGGCGCGCATCGAACGAATGGATACGGACGCGATGTCGAAGAAGAACCGGTTTCGCGAAGTGCTGGCGCAGTTTCGGGCGGGAAAGATAGACGTGCTGGTGGGAACGCAGATGATCGCGAAAGGGCTGGATTTTCCGAATGTGACGCTGGTGGGGCTCGTGGATGCGGACATGTCGATGCACATCCCGGATTTTCGCGCGAACGAGCGGACCTTTCAGTTATTGGTGCAAGTGGCGGGGCGGGCGGGGCGGGGAGATCGGGCGGGCGAAGTGATCGTGCAGACCTTCACGCCGCAGGCGGAGCCGATCCAGTTTTCACGACACGCGGATTTTGCCGGATTTGCGGCGTCGGAACTGGCGATTCGGAAGGCGTATCATTATCCGCCCTACCGGCATTTGATTCATCACGTGTTTCGCGGACCCAATCCGGACAAGTTGAAATTCTTCGCCGAACAGTGGGCTCGCCTGGTGGAGAAGGAAATCGGCGAGCGCGTGGAGTTGAAAGGTCCCTCAGCGGCGCCGATCGAGAAGATCAAGGACGAGTATCGCTGGCAGCTGTGGTATTTGACGAATGGCGTGACGAAAGTGGTGCCGGAGCTGGCGCGGCTGAGGGCGGAGTTCGCGTGGCCGGAAGATATGGTGCAGGTGATGGATGTGGATCCGATGAATTTGATGTAGGCGCGAGGCGTATGAAAAAGCGGTCAGGGTGACCGCGCTACGGGGCGAAGCGGCGGGGTCGGGAGCCACGGCCTACATTTTTGGGCTTAGGCGCGGCGGCCGAGGAGGACGTGTTCGAGGGCGCCGATCGTGTGAGTGAGGTGCTCGGTTTCGGCGGCGATGGCGGCGGAGCTCGAGGCGTTGTGCTCGGCGATGGCGGCGTTTTGCTGCGTGACGCCTTCCAGGGAGCGATTGCCGGTGTTGATGTGCTGCATGTTGGTCAGCATCTGTTCGGAGGACGTTTGGATGAGGCGCATTCCGTCGGCGGAGACGGCGGCGTTGGACTCGAGTTCGCGGAGCGCCTCGGCGACCTCTTGAGTCAGCGTGTCGCCGCGTGAAATGGCGGCGCGCGATTCGTCGACGAGCCGGCCGGTTTCGGCGGTGGCGTCGGCGGCGCGTTTGGCAAGGTTGCGAACCTCGTCGGCGACGACGGCAAAACCTGTGCCGGCGGCGCCGGCGCTGGCGGCTTCGATGGAGGCGTTGAGGGCGAGGATGCTCGTTTGAAACGAGATCTCGTTCATCGTTTTCACGATCCGATGCGTGGCGTTGCTCGAGTCGGAGATCTTCTGCATGGTCTCGGTCAGAGCCGTCATGGTTTGGCGCGACTCGGCGACCAAGGTGCTCGTCTGGCGCATGTGGTCGACCGACTGGCGGGCGGCGTCGACATTTTGCTGATTGACCGAAGTAAGCGTGACGAGCGCGGCGCCGGTTTGCTCGAGGCCGGCGGCCTCGCTGGAGGCGCCTTGCGCGAGGCGATGGGCGGCGGCGGTGGAGGATTTGACGGCGTCGGTAATGGCTTTCGCGCCATCGCGAAGGCCGTTCAGCGCGGAGCGGACGAGACGGTTGGTCCGGCGGATCGAAACAAACGCGACCGAGAGCGAGACGAGCGTGAGTGCGCCGACGAACAGGAGTCGCTGGCGAAGATCCCGGGAGACGAAGGCTTGCTGGCGGGCGAGGACCCCGCGCAGTTCGGAGAGCAGATACGGTTCGACGCGGGCGAGAAGATCGCGTCGTTCGAGAGTGGCGGCGGTCCAGCGATCGCGGACCCGATGATCGAACGGGACAGGATCGGTGGCGGTGGTGTTGAAGGCGGCGGTCCGAAGATTTTGAATACTCGCGTAAGCAGGCGTGGAGAGGGTTTGTTGCCAGAAGTCGCGCAGTTCGGGCGGCGCCATGAGCGCGGCATTGGATTCGAAGTAGCGCACCTGGGATGAAGCCTGAAGGACGTGCATGATCTCGAGCACCGTGAGTTCAGGAACCTCCAGGCCGTGAGCGTAGCGGGTGCGTTCGATTTCGGCTGCGACAGCGAGGCGGCCGGACCAGACGAGACCGTCGAGACGCGAACGCAGCGACGCGGAGTCGGCGTGGGCGTTGAGCGTGGTCATGAGCGCGAAAATCTGTTCGAATACCTCGTGATAGCGGGCGCGTTCGGCGGCGGCAGCGGGTGCGGAGCGGGAGGCGGAGCGATCGTGAGTGGCGAAGAAACTGCGAGGGCTGGAAAGACTTTCGACGAGCCGGTGAAGCGTGGCGGCTTGGGTGTGAACCTCGTCGGAGACGAGCGAGCCGATCCGCGGTGAGGCGAAGTGAGCGGAGAGGCGTTGCGCGACGGAATCGGTTTCCCGGGCGAGCCCGTCGAGTGGGACCTGAACGCCCGGATCATAGCGGTCCCACGTGGCGGCCATCTCGGTGAGCAAGGCGCGGCGCAAGGAGACGACCTCGGAGGTGAGTTCGACGAGCTCGGCGGTGTGGCGGAGTGCGCGGGCGTCGAAGGCGAGCCGGACGATGGCAACGCCGGAAAAGATCAACGCGCCGGCGAGCGGGAGCGCGACGAGCAGAACGAGTTGGCGGCTGAGCGAAAGATGGAGTCGCATGGGACGGATTATTCGCGGGCGGTCGCAATCAGGTCCGGCTCTCGATCGGCGGCGGAGGCGGACGATGGAGGAGGTGTGGTGGAGGCGGCGGGGAGGGGAGCGGTGGCGGCTTGATCGAGCGCGATGAGGGTTTCGAGCAGCGCGATACTGGAGCCGAGGGCGGCGGTTTGGGTGTCGATGAATTCGGCGGTGGACGCGTTTTCCTGGGCGATGGCGGCGGTTTGTTGTGTTTGGGCGTCGAGGTTGCGCGTGGCGGAGTTGATTTCCTCGATTCCGCGAACGAGTTCCTCGGAGGAAGACTGAATACCCGTCATGCAACCGCTGGCGGTGCGGGCTTGCGCTTCGACCTGTTGGAAGACGGCGTTTACTTTTTCGCTGAGTGCGACGCCCTCGCCGGTGAGCTGGTGGGCGCCCTCGATCAGCTTGGCGATGGAGGCGGATTCGGCGGCGGCGCGCATCGCCATTTGCCGGACCTCTTCGGCGACCACGGCGAAACCGGCTCCGGCTTCGCCGGCGCGGGCGGCTTCGATGGAGGCGTTGAGGGCGAGGAGATTGGTCTGGAAGGAAATTTCGTCGATGGTGCTGGCGATGTGTTTGGTCTGGCCGCTGGTGGTGGCGATCTGCTGCACGGCGGCGACGAGGTGCCGCATGGATTCGGTGGCGCGCTGCACGAGTGTATCGGTTTCCTTCATACGCGTGGCGATGGCGCGGGCGTGGTCGGAATTCTGGCGATTGGTGGTGGTGAGCTCTTCGAGCGACGCGGCGGTTTGCTCGAGGGCGGCGGCCTGTTGCGAGACGACGTCGGCGAGCTGCTGGGCGGCGTCGGTGCTTTCGGTCGTGACCTGAAGCATCGTATGGATGCTCTGCTTGAGCGAGAGCACGGCGCGGGTGACGGCGTTCAAGACGGCGCGACCGAGGAGCCAGACGACGACGCCGGAAACGATCAAGACGCTGGCGAGAAGGCCGATCATCCAGAAACGCTCGCGGTGGATTCGATCGATGTAGTCCCGGGCGAAGGATTGCAGCTCCGAGAGAACGTAGGGCTGCATGCCGACGAGGAGGGCATAGCGTTTGACCTCGGTGAGCTCGCGCCAGATGGGGAGATTGGCGGGATCGAAGAGGTGTTTCTCGCGCGAGTTTTCCTGGGCGAACGTGCGGACCATGCGGTCGGCTTCGCGATAGATCGGATCGGAGAAGATCTTTTCGAAGTAAGGCCGGAGTTCGGGGACGGTGTTGGCGAGCAGATGGCGTTCGATCTCGCGACGCATCTGGGTGGCGAGTTCGGCGTTGGCGCAGTTGTCGATCGAGCGGAAGCGGCCGAGCTCGTGGCCCCAGCAATACATGCCGGTTTCGGTGGTGGCGTTGCTGTTGAGGTCGGCACACCAGATCAAAGTCTGGATGCGAAGCCGGATCGGGAGTTCGGAGGATTCGTTGACTAGGGCGCGAATGGTGTGGCCGAGCGGCGTGGCGAGGGCGGTGTAAACGCTGTTGTTGACGGTGCGGGCCTCGCGATCATCG
This sequence comes from Verrucomicrobiota bacterium, assembly GCA_023416735.1. Taxonomy (GTDB): domain Bacteria; phylum Verrucomicrobiota; class Verrucomicrobiia; order Opitutales; family Opitutaceae; genus Opitutus. The sequence continues at coordinate 185,339 of JAEZGX010000030.1, read as the reverse complement.
CCGGGCCGACGGGCGAGATAGTAGGCGCGAACGGCGGGCACCTGTTCGTAGAGTTTCAGCGCTTCCTCGATGTGGGTGGTGAAAGCCTGATTGCGGACGGACGCTTTGGCGTGAGGAAGATTGGCGCGGATCTTGGCGACCAGCTGCTCGCTCTCATCGATGTAGGCCTGGTATTTGGGCGAGTTGTTGGGGTCGATGTATTGGGCCCAGGAAGACGTGTATTCGAGACCCATGAGGATGTCGAAGCGGGCGACATCGGTGGCGATGGCGATGAGATCGGCGATGCGCGTGAGCTCGCTGGCTTTGCCGGAGAGCTGGCGGACTTGGTAAATGGCAAACAGCGTGGCGCCGAGAAGAGGCGCCAGCACCAGCAGCAGCATGGAGCGGCGAAGTCCGGAGAGTTTCGTCATCGGGGTCGATGCGGCCGGCAGCGATGGGGTGAAGCCGGCGTGGCGCACCGCTTAGTTCATCGGCACGATTCGACGCGGGGTTCAGGAGAAATGTGCGAGCCGGCGAGTGGTTGCGCGGTGAAGTTTTCTTGCACACCTGCTGCACGAGGGGACTCGGGGTTTGACTCATCCTAACGGCAAATTCTTCCTGAACCTTTCCGCGAGCGTTTCGCGGCCACCATGTCCCGCCTGAAGTGATGAAGTTCGAGCATCTGTATTTCCACGGCACTCCGACCGAAAATGGTCGGACGCGGCGTGTGCGGGCTCGAAGCTGGACTCCGAAACGGACGGAAGAAGCGGCGCCGGACGTTGGGGCCGACCAGGTGTTTTTCGAGCAGTTGTTGGGCGGTGCGGAGTTGCCGGCGGTGGCTTATCGTCGGCGGGCGTTGGCGCGGCGGCTTCCGGCGTGTTTGCGGATGTTGCGCGTGTCGGACGCGGCGGAGGCGGCGCGGGCAATTGCCGCGCGGCCGGAGACGGCGAGACGCTTGTTGAGCGTGGTATTGCTGGGGGTGACGGACTTCTTCCGGGATCGGCCGGTGTTCGAGCAGTTGCAGCGTTCGGTGTTGCCGGAGCTGTGCTCGCGGAATGCGCGGCTGAGGGTGTGGAGCGCGGCGTGCTCGCACGGCGCGGAGCTTTACTCGGTCGCGATGATCCTGGCGCGCGCGGGGCGATTGTCGGAGTGCGAATTATTGGGGACGGATTGCCGGGAAGATGCGATCGAAGAGGCGCGCGCCGGCGTGTTTCGGGCGGAGGAAGCAGGCCGGATGGATGCGGCGTGGCGCGAGGCGTTTTTCCAGACGACGGGAGAATTCGCGACGATCGATGGGCGATTGCAGCGCGCGACGCGCTGGAAAGTGGCGAACCTGTTTAGCGGGATCGAACGCGGACCGTGGCATTTGATCCTGTGGCGCAACATGGCGATTTATTTGGAGAAAGAACGCGCGGAAGAGGTGTGGACGCGGTTGTTCGATCAATTGGCGCCCGGAGGGTTTTTGGTGGCGGGTAAGGCGGATCATCCGCCGAAGTGGCTGCGGCTCGTGCGGGTGGCTCCGTGCATCTATCGGAAACACGGGAAATGAGCATGCGAAACGAAAGGAAACATTCACTGATTACGTCGACGCTGCTGGTGCTGGGGCTTGCGGCCCTGTGGACTTGGTTGCGCGTAGTTGCGTTTCGCGAAATACCGCTGCCGCTCACCTACGTGCTGCCGATGATGGTGTGTGTCTGGTCGCGACGGCTATGGCAGCTCTGGGGGATGGCGGCGGTGTTCGCGGCGGTGACGGTGTGGCGATATCAGGACATGGTGTCTCGTCAGGGGATGCCCGTGGAAGATGCGCGGGTGTTCTTCGGGACGACGATGTTGAATATCATCGCCGGCGCGGTGGTGGTGCAGGCGATTCTGGTGCTGCGGAACAGACTCGATGCTCAGAAAGAGCGGCTGCGGGAGCAATATTCGGAGTTGGAGGCGCAGTCGGAGGAGTTGGCGCGTCAGAATGAGGAAATCAAGGAGCAGTCGGAAGAACTCGCGCAGCAGAACGAGGAAATCGAATCGCAGTCGGAGGAACTCGGCGGGCAGAACGAGGAATTGCAGCGGGCCAACGAGAGACTGGCGATCCGGGAGGAAATTTTGCAGAGCCTGCTTGAAGTGACGCGCCGGCCGGGATCGGGATTGGAGGCGTTGGCGGATGTGTGTCAGCGATCGCTGCACGCGATCGGCCGGCCGACGGAATGCGTCGCGGTGCTGCGGTTGGACCCGGACAAACTGCGCTTGAAGTCGCAGGCGGTGATGCCGGGTGCGATGCCGGTGCCGTCGGAGTGGCCGCGCGAAGGCTCGATTGCTACAGTGGTGCTGGCGGCGGAGAAGACGGCATATGTTTCGGATCTGTCGCTGCAGCCGGAGCTGCGGGCGCCGTTTGCCGAAACCGACCCGGTGAGATCGGTGTTGGCGACGCCGCTGCGGGTTGCCGGCGTGCCGTATGGGGTGGTGCTCGCGTGCAGCTCGGAGGCGACGCACTGGTCGGAGGAACAGTTTCACGTCATCGAATGGATTGCAGCGCAGTGTGGAATGATTGCGGAAGGGATCCGCTGGCAGCGCGTGCTGGCGGAGCGGACGCGCGAGATCGAAGCGGCGAATCGGGCGAAGGATCAGTTTCTCGCGATGTTGTCGCACGAACTGCGCACGCCGCTGACGCCGGTGCTGGCGGCGGCGGGGGTGCTGGAGCGTGACGAACGGATTCCGCCGGACGTGAGGGAGGACCTGCAGATGATCCGCCGGAATGTGGCGATTCAGAGCCGGTTGATCGACGACCTGCTGGATCTCACGCGATTGGAGCGAGGGAAGCTGAAACTCGACACGAGTGCACTCGACCTGGCGATGCTGTTGCAGGAGACGATGGGCATCGTGGCGGGCGATCTGGATGCGAAAGATCAGCGCGTAGAGCTGCATCTCGACGGTGCGCGCGGATGCCGCGTCGAAGGCGATGGGCCGCGTTTGCAGCAGGTGTTTTGGAATCTGTTGAAGAATGCCAACAAGTTCAGTCCCCGACAGAGCGTGATCGCGATGAAGGCGCAGCGGGTCGCGGGAGCGACGCCGCGCGTGCGGGTGGAAGTGAAAGACGCGGGACTGGGAATCGAGCCGAACGACCTCAAGCGGATCTTCAAACCCTTTGAGCAAGTGGAGCGGATGGGCAAGCAGCGCGGGAGTGACGGCGGCCTTGGATTGGGGCTGGCGATTGCGAAGGCGCTGGTGGAGCTGCATCGCGGAACGATCTCGGTGACCTCGGACGGAGCGGGTCAAGGTGCGACCTTCACGGTGGAGTTGCCGATCCTGGACGAGCAATCGCCGGACCTATCGAAAATGGCGGTGACGCGGAGTCCGTTTCGCGGCGGCGAAGGATCGAAAGGCGTGCAGATTTTGCTGGTGGAAGATCACGAAGACACGGGGCGGGTGCTGGCGCGATTGTTGCGCAACAGCGGTTATGCCGTGGATTATGCGCGGTCGGCCGGGGCGGCGTGGGAGTTATTCCAGAAGTCCGATTATACGCTGGTGATTTCGGATTTGGGACTGCCGGACGAGAGCGGGCTGGAGTTGATCAAAAAGATGAAGGCGCTGCGGCCGAATTTGCCCGGCATTTGTTTGACGGGGTATGGATCGGAAGAGGATTTGAATGCGTGTCGGGCGGCGGGATTTTCGGAGCATTTGACGAAGCCGGTGGACATGCAGCGGTTGCAGTCGGCGATCGGGCGGATTCTGGCGAGCGAAGGGGCTTAGGCGGCCGGCGTGCGGTTCGCTGTTGAGGCGAGGCGGGGTTCGGATTTGTTGGCGGGCGATGAAAGTTTATTTCATGGGCGTGTGCGGGACGGCGATGGGGAATGCCGCGTTGCTGGCGCGCGCAGCGGGGCATGAGGCGATCGGCGCGGATGCGGGCGTGTATCCGCCGATGTGTGACGTGCTCGCGCAGGCGAATGTGGCGGTGCACGAAGGCTATGACGCGGAGAGATTGAAGCGGCTGGCGCCGGATTTGGTGGTGATCGGAAATGCGATGTCGCGGGGAAATCCGGAGGTGGAGTGGTTGTTGGAGACGCGGGCGATTCCGTTCACGTCGTTGCCGGCGATGTTGCATGATCTCGTGCTAAAACGGCGGAAGAACATCGTCGTGTGCGGCACGCACGGGAAGACGACGACCACGGCGCTGGCGGCGTTTTTGCTGCGGGAAAACGGACGGGATCCGGGATTCTTGATCGGCGGCGTGCCGCTGGATCCGCCGGTGGGAAATCATCTCGGGACGGCGGACGATCCGTTCGTGATCGAAGGCGATGAGTATGACAGCGCGTTTTTCGACAAGCGGAGCAAGTTCATCCACTACGCGCCGCATGTGGCGGTGTTGAACAATCTGGAGTTCGATCACGCGGATATCTTTCGCGACCTGGCGGACGTGCAGCGGACGTTTTCGCATCTGACGCGGATCGTGCCGCGGAACGGATTCGTGGTGATGAACGGGGATGATGAGAACCTTCGCGCGCTCGGAGCGATGGCGTGGACGCACGTCGTGCGGGTGGGAACGGGCGAGAAGAACGACGTGCGGATCGTCGATTTCGTGGAAACGCCGGAGCGGGTGGAGTTCGCGTTGACCTGGCGCGGGGCGGCGTGGGGAAAGGTGAGTTGGAAGCAGCGCGGGATGTTCAATGCGCGGAATGCGGCGATGGCGGCGACGGCGGGGGGGCTGGCGCTGAATCCGGCGGATCCGACCGAGTTGAAGGTGGGAGCGCTGGAGAAGTTTCGCGGAGTAAAGCGGCGGCAGGAGATGTTGTGCGAAACTGCGACAACGACGGTGATCGAGGATTTCGGGCATCATCCGACCGCGCTGGCGGAGACCTTGCATTCGTTGCGCGCCCAGTTTACGGGGGCGACCTTGACGGCGGTGTTCGAGCCGCGGAGCAACACGGCACGGACGAAGACGCTCGAGGCGGGATTCATGCGCGCGCTGGCGATGGCGGATGAAGTTTACATCGGGGCGGTGAATCGGGGTGAAAAACTAGCGGTCGGGGATCGTTTCGACACGGCGGCGGTGGCGGAGCATTTGGAGGCGCTCGGGGTGGAGGCGCATAGTGCGCCGACGAATACAGTGCTGTTCGAGAAGCTCGTGGAGAACACGTGCGGCCAGCAGGCGGCGCGGCGCGTGGTGGTGTTTTTCACGAATGGTTCGTTTGACGGAATTATAGGAAAGTATGTGGCGGCGGTGAGGTGAGGCCCGTTCGGGCTTGGTTCTGGGTTCTGGGTTCTGAGTTCTGAGTTCTGAGTTCTGAGTTCTGGGTTCTGAGTTTTGGGTTCGGGGGCGGAAAAGGATTCGCCGCTTGCGTCTGCCAACGAGTTGCCCTCCTTCGGAAGCACCTCATGAAACTGGCATTTCGGCGACGTGTGCGCGTGATCGGGATTGGTGCGGTGTTGGTGTTGGCGAGTGGGATGTGGGCGCAGGCGCCGGGGGTGGAGCCGACGAGTGGAACGGTGGCGACGCCGACGCACGATCCGATGCTGGCGCGGGTGTTTCCGTCGATTGTGCGGATCGAAGCGATTCGGTTGCAGCCGAGCGACGGACGGCTGACGAAGCAATGGACGGGTGGGAGCGGTGTGATTATTTCGGCGGAAGGTCATGTGCTGACGAACTGCCACGTGACGGAAGACGGGGATTATTTTCGCTGTTACTTGTATGATGGCTCGCATGTGGATGCGCAGCTGGTGGGGCAGGATGCGTTGACGGATTTGTCGGTGTTGAAGCTCGATTTGTCGCAACGCGGAGCGGGCGCGTCGCCGCTGGTGGTGGCGGAGTTTGGCGATTCGGATGAGTTGGTGGCGGGTGACGTGGTGTATGCGTTGGGAAGTCCGGGATTTTTGGCGCAATCGGTGACGCGCGGAATCGTGTCGAATCCCTCGCTCGTGCTGCCGGAGCAGACGGCGGGGAAGATGATGTTGCGCGGCGAGGATGTGGGGATGCTCGTGCGATGGATCCTGCACGACGCGCGGATCTTTGGGGGAAACAGCGGTGGGCCGCTGGTGAATGCGCGCGGGGAGATCGTCGGCATCAATGAAATCGGAGTGTTCAACCTGAGCGGCGCGATTCCGGGAAATTTGGGGCGGGTGGTGGCGGATAATCTAATCGAGCACGGACGCGTGCTTCGCGGCTGGTCGGGCATCACGGTCCAGCCGCGGCTCGAATCGAGCGGACGCGGTCCGGGGGTGTTGGTGGCGGACGTGGCGGCGGGATCGCCGGCGGATCTAGCGGGCGTGCGGGCCGGCGATCTGGTGCTGGCGTGCGACGGGCAGGCGATCGAAGGCGCGGAAGAGAAGGCGGTGTCGCATTACAACCGCCTCGAGATGAGCCGGCTGCCGGGAGAAGCGTTCGAAATCGAGTATTCACGAAACGGAGACAAGCAGACGGCGACGTTGAAGCTGGCGGCGCGCGAACCGGCGCAGGCGGACGACGTGGAGTTGAAGAGCTGGGGCGCGGTGGTGCGCGACGTGACGACAAAACTCGCACGGGACGAACGGTTGCCCGACGCGCGCGGGGTGTGGCTGGAGAACATCCGGCCGGCGGGACCGAGCGGGCAGGCGGAGCCGGTGTTGCGGCGGCAGGATGTGCTGGTGGCGGTGGAAGGGAAGCCGGTGACGACCGTGGCGGAGTTGCGGACGTTGACGGAAGATTTGCTGAAGGATGCGCCGAATGGAAAACGGCTCGTCCTGGCGAGTGTGCGGCGGGATGGCGCGGTGTTGAACGCGGTGGTGGAGTTGCGCGAGGCGGACGATCACACGGTGACGCCGCAGGCGCGGAAGGCATGGCTGGGAGCGGCCTCGCAGCCGCTGACGCCGAAGCTGGCGGCGCGGTTGGGGATCAAAGCGGAGGGCGGGGCGAGGTTGACGCGGATTTATCCGGGAACGGAGGCGGAGAAGGCGGGATTACGCGTGGGGGACGTGGTGCTGGCGCTCGATGGTGTGGAGGTGCCGGCGCGACGGCCGGAAGATGCGGACGTGCTCGCGCGGCAGATCCGGCAGTATCGTTCGGGGACGAGCGCGGAGTTTTCGCTCTGGCGGGAAGGAGAGACGATGACGTTGAACGTGGTGCTCGAACAGCAGCCGACGCCTGCGCCGGAGATGCCGTGGTGGGAGGATCGGGAGCTGGAATTTTCGGCGCGGGATATCGCGTTTGAAGATCGCGTGCGACTGCAGTTATCGACGGAGACGCGCGGGGTGTTGGTCGAAAGTGCGATGCCGGCCGGCTGGGCGGCGCTGGCGGGATTGCGGAGCGACGACGTCGTCGAAGCGGCGGGCGGGGTGCCGGTGGGCGATTTGGAAGAGTTGAAGCGCGCCCGCGCCGCGGCGGTGGAGAACGGAGACGAGTGGTGGGTGCTGCAGGTGCGGCGTCGCGGCCAGACTTTGTTTGTAGAAATCAACCTCAAGGCAGCGAAAGTATCGTCATGAAATTCGATCGTTTGGTCTGGGCGCGCGGCGTCCGCAAGGGTGTCGGTGTGGTGAGCGTGTTCTCGGCGTGGGTGGCGTTGACGTCATCCGGCCTGGCTCAGGTGAAGGCGGAGGAGCGAGCGATGTTGTTGAAGCAAGTCGATGCGGTGATCGGTATCGAGATGGTGGTGACAGTGAAAGTGAAGGTGGAGGATCGCGAGCGGCCGGCGCAGGAACGGCGCGTGGAGGTGAATGGGACGGTGTTGACCGCGGACGGGCTGACGGTGACTTCGCTTGCTCAAGTCGATCCGGCGTCGGAGATCGAGGCGGCGCAGATGGCTCAGCCGGGGCGGCGACTGGAGTTGTTGGGCGCGGATTTCAAGGAGGTGAAATTGCGGCGCGAGAATGGGACGGAGGTGCCGGCGAAGTTTGTGTTGAAGGACGCCGACTTGGATCTGGCGTTTATTGCGCCGGAGGCGGCGGACGGTGGGGAGGACTTTGCGCACGTGGATTTGGATGCGCAGATCGAGGCGGCGATGCTGGATGAATTTTATTCGGTGACGCGGGCGCCGAAAGCGCTGCAACGGGTGCCGATGATTACGGGGACGGCGGTGACCGGCATCGTGGAGAAGCCGCGGCGGATTTATCTGATGCGGGATGTGGCGCTGGGCAGTCCGGTGTTCGATGGCGCGGGGAAATTGCTGGGGCTGGCGTTGCAGCATTTCGCGGGCGGGCGGCGAATGGGAATCGTGGTGCTGCCGGCCGCGGATATTGCGGACGTGGTGAAGCAGGCGCAGGCGGCGCGAGCGTCGGCGGAGTAGGTCAGCGCCGACCGGGCTGGCGTTGGGCGCGCGGTAGAGGCACCGCGCTTCCATCGAAAAGCAGGCTTATTGGGCCTGCTTGGCGACCTTGCGGACGAGGGGCTGTTCGCCGGCGGGCAGGGCGAGAAGATCGTAATCCTGGTAGCCGGTGATTTTGACGTCGACGAATTCGCCAACGGGGAGTTCGCGCGGGACGTAAACGCGGCCGTCGATGTCGGGGGCGTCGGCTTCGCCGCGGGCGACGCCGGGCTCTTCGACGAGGACGCGAAGCGTGCGGCCGACGTAGGATTTGCTGACGTCCGCGGCGATGGTTTTTTGCAGCGCCATCGTGCGGTGCCAGCGGGCTTCCTTCAGCTTGGCGGGGAGTTGTTCATCCATCTTGGCGGCGCGGGTGCCCTCTTCCTGGGAATAGCGGAAGACGCCGAGACGTTCGAATTTGGTTTCGCGGATGAAGTCGCAGAGTTCGTCGACATCGGCGTCGGTTTCACCGGGGAAGCCGACAATGAACGTGGTGCGGATGGCGATGCCGGGAATGCCGGCGCGGATGCGAGCGATGAGATTGCGGATGTAGTCGCCGGACGTCTCGCGCTGCATCTTTCCTAGCATGTGATCGCTGATGTGCTGCAGCGGGATGTCGATGTAGCGGGCGACCTTCGGGCATTCGGCGATGGTGCGGATCAGTTCGTCGGACCAGTGCGCGGGATGCGTGTAGAGCAGGCGTATCCAGAAATCCCCTTCGATGGCGTTGAGCTGCCGGAGGAGCGTGGTGAGGGCGGTGCCGCGGGAAGAATCGACGGGTGTGCGCGGGTTGGGGCGTTGTTCCCACGTGTCCATACCGAAGAACGTGGTGTCTTGGGAGATGAGGTTGATCTCCTTCACGCCCTCTTTGACCAGCTGGCGGACCTCGGCGACGACGCTCTCAACGGTGCGGCTGCGATGGCGGCCGCGGATCTGCGGGATGATGCAGAACGTGCACGGGTGGTTGCAGCCCTCGGCGATCTTGACGTAGGCGAAATGTTTCGGCGTGAGGCGGAAACGGGGCGTGTCGTAGTCGGGGATGTAAGTGGACTTGCCCTCGATGAAGTTGGCGGGAGCGTCCTTGGTGAGACCGCGCTCCTTGGCGTAGATCTCCTCGATGATCGGGGCGACCTTCGTGACCTGATCGAGGCCGATGAAGGCGTCGACTTCGTCGTGGAGGGAGGAGGAGAGGTCTTTCGAGAAGCGCTGCGACATGCAGCCGGCGACGATGAGTTTCTGTTCCTTGCGGCGCTTTTTCATGCCGCGGTTTTGGTGCACCTCGAGGATGTGGCCGATGGATTCCTCCTTGGAGGAATCGATGAAGGAGCAGGTGTTGACGATGACGACGTCGGCTTTGTCGGCTTCGGGGATGACGGCCATGCCGGCCTTGTGGAGGTGGCCGACCATGATCTCGCTATCGACGAGGTTCTTGGCGCAGCCGAGGGAGATGAGACTGACTTTGATCATGAACGAGGCGGAAAGGAATCGCCTGCAAGCAGGCTCCTACAAGGGCGGCGAAGTTGGGGTGCCGACGGAGCGGCGCCCTCCAAATGGGAATGCGATTGAAGAATAAGGCGGAAAGAAAAACGGCCCCGAGTATTCGGGGCCGCGTCAGCGGAGCAACCTGCGCGGGCGAAACTTACTTCTTTTTCGCGGTGGTCTTGGCGGCGGCTTTTTTGCGCTTCAGGTAGGCGACGCGGCGTTTGCGTTTGATGGTCTTGTTGGATTGTTGGCCCATAGGTGGAGAGAGAGAAGGGGCCGAGCATTCGGGATGAGGCGGGGGAGTCAAGCGAGGGTTCGGGGCGGGTTGGCGCTGGAATTTTGGCGCGGATTGGAGAGGGTGCGGGACGATGAAAACGACCTGGATGGTGTTGGCGGGGTTGATGATGGCGGTGGGCGGGGTCGCGGCGGAAAAGCCGGGAGCGGGCGAATGGCGGGAACTCTTTGATGGGGAAACGCTCGCGGGCTGGCGGAGTTTGCAGGGCGAGCTGCCGGGAGCGGCTTGGAAAGTGCGCGAGGGAGCGATCGTGTTGGAGGGGAAGGCGGGAGATTTGGTGAGTGCCGAGGCGTTTGGGGATTTTGAGTTAAGGTTTGAGTGGAAAGTCAGTGAAGCGGCGAACAGCGGCGTGATTTATCGTGTGGGGCTCGGAGAGAAGAACACCTTTTTGACGGGGCCGGAGTATCAGGTCCTCGACAACGAGAAGGCGTCGGACAACAAGCCGCCGAGCCATACGGCGGCGGGGTTATATGATTTGGTAGCGCCGCCGCGGGATTTCACGCGACCGGTGGGCGAGTGGAATGAAGGCCGGATTCGGGTGCGCGGGTGGCAGGTGGAGCACTGGCTGAACGGGGAGAAAACGGTGGATGTAGATCTGGCGAGCGCGGAAGGAAAGGCGTTGATCGCGCGCAGCAAGTTCAAGGGCTGGGAGAAGTTTGCGACACTTTCGCGCGGGCACGTTGCGCTGCAGGATCATGGCGATCGCGTGTGGTTTCGCGCGATTCGGGTGCGGGAATTGAAGTAGCGGCGGAGTGCGCTTCACCTCGAAGGGCAAGACGACGACTGAGCACAGGTAACGCGATCGTCGGTTTAAGCGAGGGGTTCGCCGGAGGTGATCTTGGTGGCGTCGCGCTGCCAGCGGTAAACGAGCGGGGCGCGGGAGCGGTCGAGTTGTTTGAAGAGCGCAGGCGCCGAACGTTTCGGGATTTCGAGTTCGGTCAGGCCGGTGGCGTCGCAGTTGAGGAGGCGGGCGTAGGGTTTGAAGAACTCGGGGCGGCCGATGACGCGCGAGAGGTCGGTGGCGGGGGAATCGGCGGCGGGCGTTTGCGTGTGTGCGCGATCGAGGGCGATAAACGCGTAAGGGAGGCTGCGGAGATCGATGCCGGCGCGCTGGCCGAATTTGACCCAGTTGGAATCGGCGAAGATTTCGGCGGGAGGCGGAGCGAAGAAGTGGCACCAGTGGCGGTCGTTGCCGGCGAGGAACATCGGGCAGGTGAGCTGGTGCGTGCACGGGGCGACGAGGCGAAAGGAAGGGCGAAGGGTGTCGCGGAGTTGGCCGAGTTGGCGGCTGATGGCGTGCGTGCCGGGTTCGACCCAGAGGACTTCGGCGGCGCGGTCGATGAGCGCGCGGAGGGACGCGAGGTTGGCCGGGGAGAGTTCGTTGAGAACGTGGCTGATGACGAGGAGGCCGAGCGGGCCGGAAGAGGAGAGGAAACTTGGCGTGGCGGCGGCGACCTGGAGGCGGGGGAATTCGCGGGTGGCACGATCGGCGGCGAAGTCGCAGGCGGCGGCGGAGTGATCCCAGACGGTGAGCGTATCGAAATTTTCAGGACCGAAGAATTGAAGGATGCGACGGGAAGCGATGCCGCTGCCGCAGCCCCAGTCGAGGATGGAACGGGAAGTGGGTTGCCAATTGCGGAGGCGGAGTTCGCGGAGGACGTGGTCCCATTTCCAACCAATGCGTTCGCCGTAGGTGAAATCGTAGGACGCGAGGTCGGAGGCGGATTGCCAGTAGGCGCCGGCGGCGGCGGAGCCGGAGAGGAAGCCGTCGCGAAGGCGATCGAGGGCGGACCAGTCGAGTTCGGACCAAGTCATAGGAGGTGAAGGAGAGACTCGCGCGGAGGCCGCGACGGGCGCAAAAGAAGGGGGGGTAACGGGAGAGGTCAGCGTGCGGGAAAGTGGAGAGCGAGAAGAGCGAAAATAGGTGAAAATTGGGGTGGATTGAGGGCGGGAATGGACGTCATTTAATGTATTACTAAGAGGATTGGACGGAGGAGAGGGGGAAGGAGAGGTGGGTGGCGAGGCGTTGGGTGTGGATGCCGTAGAAGGAGGCGAAGGCGCGGAGGTGTTGAGCGCGGGATTCGCGGGTGGCGGAGGAGTCGGGCGAGGGGGACTTGATTGCGGCGATCATGAGGTTTTTCGCGGTGTGCTCAGTGGAGATGAATTCGAAAACCTTGGTGCGATAGCCGGCGTATTCGAGGAGTTGGGCGCGAAGGGCGTCGGTGACGAACTCGGCCTGGCGCTCTTGAAAAATTCCGTGGCGAAGGGCGTCGGCGAGGACGGCGGGAGCGGTCAGCTGGCGGCGAAGTTCTTTTTGGCAGCACGGGGCGACAACGAGGAGACGGGCGCCGGACGCGATACCGCGGGCGAGGGCGTCGTCGGTGGCGGTGTCGCAGGCGTGGAGAGCGATCAGGACGTCCAGGTGATTTTCGATTTTCGAATTCGGATTTTCGATTTCGGGCGTGGCGATTTGGGCGGCGGTGAAAGTGAGGTGCGGCGAGAGATGGGTTTCGCGCGCGATGCGATTGCAGAGGTCGACAAGATCGGGACGGGCTTCGATGCCGGTGATGTGGGCGCGGTCGCGGAGGAGGTCGGCGAGAGCGAAGGTGAGGTAGCCTTTGCCGGAGCCGGCGTCCAAGATCTGGAGGGGAGAAGGAGGCGTTGAGACGGAAGGAAAGGCTTCACTGAGGAGATGGGTGAGGAGCTCGGCGAATTTTTGGATTTGGCGGAATTTGTCGGACATGCCCTCGCGCGGGTGGCCGCGGTCGTTGGTGATCCCGAGGGCGCGGAGCCAAGGGGCGTCAGCGGGGATGAGGTGGGATTTGGGGCGGTTGTGGGCGGGCGGGGATGTGCGCTCGGGGGTGTTGGCGACCTTGATTTTGAGGCGGTTGGATTCGGATTCGAATTGGGCGGTCTCGGTGGCGGTGAAGAGATGGGCGTCGAGGAAATCGCGGCCGAGGAGGGTTTCGATTTCGGCGAGGGCGTCGGCGTGTATCCGGTTTTTGGTGATGTCGCGCGTCGCGTGGCGCCAGAGGAAGGAAAGGTGTGGGCCGGATTTGAGGGTGACGGGGCGAATGAAGAGATTGCGCAAAGTGGGGTCGGGACCGCGGTATTTGCCGAGGGTGAGTTTCTGCAGCGTGCCGGTTTCGACGGCGGTGCGGATGAGGACGAGGAAACGGTCGAGGGCGGAAGGCATTCGGGGAATGGCCGCAAAAAGGCGCAGAAGGCGCAAAAAGGAAAATGCGGGTGGGAAGACGCGTTGCGCGGGAGATTATCGGAGGGAGACGGGCGGGAGGTAGAGATCGACAGGCGTGCGGTTCCACCAATGAGCGGTGGCGAGGCGTTGGGCGGGAGAAGTGAAGCGGTAGTCGTAGCGGACGATGCGAAGGTGGCGCGGCGGGCGGTCGGGGAAGGGGTTGTGGGAGAAGAGGGCGAGGACTTCGGGAGTGCCGCGGAGGAGGTGTTCGCAGAGCGGAAGAACCCAGCGGTTTTGGTCGGGAGAGCCGAGGGCGGCGAACCAGAGTTGCCAATCGAGACGCGGCTGGTGCGGCGCGACAAGGGGCGGTCGACGGGTGAGGTCGCCGGGTTTGTAGGGGAGTTCGTAGGCGTGCCAGGTGCGGCGGTCGTCGCTGCCCTCGATGATGAGCTCGGGCCGCTCGGTGGTCATGACGGCGAAGAGCCCGTAGTTGTTGAACGTGCGAAAAGGAGCGACGTGGGAGGCGAGCGAGTTGAACCAGCCGGGCGGACGCAAAGAACGATGGAGCGAGGGAAGGGCTTGGAGGGAGATGAAAAGGACGAGGATGGACGATGCGGCGAGGGCGAGGAGACGAAGCGGGCGGGACGGAGGGTTATAATATAATGTATTACGATGGATCGGGCGGCGGAGGAGGCTTTGGTAGAATCGGTCGTCGAGGTTGAGGAAACAGAGGGCGAGGGTGAGGAGGTTGAAGAACGTGTAGTTGCCGGTGAGGAAGATGGCGATTTGGAGGGCGGCGAGGAGGAGGGCGGCGTTGTGGCGGATTGAGCGCGGCGCGAAGAGGAAGAATGGAACGACGAGTTCGAGGAAGAACATGCCGGCGCAGGTGGCGCGGTGGAAGGAGGCGGAGAGGTGATGAACGAAGTAGGCGAGCGGGTTGGGCAGCGGTTGGGTTTCGAAGTGGTAGGTGAGGGCGGTGAGGTCGCGCCAGGTGGAATCGCCGCTCGTGAGTTTCACGATGCCGGAAAGGAACATGAGGCGGAAGAGCAGCCAGCGGAGGAGGAAGCGGGCGAGTGGCGGCGGCTCGATGAGCCGAAAGCGCGGGAGCCAGGTGCGCGGCGCGAGGAAGATCGCGAGGAAGGTGGTTTCGAGGAGAAGGGCGTCCCACTGAAAACCGAGGAAGATCTGGCCGACGTTAACGAGAGAGAGGTAGGCGAGCCAGAGGAGGATGAGATTGAGAAGGGGTGCGATGCCGAAGAACAGGAGCGCGGCGGAAAGCAGGCCGAAGGCGCAGAGAACGTGAAGGAAGGCGTCGGCGCCGAAAAGCCAGGCGAGCGTGGGCAGCTGGAAATAGGAGGAGGAACTGAGATGTTCGCGAACGGCGTTGAGGTAGGACGTAGCGGGAAGAATACCATTCGGGCCGATGAGCCCGGAGAGCTGTGTCCAGAGCGAGGCGAAGGCGATCGCGTGGATGACGGCGAGCGCGCGGAGGAAGAACGCGGTGCTTAGCTGAAACGATTCAGTTGAAGCACGAGGGCACACGAAGAGACGGAGTGAGATGGCTGGCGATGGTGCTGGCTACGGACCTTGAGGGAGGAAATCGACGGTGAGGGCGGTGGCGGGGGGGACTTTATCTTTTTTGAGAATGCCGAGGGATTCGAGCTGGGCGATTTGAGTGGCGTAGCGAGCGGGATCGAGGCGGCCGATTTTTTCGGGGCCGCTGTCGGCGTCGCGGCCGGTGACGAGCTGGCCATCGATGATGAGCTGGCGGGAGGCCATCATGAATTCGTCGGTGTTGTTGGCGTTGGCGGCTTTCATCGCGGCGTGGGCGGGAGCGGGATCGCCCTCGAGATAGTCGCGCCAACCTTTGATGTAGGCGCGGGTGAAGGCGCGGAGGATGTCGGGATGTTCGCGGGCGAATTTGCGGCTGGTGACGAGGACGGCGTAGGCGCGGAAGCCGGCTTCCCAGGTGGAGAGAAAACGCGGTTCTTTGCCGCCGGCGTTCACGATGTGGTAGGGCTCGGCGATGTAGTAGCCCTGTTGGATGGCTTCCTTGTTTCCGAGGAAGGCGGCGACGGAGAAGTTTTGGGGGACGATGTTGAAATCGATGCCGTATTTTTTTCGTAGATACGGCAGGAACGCCCATTCGGGGCGGGCGATGATGGTTTTGCCGGCGAGGTCTTCGAAGCGGCGGACGGAGGAGTCGGCGTTGACGAGAAGGCCGGAGGGATCGTCCTGGAAAACGGCGGCGAATTGAACGATGGGAAGGCCTTCGGCCTGTTGGAGGAGGGTGTTGGTGCTGTCGGCCTGGCCGATGTGAGCCTGACCGGTCGCGACCTTGGGGATGACGAAGGCGTTGGGGCCGCCCGGGATGAGGGTGACCTCGAGATTTTCGTCGGCAAAGAAACCGCGGGCCTGCGCTTGGTAGAAACCGCCGTGTTCGGGCTCGGCGACCCAATCGAGTTGGATGGTGAGTTTGAAGGGACTTTTTTCCGCGGCAGCGAGGAGCGAAGTGGCTGCGGCGAGGAGGAGCGTGGCGAGGAATGGCTTCATGGGAGAGAGATGGGGTCGCGCGAAGGATGCAAAGGACGCGACGAGGGAGTTAACGATCGGAGCGGTCGAAGGAGTCGTGCCAGTGATGAAGGGTGACGTGCGCGAGGGCGACAACGATGGCGACGAAGAGAAAACCGAGGAGGCAGGTGGCGATGGCGGTGGCGAAGAGAGCGGGGTATTGAGCGCGGCTGGAGTAGATGAGCGTTTGAAAACCGAGGCCGCCGCCGTCGCCGGCGGAGCTGCCGGCGGTGTAATCGCCGACGAGCGCGCCGATTGGGGCGAGGGTGGCGGCGATGCGGAGACCGGTGAAGAAATACGGAAGTGCGGCGGGGAGGCGGAGGTGGAGGAGTTGTTGGAGGCGCGTGGCGCGATAGGAGCGGAAGAGTTCGACGAGATTGCGGTCGGTCGAGATGAGGCCCTGCGTGGTGTTTACGACGAGGGGAAAGAAGCAGATGAGGAACGTGATCGCGACGACGCTGGGAAGTCCGGCGCCGACCCAGAGGACGAGGATGGGCGCGATGACGATGACGGGAGTCATCTGGAGAATCATCAAGTAAGGATAGAGACTGACGCGAAGGAGCGGCGAAAGGGAAAGGACGGTGGCGGAAAAGAGACTGACGAGAATGGCAAAGGCGAAACCCAGGAGGGCGCCCTTCGCGGTGTTGAGGGAGGCGGTTAGCAGGGCGGGCGCGTGATCGCGGAAAGCTTCGAACGTGGCCCCGGGCGTGGGGAGGAGGAAACGGGTGTCTTCGGAGAGAAAGGCGTGAACGGCATACCACGCTGCGAGGAAGAGTGCGCCGGTGATGGCGGGAAGGAAGATGCGGGGAGCGGGAAAGCGCATGGACGTTATGAGCTCGCCGGAATGATGGGCTCCGCGAGGGAGCGAGAGACTTCGGTGATGAGATCGTGGTAGGCGCGAGTGAGGCGGAGATCGGCGGTGCGCGGATAGTCGAACGGAACGGTGATGATTTTTCGGATACGACCGGGATTGGCGGAAAGGATGACGACGCGCGTGGAGAGAAAGACGGCTTCGGCGACTGAGTGGGTGACGAAGAATGCGGTCCAGGACTGGGCATCGCGGATGGCGAGGAGTTCCTCGTTGAGGTGTTCGCGGGTGATTTCGTCGAGCGCGCCGAAAGGCTCGTCGAGGAGGAGGAGTTTGGGCGAGACCGCGAGGGCGCGAGCAAGGGAGACGCGCATTTTCTGGCCGCCGGAAAGCTGTCGCGGGTAAGCGTGGGCGCGATCACGCAGACGGACCAGATCGAGCGAACGCTCGGCGGCGGCGCGGCGGGTGGCGGGGGCGACGCCGCGGAGTTTCAGGGGAAGTTCGACGTTGCGCGTGGCGGTGAGCCAAGGGAGCAACGTGGGGTCCTGGAAAACGAAAGCGAGGTCGGTGGCGGCGGATGCGGGAGGGCGGCCGGCGACGGTGAGTGAACCGGAGGTGAGGGGAACGAGTCCGGCGATCAGCCGCAGAAGCGTGGATTTGCCGCAACCGCTCGGGCCGATGAGTGAGATGAATTCGCCCGGTTCGGCGGTGAGAGAAACGCGATCGAGGATGGGCGGGCCGTCGGCGAAACGTTGGGTGACGTTTTGAAGTTCGACGAGAGGAAGGGCGGACATCCTGGTGGGTAGGAAGGGAGAGAAAGCGGATGATTACGAGAACGAGAACGAATTCAGGACGGAGGCGGAAGGGAGTCGAGGGCGGCGCGGGCTTCGGAGAGATTCGGGTCCAGAGAAAGAGATTTTTCGAAGGAAGCGCGGGCGGCGGAAAGATCGCCGCGTTTTTGGGCGAGGAGGCCGAGACGCCAATGAACGTGAGCGTGCGAAGGGTCGCGGGGGCCGGGGGTGAGTTCGAGGCAGCGGCGGAGCGCTTGTTCGCCGTGTTCGAGGTGCGTGCCGGAGTCGGCGGCGGTGCGGCCGATGAGGTAGTGGAGGTGGTAGTTGTCGGGGTGGGATTTGGTGGCGTCGGCGAAGACGGAAATCGCCTCGTCGTATTTCTTCTCGCGGATGTAGAGCTGGCCGAGGATGGCGGCGCCCATGACGAGGTCGCGTCGGCGAATTTCTTCGGCTTGTTCGTAGGCCTTGGGCAGTCCGCCGCCGACGAAGGTGGGAGCGGCGCGATAATAGGAAACGAGGCCGTTGCGGGCGACGAGGTTGTCGGGATCGAGGGCGACGGATTTTTCGAGAGCGGCCTGACATTTTTTGGCCCACGTCATCTTCGAGAGAAGACCGACCTGTTCGGCTTTGGCGCCGTAAGCGCCGCCGAGCTCCATGTGGTAGTCGGAGTTGTCGGGAGCGAGTTGGGTGGCAAGTTCGAAGGCGCGGATGGCTTCGTCGATGTCGCCCGTTTTCATCGCGACGAGCCCTAGGTGGTAGTGGAACGCGGGATTTTGCGGTTCGGCGGTGGCGAGCTCGGTGAACGCAACGCGGGCTTCGTCGTAGCGTTTGGCTTGATAATGTTCGCGGGCGACCTCGAGGGAAGTCGCGGCGTGAGCGGCAGAGGCGAGAACGAAAAGAGCGAAAGCGGTCGGACGCATGGTAGGGAGAGGATCAGGCGTCGAAGGGCCAGAGATGAAAGAATTGGAGGAAGAAGATGGCGGCGATGAGATAGCCCGTGAAAGTGATGCTTTTCGGGCGCGCGAGACCGAGGGCGAGGAAGGCGGCGGCGATGAGGCCAAGGCCGATGCCCTCGGCGATGCTGAACGTGAGCGGGATCGCGAGGATTGTGAGAACGGCGGGTGCGGCGACGGCGAAATCCTTCATACCGATTTCGGTGACGGATTGCATCATGAAGATGCCGACGATCACGAGAGCGGGCGCGGTGGCAGCCGCGGGGATGATGAGAATGAGCGGAGTGAAAAGAAGTGCGACCAGCATGAGTGCGGCTGTGGTCAGGGTGGTGAGCCCGGTGCGACCGCCGGCTTCGACCCCGGAGGCGGACTCAATATAGCTGACGACGGTGGACGTGCCGCAAAGGGCGGAGAGAATGGTGGCTATCGAGTCGGCGGTGAGAGCGCGGCCGGCTTTGGGGAGCGTGCCGTCGGGACGAAGGAAACCGGCGCGCTTGGTGACGCCGATGAGCGTGCCGATGTTGTCGAACATATCGACGAGCAGGAGCGTGAGGATGAGCGGGAGGGCGAGGAGGAAGGCGGACGAGTTGGTGAGAAAGTCGAAAGTGAGTTTGAGGAAAATCGGAGCGGGAGAGGCGGGTGCAGCGATGAAGGAGTCGGGGAGTTGGGTTACGTTGGCGGTGTCGCTCGCGGGGATGAAAAGTCCTGCGATGGTGATGGCGGCGATGCCGAGAACGATGGCGCCGGGGACGCGGCGAGCGACGAGGATGGCGGTGAGAAGAATACCGGCGAGGCAGAGGGCGACGGGGCCGGAGGCGAAGTTGCCGTGGGAGACGAAGGTGTCGGAATGGGCGACGATGATGCCGCCGTTTTTGAGGCCGATGAAAGCGATGAAGAGACCGATGCCGCAGGTGATGGCGATTTTCAGCGCGTGCGGAATGGCGCCGATGATTTTTTCGCGGACGCCGGTGACGGAGAGGATGAGGAAGATGACGCCGTTGACGAAGACCATGCCGAGCGCTTCGGGCCACGGCACGCCTTTGCCGAGGACGATGGTGAAAGTGAAAAACGCGTTGATTCCCATGCCGGGCGCGAGCGCGATGGGATAGTTCGTGAGCAGCGCCATGATCGCGGTGGCGATGGCCGCGGTGAGGGCGGTGACGGTGACGAGCGCGCCTTTGTCCATGCCGGTCGCGGAGAGGATCGCGGGGTTGACGGCGAGGATGTAGGCCATCGCGGCGAAGGTGGTGAGGCCGGCCTGGAGTTCACGTCCAACGGTGGTGCGGTTTTCGACGAGACGGAAGAAGCGTTGGAGCATGGGAGGGGGTTGAGGTTTATTAGCCCGCGAAACACGCGAAAGTCACGAAAGACAAACCAGCGGGATTTTTAACCGCGAGTGGACGCGAATGAACGCTAATAGAGAGAGCGCGACGGAGGTGGGGATTGCGTTGAAGGGGGCGGGAGGCAGGCTCGGCGAGGTTATGCGCGTGATTGACGGCCACGTTCATTTGTATCCGCCGGAAGTGGACATCGATCCCGCGGGGTGGGCGGCGTTGCGGGAGGAGAAACATTGGGCGCTGCTGTGCACGCGGCGGCGGCGCGATGGGCGACCGGTGCAATCGTTGCCGAGGGTGGAGGCGTTGTTGCGCGCGATGGATGCGGGCGGCGTGGACCGGGCGGTGTTGCTCGGGTGGTATTGGGAAAAGCACGACACCTGTGTTTGGCAGAATCGATTTTATGCGGAGTGCGTGCGGGCGCATCCGGACCGGTTGTCGGCCTTTGCGGTGTTTCACCCGGCGGCGGGCGCGGCGGCGGCGGTGGAGGAAGTGCGGCGGGCGTGCGGGGACGGATTGATTGGGATCGGGGAGATGTCGCCGCATTCGCAAGGATTCTCCGTGCAGGATCCGGCGTTTGGAGAAGTGATGGCGCTGGCGGCGGATTTGAAACTGCCGGTGAATTTGCACGCGGCGGATCCGGAGAGTAGACGATTTCCTGGCTGGGTGGAGACGCCGGCGAAGGATTTCGTGTGGCTGGCGCGGACCTTTCCGCGGACGAGCTTTGTGCTGGCGCACTGGGGCGGAATGCTGGCGATGCGCGACACGCGGTTGGCGGAGCGGCGTAATGTCTTTTTCGATACGGCGGCGTCGCCGTTGCTATATGACGAGAAAGTGTGGGCGCAGGCGATGCCGGTGCTCGGGCGGGAGCGGGTGCTGTTTGGATCGGATTATCCGCTCAATTTGTATCCGCGAGTGAGCGTGGAAGCGGAGATGAGGCGATTTGTGGCGGAAGCGAAACGCGGCGGGGCGGATGAGGGCGTGATGGGCGGGAATGTTGCGCAGTTGTTGGGGTTGAGGGGGGAGAAAGAGAGCGAGAACGAGAACGATTAAGGGAAGCAGGATTGTTGGGAGAGGGCCCAGGGGATGACGGGGGAGCGGGGGTGGGCGACGATGAGTTGGAGACCGGTGGTGAAGCCGGAAGGGAGGGGGACGGGAATGGTGAGAACGGGGAGCCCGCCGAGGCTGGCGGGTGCGGTCAGCGTGAGGAGCCGCTGGCGGTTTTCGAACGTGCAGTCGGGTTTGGTGAGCGCGGGGAAGGGGGTGGCGGGGAGGATGAGGAAATCGAAAGCGGAAAAGTAAGTCTGCCAGAGTTCGCGCGTGGCGATGCGGCGATCGTAGGCGGATTGGATTTGCTCGGCGGGGAGCGTGGAGGCGCGTTGGAGGCGCTGTTCAACGAAGGGATCGTAGCGGTGGCGGTAACGATCAAACCAGGTGCGGTGAGTTTTCCAGGCCTCGTGGGCGACGATGGTGTTGTAGGCGTCGAGCGTGGGGGCGAAGCCGGACGAAAGTGATTCGCGGGTGGCGGTGTCGGCGGGAGGGGCGAACGCGGAGGCGGCAGAACGGAAGGCGAGCGAGACTTCGGGATCGAGGTGAGGAAGTTCGAGGAAGCAGCCGCGGGGTGCTTGGGTCGGAGCGGGGGCAAGGCCGATGAGGGCGGAGATCGTTTCGCGCATGTCGGACGCATCGGCGGTGAACCAACCGGCGGTGTCGCAGGACGGTGAAAGCGAGAAGGCGTCGGCGATAAACGGATCGCCGGGGGGAAGTCGAAAGCCGAAGAGACCGCAGAATGCGGCGGGGACGCGAACGGAGCCGCCGGTGTCGGTGCCGATGGCGAGCGGGACAATGCCGGCGGCGACGGCGGCGGCGGAACCGCTGCTCGAGCCGCCGGTGGTGCGGCCGGGGAGGCGCGGGTGTTCGCAGTCGCCGTAGTGCGGATTTTCGCCCGTGATGCCGTAGGCGAATTCGTGGAGGTGAGTTTTGCCGGCGAAGACGGCGCCGGCGGTGTGAAGGGTGTCGACGAGGTGGCTGTTGCGCGAAGGTGTGGGACGAACTTCGGGAAGGAACGTGGAACCGGCGAAAGTGGGGAGGTGGGCGACGTCGAAGAGATCTTTGAGGAGATAAGGAACGCGCGAGAGGGGGGCGGATGGCGAGGAGCGCGCGAAGGCGTCGGTGAGAGCGGATTCGGAAACGAGATGAGTGACGACGGCGCGTTGTTGGGTGGGGGGAAGCGTGCGGACGCGGCGGTGGAGCTCGCGGGCGGCGTCGGCGGGATCGAGGGATTGCCAGTCGCGAAAAGTCATGGAGAGAAGAGGACGAAGATCAGTTGAGTCACGAAGGACACGAAAGAAAGCGAAGCGGAAAAGATCGAAATGCGGTGTCTCGGCGAAGCGATGAAGGCGCGCGCGAGACGGAGTTGTGCACTAGATGGCACGTTGCGAAGGAAGGATAAAAATGTGCGTTGATTCGCGGAGGCGGTTCGCGAGCTTGGGGGGATGAATCCCGAATCGAAATTGGTTGAACTTGGATTGACGTTGCC
The DNA here is from genome assembly GCA_023416735.1 of Verrucomicrobiota bacterium. GTDB lineage: Bacteria > Verrucomicrobiota > Verrucomicrobiia > Opitutales > Opitutaceae > Opitutus. The sequence continues at coordinate 163,130 of JAEZGX010000030.1, read as the reverse complement.
GACTCCGCCTGCCGCGGCGGGCAGTTATGTGGCGACGGTGCGGACGGGGAACCTGCTGTATTGCGCGGGGACGATTTCGATGTTGGACGGAAAGATGACGCATGTCGGGCAGGTCGGGAAAGAGCAGACGATCGAAGCGGCGAAGAAGTCGGCGGAGATTTGTGCGTTGAACACGCTGGCCAACATCAAGGCGGCGCTCGGATCGCTGGATCAGGTGGCGCGCGTGGTGATGGTGAATGGATTTGTGAATGCGGTGGATGGGTTTGCGGACAGCCCGGCGGTGATCAATGGGGCGAGCGATTTGTTCGTGGCGGTGTTTGGCCAGGCGGGGAAGCATGCGCGCGCGGCGGTGGCGGTGAATGGATTGCCGCGGGGATCGACGGTGGAAGTGCAGGTGGTGGTGGAAGTGAAAGCGTGATCCCGGGCAAATGATGAAGACGCTGTTTTGCCTCGCGGTGGTGATGGCGCTTGCAGGATGTGCTTCCGTGCGAGTGGTGAAAACGCCGGAAGCAGCGGAGAGCATGCAGCTCTTTCTATTGATCGGTCAGTCGAATATGGCCGGGCGGGGCGCGGTCGAGGTGCAGGATCAGGTCGTGCATCCGCGCGTGTTCATGATGAACAAGCGATATGAGTGGGTGCCGGCGGTGGATCCGATGCATTACGACAAGCCGGCGATCGTCGGCGTCGGGCTCGGGTCGACGTTTGCGCGCGTGGTAGCGGAGAAGCAGCCGGGTGTCGTGGTGGGAGTGATACCGGCGGCGTTTGGCGGTTCGTCGCTCGAAGAGTGGAGACCGGGGCACTATCTCTATAACAACACGCTGGATCGTGCGCGGGAGGCGATGGCTCGGGGAAAGCTCGCGGGGATTTTATGGCATCAGGGCGAGAGCGACGCGGCGCCGGAAAATGCAGCGACCTATGCGGAGCGGTTTGCGGCGATGATCGCGCAACTGAGGAAAGATTTGGGCGCGGAGGAGGTGCCGGTGGTGGTCGGCGAGATTGGGCATTTCGTCGCGGGCGGCGGGAGGATCAATGCGGCGCTGGCGAAGGTGCCGGAGTTGGTGCCGCGGTGCGCGCTAGTGAAGGCGGACGGGTTGGGGCACAAGGGAGATTCGTTGCATTTCGATGCGGCGGCGCTGCGGGAGCTGGGCCGCAGGTATGTGGAGGCGTGGGAACGGGTCGAGGCGGGAAGGTGAGGGGAGGGAGAGTTGGAGAGGGAGCGAAGACGCGCGGTCAGGCGAGGTGCTTGAGGAGGACCTTGGCGTTGCGGCCGCTCTCTTCGTAGGTCTTGAGGCGGGCTTCGGGGAGGAAGGATTTGTCGACCTCTTCGAAACCGAGAACGTTTTGGAAGAAGCCGAAACTCTGCGTCGAGAGAGCGATGACGGTTTTCGCGCCGCGCTCCTTGGCGACGAGCATCGCGTATTCGACCATTTTCTTGCCGATGCCGCGGTTGTGATAGAACGGCATGACGTAGAGCGAGCCGACTTCGGCGAGGCCGGGCTTGTCGGGGTAAAAATAGAGCGTGACGCAGGCGATGATGTTTTCGTCGATTTCGAAGACGAAGAACTGGTCGATGTTCTTTTCGATCGCCTGTTGCGTGCGGTGGAGGAGCTCTTCGCGGCGGACGGCGCTGCGCGTGAGGCTGTAGATGAGGCGGACGTCGCTTTTGCGGGCTTTGCGGATCTGCTGGTAGTCGTTGCCGTAAACGAGCGAGCCGACGCCTTCGTTGGAGAAGACCTCGTTGAGCAGGCCATCGAAGATGCGGCCGTCGACGATGTGAACGCGCGGCGTGCCGGTCTCGATGGCTTTGACGGCGTGGACGGCTTTGCTGCGGGTGGCCTCGGCGACGGACTCGGGGCGCTCGGCGAGGAGCTTGCGCATGGCGTCGACGGAGATGTCGCGGCGAAATTCGCCGTCGATCACGAGTCCGGCGTGCGGGGTGAGATAGATGACCTTCGTGGCCTGGAGGGATTCGGCGAGCTCGGCGGCGAGGAGGTCGGAGTTGACCCGGAGCGAACGGCCGTCGGGGCCGAAGCCGATCGGCGAAAGGATGGGAACGACGTCGCGGTCGATGAGACCCGTAAGGAAATCTTTATCGATGCGATCGACGCGACCGGTGAATTGTTGATCGACGCCCCGGATGATGCCGAGGGGGAGGGCGCGCACGGCGTTGGTGACGGCGCATTTCAGGGAATTTTGCGTGAGGCCTTCGATGAGGGCGTGCGAGACGCGGGACGAGGCGCGGATGGCCAGGTCGAGCGTGGGGGCGTCGGTGACGCCGGTGCCGTCAGTATTCGAAATCGGGATACTGCGGCTCGTGGAGAGCTCCTGGATCTGCTGACCGATGCCGTGAACGAGGACGAGTTTGATGTCGAGGGAGCGGAGGACGGCGAGGTCGACGAGGAGGTTGGCGAAGTTTTCGTCGGCGACGATGGAACCATCGATCGCGATGACGAAAATCTGGCCTTGGAAGCGCGGCACGTATTGAAGGATGCCGCGGAGATCGGTGGGCTTGATCGTCGTCGCGAGGGCGGTCGAAGTCGGGAGGGGCGTGGATTGGCCGGGGCCGTTGCTCATTGAGATGGGGCGCGTTTTTCGAGGAAGGAGCGGGTCGCGTCAATAGTTGCGCGGGCAACGGCTCGCGGATGCTGGCCGCAGTGGGGCGCCGCGGTGGAGCGTGGGCGTCCAGGCTAACGAACTTCGAGGGGCCACGATTTGGAGGTGTGCGCGCCGGGGACCGTGCAGCGGTAGGTGCCGGGTTTGAGTGAGCCGGCGGGGACGGTGAGGCGGAGGACGTGTTCGCGGGTGCGGGCGGAGAGAGCGCCGTCGATGTTTTCGAATTGCGGAACGAAGATCAGCTCGTCCTCGCGGACGTAGAGGAATCCGCCAGCGAGTTGGTGTTTTTGATCGGGCAACGTGCAGCTGATGAGAATGGGGTAGGCGAAGAGTGAGTTCGCGGCGGCGGCGGCGGTGACGGAAACGACCTCGCGGGGGAGGAACGGTTGATCGATGAGGGTTTCGGCAAGCGCGGAAGGGAGGCCCGGGAGCGCGGCGGAGGTGGGAGCGGTGGGCGTGTTGAGGCGCGGCGATTCGACGGGGCGGCCGGCTTCGAGGGTGATGCGTTGGTAGCCGGCGGAGAGGAGGCGGAGGGTGTTGGCCTGGTTCTTCATGTCCGCGTAAGGTTCGAACGCGGGATTTGGTTTTTGGTAGCGCAGCCGGATGAACGTGTAAGGCACGATCACGAGGAGGATCGCGACGAAGATCCATTTCATTGACCAAGGCTGGCGGGAGCGGGACGCGGACATCGGAGAGCAGGAAGACGGAGCGCGGGGCGAGGAGCAAGGCGGAGGAGGGTCGGGCAAGAGGGATTTGCGGGGCGAGCGCCTTCGGAGGCCATGAAGGCTCCGGGGCGTGGAGTCTTCGGCTTCGCCTCAGAATGACAAAGCTCGGCGCGGGCGCCGCGGGTTGCGCCTTGCTCCCGGGGCGGCGGGGTGTTTCGGTCACAGACTTTTCCCATGAAGCTCTGGTCGCAGTATTTCGTTCCCACGCTCAAAGAGAGTCCCGCGGATGCGGAGATCGCTTCGCATAAACTGCTCGTTCGCGCGGGGCTGGTGCGGAAATTGGGCGGCGGGCTTTACACGTATCTGCCGTTTGGGCTGCGCGTGATGCAGAAGCTGACGCAGATCTGCCGCGAAGAGATGGAGCGGGCGGGCGCGATCGAGTTGTGGATGCCGCATGTGCATCCCGTGGAGTTGTGGGAACAAGGGCCGCGCTGGGCGGCCGCGCGTGAGATCATGTTTCGCGCGGACAGTGCGGGCGATGGCAAGCGCGCGTCGCGCGATCCGGAGTTCGTGCTCGGGCCGACGCACGAGGAAATCATCACGCCCTTGGTGAAGACGGAGATCACGAGCTATCGCGATTTGCCGAAGAATTTTTTCCAGATCGCAACCAAGTTCCGGAACGAGATTCGTCCGCGGTATGGGCTGATGCGTGCGCGCGAGTTTGTGATGATGGACGCGTATTCGTTCGACGTGAACGACGAGGCGTCGATCAAGAGCTATCAGGCGATGAAGGCGGCGTATGAGGCGTTTTTCAAACGCATCGGCGTGACGGCGATCGCGGTGGAGGCGGACACCGGCGTGATGGGCGGCAGCTTTTCGCACGAGTTCATGGTGCCGGCGGAAATCGGCGACGATGACGTGATTTACAACGAAACGAGCGGCTATGCGGCGAATCGCGAGAAGGCGACGAGCGGGCTGGTGCCGGCGGACTTGAAGGACGCGGAGCCGCTGGGAGCGGTGGAGGAGTTTGCGACGCCCGGCGTGGTGACGATCGCCGCGCTCGAAGCGGCGCCGTATTCGGTTCCTGGAGACAAACAGTTCAAGACGCTGGTGTTTATCGGAGACGGAAAACCGTTTCTCGTGGTGTTGCGCGGATGCGACGAACTGGAAGAGGCGAAGCTCGGTGCGCTGGGCTTCACGCTTTTGCGTCCTGCGACGGCTGAGGAAATCGAACCTGTGCTGGGCGCGAAGCCGGGCAGCCTCGGCGCGGTGAAAGGCACGATCAAGAATCCGGACGCGCTGGCGGGGATCTTTGCGGATCACGCGATTCGTTTGATTGGCAATGGCACGACGGGCGCGAACAAGGACGGGTTCCACTTGCGGAACGTGAATGTGGCGCGCGATCTGGCGGTGACGAAGTTCGGCGATTTCCGGCGGGTGCGCGCGGGCGAACCGGACGTGAAGTCGGGCCAGCCCTTGCAATCGCGGCGCGGGATCGAAGTCGGGCACATCTTCAAGCTCGGGACGAAATATGCGGAGAAGTTTGGCGCGGTTTATACGGACGATCAGAAGCAGACGCATCCGATGGTGATGGGCTGCTATGGGATTGGTGTGAGCCGGACGATGCAGGCGATCATCGAGCAGAGTCACGATGGCGACGGCATTGTTTGGCCGTGGAATGTGGCGCCGTTTCAGGTGTTGATCTGTGTGCTCGATCCGCAATTGGCGGAGGCGATGGACTTGGCGAAGAAGCTGGCGGCGGCGGCGGAAAGCGCGGGCGCGGAAGTGCTCGTCGACGATCGCGTCGAGCGGCCGGGCGTGAAGTTCAAGGATGCGGATCTGATCGGCATCCCGTTGCGGCTGACCGTGGGCGGCAAGGGATTGAAAGAAGGCGTGATCGAGTTGAAGTGGCGGTCGCAGAAGGACGTCGCGAAAGTGCCGGTGGCGGATGCCGAGGCGCGCGTGGCGGCGGCGGTGGCTGAGGCGGCGGCGAAGGCGAAGGGGTGAACGGAGGCGTGTGCGATACGATGACGAGCAAGAGCACGATCACGAGCAAGAGCACGACTTGGGAGGGCAGCGATGGAGCGGCGCTCTGCAGAATCGCGGATGGCGACTTGCAGGAGGATCGGTGACGGTCTTTCGTTTGCGCGCTGAGAGATCGCCTGCAAGCAGGCTCCTACATGGCGTATTTTGCTGAACACAATCCTCATACCTCGCCGGAGTCGCATGGTGCGACGGCGCTCGCGCTGGAAGGGGTCTGGCGCGTGGTGGTTCTGAACGATCCGGTGAACCTCATGTCATATGTCGTGATGGTGTTTAAGAAAGTATTCGGCTTCGACGAATCGACGGCGCGGCGGCACATGCTGGAAGTGCATGAGCAAGGCCGGTCGGTGGTGTGGAGCGGTTTGCGTGAGAAGGCGGAGGCGTATGCGTTCACGTTGCAGCAGTGGCATTTGACGGCGGTGCTAGAACCGGATGAAGCGCATTGAAGTGAAGCTTAGTTTGCCGGTAGTGGCGCCGCTGCTGGATGTGATCAAATCGTTGAGCGACACGATGGGCCGGAGGCTGTCGGCTCCGCTGGCGCTGACGGATCTCGATCCCGAGTTTCGCGAAGATTGGACGTCGGAGTTATTGGAGGCGCAAACGTCGGACGTGGGCGTGCTGCTGGCGTTGTTCGACGATGAGTTTTTCTCGGAAGGGGTGATTGCGCTGGACGAGAAGAATGCGGAGTCGGTGGTGCGCGCGTGTGCGGCGGTGCGGTTGCGGCTGCGCGAGGATTATCTCAAGGGCATTGCGGACGAGACCTTGGAGAGCAGCGATTTGGAGTTGGAGGAATTGGACGAGCCGGTGCGGAAGGCGTTCATGTGTTATCTGTTTTTGGCGACGCTGCAGGAGCTGATCATTCAGCATTTGGATTCGACGATCCTGGAAGGTTGACGCGCGCTGCGGGCGTGGAAAATCGAGGGCGGAATTGCACGGCCGCATCGCTTGACGGATGGGGTGAGGCACCTACCTTCACGGCCGACACCCTGCAGTGTTCGAGGTGCTTTCAATAACTGCTCTTTGCCTTAGAATAAACTTGGGAGCTGAAACCGTCGCGGGAGATGCCAGGCCGTAAATCGGAAGGCAGATGCCGTGGCGGAGGCGCCCACCTAAACCTAAAAAGGTCTTGAGCCTTTGGGCATACGGCACAGGCGGGGTGTCTCTTTTATTTTCTCGTTCTCTTGATCGTAATCGTTCTCGTTCTCTGGAGCGGCTTTGAGCCGAGAACGAGAAAGAGAACGAATAACGAGAACGAAGGCGGCGGGGCGAAGAGCGAGTTCGCCAAGCGCTTCAACCCACTTCCCATATGAGCCCCCAAACTTATTACATCATCCACGTCGTGTCGGTGCTGGTTTTGACCGCTTACACGTTTTACGCGTTCGCTGCGCCGGAAATCACGAAGAAGAAGGTGATGATCGTAACGGGTATCGCGAGCCTGCTGGCGTTGGTCGGCGGGTTCGGGTTGCAGGCGAAGCTGGGCTACGGATTTCCGGGCTGGCTGATCGTGAAGCTGTTTTGCTGGGTTGGTTTGTCGGCGCTGGCGGGGATGGGATATCGCAAGCGCGGCGCGGTGGGAACGTTGTCGCTCGTGGCGCTGGTGTTGGTGGTGCTCGCGGTCGTGATGGTGTATTTGAAGCCGTTCTGAGGTGGGAGAGGAGTCTATGAGCGATTCGTTGCGTAATCCTGCAGCGATCGTCGAACTGGATTCTTCGCTTCGCTCAGAATGACAACGGAGGACGAAAAGGCGGGGTCGCTTTGCGGGGTTTGGGTGGATGCGGCCGGTCGCGTGCACACGACGGTGGCTTTGCCCGATGGCTCGCGGGTGACGAAAGAAGGAACGCTGCGACCGTTTGGGTGGATGAATGCGACACCGGAGGCAGCGGCAGCGATGCCGGTGCAAGTGGACGCACTGCCGGGGGACGGGCCGTTCAACCGGCTGGTGCATGCGGAGAACTTTGAGGTTTACGATGCCTTCGTGAAAGCGGCGAGGGCGGCGGGTGTCGGGGTGGATGCGATTCGGCCGGTGGAGAGCCAGTTTCTGCTGCAGCAGCGCGAACGGCTTTATCGCGACATGGCGTTTCACGAGTTGCGGCGCTGTCAGATGGATATCGAGACGGCGTCGTCGGACGACGGATTCTGCGATCCGGCGCGGCCGGAGGATCGCGTGCTGGCGATCGGGCTGAGAGTGGAAGGGAAGAACCGGCTGCTCGTGCTGGAGGAAATGAGCGACGCAGCGGAGAAGAAATTGTTGGAGGATTTCAACGCGGCGCTGGCGGAGATCGATCCGGACGTGATCGAGGGGCACAACGTGTTCAAGTTCGATTTCGATTACCTGCGGCAGCGGTGCCGGCGGTTCAAAGTGCCGTGTGCGTGGGGGCGGTATGGGCAGAAGGCGAGTTTTCGGAGCAGCCGGCTGAAAGTGGCGGAGCGATGGATCGATTTCCTGCGGTGCGATCTGCCCGGTCGTGCGATCGTGGATACGTTTTTGCTGGTGCAGCTTTACGACATCACGACCCGCGAGATGACGTCGTATGGGTTGAAGGAGGCGGCGGTGTATTTCGGGATTACGGAGGAAGACAGTTCAACCCGCACGTATATCGAAGGGCCGCGGATCAAGGATGTTTATGTGAGCGATCGGGAGCGGTTTTGCGCTTATCTGAGCGACGATTTGCGCGAGACGGAAGGGCTGGCGGCGCAATTGCTGCCGACTTATTTCGAGCAGGTGCGGACGTTTCCGGCGTTGTTACAGGAGGCGACGCTGCGCGGAGCGACCTCGAAGATCGATCTGCTGTTTTTGGAGGAGTATTATCACGCGCGGCATGCGTGTCCGGTGCCGCCGGAAGTGAAGCCCTTCGAGGGCGGATACACGCGGAGTTTTCAGGAAGGCGTGTTTCGGCACGTGCTGCATTTTGACGTGGCTTCGCTCTATCCCAGCTTGCTGCTGCACATTGGACGTAACCCGAAAACGGATACGCTGGGCGTTTTCATTCCGCTGCTGAAGCGGCTGCGGGAGTATCGGTTGAAATACAAGCAGCTGGCGCGCACCGGTCCGACGGAACTGGAGCGGAGCGAAGCGCAGGCGCGGCAGACGAATTTCAAGATCCTGATCAATTCATTCTACGGCTATCTGGGGTTTTCGGGGGCGCGATTTGGCGACGGGGAGCTGGCGGCAGAAGTGACGCGACGGGGAAGGGAGTTGCTGCAGTTGTTGATCGACGAGTTTGCGAAGCATGGCTGCACGATTCTCGAAGCCGACACGGATGGGATTTATCTGTCGTCGGAGCACTACTACGAGAAGCCGGAGGAATTGCTGGCGCTGGTGGAGACGATTTTGCCGGAAGGGATCGAGCTCGAGTTCGATGGAAAGTATCGGGCGATGTGGTGCTACAAGGCGAAGAACTACGCGTTGTATGATGGAGAAGAAGTGACGCTGCGCGGGAGCGCGCTGCGATCGCGGGGGATCGAGCCGTATTTGAAGAAGCTCAGCGATCGGCTAATCACGTTTCTCGTGGGGGCGTCGGAGGTGTCGCCGGTGGCGCTGCTGGAGGAGTATCGGGAGAAATTGAAAAAGGGCGAAGTGCCCGTGGAGGAATTGGCGAAAAGCGAGACGTTGAATCAGAACCCGGATGCGTATGAACGGTTCGTAGCGGAAGGAGGGAAGCCGCGGCGGGCGTCGGCGGAGGTGGCGCTACAGATGACGCCGCGACCGCGGATGGGCGACCGTGTGAGTTATTATGTGACCGTGAAGGCCAAGGGGAAGACAAGCGACTGGCAGCGGGCGCGGCCGCTGGGGTTGTATGATCGATTCGTGGCGCCGTATGACCCGCAGTATTACATCGAGAAGCTCGATGATTGGGTGGAGCGGTATGGCGGATTTCTTGGGATCAAGAAAGAGGAGGAAAAGCCGGCGGCGGTGCAGGGGGAGTTGTTTTAAATCTTTCTCTGGGATCTTTCTCTTTCTTCTCTCTCCCATCTCAAGTCCTGCTGCCCTCCTGACGAAAGAGAAAGAGAACGAGGAACGAGAACGAGAAAGATTAGGTTTCGGAGGTTGGGGATCGGGTGGCGGCGAGGAGGGTGGCGGTGTCGTCGTCGAGCGGGGTGTCGGCGAGGAGGAGAAGGAGGTCGTCGATTTTTGGGGCGAAGGAAGGCCAGCGGTCGGCGGGATAATCGCGGCGGGCGCGGAGGGTGAGGACGAGGGCGTTGTAGAAGGATTGTTGCGCGAAAGGAGGATTGCCGAGTTCGGTGTAGCAGCGGCCGGCTTCGGCGGTGAGCGCGGCATACATGAGGATCTTGTCGCGCGCGGTTTCGGGGAGTTCGCCGTCGGCGAGCATGCGGACGTGCTGGTCGGGCGTGTGTTGAAAGATTTCGACGGCGGAGAGTCCGAAGAGTCGTTCGCATGCAGCCATGACGGACTGGAGCGCTTCCTGAGGGGCGTGATTCTGACGCTGCTCGACGACGCGAGCGAGGAGTTGGCCGACTTGCTCGATGAGGCGGAGGAGGTAGTCGCGCGAAGGCATGGGGGACAATCGCCGGCAAGGAGCGTCCTACAAGCAGCAAAAAAATAGGGCCGGTGGAGACCGGCCCTACGGGAGGAGAGTCGCGCGAAATTACGACCAGCTGAGGTCGGTTTTGGTCAACGGGAACTCGCGGACGCGTTTACCGGTGGCGGCGAAGATCGCGTTGGCGATCGCGGGCGCGGTCGGCGGGATCACGGGCTCGCCGACGCCGGTCGTCGGGTTGTCGGTCCGTAGGAAGTGCGTCTCGATCACGGCGGGCGAATCGGGCATCCGGAGGAGCGGGTAGTCGTTGAAGTTACCCTGCACGACGCGGCCGCGAACGATATCCAGATCCTGATACATCATTGCGCTGAGGCCATCGACGATCGAGCCTTCGGACTGGTTTTCGGCGCCGCTCGGATTGATGATTTGGGCGCCGACGTCGATCGCGCAGACGACCTTGTCGACTTTGAGCGTGCCGTCTGGGGAAACGGTGACATCGGCGACCTGGGCGACGTAGCCGCGATGGCTGAAATGGAAGGCGACGCCCTGGCCCTGGCCGCGGGGAAGTTTTTTGCCCCACTGCGCTTTTTCGGCGGCGAGTTTCAGGACGCCGCGCATGCGCGCGACGTTGTAGGGCTGGCCGCGTTCGCCGGTTCCCGGCATGACGTTGCGATCGCCGAGAAGTTCGAGGAGGAACTCGACGCGGTCGCGGCTGGCGGCGTGGGCGAGTTCGTCGATGAAACTATGGATGACCCAAGAGAAAACACAGCTGCCGGGCGCGCGCCACGGACCCATGGGGATGCCGGTTTCGAGCACGGTTTGTTCGCCGCGGAAATTCGGGATCCAGCGGCCGGGAAATTCGTCGGGGTTGAGCGAGCCGCCGCTGCCGGGTCGATCCTTGGTGTTGCCGAAGGTGACGAAGTGATTGCGCCACGCGACGACTTTGCCCTTGGAATCGACGGCGCCCTTAAGGAAGTGGAAACCGCCGGGGCGATAATGATCGTGGCGGAGATCGTCTTCACGCGTCCAGGTGAGTTTCACGGGAGCGTCGACACGCTGCGCGATCGCGGCGGCCTCGACCATGAAATCGCTGGTGAGACGGCGACCGAAACCGCCGCCCATGCGAGTGACGTGGATGAGGACCTTGTCGGCGGGAACGTTGAGCGTCTTGCTGATGAGATCCTGGCCGGAGCCGGGATTTTGCGAAGGAGCCCAGACCTCGAAGCCGCCATCCTTGAACCAAGCGGTGCAGTTCTGCGGTTCGAGGTTGGCGTGTGAGATAAACGGATACGTGTAGGCGGCTTCGACCACCTTGTTGCTGGCGTCGGCGAAGGCGGCGTCGACATTGCCGTCGTCGCGCAGCTTGTTTTCACCGGGTTTCGGACCGATTTCCTCGGCGTGGGCGACGTGATCGGACCAGTTTTCGTTCGCGGTTTTGCCTTCGTTCCACGTGACGCGGAGCTGTTGGCGCGCGCTGAGGGCGGCCCAAGTCGAGTCGGCGACGATGGCGACGCCGGGCATGAGGCCGGTAAGGTTTTCGGTGCCCTCGATGACGAAGGCGTCGCGGACGCCGCGGAGGGTTTTGATGCGGTCGAGGTTGGCGCGAACGACCTTGCCGCCGAAGACGGGGCATTTTTCGTAAACGGCGTAGAGCATGCCGGGCAGCTTTACGTCGATGCCGAAAAGCGCTTCGCCGCGGACGAGCTTGGGGTTGTCGACGCCCGAGATGCGTTTGCCCATCAAGGTGTAGTCCTTGGGGTCTTTGAGTTGGACGGATTTTTCGTCAGGGACGGGAAGCAGCGCGGCTTTGGAAACGAGTTCGCCGTAGGAAAGTTTGCGGCCCGTGGGGCGATGGTGGATGGCGGTTTCCTTGGCGAAGCACTCGCTTTCCGGGACGGACCAAGTCTGGGCGGCAGCGGTGACGAGCATCGTGCGCGCGGTGGCGCCGGCGCGGCGGAAAAGATCGTAGTGGTTGGGTGTGGAGGTGGAACCGCCCGCGCCATACCATGGAGATTTGTAGGCGGGGAGATAGTCGGCTTGTTCGACGACGACGTCCTTCCAGTTCACCTCGAGCTCTTCGGCGATGACCATCGGGAGAGCGGTTTTGATGCCCTGGCCGCACTCGGGGTTTTTGGAGATGAGGGTAACGACGCCGTTTTTCGCGATGCGGATGTAAGCGCCGGGAATGAAATCGCCGGCGGGGACCTCGGTGGAGGCGTTGACGATCTGGTCGGCGGCGTAGGTGTTGGAACCGGATTTTAGGTAGAAGCCGAGGACGAGGCCGCCGCCCGCGACGGCGGAGACTTTGAGGAAGCTGCGACGATCGAGCTCGTTGGAAAGGACGGGCGTGGTGCTCATGATGCGACCTCCGCTTTCTTGGCGGTGCCGGCGGCGAGCGCGGCGGCGTGTTGGATGCCTTGGCGGATGCGGGTGTAGGTGGCGCAACGGCAGATGTTGCCCGCCATGGCGTCGTTGATGTCGGCGTCGGTAGGGTTCGGGTTGCGCTTGAGGAGCGCGGCGGCCGTCATGATCTGGCCGGTCTGGCAGTAGCCGCATTGGGCGACATCGAGTTCGCACCAGGCTTCCTGCAGCGGATGAAGCTGTTCGGAATCAGCGGCGAGACCCTCGATCGTGGTGATCTGCATGCTGGTGGCCGTGGAGACGGGGGTGAGGCAGGAGCGGTTGGGAACACCATCGAGATGGACGGTGCAGGCGCCGCATTGTCCGATGCCGCAGCCGTATTTGGTGCCAACGAGTTCGAGGTTGTCGCGAAGCACCCAGAGAAGCGGGGTGTCGGCGGGCACGTCGACGGTGCGAGACTGGCCGTTTACGTTGAGGTTATATTTGGGCATGGAGGGCGCGGGTAAAACGGGTGAACCGGTGAAAATGGGCGGCGCGCGGAGGTCGCGTGAGCGATCAGTGGGGGAGGCGGATTTCCGAGTCAACCGGCAGACGCGGAGGTCCGGGAAAAGTTGCGGGAAGGAAGCGAAGGCGCGGCAATAAAAAACCCGACGGAGACGTCGGGTTTCGTCGAGTGAGACTCAGGATCGCTTACTTGGCCGCGGTGCGCTTCGCGACCCAGTCGATGATGGCCTCATCGTTGTTTTCGTGGCGCCAGATGAGGGCGAGGAATTCGGCGGGGAGGATGTCGTGGGCTTTGAGGAAGCGTCGGTCTCCACCGCAGCAATACATGAGGGAAGGCGGAAGCTCGCCGCGGAGTTTGGCTTTGGCTTTCGGGATGATGCGGGGGAGCCACTCGATGCCGCGGACCGCGTCGGTTTTGGCGGGGAGTTTGGATTCGTCGAGGACGGTGGTGGAGGCGCGGCCCTGCTGGACGTTGAGGAAGTAATCGCGTCGGACAGTCTCGATGGTCAGCGCGTGTTCAAAGCCGGGCTCGCCGTTGTAGTTATTGTGATCCTCGGCGTAATCGTAGAGATGCTGGGCGGTGATGCCGTTGGCGGCGAGGAAGGCGAGTTGGTCGCGATCGAAGAACGTGTCGGCGCCGCGCTGGCCTTTGGCGTAGAGGGCGACGGCGTGGTCGTAGATGCGGCGGAATTGCGTGGTGAACTCGTAATGTGGCATGGCGGCCAACGGTCTGCGCAGGGGTGAAGGAAAGGCAAATGTCGGGTGCGTCACTGGTGGCAGTGCGAGCAATGTTGCCCGGTGACGCAGACACTGGATTACGAGTTGGGGAAAATGAACTCCTGGCGAACGCGGGCGGAGACGGGTTTGCCGTCGCGCATGGGTGGAGTGAACTGCCATTGCAAGAGGGCTTCGACGGCGCGGTTGCCGAATTCGGGATGCGAGGCGCTGACCAGGGCGGGAAAGCGGGGGCGGCCGGTTTCGTCGACGATGAATTCGAGGACGGCTTTGTAGTCGGCGGTCGGTTCGGCGCGCAGGCGTCCAGGATGTTCCGGAGAAACGCGGCGGGTGGCAGCCGGGAGAGCGTCGAGTTCGGCGGCGTTGTAGATGATTTTATGATACGCGGGACCGCCGAGATGGCGGGTGAGGTGTTCGACCGTGCGAATGGCGTCGAGGCTGATGAGGGCGCCCGTGGCTTCGAAGTGAAAGCGGAGTTCGGTGGAGACGCCGACGGGCTGTCCGTCGATGATTACGGGATGGAAGCGCCACGCTCGGACGAGCCGCATCGCTTCGTCGGCGAGTGCGCGATGCGTGTAGCGGCTGACGAGCGCATCGGTGACGCGGCCCTCAGCGTCGACGTTGAGGACGACCCAGGCTTCGCCGGACGTAATACCCTGGGCAACCAAGGCCGGTGGGAAACGCGGTTCCGTGGTTTGGATGGCTTCGAGATGCGAGCGGTCGGTTGACGGGCTGGCCGCGAAGATGGGCGCGATGAATGCGCTCAAGGAGAGAAGCACAGAGCGGAGGCGCGCGGGGTTCATGGCGGAGCAAGGTTGCGCGAAACGATAGGACCGAATTGGTATCCGGGCAAACCAGCTAGTGACTTGATGGATGCTCGCGCGGAGCGGAAAACGCTGCTGACGGCAAAAGGCCGGCGGGGTCGGGAGACCCGCCCTCCAGTTTCCTAGGCCGGGCGGAAGTCGATGAGTCGCTTGAAGCGGTCGACGCGGTCGACGATGACCTCGAGACGATCGTTAAGGGCGAACTTCCGCTTGCGCTTCCGGCCGACGAGCATGGTGCCGGCGTTGTTGAGCGTGTAGTGGTCGTCGCTCAACGTGGAGGCGGCGACGAAGCCGAAAGTCATCGATTCGACGAGCTCGATGAAGAAACCGTTTTGTCGAACATCGGTGATGACGGCGGCGAAGCGGGTCTTTTGTTTCTTGTGCATCTCGCGTTCGAAGAACTCGAGAAGCTTGATCTTGATGCTCTCACGCTCGGCCTCGGCGCTGTTGATTTCGGTGAGGCTCAGGTGTTCGCCGAGGCGTTCGATGCCGGCGAGGTTGTAGTTGGGCTGGCCGCGGGACCGCTGGCCCTCGTGTTTGACGAGATAGTAGTCGAAGACGCGGTGGACGACGAGGTCGGCGTATCGACGAATTGGAGACGTGAAGTGCGTGTAGTCTTTTTTATTGAGACCGTAGTGGCCGTCGGGCGTGGCGCGATAGGCGGCTTTCTTCAGGCTGCGCAGGAGTTGCGTGCGGAGCGTGTAGCCCTGCGGGTGAGTGCTGAGGGTTTCGAGCAGCTTGTTGATCGAGTCGCGCTGGGACAGATCGCCGGGATAGATTTCGAAGCTTTCGAGAAGCTGGCGGTATTCCTCGAGTTTTTCGGGGTCGGGCTCGTCGTGAACACGGTAGAGGGACGGGAGCCGGTGGGTGCGGGTCAGGCGCGCGACGGCCTCGTTGGCGGCGAGCATGAACTCCTCGATGAGCTGATGACTCTCGTCGTTTTCGATTTTTTCGAGGCGATCGGCGTAGCCCTGTTCGTCGACGAAGATTTTCGTCTCGGGCATGTCGAGATCGAGGCTGCCGTGGGCGAAGCGATCCTTGCGGAGTTTGGCGGCGATTTTCCAGAGGGCACGGACCCAGGATTGGAGATCGACGAGTTCGGCGTCGGAGAGGGAGTTGAGGGCGCGGCCGGTCGAGCCGGTTTGGTGTTTGGGCGGGAGCGGAAGGGCGCGGACGCGATCGAGATCGTTTTCGAAAAGCAGCGCGTAAGCCTGTTTGTAGGTGAGCCGTTTGCGGGAACGGATGACGGTGTTGGCGAAAGCGGTTTCTTTCAGGCGGCCATTTTTGGCGAAAGTGAGGAAGACGGCTTTGCAGAGACGGTCTTCGCCCTCGACGAGGGAGCAGAGACCGTTGGAAAGTTTTTCCGGCAGCATCGGGATGACGACGCCGACGAGGTAGGTGGAATTGCCGCGGCGTTGCGCTTCGCGATCGAGAGCGGTGTCCGGCTTCACGTAAGCGGACACGTCGGCGATATGGATGCCGATCTTGGTGTCGCCGTTGGGGAGTTTTTCGTAGGACAGGGCGTCGTCGAAATCCTTCGCGTCGTCGGGATCGATCGTGAAGACGGCGGCGTCGCGGTAGTCGAGGCGATCGGTGAATTCGCTCGGTTGGACGCGATTGGGGATCGCGGCGGCTTCGTGTTCGACGTCGGCGGGGAAGTTAGAGGCGAGATTGAATTTCTCGAAAACGCCGAGCAGTTCGGCGCGCGGTTCGTGCGTGCGGCCGAGGCGCGATTTGAGCGTGCCGGTGATGGGATCGCGGCGGTGTTTCCAGTCGTCGAGCTCGACCACGACTTTGTCGCCGACCTCCGGTGTGGGCTCGATGCGGGAGCGGGCGGGATCGTCGACGTGGATATCGTAGACGAATTTCGGATCGTCGGGTGCGACGTAGAAACTGCGGCCGCGGCGGCGAAGGTCGCCGACGATGGACGCGCGGCCGCGCTCGAGGATTTGTTCGACGCCGCCGATGCGTTCGCCGGGGCGTTTGCCACGGCGGCCGGGGTGAATGCGGACGACGACGCGATCGCCGGGGAGGGCGACGCCGGTGTCTTCGGGGAAGATTTGAATCGAAGGCTGGCCGAGATCGGGCAGGCCGGTTTCGCGATTTTCGAGGATGACGAAAGCGGAGCCGCCGGCGCGGAACTGGATGCGGCCGATGAGTTGGTCGGAGGAGAGCGTCGGAGCGGAAGGTTGCGCCTTGGATTTTTTCTTTTCCGGGCGACGCGTTTCGCGGGCGGGCGGGAGATCAGGTTGTGCTGAAGCTTTGGCGGACCGCTTGGTGGGGGAGAAAATTTTCCGGCCACCGGTGGTGGTCGAGGGTGCGGCGGTCTGGGGCTCTTTGCGTTTCGGTCCATTCGCGCCTGAGCGCCCGCCTTTTAGCTGAAGGCGGCCGCCGGTGGTGCGGGCGAGTTCGCCGCGGGCGAGGAGCTGGCGGATTTCGTGCCCGAGGGAGCCGCGGCGTTTTTTCGGGAGGCCGAGCCGGCGGAGGAGTTCGGGCTCGTTGGCGGGCGAATAATGGGGCTCTCGCAGAAGTGCGAGCAAACGATCACGGAGGGTCATGTAAGAAGGTTCGTGGCGCGGCGCGCAGGCCGTGCTTTGAATTGGACTGACGAAAAAGCGCGACTTATGTCTGCGCGATGAAAATCGTCCATGTAGCGAGTGAATTGTTCCCTTACGTAAAAACGGGAGGGCTCGCGGACGCCGTTGGGTCGCTGGCGGGAATGCTGGCGGACAGCGGGCACGAAGTGACGGTATTCGTGCCTGGATACAGATCGGTGTTGGAGCACAAGGATGCGGCGGCGGCGCAGCGGCGGCTGCGGTTGAAGATCGAGATGGGGAATCAATTTTTGTCGGGTGATGTGCGCGTGTTTTCGCCGCGGAAGAATCTCACCGTGCATCTGATTTGTCGGGAGGAGTTTTTCGACCGGCGCGCGCCGTATGGCAACGGTGAGCGCGACTACGAGGACAATGCGGACCGGTTCATCTTTTTCTGCAAAGGCGTGGTGGAGACGCTCCGGCTCGGAGATCTGCAGGCGGATGTGGTGCATGCGCACGACTGGCAGGCGGCGTTGCTGCCGCTGATGTTGCGCGATGCGGAACGGCGGCAGGGGGTGACACTCGCGATGCGGACGATCTTCACGATCCACAATATCGCGTTTCAGGGGATATTTCCGCGCGCGGTGTTCTGGCGGATGAATTTGCCGGAGGAGCTGAACAGCGTGGATGGGTTGGAATATTACGAGCAGGTGAGCTTCATGAAGGCGGGCATCTTGTTTGCGGATCGGGTGACGACGGTGAGCCCGCGGTATGCGCAAGAGATCCAGACGCCGGAGTTCGGGTGTGGATTGGAAGGCGTGGTGCAAACGCGGGCGGACGATCTGGTGGGTTTGCTGAATGGCGTGGACACGCAGGTGTGGAATCCGGTGAGCGACTCGTTGCTGCCGATGCGGTATTCGGCGGGGAACATGGCGGGCAAGGCGGCGTGTCGGGCGGAGTTGTTGAAGCGCTGTGGTTTTGAACCGGAGTTTAGCGGTCCGGTTTTCGGGATGGTGGCGCGGCTGACGGAGCAGAAAGGCGTGGATCTGGTGCTCGCGAACCAGGACTTCTTCCTGAAGGAAGACTGCCGGCTGGTGGTGCTCGGGACGGGCGAGAAGAAGTATCAGGACGCGATGCAGAAGCTCGCGGCGCGGGCGCCGAACAAGGTGTCGCTCACGGCGAAACTCGATGAAGCGATGAGTCATCTGGTGGAAGCGGGCAGCGATTTTTTTGTGATGCCGTCGCTGTTCGAGCCGTGCGGATTGAATCAGATGTATTCGCAGATTTACGGCACGGTGCCAATCGTGAGCCGCGTGGGTGGATTGGCGGATACGGTGATCGACGCGGATGAGAAACCGGCGGAGGGCACGGGAATCATGTGCGAACCCGACGCGGCTTCGCTGCGGACGGCGTTGGGGCGGGCGCTGAAGTTGTTCGCGGACAAGCCGCGGTATGCGGCGGTGCAGCAGCGCGGAATGGCGCGGGATTTCAGCTGGAAGAGCGCGTCGGCGGGTTACGAGGAGTTGTATCGGGAGTCGTTGTGATGCGTCAGGCGGGCCGGCGAGCCCGCACTCCTTTCCCATGAGGCCGGCGATTGTTTGGTTTCGGCGAGATCTGCGCTTGCAGGACAATCCGGCGCTGCAGGCGGCGGTGAAACGAGGTGGGCCGGTGGTGCCGCTGTATGTGTTGGAAGACGAGCCGGACGAACGCTGGCGATTGGGTGGAGCGACGAAGTGGTGGCTGCATCGTTCGCTGGCGGCGCTCGACGACAGCTTGCGGGAACGAGGATCGCGGCTGGTGCTGGCACGCGGCGAGGCGCGGGCGGTGTTGCGACGGTTGGTGGAGGAAACGGGAGCGGAAGCGGTGTATTGGAATCGCCGTTACGAACCGGCGGGAATCGAACGCGACACGAAGATCAAAACGGAATTTGCAGCGGGCGGATTGGATGCGAGGAGCTTCAATGCGGCGCTGTTGCACGAGCCGCAGACGATCGCGAACAAGCAAGGGCGGCCGTTTCAGGTGTTCACGCCGTTTTGGCGGCATTGTCTGACGGTGCCGGTGCCGCCGCCGGTCAAGTTGGGCGCCGGAGAGACGTTGCGGGCGCCGGCGGCGTGGCCGCAGTCGCTGGCGATCGAGACGCTGCAGTTGGAGCCGAAGATCGCGTGGGATGGCGGGCTGCGGGAGTGCTGGGTGGCGGGCGAGGCGAGCGGCGCGCGACGGCTGCGGGAGTTTGTCGCGGACGGGATGGATTTGTATCACGAAACCCGGGACGAGCCGGCGTGCGACGGCACGTCGAGGCTGTCGGCGGCGCTGCATTTCGGGGAGGTGTCACCGCGTCAGATTTGGGCTGCGGTGAAAGCGCGGGCGAAGGAGAGCGGCGTGTTTCCGCCGAGCAAAGGGGCGCAGGTGTTTCTCGCGGAGATCGGCTGGCGGGAGTTTGCGCATCATCTTTTGTATCATTTTCCGCATACGGTGGAGCGCCCGATGCGGGAGGAGTTTGCGGGATTTTCGTGGGCGGAGGATGCAGGAGGGGTGAAGTTGGGCGCATGGCAGAGAGGCGAAACGGGTTATCCGATCGTGGATGCCGGGATGAGGCAGTTGTGGAAGACGGGATGGATGCATAACCGTGTGCGCATGATCGTGGCGTCGTTTCTCGTGAAGCATCTGCGGTTGCCGTGGACGGCGGGGGCGGCGTGGTTTTGGGACACGCTCGTGGATGCGGATCTGGCGAACAATACGCTCGGATGGCAGTGGAGCGCGGGTTGTGGAGCGGATGCGTCGCCTTATTTTCGGATTTTTGCGCCGGTGTTGCAGGGACAGAAGTTCGATGCGCGCGGCGAGTATGTGCGGCGCTGGGTGCCGGAGCTGGCGAGGATGCCGGATAAATTCGTGCAGGCGCCATGGACGGCGCCGGCGGACGTGTTGAAGGAAGCGGGGGTGGAGCTGGGGAAGGATTATCCGCGTCCGATCGTGGAGCATGCGAGGGCGAGGAAGGAAGCGCTGGCGGCGTTTGAGACGATGCGGGCGAGGCGAACTATTATTTAACCACGAATGGACACGAAGGGACACGAAGGCGCGGGAGCGATGAGGGGGCGAAAACGATGAATGAGATGCGGAAGAAGGTTTTGGTCGCGGGGGCGTCGGGGTTGATTGGGACCGCGCTGACGCGGGAGTTGGCGGGAAGCGGGTGGGAGGTGGTGCGGTTGGTGAGGCGAGAGGTGAGGAGTGAAGGCGAGGTGAGTTGGGATCCGGCGCGGGGGGAGATTGAGGAAGGTGCGATGGACGGGGTGAGTGCGGTGGTGAATTTGTCGGGCGAGAATGTGGGGGCGGGGCGTTGGACGAAGGCGCGGAAGGAGGCGATTTTGCGGAGTCGGGTGGATGCGACGCGGACGCTGGTGGATGCGATGCGGCGGGCGGAGAAGAAGCCGACGGTGTTGGTGAACGCTTCGGCGGTGGGAATTTATGGCGATCGCGGCGACGAGGTGTTGAGCGAAGGCGCGGCGAGTGGGCGCGGATTTCTGGCGGAGGTGTGTCGGGCTTGGGAGGCGGAAGCGCAGTTGGCGGAGCGCGAGGGGGTGCGGGTGGCGGTGATGCGATTGGGGGTGGTGATCGCGAAAGAAGGCGGGGCGTTGGCGAAAATGTTGCCGGTGTTTCGCGCGGGGATCGGAGGGAAGATCGGGAATGGAAAGCAGTGGATGAGCTGGGTGAGTTTGGACGATGTGGTCGCGGGATTGAGGTGGGTGATCAAAGAGGAGCGTGGAGCGGGCGTGTTTAATCTTGCGGCGCCGAATCCGGTGCGGAACGAGGAGTTCACGCGGGCGCTGGGGCGAGTGTTGAAGCGGCCGGCGGTATTGCCGGTGCCGGTGGTGGTGGTGAAAACGCTGTTCGGAGAGATGGGCGAGGAAGCGTTGCTGGCGAGTGAGCGCGCGGTGCCGGAGCGGTTGTTGGCGGAAGGGTTTCGGTTTCGGCACGTGACGTTGGATGAAGCGTTGCAGGCGGCGTTGGATCGCTGACCTGGGCAAAATCCAGGCTTTCCAAACGCCGGTGGCGGCCTACGTTGGTCCGCTACTTATGCAGAAAACGTTCGTTATTTTTAAGCCCGACTGCATGGAGAAACGTCTGGTCGGCACGGTGCTCAGCCGCTTCGAAGCTGCGGGCTTCGACGTGGTGGGTTGCAAGATGGTGCGTCTCGCGCCGGAAGTGCTGCGCGAACATTACGCGCACGTCGCCGACAAGCCGTTCTATCCCGAGATCGAGGGTTTCATGAGCTCGCGTCCGGTGATCGTGCTGGCGTTGCAGGGCGAGAACATCGTGCAGAAAGTGCGCGACCTGCTGGGGCCGACGGATTCGCGGAAGGCGCCGAAAGGAACGATCCGCGGCGACTTCGGCACGGAGATGATGAAGAACGTCGTGCATGCGTCGGACAGCGACGAGAACGCGAAGATCGAACTGACGCGGTTCTTCAAGGCGGACGAGTTGTTCGCGTAAGGCAGAGAAGAAACGCGAAGAGTCTTTCGCATTCGCAGGAGATTTAGATGCGAGCCCGCTGGTTTCGGCGGGCTTTTTATTTGCGGCCGATCGGGGAGCGGGGCGCCGTGACTTTCAAACGGTTCTGGCGTCGGGTGGGACGAAACGCTTTGTTCGCGAACCCAAACCCCATGAAACGTATCACTTCTTTGTTACTGCTTGGTGCGCTGACGGTGTCGGCGATCGGAATCGGTCAGGCGGCGGAAACGACGGTGGCGGCTTCGGCGCCTGCGTCATTTGAGATTCCGGCGACGGACGAAGGTTTGCCCGGTGCGGGGCCGATCCGGCGGTATGACTGGTTCCGCGGTTTGTGGCAGTCGCGGCGGAGTGCGTGGGCGAAGCGGGTCGAGCAAGATCAGGGAGCGATCGTTTTCCTGGGAGATTCGATCACGCAGGGATGGGGCGATCATTTCCAAAGTTTGTTTCCCGGGGTGAAGGTGGCGAACCGCGGTATCAGCGGTGACACTACGCGCGGGGTCTTGATCCGGATGAAGGAGGACGTCTTGGCGTTGAATCCGAAAGGCGTGGTGCTGCTGATCGGCACGAACGATCTCGACGAGTGGGCCTCGCCGGAGATCGCGGCGGGGAACATGAAGCTGATCCTCGGGGCGTTGAATGAGCACGATGCGAAAATGCCAATCATTTTGTGCAAGGTGATGCCGAGCGCGGTGAGCATGCGCCGGCCGAAGGCGCAGATCGATAAGATGAACCAGTTGTATTTCGATCTGGTGAAAGATTTCCCGCAGGTGACGGTGCTGGATACATGGGCGCTGTTTGCGGATGTGAAAGGCGATGCGAAGGCGGACGAATTTCCGGATCTGCTGCATCCGAACGCGATTGGTTACGCGCGCTGGGAGAAAGCGCTGCGGCCGGTGCTGGAATCGACGGGACTGATCGAGGCGTGGCCGGATGATTTCAAGCCGGAGCCGGGTTTCGTGAGTCTGACGAATGGTAAGGATCTGAGCGGGTGGGGCTACAAAGGGCAGCCGGCGTTCGATGGAAAAACGCTGAGCGACGACGGACGGTATCTTGCGAAGAACGGGCGGCTGATCGCAACGGTCGCGCGCGTGGAACGGGATTATAAAACGCTGTGGACGACGCGGACCTTTCCGAAGGATTTCGAGCTGCGGCTGGAGTTTCGCGCGAGTCCGAATGCGGACAGCGGCGTGTTTGTAAGGGCGCCGCAACTACAGGTGCGCGATTATCATATCGCGGGGCCGTATGTGAATTTGAAGAACTATCGTCCGCTGGAGTGGAACGAGATCGTGGTCGTCGTGAAAGGCGGACTCGCGCACTGCACGTGCAATGGCGAGGTGCTCATCGATGCGATGCCGGTGCCGGCGGACGGGCCGATCGGGTTGGAGAGCGATCGGGGGCAGATGGAGTATCGGCGGATTCGGGTGCGGGAGCTTTGAGGTGAACGGAATTTGAACCACGGAGGCACGGAGAAGACCCCGGAGAGAATCGGTGTTCTCTGTGTCTCCGTGTCTCTGGGTTAATTCGTTTTCCGTTCGGCGGCTTTGCCTAGCTCGAGGAGGCGGCAGATGCGATCGACGTCGTAAACGCAGCCGTTCCAGCTGCCGCCGCTGGCGTCCTGGAGTGCGGCCCAGAGACGCGTGTCGTCAGGGAGGCGTTCGTCGCGACGGAGATCGGGATGGCGCGGACGGGCGAGGAAGTCGCGTTCGTCGATGTTGATCACGTCGGCGGTGCCGATGAGGTTCACCGAATCGACGTGGAGACGGATGATGTCGCCATTGCGGACTTTGCCGATGGGACCGTCGGCCCAGGCTTCGGGGCTGGCGTGACCGATGCATGCGCCCGTTGAGACGCCGGAGAAACGCCCGTCGGTGATGAGGGCGATCTTGTGTCCGTCCTTCACGTATTTGAGCGCGGACGTGATTTGATACGTTTCCGGCATGCCGACGCCGGGGCCGATGCCGATAAGGACCATGATGTCGCCGGCTTTGACGGAGCCGCTCTTGATGGCGGCGATGGCGGAGTTTTCGCTGGTGAAAACGCGTGCGGGGCCCTCGTGGTGGTAGATGCCGTTGGCATCGAGACGCTCGGGGAGGATCGACGTGCTCTTCACGAGCGCACCTTCGGGAGCGAGATTGCCGCGGAGGAAAGTGACCGTGCTCTTCAGGCCTCTTTCGCGGGCGCGCGCGGCGGGCATGATGACATCGAGCGGATCGATCCCATCGAGCTGCGTGAGTTTCTCGCGGAGGCGGCGGCGGCGTTCGGAGGTTTCCCACCACTCGAGGTTTTCGCCCAGGGCGCGGCCGGTGACGGTTTTCGCGTTGAGTTTGAGGAGGCCGAGTTCGCGGAGATGGAGCATCACCTCGGGGACGGCACCGGCGAGATAGACCTGGACGGTCGCGAAGTGACGGGGGCCGTTGGGGAGTGAATCGACGAGGCGAGGGACGGACCGGTTGATGCGCGTCCAATCGTGGACGGTCGGACGCGCGAGACCCGCGGCGTGAGCGATCGCCGGGATGTGCAGGACGAGATTGGTCGAACCGCCGACCGCGGCGTGGACCACCATGGCGTTGTGAATCGAGTCGTCGGTGAGGATGTCGCGCGTGGTGAGTCCGGCGGCATCGAGCGACATCACGGCTTTCGCGGAGCGGCGGGCGATGTCGCGCCAGATTTCGGAACCGGACGGCGCGAGGGCGGCGTGCGGGAGTGAGAGGCCGAGGGCTTCGGCGACGACTTGGGACGTCGCGGCGGTCCCCATGAACTGGCAGCCTCCGCCGGGCGAACCGCAAGCGCGGCAGCCCATTTCGGCGGCGTGCTGGAGCGAGATTTCGTCGCGGGCGAAGCGGGTGGCGAGCGTTTGGACCTTGCCGGTGTCTTCGGCTTCCTCGGCGAGAAGCGTGACGCCGCCGGGGACGAGGATGGTGGGAAGGTTGTGCGTGCCGGCGAGCGCCATGAGCATCGCGGGAAGACCCTTGTCGCAGGTGGCGACGCCGAGCACGCCGCGGCGGGTGGGCAGCGAACGTATCAGGCGGCGGAATACGACGGCGGCGTCGTTGCGGTAAGGCAGCGAGTCGAGCATGCCGGCGGTGCCGTTGGTGCGGCCATCGCACGGATCGCTGACGTAGCCGGCAAAAGGGATGGCGCCGGCGGCGGAGAAGGTGCGCGCGGCTTCCTCCATGAGCAGACCGACTTCCCAGTGGCCGGTGTGATAGCCCAGCGCGACGGGCGAGCCGTCGGGGGCGCGGATGCCGCCTTGCGTGCTGAGGACGAGGAATTGTTTGCCGAGGAGAAGTTTCGGATCCCAGCCCATGCCCGCGTTTTGGGTCCAACCGAACAGGTCGCCTGAGCTCATCGCGCTCAGGCGATCGGGCGTGACGGGAAGCTGGCCGGAAGGTCCGGGCGCGGTGGTGCGCAGCGTGTAGATGGAATCGTTGGCGGAGTCGAAGATGGGGTCGGTCATGAAGAGGAAGCTCCATGCTCCAAGAGCCAAGCTCCAGAGAAGATCCAATGTTCAAACATCGGTTGGAGCTTGGGATTTGGAGGTTCTCTGGAGCTTGGTGTTTGGATCTTGGAGCTTCTGCGCCGAGTCAGCGGATCGCGTCTCTGGTATAAGCGTTATCCACGAGGCGCAGCAGGTTGAGCGGGTTGGCGTTTTGGAGCTCGGCGGGGAGGTGCGCGTCGGGGAAGTTTTGGTAGCAAACCGGGCGCGCGAAACGGTAGATCGCGGCGGTGCCGACGGAAGTGAAACGCACGTCACTGGTCGCTGGATACGGCCCGCCGTGGTTCATCGCGGCGCAGACTTCGACCCCGGTCGGGAAGCCGTTGATGAGGACGCGGCCGGCTTTGGTTTCCAGTTCGGCGAGAAGCTCGCGCGAGTGGTCGAGATCGGCGGCCGTGCCGTGAACCGTTGCGGTGAGCTGGCCCTCGATCGTGGCGGCGCAGGCGGCGAGTTCGGTTTCGTTTTCGGCGACGATCACGAGGGTGAACGGACCGAAGGCTTCGGTGGCGAGCTCGGGGTGTTTGAGGAAGTTCGCGGCGGACGTGGTGGCGACGCTGGCTTGCGTGGCGGTGCCCTTGGTGCCGGAGACGGCGACGCCTTGGGCGACCGGCGAGACGCCGGAGATCGCGGTGACCTTGTCGCGATTTTTGATGAACGCTTCCTGGATGCCGCTGGTGAGCATCGTGCCGCAGGGAGCGGCGGCGACGGCTTCGGCGAGTTTTTGAAGGAACGCGTCGGTGTGCTGACTGCGAACGGCGAACACGAGACCGGGCTTGGTGCAGAATTGTCCGACGCCGAGCGTGAACGAGCCGGTAAGACCCTGTGCGATGGCGGCGCCGCGTTCCTCGATAGCGCCGGCGAGCAGGAATACGGGATTCAGGCTGCTCATTTCGGCGAAGACGGGAATCGGGTGAGGACGCGCGGACGCGGCGTCGAAGAGGGCTCGGCCGGCGGTGGTCGAACCGGTGAAGCCGACGGCGGCGGTGGCGGGGTGTTTGACCATCGCGACGCCGACGGTGGAGCCGTCGCCGTGGAGCATCGAAAACGTGCCGGGCGGAAGACCGCAGGCGGCGACGGCTTTGGTGACGGCGCTGCCGACCATTTCGGCGGTGCCGGCGTGGGCACGGTGGGCTTTCACCGCGACGGTGCAACCCGCGGCAAGCGCGGAGGCGGTGTCACCGCCGGCGACGGAGAATGCGAACGGGAAATTGCTCGAGCCGAACACGACGACGGGGCCGAGCGGGCGGAGCATGCGACGGATGTCCGGACGCGGAAGCGGCTGGCGATCGGGCAGGGCACGATCGATGCGGGCATCGACCCACGAACCCTCGCGGACGAGTTGCGCGAACAGACGGAGTTGTCCGGTGGTGCGAGCGCGTTCGCCGGTAAGGCGGGCCAGGGGCAGGCCGGTTTCGGCGTGGGCGCGTTGCAGGAGGGCGTCGCCGAGCGCTTCGATTTCGGACGCGATCGTATCCAGAAGTTTGGCACGCTCGGCGGCGGGCTGGTTGCGATAGATCGCAAACGCGGCCGCGGAAGCGTCCATCGCCTGCTGCACCTCGGCGGGCGAGGCGGAGTGGAAAGCGGGCTCGAGGTCTTCGCCGGTGGACGGGTTGGCGGCTTTGAACGTTTTGCCGCCGGTCTGGCCGAGGGCGCCGGCGATATAGCTTTTTCCGTGGAGGGACATGATCAGGCGATGGTGTTGATGAGGGTGCCGACGGGTTCGATGGTGATGCGGACCTCGTCTCGGCTGCGGAGCGTGAAGTTGTCGGGCGGGACGATGCCGGTGCCCGTCATGAGGAAGCAGCCGTGCGGGAAAGTCTGGTCGCGGAAAAGCCATTCCGCAAGGGACGGCAGCGGGCGTTTGATGCGACCGACGGTGGTCTCGCCGGAGAAAACTGTGGCGTTGTCGCGGCGGATTTCGATGGCGATGGCGGTTTCGGCGGACGGCAAGTCGGGCGTGACGACGATCGATGGCCCGAGCGCGGAGGAACCGGCGTAAACCTTGGCCTGTGGAAGGTAGAGCGGATTCTCGCCCTCAATGTCGCGGGAGGACATGTCGTTGCCGACGGTGTAGCCGAAGATTTTGCCGGCCGAGTTAATGGCGAGTGTGAGCTCGGGCTCAGGGACATTCCACTTGGAGTCAGCGCGGATACGGACGTCGCGGCCGGGAGCGGCGGTGCGGAGGGCGTTGCCCTTGAAGAAGAGTTCGGGGCGGTCGGCGGAGTAAACGCGATCGTAGAACGTGCCGCCGCCCGCGTCTTTGGATTCCTCCATGCGGGCGGTCATGCTGCGGAGGTAGGTGACGCCCGCGGCCCAGATTTCCTGGGAGGCGATGGGGGCGCTGAGTTCGGTCGGCGCCGAGGCGGGCGTGCCGGAGGAGAACGCGGTCGCGATCGTGGCGTGCGGATCGGCGGAGGCGAAGAGCGCGTCGATCGTGAAGGACGCAGGCGCTTGGCGATACGTGCCGTCGGATTCGAGAACGATGCCGGAAGGCGTGGAGAAGAGACGGATGGGGGTGGGCATTGGTGCGGCTAGTCGAACCAATGCGGGCGGAGGTGACAGCTTTTATTTTTGAGGAAGGCTGTCAGCGCAGTTTAAGGTGCGGGCACGATTTCGATGGCGTGGACGCGCGGGAGGTTCACCTGTGGGATGAAGCGGACGGAGATCTGGCCGTTGGTGACGGTTGTTTCTTTTTCGAGCGTGAGGGCTTTGTTGCCGCCGCCCGCGAGGACGAAGATGTCGACGTCGTCAAAGGCGCGCTGGCTCTGGATATCGATGTCGAAGACGCGTTTGCCGGGCGCCTTGTTGGTGCCGCTGGTTTCGGCGGTGAGGAGCCGGACCAGATAAGTGCCGTTCGGGACATCGAAGGTGTAGATGAGGTCGGGCAGGTTGGGCTTGTCGTCGAAGCGCAGGGTTTTGAAAAGCTGTGGATCGGGCGTGCCGGTGACGGTGGCAGAGTCGGTGGAGGATTTGCCGGCGTTGTATCCAAAATCGGCGGACCACGTGTGGCCGGCGGAGTCGACGTAGGCGGCGCCGCCGGCGTTGACGCGAATACTCGGAAGGTTTCCGCCGGGAGCGGGGGTGGCGACGTTGCCGGTGCGGGCCGAGGAGAGGTTATCCGCGGCGTCGAAAGCGACGATGGAGTAAGTGTAGTTGGTGGACGGGCTCACGGTGGCGTCCGTGTAACTCGTGCCGCTGACGGAGCCGAGCACGGTGCCGTTGCGGGAAACGACGTAGCCGATCACGCCGACGTTGTCGGTGGCGGCGGGCCAGTTCACGGTGACGCTCGAAGGCGTGACCTCGCTGAAGGCGAGTGGGCCGGGCGCGGAAGGCGGGTCGTCGTCCGCGGGATCCAACGAGAGGATTTCGAGCGCGTGGATGCGCGAAACGTTGACCTGCGGGATCAGCTTGATGGCGATTTGGCCGTTGGTGACCTCGGCTTCGGATTCGAGGATGAGGGCTTTGTTGGCGCCGCCGGCGAGGACGAAGATGTCGACATCGTCGAATGCGCGGAGGTCCTGAATATCGACATCGAAGATACGTTTGCCGGGAGCCTTCGCGCTCCCGCTCGTTTCGGCGAGGTGGAGGCGGACGAGATAACTACCGTTGGGAACATTGAAGGCGTAAACGAGGTGCGGAGTCGCGACATCGTCGAAGCGCAGCGTCTTGAAAAGTTGCGGATCGGGCGTGCCGGTGACGGTGGCGGAGTCCGCGGAGGGTTTGCCGGTGTTGTAGCCAAAATCGGCGGACCACGTGTTGCCGATCGAGTCCACGTAGGTGGGACCGCCGGCGTTGATGCGGAGAGCTATATTGGGTGCGGGGGGCGCGGGGTCGGTGGTGACGGAGCCGGTGCGAGCGGTGGAAACATTGCCGGCGGCGTCGACGGCGACGACGGAATACGAATAGGTGGTGTTGCTCGCGACGGTGGCATCGGTGAACGACAACGTGGCGGTGGTGCCGATCTGCGTGCCGTTGCGCGAGACGCGATAGGCGGTGACGCCGACATTGTCGGTGGACGCGGTCCAGCCGAGGGTGACGCTGGTGGCGCTCACGTTCGTAAACGATAGCGGGCCCGGTTGGGAGGGCGGCTGGGTGTCGGCCGGCGTGCCGCCCGTCGGGATGATTTCGATCGCGTTGACCTTCGGATTCTCGACCTGGTGAAGGAAAGTGATCGTCAGTTTACCGGACGAAACCGTGACCGCTTTCTCGAGGGCGACGGCGATATTGGCGCCGCCGGCGCGGACGAAGATGTCGACATCGTCGAAGGCGCGCGCGCCTTGGATATCGATATCGAAGATGCGCAAGCCGGGGCCTGACGTATTCGCGAACGTTTCGGCCAGGTGGAGGCGAACGAGGTAGGTGCCGTTCGGAACGTTGAAGTCATACGAAAGCTCGGGGCTGGGCGCGGGGTCGTAGCGCTCGCTGCGGAACAGAACGGGATCGCTCGTGCCGCTGACGGTAAGCGTGTTGGGCCAAGCTTTGGCGGTGCCGGTGTTATAGCCGGTGTCGGCCGCCCAGGTGTGGCCGAGGCTGTCGGTGTAGGACCCGCCCCCGGCGTTGATGCGGATAGCGTTAGGAGTGGGTGCGCTGGCGGTGGTGATGCTGCCGGCGCTCGGCGTGGAAGCATTGTTCACGGCATCGACGGCCACAACCGCGTAGTCGTATTCGGTATTTGGTGACAGCCCGGAGTCGGTGAACGTGAGCGCGCCGGTCGTGTCGAGCAGCACGCCATCGCGCGAGATGCGGTAGCCGGTGACGCCGACGTTGTCGGTGGCGGCCGTCCAGGTAAGCGTGACCGACGTGGCGGTGACGCTCGAGAAGGCGAGCGCGCCGGGCGCGGACGGCGGCGTGGTGTCGTTGCCCGAAGGCTCGAGCGTGGTGGCGTTCAACGTGGCGGGCTCGGAGAAGTTGCCGGCGGCGTCGCGGGCGCTGACCTCGTAGTGGTAAGTCGTGTTGGCGGCGAGGCCGGTATCGGTGAAGGAGAGCCCGGAGACGGTTTGAACGACGATGCCGTCACGGGAAATCTGATACCCAGTGACGCCAACGTTGTCGGTGGACTCGTCCCACTCGAGGCTGATGGCGCTCGCGGTGATGTTAACGGTGTGGAGATTGCCGGGCTTGGACGGCGGGATGCTTTCGGCGGGCGGGAGCGCGATAACCTTGATCGCGTTGACCTGCGGGTTGCCGGTGACGCGGCCGAAGTGGATGTTGAGCTGACCGTCGGCGACCGACGTGGTCACGGTGGCGATGACGGCGGTGAACGGCGCGCCGGCGCTGGCGAAGATGTCGAAGTTATCGAGAGCGAGGGTGCCCTCGAGCGAGACGTCGAACAGGCGTTTGCCGACCGCGGCGTTGGCGGTGTCGTTTTCGGAGAAGAAGAGCTGCACCTCGTAGTCGCCGTTCGGGACGTTGAACGAATAGATCAAGTCGGGCGCGGAGGCTTGGGAGTCGAGGCGGCGGGTTTTGAAAATCGTGTCGTCGATGGTGCGATCGATCGACTGCGTGGTGCTCGACGTCATGCCGGTGTTGGAGCCGTGGTCGGCGGCCCAAGTGGCGCCGAAGCTGTCGACGAAGGACGGTCCGCCGATATTGACGCGAAGCGCGACGGCGCCGCGGACAAGTGTCGTGGCGGACGTGGTCGCGGCGGGCGAGGTGTTGCCGCTCGGATCGCGTGCAACGACGGAGTAGTTCACCGTGGTGTTCGGGTCGAGACCGATGTCGGTGTAGTTAAGTCCCAATACGGTGGTGAGCAGAGTGCCGTTGCGCAGAACGTCGTAGGCCACGACGCCGATGTTGTCGGTCGATGCGGACCAGCTGAGCGACACGCTGCGGGACGTAATGCTCGACGCGGCGAGATTGCCCGGCGCGGTGGGCGGTTGTGTGTCGCCGCCGGTGTAAGTCGGGTCGTAGCGGGCGATGAGCGTGCGCGAAGCGGGACCCTTGATCGTGCCGGAGGCGAGCGTGGCGGTGATCAAGTTGTAGCCGGCCTTGAGCTCGGTTTGCGTGAGCGTAACGGGGATGTCGATGTAGCCGGGCTCGGCGATCACGGCGGACTTTTCGGTGACCTTGATGATCGTGTTGGTGTCGTAAGGCTGAACGTTGTAGCCGCCGCCCGGGACGCCGCCGAGGTAGAGGCCGGATTCGAGGATCACGAGCGAGACATTGAGGCCGGGCGGTCCGAAGACGCGGACGGTTTGGGCCGCTTGATTCGTGGTGAAAGGCGACGTCTGGCCGATGATGGCGAGGGACGGTTGCGGCGGCTGGTCGGCGCGAAGCCAGCCGTAGGCACCGTCGACGCTGTTTTCGATACGGCCGAGACGCGTGCGGAAAGTGGAGCCGTCGTTGAATGTGACGGTGGCCGTGGCGCCGGCGAGTTCGAGACCGGAGACACTGGCGGAGTCGCGTTCGCCGGGTTGGGCGACGCCCTTGACGTTGTTGGGATCGATATCGATGGAAAACGTGAAGACGCCGTTCGCGGGGAAGGCGGAGAAGTTCATCGTGACGGCCTCGAAGCCGTCGTTGGCGTCGACGCCATTGTGCGGTTGCGTCGCGCTGCCGCTGGCGAGAACGACGCCGCCGGTCGCGCTGTTGGGCGTGAAGTCTTTTGCGACTGGATCGCCGGCGGCGCCGTTGGTGTCGAATACCAGATCGGGCAGCACGGACGTGCTGATATCGATGTGGACGTGTTGAATCTGCTGACCGCCGGTCGAGAGATTTTCGATTTTGAAGGAGCCGCTGTTGAACGTGCTCGACGTGGCCATGTTCGAGCCGGTCGGATCGACGGTGATCTTCGCGATGGCGGTGGACGAGACCGGGGCGACATCGAAGTAATCGAACGTGGCGGGGAAGGCGGGATCGCTGCTGCCGCGGTTGGCGAAGGCGCCGATGGCAAGCGGGCTTGGGCCGGCGATGGCGTCGAGGAGCGAGCCTCCGACGGAGATGGGCGAACCCAGAGCGGTGAGAGCGGTTTCGCCCTCGAGTTGGTAAAGCGGAAGGATCGTGCCGTCGGCCGGATCGATCTGGAAGAAAAGATCGACGATCGAGGAGGCGTCGAGTTGGGGGAAAGGATAGATGGTTTCGGCGACGATGGAGCCGCCGGATTCGTGCACGACCTCGATGCCGCCGGCGCCGTTGTTGGCGTGGAGGGCGATGGAGACGTAGTTGTTCTGATCGCCGTTGCCGACGTAAACGCCCTGCCGCTGCGAACCGGTGGGCGTGCTGCTGAAGAACGGACCGGCGAGCCGAATACTGACGAGGTAAGGCGGCGTGTAGGCGTTGGACGGGATCGCGAAGTGATAGGCGTCCTTTTGGGAGTTGGCGGAGCCGCGCGGCGTGCCGGTGCCGGCCTGCGCGATGGTGAAGAGGCCCGCGGTGCCGCCGGCGATGATGTTATCGGGGCTGCGGCGCTGGAGATAATTTTCGCCCGGATTCATCATGAGCCCGGTGAAGCCGACGCCGTAAAAGCCAACGCCGTAGTCGTTGAAGAGCTCGTAGTGAAGTGGCGTGGCGAGATTGATGCCGTTGAACGGATCGACGGGGAAGCGATCCTGCAGGTCGGGGATGCCGTCGTTGTCGTCGTCGGGATCGAGCAGATCGGAGACATTGTCGCCGTCGAAGTCGGGCGGACGAATGGCGCCGGAGCACGGATCGGAGTTGTTGGCGATTTCGTCGGCGTTGCTGAAGCCGTCGCCATCCTCGTCGACGTCGAAGGAGTTTATGCCCGTGCAATTGGCGCCGCCCGGCGAGTCGAAGTCGGCGGGTTCGAGGATGGTGATTTTGGCGGGCGAGTAGTGGACGACCCAGATCGTGCCGACGAAAGGCGCGCCGTGGCCGGGATCGGGGGCGGTGACGTCGAGCGGTTGGTTGCCGAAACCGGTGGCGAGGAATTCGACGCCGTTGGTGACGGAGTTGCCATCGGCGGAGAGCGCGATGCGGAGGAGTTTGCCGTCGTAGCCGGCGGCGATGAGGTTGCCCTGCATTTCGCCGTCGAAGTTGGTGGCGACGTATTCGGTGAGGCCGTTGGTGGATTCGGTGTAGGTGAGAAGAGCGCCGTCGGCGGCACCCGGAAGGCGGAAGTCGCCCTCGACCGGATTAGCCATGGAAACGGGCACGGCGGGCCAGTCGGACGTAGGCGTGAGCGAAAAGATTTTCTGCGAGCCCGGCGGCTTGGAGGAGTCGAAGTGGAACCAACCGGCGCCCGCGGGATTCGCGCGGAGCGGATTCGGGTGGCCGCGATAGAAGCCGGGAGTGACGCGGTAGAGGCCGTCCTTGTCGTTGACGGTGCCGGGTTCGCCTTCGACGTATTCGTTGGTGACGGTGCCGCCGGGTCCTTCGTTTTTCGGATAGCCGCCCCAACCGACGTTGGCGCCGTTGTCGAAGGAATACATGCGACCCTCGCGGCCGGGAGTTTTGGTGATGACGAGATCGTAAGGATTGCGCCAGCCGGGGGAGTAAACCTGGACGGGACCGCCTGGAACGAGCTTGGCCTGGTTGAGACCGTCGTTGCCGCCGAACGGATCGTTGACGTCGGAGCCGTCGGGATTGTGCGCGCGGGACGGGTTGGGATCGTTGAGCGTGGGAAGATCGTAGAGGTATTTTTGGCCGTAGGGGTCGGTCTTGATCGGAAGCGCTTCGATCGCGTTCAAGTCGATCGAAAGGATCGCGGCGGCGAGAGTCGTTTCGCCCATGTAGGCGAAGTTGATGGAAGGACCGCCGGCGTTGGTGTTGCCGCCTTGCGCGACGTAGAGCGTGTTGGTGACCGGATCGAGCTGCAGGCCGTTGTTGGCGTGATTTTCCTCGGAGCGCGGCAGGCCGCGGACGATGTCGACCTTGGTCCAGGAACCATTCACGCGCGTGAGGCGCGAGATGATGCCGGAGTTGGTATCGAGATTGAGGTCGTTTTCGCCGCCGCTGCCGCCGCCGATGCGAGGATCGCTGGAGCTGACGTAGATGATCGGATTATCGGCGGTGCCGACGACGAGGATGCCGGTGACCTGGCGCTTGTTCAGGGCGAAGTTGCGGATGCCGCTGTCGTCGTAGTTCGGGATGTTTTTGACCAGCTCGATGTTCTCGGTGGCGGTGACTTGATAGTTGTTGGGCCCGAGACGCTGGATCGTGAGGGCTTTGATCACGCCATCGACTTGGGAAACGTAGAGCCGGTGATCGGGGCCGAATTGGAGGGACGTGGACTGGGTCAATGTCACGCCCTGCAGCTGGCTCAGAGAGAAGTTGTATGCGGAAGCGGTCGCGGCGGCGAGGAGTGCGCACGTAGCGACGAAGAAGCAGCGGAGATTCATTGGAAGGGAAGTGAAAGAAGGACGGGCATCCGAACGGTTTGCCTGATGGACAGGGATGCTCCGCGAGGGATCGTCGGCAGGGCGTGCTCTTTTCCCTGAGCGATTGTGCGAGGAAGCGACCCACTTGCGCGCCGCGCGGGAACTCTCCTCGGTGGTCGGCGCTGGAGAGCGCGGGTGGCCGATCGAACAGACGCGCGAGCTCGCGCTGCGAGACGGCGAAACGCGCGAGCTGAAGAAGCGGGAGCGAACCGGCGGATGCGGCCGCGGCGGGAAAAATGAAGTCATTGAAGCGGGCGTGAAGAACCCGCGGCGCGGTTGAGGACAACGAGTGCTCGCGGTGCGCCGCGGACGGTGACTGTTCTATCACGGGCGGATTCCCTGGGGTATAAGGTGGGTAACTGCTCGGAGTCGCCTCAGGGATTCCCTAAGGAGGTATCGGTAAGAAAATGTCCTGCCGGAAGGCGGGCGCACAAACGCCTGATTGGCACCGGACAGCGAGGTCTGGCGCTAACGCGGCAAAGCGGACGGGCCGCGCTCTCGGGTGCGTTTACGCGTAGCGCGAAAGCTGCAGCGGCTCCCAGCGGGCGCGGTTTCGAGCCGACAGATCTTCGGCGAGAATCTGGCGAATCGTGGCGACGTTGCGACGGGCGCTGACGAGCGGTTCGCGTGCTTGTTCGATCGAAAGCAGCAGGTCGGCCATTGGGCCGCAGAAACTGTCGAGAAAACCTTCAGGCGTGCAGTCGAGGGTGCGAGGTTCGGGGCCGAGACGATCGGAGCGAAGCGTGAGCGTTTGTCCCCAGAGGGGAAAGCTGAGCGTGCCCTCGTCGCCCTCGATACGAACTTCGTTGGAGTTGAGGCCGCCGCGATGCAATTCGTTGTGCACGATGAGCGCGGTGCCCTCGGCGCCGAAGTCGATGAGACTGGTGAGGAAATTATCGGCGGCGAAGGCCTGTTGCGGCATGCGGCTGGTGCGAGCGAGCACGCGTTGGGCGTCGCGAGCCATGAAGCCGCGAACGAGATCGGCGAGATGGCTGTTCCACTGCACGGTGAGAAAATCGCGGCACGTGCTGTAGAACGGGTGCTCGGCCAAGTCGCGGTCCTGGGTGCCGTGGAGTTCGATCTTGGCGAAGTAAGGGTGGCCGATCCAACCGGCGCGGATGAGGCCCAGTGCGGCGAAAGGCGCGGGGAGCCAGCGATAGTTCTGGCTGACGGCGAACGGGATGTTGGCGGCGGCGGTGGCGGCGATCATGCGCTCGCAGGCGGCCAAATCGAGGGCGAGCGGTTTCTCGGTGAGGAGAGGTTTTCCGGCGGCGGCGCAAGCGGCGACGATTTCTTCGCGGACGCTCGGTTGCGTGAGGAGGGAAATCACCTCCACGCGCGGATCGTCGATCACGGAACGATAATCCTCGTGAAGTGAAGCGATGCCGAAGTCCTGAGCGGCGGCCTCGCGTCGCGCGGGATCGAGATCGGACGCGGCGACGACTTGCCAGCCGGCGGCCCGGTAGGCGGGCAAGTGGGCGCGGGAAATGCCGCCCAGACCGATCACACCGATTCGCCAGTCGCGGCGCCGAGGGAGGGGCAATTGGGACGGAAGGCCGAGTTCTGCGAGGGTAATGGATTTCATGATACGAGGGAGCGCGGCAGCTTCGGAGCGAGATGACCTTCGCGTTTGAGGCCGCGCAGGGGGCCCTCCGCCCAGAAGTAAACGGTGTCTTCGAGGATCTCGACGACCTCGTGGACGTCGCCCATGCGCGTCACGAGCACGTCCTTCGGTTCGAGGATGTAGTCAATCCCCTCGGAGCGCATGTGCATGCGGCCCTCGATCATGAAGACGTATTCGTCGCAGTCGTGAAAATGCGGCTTGGTGATGTTGCGTTCGCCCTGCTGGAAACGGGTGAGGCCCCAGTAGGTGAAATCGTTGGTGGGGTGGTTGGCGTTCTTTCCTTGGATGATGGGCATAGCGGGCGAGAAATGGATTTTTTCGTCGCGGGCGATGGCTTATCAAGCATGGTCCCATGGAGGAAAACGGCAGAAGCATGGAGAAAACGATCACAACGGTGAAGGATCTGATCGGCTGGCTGGATCGGCAGAGCGCGGTGCCGCTGGTGTTTGCAGAAGCAGAGCAAGCGGACGTGTTGCAGACGGAACCGCGCGCGCTGTTGGAACTGGTGCTGGTGTTGCGCGGGCGATTCGTGCTGCAGGTGGGAAAGCGGGAGCGGGAACTGGAGCCAGGCGACGTCGCGTGGATCAATGCGCACCACGGCAATCGCGCGGATCTGGCGGGGACGGAGGCGAGGTATGCGTGTGTGTCGCTCGATGTTGGAGGCAGGGAGGAGTTTCGTCGTTTCGGAAAAGCGCCGGTGCTCGAAGTGATGCGCGGACCAAGTCTCGAATGGAGTGCGAACGCGTTTGGCGAGGCGGTGCGATGGCATCGGGCGACGGCGGATCCGTTGCGAACGACGATGTTGAAGGCGGCGCTGATTCGACTGTTGGGGAATTTATCGCTGGCCGGCGAATCGCCGGAAGGAGCGACGCGACCGGCGCGGCTGCAGCGAGCGCTGGAGGTGATCGATGCTCGTTCGGCGGATCCGGGAGTGACGATCGAGGACGTGGCGAGAACGGCGGGGATGTCGAACTCGACCTTGCGGCGGATGTTTATCGAGCACCTGAAGATGACGCCGATTCGGTATCTGCAGGATCTGAGATTGGCGCGCGCGAAGGACTTTCTCGCGCGCGGGATATTCGGCGTAAAGGAGGTGGCGGCGAAAGTGGGATATGCCGATCCCCTTTATTTCTCGAAGGCGTATCGGCGAAAGTTTGGCCGACCGCCGAGCGCGAGGAAATAAAACAGGCGGAGAGAGGGAGGACTCTTCACGGCGAGATCGGCGCGATCACGACGACGTCGGCGGACGTGAAGATTCCAATAGGCGAGCGGCGATGGCGAGGGCTTGCTCGGTGAGTTGTTCGAGTGAAGCGGCAGTGAAAGGGGTTTGCCACACGGAGTATTGATCGCGGTCGTAGTGCGAACGCGGGGGAAGGTAACCGGCGTAGCCGTTGGTGACGTTCAGGACGACGACGGGGCGCGGGGCTAGCCGTGCGCGGACGTTATATTGAAAATACGAATACGCTTCGTTGGGTTGCGCGAAAAACAACGCCTCGCCGATGCGCCAAGTCCACAGCGGCATGGCGGACATCGGGCCGTCGCCTACGATGCGGCGAATCGCGCGCTTCCTCCAGAGACGTTCGCGGAGGGCGCGGTCGGTGCAGGACGAGAGTGCGACTTCGATGTCGGCGATGGACTCGGAAGGTTTTAGGGCAAATGCGATCTCGTCGATCCGGGCGACGAGCGCGGAGGACACGGGCGCTGGAGCAAGATGAGCGAGGCCGAGGGGAGCGCCGGACTCCACGATCTCGTCGAGGACGTGAAGAGCGTCGGGCCAGCTTTCGAGCACACTGAGCGCGGAGTAGCCGAGACGCCGGCCGAGCTGGTCGGCGACCGCGGGATCGTGGCCGTGTTGAGCGGCAGGGCCGAGATCGCCGGACGCGCCTTGAAGGAAGAGGCACGGCGCGTGGGTGGCGGATTCGATGACCTCGCGCAGGGCGCCGGGAAAGTCGGGCGAGAGCAGACGGTTTTTCCACGCCAGCGTGGTGGGATGACAGGCGTAGTTGACCAGTGTGGCGATGGTGTGGCCGGTGTTAAGATTTTCGACGCGCCCGACGAGAACGGTGTCGTCGGCGGGCTCAAGCGGGTTCCACCCGACGATGAAACGTGATTCGGATGGGTGCGGAAGATCGCGATTTTGAGCGAGGTCGCAGCGACCATAGCGCCACGACAGACGAGCGGGTGCACGATGCGCGAGCGCGTGGCGGGCGGCGGCGATGAGGTTGTCGCGAAGAGTAAGGAGATAAGGTTCGATGAGTTCGCCGCCGGGTTGGTGGCGATCTTCGCGATAGAGATTCGGGCCGGCGTGGGTGTGCGAGAGCGAGAGCAGGACGCGTGACGGTTTGATCGAAAGCGCTTCGATCAAGGCGCCGCGGACGAAAAATTCATCTTCGCGGCTTTTCCACCAACCCAGGTCGGCGGCGATGAGGAGGAAGGGGTGCGGATCGTCAGGCGACGAAAGCGCGAGGACGGTGGCGGTGAGTGGACGATGGATGCCTTCGGCGACGTCGTGCGTGGCGGCGCCCCAGTTGCGGGCGTTGATGGCGAGAGGCGGCGTGATGTCGACGCGGGCGACGCCGATCTCGCCGACAAACGCGGTGGTGAGCAGCGGATGCGGCGTGCTCATGATGGATTACACGGCGTGCACGAGCGAAAGTCCGCCATCGAGGAGCAGCACGGCGCCGGTCATCTGGCGATTGTCGGGCCGGCACAAATACGCGACGCCCTCGGCGACTTCGGTGGGATCGAGGAGTGAGCGCAACGGAACCTCGGCGCGGGCGCGCTGGCGGAAACCGGGTGTTTGATCGAAGAGGCGTTTGCTGAGACCGGCGTCGACCCGACCCGGGGCGACCTCGTTGACGAGGATGCCGTGCGGCGCGAGTTCGAGCGCGAGGCATTTCATGGCCATGCGCAATCCGGCTTTGGCGGTGCAGTAGGCGGCGATGTTGGGATGAGGGGCGTGCGCGGCCCAGGAGCCGACGAAGACGATACGGCCTCGCCGGCGGGCGGTGACGAGACGCTGAGCGGCAAGTTGGGCGAGAAGGAAGGCGCCGGTGAGATTGACGTTCAAGGTGCGATCCCACGCTTCCGGAGATGTTTTGAGCGCGCGGCCGAGTTCGACGACGGCGGCGTTGGGAATAATCAATGTGGGCGGACCGAGATCGCGGGCGACGCGGGCGAGCCAGGCGTCGATCGCGTTGGCGTCGGCGACGTCGACCTCCGTGTAGTGGAATTTTGAGACGCGCGAGCGAACCCTCGCGGCGGGAAGAACATCGCCGACCGCGATACGCGCGCCCTGGGCGTGCAGGCGGCGGGCGATGGCGCGTCCGATATCGCCGGCGCCGCCGCTGATCACAGCGACCTGGCCGGCGAGGAGGCGATTGCGTTTCATGCTTCGAGGGAGCCCAGCTGGAAGACGTCGGCGGGGATGCCGCGCGCGCCGGGAATGACGGAAAAGACACTGCCTGCGAGCGGCTGCGCGGCGCGCTCGGAGGAGGAGAGACCCTCGTGCGAAGTCGTGATGAAGAGCGTGGCGAGGTCGGGGCCGCCGAAGGTGCAGGACGTGACGCGTTGCACGGGGAGGTGAATCGTGGCAAGCGTAGCACCGGTCTCGTGGTGAATGCGCCGGACACAGCTGCCGTCCCAGAAAGCGACCCAGAGATGACCGTCGGTGTCGATGCACATGCCGTCGGGCAGGCCGTGGTCGTCGGGAAAAGAAGCGAGCGTGGACCGGTGCTCGATGCTGGCGCGGTCGGGACCCCAGCGGAAACGATCGATGCGATGCGTGAGCGAATCGATGAAGTAGAACTCCCCACGCGCGACGTTCCACGCGAGGCCATTGCTGCAACCGACGTCACGGAGAACCCGTTGAGGAGCGCGGTTAGACGTCAGCGAGAAAAGAGAGCCGGGCGGTTGGGCGTCGGGATGGGTGGACATGGTGCCGGCCCAGACGCGGCCGGAGGGATCGCATTTGCCGTCGTTGCAGCGGAACGGAGCGTCGGGCGGCTCGAGTTGAGCGAGCGGTTCGATCCGGCCGGTATCGAGATGGAGCAAGGCGAGAGAACTCGCGATGCCGGCGACGAGGATGTTGGGACGGTCGGTCGGTGCGACAAAGCCGAGCGGCGGCGGGACTTCGAGCGTGTGGCGTTTGCGCGCGTTTTCGTCGAGCCAGTGCAGCTGGCCGTGAACGATGTTGACCCAGTAGAGCCGGCGAAGTCGCGGATCCCAGACGGGGCCTTCGCCGTGTTGCGAGATGTCGGCGGCCGGGAGGGCGAGAGGGTGAAAATCCAGCGGGGGCGGGTGCACGGGGGTTGATGAAAGCGAGCGTTGTGGGAGAGGAGGCATCAAGGGGCGGCCGGATCATCCCGGTGAGCGTGGGACGGTGCGCGCGGGGATCGGGTCATCGGGATGAGTGGGCTAGCGGTTGAGGGAAGGTTGTGGCAGGGTTGCTTAGCGCGAACGCCGACGGGTCACCCCTCGTTTCAAGAACCGTCGAAAACATCGCATGAGTGCTTCTGTTCCCTCTTTGACTGCCGAGTCCGGTCAGCGCCCGATCCGCGTTGGCTTGGTGGGCGCCGCCGGACGCGGCGGAAATTTTCGCGCGGCGTTCGAAGTAAGTGGCGCGCGGATCACGGCGATCTGCGATTTGAGGACGGAAGCGTTGAACGAGTGGCCGGAACGGGACGTGGAGCGTTATACGGATTTCGAGGAAATGCTCGAACGCGCGCGACTCGACGCGGTGGTGATTGGCACGCCGCAGCATTTGCACGCGCGGCAGGCGATCATGGCCTTGCAGCGGAATCTGCACGTGATGAGCGAAGTGCCGGCGGCGGTGGGAATGGACGAGGCGCGCGACCTCGTGTTGGCGGCGGCGGCGAGTCGCGGGATCTACATGCTGGCGGAGAATTATTGTTATTGGCGCGAGAACCGGTTGATCGCGGAACTCGCGCGGCAGGGGAAGTTCGGCGAATTATATTATGCGTATTGCTCGTATCTGCACGACGTGCGGCACCTGATCCCGCATACGCCCTGGCGGCGGCATTGGCAGATGGGCATCGATGGGAATACCTATCCGACGCACAGCCTCGGTCCCGTGCTGAAGTGTTTGATTGGGCAACGCATCGTGCGCGTGGCCTGCGCGGGCAGCGGGAAGCATCACCGGGATGCGGAAGGAAAATTGTTTCACGAAGACACGACGGTGACGCTGTGCAAAACGGACCGGGACGCGTTGATCGATCTGCGGCTGGCGCTGGTGTCGCCGCGTCCGTATGAGACGCATTACGAGCTGCAGGGCACGACGGGCGCGTATCACAACGGGCGGCTCTGGCTGCCCGAGCTGAGCGAGGAGCCGAAATGGTTTGCGGTGGAGGAACTGCTGACGCGGCCGGAGTTCGCGGAGCGCTACATGCCGGAAGAGTGGCGGAATCCGCCGGCAGAGGCGTTGAGTGCGGGGCACGGCGGAGGTGATTTTTTTGAAGTGCGGGATTTCGTGCGCGCGGTGCGCGGGGAAATCCCGTCGCCCATCGATATTCATGCGGGGATGGACATGACGCTGCCGGGACTTGTATCGCAGCAGTCGATACTCTGCGGCGGGGCGTGGAAGGACGTGCCGGATTCGCGCGCGTGGCTGACACCCTCGCGGCCGCAATTGGAGATGATCTGGCCGGAGACCCAGCTGACGGCGCTGCCCGAGGTGTCGTTGAAAAACGACTACGTGCTCAGGCTGCTGGAACCACGCGATTATGCGGCGTGGAGCCGGTTGATGGCTGCGGTGGGATTCGGCGAGTGGCCCCCGGAGCGGATCGAGGCGCACCGGCGAGGCGTGTTGCCCGGCGGGTTTTTCGTGATCGAGCATCGATCGACGGGCGAGCTGGTAGCGACGGCGAATGCGAATCACGCGTCGAATCAGCGTCATCCGGAAGGCGGAGAGCTGTCGTTTGTGGCGGCGCTGCCGGGGCATGCGAGGCAGGGGCTCGGGCGGGCGGCGTCGGCCGCGGCGGTGCGGCGGTTTATCGAGGCGGGTTATCGGCGGATTTATTTGAAAACCGACGATCATCGATTGCCGGCGATCAAAGTTTACCTGCAGCTCGGTTTCGAGCCGTTGCTCTTCGACGAGCGGATGGCGGAACGATGGGCGGCGGTGAAGAAGGAGCTCGGGTGGGGAAGATGAAAAGGCGGCTTCGAGTCGTTCACGTGGGATGCGGCAGCATTGCGGCGGAGTGGCTGCGGGCGGCGGCGCAAGTGACGGAAATGGAGTTGGTGGGATTCGCAGATCTGAACGAGGAGGCGGCACGGGCGCGGCGGGACGAGTTTGCGCCGGATGCGAGGGCAGGCTCCGATGCGGCGGCCCTGATTGGTGGAATGCGGCCGGATATTGTTTTCAACTGCACCACGCCGGCAGCGCATCACGGGGTGTCGCGGGCGGCGTTGCGGGCGGGCGCACATGTGTTGTCGGAAAAGCCCCTGGCGGCGACGCTCGCGCAAGGGCGGGATCTGGTGGACGAGGCGGCGAAGGCGCATCGATTGCTGGCGGTGTCGCAGAATTATCGATACCGCGCGGCGCCCCGCACCGTGCGAGAGGTGCTGGTGTCGGGAGCGATCGGGCACGTGACTACGATGACGTGCGATTACTTCGATGCGCTGCACTTCGGAAATTTTCGCGATACGATGGAGCACCCGCTCCTGGTGGAGATGGCGATTCATCATTTCGACCTGACGCGTTTCTTTGGGGCGGATGAGCCGACGCGCGTGGATTGTTGCGAGTGGAATCCGGCCGGATCGTGGTATCGTCATGGAGCGAGCGCTTTCGCGACGTTCCAATTCGCGAGCGATCTCGTTTTCAGTTATCGCGGCAGCTGGTGTGCGGAAGGTTGTGCGACGGCGGGAAATGGCGA
The DNA here is from genome assembly GCA_023416735.1 of Verrucomicrobiota bacterium. Taxonomy (GTDB): domain Bacteria; phylum Verrucomicrobiota; class Verrucomicrobiia; order Opitutales; family Opitutaceae; genus Opitutus. Next base: position 120,498 of record JAEZGX010000030.1, on the reverse strand, counting down.
GTGGCGGTTCGGCGGAACCAAAGGGACTCTGATGTGGGATGGAGCCGAACGAATCGTGATGGAGACGGTGGCGCGCGCGGGCGGGTTCAAGAGCGAACACACGTCGCAAGTCATTCCGGTCCGGGCCGCGCCGGAGGCCGATGAGTCCTGGGTCAGCGTGATGCGGGAGTTCGTGGACTGCATTGGCACGGGGCGCCAGCCGGAGACCGCGGCGCAGGACAACGTTCGCAGCCTGGCGATGGTGAGTGCGGCGCTGGCGGATGTGAAGGCGCGTCGGGGGCCGCGCCGGATCGGCTGTTCGACCGTGGCAAGTCTCGCGTGAAAACGACCATGAAAGCGGAGATCTAGAATGAACCTCCGGTTGAACGAACGCAGCGCGGACATCGCGATCGTGGGCGGCGGCATCATTGGGATGAGTTGCGCGTATGAGCTGGCGCGGCAGAGCGGTTCGAAGATCGTGGTATTCGACAAGCAACTACCGGCGACGGGGACGACCGGTGGATCGGCGGGCGTGATTTGCCTGCACGACATGGGCGAAATCTACGCGTATTTGACGCTGCTGGGCTTCGCACGGGTGCAGGAGCTGCGGCGCGAGCATGAATTTGGATTTCAGCCCTGGGGCACGCTGCTGGCGCTCTATGGCGAAGGAAAACTTCCGACCGAGCCGGATATCTACATGCGGCGATTCGGAGGGCAGCCGAACGGCATCTATGAGCGGGAAGTGCTTTCGGGCACGGAGCTCGTGCGGCGATTTCCCTGGATCAAAGAGGATGATCTCCGCGGCGGGCTGTATTATCCCAATCAAGGTTACGTCGATCCCACGGCTTTGACGGCGGTTTATGAGAAACTCGCGGTGGCGACCGGGCGCGTGACGGTGGTGCGAAACACGCCGGTGCTGCAGATGCGAACGAACGGGAGTCGTATCGAGACATTGGTGACGCGCCGCGGCGCGTGGAGCGTCGGCACGGTGTTGAACGCGGGCGGCCCATGGGGGGCGAAGGTGGCGGCGCTGGCGGGCAGCGAGCTGGCGCTGACGCCGCAACGGATCCAGGTGTGCGTGGCGACGGCGTTTGACGACGGGGCGGAGCGGGCGCCGCTGACGCCGCTGCCGCAGGAAGTGAACGGCGAAGGCGTCTGGTGTCGCGGCGAGATAGGCGACACGATGTTGTTCGGGCAGCATCATCATACGACGAAGCCGGGTTTCACGGTGGATCCGGATTTCGTGAACAAAGTAAACGATGCGGAGTTTCCCGGGGCCGTGGAAGCGGTGGTGCGGCGCTACTGGCATTTGCCGAAGACGACGTTTCTGAATGGGTGGTGCTGCGTGTATGGGACGACGGAGGACGGATTTCCCATCGTGTCGAGGGATGAGCGCGTGGAGAATTTCGTTCACGCGGTGGGGTTGAACGGTCACGGCATCACGTGTCACGCCGGCATCGCGCAGATGGTCGCGGAGCTGATGTTGCGCGGTGGAACGACGCTCGACGTGAGCGCGGTGATGGGGAGGGAAGAGCGCTTCGACTTTTCGGGATTGAACGCGGGGCGTTTTGCGCGGGGGGAAAGGCTCAACTTCGAGCTGAACGGATGAAGAAGATCGAAACACACCACGCCAAGGTGCGGTGGAGCTGGGTTGCGTGGATGATTTTTCCGTGGGCTTCGCTGACGTATTTCGGCAACTGCGGCGGAGCGCCGCTGGCATTCACGATCCGGAAGCTCGTCGAGAGTCCCGCGATTGTGGCGCTGTTGAGCAGCATCAATTTCGCGATGGTGTTTCTGGTGAGCGCGTGGGCGTCGTATATGAGCGATCGAATGTGGACGCGTTGGGGAAGGCGGCGGCCCTTGTTGATCGTGGGGTGGACGGGCGGAGCGATCGCGATGTTTTTTGTGCCGCTGGCGGACAACGTTTGGACGCTCGCAGCGCTAATCATCATCTTTCAGTTCTGCTCCGACGTCGGCTCACCGTATGAGCCGCTCTATAATGAGGTGATTCCGCCGTCGCAGCGCGGACGCGCGTCGACGATGCGGAACATCATGCAGAACATGACGGGCCTGTTCTTCAATGGAGTGATGCTCGCGCAGTTCGATCGGCAATACGATCTCGGCCGGGTGAACGACTGGCTGCGGGTCGATGGAGAGCGGCTGCTTTATTGGGTCGGCAGCGCGGCGGTGCTGGGGGCGTCGGCGTTTCTGGCGTTCAAGGTGCGCGAGACGCCACCGCCGGAGAGCATTCGGCGGGAGCGATTTTCAGTGGTGGGATTCTTCCGCGACGTGTTTGGCAATCGTCAGCAGTGGATGGTGTATCTGCTCTATGTGAGCCCGTATCTGGTGATTGGTGGAATCGGGTCGTTCATGGCGTCGTCGTTTGGCGCGTTTGTGACGTTGTTCACGACGGAGCAATTGGGATTTTCGAAACAGCAAGTCGGGTGGGCGGCGGCGACGATCGGGATCGTCAACATGGCGCTGTTCGTGCCGCTGTGGGGTTATCTAGCGGATCGGTTACCCCGGCTGAAGCTGTTTCACTTCGCGTTGATCGTGCCGGTGGCGATCAATCTCACGTTGTGGCTGGTGGTGCGGTTCGGGACGGATTACTCGCTGTCGTTTTCGGCGTTGCTGGCGTTCGCGATTCTGAGCGAAGGCACGATGTCACTGGTGATGGTGTTGTGGGGACCGCTGGTTTACGACTATCTCCCGAGCAACAGCTATGGGACGGCGGGCGCGGGATTTTCGTTTGTGGGCGGGTTGACGAATTTCCTGCTGATCAACGGAGCGGGGTTGTGGGTGCAGGGCGTCACGCACGTGTTCGGAACCGCGGGGAAGAGCGCGTTCGATTACTCCAGCGCGTTCCTGTGGCAGGCCATGGCGGCGGCGGTGGCGTTCGTGGTGGTCGGATTTTTTGCGCGCGAGGTGAAGCGCGGGCGCGTGATCGCGCATGCGCGGGTGGAGTTCGGAGCGGCGAAACAGGAACGGCGTGCGACGGCGGAAGACGCGTCGGCGAGTTGAAGGAAATTGCAGCGAGATTCAGGAAGTGGAACGCGCCGAGACGGGCTCGAGCAGGTCGGCGAGCGGAGAGAGGTTTGGTGCTGAGGCGGTGACCGACGCGAGTGAGATAAAACGCGGGCGGAGCTGGGGAGCGGGCGAGTGACGTGCATCGGTGGGGACGGTGAACGGCACGGCAAAGTGGACCTTCCAGAGATCGTGAAGGTGCCGAGGGGCGTTGGGGAGACGAGCGCCCGTGCCCTGGGGTTTGTCGACCTTGAGCTCGATGGGGAGATCGTGTTCGCCCGGCGCAAGCGAAGGATCGACGGTGAGAGGTAGCGAGTAAACGGCGGCTTGTCCCGGAGCGAGTTCGAGCGCGATTTCGATAGCGGAGGCGAGTCCGAGCTGGGCGTGCGGCCCGATCCGGAAGCGCGCGATGCGGCGGCGGCAGGCGTAGTTTTCGACGAAGCAGAGTAGCTGGCTGGCGGCGCCGGCGGCGATTTGATCGGGTTCGAAGAAAACGGTCGCGGCGACATCGCGGCACGTGCAGCGAATGTCGAACGCGAGCGTGCGGGTGAGCACGAGATGCGAGCGACGAGTGATGTGGCGGCTGCGCGCGTGTTCGATGAGGCACCAGCAGGCATACGCGGCGGCGCTGCCGAAGGCCACGGCGCCGAGAAGAGCCCACAGGCGCATGCCCTCGCGCCAGAACATCAGGAGAATTCCGGCGGCGGAAAACGCGCAGAAAAGGGTGAAGAACAAGGCGGAAGGACCGCCGCGGTGGGCGGGACCGTGATCGGGAGTGGGATCCGCGGGCTCGGCGCGGAGCGGCTGAGGAGCGTTCATGGCGTCAAAGAGCGCGACGGCGAAAGTGACCAATGCGCGCGGCTTGGAGCAGACCGACCAGCACGATGGATTTAACGATCGCGCCAGAGATGAGCGCGCCCGGATCGAAATAGCCGACGGTCGCCTGCGCGGCGAGGAACGCGAGCACGGCGACGACGGCGGCGCGGAAAGGGGCATATTTCGCCCACCACGAGAGCAAGCCGAGGGCGGCGGCGAGGCCCAGGGCGGCGACGAGCGCGATCGCCGGTTCTGCGTGGACGGGACTTGGGGCGTCGAGGAGCAGCACGTTGATCCAAACGAAAAGCGGGTGAAGCGCGCTGAGGAGCTGCACGCACATCGCGATCAGGATCCAGTCACGGCCGGAGAGAAGCTGCTGCTCGTGGGCCGAGCGGCGTTGCGCCTCGCGCAGGCGAACGAGGGTTTCGGGAGGAAGCATGGCGGCGAGATCAGGACGAAGCGGCCTGCGGTTGGTTGTATCAGGCTTCTGGTGACGCGGCGGCCCCGTCCTGCCAACCGCCGCCGAGAGCGGCGTAGAGCGCGGTGAGATTGGCGAGGCGGGCGAAGCGCGCCTGGATCAGAGCCTGTTGGGCGGCGAAAAGATCCTGCTGGGCGAGCAGCACGGCGAGGAAGCTGTCGACCCCGCCCTCGAAGCGTTGCTGCGTGAGTTCGTAGCGGCGCTGGGCGGCGGCGGCGCGGGTTTCCTGGGCCGCGACCTCGCCGTCGATCAACTGGCGGACGGCGAGCGCGTCGGCGACTTCGCGAAACGCGGTTTGGATGGCTTTTTGATAGTTGGCGACCTCGATGCGCTGCTCGATCTTCGCGACGTCGAGCTGGGCCTTGTTGCGGCCCGCGGCGAAGAGCGGGAGCGTGATCGAGGGCGCGAAACTCCAGCGGCCGGAGCCATTTTCAAACAGACCCGACAACTCGGCGCTGCCGGTGCCGCCGAACGCGGTGAGTTTGATGGAGGGGAAAAACGCGGCGCGCGCGACGCCGATGTTGGCGTTGGCGGCTTGCAGGCTGTGCTCGGCGGCGCGGATGTCGGGCCGGCGTTGCAACAGATCGGCCGGCAGGCCGGCGGGGAGATCGTCGAGCAAGGCCTGCGTCGCGAGCGAGCCGGCGGGCGGAAGATTGGCCGGCAGCGGCGATCCGACGAGGAGGACGAGCGCGTTTTCGTTGCGCGCGCGCTGCTGTTCGAGGGCGACGACGTTGGCTTGCACGGCCGCGCGTTGGGCTTCGGCGGTGCGAAGATCGAGCTCGGAACTCGCGCCGGCCTCATAAGTCGCGCGATTCAACTCATAGGAGCGATCAGCGGCTTCGAGCGTTTGGCGGGCGAGGGCGAGCTGTTCGTCGTTGGCGAGCAGGGCGAGGTATTGACGCGCGACGGCGGAGATCAGGCTGATCTGCGCGCTGGTGCGCGCCTCGTCGGTGGCGAGGTATTGTTGAAGCACCTGATCGCGCAGGCTCGTGATGCGGCCGAAGAAATCGAGTTCGTAGGATGGGATTTCGAGGCCGACGCTGTAGCTCGACGACGTCGTGGCGCGTCCGCCCGGGTTCAGGTCGGCCGGCATGCGCTGGCGGACGGCGTCGCCGGCGGCGTCGACGCTCGGAATCAGCGCGGTGCGCTGGATGTTGTAGAAGGCGCGGACGCGTTCGACGTTGAGCGCGGCGACGCGGAGGTCGCGGTTGTGCTCAAGCGCGAGCCGGATCAGTTCGCGCAGACGGGCGTCGCGGAAAAATTCGTCCCAGGCGAGATCCGCGGCGGGAGTGCCGACTGCGGTGGTGTCGGGAGAATTCGGATACGTGGAGGCGATGGGAGCGTCGGGGCGCTGGTAAGTGGGCGCGAGCGAGCAACCGGCGAGAGCGACAAGCGTGGCGAGAGGAAGGGAACGTTTAAGCATGGGAGGCCTCCTTCACGGACGAAGCGGCGGGCTGCACGCGGAACAAACGGAGCACGACGACGAAGAAGAGAGGGACAAAGAAAATACCGAGGACGGTGGCGGTGATGGTGCCGCCGAGGACGCCGACGCCGATTGCGTTCTGGCTGCCGGAACCGGCGCCGGATGCGAGCGCGAGCGGGAGCACGCCGAGGCCGAAGGCAAGGGAGGTCATCAGAATTGGACGCAGGCGCTGGCGTGCGGCCTGGATCGCGGCGTCGATGAGACTGAGCCCGCGATCGTAGTTCTCCTTCGCGAATTCGACGATGAGGATGGCGTTCTTCGCGGACAGGCCGACGATCGTGAGCAGGCCGACCTGGAAGTAGATGTCATTGGGCAAACCGCGCGTGAACGCGGCAAGCAGCGTGCCGATGATGCCGAGCGGCACGATCATGAGCACGGCGGCGGGAATCGACCAACTCTCGTAGAGCGCGGCGAGACAGAGGAACACGATGAGGAGCGAGATGGCGTAGAGCACGGGACCTTGGGCTCCCGAGAGGCGCTCCTCGTAGGACAAGCCGGCCCATTCGAGGCCGATGCCGGGAGGCAGCTTTCGAGCGAGCTCGGTCATGGCTTCCATCGCTTCGCCCGTGCTGACGCCCGGGGCAGGTTCGCCCTGGATGGCGAGCGCCGGCACGCCGTTGAAACGCTCGAGCTTGGGCGAGCCGCGCGTCCAGCGTCCGCTGGTGAAGCTCGAGAATGGAACCATCTCGCCGCGGTTGTTGCGCACATACCATTGCTCGATGTCCTCCGGCAGCATGCGGAACGGGGCGTCGGCCTGGAGGTAAACCTTTTTGACGCGGCCCTTGTCGATGAAGTCGTTCACGTAGGAGGAGCCCCAAGCGGTTGCGAGGGTTGCGTTGATGTCGGCGAGCGACACGCCGAGCGCGGCGGCTTTTTGCTGGTCGATGTCGAGTTTGTATTGGGCGGCGTCATCGAGCCCATTGGGTCGAACGCTGCGCAAACGTGGATCGGTGGCGGCCATTCCGAGCAGTTGATTGCGGGCGTCCATGAGGGCGTCGTGCCCGAGCGAACCGTTGTCGGTCAGTCGAAGATCGAAGCCGCTCGCGGTGCCGAGTTCGAGCACGGCCGGCGGAGCGAAGGCGAAGGCGAGCGCGTCGCGGAAGCCCATGAACTTTGCCATGGCGCGGGCCTGGATCGCCTTCACCTTTTGGTCGGGGCGCGAGCGATGTTCCCAGTCTTTTAACCGCACGAAGGCGAACGCCTGGTTCTGGCCGAAGCCGGAGAAACTGAAACCAGCGACGCCGAACATGCCCTCGACGTTTTCGGCCTCCTCGACGAGGAAGTGCTGCTCGATCTTTTCGAGCACGGCGAGCGTTTGCTCACGCGTCGCGCCGGAAGGAAGCTGCGCCTGGGCGAAGAGGATGCCCTGGTCCTCCTCGGGCAGGAAGCCGGTCGGGATGCGGTTGAACAGCCAGACGATGCCGCCGCCGATGAGCGCGTAGATCAGGAGCGAGCGACCGGCCCGCCGCACGATGCTGCCGACACCGCTGGCGTAGCGATCGGCGCTGCGGTCGAAGGTGCGGTTGAACCAGCCGAAGAAACCGCGCTTCTCATGATGATGGCCCCGCGGGATCGGTTTGAGCAGGGTGGAGCACAAAGCGGGGGTGAGGATGATCGCGACGAGCACGGACAATGTCATGGCCGACACGATGGTGATCGAGAACTGCCGGTAGATCACGCCGGTCGAGCCGCCGAAAAACGCCATCGGGATGAAGACGGCGGAGAGCACGAGACCAATGCCGACGAGGGCGCCGGTGATCTGATTCATCGATTTCTTCGTCGCTTCCTTCGGCGAGAGCCCCTCCTCAGCCATGACGCGTTCGACGTTTTCGACCACGACGATGGCGTCATCGACGAGCAGGCCGATCGCGAGCACCATGCCGAAAAGCGTGAGCGTGTTGATGGAGAAACCGGCGGCGGCCATCACGGCAAACGTGCCGAGGAGCACGACGGGCACGGCGATCGTCGGGATAAGCGTCGCGCGGATGTTCTGCAGAAACAGATACATCACGAGAAACACGAGGACGACGGCCTCGATCAGGGTCTTGACGACCTCCTCGACGGAGAGCCGGACGAACGGTGTAGTGTCCAGCGGATACACCACCTCGAGTCCGGGCGGGAAGAACGGTTTGAGTTCGTCGACGCGGGCGCGGATGGCGGCGACGGTTTCGAGGGCGTTGGCGCCGGTGGCCGGCCGGATGGCGATGCCGGAAGCCGGTTGACCGTTGAAGCGGGCGAGACGGTCGACGTTTTCGCCGGCGAGTTCGACGCGCGCGACATCGCGAAGGAGCACCTGCGAGCCGTCGGGGTTGACGCGGAGCAGGATGTTTTCGAACTGCTCGGCGGTTTCGAGACGGGTCTGCGCGGTGATGGTGGCGTTCAGCAGCTGGCCGGGGGTGGCGGGATTGCCGCCGAGCTGGCCGGCGGACACCTGCGCGTTTTGCGCGCGAATGGCGGCGGCGACATCCGACGGCATGAGCCGGAAGTTGTGGAGCCGGCCGGCGTCGAGCCAGATGCGCATGGCATACTGCGTGCCGAAAGACTGCACCTCGCCGACGCCCGGGACCCGGCTGATGGGATCCTGGACCTGGCTGACGATGAAGTCGCCGATGTCCTCGGCGGTCATGCTGCCGTCGACGGAGCGAAATCCGATCACGACCAGGAAGTTTCGGACGGATTTCGTAACGCTGACGCCGAGCTGCTGCACCTCCTGCGGAAGCAGCGGGGTGGCGAGGGCGAGTTTGTTTTGGACCTGAACCTGGGCGATGTCGGGATTGGTGCCGGCGTTGAACGTGAGCGTGATGGTGACGTTACCGGCGGAGTCGCTGCTGGATTCGATATAGCGCAGGCCGTCGATGCCGTTGAGGCGTTGTTCGATGACCTGGGTGACCGTGTCTTCGAGCGTCTTGGCCGAAGCGCCAGGGTAGGTCGTCTGGATGGCGATCTGAGGCGGCGCGATATTGGGATACTGCGCGATGGGAAGGGTGCGAATAGCGAGGATGCCGGCGACCATCACGACGATGGCGATAACCCAGGCGAAAACCGGGCGTTCGATGAAAAAGCGAGCCATGGAAGTTGTGGAAGAGGGAGAGCGGGATCAGCGCGCGGAGGCGGCGGCGACTTCGTTGGCGGCGGCGGTGACGGGGGACACGGGCATGCCGGGACGAATTTTCTGCAGGTTGTCGACGATCACTTGGTCGCCGGGCTGGAGACCGTCGGTGATGAGCCAGCGATTGCCGACGGCGCGGCTGATTTGGAGGGGGCGGACTTCGACCTGGTTGTCGGCGCCCACGAGCAGCGCGATGGGTTCGCCGCGGGCGTTGCGGCTGACGACGGATTGCGGAAGGAGGATGGCGCGGGGATTTGTTCCCTCATCGAGCCGCGCGCGGATGAACATGCCGGGCAGCAGGCTCAAGTCGGGATTCGGCAGGGTGCCGCGGAGCGTCACCGAAGCGGTGGCTTCGTTGACGGAGACATCGGAGAATTGAAGTGCGCCCGAGTGGCGGTAGGGCGTGCCGTTGCGAAGAATGACCGTGAGCTTGGCGGCGTCGGCGCCGGCGCGTTGCAAGCGGCCTTCGGCGAGCGCTTCTTTCAGCTCGAGCACTTGATCGGCGGACTGGCTGAGATCGACGTAGAGCGGATCGAGCTGCTGGACGACCGCGAGGAGCGTGGCGGTGCCTTGTTGCACGTAGGCGCCCTCGGTGACCTCGGCGCGGCCGATTCGGCCGGTGATGGGTGAAGTGACGCGTGTGTAGCCGAGGTTGATCTCGGCGGTGCGAACCGCGGCTTGGGCGGCGGCGACGTCGGCCTGCGCGGACAAATGAGCGGCGACGGCGTCGTCGTAATTTTGTTTGGAGATGGCGTTGTTGGCGACGAGCGCCTTGAAGCGTTCGGCCTGCGCGCTGGCCGCGGCGACGCCCGCTTCGGCGCGGGCGAGCGTAGCGCGGGCGCTATCGAGTGCGGCCTGATAAGGAGCCGGATCGATTTCGAACAAGACGTCGCCCTCGTTCACGTCGGCACCTTCCTCAAACAAACGCTTGTGAACGATGCCGTTGATACGAGCGCGGACCTCGGCGATGCGGTAGGCGGAAAGGCGGCCGGGTAATTCCTGGGTGAGCGTGACGGGCTCGGTTTGAACGGTCAGCACGCCGACAGGCAGCGCGGCGGCGGTGGGCGCGGCGGCGTTGTTCTGGCGTTGGCAGCTCGTGAGGAGCAGCGATGCCGTCAGGGCGAAGAGGAGGCCGTTTCGCGGCTGGAGGCAGCGGCGGAAGGAGACATGGCGCATGGGTGGTGTGGGAGGGTGTTGGTGTGAGATGAAAGCTGGCGGAGCGTCGTGCAGCTGCGGTCGAGCGCGGAGAGATCGTCCGGAGCGAGCGTCGACATGGCGTGGCAAATGGTCGCGAGGCAGTAAGAGGCGGCTGACAAAAACGCCGCGCGGCCACGGGCGGTGATTTTGATCGCCTGCAAACGGCGACCGGAGCGGGGGAGTTCGCGCGCGATCAAGCCGGACATCTCGAGGCGGGCCAACACGGTCCCGAGCGCGTTGGGCGAAAGGCCGGCGCGAGAAGCGAGCTCCTTTGTGGTGACGCATTCGGAGGAACTACTCAGGAGGCAGGCGAGCACGTTGAAGCCCGGCTCGGTGTGCGCGCGACGCGCCAATTCCTGACGAAGCGTGCGACGAACGACGTCGGTGGCCTCGAACAGCGAAAGAAGGCAATGACACTGCAATTCCTCTGCGCCGGAGCGATCGCGCGCGAGCGCGAGGAGCGCTTCGCTGGCAGGACCGGGACTCAGGAGAGGAAACATGCGCCCGCATCTTAGCGGTTTCGCGGACGGCACGTGTGACTTTGTTGTTCCCACACTGATAACGACAAGCTATCAGGCGAGGGTGGAACTAAGGCATCTTCGATACTTTGTGGCGGTGGCTGAGGCGCTGAGCTATCGCAGCGCGGCAGAAAGTCTGCGGGTGGCGCAGCCGGCGCTGAGCAAGCAGATCAAGGATCTCGAAGCCGACGTGGGCGTGCGATTGCTGGATCGAGACACGGGCGGCGTGACGTTGACGGACGCGGGCGTGGTGTTTCTCGAAGAGGCGAAGGATATCTTGGAGCGCGCCGAGATGGCGGCGCACGCGGCGCGAGAGGCGGCGGCGGGGAAAAGCGGGCGGCTGACGATCGGCAGTCTCGGGCCGATCTCGGCGTCGTTGCTGCCGCCGGCGCTGGCGGTGTTTCGCCAAAAATTTCCTCGCGTGGAAATCAACCTCCACGATTTCGCGATTCCGCATCAACTCGAGGCGCTGCGCCGCGGTGAAATCCAGCTTAGCTTCGCGGTCGATCAGCACGGCGAGGCCCCGGAAGATCTCCATTCGGCGGAGGTATTCGTCGGCGAACTGGCGATTGTTCTCAGCCGCGAGCACCGGCTGGCACAACGCGCCGTGGTGTCGCTCGCGGATGTCTCAGACGAAATGTTCTTGTCGGTCAGCAGCGCGGGCAATCACGAGTATCATCGCAAGCTCATCGATCGGATCTTCGCGGCGCGGGGCATTCAGCACCGGCGTTTGAAGCCGGTGAACGGGCTCGAGTCGCTGGTGGCGCTGATCGCAGGTGGCCATGGAGTGTCGCTGTTGCTGCCGAGTGCGCGCTCGGCCGGCAGCGACGGGATTGTATTTCGCCGGATCAAGGAGCATGGCGACGATTTGAAACTTCGCCTGCTGGCCATTTGGCGGAAGCGCGGCAGTTCGCAGTTCGCGCAGAACTTCGTGCAAGTGCTGCGAAGCCAGAGGCGGACAGGGAGCGGCTGACCGCGCGCGGCGAAACGAGTCAGCGGGGCGGAAAACCGGCGGTGAGGAAGCGGATCATTTTTTCGCCGGAGTGTTGATAATAGGCGCCTGGGTCGTGAGCGACGTTGGCGAGGAGCTCGAAGGCGAACGGGAATTTGGCGGCGACGAGGTTCTGGAGGAACGGACTGTGCGACGCTAACGTGCTGTCTTCCGTGCCGACGACGAGCAGGAGCTGCACGCGGCTGGCGAGCGGCTGCAGCGCGTCGACGGCGTAGATGGGCGGGAGGGTGTTTTCGGGATTGGTGCGATACCTGAATGCGCCGGCCCAGGCGCCCGCCGCGGAGAAGAGGTCGGGATAGGTGAGCGCAAAGCGAACGGCGCCGGCGCCGCCCATGGAGAATCCGAAGATCGAGCGGGCTTCGCGCGTCGGCTGCGTGCGCAGTTCGCGATCGATGCGCGGAAGCAATTCTTGGATGATCATCGTTTCGACCATCTGTTTCGAACCTGGATGGTCGCGGTAGCCACTGCGCGGTCCGCCGTTGGGGAAGACGCAGATGACGGGCGGGATCTTTTTTTCCGCAATGAAACGCGCAACGAGCCCGGCCACCCCGGCGGCGTCGGAGTTTTCGTTTCCCGTCGCGCCGTGAAGGAAATAGATCACGGGGTAGCGGGTCTCGCGCTGGGCGGGGTCGTTGTAACCAGGGGGCAAATACACGTTGTAGCCGACCTCTTCGCCGATCGATGGGCTGGAAAAGCTGCGGTGGTGGACGTCGCGGCCGAGCGTGGGCGGAGCGGGGTTATTCCAGACGACCGGCGGTTGAGGTGATTCTGCGGCGAAGGCAGAGAGCGACATGGTGAGGAGGAGCAGAGAGAGGAGGCGCGAAAGTCTCATGGGGAAGCCGCGAGTTCGGGGATCTGTTGGGCAAAAGGTGTCTAGCCCGCCGGGGACGGCGGGGGCCAACGGATATCGAGTTGTTTCGTTAACTCAGAATTCGACGCGGGCGGAGAGGCGCCAGGTGCGAGCGGGAGCGAGGCCGAAGGAGCCGGTGATGTATTGGCGATCGAATACATTGCTCACGTTGAGCTGAAACGTGGTGCGCCGGCTGAAGACCTCGGTTTGGTAGGCGAGCATCGCGTCGAATTTCCAGAAGTTGCCCGCGATCCAGCCGCGATTGCGCGACTGATCGCCGGGAGATTCGCTCTCGTAGTTGCCGCCGAAGCCGGCGCTGAGTCCACGGAAGCGACCGTCGGTGAAAGAGTATTTGCCCCAGAAGCTGAAAAGATGCTCGGGGACCTGAGCGAGCGTGCGCCAGTTGAAGTCGCGGCCGTCGTTGAGCTCGGGATCGTAGAGGCCGCCATTGGCGACGTTGATCACGGACGGGTCGTCGACGAGCACGTCGCGCGTCCAGAAGTTCGAGTAGCCGGCGAGGAGCTGGATGTTGGGCGACGGCGTCCAAATCAGATCGAACTCCGCGCCCTCGACGCGATGGAGGCCGGAGTTGCGGCGGAGATTGTAGTCGGCGACGGAGCCGGTGACGGCGTCGACCCACTGCGCGGTGCCGGCGAGGGTTTCGTCCTCGAGGCGGGCGTTGGTGAGCGCGTCGTCGAGCACGACGCCGCTGCGGTCGAGGCGGAAGATCGAGAAAGTTCCAGTGAGGCGATTATCGAGCGCCTGGACCTTCACGCCGAACTCCATGCCCTCGCCCTCTTCGTTGTCGAGTTTGTCGCCGCCGATCGTTTCGCCATTGAAGGTGTTAACGAACGTCGGATTGCGGGTGGTGATGGCTTTGAAGCTTTTGCTGTAGCTGGCGTAGAGGATGGTCGAAGGCGTGACGTAGAAGTTGGCGCCGACGGTGGGCGTGGTGGCGGAGGATTTCGTCCAACCTGGATCGGCGAGCTGGCGGCCGTTGTTGTCGAGCGGCACCGTGGCGAATTCGGTGTAGCGCGCACCGCCCAGGACCCGAAGTCGACCGTCGAGGTAGGAACCCTGATAGCTACCGCTGACGGCTTTTTCGATCGATTCGCTCGAGCTGCCGGGATTCACGAGATTGCTGCGCCCGGTGATGAACGAGCGGAAGTTGGGCGGGACGAAATTGGGATCGGTGACATCGCGATACATCGTGCCGAACGCGCCGGGAAAAAAGTTCCAGTTGGGAATGCCTGGATCTTCGAACGTGCCGACCACGCCGCCGGCGGCGATGAAAGCTTCCTCATTGAGTTCGAAGCCGTATTGGCGGTGCCTGTCGTTCACGTATTCGCCGGAAACGACGAACGTGTGCGTCGCGCCCAGCGCCTCGAGCGAATAGGTGAGATCGGCTTGGAAAGAGTCGACCTTGTTGACGTCGGCCTGAGAGCCGGGAACGACGAAACCCTCATCGGTGCGCCAGGCGGGTGCGACGAGAAAGCCGTAGTTGACGTAGGTCGGAGTGGGGGCGGCGTTGTTGAAGTTGTTCGGGCTTTGGTGCGGGTCCTGATTGATGAACCACGACGTTTCGAAATCCGCGTGCTGGCGGCTGTAGGCGACGCGGAGATCGAGGCGATCGACGATCGTCCAGAGAATCTGGGCGTCGAAGACGCGCGATTTGCCGTTTTCGAAGGAGCCGCTGCCGTTGCGATTCCAGTTATAGCCGCGCGGAAACCAGTAGCCGGTGTATTCGCTCGGGAAGAGTCCCGTTTCGCGGAACTGGCGAGGCTGCCATTCTTCGTAATAGAGCTCGGGCAGGCCCGGCATGAGTTGCGAAGGAAGAAGCCGGCCGGCTTCCCAGTCGGCGATGTAGTCGAGATTTGCGACGAGCGCGGGCACGGGACCGCCGTCGCGTTGTTGATCAGCGTATTCGTAGGCGATGGTGAAGGTGAAGCGATTGGTCGGACGGAAAGAGAGACCGCCTTGGAAGAACGTTTCGTCCCAGTGCGTGTATTGCAGCCAGTCGTCGCTGTCGCGTTTCGACGTGACGATGCGGTAGCCGAGTTTGTTGTCGGCGACAGTGCCCTGGTGATCGAGGAGCGCCTTGTAGTAAGCGTGACTGCCGCCGGTGAGTTGAAGGGTGGTGGCCTCGGTAAACTGCGGTTTTTTGCTCGTGTAATTGATGATGCCGCCGGGCTCGGCGCGGCCGAAGAAGAGCGACGCGGGGCCTTTGACGACCTCGACGCGATCGACGCCGTCGAGGTGAGTGTTGGCGTATTTGCGGAAGCCGTCGCGGTAGATCACGTCCGTGGGCATGCCGCGAACGCGGACGTTGCCGGTGTTGAGGATGCTGAAGTCGTAGCTCGACTTCACGCCGGCCGAGTAGTCGAAGACGGCGTTGAGGCTGTCGACGGCGAGGTCGTCGAGGAATTCGCGCGAGATCACCTGAATGTTGAGCGGTGTATCCGCAATGCTGACACCGACGCGTGTGGCGGTGGCGGTGTTGAAGCGACGGTAGCCGGAATCGCGCGCGGCCTCGACGTTGAAGGGGGAAAGACGGACGACGGACTCGTCGGTCGGATCGGCGTTGGTGGATGCGGCGGGTTGAGCGGGCAGGAGAGGAACGACGGCGCAGGCGAGGCAGCTCAACAAGGCGGACATTGGACGGAGACGAACGAGCACGTTCATGAGGTTCGGTTTCCTTTCAGGAGGTTGGGGCGGTCGGGGAAACCCGGCGGCGACTCAGGCGATGCGTCACCCGGGTTGATGACGAAACGTGGTCGCGGCCGAACGAAGCGGTCAAAAGCCGGCCTGATCATCTCGATGACCCGGAAAGCCGAGCGGGCTGTCGGGGATTTTACCGAGGCGCGAAGAGTCATCAGGATGACTGAGTGGCGGTGCGCGGCGGTTTGCCCGACGACGATTTTAACTCAGATTACGCGCGGTTATGGCTGAGTCGCTTCGGATTACCCACAAGGACATCGCCGTTCGTTTCGGCTGCGACAAGTCGACGGTGTCACTCGCGTTGAGCGGCAATCCACGAATTCCCGAAGAGACGCGCCGGCAGATTTGCACGCTGGCGGAGAGCATGGGCTACCGGCCTGATCCGGCGCTGGCGATGCTGGCCAGGCACCGGTGGGCGCGGAGCGATGCGGAGACGGGTGCGACGCTCGCGTATCTGGTGGATCGCAGCGATGCGGGCGCCTATGAGCAGCAGCGCAATCAGTTCGATGCGGCGGTGGAGCGGGCGCAGCAGCGAGGTTACAAGCTGATGGAATTCGACCTCGGCGAGTATCGGAGCATGGAACGCGCGAGCAACGTGCTCTACACGCGCGGCATTCAAGGGCTGATCTTGCCGTATATGCCGCAGGGCGCGGATGCGCGATTGAACGGCGCGGAGTGGAACCGGTTCACGGTCGTGTGTTGTTCATTTGGGTGGGCGCGCGCTCCGTTCAACGTGGTGGCGCCGGATATTTTCGAAGGCACGCGGCGGGTTTGGCAGCAGGTGGTGGCGCGCGGATATACGAGGATTGGCGCGGCGATGTTTCGGCATACGCCGGTGGCGCTCGACGATCACAGCCGGCTCGGAGCATGCATGGTGGAGCAGAGCGAGCTCGTGCCGGTGGCGAGGCACATTCCGATTTTGCAGAGCGATCCGAACGACAAGGCGGCGTTCTTGCGCTGGGTGAAACAGCATCGTCCGAATGTAATCATCGGCTTCATCAACCGCGTGTATCACTGGCTGGTGGAGGCAGGCTATCGGGTGCCGGAGGACATCGCATTCGCGTGTTTGAACGTGTGGCCGAGCGAACCGTTCACGGGGATGAGCGTGCAACATCCGCAAGTGGCGCGTTCGGCGGTGGATTTCGTGATCAGCCAGATGCACGAGAACCAGTTTGGCGTGCCGCCGGTGCAGCACTGTTTGTTGCTGGAGCCGAACTGGGTCGAAGGCCGCACGTTGCCGGATCGCGTCGGGGGGGGGGGCCCGGGGGGGGCGCCGCGCCGCGGCCGAGGGCAAGTTGTCCTGTCAGGGCGTGAACACGAAGCGGTCGGAGCCGAGCAGGAATCCGGTCGAGGACGAGTTCGCCCCGGAAACCGTGAGACGAATGGTGTGCGTGCCGGACGACGAGAACGTGCGCGTGCCGAGCGTGACCGTGACGTAAACGGAGGAGCCGGCGGCGTATTCGTCGACAGTGCTTCCGATCGCGGTGCCGTCAAGCGTGACATTGTGACGGCCGCGTGCGCTGGACGTTTTGTAGCGGTATTGAAGCTGATAGGTGCCCGCGGGAATGCTCGGCGTTGTGTATTGGACATACTGGCCGGCGGCGGTGGAGTTGAGCTTCACCCATTGTCCGCCGCTCGCAGGTGCATCGGATTCCACCGACGTGGTCGCGCCGCTGCTTGTGCGGGCCAGGCCTTCGGCTTCCAATGTGACGGTGGAGGCGGCCGGAGCGAAGGTGAAGGAGTCGGAGCCGAGCAGGAATCCGGTCGAGGACGAGTTCGCGCCGGAAACCGTGAGACGGATCGTGTGTGTGCCGGACGACGAAAACGTGCGCGTGCCGAGCGTGACGGTGACGTAGACGGAGGAACCGGCGGCGTATTCGTCGACGGTGCTTCCGATGGCAGTGCCGTCGAGCGTGACATTGTGGCGGCCGCGAGCGCTGGACGTTTTGTAGCGGTATTGGAGCTGATACGTGCCCGCGGGAATGCTCGGCGTGGTGTATTGGACATACTGGCCGGCGGCGGTGGAGTTGAGCTTCACCCATTGCCCGCCGCTGGCGGGTGCATCGGATTCAACCGACGTGGTGGCACCGCTGCTCGTGCGGGTGAGCGCTTCAGCTTCGAACGTGATCGACGATGGCGGCGGGGGGACGGTTTGGTCGTATTCGATTTCGACGCGGCCAATCGCCTCGGTCGTCGTTGCGGTGTTCAGTTGAATCCGGAGGTAACGATAGCCCGACGAAGGCGAGAGACCGGCCGCGAAAAGCTTGCGCGTGCCATAGGACGTCGGGGTCGCAGTGATGGTCGTGAACGACGAGCCGTTCGTCGAAACCTGGAACGTTGGGTTCGTCGTGCTGTGATGCAGGTAAGCGATCACCGATTTGATGTGTCCGCCGACCTGATACGTGACGGTGCTGGCCGAGCTGGTGTTGGAGCGAGTCAGCACCGCTAGGTCGTTTTGATAGTTGTAGTGGTTGTAGCCCTTCTTGACCTGAACGTTCGCGGACGAGGCGACGCGGGATAAGTCGAAGAGATCGTCGACGAGCCAGTTGGAGCTCACGGTAACGGGCCCGACGACATTCGAAGGCGAGGAGGAGCCGGAGCTGTTTTTCGCGACCACGCGATAGTAGTAGGTTGAGCCGGCGACCGCGGAGTCGTCGCAGAACAACGAGTCGCAGTTCACGAGGTTGTCGTAGTAGTCGGACTTGATGACGGTCCACGGACCGGACGCGCTCGTGGCGCGCGAGATGTCGAACGATTGCGCGCCGGTGGAGCCTTCCCATGAGATATGACCGACGTCGGGGATGGAGAGCAGCGTGGGCGCGGCGGGAACCGGCAGCGGCGGGCGGGTGAGACCTCGAATCTGATAGGCGCCGTTCGCGAGGATGTTTTGCAGGCTGAGCGCCTTGGCGATGTCGGAGAGGTAGGCACTCGTGCCGGGAAAACCGGGCCAGTTGAGATCCTCGAAGAGCGAGCCATTGTCGGAGTGGCGGTAGAAGCCGCCGTCGCGATTGCGGAAACGATGGCCCCACCAGTTGGAGCCGCTGGTGCCGTTCGCGATCTGCTCGTTGATGAAGGCGGTCAGCGCGGATTCGGTCGTATACATCGCGATTTCGCTGACGACGAGCGGGCGCTTGCCCTGCGTGTAAGCGCGCATCGCCTGCAGGGTGGAGGCGGGCGTGTTGAACGCGGACAGGTTGACGTAGGTGTGATAGCAGACGACGTCGATGTTCGCGTCGCTGAAGAAACCGGAGTAGTTGTTGTAGATGTCGTCGGGGCGATTGCGGCCGTCCATGAAGAGATGGTTGCCATCGATGCCCTTCACATACGCGGCGATGTCGTGGAGCCAGGCCTGCTTGGTGGCGTCGGTGCCGATGACGAGCTCGTTGCCGCTCTGCCAGCCGAGGATGGCCTTGTCGTTTTTGTATTGGACGCCGGTGTAGAAGTTCGTGCGGTTCAGCAGCTGGCTGACCATGTTCTTGAACTTGAGATTCGTCGCGCTGCCGACGGTCCAGAAGTTGGTGCCGTAGGTGTCGGGGTCGCCGCGATTCGCATTGGAGTAGGCGATGAGCGGAATGTAGACGCGGATGTTTTCCTCGTTGCAGATCTGCAGCAGCTTATCGAGCACGCGCAGCGCGGTCTCGTTGGGCACCACAGGATTCGACGACACGTTGAACATGTGCTCGGCGCTGCTGCCGTTCTTGGCGGTGATGGAGAACGTGCGCATGACCTGGCCGCCGAGTTGCTTCACGGTCACGACGGCGTCGCGTAGCTCGTAGCTGTCCGGCAGGCGGACGAAGTTCGTCGAGTCGAACGGCTTGTTGGTGATGATCTGCAGCACATCCGGCATGTTGGTGGAGACGAACCGGAGTTCGGTGGAGCCATCCATCAGCTTGTCACCGGACCGGGTGATGAAGTTGGCGAACGGAGCGGCGAAGGCGGAGGCAGCGACGAGAAAGGTCGCGCCGAACGAGACGAGGCGGCGCAAAGCGCGTGCGGCGGGGGCGGTTTTCATGTATCCAGTTTCGGGTTACGGGGGAACGTCCACTCCGAGGCGGAGGCGAGACGCGGTGGGGTGCGGGGAAGCTGGAATTACGTGCGACGCTCGCAAACGCCTCGTTCCTCACACAGGTGACAGCGGCTTTCGGGGGAACGAAGCGGGATGTTGTCGCGCTCACCGGAATGACCGGAGTGCCGGTTGCGCGAGCCGCGGGCTGCGTGCGAGAGGTGCGGCGTGTCACCGCCGCGCGAAGTGTGGGGCGGTGTCCTTGCTGCCATGTCTTCTCCCGGATTTTCCGAGCCTGTTTCCATCTATATCAACTGGGCCGCCTACGATTTGTTGTCGGACGCGGTGCCGTTGACCGAAGAGCTCGCGATGGCGCAGCTCGAACATCTGCTGCGACTAAAACGCCACGGCGTGCGAATGGATTACTATCTGATGGATTGTTTCTGGTTCGATCCGGATGGCGGCTATCGGACGTGGGATCGCCGCTACTGGAGCCCGTCGGGCGGCGAGCGCTGGATCAAGGCGTGTCACGACAACGGCGTGCTGCCGGGCTTGTGGGTGGCGACGAACGCGCTCGCGACGCCGATCTTCCAACACCTCAACGCCGTGCCGGCGTGGCGCGATTCACTCACGCCGAACGGCGAGAGCGCGTGCATGTTTCACGGTGGATTCATGCCGGATTTCATGGCCGTCCTGCAGGAGTGGGTGGACCGAGGGATTCGGCTGTTTAAATTCGATTTCGCGGATCTCGATGCCGCGCCGCTGGAAATTCAGCGCGCGTGTCTGCCAAGCGAGATTCGGCGGCGGAACGCGGAGGCGTTGCGCACGGCGCTGCATCTATTTCGCGAGCGAAATCCGGAGGTGAAACTCCTCGCCTATAATGGACTGATGGAATCAGGCACGCCGCCAGCGATGGCGGGCACGAGCGGACCGATTCGGCGCTCGATCGATACGCGCTGGCTGGATGTGTTCGATGCGGTGTATTGCGGCGATCCGCGTCCGGCCGACGTGCCGTGCGCGAATTTCTGGCGGTCGAAGGACATTTATTCGGATCACATGGTCCGCTACTTCGAGGCGAATGGGTTTCCGTTTTCGCGTATCGATAATTCGGGGTTCATGATCGGGACGACGGGCACCTGCTACGGCCGTCGAAAGCAGGCGTGGCGCGGGATGCTGGTGCTCTCGCTGGCGCGCGGTGGTTGGGCCAACACCTACTATGGAAATCTCGATCTGCTGACGGAGGCCGATGCGCGCTGGTTTGCGAAGGCGCAGAAACTCTTCTTCGAACTGCAGCACACGGCGCGACTCACAACCTTCGGCGCGATTCCGGGCGAGGGGGAGCCGTATGGTTTCTGGTTGCACGGGGCCGACGGGGATGTGTTCACGGTGGTGAATCCGGCGGCGACGCACCGGACGGTCGCGCTGCCTGCGCGAGGCGAGCGATTACTGTTCAGCGATGCGGGCTTCGAACCAGTGATCGAAGGAGGTGAAATCACGCTTGGACCCGAGCAGCTGGCGGTCGTGGCGAGCGGGCGATTTGCCGGCGAGGAGTTTTCGCTGGGGAAGGAGACCGATGTGACGATTCCGCAATCGATCGAGCGCGTGCCGGCGGAGTTCGAGGCGGCGGGTGGGAACACGATCGTCGCGAACATCGAACGGCCGTCGAACGGCCTGACGCTGCGGGTGAGCGTGCGTCAAACGCGCGGCGGGCTCGCGCTACGCAGTTCAGGCGGGCCGCCGCCGGACGGAGTGACGCTGGCGAAGATCCTGCGGATCGAAGTGCGACAAGGTGCGCGGACGATTCCGGTGCGGGTCAACTACGACCTCGCGATCTGGAGCGGACTGTCGTGGGCGGTGGGTGAGATTTCGTTGTCCCAAACTGCGCCCGCGGGGTTGTTGAACATTGCGTGCTCCACGACGGAATCCGCGCCGGTGCAACTCGCGGCCGAGGTGTATTCAATTTCCTGACATGCCCGCTGCCTTTCGGCCGTGCGGCCTGCGCACGGAATATCGCATCGATCCGCTGGGCATAGACACGGCGGCGCCGCGGCTCAGTTGGGAGCTGATTGCGCTCTCGCCGGACGCGCGAGGCCTGCGGCAAGCGGCGGCGCAGATTCTCGTCGCTTCGGCGGCAGAGTGGTTGACGCCGGCCGAGGCAGATCTCTGGGACTCGGGTGAGATTGCGTCGAGTGAGACGACGCACGTCGAGTATGCGGGGAAGCTGCTGCGGTCACGCCAACGTTGCTGGTGGTGCGTGAGGAGCCGAGATCAAGACGGCGAATGGTCGGAGTGGAGCGAGCTGGCGATTTGGACGATGGGGTTGATCGATGCGCGCGAGTGGGAGGCGAAATGGATCGGCACGGGCGAGTCGCTGGAAAAACACGAACTGGGAAAACCCTGCGCGAACACATTGTGGGACCCCTGGCTGCGGCGGACCTTCGAACTCGAGGCGCGGCCGGTCCGGGCGACGGCGTTTGTCGCGTCGGTCGGGTTTCACGAACTCTACGTCAATGGGGTGAAGGCGAGTGCGGCGGTGCTCGTGCCGAATGTCACCGACAACTCCAAGCGCGCGCGCTATGTCGCGTATGAGATAGCTCCTTTGCTGCGCGCGGGGCGCAACGTGATCGGGATCTGGCTCGGGACGGGATGGTCGATCTTTTCGAAGTTCGTCACGCCGGACAAACCGCGGGCGCCGATCGTGCTCGGGCAGTTCGACATCGAGTGCGAAGGTGAAGACGTGCGGCGTGTGATCACGGATGCGACGTGGAAAACCCATCCGAGTCCCAGCCGGTTAATCGGGTCGTGGGATTTCAGGGATTTCGGCGGTGAGCTTTACGACGCGAACAAGGAAGTGCCGAACTGGTGCGAGGACACGCTCGATGATACGGGCTGGTGTCCGGCGGTGGAATTTGCGCCGAAGCTGATTGTGTCGGCGGACAATGCGGAGCCGAACGAACGAGTCGAGGAACTGAAGCCGGTTGCGGTGCAGCGGCTGGGCGATTCGTTTCGTTTCGACCTGCGCCGTAATTTTTCCGGTTGGATCGAATTGGCGGTGCGCGGAAGGCCGGGGGATCGCATCGAGATCCAGTATTCAGAACGGCATGACAGGCCGATGACGCACGGCCTGCGCAGCGCGTATATTGTGGGGCCTGCGGGGGAAGGTGTGTTTCGCAATCGTTTCAATTATGGGGTCGGCCGGTGGATCACCGTGAGCGGGCTGCGGCAGGCGCCGCGGCTCGAGGATCTCCGCGGCTGGCTTGTGCGTCCTGCGTATGCGGACGCCGCGGGTTTTTCGTGCTCGGTGCCGTTGTTGAGCGACATCTACGAGACGGCGAGATGGACGTTCGAGAACCTGACGCTCGGCGGTTATGTCGTCGATTGTCCGCATCGCGAACGAATGGGCTACGGAGGCGATGCGTATGCGACGACCCTGACGGGGCTGAGCGCTTTCGGGCTGGGCGCTTTTTATACGAAGTGGTCGGAGGACTGGCGCGACGTGCAAGGGCGGATGCCTACCTGGGGCATCGGCATCCCGGCGGGACAGGCCGGAGCAGATGGTCATGAGGAGGGGAATCTGCCCTACACGGCGCCGACCTACTGGGGAGGAGGCGGGCCGGCGTGGAGCGGATTTTGCGTTTATCTTCCGTGGGAAGTGTATCGGCGGTATGGAGACGAACGCATCCTGCGCGCGAATTTTTCGACGATCGAGCGATGGCTGGCGTTTCTGGAGACCAAGTCAGAGGGAACGCTGCTGGAGCGATATGGCGGATTGTGGGATTTTCTCGGCGACTGGATGTGGCCGGACGCCCAGGACGTAAATGGCGACACGCGCGAAACGCTCTTCTTCAACAATTGCTGCTGGATCTATAATTTGGATACGGGGGCGAGGATCGCGGGCATCATTGGGCGGCCGGATTTGGCAGAGGCGTGGAACCGGAGGGCGAACGAAGTGCGGACGGCGGTGCATGCGCAGTTCTTCAATCCCTCTGACGCGAGCTATGTGAACGGATTCCAAGCGTATCTCGCGATTGCGCTGCTCACCGGGGTGCCGCCAGCCGGGCTGCGTGATGCGGTGTGGAAGCGGCTCGAGCACGAAATCCTGGTGGCGCGAGGCGGGCATATCCACGCGGGCATTACGGGTGGCGCGATGCTCTTTCAGCTGTTGATGGAAGCGGGGAGGGACGACCTGATCCATGCGATGGTGAACCGCGTGGATCCGCCGGGGTGGGGCGCGATGCTCAGGAGCGGAGCGACGACGTTTTGGGAGACGTGGAATGCGCGCGCGGATTCCTTGTTGCACAGTTCGTTTCTGTTCGTGGGCGCGTGGTTTCTACACGGCGTCGTCGGCTTGCGAGCAGATCCGAACGTGGCCGGTTTTAAGCGCTTCGTCGTGCGGCCGGGATTGCTGGATAGTCGGGAACTCACGGCGGCGGAGGGCAGTTACCACAGTGTGCGAGGAAGTATTTCCGTGGCGTGGAAGAAGGCGCAGGACCGGCTGGAATTGGCGGTGTCGGTGCCGCCGAATACGTGCGCGACGGTTTATCTGCCGGTGGAAGATCCGGCGCTCGTGCGCGAAGGCGACAGGGAACTCGGCCACGTGGAAGGCGTTGACGGTGTCCGATCGGAAGACGGCGGCGTGGCGATCGAATTGGGGTCGGGTCGGTTTCGATTTGTCGCTCCCCTGTTAGCGACGGTCGGGACGGTGCGAGCGCAGGCAAGTTGAGCTGAACCGGCTGTAGTCGGACGGCCAACACCGCGCGCGGTGCAGACAGCACCTGTCGGGTTGAGGATGGTCGTATGCATTTGCCGAATACGACCAGTCAAGCGGAGCAGCTCCTTACGTTTCCGCGGGTGGAGACGCGAGCGTCGAAACGAGTCGGGGGTTCATCTGCGATCACCGGGATGACCGTTCCATCCGTTGCGAGTGAGGCGCATGCGGATTCCCAACAGGAGGATGCCGGACGACTGCCGGCGTTCATGTTAGTCCCCGCAAATCGAGATACGTGTCCCCTATGAAACACCTGCCCCCTTGCATGCTGGCGTGGTTGTTGTGCGCAACCGCCGGCGTTTCCGTTTCGAATGTTCGCGCGCAACCGGCCGGATCGTCCGCGTCTGATCCGGCTGAAACTGACGATCAACCGATCGTGCTTTCGCCGTTTGAAGTGCGGTCGGAAGCGGATCGCGGCTACGTCGCCACCAACACGCTGGCCGGCAGCCGTATCAACACCTCGCTGCTCGACACGCCGGCGTCGATTTCGGTCATGACGAGCGAGTTTCTCAATGACATCGGGGCGCTCGATCTAAGAGGCGCGATGGAATACGCGGTCGGTGCCGGGAATCACGCCGGCGACGTCACGGGGAATGGGCTCATCCAAAACGCGTTCAACATCCAGATCCGCGGCTATCGCGATACAACGATCACTCGTAACTATTTCACGACCGAGATTCCGGGTGACGTGTTCAACATGGACCGCATCGATGTGGCGCGCGGGCCGAACTCGATCCTTTTCGGCATCGGGGGACCCGGCGGCGTGGTCAACATGACAACCAAGCAGGCGCGCAGCGATCAATCGTTTGGCGCAGTGAATCTCATGGTGGGAGATTGGGGCCTGCGGCGCGTGGGCGTGGATATCAACCAGCCGCTACTCGACAACCGGGCCGGCGTTCGCGTGAACCTGATGACGCAACGCGCGGACGGTTACTATGAGTTCGAGGAAGACGACCAGGACCGCGCCGCGTTTGACGCAGTCTGGCGTGCAACGAACAACACGACTCTGCGCGTGAACGGCGAGTTTGGGGATTTGCACCAGAATCGGGCGCGGCCGTTTCTTCCGTATGATGCGACGATGAGCTGGAAAGTTTGGGGCAGCCATACGGTGCCGTGGGGTATGCCGCAGAATCCCGGCAGCATTCCGGACGACGACTACTTTTCGCAGACCAACGGCTCGCCGCCCGATCCCGCGACCGGTTTGCCGATGAATCGCACGGCGGGTCACATCATCGGCAACAAGCATCAAGACGGCTGGCTCGCGATCATGGACGGCCCGCTCGCAGGGAAGGTGGTTTACGCCGGCACGGGTGGTGAAGGCACGCGTTGGTATCGCACCTCGGGCAACGAGAACCAGCCGGGTTTCAACACCCCGCCGCAGTTCGATGACGAGAGCGTGTTTCCGCGCTGGGGCAACATTGCCGGGCCGGGACAGTTTACCGACACGAAATATTCGACGGTCGGTTTCACGGTCGAGCAACGCATCGGTCAGGACCTCAATCTGGCGTTCGCGGCGAACCGCGCGAAAACGGAAGGCCACCGCCAGCAGGTGCATGGTTATGGTCAGAATTATATTTTCTTCGATGTGGTCACCACGTTGCCGACCTTCGATGCGCAAGGCCTCTACGAAGGCACGATTGGCAGCGAGACGGGTGAGACGCTCGCGACGAAGATGGGCATTCCTTACGTGCCGACAGAGCAGGGGCGCAATGCGCTCAACCTCGCGAATCCGATCGCGAATCCGAACGTCGGCCGGTTGATGGCTTACGCCGATCCTTCCTACAACGATTGGAAGTCGGAGAGTGAAGACTATCGTTTGAGCGCGAGCTATCACCTCGATCTCGGTGCGTTCGGCGATCACATGTTGCTCGCGGTGTTGAGCCGGAACGAAGGTGAGTTCGAGAGTCAGAACTGGGCTTTCGGCAACGTTCACCCGGATCGCGCGGAGCCGTATCATTTCCGCGGGGTGCTGCCGCAGATTTATCACATCGATCCTTTCTCATCGAACAAGCAGGAGCGCGGCATTCGGAATCCCTTCGATCGCAACAATCCGATCTTTCAACAACAGACCGTAGCCGGCCTGCCCGCCGATTCTCCGTCCGGCGGCGCGTTTCAAGGCGGATTCGTGCGCGACGATTGGACGTGGGGCCGGAGCAGGAATGACAGCGGCACGATCGCGACGCAGAGCCGCTTCTTCGACAACAGCATCGTGCTGACCGGCGGTCTGCGACGCGACACCATCGAGTCGTGGTCGGGCGATGATCTGCTGACGACCGACGAGGAAACCGGCGCGGTGACGGGCGTGACCCGCCACTCGGACCCGACGCTCGATGTGAGTGAAAACACTTACACGCTCGGCGCGGTGCTGCGTTGGCCCGGAATCGATTGGGTCAGCGTCTTCGGCAATACGTCCACGAATTTCCGCGGACAAGGCGACGTGGAGCTCTTCGAAGACGAAGCGCTGCGGCCATCGCGGAAGCTGGGGCCGTTGACCGGACGCGGACGCGACTTCGGCGTGAAGTTCAGTCTGATGCAGAACCGGGTGAATGCGACGATCACGCGTTTCGAAGTGTCGCAGGACGGCGCGAACGCGGGCAGCATGGATGGCAACATCTTCAATTACATCAATGCGATCTGGACGACGATTCGTAACGGCGGGCCGGATACGGTGATCACGGACCAGGACGATCCGAACGGACACCGCTTCGGCGGCGTGGACACCCGTTCGCAGAAGTCGGAAGGCTACGAGTTCGAACTCACGGCCAATCCGACGCCGAACTGGCGCGTGAGCTTCAACATCAGCAAAACCGAAAACACGATTTCGAATGTGGGCGGAGCGCTGTCCGCGTATATGGAGAAACACCGTTCGACCTGGGCGGCGCAGTCGGCGCTGGCTTACGACGCGAGTCGCGCGCCGGGAAATCTGAGCAATGCCGGAGGAACGAACAACATCGGCGCGCTGATCACGGGCCTCGATGAAATCCTCGGCTACGCGCAATCGGAGGAAGGGCAGATCGAAGTGAACAATCGCCCCTGGAATGCGAATGCCTACACGGCTTACGATTTCACCAGCGGTCCGCTCAACGGGCTCACGTTGGGCGCGGGCATGAATTATCGCGGCGACTCGATTCTGGGCGTCAAACCGGCGGCGAGCCCGAACGAGAAGTCGCAGATGTTCAAGGGAGGAGACTACTATCTCTTCAATGCGATGGCGGCGTATAAGTTCAGGATTCGCGGCCGCTACGAAGTGCGGTTGCAGCTGAATGTGGACAACCTCTTTGACAACGACGATCGCCAGGTGCTCGCGTCGGCGTGGAATCCGAATGCCGGCGCGCTTGAAACCCAGTATTACTATTTCCGTCCCCGAAATTTTCGGGTGAGTGCGACGTTCGAGTTTTGAGAAATCGGTGGAGCTCGATGTTCGTGCGACGGCCCGGCAGGGGCGTCGGGCTCCACTTTTTGAGAAGGGGACGTAGCGTTATTCGTCATGACTACTCCGTTCAACGGGCTCGGGCTGCATCTGGGGAATTTGTCGCGGCTTTCGAAGGCTCGCACGCGCTCGATCAGCGCGGAGAATTTTACCGGAGCGAAAGGCGCGGGTGGGAAAGCGACGGAAGGGCTCAGCGCGAACTATGCGGAAGGTCTGGGGCCGGGGTGGAAGATCTCGCCGGCGGTCGAGATCAAGCCAGGTGAGACCTTTACGGTGGCGGAGATCGAAGAGAGCGGTGCGATTCAGCAGATTTGGATGACGCCTACGGGGCATTGGCGATTTAGCATCCTGCGGATCTATTGGGACGATCAGGAGCAGCCCTCGGTGGAGTGTCCGATCGGAGATTTCTTCGGCGGCACGTGGTCGCAGTATGCGCCTTTGGTCTCGCTGCCGGTGTGCGTGAATCCCGGCAGCGCGTTCAATTGTTATTGGGAGATGCCGTTTCGGAAGCGGTGTCGGATCACCGTGACGAATATCGCGGAGGAAAAGATGACCCTGTTCTTTCAGGTGAATTACACGCTGACGCAGGTGCCGGAGGACGCGGCGTATTTTCACGCGCAGTTTCGGCGGGTGAATCCGCTGCCTTACAAGCAGGTTTATACGCTTCTCGATGGCGTGCGCGGACAAGGTCACTACGTCGGCACGGTGATGTCGTGGGGCACGAACAACGGCGGTTGGTGGGGCGAAGGTGAGATCAAGTTTTACCTGGATGGCGACGACGAGTGGCCGACGATCTGCGGCACGGGCACGGAGGATTATTTCGGTGGGTCGTATTGCTTCATCAATCCGTTCACGAAGAAATATGAAACCTACTGCACGCCCTACGCGGGCATGCATCAAATCGCGAAGCCGCAGGGGACGTTTTCGGAGTCCTTTCCCTGTCCGAATCGTTTCGGACTTTATCGCTGGCACATCATGGACCCGATTCGCTTCGAACGAGACATCCGCGTGACGATGCAGGCGCTCGGTTGGCGTTCGGATCAGAAGCATCCCCGGTATCTGCCATTGCAGGACGACATCGCGTCGGTGGCGTATTGGTATCAGACGCTGCCGACGGCGCCCTTTCCGGCACTGCCGGAGAAGGATTATTTGGAGATCGTTTAGCGTTCGGAGCGCGGCGAAGCGATGAGCGCCAAGAAAAAAGCCCGGCCGGGACGCCGGGCTTCACGTGCTCTTTAGAGCATCGGGATGTGAGGTTCGACGTCGGCTTCGTAGTCGATGCCTGAGAGGCCGAAGCCGAAGAGTTTCAGGAACTCGCTCCGGTAGCCGGCGATGTCGGTTTTCTCGACGAGGTTGGCCGTGGTGACGGTGGGCCAGATTTCGCGCACGGCGGCCTGGACTTCGGGCCGCATTTCGAGGTCGTCGATGCGGACGCGACCGGCTTCGTCGAAACGCGGCGTGTGGCCGTTATACATGTGCGTGGCGAAGAGACGTTGGATCTGCTCGATGCAGCCCTCGTGCGTGCCCTGCGCCTTCATGATCTTGTAGAGGATCGAGATGTAGAGCGGGACGACAGGGATGGCGGAGCTGGCCTGGGTGACGAGCGCCTTGTTGACGGAGATGAAGGCGCGGCCGCCGCCGTGGGCCTTGAGGAGCGTGTCGAGATTTTTGGCGGCGCGCTCGAGATCGTTTTTGGCGAGACCGATGGTGCCGTTCTTGTAGATCGGCCAGGTGACTTCGGGTCCGATGTAGGAGTAAGAAATGGTTTGGGCGCCGGGAGCGAGGAGGTTGGCGTCCTTCAGCGCGTGGATCCACATCTCCCAATCTTCACCGCCCATGACGGCGATCGTATCGGCGATCTCGGCCTCGGACGCGGGTTCGATGGTGATGTCGGTGACGATGCCTTTGTCGGTATCGACGGTTTTGTTGGTGTAGGAAACGCCGACGGGTTTGAGGGTGGATTTGTGAACAGCTCCGGTCTTGGGGTGAGCGCGACGAGGCGAAGCGACGGAGTAAACGACGAGATCGACCTGGCCGAGGTCGGCGCGGATGGCGTCGAGCGCCTGGCGTTTGATATCGTCGGAAAAGGCGTCGCCGTTGATGTTGCGGGCGTAGAGACCGGCGGCGCGAGCGGCGTTGGTGAAGCCAATGGTGTTATACCAGCCTGGGGTCGCGGGGCGGCCTTCTTCGGAGGGGCGCTCGAAGAACACGCCGAGGGTGGCGGCGTTGGAACCAAACGCGGCGGTGATGCGAGAGGCGAGGCCGAAGCCGGTCGAGGACCCGATGACGAGGACCTTCTTGGGGCCGTCCTTGATCGGGCCTTTCGACTTCACGTGGTCGATCCACTCCTGCACGTGGGCGGCACAGCCGGTGGGATGGGATGTGACGCAAACGAAACCGCGAACGCGGGGCTTGATAATCATGGGACGGGAAGGTTTTGGGGCCGGGCGAATGCTGACAAGTTTCAATATTGCAGGTGTTGCGCGGATGGAAAGGGGGCGCAAACGCGTGAAGGTCGCGGTCGAGCCGGAACGTCGAAGTATCAGTGACTAGCGTCCGCGGCTAATCGGTTCGTTCGAAAAGTCCGAGACGGCGGCGCGTGGTTCTCAGCCGCCCGGCCTCCCTAGTATCTCAGCGCGAGTCGCCCGGGAGGGGAGTCATCGTGGTCTGCGCTGGATCTTAACGCGCGAAGGCAGGGCGCATGCCGCCGGTGACGAGAGCGAGGGTAATCAGTGAGTTGATCGGCATGATGACCGCGGCGACGATCGGATTCATGTGACCGGCGACGGCGAGGCCGACGGCGAGGGCGTTGTAGAGCACGGAGAAGACCAGCACGGTGATTTGCG
Organism: Verrucomicrobiota bacterium; assembly: GCA_023416735.1. Taxonomy (GTDB): domain Bacteria; phylum Verrucomicrobiota; class Verrucomicrobiia; order Opitutales; family Opitutaceae; genus Opitutus. The sequence goes on along the minus strand of JAEZGX010000030.1, from coordinate 90,267 downwards.
TGCGGCGGCGGAGAGTGTTGACGGCGAAGAGAGAGCGGAGGCCACCGATGCCGCGGCCCAAGTAGTAGAAGTCGGCTTTGCGTTCGAGGACGCCGCGATGGATGACGGGCGTGCCGCGGCACCAGGCGCGGTCGAAGGCGAGGGAGTCATTGGCGCCGTCGCCGAGCATGAGCGTGTCGCGGCGATCGTGGCGTTCGAACCACGCGGATTTTTCCGCGGGGGTGAGCTCGCCATGAGCGTGGTCGGAAGGAAGACCGAGTTCGGTGGCGAGCGAGATGACTTTCGTGGTGCGATCGCCGCTCAGGATATGCGTTGAAAAGCCGAGAGAGCGGAGGGCGGAGATTTCGTGGCGGGCGTCGGGTCGAGCTGTATCCGAAAAATGGAAACGGGCGAGGACGCGGCCATCGCAGACGAATTCGGCGCCGGCGGCGGCGGCGGGTATGTCATTTAATGTATTACAATGGGTTGATGGAGTGGGTCGCCAGCCGGGGCGCCCGAGGGACCAAATGCGGCCGTCGCGAGAGGTAAAATGAACGCCTTGGCCGGTGGTTTCGTGAACGGAAGACGAGCTGGTGTTGTCATATAATGTATGACTAAATGGATTGGAGGTGGGGAGTGAAAGAAGGGATTCGAGGAGGCATTGGCTGACGGGGTGTGGCGTGTCTTGGACGAGATGGAGGAGGGCGGCGCGGGCTTCAGGCGAGAGCGCGGCGAGGGCGTTGGGGTTTTGGAGGACGGGCGTTTCGAGCGTGAGGGTGCCGGTTTTGTCGAAGACGACCTTACGGACGCGGGTGAGTTTGGGCCAGAGGGCGGAGTTGCGGACGAAGACGCCGCGGCGGCGGAGGGCGATGGTGGCGATCTCTTCGGCGAGCGGAAAGGCGAGGCCGATGGCGCAGGGGCAGGAGACGACGAGGACGGCGGTGACGACGGACCAGGTGCGAAGCGCGTCATGCGTGGCGAACCACCAGGCGAAGCCGGAGAGGACGGCGACGGCGATGATGCCGATGAGATATCCGCGGACGACGCGTTCGAGCAGAGGGTGGGAGTCGGCGCGTTCAGAGTCGCTGCCGCGGGTGGAGAGCAGTTGAGCGAGGAGGGATTCGGACCACGGTTGGAGGGCGGTGAGGCGGGCTTCGGAGCGAGCGAGATTGACGGCGCCGGCGGGGATGCGTTGTCCGACGCGATAAGTGCGTGGTTCGGCTTCGCCGTTGATGGACGCGAGGGAAAAGTCGGCGGAGTCGGAATCGAGGCGGGACTCGACCGGGACGATCTGGCCGGAGGCGGCGAAGTAGGATTGGCCGGCGATGAGTTGTTCGGGCGCGGTGTCGGCGCCGGAGACGAGGCGGATGCGTTGCGGCTTGGGTTGTTGGGCGAGGAGGCGGCGCTGGTTGCGTTCGACGGCGGCGGTCTGGGCCCAACGCCCGACGAGCATGAGAAGGATGAACGTGCCGACGAAATCGAAGTAAACGAAGTCGTGTTCGCCGGCGAACCAGCCGTAGAGCGAGCCGAGGTAGGCGCCGAGAATGCCGATGGCGATCGGAAGGTCGATGTGCATGGCGCCCTGACGAAGGGCGCGGAACGCGCGGGAAAGAAAGTAAGTGCCACCGACGAGAAAGCTGAGGGTGCCGAAGCCGAGGGCGAGGAGGTCGAAGAGCCGCGCGTATTCGAAATCTGGCGACATGCCGAAATACGCGGGGAACGCGAACAGCATGATATTCATCGAAAACGCGGCGCAGAGGCCGATGCGTTTCACGAGACCGCGCGATTCGGGGACGGCCTGGGTGTCGCCCGGCGGGCCGAGAAGATAGCCAAAAGCCTGGAGCTTGCGGGCGAAATCGGCGGCGGAGAACTCCCCCGGGATCCAGCGGAGGCGAAGCTGACCGAGGGGGGCGTTGACCTCGATGTCGCGCGCGCCGGGTTGTTGTTGGAAGAGACGTTCGATCAGCCAGACGCAACCGGCGCAGGAGATGCCTTGGATCGAGAGGGGAAGTTCGGGGATGGAGATCGGAGCGGTGGGGGCGGGAGACCCCGCCCTACATTCGGAGTCGCGCTGTGCGGTTTCGAGCCAGGTGAAGTCGCGGGGTTGGAAAACGACGGAGTCCGCGGGAGCGGTGACGTCGTCCTTGATGTTGTAGTAGCTCGCGAGCCCGTGTTCGTGGACGAGGCGGAAGACGTAGGAACAACCCGCGCAGCAGAAACCGGACTCCTGCATGCGGGCATCGAGGAGGGGAGCACCGCAGTGGCGGCACGCGCGCGATGAGCGCGCGTCGTTTCGGGTTTCGGGTTCTGAGCTTTGGGTTGGGAGAAGGGCCGTGCTCATGGCTCAGTGGCAGAGGAAAGTGGAGGGGTCTGGGCCTTCGAAGCCGAGGGTGGCGCGGAGGCGCCAGCTCAGGGTGAAGGCGGTGACGAGGGCGAGGGCGAGACGCGTGCGGTTGAGCCAGAGCGGAGAAAGTTTGCGGCGGACCCAGTGAAATTGGGATTGGGCAAGCCAGAGGAGCGGGACGGTGCCGAGTCCGAATGCGAGCATGAACTCGATGCCGCGGAGCGAAGATCCGGAGACGAGAGCGAGGGCGATGACGAAGTAGAGCGGGCCGCAGGGCAGAAGCGGGGTGGCCAGACCGAGGGCGGCGGCGGCGTGGACGCGGGAGCGATTGCGAGCCCATAGATTGAGACGAAAGGTGAAACGGCCGAGGAACGCGGGCTTCGGGATGTAGCGATCGAGGCGGAAGGCCATCGCGATGAAGAACGCGACGAGAACCCAAGGCGTCCATTGGAGCGCGGAACGGGAGACGAACGTGAGCGGAAGTGCGCCGAGGCCGCCGGCGAGTGCGCCGAGCAGCGCGTAGCTGGTGAGCCGGGTGAGATGATAGGTGGTGCTGACGACAGACGCGTCGCCTTGCTCCGCGCGGACCGGCATGATCGCGCACGCGAGAGGGCCGCACATGCCGGCGCAGTGCAGGCTCGTGACGAGACCGGCGACAAAGGCGGCGGCGGGAGAGTTAATGGCGGCGAGGTCCATGAAGAGCGGTAAGCGATAAGCTTTAAGCGGTAAGCTGAGGCAGCGGGTCGGAAGCGGTCGCTTAAAGCTTAGCGCTTATTGCTTACGGCTGATTCCAGCGGCACCTCGGCGACGCGGTGGTTGGCGGCGATGGTGAACCAGGCGGTCCACGCGGCGGCTTGGATCAGGAAAGCGACCACGACCCAGAGGAGGAGGCGGGATTTTTTGCGAGGCGAGGACGCGGCTGCGTGCTCCGCGGCAAGGGATGGGTTCATTTGGATTGTTCCTGTTCTTCTTCGCGGAGAAGGCGGGGGTCGGGGCCGAGGAATTCGATGTCGCGTTCGAGGGTGAATTCGTTGGCGGTGTTGGAGACGTGGACTTCGAAGTGGAAGGGGCCGCGGTAGGTGTCGCGCGGTTGACGAAGGACGAGAGGCTGAACGACCTCACCGAGAGGGGGAACCTCGACGGCGGTGATGAAGCCGGTTTGGCGGAGAGCGGCGTCGTGTTGAACGCTCAGTGTGAACTGCTGCGGCTCGGCGCGTTTGTTGACGATGCGGACGAGGAACTGATTCCGGATGGCGTCGGCGTCGACGATGTAGGGAGCGCCGGTGATGCGGGTGACGCTGAAGTTGGCGGGCCTGACGGTGGAGAGCGCCCACGTAGCGACGCCGGCGCCGATGAGGAGGAGAATACCGTAAACGATCGTGCGCGGGCGGAACCAACGCGTGGGTTTGCCGGCGAAGGCGTTTTGGGAGTCGTAGCGGATGAGCCCGCGCGGACGGTTGAGACGCGTCATGACATCGTCGCAGGCGTCGATGCACGCGGTGCAGCCGATGCACTCGAGCTGGAGTCCCTGACGAATGTCGATGCCGGTGGGACAAACGGTGACGCAGCGGTGGCAATCGATACAGTCGCCCGTCTTCGCCGAGTCTTCGGCGGGATCGTGGGCGGCGATGGAGCGGGGTTTGCCGCGAGGTTCGCCGCGGGCGGTGTCGTAGCCGACGACGAGCGAATGATCGTCGATGAGGGCCGATTGGATGCGGCCGTAGGGGCAGATGACGATGCAGAGCTGTTCACGGAACCACGCGAAGTTGAAGTAGAGGATGCCCGTGGAAATCGCCATGAAGCCGAACGCGCTCCAGTGTTCGGCGGGAGCGGAACGGATCATCGACCAGACCTCCGGAAGCGAAACGAAGTAGGCCAGAAACAGATGGGCGATGATGGCGGAGGCGAGAACGTAGAGCCCGTGTTTGAGCGTGCGCTTAACGATTTTCGTAAACGAGAGCGGCGCGGCGGCGAGCGCGCGGCGTTTTACGGAGTCGCCCTCGATAAGCCGTTCGATGCGGCGATAAACGTGATCGAGGAAGACGGTATGTGGGCAGGCCCAGCCGCACCAGATGCGTCCCAGCAGCGCGGTGACGAAGAAAAGCGTGAACCCGAGCCCGGTGATGACGAAGAAGAGGAGCCAGAGATCCTGAAAGGCGAGGGTGAGTCCGAAGAGGTGAAATCGTCCGCCGGCGATGTCGAAGAAAGCGGCGGGGTAGCCGCCGATCTGGATCCAAGGCAGCGAGAGATAAAATACGATCAGCGCGAGAGCGGACCAACGACGAGCGCGGGTGAAGCGGCCGTGAGTGTCGGCTGGATACAAAAACGGTCGCGAGCCGTCGGCGCGGATCGTGGTGACGGAATCGCGGTTCGGAGCGGGCGTGGAAGGAAGCTTGGGGTTGCGGTAGGTGTAACGCGTGGAGCTGGACGAGTTTTTCTTCGGGGGGAGAGGAGTGGGAAGGGTCGAGGACATGGCTGCGCGGTGTGGCGGGAGCGCAGCAGGAGAATCGGACGGGCTTCAGGTCGACACGGGTCGCACTGGATTCTTCGCTGCGATCAGAATGGCATAACGGAAAACGTCAGGTGGAGGGTGGGACCCAGGCGTCCTGCTTTTCGATCGGAGCGCCTTCCTGGTGTTGGCTCATGATGTAGGCGACGACCTCGGAGACTTTCTTCGGGCCGAGGACGGGACCCCAGGCCGGCATGCCCTTCATGAGGACGCCGTCGGCGATGGTTTTGTAGGCTTCCGACGGCGTGCCGCCGTGTATCCAAAGATTGTCGACGAGGTTGGGGCCGATGCCGCCGGTGAGCTTCTCGTGATGGCAGCTCGCGCACGTGGCGGCGTAGGTGGCTTTGCCGGCTTCGACGAAGACGGGGTTGCGGCTCATCTTCCAGAGGCTCTCGTCGTCGATGGAGGGCGCGGAGGCGAGCTTGGCGGCCTCGATTTGAGAGAGCTGCTGTTCGAGCACGGCGGTGTTGGACGGGCCGTCGGCGTGTTCGTAGTAGAACCAATAGCCGACCCAGAAGACGATGGTGGCGTAGAACGTGAACAGCCACCAGTTGGGCATGCGTTTGTCGTATTCCTGGATGCCGTCGAAGACATGCGGACGGATGGGATCTTCGGGTGGCGGTTGAGGCTTGGGAGTGGCCATGGCGGATTACTTTTCGAAAGGAAGGCTGGCGAAGCGGTCGGATTGGGCGCGGCTCATGCGAATCGCGCGCCAGACGAACGCGCCGAAAATCGAAGCGGCGGTGACGAACGCGATCGTGAGGCAGATCGCGAAGCTTTGTTCGAGGAGGAGGCGTTTGAACATGAGTTGAGAGTTGAGGGAGAATTAGCGGATGCTCGTGCTCGTGATCGTGCTCTTAATCGTGATCGCGGTTGGCCGTTGCGGTGAACAGGGCGGGTGGGCTTTCGAGCACGAGCAGGAGCATGAGGGTTAGCGCGTGGTGGTGGCGTTGGCGGTGGCGACCTTTTGGACGGGCTGGGATTTGCCGAGGGCCTGGAGGTAGGCGGTGAGGGCGATGATCTCCTTCTCGGGAGCGACGTAGGCGCCGGCGGTGCGGAGGTCCTTGGAAATGGCCTTCGCCTGTTCGTTGACTTGATCGAAGATTTGCTGGGGGCTGAGCGGGCCGTAAGGCACGCCGAGCAGACGCTGGACGTTGATCTTCGACGGGAGCGCGGCGACGTCGGTGTTGTTCTCCAGCAGCCAGGGATAGGACGGCATGTTGGAACCGGCGGACGTCGAGCGGGGATCCTCCATGTGGCGGAGGTGCCAGATGTTTGGATACTTGCCGCCGACCCGCGCGAGGTCGGGACCGGTGCGCTTCGAGCCCCACTGGTAGGGGAAGTCGTAGATGGATTCGCCGAGGCGGGAGTATTCGCCGTAGCGCAGGACGTCGGGGACGAGCGTGCGGATCATCTGCGAGTGGCAGTTGTAGCAGCCCTCGCGGACATAGATGTCGCGACCGGCGAGCTCGAGCGGCGTATAAATATGTTGGATACGATCCTCGACGTTTTGGGCGCGCTCGATGGCGACGGTGGGCACGATCTGGATGAGACCGCCGGCGGCGACGGCGATGAACGTGAGAACGGTGAACGGCAGGGCGTTCAGGAGGAGTTTTTCATACCAGTCGGACCAGATCCGGGCACGGGAGGAGAAGAGTGCGTAGCCGGCGATGAAGCAGGCGATGGCACCAACGAGCCCGAGCACGCTCACGAGATCGCTGCCCAGCATCCACATGGTGCCGAAGCCGACGCCGAGGAGGCAGAACAGCGTGGGGGCGTTGAACCACGTGCCGCGGAAGCCGAGACGTTCGTCGGCGCGGGCAGGTTCGGGGAAGACCTCGATCGTGCCGTTGACCGGCTGGGCGCCGCGGACCGTCTGCCACATGTTGTAGGCGAGGAGGAACCAGCCGACGAGATACATCCCGCCGCCGATCACGCGCATCAGCATCATCGGACGGATGGTGTTCAGCGTGTCGATGAAGTTTGGATACGCGAGGACGGTGCCGCCCTCGGTGGTGGCGTTGAGCATGAGGCCCTGCGTGATGCCGCTGGTCCACATGGCCGCGACGTAGAAAAGGATGCCGAGCGTCCCGAGCCAGAAGTGAAGATTCGCGAGCGGAACGGAGTAGAGCGGCTTGTTCCAGAGGCGCGGGAGGAGCCAGTAGATCATGCCGGCGGCCATGAAGCCGTTCCAGCCGAGCGCACCGGCGTGAACGTGACCGATGATCCAGTCGGTGTAATGGCCGAGGGCGTTGACGGATTTGATCGAAAGGAGCGGGCCCTCGAACGTGGCCATGCCGTAGAACGTGATGGCGGCGGCGAAGAACTTGAGGACGGGATCGGTGCGGAGCTTGTGCCAGGCGCCGCGGAGCGTAAGGAGGCCGTTGAGCATGCCGCCCCACGACGGAGCCCAGAGCATGAGCGAGAACGTCATGCCGAGATTCTGCAGCCAGCCGGGGAGCGACGTGTTGAGCAAGTGGTGCGGACCGGCCCAGATGTAGAGGAAGACGAGGGACCAGAAGTGGACGACCGAAAGGCGATAGGAATACACCGGACGCTCGGCCGCCTTCGGCACGAAGTAATACATGATGCCGAGGATCGGCGTGGTGAGGAAGAACGCGACGGCGTTGTGCCCATACCACCACTGCACGAGGGCGTCCTGGACGCCTCCAAAAACTGGATACGAGTGGAGGAGCGACGTCGGGATGGAGAGGTGGTTGACGATGTAGAGCATCGCCACGGTGATGATCGTCGCGATGTAGAACCAGATGGCGACGTAGAGCGCCTTTTCGTGGCGACGGGCGAGGGTCCAGAAGAAGTTGACCGCGAAGACGACCCAGATGAACGCGACGGCGACGTTGATGGGCCAGATGAGTTCGGCGTATTCCTTGCCGCGGCTGAAGCCCAGCGGGAGCGTGATGGCGGCGGCGAGGATGATGGCCTGCCAGCCCCAGAAGTGCAGTGACGAAAGGAAGTCGGACGCGAGCCGCGCCTTCACCAAGCGCTGGGTGGAATAGTAGATGCCGGCGAACATCATGTTGCCGACGAAAGCGAAAATCACCGCGTTGGTATGGAGCGGGCGGAGGCGCCCGAACGTGAGCCACGGCAGGTCGAAGTTGAGCCGCCAGAAGTTGAGCTGCGAGGCGACGAAAACGCCGACCAGCATGCCGACGGCGCCCCAGAGGACGGTGGCGTAGAGGAACTGGCGAACGATTTTGTCGTTATACTCGATGGTGATTTTTTGCGCGGACATGGGACGGGAAAGGAGAGTCGAGGGCGGCCAGAGCTGAGAGCCTGGAGCAGGAACGGAAGCGGATGGCGGGCGCTTATTCGCGCGGCTGGTTGGAGCGACGGGCGAGGTTCGGTTTCTCCTCGGAAAGCGGGAGAAGGGAATCGCGTTCGGCGCTGCTGAAGCGCCGGCCGTTTTCACGGACGAAGAAAACGATGAACGTGAAAACCAGGCAGAGACTGATGGTGAGCGTGAGTGGAATGACGGACATGGGAGTGGTGTGCTTTTTCTGCGTGTGATCAGTCTATGCGGAGGGGGAGGGCGTCGCTCCGCACGCGTTGCCAAGGGCTGTGCGTTTCTTGTCGCGGCGGAGCCGAGCGTGCGCAGCGCTTGCTCACCAAAAGACGCGCATGCTTGGGCAACGCATGCGGTGCAGAGCCAGCGAGTGTGGCGTAAGGTGGCGGCGTGCAGGAGAGCCTACTGAACAGCCTCTGTGCCCGACGGTTCGCCATTCACGCGCGGTGGGACACGCTGTTGCGGACCGAGCGGGTGACCAGTCCGCTGGCGTCGCCCGACGCGCTGGTGCACCTGATCGAATGGGCGCTCGATCAGATCTTCACGGTGTTGCGAGATCCGACGATGCGGAAACGCGCGGAACATGCGGGCGGGCGCGGGACGGCGCGGCCGGTTTGCCCGTGTGGGCGCAGTCCGTTGCTGGCGTTTTTCCTCGCGGGAGAGCAGGCGTTGTTGGAAGCGCTGGTGCTCGAGCAAGCGGCGCATCTGCCGATCGATCCGGACGAACGCGATGCGGCGCTGGGGGAGTTGTATTATGTGGTGCGAACGCTGGCGCGGCGCGAAGTGGATGCGTTCTGCGCGGTGTGCCAGCACCGGAACGAAAGCGAGCCGGGCGCGGCGCATCACCGCCATGCGGCGGCGGAGTTGAAGCCGTGACAAGAATTGCGCGGTGAGGCACCGCGCTTCCAGCGATAACGGAGACGCGACTACTTATCCAAACCGTGGAGCCGTTCGCGGTAGCGGCTGGGAGATTCGCCGGCGATTTTGCGGAAGACCCGGTTGAACTGGGAGAGCGACTGGAATCCGGCTTCGTAGGCCGCTTCGCTGACGCGTTTGTGCGGGTTGAGCAGGAGATTTTTCACCTTCTCGACGCGGACGCGAGCGAGGTAGTCGGTGAACGTCATGCCGGTCGCCTTCTTGAACGTCTTGCAGAAATAGAACGCGCTCATGTTGACCGCCTGGGCCACCTCGGTGAGCGAAAGATCTTCGGTCTGATGCTCGTTGATGAACGCACGAGCGCGGGCGATCACGGGCGACTCCACCGTCTCCTGGCGGACCAGCAGCTGATTGCTCAGTGAGGACAGGTGCTGGGCGAAGATGGTGAGGAGGCGGAGGATCGACTCGTATTGTTTTTTTGTGACAACGCGGGTCTGGAAATAGGCTTCCTCGAGCCGCTTCACGTCGATCGCGGTGCCCCATTTGAGCAGCTGGCGCGTGGTGCGGCGGAACTGCGCCTGGGTGGGCGCGTGAAGCATGATTTGTCCGGTCTGGAGGAAGGCGACGAGGTTTTCGCCGACGCGGACGGGGACGGCGGAGTCGCAGAGGCCGGCGAAGCACTTGAGCGTCATTGGCTCGTGCTGCGAGAGCTCCTCCACCTGTTTCTGCTGTTGGAGGCAGGCGGCGCACGAACGGTTCGTCGTGGCCATCAGCATGCAGAAAGGATTTTCGTTGGGGTCGCCGTGGTGAGGAAGGTTGAAGGATTCCGTGGTGCGCAACGCGATCGGAAGGCCGGTGGTTTCGCGAAACGCGGCTTCGTAGTCGCGATAGATGCGCGACTGGCGCAGCTGGTCGACCATCGCGCGAGCGTCGGGGGCGACAGTGTTTTCCATGCGCCGCAAATTATTCGGCGGGGGTGAGCAAGCAACGAGGAAGCCGGCGCCGCGCGCGCTCAGAAGGGCAAACGTTGCGGATTAGTAGCGCGTTTTTTGATACAGGCAAAAAATGCGCTGTAGTCACAAAATGTGACGGACGTGTAGAGAACTCTATATAGTGCGGCGAAGATGCCGCGCCTCCGTGGCCGAGGGAATTACTTGATGCGGACCTCGCGTCCGGTTTTTGCGGAAGTGTAGATGGCGTCGAGGATCTTCTGCACGGCGAGCGATTCCTCGGGTTTCACGTAGGGCTCCTCCTTGCCGAGGAGAACATCGACGAAGTGCGACATGCGGTTGGGGTTCACGAGGGTCGTCGACGTGGCGATGCTCTCGACGGCGTAACCGTGCTCGGTTTTGCGGAAGAGTTGGAGATTGGGCATGAGCGCACCGGCCTCGGTGCCGAAAAGCTGCGTGCCGTTGAAATCGGCGAGCGGTTGGTGCGCGGCCCACGAGGATTCGAGCAGGACGGTGCGGCCGCTGCGAAGTTTGATGAGGGCGACGGACATGTCTTCGACGTCGAACGGGCGGCCGGGTGCGATTTCGCTTTTGCCCCAGGTGCCATCGCCGAGGCCGCGCGGACCGAATTTCGCGTAGGTTCGGCCGCTGACGGCGACGGCGTCGAATTCGCCGAGCAAATACAAGCAGCGATCGAGAGCGTGGACGCCGATGTCATAGGTGCAACCGCCGCCGGCGTATTTGGATTGGGTGAACCAGGAGCCGATGCGTGGGATGCCGCCGCGGCGCGTCCAGGCGGTTTTCGCGTGATAGACGTCGCCCAGCACGCCTTTCAGGATGAGCTGCTTGAGCGTCTGCACATCGGGCGTGAAGCGGTTGTTTTGGCCGATCATGAGGAGTCGGCGGTGTTTTTTGGCGGCAGCGAGCAGGCGTTGGGCGTCGCGGGCGTTGGTCGCCATCGGCTTGTCGAGCATGACGTGCTTGCCGGCTTGGAGCGCGGCGAGAGCGACGGGAGCGTGGAGGTAGTTGGGGAGCGCGATCGAGATGATGTCGATGTCGCGCCGAGCGATGATCTCGCGGTAATCGGTGGAGACATCGGGAACGTTGTGAAGCTCGGCGGCGGCGCGGGCGCGTTCGAGCGAAGTATCGGCGACCGCGGCGAGGCGAACGGCAGGATGCGTTTTGAAGGAGCTGAGATGGTCGAGGCCGATGGCTCCGGTGCCGAGAACGGCGACGTTGAAGGATGATTTGGCGGGCATGAGATTCAGTTTAACGACGGATGGACACCGATAGAGAGGCTCAGGCTTTGCCCCAGCGTTTGAGTTGTTCGAGGCAGAGGCGGATGGATTCGAGCGGGGCGTGATTATATTTTTCCTGTTCGACTACATACCACTCGGCGGCCCCGATGGATTCGACGGTGGCGAAGACGCGGGGAAAATCGACGGGGCCGAGTCCGAGTTCGGTTTCGTCCTTGAGGTGGACGAGCTTCACGCGGACGCCGTGGTCGCGGAGGAATTTTTCCGGGGAATAGCCGCCGATCTGGACCCAATAGACATCGACCTCGGCGGCGAGGTGGCGGGGTTGGGATGCGGCGAGGAGCCAATCGAAAACAGGGCGGCCCGCGAGAAGTTGGAATTCGGCGGCGTGATTGTGAAAGCTGAGTTGAAGGCCGGCGGCGAGGATCTGGGCGCCGAAGGCGTCGAGTTCGGCGGCGATCTTTTCGACCGCGGCGACAGAGGAGAATTCGGCGGGTGGCCAGTGGGGAACGATCACATGACGGGTGCCGAGGCGTTGGGCGTCGGCAATGACCTTGGCGAGATCGTCGCGAAGTGCGGCGATGCCGACGTGCATGCCGGAGACGGCGAGGTTGGCGTTGGCGAGGGCAGCGCGGGCGCCTTCGGCGTCGAGGTTGCCGAAGCCGGCGAGTTCGACGGCGGGATAGCCGATGCGAGCGATTTCGGCGACGGTGCCGGCGAAATCGCGGCGCATGTCATCGCGGACGGACCAGAGTTGGAGGGAGATTGGGACGGGGTTCACGCGGGCGGATCTTGGCGCGAGCGTGAGGCGGGGCGCAAACGAAGTTTCGCGGCGATGGCGTCAACGCGGTGACTGGGACAAACGAGGCCGGTGCGCGCTGGGGCGCGACGAAGGGCGCCGCCTTCTTCGAGGAAGGCTAGAGTTGGGAGCGGAAGAGGCTGCAGAATTTGTCGAGCAGCTTGATGTAGCGGGGGCGGGACTGGTGCTCCTCGACGGTGTAGGGGCGAGATTCGGTGAGGTCGTGCTCGAACATCTGGCGATGGGCGGAGGCGAGCCGCGGGTTGACGACGTTGAGGGAGATCTCGTCGTTGATGCTGAACGAACGGTTGTCGAAATTGACGGAGCCGACGGTGACAAACGTGTCGTCCACGGCCATGGTTTTGCTGTGCAGCATGGCGGGCTCGTAGAGATAAAATTCGACGCCGGCGGCGAGAAGTTGGTCCCAACGTGAGCGGGCGGCGGCGCGACCGAAGCGCGAGTCGTTGATCGCGGGAACGATGATGCGGATGTGCACGCCGCGCTGGCGGGCTTCGAGCAGCATCTGCACGGCGTAGTCATCGGGGATGAAGTAGGCGTGTTGGATGTCGATGGACCGACGCGCGGAGGCGATGGCGAGCATGTAGGACATGCGGGCAGCCTGCGCGCCCTCGCCGGGTCCGCTTTGGAAACATTGGGCGATGGTGTCGCCGGCGCGTTCGAATTTCGGAAAGTAAGATTCGCCCAGGAGGAGGCGTCCGGTGGTTTGAAGCCAGTTCGTCGCGAAAATGGCCTGCATTTGGCGAACGGCAGGGCCCTCCACGCGGACCTGGGTTTCGCGCCAGACGTCGGGAGATTCGGCGTCGCCGAGCCATTTGTCGTCGATGCACATGCCGCCGGTGAAGCCGATGCGGCCGTCGACGACGAGGATCTTGCGGTGGGTGCGGTGATTGATGTTGGGCTTTATTTCCCACCAGTGCTGGCGGCCGTATTTGTAGATCTCGACGCCGGCGGAGCGAAGGCGGTCGCGGTCTTCGTCGCGAAATTTAAGGGTGCCCATGCCATCGAGAAGAACGTGCACCTGCACCCCCGCGCGCGCGCGTTCGGAGAGCGCTTCGATGAAGTCGTCGCTGATTTTTCCCGGCGCCCAGATGTAGGTTTCGAGGGTGATGGATTTCTCCGCTTCGCGGATGGCGCGCAGCATCGGCGGGAAAAATTCGTCGCCGTTAACGAGCAACTCGACGTCATTGCCGCCGGTGTATTCGGCGCCGAGGAGCGGGCCGAGCGTCGCGGTGAATTCGGGATCGCCGGGCCCGTAGTGAAGACGAACCGGTTCCTCCAGGATGCGCGCGGAGGTATACCAGAAATACGCGGCGAGCAGCATGGCGATGCCCAGGGCGACGAAGGCCCAGTGCCAGCCGAGTTCGTTGCGATGACTGCGCGGCGGGCGACGGCGAAAAATCCGCGAGCGCGGACGAAGCTGGGCGAGCTTCTTCGAAAGGGCGGACATCAGGGAAAGACGCAGGCACAAGGGGTTTGGGCGCGCGCTTGGCGCACACGACAGATTTGGAGCGGGGCGGTTCCGCGGTGAAGACTCTCGCGAGGCTGCTCGCGATCGCATTTGCAAGACCGCTGAAACAGTCGGGAGAGCGGTGCGGGGCACCGCCCGGCCATTGGCGGGTCTGAGCGGACGAATGAAACGCCCGAGCACAAAGACCATGCGGTGGGGGCTGCTGGCGGTGGCGGTCCTGGCGGCGGCGGCCGTAGCCGTATTTTGGATACGCGGAGATTTCGACTGGAGGAGCATCACGGCGCGAATCGCGGCGTTCGATGCGGTGGCGGTGCTCGCGTTGATGGCGACGCTGCCGATCGTGGGGTTCTCGGTGTCGGTGACGTATCTTGTGGCGGGACTGAAATTCGGCCCCGTGCTGGGCGGGGTGGCGGTGGCGGGAGCGACGGCGGTGCATCTGCTGGCGACCTATTGGATTTGTCAGACGATGTTGCGCGGTCCGATCGAGCGGATGCTGAAGCGGCGCGGGCACGCGTTGCCGCATGTGCCGAAAGGGGAGAACGTGAGCGTGGCGGCGATGGCGGTGTTGGTGCCGGGACTGCCGTATGTGGCGCGCAATCTGTTGCTGGCGCTGACGGACGTGCCGCTGCGCGTTTATTTCTGGGTGTGCCTGCCGCTGTATGTGGCGCGGTCGTATGTGACGATTTTGCTGGGCGATCTTGGCATGGAGCCGGACCGGCGGACCTTCATGATCCTGGCGCTCGTGTATGTGCTGAAGCTGTCGGTGTGCGCGTATTTGATCTGGCGGATACGCCGCCGGATCATGGAGCGGAAGCGAGAGGAGCGTTCGAACCCGAACCCGGCGGAACGGTCCGTATCGACGTGAATCTGAAGCTCAAACGCCAGTGGGAGGTGTTGAAGCGCGGCAAGCCCGGCCGGCGTTTCGCGGAGCGGTATCAGGCGGCGCAGCGGAAAGAAAATCGCGCGACGCTCGCGACCCGCATTGTGCGGTTCGCGATCGCAACGGTGGCGATTGCGCTCGGGTTGGTGTTCGCGGTGATCCCGGGGCCGGCGATTTTGTTTTTCGCGATCGCCGGGGCGCTGCTGGCGTCGGAGTCGCGCGGAGTCGCGAGATTCCTGGACTGGTGCGAAGTGAAGATTCGCGCGGTGGTAAAATGGGCGCAGCGAATTTGGAAACGGCTGCCGATAGCGGGAAAAGTGGCGGTGCTGATCGTGGGTGCGGCTGGCAGCGTGGGCGCGGCGATGGTGAGTTATCGGATGTTCGTGGGGTGAGGGCGAACGCGCGGCGGGCGGCGAAGCTTATCGTCGCGCAAGGGCGGCGAGCGTGGTCACGAGTTGGAGCGGTTCGACGGGCTTGGTGAGACAGGTTTGGAAGCCGCTTTCGAATGCTTGCTCGCAAATTGCGTCGCCGGCGAAGGCGGTTACGGCCACGGCGGGAACGCGCGGGAGCTGACTGGCTTCCTCGATCTCGCGAATTTGGCGAAGGAGGGTGAAACCGTCGACGACGGGAAGACCGAGGTCGCTGACGATGACATCGGGACGCTGGCGATCGAGTGCGTCGCGCGCGGACGGAGCGGAATCGACGGCGTCGACGACGGCCCCGGCTTCGATGAGGACGGCGGTGAGCGCGCGCCGGGTGGCGGCGGCGTCTTCGACGAGCAGGACGTGACGGCCGGCGAGCAGACCTTGGAGGTGAGGCTTCTCTTTGGAAGGAGCGATGCCGGCGTTGGGATCCTGGGGTGCGGCGGGAAGACGGACGCGGAGTGTGGTGCCGGTGCCGACGCCGCTGCTTTCGGCGTGAATGGTGCCACCGTGAAGTTCGGCGATCTGGCGCGCGACGGCGAGGCCGAGACCCACGCCGCTTTCGGTGCGGACGCGGGCGTGTTCGACTTGGACGAAACGCTCGAAGATCTGCTCGAGGTTCTCGCGAGCGATGCCGATGCCGGTGTCGCGCACGATGAACTCGAGTCCGCCGGAGGGCTCGCGCGTCAACTCGATCTCGATGCGTCCGCCGGTGGGAGTGAATTTGACGGCGTTCTCGACCAGATGACTGACGAGCTGGGCGAGACGACGAGGGTCGGCGTTGAACGTGCCGGCGTCGGAAGGAAAGCGGTCGACGAGATCGATTTCTTTTGAGCGAGCGGTTTCGCGCCAAGGGTCGATGCCGGAGCGGAGGATGGTGGCGAGATCGATGTCGCGGCGCTCGAGCCGGAGTTTGCCGGACATGATCCGCGATGTGTCAACGAGGTGCTCGATGAGCTCGCGCTGTTCTTCGGCGCTGCGCTTGATCGAATCGAGGGCTTCGCGAAGCTGACGCGGATCGATGTTGTCCTGATCTTCGATGAGGCTCGTCCAGAGGACGATGGCGGAGAGCGGCGTGCGAAGCTCGTGCGAGACGCTGGAAAGGAAGCGATCCTTGGCGTCGTTGGCGGCATCGACTTCGCGGCGAGCTTGGGCGAGGGCGCGGCGCGTGGATTCGAGCTGTTGGCGGAGACGAGCGTTCTCGCGCTTGAGCTCGTCGGGGGCTGAAGACGACGAACTGGCCGCTTCGGAAGAAGGGTCGGCAGGATCTGCAACTTTGGCGGTCGCGCTCACGTTAACTGACGATATTTGGAAACGGAGTTGTCGCCATGGAGCGAATTCCCCGGCACGGGCTCGGTGGGTAGGAGACGGGATGGAGGCATGTGGTGGCGAACGACAATTTGTAGCGGTGAAAGCAAAGCTGTTCCGCGCAAGGGAGACGGCGCGGTGGAGAGCCGAGCCGCGGGGCGTGCGGGCGCGGGGGTGCTCGCGCGGGATTCGTCAGTTTTGATCGGGGCGAAAACCGATGGCGTCGAGGGCAGGTTTTATCTCGGGGTTCGCCATGAAGTGCTTCCAGAGAAGCCCCGTGCGGTGATTTTCGATCATCACCGTGATCGGGGCCTGGTTGAGAGCCATGTAAACGGGTTCGAACCAGTTCTGGGTTTGATTAAAACCATCGTAAAAGCCGTAGATGCCCCAGGTTTTGGCGCCGAGGTCGCGGTAGAAATGTTTCAAAGCGGCCATCGATTCGGCGGGGGTGTAGGGAAACGAGGCGAGCGACGCCATGATGTTGATGGTGCCATTGTCATCGCGCGGGAGCGGTCGACCGCCGCCGGAGTTGATGCCGGCGGAAAGACCCCAGGTGTCGGCGCCGTAGCCGACGAATTTGCGCGGGTTTTCGACCGCGTAAGCGTGATTGATGCGGGCGATGGCGCGGTTGTTTGCAAAATAGTTTGTATAACGATCGCGGATACCGCGGGGGTCGAAGCCCATGAAAGAGAAATGCGTGAAGAAGAGGTCGGAGCCGTTGCCGACGCCGACATCGAGCTTGATGCCATAGTAGGTGTTGCCGTTGACGTAGCGATCGCCCTGGGTGGTGCGGCCCCAATTGCGACGATAGGCGATGTGGCGTTCCGACGTGCCGGCCCAGCCGGTGTGATAGAGTTCGGCGGGGACGGCGTGGGTGGGCGAGGCGATCGCGAGCAGGTAGATGATGAGCGTTTCGTTCCAGCCAACGAGCGGGTGGCTGATGTGAAACGCGTGATCGGGGGACCAGTGCCAGTAGAGCACATCGCTGTCCTTGGTTTTCCGATACCAACTCCATTCGACCTCGCGCCAGAGTTTCGTGATCGTGTCACGGAGCTCGCGTTCGACGGGATTGTCGCGGGAGAAATAACTGCGGGCGGCGAGGAGCCCCTGGATCATGAAAGCGGTTTCGACGAGGTCGCCGCCGTTGTCGTATTTGCCGAAGAACGGAATGGTTTTCCCCGTTTCGCCATTGAGAAAGTGCGGCCAAACCCCGTGGAAGCGATCGGCCCGCGAGAGGAAACGCGTGATGAGCGCGACGCGATCGGCGGCTTGCTGGCGCGTGATCCAGCCGCGCTCGGCGCCGACGAGCAGGGCCATGACGCCGAAGCCGGAACCGCCGAGGGCGAGGAGGTTTTCGTCGCCCGGGAGAACTTCGGGAGCGAGCCCTGCTTTCGGATGAGCGGCTTCCCAGTAGTAGCGGAAGCAAGCTTCCTGGACCATATCGAGGAGCTCGTCGTCGTTAAGCGCGCGGGTGGCGGTGGAGGAGATTGCGGACGGGGCCGATTCGTTGCCGGCGAGATCGATGGCGGTGACGCGGTAGTGGGCGACGCGATCGGAAGCGCCGATGAAATCGGCGAAGCGAGAGCGGGTGCGTTGCGCAGTGCCGACGGGTTGAAAAGTGGTGCCGTCGAACGCGCGATAGATGCGATAGGCGAGAAGATCGGGCGCTTCGCTGTGATTCCAGGCGACGTCGACGTGGCGATCGAAACCGCGCGTGGTGAGCGTGGGCGGCGGAGGCGGAGGGGTGGTGTCTTTGACGTCGACATCGCGGACCTGGAAATCGTCGACGATGAGCGTGTGTTCGCGGTTGTCGTCGAGACCCTGCATGAACGCGATGCTGAGAAGTTTCTCGGGATTGAACGCGTTGTCGGTGGTGCCGTGGTAGATCGCGGACTTGAACGTGGAGAACGGGATGGTGACGAGCGTCCACTGGTTGGCGGGGATGCGGTCGTTGCCGCGGACGAGCGTGATGGTGGGCGTGCCGTTTTCGTCGAGGTCGCGGAGATAAACGCGCGGTGAGTTTTCGGCGGTGATCTCGAAATCGGGGTAGCACCAGAACGTGAGGGCGGCGCCCTCAAAACGGAACGGACGCGCGTAGCGCCGGGGAATTTCGAGGGTCATGCGCCAATCGCCGCCGGTGGCGGAGCGCCATTTGAGGCGAAGAGCATTGGGCGGGGAGATGAAGCGGCCGGGCTCAACGGGGAATTTGCCGTTGAAGGTTTCGAGGGTGCTTGGAGCGACGAGGTAGCTGAGCGAAGGATCGTAGCCGCCATCGGCGAGGCTGTTGTCGAACATCACGTGCCGGTCGTAAAAAGACGGCTGCGCAGCGACCGGCGGCAGGAGGAGGAGAAGACCGAAGAGGGCGAGAAGATGTCTCATGATTTCAACTACAAGAACGACGCCGAAAACGCGGCGGCGAAGTGCCCCCAGTGGGTGACACTTCGCCTTTGGTCAGGATTGATAAAAGTGTCACCTGCGGGGCGACACTCTGGCTTGAGGATTAGAAGGTGAAGCGCGCGGTGAAGCGGAAGGTGCGCGGCGTCTGGTAGAAGTAAGCGTTGCGAATGTGGCGGCCGGAGCGGTCGGTGTAGTCGTTGTGGTAGTCGATCACGAGCGGTTCGTCGTAATCGAAGATGTTGTCGACGTTGATGGCGAAGCGGGCTTTCACGCGGCCGAATTCGGTTTCGTAGGCGAGCACGGCGGAGTAGCTGCGAATGGAGGAGCCGAAGTATTCTTCGCCGGCGTAGGAGCCGGCGTAAGGTTTGCCGGTGAAGTTGCCGCCGAAACCGATGGAGTAACCGTCGAGCGCTTCATTCGTGAAGATGTAGTTCGCAAAGAAGCTGGCGGTGTAGTCGACGGACTTGCGCTGCGGCGCGCCGGCGACGGACTGGGCGAGCGTGTCCTGGACGCGCGAGATCTCATTGCGGAGATCGCTCGCATGGATCGGGTCGGTGGTGGCGTCGAGCTGGGCGTTCCAAGTCGCGAGATGCTCGGCGACGTGCGCACGGGACATTGGATAGAAGTCGACGATTTCCGTTTCCGGCAAGGCGTAGCTCGCTTGGAGACGGAGGTTTTCAAAAGGGTTGGCCGTGACTTCGAACTCGTAGCCGAAGGCTTTCATGGCGGTGGTGTCGGAATACGCGAGGGAGCCGAAGCCCTCGTCTTGGGGCGCGCCCCGAGCGATGTTGTATTTCTGCCACACGCCGCGGAGGCTGCCGACGGGATTCTCGACATTGCGGTTGTTGGACTTCGATTCGTAGCGGCTGAAGCTCGCGTAGTATTTTCCGTCCGGAGTGGAAATACGGATACCGTAATCGTAGCCCTCGTTCTCTTCGGGACCGGGACGCCCGCCGTTGAGGTAGGGCTGCGAGCCGGCATTGGGCGGAAGGAGGTTTTCCGAGTAGTTGGCGAAGATGCCGAGCCAGCCGAAGTAGTAAACGGCGCCGGCGGTGTAGGTCGTGCCTGAGTCACTTTCACTGACGCGCTGGTCGGTGAAGTTGGGCCCGCGGCGATAGCTGATGAGGTCCTCGTCGTAGCTGTCGCGACGGACGCCGAGCGCGATGCTGAGGGCGTCGTTGAAAAGACGGGTGTTGGAGAAAAGCGCGTAACTGGTGAGCTCGAATTCGTCGTCGAAGTCGAACCAGTAGCCCTGCGCCGGAGCGTAAGCGACGGAGTAGCCGTTCAGGCCGTCGGGGATGTCGGTGAACGTGTTGGGACGATCGAGATAGATGCGGCCCCAGACCAT
Organism: Verrucomicrobiota bacterium; assembly: GCA_023416735.1. Taxonomy (GTDB): domain Bacteria; phylum Verrucomicrobiota; class Verrucomicrobiia; order Opitutales; family Opitutaceae; genus Opitutus. The sequence continues at coordinate 70,406 of JAEZGX010000030.1, read as the reverse complement.
GTTGTCGGCCCACTCGTCGATCGGCCAGGTGCCGTTGGTGATTTGGGCGAGATACTGGCGGGCGGACGTCTGGGTCTTTCGCTGCGAGGCGGAGGCAGCGAAAAGCTGGTTGAAGCGCGAGCCGAAGAGATCGCCATCGAACTTGTAGTTGAGTTGGGCGCGGATCTCGTCGACGGAGCGCGTCTGCACCTGCCGTGACAGGAAGAAGTCGGCGAATTGTTTGCCGAAGTTGGGATTCGGCGAGCCGTCGGGCATCTGGCGGTTGATATCGACGGACGCGCCGCCGGTGCCCTCGTAATCTTTCGAAGTGGTTTCGGTGTCGTAGGTGAAGAACGCGACCTGGAGATCGACGTTTTCGTTGAAGCTGTGATCGAGAAAGATGCTGAGATTTTCGTAGTCGTTGGTGCCGCGGCCCGCACCGTAGGTCCAATCGCGGCTCGGACGAATCGGAATGTTGGCGGTGGAGGAATAGTCGGTTTCCCACGGCAGTTTAATTTCGTCGGGATACCAGCCGGCGTAAGGCGCCCACGGGAGGGATTGGCCGGGATCGAGAAGGGCGCTAGTCGTCGCGTAGCCGCCGCGGTAAACGCGAAGATCCTGACCGGGATTCGCGGGGTCGGGTTCGAAAGCCCACGGCGCCCAGAGTTGGAGGCGTTGGTTCTCGGAAAGCGTGGGGATGAAAACGGGGTAGGCGGCAAGACCGGTGCCCCACGCGCCGGGCACGGACATTTCGACGGTGCGCGCGCCGCCGACCGGAGCGGCGTTCCAAGTGGGCGACTCGGTGGTGCCGTCCCAACCAGAAGCTTTGTCGCCGATCGTGGTGGAGATCAGCGTGTATTTGGAACGGTAGCCCTCGACCTCGAAGCGGAGGCTCGTGCGGTCCGTGAGCTTGTAGAGCGCGGCCAAATCGAGGGCGCGTTTGGTGCCCTCATCGCCCTCGCGCCAACCGCGCACGGTGTCGTGCAAGGCGTTGACGCGGAATGCGAGTTGGTCGGAAACGGCGAGATTGTAATCGAGTTCAAAGCGGACGCCCCCGTCGGAGTTGGCGATGACGGCGGGACTGATGAACGTGTTATCGAGGCGAGGAACCTTCGTGTAGGTGGACAAGGTGCCGCCGACGGTGCCGAGACCGAAGAGAATGCCGTTCGGCCCGCGGGTGAATTCGACGCGCTCGATGTTATAGGCGTCGGCGTTTTCGAAGAACGTGAAGTAGTTACGGGTCGGACCGGCGCCGCCCTGCTGGCCGGAGCCAACGCCGCGGAAGCTGTAAGCCCAAGGGTGAAAGGCCTGACCGCCGAAGCCGCGGCCGGCGAGCGGATCCTCGGGAAGGACGTTGGGAGCCCAGCGGAGGGATTCGCGGACGTCCTGGATGCCAAGGTCGTCGAGGAACGTGCGCGTGAGCGACGACATCGCGGCCGGAGTGAGCTTGATCGGCATGTTGGTGCGTCCGCCGGCGAGCGAATCGACGGCGACGTATCCGCGATCGCGTGACACGTCGACCGTGAAGGTTTCGAGGACGATCGGCTGGTCGCCGAGCGTGTCGGTGGGACTCGGGGCTGGCGCAGGGCTAGCCGGTTGGGCGAGCGCGAGAGACGTCGCGCCGAGGACGGAAACCGCTGCCAGCATGCAGCGGAGGGGCTTGGAGTTCATGGGTAGGTGTGTCGGGTGTGTTGTGCATGCTGGACCTACGTTTGGGTGTGATGCGGATAGAACAGAACGGCACCAAAGACGTTCCCGCAGAGAGATAGAGCGAATTTAGGGAAGACGCATCGGGGGACGGAGGAGGGCGACCCGCGATATGCCGCAATACGGCGGCGATGAGACTTAGCGCAGGATGATTTTGCCGAGCCCGTAGCGCTCGTCGCGGCGTTGGAAGAAGCGCCAGCTGAGTTTGAGCGACGGCTCCCATTCGTAGCGGCCGTGAGTGGCGACGGCGGGAGTCAGAGCGATTTCGACGCCGGGGCGGGGCGTGAGTCCGAGCACGGACCAGGGAATGCTCGCAACGACGGTGTAGCCCGTGGGCGTGCGGCGAATGTCGGCGGGCACGGGACGATCGTGATTCCATTCGTAGGCTTGGCCGGTGGAACGGAAAACGTAGTGCAGATCGGCGGCGCCGCGCCAGACGAGCCCGTCGTTCTTGGGATCGATGAGCAATTCCACGAGTTCGCGACGTTCGGGCGGACGCTCGGTTCCCGGAGGTGTGTCGACGGCCTCGGCGTGGAAATGAAGCGCTTCGTTGTCCCACGTGAACGCGAAACGAAGTTCCAGCAGCGGGTCATCGGGACGGACGTCGGCAGGGGATTCTTTGAACTCGAGACCGGCGATCGTGGTCCATTGCCATTGTTCGCGAGGAGAGGAAGACGCGACGGCGATGGAGGTGCGCTCGGGTGGTTCGGCGGCCGGGCCGGCGAGTTCGTAGCGCATGAATGTGGACGTGTCCTGGCCGAAAGGAGCGGTGCTGAAATCCGAGATTGCGGAACGTCCGGCGCGCACGAGCGGATCTTTTTGAAACCACTCGCGCACGGAGTCGGGCACGAGAACGTTGGCGACAGTGATGAGCAACGCGGCGCGATCCTGCGGCGGGGCGGACGCGAGCCATTCATCGAGCGGAGGGGTGACAGGACTGAAATGCGTGAGCCACTCGGCGGGATAATGCTCGAGAACGAGGGCCGTCGTGATCGGGTCGATCGGTTCGGGCGGAGGCGGGTTGTCGCCGATTTGGACGGCGATGGAATAAGCGAGTTGTGCGGAGGAGCCGCCGGAAATGGTGGAGCGCTCGTCGAGCCAAAGGCCGGGACGGAGCTGATCGTAAGGTTCGGCGGGCGAGAGGACCCAGACATCGCCGCGCTGTTCGGGAGTGCGCACGAGATTCGACCAGGCGGTCGGCTCGTTTTGGAGCGTGGCGATTTTGAAGAATGTGCCGAGCCGGCTGGCGGAGCCGAGTTTGGTGGTGCCGACGGTGACCTTGCTCCAGTCGATTTCGTCGAGGCGGCGAGTGGCGTCCATGGCGAGGCCGGGAAACGCCTGGCGAAGCGTGATGAGGCCGGCGGCGTATTCGGCGACGGCGAGGTCGAATTCAGGAAGCTGGGCGTTGGCGAGAGCGTCGCGCACGCGTTTGGCAGCGGTGGCGCCGGAGACGATGCCGAGCGTCTGGGCGGCGGGAAACGTGGTGAAGCGGAGGCCGGCGGTGTCGGGAGTGATGGGTTCGTTTTCGAGCGAGCGCCACGCGGCGACGGCGAGGGCGCGGAGACGTTCGCGTTCGGCCCAGGTGAAAGTGCGGCGGGTGGAGACGAAGCCCGCGCGGCCGAGCGCGCGTTGAACCTCGGGGGTGCGCATGAAGAGCGACCAGACGAAGCCGGAGCGGGCGTTTTCGGCCTGCAGAATTGTAATGCCTAAATCGATACCGATGACGTCGGGATTGACCCAGCCGGTTTCGGGATTGAAAGCGTCGACGAAGCCGTAGCGTTTCCACACGCGATCGCCGTAAACGGTGCGGATGTGCTGAAGGACCATCATCGTTTCGTAAGGAACGAAAGGCAGGGAGCCGGCGGCGGCGCACGGGACGATGGTGCCATCGAGCGAGTCGTAGCCGCCGGTGCGGGGCGGCCCGCCCCACGCCTTGTAACCGGAAGCGGAGTCGGAAGCGGTGACGCCCCAGAGACGCTCGCTCCAGCTGGGGAATTCGTTGCGAAGATCGATGGAGAACTGGCGTTGCGCGAGCGTGGCGAGAATCGAGTTGCGATAGTAATCGGCGAATGCGTCGCGTTTGTCGCGAAAGTCGACGAACGCGTGGGCGAACTGGTGAATGAAAAGCGGCGGACCCTGAATGAAGTGATAGCCGCCGTAGCTGCCGGCGGGCTGGCGGCCCCAGGCGCGCCAGTAGTCGAGCGGCAGGGCATTTTTCGGCGCGCCCATGCCGAGGATACTCATGATCATGTGCTCGGAATAGATGCGCCAGCGGTAGCGGGAGAAACCGGTTTCATCCTTCCAGCCAAGCGACAACGTGGAGCCGCCGTTGAGGAACCACTGCCAGTCGATCGTCTCGTTGATCTCGTTGACGAGCTGGGTGATTTCGGGATCGCGGAAGTATTCGCGGGCAACGATGGCGCCGGCCATGAAGAGCGCGGTGTCGATGGAGGAAATCTCGCATTCCCATGCACGCGCGCCGGTGTCCATTTCCATGAAATGGTAATAAAAACCGCGCCGCCGCGGAGCGTCGTGCGCGAGAAAGTGCAGCATGAGCTTCACGCGATCGAGCGCCATTTCGCGCTCGACCCAGCCCCGATGGGTGGCGATGGCCCACGAGGCGAGCGCGAACCCGGACGCGGCGATGCTGGCCTTGCCTTCGGTCGGAGCGCCATCGGCGCGAGCGCGGTCGCGGACGAGCCCGGTGACGGGATGCATCTGTTCGACGAAGAACAGGAACGAGGCGCGTTGAAGCTCATCGAGCAGCGCGTCGTCCTCGGCGGTGAGAATCGCGCCGGGGCGCGCGCCGACGAGAGAGGGATGACGTTCGGTCGATTCAGCCGCGCGCAAGGGCAGAAAAAGAAAAGCGGCGAAAAGAAGCGGGAGGAGGAAGATCGGACGGGAGCCGGTGAAGACAGGCATGGCGCGAGGCTCGAGCCGGAGGAGAGATTGAGGAGAAAAGTTTCACGCGATCCGGACCGGTGCACGCGGTGGTGAAGCCACGAGGTCAAACGGAGCGCGGGTGCGGTTCCGTTTCCGGACGGATACGCCGCAAGGATGAGAGGACGAAAGCGTTTCGCAATCCGGTCGGACAAGTTTCATCGCCGAATCTACGCGGAGAAGGCAGCGATGCCATCGAGCGGAGTGAGGAGGAGAAGGTGGGGGAAAGGGTAAAAGAGCACCGATGCACGGGCGTCTTTTAGTGACGCAAGCGGATGTCGGGGGAGCGCGGCCCGCGGAAGTTTTTTTTCTGGCCGCAACAAAAGGCGGCGAAGAGCGTCCAGCGCGCAAAATCATGACGAAACATACTCTGATTGCTTCCTTCGGATTGATGATGGTTTCGGCGGCGGCATCGCTGTCCGCTGCTCCGGCCGGAAAACTGCCGGCGTTGAAGGAAGCGGCGCAGGGCATGTTTTACGTCGGTGCGGCGATCAATGAGCATTACATCCGCGAGACGGATCAGAAAGGCGTGGCGGTCGTGGACCAGCACTTCGATTCGATCACGCCGGAGAACGTGATGAAGTGGGGGCCGATTCATCCGGAACCGGGCCGTTACGATTTCGAGCTCGCGGACAAGTATGTTGAGTTTGGAGAGAAGCGAGGCCTGCACATCGTCGGGCACACATTGATGTGGCACAGCCAGACGCCGAGCTGGGTGTTTGAAGACGAAAACGGCGAGCCGGTGGCGAAGGAAGTGCTGCTGGAACGCTTGCGCGATCATATCCACACGGTGGTGGGACGTTACAAAGGCCGCGTGAAAGGGTGGGACGTGGTGAACGAGGCGGTGAAGGACGAGGATGGAAATGTGCGGTTCGATCGTCCCTGGTATAAGATCCTCGGCGAAGAAGGCATCTACGAAGCGTTCAAGGCGGCACAGGAAGCCGATCCGGACGCGGAGTTGTATTACAACGATTACTCGCTGGCGAATCCGGTGAAGCGGGCGGGCGTGCTGCGGCTGGTGAATTGGTTGCGGATGAAAGGGGCGCGCGTGGACGGTGTTGGGACGCAGGAGCATTGCTCGCTCGATTGGCCGAAGATCGAAGACATCGAGGCGACGATCCGAGATTTTGCGCAGGCCGGCTACAAAGTGATGGTGACGGAACTCGACGTCACGGTGTTGCCGCGTCCGCGGCAGTATTTCGGTGCGGAGATCTCGACCATTTTTGAAAGTGCGCCGGAGCTCGATCCATATCGCGCCGGGCTACCGGCGGACAAGGAGGCGCAGCTCGCGAAACGTTATGGGGAGATCTTCGCGGCGTATGCAAAATACAAGGACGCGCTCACGCGAGTGACGATCTGGGGCGTGTCGGACAACGGTTCGTGGCTGAACAATTTCCCGATTCGCGGGCGGACGGATCATGCGCTGCTCTTCGATCGGAATTATCAGCCGAAGCCGGCGCTCGAGGCGGCGATCAAGGCGTTGAAGCCGGATGCGGATCCGGCGTTGACCCGCTAAGCGGGGCGGTCAGACGTGAGGCGGCGATCTTATTACCGCCGCTTCATGCGGATATTCTCTTCGTTTCTCCGGAAGTGGGGGCTCGTCGTTCTCCCTTAGAGCAGGAGGAGGTTTGCGAGGAAGCGGGAGAATCTTTTTGCGGGATAAACCAAGGAGAGCGAGGGTGACGGGCAGTAAAGAAATCCTGACTTTGCCGCGAGAGTGTTATTGTCGGCCAGGATGGAGCGTCACGCTCCTTGTTGAATTTTCATCTCATGTATCTGAAGTCGTCTCTGATTCTTGCGATCGTCTTGTTGCTGGCCGGGTGTCAGCGCGAAGCGTCGGCGCCGCCGGCGATGCCTCCTCCGGCGGTGACGGCGATCACGGTGCAAGCGGAAGCCGTGACGCTCACGCGCGAACTGCCGGGACGCTCGGCGCCGTTCTTGGTGGCGGAAGTGCGGCCGCAAGTGACGGGCCTGGTGCAGAAGCGGCTGTTCGACGAAGGCGCGATGGTGGAAGAAGGGCAGCCTTTGTATCAGCTCGACGACGCGACCTATCGCGCCGTTTACGAACGGACGAAGGCCACGCTGGCGCGCGCGCGCGCAACGGTGGAACTGGCGCGGGTGAATGCGCGTCGCGCGGCGGAGCTGGCGGAAGTTGACGCGGTGAGCCGGCAGGAGAACGAAACCGCGATCGCCGCGTTGGCGCAGGCGGAGGCCGACGTCGGCGTGGCGGAAGCGGCATTGAAGAGTGCGGAAGTTGAGTTGAGTTATGCGACGATTCGGTCGCCGATCGCGGGGCGGATTGGGCGCTCGTCGGTGACGCAAGGCGCGTTGGTGACGGCGAACCAGAATCAGTCCCTCGCGACGGTGCAGCAGCTCGATCCCATTTATGTGGATGTGACGCAGTCGAGCCGGGAGCTGCTGGATTTGCGGAGAGATTTTGCGGCGGGAACGTTGCAGCGGCCGGAGGAACTGCCGGTGACGATCATGCTCGAGGATGGTTCGAAGTATTCGCATGAAGGCCGGTTGGAATTTGCGGAAGTATCGGTCGATCCGATGACGGGCCGATTCGCGCTGCGCGTGGTGGTGCCGAATCCGGACCATGTGTTGCTGCCGGGGATGTTCGTGCGCGCGGTCGTGAGCACGGGTGTGCGGGAGCAAGCGATCCTAGTGCCGCAGCAAGGCGTCGCGCGCGATCCGCGCGGAGAAACCTCAGTCATGGTCGTAAACGCGGAAGGCGTGGTCGAGGCGAGGTCGGTGCGAGTTTCGCGCACGATCGGTGACAAGTGGCTGGTGGATTCAGGTCTGGCAGTCGGCGATCGCGTGATCGTGGAAGGATTGCAGAAGGTGCGGCCCGGAGCGCCCGTGCAGATTACCGCGACAACCTTGACCCGCGGACCAAGCGCCGCGCCCGCGGAGACGGCGGCGCCGGCGGTGCAGATGGAGAAGGAGTAAGGACCCGCACCATGGCACGATTCTTCATTGACCGGCCCATCTTTGCGTGGGTCATCGCCATCGTCATCATGATTGCCGGCGCGTTGTCGATTACGCGGCTGCCGATCTCGCGTTATCCGACGATCGCGCCGCCGACCGTGTCGGTGAGTGCGTTTTATCCCGGCGCGTCAGCGCAGGTGGTGGAGGACTCGGTGACGCAGATCATCGAGCAAAACATGAAAGGCCTCGACGGGTTGATCTACATGACGTCGACGAGCCAGTCGAACGGCGCGGCGCAGATCACGCTGACGTTTGCGAGCGGCACGAATGCGGACATCGCGCAGGTGCAGGTGCAAAACAAGCTGCAGCTGGCGACGGCGCTGTTGCCGCAGGTGGTGCAGCAGCAAGGCATCAGCGTGACGAAGACCGGCGAAGGCTTTCTGCAAGTCGTCGGGTTTGTATCCGAGGATGGCAGCATGTCGCGCGACGACATCTCGGATTTCATCACGACGAACATTGTCGATCCCCTGTCGCGCGTGCCCGGCGTGGGCAGCACGCAGGTTTTCGGTGCCCGCTATGCGATGCGCATCTGGCTCGATCCGAATAAACTCGATGCCTACCAACTCTCGACGGGGGACGTGATCACCGCGATCCAAGGTCAGAACCATCAGGTGGCGGTGGGGCAATTGGGCGGCACGCCGGCCGTGGAAGGGCAGATGTTGAACGCGACGATCAATGCACGCGGCCGTTTGCAGACGCCGGAGCAGTTTCGCGAGATCGTGTTGCGAAGCGGTGCCGATGGCTCGGTGTTGAAGCTGGGCGACGTGGCGCGCGTGGAGCTCGGCAGCGAAAACTACAGCGTGACCGGGCGGTTCAATGGCCTGCCGGCGAGCGGTGTGGCGGTGTCGCTGGCGACGGGAGCGAACGCGCTCGCGACATCCACGGCGGTGAATGCGCTGATCGAGCAGTTGAGGCCGACGTTTCCGCCGGGACTGAAGACGGTGGTGCCGTTCGACACGACGCCCTTTGTTCGCGTGGCGATCTGGGAAGTGGTCAAGACACTGCTCGAGGCGATCGTGCTGGTGTTCGTGGTGATGTATCTCTTCCTGCAGAATTTTCGGGCGACGCTGATTCCGACAATCGCGGTGCCCGTGGTGTTGTTGGGCACGTTCGGCGTGCTGGCTGCGGTGGGTTTCTCGATCAACATGCTGACGATGTTCGCGATGGTGCTGGCGATCGGCCTGCTCGTGGACGACGCGATTGTGGTCGTGGAGAACGTGGAGCGGTTGATGAGCGAAGAAGGGCTCTCGCCGCTGGAAGCGACGCGAAAGTCGATGGATCAGATCACCGGTGCGCTGGTGGGCATCGGTCTGGTGCTGTCGGCGGTGTTCGTGCCGATGGCGTTTCTCGGCGGCTCGACGGGCGTGATTTATCAACAGTTCTCGGGCACGATCGTGTCGGCGATGGCGCTGTCGGTGTTGGTGGCGATCATCCTCACACCGGCGCTCTGCGCGACGATGCTGAAGCCGATCGAGAAAGGTCACCATTATCATGATACGGGCTTCTTCGGTTGGTTTAACCGCATGTTCGATCGCGGCAGCGCGAAGTATCAAGGCGCGGTCCGCGGGATTTTGAGCCGGCGGAAGCGCTTCGTGGCGGTGTTTCTGGCGATGATCGGACTGATGGTCCTGATCTTCACGCGGCTGCCGACGGCGTTCCTGCCGGCAGAGGACCAAGGCATGCTGTTTGCGCAGGTCACGACGCCCGTCGGTTCGACGCAGGAGCGCACGATGGCGGTGATGCGCGAGGTCGAGCGTTATTTCCTCGAGGACGAGCCGGCGGTGCAGTCGCTGTTCTCGGTGGCGGGCTTCAGCTACTCGGGCGTGGGGCAGAATGCGGGCATGGCGTTTGTGCGGCTGAAGGATTGGGATGAACGCGGGTCGGAGGACCTCGGACCCGATGCGGTGGCGATGCGGGCCATGGGGCACTTCAGCCAGATCAAGGATGCGCTGGTGTTTGCGTTTGCTCCGCCCGCGGTGACGGAGTTGGGCACCTCCGCCGGATTCGTGTTCTTCCTGCAAGATACGACCGGGCAGGGGCACGATGCGCTGATCGCCGCGCGCAATCAACTGCTCGGTGCGGCGACGCAGAGTCCCTTGCTACGCAACGTGCGACCGGGCGGGCAGGAAGATACGCCGGAACTCCAGATCGACATCGACAACGAACGGGCGGCGGCGCTGGGCATTTCGCCGGCGGAGATCAACACGACGCTCGGCGTTGCCTGGGGCGGCCGCTACATCGACGACTTCATCGATCGCGGACGCGTGAAGCGCGTTTACGTGCAGGCGGACGCGCCGTTCCGCATGGTGCCGGAGGATCTGAACCTTTGGTCGGTAAGGAATCGGAATGGGGAGATGGTGCCGTTTGCGGAGTTCGCGACGGCGCGGTGGTCCTACGGTTCTCCGAGGCTGGAGCGTTACAACGGCATCTCGTCGGTGCAGATCAACGGCGAAGGCGTGCCTGGCGTAAGCTCGGGCGACGCGATGGCGGAAATCGAGCGACTCGTTGGCCAGCTGCCGGAAGGTTTCACGATCGCCTGGACCGGCGCTTCGTATCAGGAGCGCGCGGCGGGCGAGCAGACACCGATCCTGTATACGCTCTCGCTCGCGATGGTGTTTCTCTGCCTCGCGGCGTTGTATGAAAGCTGGTCGGTGCCGACCGCAGTGTTGTTGGCGGCGCCGCTCGGCATCCTCGGTGCCGTATTGGCAAACTTGTTACGAGGCATGGATCGCGACATCTACTTCCAGGTGGCGATGCTCACGACCGTCGGCCTGACGAGCAAGAACGCGATTTTGATCGTGGAGTTCGCACGGGACAATCTGGAGAAAGGCATGGAGGTGATCGAAGCGACGATGACGGCGGTGCGCGACCGATTGCGTCCGATCCTGATGACGTCGCTCGCATTCGGACTCGGCGTGCTGCCGCTGGCGACCGCCTCGGGCGCCGGAGCCGGCGCGCAGCGGGCGATCGGCACAGGCGTGCTCGGAGGCATGATCGTGGGGACGTTCCTCGGGTTGTTCTTCGTGCCGTTGTTCTTCGTGCTGATCCAATCCGTATTCGGAAAACGGCGACGCCATGAAGCGCGGAACGCGTGAGGTGCGCGGCCCATTTGATGGGCAGGAGCATTCGCGGGCGCTGGTGCGCGAGACGCTGCTGGAAATCGGGCAACGCCGCAGTGCGCGGGATGCCCGCGCCTGCGGGGAATTGTTTGCGCTGATCGAGCGGGTGCTGGCGATTCGCCGGCACCTGCTCGAGAGCATCGGGCGGCGCGGATTGAGCGAGGCGAAGTTTTGCACGTTGACCCTGCTGGTTGGCGATGCGCCGGCGCCGTGGACGCCCAGCGATCTGGCGCATCACGCCGGAGTGACTCGCGCGACGATGACGGAAGTGCTGGACCAGATGGCGGAATCGGGATGGGTGACGCGGAACCTTTCCGAAGAAGACCGCCGAAGGTGGGTGGTGCAGTTGACGAAGAAAGGGCGCAAGGTGGCGGAAGGCGCGATCGATGCGTTGATGAAAGCGGCGAGAGAATCGGCGAAGGTCACGGCGGCACAAAATTGGGGAGAGAAATTATGAACGTGATATTGCGGATGAGGTGGGCGATGGCGGGGTTGGTGGCGTGCTTGTCGGTCGCGCGCGCCGGCGCGGTCGAGACGGCTGCGGCGGAGAAACAAGGAGTGATTTATAGCGTGATGGCGCCAAACGGGGCAGAAGCGGGCGCGTCGGTGACGGTGCGTTTGGCGGCGATGAATTCGGGTGATGCCGCCGTGCAGGTGGATTGGCCGGAAGCGATCGACGTGCGCGTGGTTGCGACGGACGGCGTGGTGACGAGCGTGCTTGCGCGACGGCAAGGCGTGGGCGCGGCGAGTCGCCGCGTGGAGGCGGGAGCCTTTGCGATGGAGCAGTATGAGTTGAGGCTGCCGGTGGAAAGAACGGGGATGGCGGTCTTGGTGGCGCGTGGAGGACGAACGGCGATCGAGATCGCGCCGGCGCGGGGCGCGAGCGAACGCGTGGCGGAACGTTCATCGCGGCCGGGTGCGGCGGGTGGGCTTTCGCGAGACGCCAAGGCGGGGGATGAGCAGGCGACGCGTCGGCCGCCGACAAATCTGGGACGGGCGCCGGCGGCGGCCGCGATTCAGCGGACGTTTGCGGACCGATTGGCGCCGCATGAGCCGATCTATTTCATCTATGGGCCGGACGCGCCGGCGGCGAAGTTTCAGGTGAGCTTCAAATGCAAGTTGCTGGATTTTCGCGATGTGGCGCCGCAGCGGCTGATGAGGACGCTGCATCTGGGTTATACGCAGCGTTCGCTTTGGAATATCGATGGAGAGTCGAGCCCGTTCTACGACACGAGTTACATGCCGGAACTCATGTATGAGGCGCTCACGCCGCATCCGGAGGACAGCGAGCGGTGGTTTACGTGGCTGGGGGTGCAAGCGGCGTTCAAGCACGAGTCGAACGGACGCGACGGGCCGGTTTCGCGGAGTTTGAACATGCTGTATGCGCGACCGGTGTTCGCGTTCGGAGATCTCGAAGGCTGGCATCTGCTGGTGATGCCGGAGGTGTTCGGTTACGTTGGCACGCTGGAGGACAATCCGGACATCGAGGAATATCGCGGTTTCGGAAAGCTGAGCCTGGTGCTGGGGCGGAACGACGGGCCGTCGCTGATGGCGAGCCTGTGGGCGGGGAATGACTTTCAGCATCCGACCGTGCAGCTCGATTTGAATCTGCCGATCCGGACGCGGCTGTTGAATTTTGAAACGTATTTGATTATTCAATACTTCAACGGTTTCGGCGAGAGCTTGCTTTCCTACGATCAGGAGGCGGAAAGCGTCCGGGCGGGGATTTCGCTCGTGCGATAGCAGGCGGTAAAAGCCGATTCGGGCCGGGTGGGGACTCCACGCGAGGATTGACGCGGATTCGGACAGCCGGTCGCGTGGTGGCGCGCGATGACGACGATGGTAACGAGCCCCGTGGAAGCAGCGGAACGGCGTGAGCCGGGGCTGCGCCGCGTGTGGACGGTGGCGGTGGTGTTGCTTTGGCTGCCGTTTTTGTGGCGGTTGACCCCCGCGTGGTCGGCGAGCGTGGAGCAGTCGTATGGCTGGGCGGTGCCGTTGCTCGTGTGCTATTTGGCGAGCGAACGCGCACGGTGGGCGCCGGCGAGGGAAACCTTGGGGGCAGCGGGACGGGCGCTGACCTGGGTGGTGTTGATCACGGCGCTGGCGGCGTTGCCGTTGTTGCTGACGATCCTGGAAGCGAACGGTCTTTGGCCGCTGGCGCAGTGGGTGACGTTTGGCGTGGTGGCGGCGGCGACGCTGGCGTTGGTCGCGCTGGAGGGCGGGCGGCGGCGGACGGTGCATTTTTTGTTTCCGGTGCTGTTTGCAGCGACGGCGTTGACGTGGCCGGCGGCAACGACGACGCGATTGGTTGCGGGATTGGTGAGCATGAATGCGCAGCTGGCGGCGAACGTGGTGTCGATGCTCGGAAATCCGGCGGTGGTGAGTGGCAACGTGATCGAAGTGGCGACCGGGTATGTGGGAATCGACGAAGCGTGCAGTGGATTGAGGTCGCTGCAGGCCGTGTGGATGGCGGGGTGGTTTTTTGGTGAGTTGTTCGTGCTGAGCTGGCCGCGTCGCTGCGGACTGGCGGCGACCGCGCTGCTGGTGGCGGTGGTGGGGAATTTGATTCGCACGGTGGCGCTGACGTGGGTGGCGGCGGTGGATTCGCCGGCGGCGAGTGCGCGATGGCATGATCGCGCGGGAAGTTTGGAGATGGTGGGGACGCTTTTGGCGGTGGCGGTGCTCGCGTGGGTGTGGGGCGGGAGAAAAGCGAAGATGCCAAAGACGACACGCGCGAGTGAGGGCGGAGCGGCTGGCGGAACGAAAGCGGGATGGATCGCCGCGGGGGCGGGGGTGATCGCGGCACTCACGCCCTTGGCGTGGTTTGGGTGGCACGAGGCGGAGGCGCAGACGCGCACAAAATGGCGTTTGGTTCAGCCGGCGGGCGACTGGGAGGTTTACGAGTTTCCGGAAAGGGCAAAGGAGTTGCTGCGGCCCAGCATGACGGCGGGATTGATGCGCGATGAAGGAGGCGCGCGGGATCGATCGTATGCGTTGCTGGTGACTTGGGACGGGGACAGTGCGACGGCGTTGAGTGCGGAAGTGCACGATCCGTCGATTTGTTTGCCGGCGGCGGGGCTGGGAGATCCGAAACTGCAGGAACCATTGACCTTGGAGATCGACGGCGCGCGGGTGACTTTCGAGGTGGGGCGGGTGGACGCGCGCGGGCGGAGCTGGCATGTTTTTTATTGTCACTGGGACGCGTGGCTGGGGCGGCCGCGCGAGACGCGTTCGGATGTGTCGAATATGCCGCGTTGGCGGCTGGAGCGGGTGCTCGAAGGACGACGACGCGGGGATGCGGCGTATCTTGCATTGGTGACGCCGGAGTCGGATGAGGCGGCGGCGCGGGCGTGGCTGCGCGACTGGGCGCCGCGGTTGTTTGACCGACGGTAGCACTTCGGACTTGTGCCGCCGCCGGAGTGGGTTGGTTGTGATTCGAATTTCGTTCGTCGAGAGCCTCCAACTTCAAACCCAATGCGTGAACGCGTGTTAAACTTCTGGAATGAGCTGAGTGAGCAGCAGCGGGACCTGTGCAAGGTCGCGGGTGGGCTGATCCTTTTGGTGGCGCTCGGGTGGGCGGGGTGGGTTTATGGCCGGCCGGTTTGGCAAAAATGGCAGCGGACCCAAGCGCTGGAACAGGCGAGGGAGTTCGCGGCGCACAACGATTATCGGAATGCGGCGCTCGCGCTGCGGCGAGTATTCGAAATGGGCCCCAATGATGTGGGGACGTGGCGCGAAGCGACGGATGTGCTGGCGCAGATCGGCGCGCCGGAAGTGCTGTTGGCGCGGCAAAGGCTGGCGCAGCTGAGTCCGGAGGATACGGCGGTGAAGCTGGCTCTGATCGGCGACGCGTTGAGGCTGGACCGGTTTGATGTGGCGGTGGCGACGCTGGAGAAAATCGACGAAGCGGCGCGGGACGACGCGGCGTATTTCCGGTTGGCGGCGTCGCTGGCGATGGCGATGCGACGCGGGGATGAAGCAGAGGCGAATCTCGCTCAATTGGTGCAGATCGCTCCGTCGAATCCGTTGGCGCAATTCGAACATGCGGCGGTGCGCGTGTGGAGCGTGGACGAGGGGAAACGCGACGCGGCGCGGGAGGAGTTGCGGCGGTTGACAGCCGATCCGACTGTGCGCGTGCGAGCGGCGTTGGAGTTGTTGAAAGATGCGGCGCGGCAGCATGACGAGCGGTGGGCGATCGATACGATGACGTTCTTGCTGGAGCGGTTCGCGCCGGGAGCGGTGGCGGATTTCTCGAGTCCGGAATTGCCGGGCTGGCAGCAGTTGGTGGAGGCGTTGAAGGTGGCCTCAGAAGCGAATGCGGACGATGCGGCGATGTTGGTGCGCTGGTTTGCGGATATCGGGCAGGCGCGGGAAGCGTTGGTGTGGGTTGATACGCTGGGCGATGAGATCAGCTATGCTGCGCCGGTGGCGGAAGCGGCGGCGGAGTTGGCGGCGCGCGTGGGCGATCTCGACCGGCTGGAGGCGCGGCTGCGTCAAGGCGCATGGGGGGTGTGGTCGCGAGATGCGATCACGCTGGCGATCGCATCGCGTTTGCAGCGGATGCGTTACACGGATGCGAATGGCCGGGCGACGTGGCAGGACGCGTTGAATGCGTGCCGGGATTCGCTGACGGGGTTGCGGGCGCTGGTGCGGCTGGCGTCGGCCTGGGAGGATAGCGACGGCTTGGAGCGGGCGTTGCAAACGGTGGTGGAGCGACAGCCGAAATCGCTGTGGGCTTATGTGGCGTTGAGAGGTATTTATGCGTCGCGGCCCGATCTGCAGAAATTGTGGCAACTGCATGAACGATGGGTGCGGCAGGAGCCGGAGAATGTGGAACTCGCGGCTGCACGGGTGAACTTGAGCTGTATCCTCAATCGCGCGACGCCGGAGATCGTGAAGGAAGCGGAGCGGTTGCATGCGCAGAATCCTGAGACGCACGAAGCGAAGGTGGCGCTGGCGGCGGTGCGGTGGCGGCAGGGCCAGGCGGCGGAAGCCATTTCGTTGTTGGATGCCCTTCCGGAAGACGCGCGTGGATATGCGTCGGCGGTTTTCTGGCGGGCGCTTGCCTTGGCGGATCAAGGCGACCAAGCGGCACAGGCGGCCATTGAAGAGGCGACAAAGACCCGGCGCGCTCAAGAAGAGAGCGAATTGCTAAGAGCGGCGGAATCGAAGGCGCGCGCTGCGGCGGCGAAGCGCGGGTGAGTTGCGAAAGAGGTTGTGGGGCCGCGATTTTCGACCCGCCGGGGCGATCAGAGATGCTTCATCGGCGTGGAGCGGAAGATTTAGCATCTTTTTGTGTCGCTTCTGACTCGGCTCCTTAATTTCCCGCGTTAATTGTCGAACAGACCATTGACGATATGAGGATTAGGCCTTTTTGTCAGCACATGATGAGGATAATACCCTATAAGTCCTGGGTATTCTTAGCTGCGGCCCTTTTGGCTCCGGCTTCGGCTGCGTGGGCTCAGACCACGGCACATGCGGTTAACATCTTCGACAGCTTGGTGCGCGACTACAATTTGGTCGCTTTTGGGAACGCGAGTTTCAGCGGACACTCGATTGAAGGGAGTTTGGCGGTAAGAGGAAATCTCACGCTCAGCAGCACTCCGGTGGCCTCGCATCACGGGGCGGGCGCGGATCCTACGCTTTTCGTTTCGGGGAAGCTGACTCTGCAGAACGACTCGCACCTCCAGCGGGGCTACGCGTCGGTCAATTCGTCCAAGAACTCGCACCTGACCGTTTCCGGCAATCAGGTAACGTCCTCGAGCGGGAAGCTGATCCTGAATGCGGATACGAGTAACCCGAAGACGAATCCGGGGCCGGCGAACTGGAACTGGGCGACGATTCAGTCGCAGGCGATTTCGATTTCGCAGACCTTGAAGAACGCGGCCCAGACCGGGACGATCGCGGTGAATCAAGGGAACCAGACGCTGACGTTCACATCTTCGTCGTCGCAGCCGGGCGTGGTGGTGTTCCAGCTGGATGCTTCGAAGCTGGGCCAGAGCAGCTACAATGGGATAAACAATGTGAACAACGTGGCGTTCAATCTGGCGGCCAACCAGACGGCGGTGGTGAACGTCATCAATGCGGACGGGCGGACGCTCTTCAGCGGGTATAACTTTAACGACAACGGGAACGTTGGCGGGCATCTGCTCTGGAATTTCAACGGCACCGGAAGTGTGACGATTGGAAATAACGGCGATTTCTTCGGCAGCATCCTGGCGCCGGAGATGACGCTGAACAATCGGAACAACCGGCTCGACGGACAGTTGATCGTGAAGGACATCAACTACAGTGGCGCCCAGTTGCACTTCGAAGAGTTTGCGCCTATCGGCGTGCTCGTTCCGGAGCCGGCGACGTATGCGTGGTGGACCGTGGCGCTTTGTGCGGCGGGGTGGTGGTGGCAGCGTCGGCGAGCCCGCAGTGCGGATACGCACACCTGAGGCGGAGCGCTGCGCTTGGTTTCACGTTCTGGCGAAGTCCCGGTTTAACAGATCGCGAGAAGCGGGCAACGGCCCTGGGTCTTACGCGAGGGCCTGAGGGGGCGTTCGGGTCGGACACCGATGGCGAGGGGGCTTGAAGCGACTTACGGTGCGATCATGGGCATCGAAACCATTTTGATCGTGTTGGGCGTGGCTGTGGTAATCGCGGTGGCAGTCGGTGCGAGCCGGGCGAAACGGAAATCGGCGGGGACGCAGGCACCGAAACCGCAAAATCGTTCGGACGTGGGACCCGGTTGAGGGGAAGGCACGTCGTTTGGGGGCGTGGGGCGCGGAGCGGAGTTTACGTTCGTGCTGCCGCTGACGCCGGGCTCGCGATGCGGGCGCCTAGCGAGCGAGAGTGTGGAACGTGTAGCGGAAGTCTTCGTCGGCGCTTTCGCGTTGGGAAATTACGCGGGGAAACTCGTGGCGCCATTCTGGGAACGTGCGGTCGCCCTCGACGTTCGCGTGGATGAGCGTGAGGTAGAGACGTTCGGCTTGGGGAAGGGAGAGTGCTTCCTCGAAGATGCGTTGCCCGCCGCAGATGTAGATGTCGCGCGGAGATTGTTCGGCGAGGGCGAGCGCGGCTGGCAAGGAGTGCGCGACTTGAACCCGATCGCGGGCGAGCGTGCGATCGCGCGTGAGAACGATGGCGTGGCGATCGTCGTCGAGGATGCTTTTCCAGGATTGGAAGCTGATGCGGCCGAGAACGACGGTGGTGCCGGCGGTTTGTTTTTTAAAGAAGCGCCAGTCTTCGGGAATGCGCCACGGTAGTTGGCCGTTGCGGCCGATCACGTGGTTTTCGGCGCAGGCGACGATGACGTTGACGGGGCGAGGCACGGGCAGCGGGGATTCAATCACGAATCAACACGAATAGACCCGAAGGTCTATCCGTGGGCGAAAGGGATTTTCCCGCGCGCGAGCGGCTCAGACCAGGAGGAGCGCGGGCGACTCGAGCAGCTGCTTGAGCGCGGAGAGGTATTGAGCGCCGACCGCGCCGTCGACGACGCGATGATCACACGAAAGCGTGAGAGCCATGACCTGACCGACGACGATCTGGTCGTTTTTCACGACGGGCTTCTTGATCGTGGAGCCGACGGCGAGAATGGCGGCGTTGGGCGGGTTGATGATCGCGCTGAAACGCGAGACGCCCATCATGCCCATGTTGGAAACGCAGAAGGTGCCGCCGGTGAACTGCTCCGGCTTGAGCTTCTTTTCCTTCGCCTGTTTGCCGAGCGATTTGGCTTCGGTGCTGATTTGGAAAACGGACTTCTGGTGGGCGTCGCGGACGACGGGGGTGATGAGGCCGTCTTCGATCGCGACAGCGAACGACACGTGGGCGGCGCCGTGGTAGCGGATTTGGCCCTGACCGTTGGGCGCGGTTTCCCAAGACGCGTTGACCTGAGGAACGCGGCGGAGGGCTTCGGCGCTGGCTTTGAGGATGAAGTCGTTGACGGAGAGTTTGACGCCTTCTTTTTCGAGGCCGGTGTTGAGCTGCTCGCGGAGGGCGAGGAGCGGGGCGGCGTCGATTTCGATTTCGACGTAGAAATGCGGATACTGCGTCTTCGACTCGAGCAGGCGGCGGGCGATGGCGCCGCGCATGTTGGAAACGGGAACGGTGCGTTCGTCTTGAATCGGACCGGTGCGCGCAGGAGTGCCGCCGTTGAAAGAGGCGCCGCCGGATTTTTTGGCGGGCGGATTCTTTTCGGCGGCAAGGATATCGGCGCGAACGATGCGACCGCCGGGGCCGGAGCCGGTGACTTGAGAGTAGTCGATGCCTTTTTCTTCGGCGAGTTTGCGGGCCAGCGGGGAGATTTTGACGCGCGCGCCTTCAGGGCGGGAAGACGATGTAGTCGGCGCGGGAGCGGGCGCGGCGGTGGCCGGCGCGGACGCAGGAAGTTTGGCGGGCTGGGCTTCGGTCTCGTTTTTCGAGGTGGTCGCGGCGCCTTCGCCGGAGGGCTTGGCGTCGTCGGACGATTTTGCGACGGGAGCGGGCGCGGCTTTCGGGGCGGGGGCGTCGACTTTTTCGCCTTCCTTGCCGATGGCGCAGAGCGGATCGCCGATGGCGACCTGGGAGCCGTCGGCGACGAAGATCTTGAGAATTTTCCCGTCGAAGAAGCTCTCGAGCTCCATCGTGGCCTTATCGGTTTCGACCTCGGCGAGCATGTCGCCGGTCTTAACGGCGTCGCCTTCCTTTTTCAGCCACTTGACCAGGGTGCCCACGGTCATGGTGTCGCTGAGTTTCGGCATGTCGATGATGTTGGCCATAGGAGAGAGCTTAGAGCCTAGAGCGGAGAGCCCGGAGCAGGAGATTAGGCGAGGGTTTCGAGGGCGGCTTTGAGGACGCGCTGCGGGTTGGGGAGTTGTTCGATTTCAACCGGCGGGCTGTAGATCGCGGGGGCGTCGACGGTGGCGAGGCGGTTGATGGGCGCGTCGAGTTCGTCGAACGCTTCCTTCTGGATCATGAACGCGAGTTGCGAGCCGACGCTGGCGAAAGGTTTTTGTTCTTCGACGATGAGGACGCGGTGGGTCTTCGCAACCGACTTGAGGACCGTGTCGACGTCGAGCGGGCGGATCGTGCGGAGATCGACGATTTCGACGGAGACGTCGTGTTCCTTCTCGAGGATCTCGGCGGCCTTGAGCGAATGGAGGACGGAACGACCGTAAGTGACGATCGTGAGATCGGTGCCCTCGCGTTTGAGGTCAGCCTGTCCGAGCGGAATGACGTATTCGCCCTCGGGAACTTCGCCCTTTTCGCCGTAGAGCAGGGTGTTTTCCAGGAAGAAGACGGGATCGTTGTCGCGGATGGCCGATTTGAGCAGGCCCTTCGCATCGTAGGGCGTCGAAGGAACGACGACCTTCACGCCGGGATGATTGGCAAGGACGTTTTCGGGCGTATGCGAATGGGTGGCGCCGACGTTGGTGCCGCCGTTGGCAGGGCCGCGGATGACGATCGGGACGTTGATGGCGCCGCCGGACATATAGCGAACGTTGGCGGCGTTGTTGAGGATCTGATCGAAGGCGACAGAGTAGAACGACCAGAACATGAGCTCCATGACGGGGCGAACGCCGAGCATGGAAGCGCCGATGCCCATGCCGATGAACCCGGCTTCGCTGATGGGCGTGTCGACGATCCGCTGCGGGCCGTATTTGGCGAGGAGGCCCTCGGTGACCTTGTAGGCGCCGTTGAACTGGGCGACCTCTTCGCCGAGGACGACGACGTTGGCGTCGCGTTCGATTTCTTCAGCCAGCGCGTGGCGCAGCGCTTCGCGGTAGGAAATTAAAGGCATGGAGACGGAGCAGGGAGAAAGGAGCAGGGAGCAGGACGACGGCCGGTTTAGTCGAAGAAGAGGCGGCCTTGGGATTTGCGTTCGGAGGGATTGTCGGTCTCCCAGTAAACGTCCTTTTGGATGTCTTCGGCGGTGGGGAACGGGCTCGCTTCGGCGAAGTCGGCGGCGACATCGGCTTCGGCGCGGGCTTCGGTGTCGATTTTCTCAATCAACTCGTCGTTCAACACGCCCTCGGCGACGAGGATTTGTTGGAAGACCTGGATCGGATCCTTGGTGCGGCGGTATTCCTCGATCTCGTTCTTGCTGCGGTAAGTGTTGTCCGGATCGGCGACGGAGTGGCCGCGGTAACGGTAAGTGCGGACCTCGACGATGGACGGTTTCGATTCTTCGCGAGCGGCGCGAAGGAATTTGTCCATCGTGGCGCGGAC
This sequence comes from Verrucomicrobiota bacterium, assembly GCA_023416735.1. Lineage (GTDB taxonomy): Bacteria > Verrucomicrobiota > Verrucomicrobiia > Opitutales > Opitutaceae > Opitutus. Next base: position 49,476 of record JAEZGX010000030.1, on the reverse strand, counting down.
TTCGTAGAGGTCGTGCCCTTCGCATTGGCCCCAATCCATGTGATAGCCCTCGGCGCGACGCGCGAGATCGCCGGCGGAGGAGCGCGCCTGGCTGGTGCCCATGGAGTAGCCGTTGTTTTCGATGACGAAGACGACGGGGAGCTTCCAAAGGGCGGCGAGATTGTAGGCCTCGTGGACAGCGCCCTGATTGACGGCGCCGTCGCCCATGAACGCCATGGCGGCGCCCTTGAGACCCTTGTATTTGATGCCGTAGGCGAGACCGGCGCCGAGGGGGATCTGGCCGCCGACGATGCCGTGACCGCCCCAATAGTTGCGGGAAGGATCGAAGTAATGCATCGAGCCGCCCTTGCCCTTGGAGCAACCGGTGGCTTTGCCGTAGAGCTCGGCCATGAGCGGTTTGGTGTCCATGCCGACGGCGATGGCGTGTCCATGATCCCGATACGCGGTGATCACGTGATCGTTTTTGCCCATCAACGAGCAACAAGCGACGGCGACGGCCTCCTGGCCGATGTAGAGGTGGAGGAAACCGCCGATCTTTTTGGCTTGGTAGGCGCGGAGGCTGCGTTCTTCGAAGCGGCGGATGCGAACCATCTTGCGATAGAGCTCGATCCTCTCGTCGCGGCTGAGGCTCGCGTTGATCTCGGCTCGGGCGTGGTCCGACCGTTTAACGCCGTCTTCGGCTTTTTTGTCGGCGGTGGAAGTAGGCTTCTTACTCACGAGAGTGGTTCGTTTTGAGATGAACGGTGAAGTGTCCGGCGGTTGTGGGAGAAATCAAGTGTTTGTTGCCCAGCGAAGCACGCGGACAGCGCGCGCGTCAGTTTGGTGCGCGGAAGATTAGAGGATCTCCTCGATTTCGACGGCGACGGGTTTGCCGGGGGCGCAGTCGGCGCGGAGCGCGACGAAGCGATCGCGATAGCGGTCGTAGATGGGCCAGAGGGCGCTGCGGTCAGTTTCGGGAATCGGGAGAGCGGAAATCTCCTCGCGGGTGAAGAAGCCGAAGCGGCCCTCGTTAATATCGGCGGGCAGCGATGCGATGGGGAGGCGGCAGCGAAAGAGGAACATGAGCCAGTGGGATTGTCCCTCGTAGGCTTTCTCGGCGATCATCGCGAACAGGTGCAGATCGGCGGTGGAGATTTCGAGGCCGGTCTCTTCGCGGGTTTCTCGGACGGCGCATTCGAAGGGAGATTCGCCGGTGGCGGTTTCGAGTTTGCCGCCGATGGGGCTCCAGACGCCGAGATTCGGCGGTTTGGCGCGGAGGAGGAGCAGGTGCTGGCCCGCGGCGTTTTCGAGGAAAACGAGAACGGCGATTTTGTAAGGCAGGGCAGCGGACATAAAAAAGAGAGAGCGGAGCGTGAGTGCGTGCGAAAGTCGCACAACGCGAAATTAAGCGTGACGACGCAAGTGACTTACACAAAGTCAGTGCGTCCACTTCATGCAAAAATCCTGCGATGGATTGATTGTGCGGTTGCTGCTGCGCGGCTTGTTCGCGTCGGCGACAGATTCGGCAGAAAGGGCGGCGACGTGAAGCGGGGGACAGGTAAGCGCGGGCGCTGGTGGTTGGTGGATGTGGGATTTAGCGACGTGAGCTGGGCGCGCTGTGCACTCGAGCTGAAGGGCGGGTTGGTGTTGGAAGAGTGGGGAATTGAGCCGCTGGGTGGAGTGGACGACGATGAAGCGTGGTTGGCGGGAGCGTCGGCGGCGTTGAATAAAATAGAGAAGGCGCGCGGCGAGGCGGTGTATCTCGGAGTGCCGGGTCATGTGGCGATGACGAAGTGGGTGCGGACTCCGGCGATAGCGGCCGCGAAGCAGGCGAAAGTGGTCGAGTTCGAAGCGGCGCAGAGCATTCCGTATCCGTTGGAGGAGGTGGTGTGGGATTACAGGGTGCTGGGGGAAGGCGGGGCGGATTTGGAGTTGATGCTAACGGCGGCGAAAGCGGGCGTGATCGAGCGGCTTTGCGCGTCGGTGATGGGCGCGGGGATGAAGGTGGTGCAGGTGACGCCGGCCTGCGTGGCGTTGTGGCAGTGTCTGCGATGGAATCATCCCGAGGCGGTGGCCGAAGGTGTGCTATTCGTGGAGGTGGGGACGCGTTCGACGCATCTGGTGTTTGCGCACGGCGCGCGGTTTTATGCGCGAACGTTGAATCAGATGTCGGTTTCGGCGGATCTGGCGGTGCGTTTGCAGGCGGAGATTGCGCGGACCATGGCGAACGCACGGCGGCAAGGCGTGACGCTGGAACCGCGAGCGATCTTGCTCGGCGGGGCGATTGTGGTGGCGGAGTCGGGCGCGGCTTTGACTGCGTTGACGGGTTTGCCGGTGGAGCCGTTTGAACCGTTGCGACGAGTCGAGTTGGGGGCGCGAGCGGTCGAGCAGGGAGCGAGTGTCGTTGCAAGGCGGCTGTCGGGGGTAGTGGGCCTGGCGGTGGCGGCGACTGCCGGCGAGAGGAGGCCGAATCTTTTGCCGCCGAAATTCAGGCGGGCGGTGGCGGCGGGTCGGCGGGGGCGGGTGGTGAAAGCGGCGGCGGCGGTGACGTTGGGCGCGTTGACGGTGGCGATGTGGCAGCTGCGTGAGGCGAGCGAAACGGCGAAGCGGCAAGCGGAGGAAATCGAAGCGCAACTGGCGCCTTTGCGGGCGATGGAGCGGCGCGTGGAAAGCAGCCGCGAAGAGCTCGAGCGATTGGAGAAGGTGGAGCGGCGGTTGCGGCGTGTGGCGGACGCGCGAACGGCGTGGCTTAGATTATTCGCGGAGGTGCAGGAGGTGTTGCGATCGGTGGACGATGTGTGGCTCGATCGATTGGCGATGGTGGGAAACGCGTCGCGAACGGGCAGTGAGGAGCAAAATCGGACGACGGATCTGAAGCTGACGGTGAGTGGAAGGATGCTTGATCGGGCGCGGCCGGCGGAACGGGCGAATTCGGGCAGTTATGAGAAAGTGCGGCGGTTGATGGAGCAATTGGAAGCGACGCGGGGCGTCGCGGCGGTGGAGCATCCGCGTTTCGATAATAGTCGCGCGGGGATTTTGGGCTTTGATGTCACGTTGATTTTGGATGCGTCGTGGTCTGCGACGAGCGGCGACGAGGAGGCGGGGCGATGATGCCGGCGCGTCGGCGGCCGGGGTGGAAGACGACGGGAACGGTTGTGGTGGTGACGTGCGTCGTAGGAGCGTCGATCATGGTGTGGAGGGAAGCGGAAACGTGGGCACGCGCGCGAAACGAGCTTCGGTTGAAGGAGCGCGAACGGCAGGCCTTGGCTGGGAACGTGGTGCTGATGGAAGAAAGATTGGCGGCGATCGAAGGCGGGATGAAGGCACGCCGAGCAGAGATCGAGCGGTGGTGGGGAGCGTCGCGGCTGGGACGAGTTGAACGGGAAGCGGAGGTGACATTGCGCGCGGAGGAGGCGTTTTTCGAATTGGCGGATTTTGTGGAGCGCATGCGGGAACGGGCGGCGGCGAGGGGTGTGAAAGTGAAGGACGGAGAGCGGTTCGGGTTTGCGGAATTTACGACGGTGGGGCCGAGCCGGGAGCGGATCGTGGAAGTGATGCGGCAGCGCGAGCTGGCCGAGGAAGTGTTGTTGACGTTGTTCGAGGCGGGGCCGGACGAACTCGTTGGGTGCGAGCGAAGCGAGTCGGAGGGAAACGAACGACGTATGCAGGAGATGGATACTTTTGGCGTGGATCGACGTTGGTCGCTTGGGGCGAGCGATATCGGTGCGACGGGATACCGGGTGAGATTCGTCGGACGGACGGAGGTGCTGCGGGAGCTGTTGAATCGACTTGCCGGAGCGGAGTTTCCGCTGGCGGTGACGTCCGTGGAGGTGGAGCCGGTCAGAGCGGCGGGCGCCTCAGAGGAGGGACAGGTCGTGACGAGCGGAGGGTCGGAGTTTTCTGTGACCGTGGAGAGGCTCGATGTGGTAAACGGAGGAGAGCTTGCGTCGATCGGGGGCGGGCGGAGTGAAGAGAGGGCGGAAAGCGTGGCCGCGGCGCGGTGGGAATCGCCGGTCGTGAACGGAGATGCGGAGTGGGGCTACGACGTGTTCACGCCGCCGGAAATTTTCTATGATGCCGCGCTGGGCCGGTTGAGTGCGCGGCGGGCGATCGGGGTTCAGAGGGAGCGAATCGGAAGTTTGGATACGCCGGTGGCGGAGATGTTCGAGTTGGTGCGGACGAAGGTGGAGCCGTTTCGAGTGCAATTGGTCGGGTTTGTTGAAACCGGCGAAGGCGAAAGGGGCGTGTTTGAAGATGCGGAGACGATGGGCGTGGTGTTGGCGGGGGCGGGAAAGCGTTTGGCGGGATTGGAGGTGGCGATCGAAACGCTGGTGGTGGAGCGAGCGGAGCGCGCTTGGCCGGAGAGCATGGCGGTCAATGTTCCGGTGGCGAAAGCGAAGGTGCGCGATGAACGCACGGGTGAAACCGTTTGGCTGACGAATGTGGAACGGACGTGGGTGTCGGATCCGGTGGCGGTGGTGAAGCGGATCGGTGGGGACGAGGAACGCGTCGTGCGCGTGGGGGATGAAATTGCAGGCGATGAAGCTACGTATCGCGTGATCCGCATCGAACAATCGCCACCGGCGATCGAACTGGCGGTCGTGGGCGAGGGGAAAGTGGAGGCCGTGCGACGGCTGACGAGCGCCCGGTAATGAACTTATGAGAACGATCCAGCTTCGGCTTAATTTTGTCGTGTGGATGCTAGGTTTGTGGGTGGCGCCTGGCGCGACGGCGCAGACGGATGCGGATTTGGCGAAAGGGAGAGCGCAGTTTTTGGCCGGAGATTATGCGGCGGCGCGAGCGAGCTTAGAGGCGTTGTTGGAGCGGGAACCGGGGAATAGCGACGCGAACGAGTTTCTGCGAAGGATCGAGAGGGCGGAAAATTTGAGTGGATCGAATCGGCGCGAACGGACGCGCGAGGAATTATTGGCGGAGGTGGCGCGGAGTTGGGAGCGGCCGCGGGTGTTTGTGGAACGCGGGCGTGACGTGGCGAGGTCGGCCCGGGCGGCGCCGCTTGAGGAAAAGCTGAATCGGATCGTGGTGCCGCACGTGAATTTCACGCGAGTGGAGATCGGGCAGGTGGTGACGGCGCTCAGTGCAATCGCGGAGGAGGTCGACGAACCGGACGCGTTGCCGCGCGGCGTGAACATCGTGTTGCTCGATCCGGCGAACAAGGCGCCGACGGTGACGATCGCGTTGCGGAATACGACCTTGAGACGCGTGCTGGATTTCGTGACCGAAGCGGTGGGGTATCAATACGAGGTGCAGGCGGACGCGGTGGTGGTGCGGCCGGGAGGCGAGACGACGGCGTTGGAGACGGCGTTTTTTCCGGTGGCGCGGGCGACGGTGTTGCGGATGACAGGCGCGGGCGCGGCGGAGGTGCGGGTCGATCCGTTTTCTTCGGCGGGCGCGAGCAATGAACCTACGGCGGCAGTCGGGGTGGAAGGGGCGGGGATTCGCGGGTTTCTTCAGCAGGCGGGCGTAAATTTCGATGGCACGCCGGGGTCGAGTCTGGCGTTCGATGGATCGGCGCTGATCGTCACGCACACGGCGCGAAATCTGGATCGGATTCGCAACATCCTGAATCGCTACAACGACGTCCGGCAGGTGGAGATCGAGGCGAAGTTCATGGAAGTGCAGGAAGGGGCGCTCGAGGAGCTGGGGGTGAATTGGAATCTTTCGACGAAGACGACGCAGCGGAATGCGGGAGCGCAGGCGGTTTATGCGACGAATGCGCGCGCTCTCTCGACGGCGTTCAGCAACTCGATCTCGAATCAGCAAGGGAGGATTGTGCGACCGCGGGCTTTCAACGATGCGAACAACAATGGCGTGCAGGATGAAGGCGAGGAGGCGACGCAGCAGGAGATCAACATTCCGATCGTGAACAATGCGCCGCGGATTCCAGGGGCGCCGGATCTGGCGTTGGGTGCGGGACCGCTGGCGACGATTGCGGGCGTGATTGGAGAGTTCGATGTGAATGCGGTGGTGCGGGCGTTGTCGCAGCAGCAAGGGACGGATTTATTGAGTGCGCCAAAAGTGACGGTGCTGTCGGGGAATCCGGCGACGATCACGGTCGCGCAAGAAATGCGCTATCCGCAGAGTTTCGGGCAGACCCAAAGCCAAGTGGGAACGGGGAGCGCGAGCGGTGGCGGGTCGGCGGGCGTGGCGATCACGGCGGGGACGCCGCAGGAGTTTACGGCGCGGAATGTCGGGGTGGAGTTGCGGGTGACGCCGACGGTTGAAGAAGACGATTACAGCATCAGCTTGGATCTGAATCCGCGGGTGACGGAGTTCGATGGATTTGTGGAATACGGCGGGCCGAGCATCGCGATTTCGGGGAGCACGACGGTGACGGTGCCGTCAGGATTTTATCAGCCGATTTTTTCGGTGCGGGACATTTCGACGAAGGTGACAATTTGGGATGGTGCGACGCTGGTGATGGGCGGCTTGACGCGCGAAGAGGTGAAGAAAGTGAACGACAAAGTGCCGATCTTGGGAGATCTCCCCTTTTTGGGGCGCGCGTTTCGGTCGAAAGGCGAAAGCGCGCAGAAACGAAATCTGTTGATCTTTGTGACGGCGAATCTGGTGAGTCCGGGCGGCTCGCCGAAGAAGCAGCACTTGCGGGAAGTGACCGCAAATTCGGCGTATCGGAATCCCTCGATCGTAACTCCCGGTGGCAGCGAAGAGCGGGAGTAGCGGCGGCGGGGACGTGGATTTTGCGCGTGCGAGTGCGAAAGAATGGGTCAGCGTTCGCGCGTGACGATGCGAATGCTGGTGGTGTGCGTGATGGTTTGGGCGCTGGTGGGCGGCGTCGGAGCCGCGCCGTATGTGGAGCCGAGAACAGGACTGGAGTTTCCCGATGAGTGCGGAGGATGGGTGCGAACGGGTGAGCATGTTTATGAACAAGCGGAGCTCGGGGTCTCAGTGAGCTACACGAACGATCAGCAGAAAACGCTGACGGCATATGCGTATGGCGGCGGAGTGACGGATCTTCCGACCGGTGGGGACAGCGAAGTGATGCTGCGGCTGACGGCGCAGACGTCGGCGGAGTTGAGGGAAGTCTGGAAGGAACGCGGCGGGGAAGTGGAAGAGATTCTGCCGTCGGCGGTGATTCGCGAAGAGCCGAGTGGCAACGGGCTCGCGACGATCGTAGCGCACCGCATTGTGATGAAAGGCCAGGTGTTGATCACAATCTCGGGGCTGACCGGATATCGCGGGACGATCTTGAAGGTGCGTTATACTTATGCGCGCAGTCCGTTGGATGAAGGCATTGCGGATTTGAAGCGCTTTGTGATCGGCCTGTTGACGGCCAATCGGGACCGGCTCGACGGCCATTTCGGAGAGGTGGCGGCGCAATACGCGCCGGTGGAAGCGACGCCGACGCGGGATGAGTTCATGGCGGCGCTGGAAATTTTGGATGAGGAGGTGGCGGGACCGAGCGCGGGACAAGCGGCGGGGGTGGTGATACGATTTGTCGAGCAGAGTGAAGAGGTGGCGCTGACGCTCACCCGCGAGGTGGCGCCCTGGGTGATGGAAATTCCGGAAGACGACGAAGAGGCGCAGCAAGCGTCGGCGCTGCTGCTGGCGGCGTATTTGGGCGCGAATGCGAAAGCGCAGCTGACCAGCGGGGAGCGGAAGGAAGACGTGCTCGCGGGATGGAAGGCCGTGTTGGCCGCGTATCGGAAAATGCGAGACGCGGGCACCCCGGCGATCGCGGCGGTGGAGGAGTTGGTGGAAGTCGAGAAGGCCGGCCAGTTGACGCAGCGCGCGATCGAAGCGCAGCAGCGGCTGAATCGCGACTAACGGAGCGGGCGACGCGCGCGCTCGGTTAAGAGGTGGCGCTCGGCTGAATCGAGAGTTTCAATACGTAATCGAGGGCGCGGGCGAGGTCGTCCCCATCGAAAGGTTTGGGGAGGACGACGCAGGCGGGAATCGCCTCGATTTTGGCACGGACGGCGTCGCGGCCGTATCCGGTGATGATGACGGCAGGAAGGCGGATGCCGAGTGAGCGGAGCTGAAGGAGGAGATCGGCGCCGGTGATGTGCGGCATCGTGAGATCGGTCACCAACGCGTGATACTCGTCGGGTTGGTCGATGATCGCGTTCAACACGACTCGCGGGTCGTGCATGATGGTGGGAACGAAGCCGAGTTGTTCGAGACGGGAACCGATGAAGGAGGCGACGGAAGGCTCGTCGTCCACGATGAGGATGCGCTGACGTTCGCCGCGAGGGGCGGCGGCGAGGATCGAGTGCGCGGGGGCGTTTTCGTCGGTGAGCGGGAAGTAGATTTCGAAACAGGTGCCCTGGCTTGGAACGCTGTTGACGCGCATGGCGGCGTTGTGGCCGGTGACGATTCCCTGAACGATGGAGAGACCGAGCCCGGTGCCTTCGCCCTGTTGTTTGGTGGTGAAGAAAGGATCGAAGACGCGATCGAGCATCGACTGGTCCATGCCTTCGCCCTGATCGGAGATCGCGAGACGCATGGTGGGTCCGGGATGCAGGTGCGGGATTTCCGCGGCGAGGTTTCGGCAAACGTCGATCGGCTTTACGCTCACCTCGAGACGACCGGGGCGTTGTCGCATGGCGTGAATGGCGTTGGTGCAGAGATTCAAGACGATCTGCTGGATCTGAGTGGAGTCGGCCAGCACGTGTCCGCTTTGGACGTCGGCGACGATTTCGATCGTGGCGGGGGTGGAGGCGCGCACGAGTTTCAGCGCTTCGCGAACCGGCGCGGCGAGATCGAGCGGGGACAGGCGGGTGTTGCCGCGACGGGAGAAGGTGAGGATCTGGCTGACGAGATCTTTCGCGCGGAGGCCGGCAGAATGAACCTGGTCGAGATCGCGGTGCAGTTCGACGTTCTCGCGAGCGGAGAGACGAGCGAGTTCGTTGTAGCCGAGGATGGCGGTGAGGATGTTGTTGAAGTCGTGAGCGATTCCGCCCGCGAGGGTGCCGATGCTCTCCAGCTTTTGAGCCTGCAACAGACGGCTCTCGAGGCGGCGACGGCGCTCCTGTTCGGCCAGCCAGCCGGTGATGTCTTCCTCGAGAATCAGGTGGTGGCGAACCTGCCCGTCCGCGCTGCGGATGGGCGCCACCATCGAGCGAACGTGAACGATGTTGCCGGTCTTGGTGCGATTGGAAAGTTCGCCGCGCCAGGAATCGCCGGAGCGGACGGTCGCGGCGAGTTCTTCGAGGATGGCAGGCAAGGTCGACGGGGCGCGAAGGGAGAGCGCGTTGCGGCCTTTGAGCTCGTCGGGCGTGTATCCAGTAAGTTCACACGCGCGTGGATTGGCGAAGACAATGGTGCCGTCGGGTTTGGCGATGAAGACGGCGACGGGGCTTTGGGCGATGGCTTGGGAGAGGATTTGGATTTCCTCGACCTGGCTGGCGAGGCGTCCGGTGGTGGCGTTGAGTTCGTGGGTGCGTTGAGCGACGAGCCGCTCGAGGCGGAGGTTTTCGCGACGTTGCAGGTAGGAGAAGACTCGGCCCGCCAGGAGCACGAGACCAGCCGCGCCCAGGGCGTAAGCGGCATACGCGTAAGTCGTGCGATACCACGGCGGCGAGATGGAGAACGCGAAAGAGGAGGCGTGGCCGATGCGGCTGCCGTCGCTGGGTCGCACATGGAGCGTGTAGTTGCCGGCGGCGAGACGGTTGAAGGCGGCGGAGCCGGCGGTGCCGAGCGAAACCCAACCGCCGCCCGTGCCCTCGAGTTGGACGTCGAAAGTCACCGTGGTGCCGAACGATTGGTGCGGCGTCACGAAGTGGGCGACGAGGGAATTGTCGGAAAACGGCAGCGAGAGCGGATCCGTCGCGGGATACAAGGTGCGGGCGCTGGCGGGCAGTTCGACATGCGTGATGAGCGCGCGCAGCGGTTCGGGATCCGGAGTGAGCAGAGCGGGATCGTAGCGGGCGAAACGGCGATCCGTGTGCATCCAGACCACGCCCTCGTCTTCGAACGTGAAGAAATACGGCATGAGGCCGGCGGGGATCTTTTCGTGAAGGTTGCGCAAAGTGCCGTCGGAATCGTCGAGCACCTGGACGCGCCCGTTTGCGGCGATCCAGATCCGGCCCCACGCGTCGCGCGCGGGACGGCCGACGATGTCGCGAAGATCGGAGAAACGCTCGTGAAACGCGGCGTCGCGTTCGAAGCGACGGTCGATGCGGTTGAAGCGCATAATTTGCCCGCCGACGTTGAAGCGAATGGCGCCGTCGAGTTCGAAGCATTGCACCCAGCCCTCGGGGAGCCCATGGCGATGATCGAAGATGTCGACGAGCGGTTTTCCCTGCTCAAGACGCAGGTGCGCGGCGCGACTGGAACCGAGTTCGAGCCAGACGCCGCCGTCAGTATCGGCGACGGAGTTGTAGACGGTGCCCAGTTCGGGAATGACATGCCGTTCGGCGGAAAAGCCGGCACCGTCACGGCGGAGCCAACCGACCTCGTTGACGGCGCCGTAAAGCCAGCGGCCGTCGATGGGGTCGACGTTGAGCACTCGAGGGTGGGTGATTTCGGAGGGGGTCTGCACCCAACCCGTGTCGGTGCGCACGTAGAGACCCTTTTCAGTGCCGGTGACCGGCAGGCCCAGGGCGGTCGAAAAGGTGAAGGCGAAGAGCCCGGCGGGAGTGTCGCGGACGAAACCTTTGAGGCGCCGATCCTCGTCGTAGTCTCCGCGCAAGATACTCCCATCGGCCATGAGCCAGAGTTTTCCGTCGTGCCGATGTGGATACGCGCTCGCCCCGCCGGTGCCGATCAGCTGTTCGAAGTGGGAGATGCGGGAGGGGAATTCGACCTGCAGGACTCCGTCGCTGAGCAAGCCCCAGAGGATTCCGCCGGGAGCGGGAACAAGCCGGCGGACATGAGCAAGGCGGTGGTCGAAACTGCGATCGAGGACCTGGATGGTGGCGCCGCTGCGATCGAAGAAAACGATGCCGATATTTTCGACGGCGGCGGCGAAGTAGCCGCCCTCAGTCTCGCAGAGACTGTTAATGCGCAGGTCGCCCGCGAGCAGCCGGTTCTGGCGAAAAGGGCGAAGGCGTTCGCCGTCGAAGACCTTGAGGCCGCTGCCGTAGGTGCCCGCGAGGAGTTGATCTGGGCCGAAAGGGACAGTGCACGTGATTGTTTGGCTCGGTTCAGCTTCGACGAAGACCTCGGCGGGGCGCGGGACGTGTTGGTTAAAACGCGAGAGCCGGCCGGTGGTGCGATCGGCGATGTAGTGTTGATCGCGGAAGGTGAAAACGTGTTCGAGCGTGTCGCCCCGGCCAATGGAGCGAACCTCCTGTCCGGGTCGCCACTGGCGCACGGTGCCGCTGCCGCTGTGCCAGAACCATTCGCGGCCCGATTCGAACACCCGCCGCGCGACCGGTGGAGCGCCGGTGTTTTCGGGGGCGAGCGATTGGGCGAAGGCGGGGCGCCACGTGCCGTCTTCCTGGAAGACGATGCGAGCGAAACCGCCGCGGACGCCCACGTAGAGCGAACCGTCGTCATCGATCGCAATGTTGGAGCCGGTGACGGGATCTTCGTTGGGCGCGGCGCGGAATGCCTTCCAACGAACGCCGTCGCCCAGCACGAGCTGTTGGGCCGCGAAAACGAGGACGCGTCCGTCGGGCAAGAGACGAAGATCGGTGGGAGGTTGGGTGAGGCCGAGTGCCTCGGGGCTGCGCACCGCGAAGGACGGGACGCCGCGTTCGAGGACGCCGGAGGGCGGTGCGCCGATGCGCAAGGTTTGAGCCGACGCCGAAACGGCAGCGCACACGAATCCCGCGACCGCGAGCAGCGCGAAGAACCGGGTGGACGCGATGGAGGAGGAGAGCGAGCGCGTCAGGGTGAGACGCATTGGAAATCTGGCGAAGGGAGGAAGGAAACGCGGTGAGCGAGACCGAGCAGGACGGTATGACGGTGATCGGCACAAACCGCGTAAACTCAAATAATCTGTAACAGCGTGAAGATGTGCGGCCACTTGACCTGAGGAGGGAGCGGGACTGTGTTCGACGCATGGCGAAATGGCTGCTGGTCGACGGTTTCAATCTCGCGTATCGGTGTTTCCATGCGTTGCCGGAGCTGACGTCGTCGAAAGGATTTCCGACGGGAGCGTTGCATGGATGGGTGAAATCGCTGTGGAAACTGATCGATCAGGAGAAGCCGGACGCGACGCTGGTGTTCTTCGATCTTGGCGAGTCGCAGGACCGGTTGAAGTTGTTGGCTGAATACAAAGCGCAGCGGAAGCCGATGCCGGATCCGCTGCGGCAGCAGATTGAACCGATTAAAGCGCTCACCCGCGCGATGGGGTTGGCGGGGATCGAGGAAGATGGCGTGGAAAGCGACGACCTGCTGGCGTCGGAGGCCGTGAGCCTGGCAAAGCAGGGTCACGAGGTGCTGATCGTTTCGAGCGACAAGGATTTCGCGCAGATCGTCGACGAGAAGATCAAGATCATGCTGCCGCCGCCATCGGCGAATCCGAAACTCGGGTGGCGTTTGCTGGATGCCGCGGGCGTGCGGGAGAAGTTTGGCGTGCCGCCGGAACAGATTGCGCACTATCTGGCGCTCGTCGGCGACACGTCGGACAACATCCCAGGATTGGAGGGCGTCGGCCCGAAGACGGCATCGAAATGGCTGGCGGAGTGCGGCGGGAGCGTGGAATGCGTGCTGGAGAAAGCGGCGGAGTTGAAACCGGAGCGCTTTCGCGACGCGGTGGCGGCGAGCGCGGATCGGTTAAGGACGAATTTGAAGCTGACGACGTTGAATTTGAATTTGCCGGCGGTGAAACCGGAATGGCGGACGCCGCAGCCGGAGGAGCTGTTCAGATTGCTCGACGAGTTCGAGATGAAATCGACCGGCGTGGAGGCGCGGAAACGTTACGGGGCGGCGGCGGGTGGTGAAAAAGCGGATACGCCGGCCGGAACGACGAAGGAGGCGGCTCAACCGCCGTCGAAGGCGATGCAGGGGGAGCTGTTTTAAGAGGGAAGCGCGGTCGTGCACTGCGCTTCGGGACCGCGACCCTATTCGCGGCCTTCTTTGGAAACGCCGGCGGGATCGAAGATGTAGCCGATACCGTGAACGGTGCGGAAGGCGGAGAGATCGAGGCCGTGCTCTTTGAAGAGCTCGCGGACTTTGACGACGTATTGGTCGAGCGAGCGGCTGCGAACGTCGGCGTGGATGCCCCAAACGGAATGAATCAGGGCTTTGCGCGTGATGACGGTGCCTTGATTGGCGTTGAGGTAGGCGAGGATGCCGAGTTCCTTGCGGCCGATCTTCTGGATGGCGCCGTCGGGGAAGGCGATTTCGAGCCGGTCGGGGGTTACTTTGGCGCCGCAGAAATCGAAGGGCTGGTCGCCGACGCGAACGTTTTTGGTGAGGTTGTGGTCGGACTTCGACTCGGCGCGGCGTAATACTGCGCGGATACGCGCGACCAGTTCGGCGTAGCTGAAAGGCTTGGTGATGTAATCGTCGCCGCCGGATTCGAGGCCGCGGATTTTGGTCGTTTCGGTGATTTCGCCCGTGAGGAAAATGACCGGGACGCTGATGTCGGCGGCTTTCAGCTCGTCGAGGAGGTTAAATCCGCTGCCATCGGGGAGGCCGATGTCGAGCAACAGGAGATTGGCGAAGTTATGTTTCAGGAAACGCAGCGCGTGAGCGGTGCGGTTGCAGATTTGGGTCTGCATGCCGGCGCGTTCGAGATGCTCGGCGATGAGGTTGGCGAGTTCGACTTCGTCTTCGACTACAACGACCAACGGTTTCGGTTCAGCGCGCATTGGAAAGGGGGAGCGATGCGTTGCGGGTATGTGAGTTTTACAATGCTATTTGTCAAAAGCGAATGGCCGGAGCGGAATCGGGGATTTGCCGAGAAGGAGAATTTTCTTGAAGGCGAGTTGTGCCATGTGAGCGTGACGCGCGTGTCCGCTCGAAAACCGCTTCTGATGCTCGGGTTGCCGAAAGGCAGTCTCGAGGAGTCCACCAAAAATCTGTTCGGCAAAGCTGGCTGGAAGATCACGACCAGTTCGCGCTCCTACAAACCGTCGATCAACGATGAGGAACTCGATGGCCGTTTCGTGCGCGCGCAGGAGATCAGCCGTTATGTGGAGCATGGGTTTTTCGACTGCGGACTGACGGGCGGCGACTGGATCAAGGAGAACGAATCCGACGTGGTCGAAGTGTGCGACCTGGTTTACAGCCGCGCGTCGACGCAGAAATCGCGCTGGGTGTTGTGCGTGCCGGAGGCGTCGGACATCACGAAGCCGGAGCAACTCGCAGGCAAACGCGTGGCGACGGAGCTCGTCGGCACGGTGAAGCGTTATTTCGCGCAGAAAGGAATTCCGGTGCAGGTGGAATTTTCCTGGGGCGCGACTGAGGTGAAAGTGCCGGATCTGGTAGATGCGATTGTGGACATCACGGAGACGGGCAGTTCCCTGCGGGCGAACAAGCTCCGGATTGTGGATACGCTGCTGGAGACGAACACGAAGTTCATCGCCAACAAGACGAGCTGGGCGAACCCGGAGAAGCGGAAGAAGATCGAAATGATCGCGCTGCTGTTGCGCGGCGCTTTGGAGGCGGAGAGCAAGGTGGGTTTGAAGATGAATCTGCCGCGGGCGTCGTTGGAGAAGCTGGTGCAAGCGCTGCCGGCCTTGCGCAATCCGACGATTTCGCACTTGAGCAACCCCGACTGGGTCGCGATCGAAACGATCATCGATGAAAACGTCGTGCGGGAAATTATTCCGCAGCTAAAGGCGCTCGGAGCGGAAGGGATAGTTGAATATCCGCTGAACAAGGTTGTTTATTGAGGAATGAAAAATCGGCGCACGAAACTTCCGGGCGGAGCGGGCTACAGCCATCCGTCCACGCGCGGCACGACGGTGAAGCTTGGGCTGCTGCAGCATGCCTGTTCGCCTAGTCCGGCGGAGAATCTGAAGAAGACGCTCGAACTCGCGGAAAAAGCGGCGAAGCAGGGGGCGAACATCATCTGCACGCAGGAGCTGTTTCGCTCGCAGTATTTTTGTCAGAGCGAGGATCACGAGCACTTCAAACTGGCCGAAGCAATTCCGGGCGGGCCGAGCACCGTGGCGTTGCAGAGAATCGCGAAGAAATACGGCGTGGTGATCATCGGTTCGCTGTTCGAAAAACGCGCGAGCGGGCTGTATCACAACACGGCGGTCATCATCGACGCGGATGGAAAGCTGCTGGGCGTGTATCGGAAGATGCACATTCCGGATGATCCGCTTTACTACGAGAAGTTCTACTTCACGCCGGGCGACACGGGGTTTCGCGCGTGGGACACGAAGTTCGGCAAGATCGGCGTGCTCGTTTGCTGGGATCAATGGTATCCGGAAGGCGCGCGTCTCACGGCGATGCAAGGTGCTGAGATCTTGTTTTATCCGACCGCGATCGGCTGGCATCCCGGCGAAAAGGAAGAATACGGAACGAATCAACATGGCGCGTGGGAAACGATCCAGCGCAGCCATGCAGTCGCGAATGGTTGCTATGTCGCGGCGGTGAATCGCATCGGCACGGAAGTGCTCGAGAAAGTGGGCGGGCCCGGCATCGAGTTCTGGGGACAGAGCTTCGTGGCGGGCACGAGCGGTCAGATCCTCGCGAAGGCGAGCATCGATCAGGAGGAAGTGATGATCGTGCCGGTGGAGTTGGGGAAGGTCGACGTGACACGCACGCACTGGCCGTTCCTGCGCGATCGGCGGATCGATGCTTACGAAAACCTGACGAAGCGGTTTATCGATTGAGTGAATCAACCACAGATGAACACGGATGGACACGGATCACGGTCCACCGGTTAAATCTGTGTCCATCCGTGTTCATCCGTGGTTAAAAAACTAGATTCGAAAAAGAAGACGCCCGCTTCGCTCGGCTTTCGCATGCCGGCGGAGTGGGAGGCGCAGGAGGCGGTTTGGCTTTCGTGGCCGCATAATCGCAAGTCGTGGCCCGGGCAATTTCGCCCGGTGCCGGAGGCGTATGCCACCTTTGTCGCGGCGATCAGCCGGTTTCAGGAGGTGCGGATCAACTGCGCTGAGAAACTGCAGGCGCGCGCGAAGTGGTTTTGCGAGAAGGCCGGCGCAGAGATGTCGCGGGTAACGTTCTACGATCACCCGACCAACGATGCGTGGTGTCGCGATCACGGACCGATCTTCGTGAAGAACGACAAGAGCGGCGAAGTCGCCATCACCGACTGGGCTTACAATGCGTGGGGCGACAAGTATCCGCCTTACGATTTGGACAACGAGATCCCGCCGAGCATCGCGAAGAAACTGAAGATGCGGCGCTTCGTGAACGACATGATTCTCGAAGGCGGATCGATCGACGTGAACGGGGCGGGGTTGCTGCTGACGAGCGAGCAGTGTTTGTTGAACGAGAACCGGAATCCGCATCTCACGCGCGAGCAGATCGAGCGTAATTTGAAGGATTATCTCGGGGTGAAGACGATCCTGTGGGTCGGCGAAGGTATTGTTGGAGATGATACGGACGGGCACATTGACGACATCACGCGGTTTTATCGCGAGGATGCGTTTGTGACCTGCATCGAGACGAACAAGCGCGATCCGAATCACAAGATCCTCGAAGAAGTGATGGAGCGGTTGAAAAGCTTCCGGACGCCGAAGGGGAAAAAATTCGAAATCGCGACGCTGCCGATGCCGAAACCATTTGGGTTCAAAGGGCAGATGGTGCCGGCGAGTTATGCGAATTTCCTCGTGATCAACGGCGCGGTGTTGGTGCCGAATTTTAGGCAGCCAAAGCGCGATGCGGAAGCGAACGAAGTGCTGGGCGCGTGTTTCCCGGGCCGTGAGGTGATTCCGATCGATTGTTATCACATCATCTGGGGGCTGGGGACGCTGCACTGTTTGTCGCAGCAGCAACCCGCCTCGGCCAAGGCTTCGGCGGGCAGGACCCGCGGCAAGTAAAGAGGGAGATGGTGGCGACGGGCGTGGAAGTAGATTCTTCGCTTCGCTCAGAATGACAAAGGTGGTAGGGGGAGTGAGTTGTTTACTCGAATGACCTACATCCCCCGCGTTTTTCTCGGTGTCGTCCTAGCGTTCGGTTCGTTTGCTTTCACGGGCTGCGAATCGACGGATTTGCCGCCGCGGTTGAGGGAGCGGTTTGAGGCGCCGCAGCCGAAGATCCGCGAGTATCAGGCGGAGCAGAAAGACGTGTTTGAGGCGGCCCGGCGGGCGATGAAGCGGATCGATTTCACGGTATCACGCGCGGCGGGCGCTCAAGGGATCATTCGTGCGCACAGCGGGTTGCGGACGACGGAGGCGTTTGGGATCGCACGCCAGAACTCATTGGAGGTGAAGATCGATTCGTTCACGCCGGGAGTGACGCAAGTGGCTGTCGTTGTGCGTGAGCAGGAAGAGAGCGAAGGCTTCCGCGGGGCGACGGATATCGCGGTGCGGGAGCATGGGTTGTATGGCGGCTTTTTTGCGGCCTTGGAGGCGGAGTTGGGGCAGGCGGGCGAAGACGTCGTGACGCCAAATTGAGGCTTGCGGGGGCAGGGGCGGTTCGGGAATGTCGGCCCTTCGCGGCACTTGCTATCGGTTCGGTCGACGTCGCCGCGTGCTCCCGTCGATCGCTACACGTCAGTTAACAGTCAACCTACGGCTTGCCGCTTAGCGGCGGGCCACCGGCCGGTGGATCGACGTTCTGGAGCAGACGGCGTTTCGCGGGTCTCCGTTATATGAGTTCAGTCATGCAAGAGCTGCTGGAGCAGTCCTCCTTCGACAAGTTGAAGGAAGGTTCGATCGTTCCGGGCGTCATCACCGAAATTCGCCAGAACGAAGTCGTCGTCGATATTGGCGGCAAATCCGAAGGCCTCATTCCCGCCAACGAGTTCATCGACATCGGCGAGCTGCAGATCGGCTCCACGATCGAGGTCCTCGTGCAAAAACTCGAAGGCAAGGACGGCGCGCCCGTCCTGTCCTACGATTTGGCCGAGCAAAAGAAGAACTGGGACAACATTCTCACGAAGTTTCCCGAAGGCTCCGTGGCCGCTGGCCGCGTGAAGGCCAAGGTGAAGGGCGGCCTGATCGTCTCGATCGGCGTCGATGCGTTCATGCCGGCTTCGCACATCGATGTGCAGCCGCCCAAGAACCTCGATCAATACGTCGGCCAGACCTACGATTTCAAGGTCCTCAAAATCAATCTCGAGCGGAAGAACATCGTTCTGTCCCGCCGCGAGCTCATCGAAGAGCAGCGCACCACCAAGCGCCGCAACCTCCTCGAGTCGATCCAGCCCGGCCAAGTTCGCCGCGGCGTCGTCAAGAACATCACCGATTTCGGTGCGTTCATCGATCTCGATGGCATGGACGGCCTGCTCCACATCACCGACATGTCGTGGGGCCGCATCTCGCACCCGAGCGAAATGCTCAAGCAGGGCGAGGAAGTTCAGGTCATGATCATCGAAGTGAACCGCGAGAAAGAACGCGTTTCGCTCGGCCTGAAGCAGACCACGAAGAATCCGTGGGACGAAATCGACCGCAAGTTCCCGGTCGGCGCGAAGGTCCACGGCAAGGTCGTCAATCTCGTGCCCTACGGTGCGTTCGTTGAAATCGAGCCCGGCGTCGAAGGTCTCGTGCACATCACCGAGATGTCCTGGACGAAGCGCATCACCAAGCCCTCCGAGCTGCTCAAGGTCGGTCAGGAATTGGACGCGGTCGTTCTCGGCATTCAGAAGGAAGAGCAGAAGATCTCGCTCGGCCTGCGCCAGCTGGAGCCGAATCCGTGGGACATGGTTCGCCACAACTACCCGATCGGCGCTCGCGTGCGCGGCAAGGTCCGCAACATGACGACCTACGGTGCGTTTATCGAACTCGAAGAAGGCATCGACGGCATGGTGCACGTTTCCGACATGAGCTGGACCCGCAAGGTGAACCATCCGTCGGAAGTCCTGAAGAAGGCCGACGAAGTGGACGCGATCGTGCTCGACGTCGATCCGAACCAGCAGCGCATCAGCCTCGGTATGAAGCAGCTGCAGACGGATCCGTGGTCGGACATCGATTCGTTCTTCCGCATCGGCGATGTCGTGAAGGGCACCGTTACCAAGATCACCTCGTTCGGCGCCTTCGTGGAGCTGAAGGATGGTATCGACGGTCTCGTGCACATCTCGCAAATCAGCGAAGAGCGCATCGACAAGGTGAAGGACGTCTTGAAGCCCGGCCAGGAAGTCAGCGCGCGCGTGATCAAGATCGATCGCGAAGAGCGCCGTCTCGGCCTGTCGATCAAGGCGGCCAACTACTCGGAAGAGCAACTCGCGGCCGAAACCTCGGCTTACGAAGCGCTCAACCGCAGCAGCGCCGGCACCGACATGATGAACCTCGGCGACATCCTCGACGAGGCGTCGAAGAAGGAGTGATCAGCGGATCACCCGCGAATCACGCCGAACTAAGCGAATTAACCAAACCGCCCGGAGAAATCCGGGCGGTTTTTTTTGGGAAGTGAGCCGCAGATGCCATGCGATTACAGTGGGGCTAATGGGGCGAGACGGGAGGCTTCTGTTTTGCAGAGCTCCATTGACGTCGGCGAAGCGGGCCATCATCTCCGCTCGCTCTTTCTGCAATGCAGGTGCTTTGAACTTCGGGGCGCCGCTTGTAGTGAGATCCTGACTACAACTACACCAGCTCAACACATGAAAAAACTGCTCTGTATTCTTCTTTCAGCTGCTTCGTCGGCATTTGCCGCGGGCTCTTATGTCGGCGGGAACGTCGGCTATCTTGTCGATAGCGAGGACGTGTTTATCGCCGGCCATTTGGGCGTCGACTTGTCGAAAGCCGAAACGCTGCTGCACGGCGTGGAGGTTGAGGTCGGCTACGCTCACCAAAGCGACTTCGGCGCGTCGGCCGACATCATTCCCGTGATGCTGAACTATCGCTTTGCGACGAAACCCTTGGACAAGTCGGTGAGCTTCTACGCGGGCGCAGGTGCCGGCGCGAGCAATGTGCGGATCTGGGGGTTCGGCCTGAGTGACGACGGCTGGGCTTTCACGGCGCAGGCCTTCACCGGTGTGGCGTTCAAGGCAACTGAGAGGGTCACGCTGAAAGCCGGAGTGCGCTATCTGTGGATCGATGAAGTGAAGCTGTTTAACTATCCGATCACCGTGGGCGACGATGTCGCCGTGGAGCTCGGACTTGGGGTTCGCTTCTAATCGTAATTCGCGATTGTCCAAGCGAGGCCGCTCGGAAGATCCGGGCGGCCTTTTTTTTGGAACCGGCCGGTGAAGTCGGGCAGCGAGACGTTTTCCAATATTAATCGGATCGCGAGGCGGGCTGGAGTGCCGGAGCGTGAGCGAGGTAGAAGTCGAGCAGGTGGGCGGCGCTGCGGGACCAGGAGAATTCGCGGGCGGAGAAGGCGAGGGCGCCGGCGGCGAGGCGGCGGGAGAGTGCGGGATCGCGGTGGAGTTCGAGGACGGCGTCGGCGATCGCAGTGGCGTCGGCTTGGGGGAGAACGAAGGCGTCTTCGCGATGTTTTACGACCGCGCCAAGATTCGTGTGCGGCAGAATGACGGGGCGGCCGATCGCGAAGAATTCGGGAAGCTTGGAAGGGAAACGGAAATTGTTGAAGGCGCCGGGGAGACCGGGTTGCACGAAACAGTCGGCGAGGCGCATGAGCTCGGGCAGAAAGCGGTGCGCTGAAATGTGTCCGAGGTGCAGCAGGTGCGAGCCGATTTCGCGGGTCGCGGATTCCATGAGGGCGGGATCGTCGCGGCCGGTGCGGATCAAAAACGTGCGGCGGCAGCGGCGATTGAGAAGAGCTACGGCGCGGTAGAGCTCGGAGACTTCGGCGGCATTGGCGGCGTGGACGTTGCCGTGGTAGAAAAGAACGGTGTCGTCAGGCGCGATGCCGAGCGAAGCGCGTAGGGCGGGATCGGGATCGCGCGGGCCGAAAAGCGTGGGATCGGCGGCAGGCCAGAAGGTGAGTTGCGGAACGCCGGGCGGGACGAGTTCGGCGAGTTTTTCGACGATCGTGGTGACTCCGGCGGAGCGGCGAAGGAACTCGGCAGAGTGACGCGGGTGCGAAAGATGTTTGGGCACGCGGGCGTCGAGTTCGGCGGAGGAAAGATGGAGGAGTTCGGAGGTGGAAAGGCCGAGATGAGTTTCGAGGAGGGTGGGCTCGTGGTCCTCGAGATGGATGAAGTGGGGAATCTGATACGCGCTGCAGATGCGTTCGGTGAAACGGCGGACGTTTTCGCGCGGGGTCCAGGGGTGAACGAGCGCAGGACCGCGGTGATCGACGAAGTAGTCGGGCAGATTTTCCCATTCGTCGAACTCGAGCGCCATGAAGCGGGCGCGCGGGAGCGAGGTGACGGTTTCCTTGTGCGATGGGCCGGCGACGACGCAGTCGTAGCCGCGGGCGATCAATTCGTTGGCGAGCGCGGCGACGTGAAGCGCGCTGTTGCACGTGAAATCGCCGTAGAGGGCGAAGAGAATGTTGCGCGGGCCGGCCGGTGGAAACGCGCGTGTCCCAGGGGTGCCGGTGGAGCGATGGGCGGACGCGGGCGGAACGGTGAGCGGTGTGCGGACGCTCGCGAAGGGGGAGTTGCGCGGAGCGTTGCCGTGGCGGATGTCGCCGCGGAGAGAGGATTCGAGAAAGTAATTGCGGCCGCAGGTGGTTTCGGCGCGAAGGCGAAGTTTGCCGGCGCCGCGGGGGAGGTTTTCCGAGGTGATAAAACCGGAGTGCGCGGCGGCGGAGTGTTGGGGGAAAAGTTGGGCGACGTCGGTGCGCGAGAGATCGCGATCGCAAGCGACTTCGGTGTTGCCGAAGCGCAGCGCGAGATCGGCGAGCGTGAATTCGGGATGAAAGGCCCAGCCGGCAACGCGCGTTGGCTCTTGGATGACGGTTTCCGGCGGCGGAGTTTCGAAGGCGCCGAGCAGCGGATGCGAAGCCACGGGGATCGCGAGGGTGCGAACGTGTATCCAGTTTGTGGAGTCAATCGATGCTTCGAGAGAGCCGAGGTGGAGCCCGAAGGGGAGATAGCAGAGGAAGCGAAAGCCGCTGTGGAGGGCGTGCGGATCGCTGGGGAACGCGGCCGCGACGTCAGGGCGGTCGAGGACAGCTTCGGGCGCGAAGATGTTTTCGCCAATGCGAAGGCGGACGCGTGTGGGCTGTGCGGCGTCGAGGATGAGCGCCCAACCTTCGAGGCGGAAGTAGCCGTCGGCCGGTCGGAATGGGTGCGGCGTTTCGAGGCCGTGGCGGATTTCGCCGGGCGTCAGCATCGTTAGACCTTCGGGCCGAAAAGCGCGCGCCATGGGCGGCCGAGGCGCCAGAGGGCGGAGGCGAAGATTTTGTCGAGACGTCTGCGCTCGTGGGTGAGGGACGCTTCCCGGTCGGCAAGGGTGCGCTCGGTGTCGGCGAGGCGGGCGCGAGTGGCGGCGAGGTCGTCGGAGGTTCGAGCGAGCGTGGCGGAGCGTTCGGCGAGTTCGCCGCGGGTGCGGGTGAGTTCGGCCGATTCCCGGGCCAGGGCTTCGCGAGTGAGATTCAGATCGCGGGCGTAGTCGCCGGCGATACCGTGCATGCGGGAGATTTCCTGATTCGCGGCGTCGAGCTTCGCGACGAGATCCTGGATGACTGTGTCGCGGGCTGCGGATTCGTTTTCGGCGGAGGCGAGGCGGGTCCGGAGATCGGCGATCTGGGCGTTGAGGGCGCGATCGAGTTCGGTGATGTAGTCGATCTTTTGCTCGAGGACGAGTTCGACGCGGGCGAGGATGGCGATGGCGTCGGCTTTGTCGGTTTCCTTCTCGAGCACGCGATCGTTGAGATCGAGGACGATAAGCTGGGTTTTGATCAGCTCTTCGCGGAGAAGGCGGATGAGCGCCTCGTTATCCGACGGGGCCGGCGGGGCTGCGGAGGTCGTGGATTCCGACGACATGCGGGTGATGTTGTGGTCGGAAGGCGGCTGCGCGATGCGATTTTACCGGCGGCCCCAGTTGGCGTTGGCGGTTTCGGGGAAGTGGACGGTGGTTTCCGGGATGCCGTGGACGAGGTAGTTCGCGAGTTCGACGCCCTGCATGAGACTGTGGTCCTGGTTGCTCACTTCGTATTTCCAGGCGCCGAAACGGCCGCGGCTGAAGATGCGGAGTTTTTCGAGCGCGGGCAGGACGGTGCGGAGGATATCGTCGCGCTCGAGCGAAGGTGTGGGATAGCCGTGGTGCGCGCGATAGGTCCACGTGGAGACGATTTCGCTGCGGTCGCGGATGAGTTTCGTGTTGAGACAGCCTTGGATGGTATCTTCGAGGAGGCGGGAGTGATCGACAGGTTTCGAGGACGATTCGCTGGTCTCGGTCATGAGCGACCAGTGGGTGCGGATGTCGGGAACGTTGTTCGGGCTGTAGTTGGAAAACAACGTCGTGCGATAAAACGGGCAGTCGGACTCGGGGAAATACATCCAGCATTTCGTGCGGAGCGCCTCGGAGGGCTGCCCGCGGAGACCGAGGCCGATGATGTTGGACGAGGAGTATTTCAGGCGCGCGGCGGCGTCGGCGAGCGGTGCATGGGTCGAGCCGAGCATTCGCGTGGCGTGGTCGAGCGGGAGCGTGTTGATGAGCGTATCGTAGCGGAACTCGGAACCGTCGGCGCAGCGGACGAGGCGCTGTTGTGCGTCGATTTCGGATACGGTGGAATTGAAGCGGAAGCGGTCGCGACCGATGAGGTCGGCGACACTGCGCCAGATCGCACCGGTGCCGCCGTGTTTCGGAAATTGGAAGGTGTTGTTCGGTCCCCAGGAAAGGTCGTCGAGATCGAAGAGGATGTTCTTGGTGACACGGCGGAGATCGGTGACGGCAACGCGTTCGCCGACCCAGTGGTGCGCCATCTGCTCGGGTGGGTAGGCCCAGACCTTGAAGTTGTAGGGCAGCATGAACACTTCGGCGAGGCCCGGGCCGAAGCGGGAGAGAATCCATTCGCGGAAATTGGCGGGACGAGAAGCGGCCGAAGTATTGGCGGTGATGATACCCTCGAGGCAGCGCCACATCGTTTCCTTCGAGAGGTAACGGATGTTGTTCTGGACGGGATAGGGGACGAAGCGGTTTTCCATCCAGGCCCAGGATTCGCGCTGGTGGGTGAGCCAGCCGCTGGCGCCGAGGGCGCGCTGCATGAGTTCGTCGAAGTAGCGGTAGTGGGAGAATTGGACGTGGCCGCCGATGTCCCAGGTGAAGCCCTTTTCGTCGGTGAAACTCGCGGCGAGACCGCCGGGGTGGTCGGACTGCTCGAGAATCAGAAAGTCGGATACGCCGAGTTCCTTGAGGCGGTAGGCGGCACCAAGGCCGGTGGGGCCGGCGCCGAGGATGAGAAAACGGTGCGACGACATCGGATCAGACGGCGGGAGCCAGGACGGTGGATTTCACGCGGGGAGCGTGGTCGTTGAGGATTTGTTGGAAGCGCCAGAGTTCGCCCACGCAGCGGAAGCACACACGGATGAGTTTCCAGCGAACGATGGAGACGGTGCCGGTTTTACGATCCTCGTGCGAGACGGGCAGGTGCATGAGGTCGGCGTCGATGCGAGCGCCGAGCACGGCGAGGAAAATGTTAGGTGCGAAGGTCTCGGGGGGGATGATCGCGAGCGCCTCGGCGAGGAAATCGGTGCGAAGGAGGCGGAAGGGGACGTTGGAGTCTTTGAGGTAGCGGCCGTAGAGGACGAGGAGGACCACGCGGAGAATGCGCGTGATGACGAGACGATGGAGGGCGTCGTGGCGGACCGAGCGGTAGCCGAGAATGCAGGGTGATTCGTGACGGCGGGACCAGAGGCGGGCGAAATCGGCGGGCTTGAACTGGTCGTCGGAATCGACGTGGAAAACGAAGTCAGGCGAGAGTGCGGCGGCTTCGCGATAGGCGCGGAGAAGTGCGCCGCCGTGGCCGGAGTTTTTCTGATGGATGACGATGAGGCGCGGCTCGGTGGCGGCGAGTTGGTCGAGGAGTTTGCCGGTGTTGTCGCGGGAGCCGTCGTTGACGACGACGAGGCGGAAGTTGGCACCGAAGAGTTGGGCGAATTCGTCGCGCCACGCGGAGACCACGGGGACGATGCAGCCTTCCTCGTTGTAGGCGGGCATGACGAGGATGCAGGGGAGGGCGGACGGAGGCGGGGACATTCGCGGAGAAACGGTGACGGTGAGGTGAGGCGGGACGGATGCCAAGACGTTTGCGGTCTCAGCGCGAGCGGACGCCGAGGGTGCGCCAGAGGAGTTCGATTCGGGCGCTCTGGCGGAGATAGCGAAGGAGGCGCGGGTGGGTTTCTATTTCGTCGGGAGGAATGGAACGACCGAAAGTGCGCGCGCGGAGAGCGTCGATTTCTTGTTGCCCGATCGAGGAGATTTGCGCGGAGGTTTTCTGGGCGGAGTGAACGCGGAAGCAGGCGAGAAAATAAGGAACGCGGACGATGTTCGCGCCGGCGGCTTGGAAGCGGAGGAGCAGGTCCCAATCGAGGGCGAACTGGAAGGAAGGGTCGATGCCGCCGACGCGATCCCACACGCGACGACGCCAGAATAAGGTTTCCTGGGGGACGAAGTCGTTGACGCGGAGGATCTCGGGATCGTGCGGAGGGAGGAACCAGCGACCGATTTCGCGGGAGTTTTCGTCGACAACGATCCGGTGGCCGTAGAGCACGTCGACTTCGGGATGGGTGGCGAAGTAGTGGACGACGTAGGCGAGAGTGCCGGGGAGGTAGAAATCGTCGGAGTTGATCCACGCCATGAGATCGTCGGGTGCTCCGGAGGTTTTGGCGAAAGCGCGGCGAATGGCGTCGGCTTGGCCCGAGTCGGGTTCGGAGGCGAAGGCGTGGAGGCGATCGGCGTGGCGGTTGATGAGATCAACGCTGCCGTCGGTCGATGCGCCGTCTTGCACGACGTAGTCACAGGTGATCGATTGAGTGAGAACGCTGCGGAGCGTTTCTTCGATGAAGGGAGCGTGTTGGAAGGAAGGGGTGACGATTGTGAGACGCGGGAGTGTGCGTGAAGAAGAGATCGGAAACGTTTCGGGTCGGAGGGGACGCGGCGCGTGAGAGGGGCCGGCGAGAAGTTGGGTGGTAAGAAGCGAGTGAGCGGAGCCGCGGAAGGCGCGACGGAGCAGGGCGGTGGCGGGAACGCGGAGGGGGCGTTCGAGCAGCGTGTGTCGTTCGCCGGTCGATGAGACTGCGACGATGGAAAGAAGGTGCCGGCCGGCGGAGAGGCGAAGGCGAGTGGAGAAACCGCAACGGGCTGGAGAGAAAAACGGGAAGTTCGTGGCGACGTCGGGACGTGGATCGCGGCAGAGCGCGGTCCAGTGGAGATCACCGGCGTTGATTTCGATGCGAACTGCGAGGCCTTCGATGTGAAAAGCCCAGCCACGAAGATCGAGGCTGCCGTCAGGGAGCAATGATGCCGGCGTGGTTTCTAGATTTGCGAGGATTGCGGATGCAGCAGACGAGAGATGCGGGGGATGCGGAGAAAGCTGGTAGTCGGCGGCAACACGAAGGAAGTGCGGATTGTAGAACGGATCGCGGGATGGGGCGGGAGGAACCTTTGTGGGAGAAGGCGGAAACTCGCGCCAAGTGAAGGGTAAGGTCACGCGAACGCTGGCACAGACGCGGTGGAAGAGCTGGGTGCGGCGGAGCGTTTCGAGGAAGTCGAACCAAGTTGGAATTCCGTCGGCCAAGTGTGCGAGAACGATGCTGCGGCGAATAAGGACACACCACGGGCTTACGGCCGCGACCTCGCGGTTGCAGCGCAGCGTGCCGTTGTAGCCGTCGCCGCTGGCATCGAAGCCGCGCATGATCGGCACGACGTCACCTGATTCTGAATACGTGCAGCCGGACTCGAGGATGTGGTTGGTGGATGATACCAGAATAGGGGCGACGCAGCCGGAGCCGGAAAGAGCGGCGAGACAGGCGAGCTCGCGGCGATCGTCTGGTGAAGGAGAGGGTGTGCGAGCGTCGAGCAGGAGGATAAACTCGGCGGAGGTGGTGTTGGCGGCGGAGCGGAGCGCGGGCAGAGGATCGGCAGGGGTGTTGAGTCGGACCTCGTGGATGGCCGGGGCGAAATCGGCGCGAGCGACGAGTTGGATGCGGTGGCCGCCGAGCGGTTCGGCGCTGCGTCGATCGCCAATGCGCTCGAGGTGAGCTTGGACGGCGCGAGCTTGGAGATCGTCCATGTTGCCCTTCACGTTGCCGAGGAGAGCGCTCGATTGGGGAGATTGCCGCCAGTGATAGAGGATGCGAGGGATATGGCCGACGCGGGAGGTGCGTTCGCTGAGGCGAAGGAAGAATTCGTAGTCTTGGATACCGTCGAAAGTTGGGTCGAATCCGCCGAGTTCGCGCGCGAGGGAGGTGCGGACGCAGAGAACGTGGCCGACATACATGACGCCGCGGAGAAGTTCGGGGGAGAAGGCGGGCTTGAGGAGCGGGAGCGTGCGAGTGCGGTCGGAGGAGAGTTTGTCTTCGTCGGAATAAACGGCGTCGAGGGTGTGCTCGGCGGTGAGTTTAGCCGCGAGCTCGGAGAGGGCGTGCGGGCGCAGCACGTCGTCGTGATCGAGCATGACGACGTAGTCGCCGGTGGCGGCGGCGAGGGCGGCGTTGGTGGCGCGGGAGATGCCGTTGTTTTTAGGTTCGCTGAGAACGTGGATCCGGGGATCGAGGGCGCGGTAGTGTTGGAGGAGAGGCGGGATTTCGGGCGAGGTGGAAGCGTCGTCGACGATGCGGAGTTCCCACGCGGTGTGATGCTGGGCGCGAACGGATTCGATGCAGGCGCGGAGGAACTCAGCGGGCGGGTTGTAGACCGGGAGAAGGATCGAAAAACGTGGAGTGGTTGCGGAAGAGGAGACGGAGGGTGGTGAAGGATCGGGATCAGCGACTGCGGCCCAGTTGGAGTAGAAGCAAAGCACGGGGCCGCGGCCGGGAAGATCGCCAGCGATGACGGACCAGAAGGGATGCGCGGCGTTTGAGGAAGTGCGCGCAATGAGTTCGAGCCGATCGGTGGGCGAGATCGGCGGAAGGAAAAGCTCGAAGCCGCTGTGGAGCGCGCGAGGGTCGCCGTTAAAGTGGGCTTGGACGTCGGGTCGAGGGGTTAGCGTCGTTGAGGCGATGACGCGGGAGCCGATGCGCGCTTCGATTTGGACAAGTGTGCTGGTGTCGGTGGTGGGCGCACACCAGCCGGAGAGATGAAGGGCGTAGTCGGGTGAATCGATGAGCCAGCGCGCGTGTTCGAGATGGAAATCGACGGTGCTGCGATCGGCGGATTGAGCCGGAGCGGCGATGGCGGGCCAAGGGTTGACGAGCGTGGTTCGGGCGAGGGCTTCAGTGAGGCGGTGGATGTGAGCGAGACGGGATGGCAGCCAGCGTTGAACGTAGGCGGATGTGTTGGCGGTGAGCTCGCGTTGGACCTGCTGAAGCCAGAAAAGCAGTTGAGCGGATACGGAGGGCGCCGGGAACGGGTCGGCGATGAGCGGTGTGACGTGATCGAGTCCGGGCGTGAGGAGGTGAAAGCGGGCGAGGTCGGCTTCGGGGAAGTGAGTGTCGGCGGCGTATTCGCTATCGATGAGAAAAGCGGTGCTGGAGGGAGAAAAGAGGATGTTGCGACCAGCGAGGTCGCCGTGGATCCAGCGGCGCGACGGTGGGGTGGCTTGGAGGGCGTCGTGCAACGCGGGGAGCGTGGTGTCGCGAAGGAAAGTGCGGCCAGCGGGGTCCCAACAGGAAAGCGCGAGAAGTTGCTCGGTCCAAGCGATCCATTCGTCGAGGCGCGCGGCGTCGGTTGAAGGAATGGCGAGGGCGGTGAGTGCGGAGGAGAGTTCGGCGAGGGCGTGTCCGTGGGCGGAGGAGAATTCGCCGGCGGAAAGAAGAGCGTCGAGCGAGCGGCCTTCGAAGAACGTTTCGCCGACGACATCGTGCGCGTTGATGCTCCGATGGAATTTCACTTCCGGAGTGAAGCATGGGAGCTGGACGTGAAAGGCGAAGGTGCGGTCGCGATAGTCGGTGAGATCGGCGGCGACGGTGAGTTTGAGCGGAGCGCCAGCGGGGGTGCGCGTGCGCCAGGAAGTGCGCGGGGAAGATCCGGCGCGATCGAGGTTGCCGCCGCCGAGCGGGTCGGGCGTGGCGGTGATGAGCCCTTCGGCGATCAACTCGCGCCAGAGGGCGGCGAAGGGGTCGGCGGGGGAGCTCATCAACTCGCGCGAACGAAGAAACTGGGGACGAAGGCGTGCGCGACACCGTCGTCGGCGAGGGAGCGATAGTGCGCGGCGAGCGCGGTGTTGAGCTCGGGTGCGAGCGGGGAGCCGTCGTAGCCATTGTGCTCGGCGGGTGGCGTATGGGCGCGAAGCCAGGCGTTGAGGGCGGAACCGTTTTCGCCGAAGGGGACGACGGCGGCGGGGAGCTTGTAGTCGGGGAAGGCCGCGAAGAATTCGATGGTGGTGAATCCGGCGCCGAGAAGGAGGTCGCGCAGTTCCGATTGGGAGTAGGTGAAACTGCGTAGCGTGTGCTTGGATACGGCGTGCCAGCGTTCGGCGGCGAGCGGGGCGGGGAGGCAAGCAATGTTGGCGACGCCGATGTGGTCGTCGGGGACCCCGAGCAGGTATTTCAGGCCGAGGCGATTTTCGATGCCGAGGATGAGCTGGCCGTTGGCGGTGAGCTCGGCGCGGGTTTTGCGGAGGAAGTCGCGCTGGCGGTGTTGCGGATCGACAGCGGTTTGGAAAGCGCCGGCCCATTCGAGAACGCCGATGGCGCAAATCGCGGCGAAGCGAGTTTCGAAGGAAATTTCGAAGTAGTCGGATTCGATGAAGGCGAGGTGATCGTGAATGCCTTCCTGGCGGGCGGCGGCGGCGATGAAAGCGAGACGTTCGGCGACGGGTTCGAGGGCGACGACGTGACGGGTGCGGGCGAGCGGGCGGGCGATTTGGCCCCAGCCTGAGCCGATATCGAGGATCGCTCCGGGAGGGGCGGAGAGAACGGGATCGAAAAAGGCGGTGCGGAGGGGCGAGGTGACGATTTGGTGAAGCCAGGGTTTGGTGGTCGCGAAACGCGAATCGACGACGTCGCGCCACGGGCGGCCGGAATCGATCTCGGCGATGATGGAGGTGAGCTCGGTGGCGGGAGCGTCGCGAAAACCTTCGTCGCGGGGAGCGGAGAAGCGTTGGCCCCAGGAAAGTTGATGGGGTTGGCCGGCGTGGTGGAAGCGGAGGGGAGCGTCCATCAATGATTCAAAGCGGGCGGACGGAGATGCGGGTGGGGCAGTAGGCGATGCCGAAGGAGCGATCGCGCGGGAGGACGTCGAAGCGGATGGCGTCGTAGCGGCGGTGAATAACCTGGACTTCGCCGTCGACGATGCGGACCCAACCGCAGGAGATGAAATAGACGCCGGGAAGAATGTTCAGTTGAAGGTCGAAGAGGGCTTCAGCGGCGGAGCCGGCGAGCACGGCGGGTTGGGGGATGTTTTGAAAGTAGGTGTTGGTGCCGAAGATTTCCTGGCCGCGGACATCCTTCAGGGTGACGGCGTAGATGGGGTCGACGATGTCGTGGGTGGCGCGGCAGGTGAGTCGGATGCGGGCGCGAGAGCCGGTGACGAAGGTGAGTTTAGGCGAATGGTTTTCGTCGAGGAGAGCGATAGATTCGATCTGGCCGTGTTCGCCGCCGTAGGCGTATTCCTTGTCGGATATTTGCTGGTGGGCGCGTTCGTCGGCGACGAGGTGTTCGGCGTTGAGGTCTTTCGCGAGGAGGACGGGGGCGGGCGAATGAGGAGTGGGTGTGGCGTCGAGATCGGAGTCGGCGGGCGGAAGTGCGGCGGTGCCGTTACGCAAAGCTTCGATGTCGGGGCGGATCGCTTCGATGCCGTGCGGACTGGTGATGAGTTTGGTGTAGAGATTGACGACGTCGTTGGGTTTTCCCTCGAAGACCATCTCGCCGCGCTCGAGGAGGATGGCGCGGTCGCAGATGCGTTTAACGGAGTTGGTGTCGTGAGAGACGAAGATGATCGTGCGGCCGTCGGCGATCATCTGGTCGAGGGTGGCGTGGCACTTGAATTGGAAGCGGGCATCGCCGACGGCGAGGGCTTCGTCGATGATGAGAATGTCGGCATCGACGTGAGCGCAAACGGCGAAAGCGAGGCGGACGGCCATGCCGCTGGAGTAGGTGCGGACCGGCTGGTCGATGAATTCGCGGATGCCGGAGTAATCGACGATGGTTTCGAACTTGGCGTCGATTTCGGCTTTGGTGAGGCCGAGGATGGAGGCGTTGAGGTGGATGTTTTCGCGGCCGGTGAAGTTGGGATCGAAGCCGCTGCCGAGTTCGAGGAGGGCGGCGACGCGGCCGGTGACGGCGATGTCGCCGGACGTGGGCTGGAGCGTGCCGGCGATCATCTGGAGGAGGGTGGATTTGCCGGCGCCGTTGCGGCCGATGATGCCGAGGCATTCGCCGCGGCGGATTTCGAGTGACACGTCGCGAACGGCGGTGAATTGGCGGGAGCCGGGTGCGGCTGCGCCTGTGAGGGCGTTGCGCAGAAGAGAAAAGAGTCGCGCGGAAGGTTCGTCCCAAATCGTGTAGGTTTTGGAGACGCCTTGCAGTGAGACGACGGGATCGATCTGGGTTTTCGGTGGAGCGGAGAGGACGTCTCCAGACATGTCGGACACGATGGCGGCGGCGCAGGGCGGCGGGCCAGCAGGAAATTCAGCCCGCGTGTTTCCGTTCAGTGCGGAAAGCGTGGGTCGGGAGCGGGGCCGGTGAGGACGGCGGAGATTTTCGCGACGGCATCGGGGGTGAAATGGAGGATGGGGTCGGTGGCGTCGGGGGTGGTTTCCACGTGAAGGATGTCGTGGATCAGTTCGCGCGTGTGTTCGAGTTTAGCGATTTGGTGTGCGGGCTCGAAGGTGGATTCAACGGGGAGCGTGAGGCGGACGTTGCCATTGCCGTCGGTGAGGCGGATGCGGCGGATGTCGAGGCGGCCGGCGGCGCCGATCGGGTCGAAGCGGAGGGAGCGAAGGTAGCGTGGGGAAGAATTGAGAGAGGAGTCTGGAGAAGGGGATGAGGGAAGCGGGAAGCGGATAGTTTGGACGGTGGGCGTGGGAGTGGGCGCGTAAGCGGTGGGGTGGCTGTCTTCCTCGCGGATGCCGTTGCCAATGTCCCAGAAAAGTTGTGCGCCGGTGGGCTGGTGGACGTTGACGTCGAGTTCGAGTGCGAATGTGCGCGAAGGGGGAGGAAGTTCGGTATTCGCGTGTCGGATACTGTTGCGGATGAGGCCGCGGTTGCCGACGGGGGCGAAGCAGACGGCGAGGACGGCGAGGAAGGCCATCGACGCGAGGGTCTTTCGGGCGGGTTCGGGGGCACGGAAGGCGAAGAAGACGGCGAGCAGGATAATCCAGAGCATCATCGCGAGGTAGCCCGTGGAGAGGAGGCAGCGCTTGAGGTTGCGCTCGTTCATGCCTTCCGGGGCGATGTAGCGGGAGAAGTCGATGTGAGCGAAGCCGCCGCGTTCGCCGGTGACGATCATTTTCCAGCCGTCAGTGGTGGGCTCGATGGGTGCAAGGCCTTGAGCGCTGGTGAAGCTGTCTTTGGTGAAGCGGCGGAGTTCTTCGCCGCGGCGGTTTAGCAGGCGAAAGTTGGTGATGCGGAGTTCGCC
This sequence comes from Verrucomicrobiota bacterium, assembly GCA_023416735.1. Taxonomy (GTDB): domain Bacteria; phylum Verrucomicrobiota; class Verrucomicrobiia; order Opitutales; family Opitutaceae; genus Opitutus. The sequence continues at coordinate 16,951 of JAEZGX010000030.1, read as the reverse complement.
GGGGCGATCGAGTGGGTCGAGGCGGATTTCGCGGAGCGGGGCGTCAGCGAGGGGAAAGGTGTAGGTGAACGCCATCTCGCTCGGGCCGATAGGAAACGAGATCTTCTCAAGCTCGTTGATGTGGCGGCCGGTGTTGAGGAAGATCTGGGTGTTGCCGGTGGTGTTGGCGGCGCAGGTGATCTCGAGGTAGCGGAGGCCGGAGGAGGGGTTGTTGAGGGGATACCACTCAAGCGGGACTTCTTGCGGGAGGAAGAACGCGGCGAGAGCGACGGCGGCGGCGAAGAGGATGCGCGGCCAAGTGGGGCGGAAGAGGTCGGGGGTGACCTTGGGTTCGGCGTCGGTTTCGACGGGCGGCGATGGCGACGGCGGGAGCATCAGAGCGATCCAAAGGGGGCGAAACCGGCGTGCAAGTCGAGCGACTGTGAGTCGACTACAACGACCCCGTCGAGGTTGGGAAGCGTGGCCGTTGTTGCTCACGCTTGATCTAGCCAAGACTTCAGGCGGTTTGGCGGCGCCCGATGTAGATCCCGAGGAGACTCAGTCCAGCCCCTAGCGCGAATCCGAGCGCACCTCCGACGAGGCTCGCGACGGCGAGTGGCTTGAGAACGCCCTCGGTGCGGATCTGGCTGCTGAGACGAATTGCGTCGCCGAACTCCTGGCGGGCGAAATCGGCGTGAGTCTGGCGGATCTTAGAGATTAGATCCTGGTAAGAGGTTTCGAGTTCTTTCAGAGAGGTGGCGACGCGAGCGAGAACCTGTTCTTGCGCGCCAATGTCGCGATCGATGAAAGAATGCATGTTGCGGCGTAGTTCGGTGAGCCGGGCGATTTCCGACTGGATCTGCTTCACTCTCCGCCCGGCTTCAAGCGTCTGTCGGATCAAGAAATTGTAGGCGTCGTTCGCGAGTAGCGAATCGACGAGGCCTTGGTCGAGGACGGCAGATTCGGTGCGAGGGGCGGCAGCTTGGGATTTGATGCCGAGAACGTAGTTTTGATTGCGCTCTTGCGCTTGCGCGAGAAGACCCCGGACGACGTTCTCCTCTTCCACGGCGCGACGTTCCTGGTTTTCCAAGACGCGGATGTAGTAGTCCATTTTCATCAACGCGGTGCTTCGGTCGCGCGACAGCCCGTTTTGGTAGATCAAGCCGAGTGTTTCATTCAGGCGGATTTGCTCGAAGAGGCGGGTCTGTTCCAGGAGATCTTTGAACGAGAGGTTGGTGGTGGGGGAGCGAAAGGCGCTGCTGCGCTCGACCATTTTTGCCTCTCCCGGATCTTTGCCGGCGCGGGAGAGAAGCTGCTCCAAGTAGCCGGTGATACTTTCAATCTCTTTGTCCAAGATCAGCTGATACTCGGGGAAGTCGGCGTTTTGAAGTGTTTCGAACGCCGTGCCAAAGCTTGCTGGAGTCTGAGCATAGGTCCGATTGAAGTTCTCGCGATAGACGCTGACGATCTCGTTGAGAAGGGCATTGCGCTGCGAATCGGAAATTTTGGCCGACCGAGGCAGCGAAAGGGATAGCGCATATTCGTCAGGGATATAGGGGGGAGGAGTTTGGCCGGTCGCTCGGATCCGGTCGCGTTCCTTGACGATGTTGGCAGGGATGATGCCTTCGATGCTGAGGGAGCCGCGGATTTTGCTCTGGAAGGCCGTCGACGTATCCAGAGATTGGCGACGAAGTGCCTCGGCGATCACTGCGGGTGCGCGTAAGTCATCGGGCTGAAATTGCGAATTGTCGGGGTATTGGCCGCGTTCGAAACCTGGGAAGGAAAACACGACTCGGGTCGTGGTGTTAGCCGGCTGAACGCGGCTGGAGATCAGAGCAAATGTGGCACCGATCGCTCCGCAGATCAGCAGTAGCCCCAGAATTTGTGGCCGCCCGCGCCATACCCGCGCGAAGAGTTCGCGAACATCGATCGTATCGTCCATTTCATCGACCGAGTGCTGGCGGCGGTTTTGTTCCGAGTGATCCGAAGGGGGGATGGAGGACATGCAGCGTTATTACCCGAGGGGAGAATCAAATGCGAAGCGGCAAAGCAACGGAATATATAGGCAGATTTGCGATGATCTCGCAGTCGGTGGGCACTGTGAGCGAGCGAACCTCGCCATCAATGTGGGGCTCGTGCATCGCCCGATGTAAACGATCCGGTCTTCGGCGCGAACTCGGGCATCGTCGCAGAATTGGCGGCGTTGACCCCGCGCCGGGAGAGCACCTGGCCGACCGTCAGACAGAGGATGCGCAGGTCGAGCCACAGCGATGCATGATCGACATACCAGACGTCCAAGGCGAACTTCTCATCCCAAGTGAGGGCATTGCGTCCGTTAACCTGTGCCCAGCCAGTTACACCCGGGAGAACTTCGTGACGCCTCATTTGGGTTTTGTTATAATGAGGTAAGTAATGGACGAGTAGCGGGCGCGGTCCGACGAGGCTCATTTCTCCGCGCAAAACGTTGAGCAACTCAGGAAACTCGTCGAGAGAGGTGGCGCGCAAGAAACGACCAAAACGAGTAAGCCGCTCAGCGTCGGGAAGAAGGTTTCCCGAATGGTCACGTTGGTCTGTCATGGTGCGAAATTTCACCAGTTTAAAAATCTTCCCGTAAAGCCCCGGCCGCTGCTGTCGGAACAGCACGGGTGAGCCAATCTTGATGCGCACCATTATTGCGGTGAACACAATGGTCGGAAGCCACAGCGGCGCGCTGGCCAGCACCAACGTGATATCAAACAGTCGCTTGGAGACGTGATATCTCACTTCAACTCCGGAACTCGCGGCGGATGACGCTTGTCACGCGTTCAAGCTCGGAGGCCGTTAGGTCGGAGCCCGACGGCAGACATAGACCGCACTCGAATAGGCGTTCCGATACCACGCCTCCGAAACTCGGGAAGCCTTGGAACACAGGCTGCCGATGCATTGGCTTCCAAACGGGACGCGCCTCGATATTCTCTCGCTCCAACGCGAGACGCACCTGTTCCCGTGTCACACCAGAAGTCACCGGATTAATCAAGGTGCACGTGAGCCAGCGGGTGCACGTGCCATAGCTCGCTTCAGGCATAAACGAAATGCCGGGAAGGTCCCTCAACGCTTCCTGGTAAAACGAGAAGTTACGGCGGCGAGCGCTCACCCGCTCGGAAAGCGTTTTCAGCTGGCCACGACCAATTGCCGCCAGGACATTGCTCATGCGGTAATTGAAACCTATCTCGGAGTGTTGGTAGTGGGGGGCGGGATCACGGGCCTGAGTAGCCAGGTGGCGGGCCTTATCAATCAGATCCTTATCGTTACTTACCAGCATTCCTCCGCCGGACGTAGTGATGATTTTGTTGCCGTTGAACGAATGAATGCCGCACCAGCCGAGCGAGCCCGGCGCTTTCCCTTTGTAAGTGGCACCCAACGCTTCCGCGGCGTCCTCGATCAGCGGCACGTCGTGCTGGCGGCAAATTGCAAGAATGGGGTCGACGTCGGCGCTCTGGCCGTAGAGATGGACAACGATGACGGCCCGCACACGCTTCCCCATTTGTCGACGTGCGCGAATGGCCTCTTGGAGCAGTGCCGGAGACATGTTCCATGTCTGATCGTCTGAATCCACGAAAATAGGGACTGCCCCTTCATAAGTGATTGGGTTCACCGTGGCGGAGAACGTCAGGGTTGAACAAATGACTTCATCCCCGGGGGATAACCGGAGTGCACGTAGCGCAAGGTGCAGCGCAGCCGTCCCGCTGGACAACGCTGCCGCATAGGCCGTGCCCGCGGCGACGCAGAATTCCTGCTCGAACGCGTCGACGTGCGGGCCGAGTGGGGCGATCCAATTGGACGTAAACGCCTCATGAACCAAGGGCAATTCTTGGCCATTCAGGTAGGGTGGGGACAAATAGATCCTTGGGGGAGTCATCGCGACAGAAGGGTTTTAAATTTTCGATGTCAGCTGCGGCTGACGATTTTTGCTGGTGTGCCCACCGCGAGCTTGTTGGCCGGAACATCCTCGCGCACGAACGAACAAGCTCCGATTTGCGACCATGCGCCGATGGATATCTCTGGCGCTAATACGGCATTGGAGCCAACGAACGCGCCAGATCCTACGTTGACGCCGCCCGATAGTCGCGCTCCCGGGCAGAGTTGGGCCCAATCGCCCAACGATGCGCCGTGTGCGACTGCCACCCCGACGTTGATCAAAGCGTGGCGACCTATTGTTACGTTGGGTCCGATCCAGGAAAGCGCGCCGAGAAATGCCCCCCTTCCGACACTCGCGCTGGGGCTGATGATGCAAGACGGATGCTGAATTGTGACCGCGTGGAGGCCCGCTCCTTCCAGGGCGGCGGCAATTTTTTGTCGCACCTCATTCCGGCCGATCGCAACGACGAAATGCTTGTCCCGCTCTGGCGTGATCTGAGCGAGCGGCCCAAGACATGAGGCGCCGAGCACCGTTGTGCCATGTTTCGCCGGATCGTCGTCATAGATTGTGATCTCTCGCCAGCCTGCTGCTCGCGCCGCATCGACAACATCAGCGGCATGACCGCCTGCGCCTACAACAACTAGAGTGCCGCGTGGTGTGTTCATTCTACAACGGACATCCCGGAAACGTGTTTTCCGGCCACTTAAGCGGGCCAAGTCCTCCATCAGCAGGTGCCGATCCGGATTGCACGGGCGGCTTTTTCAGGCTGGGACCGCCTGGTAAAAGCGCGGAGGGGGAATCGTGCTGTAGGATCGAACAGTGATGGCGAGCAAACAGGTCGGTCATTTGAAAGAAGAATCTGGAAGACTGGTAACGAAACCAGCCATTTTAGAGTAGACGCTATTCGCATCGTATTTGGTTTGATGCAGCTGATGACTGCGCCGTCCCGCCGCGGTCCTCAGCTCTGAGTCCCTGATAAAAGGGATGAGCGCCGATGCGAGTGATTCAGCCGAACCAGCTTCATAGTTTGCGCCGATTTCGGTGGTGATCACGAGCTCTCGCAGTTCGCCTGGAAGCGAGTTGATAATCGGAAGGCTAAACGCCATATATTCGAAAGGCTTGTAGGGCAGCGACTGCGCAGCGAGGCGGGCGTAGGCTGCTAGCGCCACGTGCGAAGTTTGCAGCAGGGCGACTGCGTCCTGCGCGTTCAGCCAGCCGGTGAAGATAACCGTCCGCAGGCCTTCTGCCGCACGCCGCAGCGCACGCGCTTTGTCTCCGTCGCCCGCCAGCACGATCTTGAACGGCGGAAGATCCCGTTGGTTTTCGAGCAAGCGGGCCGCGGAGACGATCGTCTCCACGTCGTAGGACGTGGCGAACTGGCCGAGGAACGTGATGACCACGTCGCTGGGACCGATGCCGAGTTTCGCGCGAAACCCCGGCGCATTGCTTTTCGCCTCTCCAAGGGTGCTGGGGCTTGGTGCAGGATAACCCAGCGGGAACACGGCGTCGCGGTTGGTAAAAGGTCGCGACAGATACGGACGGGTCCACTCTAGATAAGCGCGGGAAACGGCCGTGACCGAGGCGGAGTGTTCCAAAATGTATCTGAGTTTGGCATAGTCGGCCCGGAGGAATAAACGCGCAATAGGATGCGACCAGCGGGGCAGCCATGACAGGTAAACATCAGGCCAGATATCCTGGATGTCGCAGACCAGCGGGGTGCGCGCGGATTTAGCGAACTCAGCCGCTGCCGCTGCGAGCTCCAAACACGGAATTTCGGCGACGATGACATCTGGTCGATCTTGCCGGAGTAGCGCCCGACTTTTGAACGCCCGCGCCAAGTCGCGGTTGTGCAGAATGCGCGCGAACGAAACGTTCGTTTCGTAACGTCGGCCCTGCAAATATTCCACTGCGAAGCCTGACTGAATTGAGCGGTGAGTATTCCCATCCGCACGGTGAGACTTGCGCCAGTGGGCAAACGACGAAGTCCAAAACATGACGTTGTGCCCTTGCTGCATAAGGGCCAAAGCCAACGATCCGTAGCGAAGGATTCGAATGTCGGTATCCAGCCCCGGCACGGGGTCGTAGGCAGAGACGATCCAGACATTCATCGCGGATTGGGGTGGGGGGCGACAGCACTTGCTCCTAATTCGTCCTGCCGGCCAATCGCCCGCGGGACATGCATAAACAAGGGTGAGCAGATCAACATGAGCGGGAAAAACACGAATCCGAACAAGGAGTAGATCAACGTGAACTCGATCTGTGTTGTGGCCAAGCTTAGCACCAAAGTCTGGCTCGGATTTCGCGGATCTCTGAAGCGGTAGAAGAGAGTCACCACCAACGAGAGGAAAAAAATGGCGACGTAGGTGCCGGTGACGCCGAAATCCATCACCAAGTCTCGATAGATGGTGTAGACATTGAACGCGCCGTCATAGCGGTTGGTAGCCGACCTATCCAACAACCCAAGCTGTGCCAGTGTTCGGTAAACTCCGGAGAACGTCTGATTGCCGAATCGCCGCACGCTTGGATCGTAGTCGGGATTAACCGGGCTAGTGCTAACCTCGCCTGCGAGATATTCCGCGAAATAGCCGCCGAATGCCGGGACATAACCGGTAGCGTAGTCGAAGATCGTGACGGCGAGTCCGCTTCGGCTGTTTGCGTTGTCCGTGCGTCCCACATTGCGCAGGTAGGTTGTGACCACGAAAATCGTCGCCACGGCCATGCAAGTTACAATCAGTGGTCCGCGGCGCATGCGCCGGCTCGTGACCCGTTGATGATAAAGAAATTGATTGATGAAGGTGAGCGAGAGGAAAATCACCATGAGTTTGCCGATCGCCGCGATTGAAAGCAGCCCGATGGCCAGCAACGGGGCGAGTTGCCACCACCGAATTCTCCGGAAATACAACCAATACACCGCCGCCACTGGCGTCACCACTAGCGCCGCATATGTGGCGAGCGATCCGATCGCCGAGCCTTGGGCATCCGTGGAGGTTAGCTGCGCCCGGATCGCCGATGCGTTGGTAAGGTATTCCCGAAAGTTGGCGGCATCTCGGTAGAGCGCAAAGCCGGCGAGGAGAAGTGACGCAGCCGCCAGGCATTGAAGGAGACGGAGTTCAAAAGCTGGAGTCACCTTTGCGGACTGCCGCACGAGCCGCGGCTTGCCCACCGCGTGGGCCACAAACGTGCCGCTGAGGAAGCACCCGCCAATGGCGAGCAGAAAATTGGCCGCGTCGTCTGACAGAGGCGGCGAGAGGAAATACGGCGATAGGGCAGGCCCGACGGCAAGAAGTCCGAGGGAGACACTCCAAGTGACAAAGAATGCGATCGCCGGAGAGAACCGGCCGCGCGAAAGCCGGGCGCTGACAAGTAGGAACAGCAGGTAGGCGGCGGCTAACGGCACATAGCTTGTGTTCATCGATGCCTGCCTCGCTTCCAAGAATCGCGCCAGCGTCGCGCCCGGTCCATCCACGCCCTTCTCATTCGCCCCGGAAGGCGGTAGAGCACGCGCGCTCGTAGCAATGCAGCCTGGTAGGCGAACTCGGCTGGAAGGCTTAGTGTAGGCCGTGCGGTGGACTGCAGCAATATGCCCGCGTGCAGGATTCTGCGGCGGGCGACTCGGCTCCACCTCCCGCGCACCACAGCGTTGGCACAAACGAACGGGCTTTTACGGACGACAAAGAACCCATCATACGCATCGGTGCGAGCACTGCCTTGGATCTCAAAGTCCCAAGCGGATTCGTGTGGACGGAGAATGTCGCGTAACACCTCCGTCTTCCAGAGCGTGAAGACGGCCGAGCAGCGATAGGGCGCACCGGGAAGGCTCGCGTCCAAGGCGACACTGCCCCTCCGGTCTCCCGGCACGGTCCGTGTCAACTTCAGGCAATTGCCGGCCCGCTCGACAAACTCGCGCACCAGAGCGCGAACGCTCGCCGTCGCGACGGGCGCGAGCAGGAACAGGTCCTCCACCATCAGGACGACGCGGCGATGTGGCAGGCGCTCAAGGGCGATTTGCAGATTGCGAGACCACGTCGTGTCATCGCCGACGGTTAAGGCCAGTGCGCGCGGATGTCGGCAAGGGATGTGATTCGAAATGATGTAGACGGGATACGGGCAGTCCGGCCAGAAACGGAAGAAGCAGCCGAGAAAGTCGTTCCAAAGATCGGCATACGGATCGCAAGAAACGACGACTATGGCCACATCGTCTTCCTCGACGGATAGTCGCTCGCCGGGAGCGTTGGTCGGATTCGAAGTCGATGTCATGTCAAGCGAGAGGAGGACGGAGCCTGACAGACCGGGCGAGCGTCAAGAGAGCTGCGCGTTGCAGCCAGAGAAAGCCCAGCAGCAAGGTGCTTCCTACTATCAGGCGATGGGCGAGGCCGGCTTGGCCCACGAGGAGCAGGAGCCCGAGAGTCGGTGCGCCGAGGGCGATCACATCGCGAAATCGGAGCAGGGATCCATTCGGTGCTGTGTGGCGCACTGCCCAGAACAACGCGGCGGCGTCGAGGATGATACGCATCGACCAAGCGGCCGCCGCGCCGGGCAGCGAGCCCCAGTGGATTCCCGCCCAGAGCAGGGGTGCGTAGATGACCAATTCGGCCACATGGAAGAAGGCGGCCCATTTTGGACGGCCTGTCGCTTGTAGAAGAGTCGCCGGAATCTGCGCGAGTCCATTAATCACGATGCCGAATGCAAAGATCTGCAGGAAAATCCAGCTGTGGGCGGCGATTTCCGCGCCGAGCCACAGAGTCATCAGCTCCGGGGCGAACGCCGTGGCGACGAGAACCAACGGAAACATGCCGGCGAACGTCATGTCGATAGCGTGCCGAGCCTGCTGGTGCGCGCCGGCTGGATCAGTGCGGTGGCCTCGGGAAACTTGCTGGAACAGCACAAGAGCGATGGCTGTAGGCAATGCGAGGACCTTCGTGATCGCGTCCTGCGGCGTGGCATAGTAAGTGACCGCTGTCACGGAAAGCAGCGACCCTATCAGGAAGCGGTCGCAATAAACCAGCACTGGACTCACGATATTGCTCACCGTCACCCACGAGCCAAAGGTAAGAAGGCGGAGGAGGAGCGCGGAGTCGAAGCGCGGATAGCAGCGCAAAGAGCGTTCCGTGCTCAAGACGGCCCACACAGTCGCGGCGAGCGTCACCCAACGCACGACGGTGAGCATGGCCATGGCCGCGCCCAGCCTGTTCTCGGGCCACCAGTAGGCGAGGAGAGGGCCGGTAACCAAGAGGATGCCCGACGAGATGCGTATCGCGTTGAGGAGGCCGAATCGACCATAGGCAGTGGGGATGCCCAGCAGCAGCGCGCTCAAGATCGTCGGGAACAGAGAGAAACAGAAAAGGGGGAACGCCGTTCGCGCCTCTGGCGCGAGTGCAGCGGAAATCTTGAGTGTGTCGAGGAGCGGACCGACGCACGCGAGCAGCGCCACGGTGCCCAAAATGGCGAGGCCCCCGGCGAAGAGCACGGCGGTCCAGACCAGCGCCGGGATCCGAATCACTTCGCGGGTGCCTGACATTTCCGCCGTGATCTGCGTTAGCGAGCGGCTGAGACCGAAGTCGAGAAAGCCGGAAAAGCCCACAACGAGCCACGCAATCGCCAGGACGCCCATCCGCTCCACGCCTAAGACGTGCAAGAGCAGCGGAGTCGAAAGCACGCCTACGACCAGCGGCACAACCTGCCCACCGAGGTTGTAAAGGATGGCGTAGCGGGGTCGGCTCATCGCGCCCGCTGCAGGGTGAATTGCCGGACCAGGCAGAGGGCAGCACCAATGAGAGTCTTGCCCAGTAGCAACGCCCGGTATGAAAGAATCGCGATGGGCGTGCGGTGCCGATAGAGCTCGAAGTAATAGATCGTGCTCCTTTTCTCGCATCGTTTGTGGAACAAGAATTTGCCAACGCTCTGCACCTTTCGCTCATGGTTGTGCTGCACCACCACATCCGGCAGGTAATACCAACGCAGCGGGAGTTTAGTCAGGCGTTCTGCCAAGACGACTTCTTCGCGATAGAGGAAGGTCTCTTCGTCTAGAAAACCGAGCTGGGCGAAAACTTGGCTGGCGCCAAAGATGCAGCATCCGACAGTGGCGTAGACCGGCGTGACCGCGGTCACGGGCTGGATCGCGAGGGGAAAGATTGCGTTTGCCACTCCCAACACGGGAAGGGGACCTTGCGGCCGTCCGTCGGGAAAAACGACGCGGGGACCGATCAGCCCGCACAGTGGCAACGAACGCGCAGCGGCGACCAACTGTTCCAGGAAATCGGGAGTGAGGAATTCGATGTCGCTGTTGGCGATGAGGCAGAAGTCAGATCCTCGGACAGTCGCGAACCGTAGGCCGACGTTGTTGCCGGCGGCATAGCCGCGGTTCTCGTTGTTGATGATGACGTGGCAGCCGTTCCGGCCGGTGAAATAGGCAGTCAGCTTGGCTGCCTCGCCTTCTCCCGACGCATTGTCGACGACGACAAACTCCGCCTGGATCGCAGAATCGCGGGAGGCGCGCAGTCGGGTGACGTGTTCGAACAGCGCGATCACGCGATCGCTCGTGTTATAATTCAGCACGATGAGCGCAACCGACGTTCGAGCTGGCGTGACGGACGACATACTGAGCGGGAAGGAGATGGAATCGGAGATTTGGTATCGAGGAGCGAATCGAACAACGGCAGCGCCTTCAAGGCGGGTTCCGACCGGATCGCCGGTGCGGTTCTGCCACCGGACGGTTCGGCGGCCGGTGATGACTCCGCCCGTCCGGGTCTGTCAACGGCGTGGCGGCGCTGATGCGCTCGGCTCAGGGCTCTCGAGCGGCCCAGTCCTGGCCTTCCTGAACTCGAAGATGCCGCACCCGTAGTAGAGGTCCCGCGTCGCGGACAGCATTTCTTCGATTGAGATCTCGCGGAACTCGCCGTCGTCATTCACGTAGGCGAACCGCTCCAGGGAAAACCAAGGGCCGGCGAGTTCGATCACGGTTTGCACCGAAAAAACGCGATGCGCGTTGAACTCGATCCGCTGCGTGCCGATCGGAACGGAAAGATACAGGATGCCGCTTGGGGCTAGAAGTCGCGCGAGGCCAGCAAATCCGTCGCGGTAGCCGTTAGGGCTGACCGGATCGCCATAACGCCCCAAGCCGAAGTGTTCGAGGGCGTGGAGACACGAAAGCGAGTCGCAGAGGTTTTCCATGTGCGCCGGCGGAGCCATCAGGTCGCATTGGGAGAATTTGATGCGATGAGCCGAGGCGACGTTCGGACGGATGTCGATAACCTCAATTTCGCGGAAGGCCGCAACGTGGGCAACGAAGCCGTCGACGCGGGAGCCGACGTCGATGTGGCGACGTGGGGAGTTCTCGTGCACGCGGCGAGCGACGTAGAGGTCTTGATGAAAATAGTGCCCGCTTGTGGAGCCCCCGCTTTCGCCCCAATCGGCGAGCTGCGGATAGTTGAGCCTGATCGGCCATCCGGGCGCACCGGACTTCGCCAGACGTTTATAGCGAAAAAATGCGGCAAGATACCCGGGAGTGAAGCACACGGCCTTCCATGTCTTGCGGAGGTCCAACCCGTAGGCCGCGACCCAACGATAAATATGGAAAGCCAGGGAACGACGATTGGGTTTCACCAGAAAAAGGATCATTCCAACGTGAAGTTCCGACGTTCGTGCAATCAAAATCTCTGCGCCCGAAACGCGCACCACGGAGCGACGCACGACGTTTGTGGGGCCTTGCAGTGCTCGTTGGCAGCGGTTTTCCTTGTTCCGTGCGCAGATCCCTCATCTGATGCGTCCTGCTGTTCGATGCCGGCGGGGTGAATGCGACAGCTTCCGGTCCGGAGCGCTCCTCAATTCGTCTCCGCCGTCTGCCCGGCTTCGTGGAATACTTTTGATTGGCGTTCGATCTCTCGCCTAGCTGGCCAGGTCCAAAACCCTCGGTTGCGACTGCCACAACCGGATGTTCGTGAACAATGGATCTGAACCGCCCGGCTGCTGCTGCCGGCAGATCCGCTGAGTTTGTTTAGGCGTTTAGACTTTTAACAAGACTTCTCACTAAAATATCGATGCCGAGTAATCCGACCAACACTCACAAGTCTGACGAATCCGTGCGAGCGGATGCGAGTTCGTCCTGCCTTATGTTGCGCCTCTGCGCTCTCTGGCCGTGGCTACTCGCTTTGGGTGCCGGAGCGCTCGTCTATGCGGCTAAACTCCAGTTGATATCGCAGTATGGGTCTCCCGTGCCGTTTGTCGACCAGTGGAGCGGAGAGGGCATCGGACTATATCGACCCTGGCTCATGGGAGAATATTCGTTGCGGGAGCTTTTCGCGGCCCATAATGAGCACCGAATTGTATTTACGAGACTCCTAGACCTACTCGTGCTTGAACTCAACGGGCAATGGGATTCGCGCTTGCTGATGGTTGTGCAAGCAGCTTTGCCAGCGCTTTTTTGCTTGGTTGTGGTGCTTGCTGCTACGCGATGGATGTCAGTGACGCGTGCTTGGTTGGTTGCAGCCGTCACGGTGATTTTCTTTTCCAGCAATGTGAGTTATGGCAACACGCTTTGGGCCTTTCAGTCCCAATTCTATTTCTTTCTGCTTTTTACAGCATTGCACATCGGTCTGACTTTCGAGGCAAAGCCTATGCGAGGTGCGTGGTGGGCGGGGCATGTATTCGGTCTGGCGAACCTGTTTACCGTTGCGGCGGGCGTCTTTTCATCGATCGCGGTCGCCGCTACTTCGCTCTGGTCCTTAATCGTGCATGGCAACCGGCAGAGATCGACTGTCGTTACTATCGCGTGGAATGTCGCTGTTGCTGCGATCGGGTTGTTGATTTCTAGAAACGATACAAGCAATGACCAGGCTCGCCACATTTTCCGCGCCGAATCGCTGCCTGATGCGGGACGCATGGTCGGAAACTTCTTCGCTTGGCCATTTAGCGCATCTTCCGACTCCCGAATGTGGGTTGTCGTGTTCGCTCCGGTGGCTGTCTGGCTTTGCCTCAAGCTATACAAATGCAATGGCAACTCCATCGACCGAGTATTGCTGGCATTGGTCTTGGTGGTGACGATGCAGAACGTCGCCCTAGGCCTTTTCCGCGGAGTGCCGTGGTCGCGGTATTTGGACAGCCTTTCGCTGGGAATCGCGGTGAACATAGCGTGCGCGCTGGCGATTGATTTTCCGAAGCGATGGCGTCCGCTGCAATGGGTGCTCACGTTGGCGTGGTCCATCGCCGTAATTCAGGCGCTATTTGCACAGCAGGAAGATTTCCGTATAAGGGCCTTTCCTCCGCTACTGCAGGACCGTCGTGCCGATTTGATGAATATCCGAGCGATCGTTCGGGGCGAAGCGATCCCGAGCCAAACCACAGTCGGAGGTCTTGGTAGTGCGACAGCGATCAGCGTGGTGACGGATCCGGTCCTGAGGACAATCCTACCATATGCATTCCGTCCATCGATTGAACTCCAACTGGATGAGGGCTCAGGGTTCGGGAAACGATTTGTCTCCGCCGGCGAGTGGCCCGATTCACCGACCCCTGGTTTCACAACCGTAGCAATTACCGCGGACTCGCCTGCGACCTACCGCTCGCAAGCGATTGAGACAACCTTTCCGTATTTATACTTCCTTATTCGCACTGATAGCCCGTTGACCGACCGTCAGCTCTGGCTTGAAACGCTCGACGGGAATCGAGTTGGACCTCACCGTGTCAGCGCGCTCCCGGGAGGAACTTGGCGCGCCGTGCTATTTGCCGCCCCGTGCTCTTCGTTTTGGGTCGTAGCTGGAGGTTCTGAAAAAGAGACCTTAGAATTCTCCGAGCCCGTAGAGGTAGGCCGATGGACGGTCGCTGCCGAGGCGCTTATGAATCAGCATATGGCCGTTTTGGCGGGCGGAGCTTTGCTCCTCGTCCTGAGCGTGGGGATGGCATTCGCGGGATGGAGTGATTCGCATAGGAGATGCTCGGTGCAATAGCTAGTTCAATAGAGGCCGTGTATGTATGTCGTCGTGTAATTGATGACCTCGTCAGCGGTGAATGGCGGCAGGATGTGATCACGGGAACGTCTCCACGCATCATGAAAATATAGTGGAGTTCGAAAGGTCCGCGTTTAGAATTGCACTAAATAATTAGTTGTTTGGAAATATTCGAGGTCTTCGGTGTATTGGTTCACGGGCACAAGGTGCCCGCTCGGTATTATTCGCGAGATCGAATTCGCGCCTGAGCGTTGGAATAGATAGTAGAAGTCCTGGAAAAAAGTTCTGCTGTCTATATTTCCGCCGCCAAACTCGAATACGATCATTTTTATGCTCCTCTGGGTTAACATCCTCATTCCTCCCTTAAGAACGCTCATTTCATGCCCCTCGACATCTATCTTCAAAAGGTCTATCTTTCCTATGTTTCTTTCTGAGCAGTAGTCATCCAACGTTTTTATCTTTACGGTTTGTTCGTGATTCATATTTATCCCGAAATGATCGAGATTTCGTTTGCTTAGAGACGCTAATTCGGACCCGTCAGAGGGGCTGAATAAAGTCTTCGAGGAATCTTGTTCGCCCAGACCGATATTGTTGAGCGTTGTGCGAGTTCCCTGCATCCGACTGGAGAGGATTGTGAACGCTTTTTTACTCGGCTCAAAGCAGTGCAAATCTGCACTGGGTATAGCAGTGATTGCGGCGTGAGCGTAGTCACCCCGATTTGCGCCGACATCGAACAAAACGCAGCGGGGGGATAAAAGCCTAAACACGCCAGATTCTCCGCTACTATTTACCCCGGCTCCACTGCCCATACCTCTAAGGTAATTGGCTGCGCGTGAACATGCCCTGAGTGCTGTTTGGGCAGGAGCATGGGCAGTGGCATAAGATATCAGCCGGAGGATGGATCTCATATTTTTCGAATTTGCTGAGGTGAGGATGCGTCATTCGTTAATAGCACAACACCGACTGGGATCACTTCGAATCATTTATGCGTGTAGACCCGAGCGGGGAAGGAATCAAGCGGATGGTAGCCTAAATAAATCGACGCTCGTTCAAACTCCGGTCCGCCCATTGTGTTTACCATTGTTCTTTGGCGGATCCAATGCTTTGAAAGCTGACCGGTCTGTGACAGCGGCGAATAGAGTTCGCGGCCGGTCAATGGGACAAAAAACGTGGCAGGCCACAGACGTAGGAAGGCGATGATATCAGGTGCCGGAGTGTTTGCGGCCGAGACATAGCTTGTGAGTCGGAAATACGAAGGGGCGACTGATTGCTGGCTGCGAGCGGCATAAAGCAATTCGCCGACAGCGATTTCGTCGGTTCCTCCTGGTCTGGCGGGCTGAAGTCCCGATAGTGTATCCAACATCTTCAGCCACGGACGGACACTCAGGTCGTTTGGAATCGAGGCGATGGAGTGGTAGAATCTATTATACGCTGGTGTCGAAGCCGGTGCGAGCGTGAGGAAAAGCGTCGCGCCGACTATAACGGAGGGGAACGCAAGACGAACCGAGCGCCACGGAACGGTTGCGCGAGATGCGTGAATATCAGGGTGCCGTGGTCGGGAGCACGCATCTTTAGCCCACGAGTTTCCCAGCATTATCAATGCGAGGCCGGGAGGGATGCTGAATAGCAGCCGGTGAAATGTCAGAATATTTGCAGGGTCGGAGTTGTGCCGGCTAAGCACGTCTGCGAGTGGGATTGCTGTAATGGGCAGGAGCAATGCTGCTATGGGCAGCAGCGTCAGCATTGCAGTGGCGGGGTGGCGTCGAAAGACCAAACATGCTGCGGCTATGTTGGCTGCTCCAACCCAGCCGAGGATAGCCATGGTGCGGTCGAATGAGGGGGAACCTGGTAGCAGATTAAAGGAGTAGAAGGATGTAAGCCACCCCTCTTGGCGGTAGACCTGCTCGAGTGCTGAAGATTTCGGCCACCAAACGACCATCAAAATACTGATCAAGATCACGGCGCCAACAATTCCGAACCGCGCGATCAAAGGCCATCGTGGCCAAGTCGACGATACAGCCGCCGTGACTCCAAGGCCGGCAATGAGAATACCCTGCGGGTGGTTCATTCCCGTGAACAGCAGTAACAAACCGAGAGTTCCGGCTCGAGAGATCGCAGCCGTTACACGGAATGGCGTGGGAGGCGCTACGTTCCCGGATGAACAAGTGACTGCCTCGACTGCAAGGCGTGTCGCGGCGACTGCTCCCAACTGACTGAATAGCGAGGTCGAAATTCCGTAATAGCGGTGGAAACTAAATAGATCGTTCCCGAAGATGAGGCTATGCGCTACCACGAATAGAAAGGCGAACCGTCCGTCGAGCCCGGTCGCGCGGCCGAGGCGATAATATTGCCAAGAGAGAAGCAGCGAGCACGCAACGTAATAGACTTCTAGATTAGATACATTTGAAGCGGAGGTCTCCGGCGATCCGAGCACCGCAATTGTATAACCCAGGAAGTAGCTGAATTTAGACCAAGTAGAATGTTCCCTCACTGCTGAGATCGACTCCCATTCGATGGTGCGGATGTAGTGCGCCAGAGGGTCCGATGGAAGCTCAAGATAAGCCCCTGGTATCCAAAACATTGCAGCTAAACATAACCACGGCGTCAGGGTCCACACGACGCCTGAAAGTGATCGGTGACCAGAGGTGTCGCGCCGCCACAATTGGACTGCTATTCCAGCTAGAGCAAGGTGTAGTGCGTGTAGAACCCAGTAGAGGTGGAGGAGGCTCGGCGGGCGAAAGGCGGTGGACGGTGGACTGTCGTCAGTCGTGGGGTTCACCGGCCACTTTAACCAAGCGTAGAGTAGGTAGGCGGCAAGATAAGGGATGAAGAAGGCCCAACCGGAATAGAAATAAGAGCGCAGCCGAGAGCTGAAAACTGAGGCTGGGAAACCGAAATGCGCGCAGAAGAGCCGGAAGCCGGTAAGCGATTGCTGGCGGAAAAATGGAACAGGTGGACTCAAGGGCAGATGACTAGAGGTAAGCGCTGGTCACCGAGAGCCAAGCGGGATCTAGCAGGCCGTTGAAGAACGAACGATTTTCGAATCCGACCAAGTCGGCTGTATCAAAATGAGCACCGCGAACGAGTTTTCGGCTGTTAGTGCGGTGGAAGGAGCGCCCGCGCGGGCGGTGGCGGA
>JAEZGX010000019.1 GCA_023416735.1 Verrucomicrobiota bacterium | reverse complement strand
CACCCGTAGGTGTCTGGACCGTGTCTCAGTTCCAGTGTGGCTGATCATCCTCTCAGACCAGCTACCCGTCTTAGCCTTGGTGAGCCGTTACCTCGCCAACTAGCTGATAGGCCGCGAACTCCTCTTCCAACGTCAGGCCTTGCGGTCCCTGACTTTGGTGTGATCTCCATGAGGAGATCAACCACATGCGGTATTAATTCGGCTTTCGCCGAGCTATTCCCCATTGGAAGGTAGATTGTTCACGTGTTACGCACCCGTTCGCCACTGTCTCTCTGATGTATTGCTACACCGAAGAAACCGTTCGACTTGCATGTCTTAACCACGCCGCCAGCGTTCATTCTGAGCCAGGATCAAACTCTCCGAAAAGAGAGTTCTGAACCTAGTGATTCATGAACTACTAGTGATGCCAATCCGAAGACCGGCATCGTTTTTTGAATTGTTGATTGGGGGTCCCAATCAATCGCACAAAGTAAATTTCAAAGAACCCTTCGTAGTGAAGGGAGGGAGAGCAGACATTTTTCTCAGCGCCTCGTCAACATTTTTCTGAGAGATTTTTAGGAAATTCTCGCAGAAGAAGCGAAGCGTTTTGAAAGAACCACTCTCCCTCTCCGATCCTCGCCGCGCCTTTTTTCAGGCCCGCCGCAATCGAAGGGACGCGGAACATGGAGCCGGGGTAGTTTGGTTCAAGGAATTTCTTCCATCCTTAATCACATTTTTCGCTACCTGCTGGGAAAGAACGGATTAAATTTTCGTTTTGTTAACCGATGAACCAAACGGACGGGGCTGGACCGCCCTCCTCCAAAGATCCTCAGAAGCATCGGCAGCACGTATCCGGCTTCTGGATATTCAGATGCGTATCTCCCTTGGCGACTACGTCAAACTCCCCAGCCGAACGCAGCATATACCACTTCGGCTTAAGCCCGCGCTCAGGAAGCTGCGTTCCTTGGGGAACAGGCCCAAGCACTTTCCCCACGAGAGCAACCCTGGGCCCGGGGGCTACTGTTGCTATGCTCCTTGGCAGACCCCCGACCGCCTTCCCAACTCGGTCATTGATTCATCGGCCATTATTCTTTTGAACGCCCGGCTCGATTTGCCAACTAACGCACAGTCCTAAACCAAACAAAGGCTTCTCTTGGATCTCAAACAGATCAAACAGCTCATCGACCTAATGAAGCGCTCCGAGTTGAGCGAATTCGAAGTCGAGGAGGAGGGTTTCAAGCTAAAGATTAAGCGGGATATCAACGGTGTTCCCTCCGCTGCTACTCGCGGGTCCAATCCGCCATTCCCCCTTGCCGATTCGGCCGTCGTGTCACCGCCTCCGCCTCAGCCAATCGCCCCCCCGGCCGCTCCGGCTGGAGGTGCGGACGAACCTGGAGTCACCTACATCAAGTCCCCGATGGTCGGGACCTTCTACTCCTCCCCGTCTCCGGAGAGCAAGCCTTTCGCCTCGGTCGGCACGAAAGTCACCGAGAACACTCCGGTCTGCATCATCGAAGCGATGAAGATTATGAACGAGATCCAGGCCGAAGCAAAAGGCACGGTCCTGGAAATCCTCGTAGAAAACGGCCAGCCCGTCGAATACGGGCAGCGCCTCTTCAAGCTCAAGCAGGACTAAAGCCTGCCCTGCTTAACTCCTTTTCTGCGACGACGCCGCACTCCTCGGCACGCCGCCCTTCGACCGTTCTTATTCGATGATTCAGAAAATCCTCATCGCGAACCGCGGTGAAATCGCCCTCCGGATCGTTCGCGCCTGTCGCGAACTCGGCATCAAAACCCTCGCTGTTTATTCCGAAGCGGACATCCAGTCGCTCCATGTTCAGCTCGCCGACGAGGCGATCTGCATCGGCGGCCCCAAGAGCTCCGACAGCTACCTCCGCGCCGATCGAATCATCAGCGCCGCCGAAATCGCGGATGTCGACGCCATCCACCCCGGCTACGGATTCCTCTCCGAGAATCCGAAATTCGCCGAGCAGTGCGAATCGTGTAACATCAAGTTCATCGGCCCCAAGTCGAAGTCCATCCGGATGATGGGCGATAAGTCGATCGCCAAGGAAACGGTCAAAAAAGCCGGGGTGCCCATCGTTCCCGGCTCCGACGGTCCCGTCGAAACCGAAGCGGAAGCCGTCAAGATCGCTCGCAAGATCGGCTATCCTGTCATCATCAAGGCCGTCGCCGGCGGTGGCGGCCGCGGCATGCGCATCGCGCACAATGACGTCTCCTTCGCCAAGGAATACCACGTCGCCCGCAACGAAGCCGAAAAAGCCTTCGGCAACGGCGCCGTTTACGTCGAAAAATACATCGAACGGCCCCGCCATATCGAATTCCAGGTGCTCGCCGACGCCCACGGGAAGATCGTTCACCTCGGCGAACGCGACTGCTCGGTCCAACGCCGCCATCAAAAGCTGATCGAAGAATCGCCTTCCCCTTTTCTCACCCCGGATCTCCGGAAGAAAATGGGCAAGGCCGCTGTCCGCGCCGCCGAAGCCGCCGAATACGAAAACGCCGGCACCATCGAGTTCCTCGTCGATGCCAAGGGCAATTACTACTTCATTGAAATGAACACGCGCATTCAGGTCGAACACCCTGTTACCGAGGAGGTTACCGGAATCGACTTGATCAAGCAGCAGATCCGCGTGGCCAACGGCGAAAAACTCGATTTCGACCAAAGCGACGTCACTTTCGATCGCCACGCCATCGAGTGCCGCATCAACGCCGAGGATCCCGCGCGCAACTTCGTCCCGTCACCCGGCACGATCGGCCTCTACTACGCTCCGGGCGGTCATGGTGTGCGGGTCGATTCGCATGTCTATTCGGGCTATTCGATCCCGCCTTACTACGACTCGATGATCGGGAAGTTGATCTGCTACGGCAGCACCCGCAAAATCGCCCTGGAACGCGCCTATCGCGCCCTCAGCGAGTATCTCATCCGCGGCATCAAGACGACTATTCCGCTCCACAAAGCCATCATGGCCGATCCGATCTTCATCGAGGGCAAGGCCACGACCGCTTACATGGAAGAATTCATGGGGCGCACGCCCCCGGACCTCTTCTCTTGATCACCTTTCAGGCCGCGGATTCCGCGGCCTTTTTTCTTTCCTCCGCAATAACTTACACGGGCGAAGTGAGCACCACATCGCTCCACTCGCCCATGACGCGGGAGTCGATCGTCCAAGCAGGGACGATTTCCTGAAACGCCGCGCGCACTTGAGCGCTCTCCCCCGCGAGAATCCCGCTTAACACCAGCGTTCCTCCCGGCGCGACCGCTGCCACTAGCTCCCGCCGAAACAAGATCAGCACATTCGCCAGGATGTTCGCCATCACGAGCTCAGCCGGTCCGCGCTGAAACCCGCTGCGCAGGTCCCTCACGAAAAAGCGCACCTGCGATCCCAGGCCGTTCAACGCCGCGTTCTCTTCACTCACCCGCACCGCCTCGGGATCGTTGTCGAATCCACTCACGTCGCGAAATCCCAATTTCGCCGCCGACAGCGCCAAAATCCCTGACCCGCACCCGGCATCGACCACCCGGCCACTCGTGCCTTTCCGCTCCGCCAGCTGCACCAAGCGCTCCACGCAAAGCCGTGTGGTTTCGTGATTTCCCGTTCCAAAAGCCAGGCCGGGATCGAGCCACAACACTTCCTCGCCTTCCGGCGGCTGAAAGCTCTCCCGATCCCACACGGGCACCCAATGCAGCCGCCCAAAACGCCACGCCCGAAAGTGCGCTTTGTAACTGTCCCGCCATTCCGATTCCCGCAGTTCTCTCAACACCAACTCGCCCCGCGCTTCCTCCGGCAAAAGCTCGCTCAACGCCGCCCATTTCGTTCGTGCCTCATCCTCCGCCGCAAACACCCCCACCAACCACGCCTGCGCGGTTAAAACGTCTTCCACAACGCTCCACGCTTCATCCTGCGCTTCCATCAACACCTCGTCCGCCGCCGCCGCAGCGTTCGCCGGGATCTCAATTCGCGCCTCGAACAAGCTCATTTCGCACCTCCGCGTTTTTCACCCACGCTCAATCGCGCAATCACCGCCGGGAGCAACTGATGCTCCGCTGCGTGCACTTTCGCCGTCAACGTCTCCAGCGTGTCCCGCTCCTCCACTCGCACCGGCGTCTGATCGAGGATCGGTCCGCCATCCACCTCTGGCGTCACGTAGTGCACCGTGCAGCCCGTGACTTTCACGCCTCGTCGCCACGCCTGACCAATCCCGTCCAACCCCGGAAAGCTCGGCAACAAGCTGGGATGCAAATTGATGATCCGTCCCTCAAACGCCTTCAAAAACCCTTGCTTCAACACCCGCATGAACCCCGCCAACACCACCAGGTCCGGCTGACACCCCTCAATCGCCGCGATGTAGCGCGCCTCTCCTTCGCCTTCTAGCTTCGTCTTGAACGGCCCCGCATCCAGAAACGCCGCCGGCACTCCATAGCGCGGCCCCAGCGCCAGAATTCCCGCTTCCGCCTTATCGGAAAACACCTGGACTACGCGCGCCTCGCCCAATCGGCCCGTTCTTTGGGCCTCGAGAATCGCTTCCGCATTCGATCCGCGTCCGGAACCAAGAATCACCACTCGCATCATGCGCCCACTTCTCGCCCTTCACCCGGCGCAAAGCGATGCCAGAGTGCGTCCTGAAAAACGAAAGGCGGCTCATCAGCCGCCTTTCCTTCAAAAGAACTTCTTCGCCTTCTCGAAGAAGCTTTTCGACGTCGGTTCACTCGCATCGCCACTCACCCGCGCAAAATCCTCCAGGATCTTCCGCTGCTCAGGCGTAAGCGATTGCGGCACTTCGACGTGCACGCGCACCAGCTGATCGCCCTGCCTCCCGCCTCGCAGCGAGGGCATGCCTTTGTCGCGCAACCGGAACGTCGTCCCGCTTTGCGTCCCCACCGGAATCTTCAACGACGCTTTCCCAAACAGGGTCGGCACTTCGATCGTCCCACCCAAGGTCGCGAGCGTGAACTTGATCGGGATCTCGCAAAACAGGTCATCGCCCTGCCGCTCGAACAGTTCGTGCTCCTTCACGGAAATCACGATGTAGAGATCGCCCGTTGCACCACCGCCCACGCCCGCTTCGCCATTCCCCGCGGAACGCAAGCGCGAGCCATTGTCCACCCCGGGCGGGATGCGCACGTTCAACTTCGTCGTCTTCAACACGCGTCCTTCGCCTTGGCAGGCCGAACACGGTTTTTCGATCTTCGAGCCGCTGCCACCACAGGTCGGACAGGTCTGCGTAAACGTGATGATTCCGCCCGAGCGTCGCACTTGCCCCGCACCGCGACAGGTCGGACAGGTCACCCGTTTCGAGCCCGGCTCCGCCCCTGATCCGTCGCAGCGTTCGCATGTCACGTGCTTTCGAAACGAGATCTCCCGCTCCGCGCCACGCGCCGCATCTTCCAACGTGATCTCGAGATCGTAGCGCAAATCGGCGCCGTCCTGCCCGCCGCCGCTGCGCCCGCCACCACCAAACATCTCTTCGAAAATCCCGCCGCCCATCCCGCCCTGCTGGCCGAACACTTCGCGGAAAATATCGAACGGATCGTGGAAACCACCGCCCATTCCGCCCGGACCCCGCGGCGCACCTCCGCCCATGCCTTCGAACGCCGCATGACCATAGCGATCATACGCCGCCCGCTTCTCCGGATCCTTCAGGACTTCGTAGGCTTGCGAGACTTTCTTGAACTTCTCCTCCGCCTCCTTGTTTCCCGGATTTTTGTCCGGGTGATATTGCACGGCTTTCTTGCGATAAGCCTTCTTTAACTCCTCCTCGGACGCGCCTTTCGGCACGCCGAGCAACTCGTAATAATCTTCTTTCGCCATGGCTGGATAAGGATCGTGCCGCTACCGCACGATCGGCGCGCAAATGCGCGCATTGACGTTAAGCGTTCTCCTCCTTCGCCGCACCGCTCGACACCACGACCGACGCCGGTCGCAGCAATCGTCCGTTCAACGAATAACCCGTGCGCACCACCGTCAGCACCGTCCCTTCCTCCAAGTCAGCGCTGGCCTGCGTTGAAATCGCCTCGTGCAAATTCGGATCGAACGCCTCCTTCACGGGATTGATTTCCTTCAATCCATGATTCGTCAGCGCGGATTTCAGCTGCGAAAGCACCATCTCCACCCCGCCCGTGAGACTGGCCACATCCGCATTCGGCTGCTTGGCCGCCTGAATCGCGAGGCCCAGATTATCCATCACCGGCAATAAATCCTCCAACACCCCCGAAGCCGCAAACTGCCGCAGCTCATCCTTCTCCCGCACCGTGCGTCGACGGAAATTCTCGAGGTCGGCCACGGCACGCAGATAGCGATCGTAATTGTCCGCCGCCTCTTTCTTCGCCGCCGCCAGCGCATCAGCCGACGCAGGCGACGCGGTCTCAGCCGCAGGAACAGCAGCGCCCGTCTCCTCGGAAACGTTGGTTGAGTTGGTCTTAACAGTATCGGTCGGTTCAGCAGACATAGGAAAACGGCTACTAAACTATGGCTTTCGGCTTTCTTCAAGCGCGTCGAAAAAGCCCCGCACCGCTTCCGTCGTTTTCCGTCCCGCTTCCTTCAACTTGTCCGCGCTCGTCCGCGCCGCCTCATCGATCGCCGCACCCAAATCTCCCGGCACAAACCCGCTCAGCGCAACCGCCACCGGCGCCAACGGCCGCAACGCCGCCGGCGTCAACAGCTGATCCATCGAGGTCACATCCGCGTAATCCTGCTCAATCCCCAGCGCAAAACTCCGTTCCGACGGTCGCCGTCCGCTATGATCCGCGATCACGAGTTCATTCACGCGCAGTCGCAGCTCCCGCACTAAAAAAGTCCGCTCGGGTTTCGACGACGGCGGCCGCGGCTCCCGCTCGCGCGCTTCCTCCAGATTTCGCTCAAACGCCTGCGCATTCGTGATCCCGTCGTCGCGCCTCACTAATGTCACTCGCGCGACGTCCACCACCATCGCCTCGATCATCAACTGCTCCGACCACAGGGTCTTCGTTCGCACATCCGCACTAAACTCCCGCACTTCCAAAAACTCGCCCACTGGAAACGTCGGGGGATTCGTCAGCCCGAATCCTTTCATCCGCACCGTTCCGCTCAACGGATTCACTACGAGGCTCGTCACCGTCGCATCGAAACCGGTCAGTGCGCGTATCCGATTTGTGAACACGACCGGCAGCAACAGCATCCACGCCAGCGCCGCGAACGCCGCCAGCACCACCAAAAGAACCAGTAACTTGAACAAACATCCGCCCCGCTCGCCGTCCGCTGCCGCCAACCCGAGCGTATGGCCTGTCCTTTCCAGCCGCGTCACCCGAAATTCTCCGTCACTAGCAAAATCGAAGTGCTCGCCGCCGAAATCGTAAACGCCCCCGCATACGGCAGCAGCACATTCTCTCCCGGCACCAGCTTCTGCCCAAACGGTCCGCGGCTCGCCGAACCGCCTTCCCCGCCTGACGCCCGTGCCGACCCGCTCACCACGCTCAGCAACCGCGGCTGCTCTCCCGCTGCAATCGACAGGCGCTCACCCGCGCCGAGCACCACCCGCCGGATCTGAAACTCCGCGCAATCCGCAATCACGCCCGACGTCGGCGCACCGCGCACCGGCATCGGCTCGAAATCGTTCCAGTCGATCGAACGCAGCGATTGTTCGATGTGCAACTGCCGCGGTTTCCCATCCAGCCCCACCCTTCCCCAGTCATACACGCGATAGGTCGTATCCGAATTTTGCTGGATCTCCAAAATCACGTTCCCCGCATCGATCGCATGCACCTGTCCGCTGTGCACGAGAATCGAATCGCCTGCCGCCACGCGGAAATGATGAATGCAGTTTTCGAGCGTATTCGTTTTTATCGCACGCTCGAACTGCTCCCGCGTCACGCCGCGCTTCAATCCCACCAGCAAATGCGCGTCCGCCGTCGAATGCGCGATATACCAGTTCTCCGTCTTCGGCTCTCCTTTCAACTCGCCCGCCACGGTCGCCGGCGGATGCACCTGCAGGCTCAACCGTTCGCGGCAATCGAGCCACTTCACCAAAATCGGAAACGCCCGCTCCGCCGGCCACTTCGGCCCCATCACGTCCGTTCCGTGCTGTGCAATCACTTCGCGCAATGTCTTACCTTTTGCACTGCCCGCGCGCACCACCGACTGCGCTTCGGGACGATCCACGATCTCCCAGCTTTCGCCGATCGGACGCCCTTCGGGCAGCTTCCGCTCGAACATCGATTCCAATACTCTACCACCCCACACCCGCTCCTGATAAAGCGGCTCGAAACGAAGGATTTCGCGCATAAAAATTTGGAGAACTTTCGCCGCTAAGTCCGCGGGGAGGTTTACATTTGACCGGACCGATCGTTAGCGTGGACTTCGAAGCCGATTTCGGTCGGCTCACACAAATGCCCAAGTCCGAGACTTCAAACTCAAATAGCGGGCCTTCCTTTCAAGCACCGCGCTACCGTCCCAATTGGCTCGCCGCCATTCTCTGCTTCGTGCTCGGCCCGTCGCTTACCGTCGCGCTCGTCGATTACACGCCCGCGCAAGCGACCATCAATACTACCCACGCGACCGCCACCAACATCGTGGGCGTTTTCGGCGCGAACACCGTCTGGTGCTCTCTCTTCACCGTCGGCATCGGCACCTGGCTCATCCCGGTGTTCCTGTTCTGGATGCTCTACATCTCCATCCGCAACCCCCGCCGCCTCACCGCGGGCCGCTTGGTGGCGATGCTCGTCGCCGTCATCTCGCTCGCCGGTTTCTGCACGTTGCTTGCCGGCCTTTTGGCCATCCTGCCCGCCAGCGATTATTTTCCGCGCGGCGCCGGCGGCCTCGTCGGCTCCCTGCTCTACGACCGCTTGCTCGAAAACGCCATCGGTCCTTTCGGCTCGGGCCTTCTTCTCTTCACCATCTACTTCTGCAGCATCGTCTTCATTTTTACCAAGGACGTCGGTGCCGAACTCGAACGCTACCTCGCCAACTTCCACGCGTGGCGCGATGCCCGCGCGAAACGCAAAGCCGAACTCCGCGAGCGCCGCGAAAAAGAACGCGCCGAAAAAGCCCGCCGCAAGTCCGCCGCCGCCGTCACCGCCTCTGCCTCTCCCGCCAACGTCGGCCCCGCCGCGAAAAAAATCATCGTCCCCAAACCCACCGAGGAACCGCTCGCCAAACCGGCGCCCGCCGTCTCCGCAGAGCCAAAATCCGAATCCAAGATCGCCGCCCTCAAGATTCCCAGCCGCGCGGCCGAAGCAGCCGCACCCGCGGATGAACCGCCGCCGCCCAAAGTCATTCGCGGCGCCACCAAGGCCGAACCCACCTCTGCAAAACCGCCCGCCGGCATCGCTCCGGTCGCGATCGTAAAGGCCGAGGAGACGAAAAAAGCGAAGAGCCCCACGATCCCCACCTCCGAAGCCGATTATCTTTTCCCGCCGCTCAAGCTTCTCAAGGAGCAGAGCAGCACCACCGCCGACAGCTCCGACGACGAATACACGCGCAACATGGCCGATCTCGTCCGCATCCTCGGCGAGTTCGGCGTTGCCGTAAATCCGGGCGAAATCCACGTCGGCCCCGTCATCACCTGCTACGAGGTCGTGCCCGCACCCGGCGTGCGCGTCGAAAAAATCTCCGGCCTCGACAAAAACATCGCCCTCGGCATGCGCGCGCAATCGGTGCGTATTCTCGCTCCGATCCCCGGCAAAGCCGCCGTCGGCGTCGAAATTCCCAACCGTCTCCCGTCGCCGGTCGGCATGCGCGACATCCTCGAATCCGAGGATTGGAGCAACGCTCGCGCCGAAATTCCCATCGCGCTCGGCAAGGATGTCTCCGGCAAGCCGCTGATCTCCGACCTCACGCGCATGCCTCACTTGCTGATCGCCGGCGCGACCGGCTCCGGCAAATCCGTCTGCATTAACTCGATCATCGCCTCGATCGTTTATCGCAAAAGCCCGAAAGACGTTCGGCTCATCATGGTCGACCCCAAGGTCGTCGAACTGAAAATCTTCAACACGCTCCCCCACATGCTGATTCCGGTGGTGACGGAGCCAAAGAAAGTCCCCGGCGCTCTCAAGTGGCTCCTCGCCGAGATGGAGCAGCGCTATCAGCAATTCGCCAAGGTCGGCGTGCGCAACATCGCGGGCTTCAACTCGCGAAAGAAAAACGGCCCGCCCGAAGTTCCCCCGTTCGCCGAAACCCAGCCCACGCTCGATGGCATCGCCCAAGATCTCGACGGCATCGAGATCCCCGAACGCCTGCCTTACATCGTCGCGATCATCGACGAGCTCGCAGACTTGATGATGGTCGCGCCAGCCGAAATCGAGACGTCCATCGCCCGCCTCGCGCAACTCGCGCGCGCCGCCGGTATTCACCTCATCATCGCCACCCAACGGCCATCGGTAAACGTCATCACTGGCGTCATCAAAGCCAACCTCCCCTCGCGCATCGCCTTCCAAGTCGCCTCGCAGGTCGATTCTCGCACGATCCTCGACACGAAGGGCGCCGACACGCTCATCGGCCGCGGCGACATGCTGTTCTCTCCGCCCGGTTCTTCGCGACTCGTGCGGGCGCAGGGCGCCTTCGTCTCCGACGAAGAAGTGCACGAATTCGTCGAATTCCTCAAAAAGAACGGACCGCCGCAATACGCGCAGTCCGTCCAACAGCAAATCGATCGCGCCGCGCGCGAGGACGACGACGAAGAGGGCGACGGCGACGATGCCGATCTCGGCGACGACGAGGATCTCTACAACCAAGCGCTCGATGTCCTCCGATCGTCGAAGCGCGCCTCGACATCCATGCTGCAACGCCGTCTCCGCATCGGCTACAACCGCGCCGCCCGCCTCATGGAAATCATGGAGGAAAAGGGCATCGTCGGCCCGGAAAACGGTTCGAGCCCGCGCGAAATCCTCGTCGATCTCGATTCGCTCTGATCTCGCCTCGCGTAAAGCGCGGCCTGTTCACCGCGCATTTATCCGTCGCGCCCAATTCCTTCTTTCACTCCCGCCTCAAACCTCCTAACTCAACCCCATGCAGACGATCGGCGAACGTCTTGAGGAAGCGCGTAAGAAAAAAGGCATCTCCATCCGCGAAGCCGCCGAAGCCACGAAGATCCGCGGCGACTACCTCAGCAAATTCGAGAACAACCAGTTCGATATCAATCTGACCGAACTCTACGTGCGCGGCTTCCTGCGCACCTACGCGCAGTTCCTCCGCCTCCCCGTCGATCGCATTCTCAACGATTACGCCGCCCTCGGCCGTGGCGAAGCCCGTCCGCGTCAGCCCAGCCGCGAAATCTACGGGCGCATGGACGTCTCCATCACGTCGGCGGACGAACGCACCGAGAGTTCATCCTCCGCCGAACCGGGAAACAACCCCGCCCAAACCCCGCGCACGCTTCCGGCCGCGGCGCGCCGCTCCGCTCCCGCCGCCGCGGCCAACATCGATCCCGCACTCGTTTTTAAGATCGGCAAAATCGCCGCCGCCGTCCTCGGCGCCGCCCTCCTCCTTTGGGCTGGCTTCGCGTTGTTCGACAGCGCTACCGATGCGCCCTCCACCAAAACCGGCTCGCCTGCGGTCACCAGCGCCGTCAACCCTGCCGAGCCCACGATCACCCTCATCGCTTCAGATCGCGTCACCGTTACGGTTCGCCGCAAAAATCCTGACAAATCCGACGGCGAACTGCTTTACCAAGGCACGCTCACCCGCGGGCAATCACAAGTCGTCTCACGCCCGGGCCCGCTCTACATCTGGGCCAACCCCGCCGAAAAACTCGAAATCGAAGTTCGCGGCCGCCGCTTCCCCACCGGCTTCACCGGCTCCCAAAAACTCCAGATCGAGTAACCTCGTCCGGCTGGTTACTCTCCGGTTTACCAATGAAGGCGCGGTGCTCTCACCGCGCCTTTTTCATTTCGTCCAAAGTAGCTTTGGAAGTGAGCAGGAAATAAAATCTACCGTAAGCCCACCGGCGGCCCCAACACTTCGCGCAAGACAAACGCCCGCCGCAACGCGCCCGGATCCTTCAACTCTTCCCGCACGCTCGCGCCCGCCGTTCTTACATTCGTGCTCCCCCAAGCCCGCTTCTGCGATCCCGGTGCGCCGATGTCCTTCCCCATGATCTCCTGCGCGCGTCGGCGCGCTTCCGCTCGCTGCGCTTCGGCCGCGCGCAATTGCTCTTCCAACTCGCGCTGACGCCGCAGCGCCGCCGACTCCACCGGCTCGAAACTTTCTGGCAGCGATTCGCGCCGCTGCTCCGCGGCTTCTTCGATCTTGCGCAGAATCTTCCGCATCGATCCGCCAAACGGATCCACCGGCGGCACGCGCGATGGCGGCAGCAACGGCGGCGGTTCCGCCCGCGCCGTCGCCGGCTCGCGTCTTTCTTCAACCGCCACCATCCGGCCCTGACGCTCTGCTATCTTTCGCCGGATCTCCTCCTGGACCCGCCGCGTGCGCTCCGCCGCTTCGGGATCTTCCTCTCCTTCCATCCTCGAACGCGGCGCCACCGGGCCACTCTCGTCGGTTTGTCCTGCGCGAAACATTCCGCGCAGGAACGACAGGGCGGTGATCGTCAACACGATCACCAGCCCAAGATTCTCGAGGATCCAGTCGAGGAGACGCGAATTCACGACTTACTTCTGACCTTCCGGTTTCGCAATCGATCCGCGCATCGCCGTGTCGGCCTGCACGTTTTCCATTCGATAATAATCCATCACGCCCAGGCGGCCCGTCCGAAACGCTTCCGCCATCGCCTTCGGCACCTCCGCCTGCGCCCGCACCACTTCCGCCTGCATTTCCTGCACGCGCGCCTTCATTTCCTGCTCCACGGCCACCGCCGCCGCACGCCGAATTTCCGCCTGCGCCTGCGCCATGTTCTTGTTCGCTTCCGCCTGCGCTTCCTGAAGCTTCGCGCCGACGTTCTCACCCACATCCACGTCGGCGATGTCGATCGACAAAATCTCGAAGGCCGTCCCGACATCCAATCCGCGATGCAACACCGTCTTCGAAATCGCATCCGGACTCTCGAGCACCGACTTGTAAGTCTCCGCCGAACCGATCGTCGAAACGATGCCTTCGCCGACACGGGCGATAATCGTGTCCTCCTTCGCACCGCCGACGAAACGGTCCAGATTCGTCCGCACCGTCACACGCGCCTTCACCTTCACTTGAATGCCGTCCTTGGCGACGCCGTCGATCGTCACGCGTCCGCCTTCCGGATTCGGGCAATCGATCACCTTCGGATCAACCGAGGTCCGCACCGCTTCCTCCACCGACTTGCCCGATCCTTTCGTCGCCAGATCGATGGCGCACGCGCGCTGCCAGTCCAACGCGATCTGCGCCTTCTGCGCCGCAATCAACGCCTGGACGCACGCGATCACATTTCCGCCGGCGAGATACTGCGCTTCGATTTCGTCCACCGACAACTTGATGCCCGCCTTGGTCGCCCGAATCCGCGCATCGACGATCACACTATAAGGCACCTGCCGCAGCCGCATCGCCACGAGGTTGAAGATGCTCACCGGCGCGCCCGCCAATAACGCGCGCAACCACACGCTGAAAAACGAAACGATCAGCGCAAACAGGATCAGCCCGGCGACGCCGAGCACGATAATGAGGATCAGGGATAGGTTCATAATTTCAGAGTTGTGCGACGATCAGATGAAAATTGTTCACGCCCACCACGCGCACCGCCACGCCTTTCGCAATCAATCCCGACTGCGACGCCGCCTCATAACGCCGGCCTTCGATCATCACGTAGCCCGTCGGCGCCATCATCGTTACCGCCTCGCCCGTCTTCCCCACGATCGCCGCCTCTGCCGGTTTTTCCTGGCTCGCCCCGTCGATCGCGCGTTCGAGAAACAGCTTTTTCCCCCACCGCGTTCGCGGCAGCACCTTGAATTCGATAAACAGCGACACCCCGAGCGCGCCAATCGCCGCCGCCGTCGCAATCCATCCGCCCTCCGCCCCCAAGTCGAAAAACGCCAGCACGCACCCGCCCAGCATCGCGAGCACGCCCAACACTCCCAGCACCCCGCCCGGCACGATCACTTCGAGCAACACGAGCACGATGCCCAACGCCAACAGCAGCACGATCGCCGTCATGACTCCGCCCTTTCCACGATGAGCCCGAAACCCGTGCGTCCTCGCACCACAACACCCTCGCCCACTTCCAACGTGCCAACCGCGACCTGCGCCTCATAGCGCCGCCCCGCAATCTCCACTTGCCCACCGGGCCGCAACGCACTCACCGCCACACCGCGCGCGCCGAGCAAATCATCCGCCACCTCCGCCGCCGCCTCGCCTTCCATCGTCGCCGTGCCCCCAATCGCCGCGCCCAATACCAGCCGATCCCAAAATACACTTCGGGGCAAAAACTTCGCCAGCGCCGCACCCAATCCCACCGCGATCAAAATACCCAACGACAAATTCGCGAGCGGCCCCACCAGCAAGTCCGACGACCACGCCACCGGCACCGCATCCTTCGGCCACGAATCGATCATCGACCACACCAGCGAGCCGAGCATCAGCGCGAGTCCCGACATCGCGACCACAAACACCCCCGGCATGAAAAACAACTCCACCGCCACGAGCAGCAATCCCAGTCCAAACACCAGCATCGGCTCATGCCCCGACAGCCCCGCAACGTAGTTGCCTAAAAATACAGTCGCCAGACAGACGATTCCCACGATTCCGAAAATCCCAAATCCCGGCGTCTTGAATTCGATAAACAGGGCCAGCATTCCCAACCCGAGCAGCACCGGCGTGATCGCGTTCAACCACGCCGCCACTTCTTCCGACCACGTCATCTCCAGCTGCGTCACTGCCGGCTTCGACGCCCCAAACCGCTGCGCAATCAGATCGTCCAAACTCGCCGCCGTTCCCGCCGACAACAACGCCTGCGGCGGCTCGCCATACTCCTTCGCCGCCTCGCTCGCAGTCAGCGACAACAACTCGCCTTTCCCTTTGATCACCGTCTCACCGATCTTCAATTCGTGATCCGGATCGATCATCGCCGAGATCACTTCACCGCGATACCCTTTGCCTTCGCTCATCGCCCGCACCCGCGCCTTCAAATAACTGACGATCTTCATCCGCATCGTCGCTTCCACATCCTGACCGCCCATCGACACCGGCGCCGCCGCACCGATGATCCCGTCCGGCGAAAACCAAATCTCATTCGTTGTCGCCGAAATAAACGCCCCCGCCGAAATCGCTTCGGAATTCACATAGGTGATGGTCAGCCCCGGAAACCGCGCGATCGCCTCCATGATCTCGAACGTGTCGTTCAACGCTCCGCCTGGCGTATCCATATTTAGGATAACCGCGTCCGCTTTCTGCTCGATCGCCTCCTTGATCCCGCGGCGAATCACATAAAGCACCGCCGATCCGATTTGCTTCTGCACCGGGATCACGTGCACCCGTTCGAACGTCTTCGCGTCCGCGACATCCTCCACCGCTGCCACGTCGTTCTTCACGGTCTCCGCCGCCAGCGGTTCTGCCTTCTGCTCCGCCGTGTCCACCGCCTGCGGCGTCTCACCCGCCCACGCGCAGCAACAAAACAAAAATCCTACAAGCTGGGGCAGCCACACACGCATTTCGCTCGGATCCAATACCTCGCATCCCCGATGCGCAAGCCATGGCTCCCTCGAATTCACCCGTGCGTTTCCACAAAATCCTTGGCGCACGCGTCTTCACGCCGAATCGTTCCCTCTCCATGGAAACCGTCGAATTTCAAGGCCAGTCCCTCTCCCGCTGGCGCGCCGGCAACTCGACTTTCCTCGCGCTCCCCGCTCGCGGCGCGCGTTTGCTTCACTGGAACGTCGCCCTCGCCGACGGCTCCGTGCGCGACGTCATCCATTGGCCGGAAAACGCCGACTTCACCGACATCGCCAAGGTCCGCGGCGGAAATCCCATCCTCTTCCCGTTCTGCGGCCGCACCTTCGATCACGGCGACCAAAATTTCTGGCGCGCGCCCGACGGCATCCGCCGCCCGATGCCTCAACACGGTTTCGCGCGCCAGGGCGAATTCACGCTGCTCTGGGCCGACGCCCGCGGTTTCTCCGCGCAACTCGTTCCCACCGCCGACGACCGCATCGCCTACCCCTACGACTACGAATTCATCGTCACGTATCTTTTCGAACCGCTCGGCCTCGCCTGCGAACTCACGTTGAAAAACCTCGGACGCGAACCTGCTCCGTGGTGCCCCGGCCACCACTTCTATTTCACCGTGCCGTGGCATGAAAACGCCACGCGCGAAAACTACTCCATCGAGATCCCCGCCGCCGAACGCCTAAAACATTCGCCTTCCGGCACACTCGTCCCCGGCCCTTCGCTGAAACCCGTCGAGCCCCTCTCGAATCCCGATCTCCTCGACACGCTCCACACGCGTCTCCGCTCCAACACCGCCACCTTCGGCGATCCCAAACGCCGCGAACACGTCCGTATCCAACTCGGCACGACGAAAACCCCGCCGCCCGACGCCGCATTCGTCACCTGGTCCCCCGACACCACCGCTCCTTTCTACTGCGTCGAACCTTGGATGGGCCTGCCCAACTCCCCCGAACACCACCGCGGCCTCTCCTTCGTCCCACCCGGCGACTCCCGGAGCTTCACCATCACCCTCTCCCTTTCCTGATCCAACGCCGCCACTCCTTAGTAATACATTATATTACAACCCTCCCAAAGGTCCCGCCCCTGTCGCTCGCACCGACCCGAGCTACTTGTAATACATTGCATTACAACTCCCGCCCTGTCGGGAAAATCCCCTGAGCTCGCGAAAACCACGTTTGCCTCTCCCTCCTTTCACCTCAACGTAACCGCCCCCATGACTCCCGACCTCACCTTCTTCGCCTTTCTGCCCGATGTGGGCGGTGGAGAGATGATGCTCATCCTTCTGGTCGTTCTCCTTCTCTTCGGCGGCGATCAGATGCCTCAGATGGCCAAGAAACTCGGCAAAACCATCAGCCAGTTCAAAAAGGCCGCCAACGAGGTCGAGCGTGAGATCAAGCGCGCCATCGATGAGGTGCCCGACGTCCCCGATGTCCGCGCCACCATCGAGGATTCCGTCCGCGACAAACCTCGCCCCAAACGGCCCGCCGCGCCCGCCGCAGCGCCCCAGCCCGTTCCTCCCGCGACGACCGTCACCGATGGTCCGCCCATCGCCACTTCTCCCGCTCCTTTGCCCGCGTCCACCCCCGGCACACCGCCTCAATCGCCGCCGCCGGGCACGTGAAATCGCCGGATCACTCCGACGCACCTGTCCCGCTCCCGATCACCGGCGAGCTCGATCTGCATACGTTCCGCCCGCAAGACCTCGGCGAGCTGATCCCGGCTTATCTCGCCGAATGCGCCGCCCGCGGGCTCCACGAAGTTCGCATCGTTCACGGCAAAGGCACCGGCACGTTGCGCACCACGGTCCACACGCTTCTTCAACGCTCACCTCTCGTCGCATCATTTCGCCTCGGTAACGAACACTCCGGTTCCTGGGGCGCCACCTTGGTCACGCTTCACCGATGAAACGCTCCCGTTTCTTCCTCGCTCTCTGCGCCCTTTTTCTCGTCGCGCTTCACTCCAGTTGCACGACGCCGCCGAGCGCCAGCCGCTCCACGCCCCTGCTCCTGCTCGTGTCGATGGACGGCTTTCGCTGGGACTACTGCGATCTCTACGCCGACGAAACCCCCACGCTCCGCCGCCTGCGCGACACCGGCGCTACTTCGCGCGGCCTCATTCCCGTCTTTCCTTCCAACACCTTTCCCAACCACTACTCCGTCGTCACCGGCCTGTATCCATCGAACCACGGCATCATCAATAACCAGTTTTTCGATACATCCACCGGCCGTTTATTTCGCGCCGGCCCCGGCGGCAGTGTCACCGAAACCGAGTGGTGGCACGGCGAACCTATTTGGGTCACCGCCGAAAAATCCGGCACCCGCGCCGCCGTCAGTTTCTGGCCCGGCAGCGAAGCCGCCATCAAAGGCATTCGCCCCTCCTTCTGGCGCACCTTCGATCCGCGCGTCACATTCGAAGAACGTTTTGACGAATTCCGCGGCTGGCTTGCGCTTCCCGCTCCCGAGCGCCCGAAGGTCATCACCTTCTATCTCGAGGAAGCCAACTCCTTCGGCCACCGCTTCGGGCCCGAAGCGCCGGAACTCGCCCAAGCGATCAAGATCCTCGACGCCCAACTCGCCGATCTCCTCAACGCCATCGCGGCCGCTCATCTCGAGGTGAATGTCGTGATCGTCGCGGATCACGGCATGACGCCCATCAGCCGCGATCGCGTGGTTTACCTCGACGACTACCTCTCTCTCGACGACGTGCAGATCGATTTCGACGGCCCCGTCGCCGGCCTCCGTCCGTTGCAGGGAAACATCGACGCCATCCTCGCCAGTTTCGCTTCGCTCCGACACGCCCGCGCCTACCGCGTCGAAGATCTCCCTGCGCACTTTCGCATCGATCCCCGCAACCCGCGCAACCCTCCCGTGTGGATCGTCCCCGACGAAGGCTGGGAAATCTACACGCGTCCCCGCCTCGCCGCTTGGGGAGATCGCTTCAACAAAGGCGACCACGGCTACGATCCCGCCTTGCGCAGCATGCATGGCATTTTCATCGCTCACGGTCCGTTGATCCGGAATCTCCGCGCGCCTCTCGACGCCTTCGAAAACGTTCACATCTACAATCTCCTCTGCGCCCTCGCCGATCTCCCGCCCGCCCCGAACGACGGCGATGCTCGCTTGCTGCATCTCCTGAAAGAATAAACCCGCTGCACTTTTCTGGCGGCGATGGAGATGCGGTGCCTTTCACCGCGACACGCCACGCGCGATTTCTCTTTTCCTGCAACTTCTCCCGACGAGCCCGTGTTCTTCGCGCACCAGCAAAGAAAACAAGAACACACATCCTACCTCGTCCCATGAAGCTCGCCTCCTTCCTCCTCCACATCGCGACCGCCGCCTCACTGGCCGCCGCCTTGTCGCTCATCACCGGCAACGCTGCTCTCGGCGTTTTCAGCTTCGCCGCTCTCACTTTCCTCGGCGCCATCGCCGCACACGACTACGCCCCGCGTTCCGCCAACCTCACCGCCAACGCTCGCGTTCACTCCGCGCGCCGGCCCAACCCGCTTCGCCTCGCCGCCTGATCACGCTTCGCGCCGCACCTCTGGAATCAGGTCGTATCTCCGCACGCGCAATATTGCTCTTTTCCCACGCCCTCGTCACTTCCTGCGCTCCATGAACCCGATGCACGTCATTGACTACAAGATTCACGGCGACGACATGCAGTTCGTCGAGATCGAGCTCGATCCTTCCGAAGCCGTGGTCGCCGAAGCCGGCGGAATGATGTTCATGGACGACGGTATCGCGATGCAGACCATCTTCGGCGATGGCTCGCAGCAAAACTCCGGCTTCATGGGCGCACTTCTCGGCGCCGGAAAACGCCTGCTCACCGGCGAATCGCTTTTCATGACGGTGTTCCAGAATCAGGGCACCGGAAAAAAACGCGTCGCTTTCGGCGCTCCTTTCCCGGGCAAGATCGTTCCGGTCCACCTCTCCGAACTCGGCGGCGAACTCATCGCGCAAAAAGACTCGTTCCTCTGCGCCGCGAAAGGCGTGAGCGTCGGCATCGCTTTCCAAAAACGTCTCGGCACCGGCTTGTTCGGCGGCGAGGGGTTTATCATGCAACGTCTCACGGGCGATGGTTGGGCTTTCGTCCATGCCGGCGGCACACTCTACGAGCGCACGCTCGCGCCCGGCGAGATGCTCCGCGTCGACACCGGCTGCATCGTCGCCTTTCAGCGCAGCGTCGATTACGACATCCAATTTGTGGGTGGCATCAAAACCGCGCTCTTCGGCGGCGAAGGCCTCTTCTTCGCCACCCTCCGCGGCCCCGGTAAAGTCTGGCTGCAATCACTGCCGTTTTCACGACTCGCCGGCCGCATCATCGCCGCCGCGCCGAAAACCGGCAGCGGCGGTCGCGGCGAAGGCTCGATCCTCGGCGGTCTCGGTCGCGTGATCGACGGCGACAACAGTTGACCGCCGCTCCGGCATTTCGCCCGTATCTGGACCGCAACTACCGCTGGTCCAACGCATGGTTGTTTTCTGTGCAACCCGGCGCATGCTCGTCCCGCCCCATGAAAATCTACCTCACCTACGGCTTCGTCGCCGCGCTGTGCAACACCCTGCTCGCCGTCGTTTTCTTCTTCCTCGGCTTCCACTCCGATGTGGAAAAACTCAGCATCGCTCAGTGGCTGGGCTGGGTTGGGAGTCTCATCATCTCCATCACCTGCATCGTTCTCGGAACCAAAGCCCGCCGCGCTGAACGCTCCGCCAGCGAACCGTTCACCTACGGTCAGGCGCTCGGCGCCGGCGTGATGATCGCACTCTTCGCCGCTCTCTTCGGAGCAATCGGACACTTCCTCTACATGAGCATGATCAATCCGGGCATGACTGAGATCGTCATCCAATCGCAAATTGCCCAATTGGAAGCTTCCGGGATGAGCAGTTCTCAAATCGAAAGCGCGGAAGCCATCACCCGAAAGATGATGCAGCCCGCCGTCCAAGCTGCCTTCGCCTTCATCTTCGGTTTCATCTTCAACGCCGTTATCGCGCTGATCACCTCGGCCTTTCTCAAACGTTCCCAGGTTCCCCCGCTGCCCCACAGCGCCTAAGTGAAAAGCGGAGCCTGATCCTCCGCTTTCAATCGGCGGGCAATCCGCAGAACCCGCCGCCCGCATCTTCCACCAACGAAAGGCGAACGCCCGATTTGCAGGCATTAAAAAGGGGCCCGGATTTCTCCGAGCCCCTTGTTCGTAGGATTACGTTTCCGGCCTTATTCGCGGCCGAAAACCCGTTTCCAATCGATGCGGTATTCCAACGCCATCACGCCGAGCAGCGCGAGAACGCTGCCATAGCCGATGAGGTTTTCCACAGCGATCGGGGAACGGAAGAAAAGCACGAGGGCGGCAACAGCGATCACGCCGGGGATAGCCGCAAGGAGCAGTTTGTTGTTCTTCATATGTGTGTCTTTCGTCTTTCGCCAACACGACCGTGTTGACGGCGCCGATAATACCGCACTCCCGGCAATAGTTGAAATTGCGTTTTACTATCTAATCCATAGCTATCGCCTATGGAAATGCATCAGCTCCGTTACGCCGTGGCAGTGGCTGACGCCGGCAACTTCACCCGCGCATCCGAACGTTGCAACGTTACGCAACCGACTCTCAGCCAACAGATATTAAACCTGGAATCCGAGATCGGTCACAAACTTTTCCACCGTCTCGGCCGCAAAGCGGTCGTCACCGAGGCCGGCACCGTGTTTTTGGAGCGAGCGCGTCGAATCCTCTTCGAGGTCGAAAACGCCGCGAAGGAACTCAGCGATCACCCTTCCCTCGATCGCCAAATCACCGTTGGCGCCCTTCCGACCGTGGCGCCCTACCTCCTCCTGCCGCTCATCGCCCATTTTCGTAAGTCGCACCCTAACCTCACGATCCACGTTCGCGAAGACTTCCGCCAAGACCTCGTCCGCGCCGTCGTGGAAGGTGAGCTCGACCTCGCTCTCGTCAGCCTTCCCGTCAAAGACCCTCGTCTGTCCATCGAACCGCTCATGACCGAGCCTTTGCTGCTCGTCGTCGGCAAAGATCACCCGTTCGCCAATCGCGACGAAATCGGCCTTCAAGATATCGCCGAGGAGACCTTCGTCACCATGGGCGATTCAAGCACGCTCGCGGGTCAGATCCGCGGTTTCTTCGGCGATCACAATATCGAGCCCAAGGTAGGCTACCGCTGCGCCCAAGTCGCCACGCTTAAAGCCTTTGTCGCCATGGGCGCCGGCATCTCGATTCTCCCTCTCGTTGACCGCATGCCCGAAGACACCGAATCGTTGGTCTATCTTCGTCTCGCCGGCAGCGCACCCACTCGTCAGCTCGCCGTAATCCGCCACCTTCAACGCTACCAAAGTCGCGGCGCGGAACAGTTTCTCGCTCTTCTCCGAGACTACGTCGCCGAGAAACACACGCAGCATCCGTTCGACGGCTCCACGCCACCGATCCCGCCCACCAGGACCAAGCGATCCCCGCGCCGCGCAAGCAATTCCGCGTAAACTTCACCCGACGCCCTTCACCGCTTGGTCGCGCGGTTGCGCTTTACCGGGATCCGCCAACGCTCCCCGTCCCATGTCCGTCGACACCCATGCGCAAACACCGCGACGCGAGTTCGCGACGCTCCTCGCGTTAGGAGCGATCATGTTTACGCACATTTTGGATTTCATGATCATGATGCCGCTCGGCGCGCAGCTGATGCGCGTGTTCGAGATCACTCCGGCCAAATTCACCCAACTCGTCGCCAGCTACGGCTTCGCCGCCGCCGCGGCGGGTTTCGCCGGCGGCTTCCTCCTCGATCGTTTCGACCGCACTCGCTCGCTGCTCTTCCTCTACGGCGGATTTACCCTCGCAACCGTCGCCTGCGGCCTCGCGCCTACTTACACGTGGCTGCTGGTCGCTCGTATCGCCGCTGGCGCTTTCGGCGGCCTCGCGGGCTCCATGGTCAACGCCATGGTTGGCGACATCATTCCCATTCATCGGCGCGGCCGCGCCATGAGCTGGATCGCCGCCGCTTTCCCGCTCGCTTCCGTGCTCGGCGTCCCCGCCGGCCTCGTCCTCGCCGCTCACTTCGGCTGGCACGCGCCTTTCTTCATGCTCGCCGGCTGCAGCGCTGTCATCCTCGCGATCGCCTGGCTCGTTCTTCCGCGCATTCACACGGCGGTCCAAGACCATCAGCCGCTTCGCCAGATGCGCGAAATCGTTTCGCACGGTGTCCACGTTCGCGCTTTCGCGTTGGGAGCCGTGCTCGTCATGGGCGGCGGCGTCGTCGTGCCCTTCCTCGCGCCGAGTTTCATCGCCAACGTCGGCCTCAACGAATCCGTCCAACTCCCCATCGCCTACGCCGTCGGCGGCATCGCCACCGCTTTTAACACGCCTCTCCTCGGCTGGCTCAGCGATCACATGGATCGTCTGAAACTCCTCACCATCACGTCGGCCATCGCCATCGTCGTCGTCATCACGATCACTCGCCTCGGCCCCAGTTCGGTGCTCGTCGCGTCCTTCATGATGGCCGCTTTCATGGTCAGCATGTCGAGCCGCTTCTCGCCCACGATGACCATGATCACCAACGCCGTCGAAGGGCGCTACCGCGGCGGGTTCATGAGCGTCAACGCCGCTCTTCAACAAGCATCCTCCGCCCTGGCCAACATCGCCGCGGGTCTCTTCATCGCGCGCGCTCCCACCGGCCGCCTGCTCGGTTTCCAGAATCTCGGCTACGTCGCCGCCGGCTTCTTCGTCCTTACCGTCCTGCTCGCCGCCGAACTCCGCTCCGTCGCTCCGCACGTCGCCGCTCCCGCCAAGAAACTTCCTCCGCCGCCCGCCACCGAAGCCGCCGCCTGACCTAATGTCCTCGCCCACCACCGAACTTTCCGCTTCGCCCGCAACGGCTGCGCTGCCTCGCCCCGAACTCCTTGCGCCCGCCGGCGACTGGGAATGCGCCCGCGCGGCCATCGAAAACGGCGCCGACGCCATCTACTTCGGACTCGAGCGTTTCAACGCCCGCATGCGCGCGAAAAACTTCACGCAGGCTGACCTGCCGGCGCTCATGGAGTTTCTGCACCGGCGCGGCGTGCGGGGCTACGTCACGTTCAACACGCTCGTCTTCGCCAACGAAATCGCCGCCGCCGAAGAATATCTGCGCACGATCATCGCCGCCGGCGTCGACGCCGCGATCGTCCAGGATGTCGGCATGTGTCGCCTCATTCGCCGGCTCTCGCCCGACTTCCCGATCCATTGCTCGACGCAAATGACGATCACGAGCGCCGCCGGCGTCGATTTCGCCCGCGAACTCGGCGCGCAACTCGTCGTCCTCGCGCGCGAAAACTCCCTCGCCGAAATCGGGCAGATCCGCTCTCAGCTTTCGACCACAGGCTCTTCGCTCCCGCTCGAGGTCTTTGTTCACGGCGCCCTCTGCGTCGCCTACTCCGGTCAGTGCCTCACCAGCGAATCCCTCGGCGGTCGCTCCGCCAATCGCGGCGAATGCGCCCAAGCCTGTCGCCTCCCCTACGATCTCGTCGCCGACGGCCAACAAATCCCGCTCGGCGACAAACGCTACCTGCTCAGCCCGCAAGATCTCGCCGGCATCGATGTCCTGCCCGACCTCGTTCGCGCCGGTGTTTCTTCGCTCAAAATCGAAGGCCGCCTCAAATCCCCCGAATACGTCGCCAGCATCACGCGCGTCTACCGCCAGGCCCTCGACCGACTCGGATCAACGTCTCACAACGCTCAACCGACATCCCTCAACTCTTCCGACCCCGCTCGCTACGAACTCCAGATGGCTTTCTCGCGCGGCCTCTACACCGGCTGGTTCCGCGGGATCGACAACCAACACCTTGCCCACGCGCGGTTCGGCACGAAGCGCGGCGTCTTCCTCGGCACCGTCGCACGCGTCGATCGTGAATCCGTTTTCCTGATACTCCAGGCCCCGCTCAAACCCGGTGACGGCGTCGTGTTCGACGCCGGCCGCCCCGAAGAACGCGAGGAAGGCGGTCGCGTCTATCAGATCGAAACGCGCGCCCACTCCAACGAAGCCGTCCTCCGCTTCGGTCGCGGCGACATCGATTGGCGCCGCGTTCGCGCCGGCCAGCTCGTGTGGAAAACCAGCGATCCCGCCCTCGAACGCGAACTTCGCTCCACGTTCGAAGGCGAAAAGATCCGCTTCCAACGCCCGCTTTCCGTCGAAGTCCACGGCCACGCCGGCGCTCCGCTCACTCTGATCATTCGCGACACCGAAGGCCATGTCGCTCAGGTCGCCTCCTCGATTCCCCTCACTCCCGCGGAAACTCAACCGCTCGACGAAGCTCGTCTTCGCGAACAACTCAGCCGCCTCGGCGGCACACCTTTCAACCTCGGCGAGCTTCGTTCATTGCTCGAAGGCGATGTCATCCTTCCACTGAGCGAGCTCAATCGCCTGCGCCGCGAAGCCGTCGCTTCGCTCGAGTCCCAACGCGCTGCACCGCAGCGCTGGACCTTGGCGGAGCCGTCCGCCCCGGCCAGCTTTCCGATTGAGACCACCTCCTCGCCATCTCGCGCGCCCGAACTGATCGCCGTCATCCGTCTCCCCGCACAACTCGACGCCGCTTGGTCCGCGGGCGCCCGCACGATTTATTGCGAATTCGAAAACCCGAAACACTACCGCGACACCGTCGCCCGCTTCCGCACCCTCCAGGCCGAAAATCCGCAGTCCAAAGTCGAAAATCCCACCATCTGGGTCGCCGCTCCCCGCATCTTCAAACCCGGCGAGGAATGGATCCTGAAACAGGTCCGCTCCTGCGATGCCGACGGGTATTTGATCCGCAACTACGATCACCTCGCGTTCTTCGCCGCCGACCGCAAACGCGGCGATTTCTCCCTCAACGTCGCCAATCCGCTCACCGCCGAATACTTCCTTCAACGCTACGGCCTCGAGCGCGTCACCGCCAGCTACGATCTCAACATCACGCAGCTCGAAGCGCTTCTCCAAACCGCGCCGCCCGCGTGGTTCGATATCACCATCCACCAGCACATGCCCATGTTTCACATGGAGCACTGCGTCTTCTGCGCGTTTCTTTCCACCGGCAAAGACTACCGCGACTGCGGCCGCCCGTGCGACAAGCACCGCGTGGCCTTGCGCGATCGCGTCGGCGCCGAACTCCCGCTGCGCGCCGACGCCGGCTGCCGCAACACCGTATTCAATAATCGAGCACAAACCGGCGCCGAATACGTTTCGCGGCTCCTCGATCTCGGCGCTCGCAGCTTCCGCGTCGAATTCGTCAACGAGCCGCCCGACGAGGTCGCGCGCACCCTCACCCACTACGCGCAACTTCTCCGCGGCGAAATCTCGGGCGACGCCCTTTGGCGCGAACTGAAGCTCATCCACCAGCTCGGCGTCACGCGCGGACAAATGGAAGCCGCGCCGCAGCGCATTCAGCGCAAAACCTAAGCCTGCAACCCTCGCTCGCGCCGCTCCCTCATAGGGTCATACAACGTATGACACCTCCGTTCGCGAATCCTTCACCGTGAACCGCACCGTTTTTCTCGTCCTCGCCGTCGTGATCCTTCCTTTCCTCACCGGCTGCAACCTCGAGCGCGGCTTCATTTTCCCCGGCACCGCCACGCACGGTCGGAGCGACACTCGGCTCCCGCCAAGTTCCTCT
Organism: Verrucomicrobiota bacterium; assembly: GCA_023416735.1. GTDB lineage: Bacteria > Verrucomicrobiota > Verrucomicrobiia > Opitutales > Opitutaceae > Opitutus. The sequence continues at coordinate 211,493 of JAEZGX010000019.1, read as the reverse complement.
TACGAACTGCTCGAGCTCACGACGCGCAGCGGCATCCGCGTGGCCGCACAATTCGGTCTCGCCCTCGACGCCCGCGGCAACCCACTCCCCGCCGCTTCGCGCCCCACTCTGATTTTCTTCTACGGCAACGGCTCCTGTCTCGCCTACACTCAACGCGAATTTCACGAGTTCCGTCGCCTTGGGCTTAACGTCCTCGTCCCCGAATACCCCGGCTACGGCATGAGCCCCGGCGGATCGCCCAGCGAAGATTCGTTCTACGAAACCGCCGACGCCGCTTACGATCACCTGCTCACCCGACCTGAGGTCGATCGGTCGCGCATCGTCGCCGGCGGCTGGTCCATGGGCGCGGCCGTGGCCGTCGATCTCGCTCATCGCCGTCCGGTTTCCCACGTATTCACCGTCAGCGCGTTCACGTCGATGCACCAGGTCGCGCGGCACGTCGCGCCGTGGGCGCCAACGTCGCTCATCATCCGCTCCCGTTTCGACAACCTCGCGAAACTTCCCGCCATCTCCGCCCCGATCCTTCTCTTCCATGGCGAACAGGACACCCTCGTCCCCGCGACCATGTCGTCCACCCTGGCCGCGCGCGCCAACGCCGATCAAGCCCGCGTCGTCACCTTCCCTAACGCTGGCCACAACGACATCTTCGCGCTTGGAGATCCCGCCATCATGAACCACCTGCGCGACTTCCTCGTTCCGTAGCGCGGCACCTCATCTCGCCGCAACCACGGTCACCGCCGCACCCGTTCCCAAAGCCGCACGGCGCTCATTGCCACCGGCGCCAACTTTAGCCAGCGTTTCCATCCGCTCGCCACCGCCTGCTTCTTCGCCATCCGACGCTGCAGCAAAAACCCGAGCGGGATCGCCGCGAGTTTCGCGTAGGGCGAAATCCGTTTCCATTGCGCCGCTATCCGGTCGATCGCCGCGATCGGTCGCGCCACGTGCTCCGCATAAGCGACGCACTCCGCGCGATGCGCCGCGATCCGCACCCGCAACGCCTGCTTGCGCTGCGCGAGTTCGTTCAGTTCTCCCGTCGGATACATGCGCGATCCTGCGTCAGCTCGGCAATCGTAGCGTCAAACGGCCGCGGCTGCTTCGCGATCATCTTGCGGCAATGCAGCAGGATCGCGATGAACCCGCCGGCGTAGAGCACGGCAAACGTAATCAACACCGCGAGCCGCGCCGTTTCCCAAAACAGGTAAACGATCGCCAGGCTCGCGAACGTGATCGCCATGATCCCCGCGAACACCGCCGCGCACACCCACACGAAGAGCTGCACCGCGCGCAATTTCTCCTCGCGCAGCTCGAGCGAAAATAGCTCGAGCCGCTCACGCGCGGAGAACAGCACGTTATCGATTAGCCCGCGCAGAGAACCGAGCAGGCCGCTCGTGGCCGGACCTTCCCCATCCATGGTCCGCTTAATGATTGCTGCGACGGATCAACGCGCCGATCAGCACGCCGATGCCCAGCGCGATCGCCAGCGATTCGTAAGGATGCGCCCGAATCGTCTCGTCGGTCACTTTCGCGCCTTGGATCACTTTCTTCCGCGCGTCTTCGTAAGCGACGCCGGCCTTGGCCTGCAGTTGGTCAAATCGCTCGCGCAGTTCGCCGAGCCGGTCCTTCGCCTTCTCGGAAACCGGACCGACCATCAGCGCCTCGGCTTCGTTCATCAGCCGGCTGATGTGATCGACGATATCGTCAGGAGTTTCAGTGCGGGCACCAGAATCGTTTTTCATATGCGATATGGGTTGAGGTTGAAGAATGGCCAAGCTGCCGGCTCACGTGCGTCGCGGCAGGAGAACAAAAAGTCCCCAAACCACCGCAATGGCCCCAAGCGCCAACATCCCGATCGACCGCCCCGGTCGCGGATCGTTCATCGTCTCCATGAGCTGGGGCGGCGTCGCGGTGTGCGCGTCCCAACCCAAATAGAGCAGAACCGCACCGGCAATCAGGAGAAGGAAGCCGAGGAGCTTTGCCACGGGAGTAGTTATCACAGCTTGTGCCATCTGACGAGTGGCCAGCGCATTTATCTGATTACCAGCTGCAAGAAATTTCGCCGGAGCAAACACCGTCCGTCCCGTGGGAGAACGCCCGTGCACTCTGCGGCGGTTTTGCCCCGGCCACGTCGCATCCTGCACGGTTGTAGCACGGAACTCTGCTCACTCTAACCCGCTCAAAGCGGTCCATTCTCCTTATGGTGAACCGCGCTACATCAGCTTCGAGCTACTCTCCGCTCCGCGAGCGCATCAACCAAGTTCGCCACCACACCTTTCCTCTGTTTTGGTCGATCATCCCGCGCAGCGCGCTTCGTCTGCTGCCGGCGACATCCGCGGCTTTCGGCCCGCCTCGACGCACGGCGCGCTGGGCCGAGTTTCGCGACCGCCCGGGGATGCAATGGCGCAGCGTTCTCCCGCGACGCACCCAGAAGCTCGCGCCGCCCTACTTTTGCAACGCCCCGGCCAACCCGCTCGCTCACGGCCCCGAAATCGAATGGCCCGAAGCCGGCGTGGCCGAAATTCCCGGCGGACGCATCCTCGACGAACACGCCTGGATCGTCGGCCCCGACGACACCTTCCTCGGCGACTTCTGCTACATCGGCCCGAGCAAATTTTCGAAGGTCAATCACATCATCAAACTTCACCCGCCCCTCCGCCTGGCCGGCCGCACGCTCAACCTTTGCAGCGCCAACGCCGTTACGAACTTCTTCCATTTCGTCATCGATTCGATCAGCCGCATCGAACTCGTCCAACGCGCCGGCTACACGTGGACCGACTTCGATCAAATCCTCTTTCCCCGTTTCAGTAGTCCCACCACCGAAGAGATCGTCGACGCCGCCGGCCTCCCTCGCGAAAAACTCGTCCGCATCGGCCGGCGCGAGCAATTCGTCTGCGAAACATTGATCCAGCCTTCCTTCCCCGGACCGCTCGCATGCACCCCCGCTTGGGTGCTGGAATTCTACCGCCAACTCTTCCCGCCTGCCTCCACTCCGCGCACGCGCCGCATTTATCTTCCGCGCCGCAGCAACCGCTATCCCCAGAACGAAGCCGCCCTCACCGCACAACTCACCGCGGCGGGCTTCGAAGTCATCGACCCCGACACCACCCCAGGTCTCCGTCATCATCTCGCCCAAGCCAGTCACGTCGTAGGCGTGCATGGAGCCGCACTGGCCAATCTCGTCTTCTGCGCCCCCGGCACTCGCGTCCTCGAGTTGATGCCTTCGGAAATCTCCGAGCACTACAACCGTTGGTTCTACTACACCCTGTGCACCAGCGGCGACATGCCCTACGGCGTCCTCATCGGACGCTCCCGGCGCCAGCGCCTCACGACCTTCAGCCCCCAGCCGAAAACCGAATTCGTCATCGCCCCCGCCGACCTTAAATCCGCCCTCTCCGCCCTTCTTTCCTGACGTGCAGCCTAAGTCCGCGCAGCCGTATCAACGATCCAGCAAGAAGAAGAAAAAGACCCGCCCGCACTCGAGAAATTGGTGGAGGTGAGGGGAGTTGAATCCATCAGTCCTCCCTCTGAGAAACTATCGCCAGAGGAGCCACCACCACACGGCGGCACACGAACGCGCACGGAAACGCACGCATTCTGTCAGGAATTGTTGGGAGCTGTTGGCGTGCTTTCCTACGCGCACGCCGCCGCGCACGCAATACACACGCACGCGTGTAATGCGCGAGGGAAGCGCCATTTACGAGGGAGGGATAGCCCATTCTCGGCCCTCGTGCGCACGCCCACGCGCATAATGCGCGGTATGCGCGGGCGGGTAGCGCGTGCGCGCACGCATATAGGGGGCAACACCCCCACGGGGGGAAACTGCGAACGCGCAGTATACGGTAGGGCGCTCGGATTTTTGGCCGAAAACTAAGCGCCCCTTGAAATCAATAACCTCGATGCCGCCGCCAGTCGTCGCGGATGTTTCTGACCTCTCGCTCCAGCGTATTGAGCTGGAATCGGAAGCGGGCAGATTCTTTGTCCAAGTCGAGGACGGACAAGGCCACCCCGCGCAGCTCGCCGCGGTCTTCAAGTGCCGACTTTCTCAATGCTGTAACGGCCCGCACCGTCTGCTCGTTGTCTTCACGGCCATCCTTCAACGCGTCGAAGACGACGCCCAATTGCGCCGCGTGCTTCTCGGCTTCTTTAAGCAGCCTTTCCAGTTCCTTCCGTTGCGCGGCAATTTTCAATTCGAGCCTCGAAAGCTCGTCGCCGATTCCTGAGAGGGCGGCTTGGCTCAATTCAACCTTCTTCACCCGTTGCTCTAGTTCGGCGATGCGGGCGGACTTTGAACAGCCCGACAGGACCGCGACACCAAAACACACGAGCGCCGCTGAAAAACGCTGTGGGGACTTCATGGGGTATCTCCGGATGCTGCAAAAACCGAAGAGGCACGCCAGCCGAACCGACGTGCCTCTCGTGGATAACCGCTGAGAACAGGAAGGCTCTAGCCTTTCATCCCGTCCGTCGCGCCGTAGCGCGTCAGCGAAAACGCTAAAGCTGCGACGAGTTTAGGCTCTTCAGCGCCCGCGGATACTCGGGCCAATCGAACCGCCCGTGGAGCTTCGGCGGATAGCCATTCTTTCCATAACGGTCGAGAGCCGCCGTCATCGCCTGCACAAGAGTGTATCCGTCCGGGAATGTCGCCAAGTAAGCCAGAGCCGCCGCGGTGAGGACATCGCCCGCAGGCTGCTCCAGGTTGAAGGCTACACGATTGAGAGGGAGGAACTGATGACGCCAGAGAGGCGCACTCACATAGAGCGGCCTCTCGGGCTTCATGGCCTTCCAAAAGATGGAGGCGGTGGGCTTGGTCACGCCGCGTTGTGGGAGATTGCGAGAGGACTACCGAAGGGCCGTGCCCGCCCGGTCGTGATCGCCTCTTCATTCGCCGCGGCTTCGTCGGCGGCATCTTCAAACAGAGTTGAAACTACTTCGGCCAACGAGATGCCGAAGCCTCTTTGCGTGAGTCTGGCCAGGTGAGCCTCTAGGCTGATGCCGAGGGCTTGGGCCTCCACGCCGAAGCGGTGGAATGCGGATGAGGTGAGCGGAACAGTGATGTTGAGGGACTGGGACATGCCGCGTTCATTGCGTGCTCATTGCATGGAGGTCAACGAATTTATTTTGTAAGAACCTGATGGTTCGTAAGATGTCATCTTACGGCATCGTATGGCCGTGCGATAACATCTTACGGCATCGGATGGGCCGCGAGACGGACACTCCTAGCCTCCTAGCCCCCATAAGAGAGCTAAGAAGCTAGGAGGTCGTAGGCTGTCGCTCCTAACACCCGAAGCCCTACGGGCGGCTTTCGGGTGGTGTTGTCCCTCAACGTAGGAGCGGCCTAAAAATCATCGCTGGTGTCCATCTCCAGATTTCCATTACGCCGTTCTGTCATGCGGGTTTTCGCCCTTCTGATCTCGCTTTCAGCGATCCCGAGCTTGAGCTGCCATCGCTGCGTGAACTGCATCGCAAAGTTACCCTTGGTGTAAGTGGTGCCGAACTTCTTGTTGTATGCTTTCAGGAACTCCCCGTTGCTGCGGTATTCGCCATACGCGAACATGCGCCAGCCTTCGCGCAGCTCGTGAAGGTCTCCTAGCTTCCACTTCAGGCGCTTGCCTTCTGTTGCCTCCTCTTCCTCTAGCGACAACGGAAACTCGGGCTGGAATCCTTCGGGCGGTTTGTCGCGATACTTGTCCAGCCTCACCGTCACCGCGAGTTTTGTGGGGCTCTCTTTGTCGTCGTGAATAAGTCCGAGCACCCGTTCGAACGTGGTGGCGATGTTACTACTGCCGCGGTAAGTGTCGGGGTTCTTCCCCTTGCCTGCATGGTGGACCAATATCGCGGCGATATTCGCCCCCTTCAAATGGGCTAAGAGTGCCTGCATCTTCTTGAACTGCGCGGCGGCGTTTTCTTCCTCCAGTCCATCCGTCAACGTCGAGAGATTGTCGAAGACAACGAAGCCAACATCGGAAGCCCTCAACGCTTCCACAATGTCCCCCGTGTGCTCCCCTGCCCCAATGTCGAAGAACTTGCCGCCCGTGAGATGCGACGTGCGGGGCGAGTATCCGAGATTCAATGACGCGAGGTCTGGATTGAAGCCGTCAATGGTCTGCGCCAGTAGTGCAAAGCGGCTCTTCAACGTGCGCTCGTTCTGCTCTCCGTCGAGATAGAGAACATTGCACGGATTGGGAAAGTCCCAGCCGAAGACTTTTCCGCCGCCCGCAACCGCAAGCGCCAGGGTCATCGAAACCATACTCTTGCCCGTTCCCGTTCCGCCCCACAACAGACACGACTCGCCAGAGTGTAACCACGGGGAAATCCGTGGCGTGGCTGGCGGCAGTTGCTTGGACAGGAGCGTCCCTAGGCTCGCCACAGTGGGAAGTCTTCCGCCCCACACCTGACCCGTCGGGCTCTCACTGTTCGTCACGGCCTGACGAATCGGTTTGGGCCAAAAGTCCGCCCACGGGTCCTCGGGACGCGCCAATCTGGCCTGCGCTTTCGTCGCTGTGCTCATGCTGCGAGGACGGTCTGTAGGTCAATGTAGCGGTCCAACTCAGCCCGCTTGAAGATAAGCCGCCGCCCGACGTGGGCCGCTCTCAACCTCCGATTGGCGGTGAGTTTCTGAATCAGGCGAACGGATACACGGAGATACTCCGCCGCCTCCTGAATGTTCATGAGTGGCCGCGGCCCTGTCACGGGCGCTGCGGGCTGAATAGCTGAATCCATCGAAAGTGTTTCCTGTGGTTGTCCCCGCCATCTCGCGGAGGGGTGAAAAAGAAAGACGCCCCACGGGTTAGGCGGGGCGTCTGTTGTGATTGGCTGGTGTGATGCTGCTACGGACTCGCGGGCGGCTTTGATGCCGTCTCGGCCTTCTTCCGCGCACGGTAGCGAATGCCGTATTCTCGCAGCCGATCCTTGCGGGCCATCTCGCGCTCTAGTGACTCGCGAATCTTGCGATCCGATGCGGTGAGTTGCTTCGGCGCGATAGGAGGCGGAGGCAATCCGGCCTCTGCGTCTCTCTCGATTTGAGCAAAGAAGCGGGCGTCCTTCTGTGCCTGCGTCGTTGGTCGTGTTGACCACTGACCGAAGGGGAGTGCCTTCATTTAGTCGCAACCCTTCCACCTCCGAAGCACGCCAGCGCCGACGCTAAGACCGTCGCTTCGTCCGCCTCGGGATTGCCCTCGTTGTAGCGCGTGAGGTCCGCCCGCAGGTCGCGGAGTAGCGTGACCGCTTCGTCACACTCTCCCAAGCGGGCGGCGTAGCCGAGATCACTGATGAGCGTTTGCGCCTCCGTGTGCTTGCCCTCACGGGCGAGCGACACGACAGCCGCGAATGCCGCCGAGCCGATGAAGAGGGGGAGCACGCGATCCTGTGACAGCTCGTCTCCGAGTCGCTGAAGAAATGCCGCCACAGCTAGGCAATGCGCGTCGCGTTCTGAGGAGTCCGCCAGCGCCCAACTGTGGAGAAGGTCGCGGGCCTCGGTGATAAGTTTCTGTTCCTGTGGTGAGTGTCGTTTCATTTCTCTACTTCGGTGTTGTTGCTGATGCCGGTCGCGGGCTGGCGCGGTTGTATCGCTCCCGCTATTCTCGTCCCCTTCCCTCGCCGTCGCTGGCCTTCGAACAACGCCAACTGTGCGAGATAGAAGTCGGCGGTTGTGATTCTGTCGCTCGGGTCAACTGCGTCGCCCACTTCGAGGAAGAGTTCGGTGGGCTTTCTGATACGCTGCGCTGTAGCCCTCCGCCGCTCGTTGCGGCACAATCGAGAAGAACTCCTTGGCCTGCTCCGGTCGCACCAACGTGCGATAATGAGCAAAGAGCATATCGTCGTTCTGCTTGTGGCCCATCTGTGCCGCGGTCTTCAGAGCGTCACCGTGAAGAGCGTAATGGTAAGAGCCGAAGCTGTGGCGGGTGTCGTTGTTCTCCCAATCTGATTCCCACTTGCCGGAGGCATTAAGCCGCCCAATTCCCGCAAGACGGCTGACGCGTCCGAATCGCTTCGAGTAGGTTTTTGGTGAGAGAGGATCAACACGGCCCTCCGCTGGTGGATTGCAGAGCTTCAGCCACGCAAGCGCGTTGGCCGGTATCTCCACGTGGCGGATACGCCGCTTCTTCGCCTTCCCGGCTGGAATATGGACATACGGCGCGGCATCGAGCCAATGCACTTCCTTCCACTCCAGGCGCGAGACCTCCCCGCTGCGTAGGCCACAGAACAGCCGGAGAACGGCGGTAGCCAGCATTCCCGGTTCTCCGTATTCCTGTGCCGCCTTCAGGAGTCGCCGCGCTTCGCCTACCGTGAGGATATTGATGTCATCCAGCTTTCGCTCTGCTTTCTCGCCACCGTGCTTTTTCAGGTCTTCGCGGGTGAAGCTCTCCAGCGGATTGGTCGGGGCATATTGCTTCGCCTTCGCGTAGCGGAGGATTTCTGCGAGCGTGTTTCTGAAGTTGAGAACCGAACGCTGACCGAGCGTCTTGCGGAGCTTTTGAAGCAGGTTCTCCACGTCACGGGCGGTGACTTGACTGACAAGCCGGTTCCCCATCCCCAACCTCTCCAGCCGTTCGCTTCGCCGCCGGAAATCGCTTTCCGTGCTGGCGTCGAGTCCGCCCGCATTGAATCGTTCAAGCTTGCTGGCGCGTAGCTCCGCCGCGACTTCGGCAAAGGTCTTCAATCCGCCGACGGGACTGAGCGCAGCTATCCCGGCCTTCACCGCATCGATTATGTTCAACTCGTGCTTCGCGAAATCCTGCGGGAGCTGTCCATTGTTCTTCTCCCGTGCCGTGCGTCGTAGCTGCTCGTTGTGTTCCTCTAGCACGCTCCACGCAATCGCTGCCTGCTCCTGCGCCTTCGCGGGTATCTCTGAGAATTTCGTCCCGTGCCGCCTCAGAGCCAACAGCCGATCTTCCGCCAACCGCTCCGCCTCGTCCTTCGTCCTCCGTTGGTGCATCTCCCGCTTGCCGGGGATTCCTAACAGCTCCGAAGGAATGCGAACTTGATAGCTGACGCCATAAACCTTGCCCCCGGTCTTGTTGGGCATCTCGGCAATCTTGATGCCGCTCCCCTTTGGATGCTCCCAAGTCGGATGTTTGGGGCTCTTCTTCCTAGGTTTGGCGGGAAGCGGGGCGGCGGAAGCTGTCGTCATGACCCATCCGAACAGCACAAAGCGCAGCCCCGATCAATCAAATTCCGTTAGGAATCTGTTTGGAAATCGAGAACTGCGCTGCGTTCTTAGAGTGGTGGAGGTGAGGGGAGTTGAACCCCTGTGCCCCTGACCTTTGCACACCGCGTCTACCATGTTTAGCGCAACTTTAAATTCGCCGAAACTAAGCCGTCGCACGCGCTAAGGTTTCAGCTATTCCCCGGATGAAGATACGGCGCGCGGTCCGCGGACCGCTCCGCGCGCTATGCCTGCTGTCGACGTCGGTCACGGCTAGCAGGTGTCGCCGGACCAACGTGGCGGCTAATTAAGCCGCCATGGGCATTTCTTCGTAGTTGCCTCTTATTGGTTTCGAAGGGGATTAACGAGAGACCTCGACTCTCGACAGGCAGCGGCGCACTCCAACCAAGGGTAGAATCCGGAACACCCCCAAAAAGGGAAATTCACGATCCGAGTGCGAGCGGGTCAAAGAACAGGACCGCCACCATGTGGCCCTTCCTCCAAATGACAAGCGCCCGCCCGCAACTTCTCGCGCCGCCGCAGACTGTCACAACCCGCCCCCGCCCAGCGCGCCAAACGTTCATCCACGTCCCGCTGAAACCGCTCGATGAACCCACGCGCGAACTCCCGCAGCGTCGGCGCGTTATCCGCAATCAGCGGCGTCAAGTCCATCGCCCACGTCAGCCCTTGAGACTGATCGGTTGAATGGGAGGTATGATAGGTCGCATGCGCCAATCGCCGCCCGGCGGTCGCGAGATCATAGCGCTTCCCCCCGGAAATCTGCGAATCGAACACCCCCACCAACGCCGCCGCCAGATGCGGATACTTCCCCGTATCGAGCGCCTGCTTGTCCGCATCGCACATCCAATCCAAATCCCGCCACACTTCGCAGCCCAACACCCGCTCCGGCCTCCGCTCGCGCGGCAATGCCCGCAACGCCGCCAACGCATGCCCCAACACCGCCACATGCGTGTCGTGCTTGTCCGCCGGCTGATGCAGATAAACCACCTTCGCCCGCGCCGCCAAAAACACCTGCATCAAATCCGCCTGCACGTTCGCATTCGCGACGTCCTTCACCGCACTGCTCGGATGCGCGAGCTGCAGCTGAACTGAATACTCCCCGACATACGCCGCCTTGCGCTGCTCGTTTCTCCGGATCGCCTGCATCTCCTCGTCCGAACAATTCGCATACGCGCCCGCTCGCGGGCTGCCCGCGCCGTTCGTCACCACCACGCCGCCAAACCACCGATCGTCGCGCCCGAAGCACTCCGCGATCCCATGATACGCCATGATCTCGATATCATCCTGATGCGCCGCCACACACAGGTGCGTCGTGCGCGCCAGCGCGTCGGCCGGCGTCCACTGCGCGTTCGGCACAAAGATGTCCGCGTCAGGTTGCGACAGTTTCATACGCGTTGAGATCGCCCGCTTCCCGCCCTCTCGTCAATCGGGCAACCTCACCCCGACCGAGGCGGCGCGATCGCCGCCCCCCCTTCAAGGTTTCGATCATCCAAATGATCGATCGCCCGGCTCGTAGAGCCGTCCGGTCGCTGCGATTCCCAGCTCCCTCGCCGTCGCGTGAGCCCGCTCACACGTTTCCGCTTTCCAAGTTTCGCAATCCCAGCTGAAACGGTCGCCACGCGACACGCACCCGCGAAGTCGCCGCTCTCCAGCTCACCTCATGAAACCCTTGTCGGCGTTCGTCGTCGGCCTCGTCCTGCTTGCATCTTTGGCGGTCCACGCCGCGGGCCCGGCCTTCGTTTTCACTCACGATTCGCCGCCGGGCACCAACTCCGCTCCGGCCACGCGCATCGTCGCTGCCTCCGTTCGTTCCGAAGCCGGCCGCGATGATCGCACGCTCATTGCCGGCTTCGTTATCGACGGCCAAAACAACCGCTCGATGCTCGTCCGCGGACTCGGCCCCGCCCTCCAGCCGCTCGGCGTCCAACGCGCTCTCAACCAGCCGCGCCTGACACTGCACGAACTGCGCACACAGCAGACGATCGCCGCGATCACCCGTTGGGCCTCAGCTACCGATGCGTCTCAACTTGTTTCCACCGCCGCACGACTCGGCGCGCTCCCGCTCGCCGCGGACTCCTACGACGCCGCCCTGCTCCACTCGCTCCCCGCCGGCGTTTACACCGCCAACATCTCTAGCTCCAACGACGCCAGCGGCATCGCCCTCGTCGAAATCTACGACGCCGATGGAAACCCAAACTCTCGTCTCGCCAGTATCGCCGCCCGCTCCCACGTCGGCACCGGCGAAGACATCCTCATCCTCGGGCTCGCCATCGCCGGCGAATCTCCGCGCCAGGTCCTCGTTCGCGGCATCGGTCCGACTTTGACTTCGCAGGGCGTCAGCGACGCGCTAACCGACCCGCAACTCTCCCTCTACGACGCCCGCGGAACCCTCGTCGCCAGCAACGACAACTGGTCCGACAAAAAAATCGCCGCTCTCTCCGCCCGCGTCGGCGCGTTTCCTCTTCCGGAAAATTCCCGCGATTCCGCCCTGCTCCTCACCCTTCCTCCCGGCGCCTACACCGCCCACGTCCGCGGCGCCAACAACTCGACGGGCATTGCCCTCGTCGAGCTCTACGACATCCCGCCGTCCGTCCAGCAAACCACGTGGACGATGATCAACGTCTCACCATTCGAACACCAGGCCGACAGCCATTTGATCGAATTTCCCGATGGCCAACTCGCGCTCATCGATGCCGCCGACGCCGGCGACGCGCCCGGCACGTTGTTGTCCTTCTTCGAACATCGCGGCATCCGCCACCTCGATCTCGTCATCCTCTCGCATTTCCACTTCGACCATTACAACCGGCTCCGCGATCTCATCTCCGCCGGCATTACCGTCGGACGCGTCGCCTACAATCTCCCCGCTCGCGGCAATCCCCGCATCGACGCCGAGCTTGGCTGGGGCTACTCCCGCGAAGACGCCGAATCCCTCCTGCGGCTTCTCGAGGAAAAACGCATTCCCCATTTCACGCCGCGCATCGGCGAACGCCTGCTCGAAGTTCCACTCGGCGACGGCACCTGCGCCGCGCTCGACGCCGTCTGTCTTTACGACGGACTCAACACCCCCGTCGGCCCCACCGACACCAACGACACCAGCATCATCGTCCGCCTCAGCCACGGTCGCACCCGCGCTCTTTTCACCGGCGATCTCAACCACGCCCTCGGCGCGTGGCTCGCCACCGGTCCCTTCGACGTTTCGGCTGATATTCTAAAACTTCCGCACCACGGCACCGCCGGCATCGCCCCCCCCGAATTCTTCGAACGCGTCGGCGCCCGTGTCGCCCTGGTCCCTTCGCCGAGGAGCCTGTGGTATTCAGCCCGCAGCAAACTCGCCCGCGATTTCTACGCCGAACGCCACATTCCCACGTTCGTCAACGGTATCCACGGACATGTGACAGCCACGCTGACGACCGCCGGCTTCCGCATCGATCATCAATAACAGCGGAAGCGCGGAGCATCCATCGCGCGCTTCCGCCCGGGGCATCACCACTTCCGTCCCGCGTCATCGACCATCTGCTGCAACATCTCGAAGCGCACTTCGCCGTAGTTCAGCGCATAACGTTGCTTGCTCGCGCGAAACACCCAGGTCGTCGGCACCCAGCCGACCGGCAGATCGAGGAACCGCGCGAGCTGCTCGCCCTTCTTGCGCGACGGATTCGGATGTGTCCGCGCGATAAAATTCTTCTGCCCGCCGAGTCCACCGGCCTTCAACCCCGGCGCCGGATCCATCCCACCGTGCCAAATATTGAGAAACACGAAGGTCACATTGGGATTGCTCTCCACAAACTTCGCCCAGCCATCCGGCCGCATCTCGCGTTTGCAGTTGCCACACCACGGCGCCCAGAAATGCACCACGGTTACTTGATCCCGCGCCGTCAGCTCGGCGATTTCGCGCTCCAACACCTCCGCCTCGCCGCTTTGTGCGCGCGCCATCAGTCCGCAACTCATCATCAACAAGATCGCTAGGATTCGGTTCATCCGCCCACCCTAGCAACTCTCCCGCGAAAAACCAGCCGGCGGTCACGTCTGCGCCGCCGGCCGAATTCCTTCCTCAGCTCTCGGCCGTGAACTTGATCGGCAACGTGATCGTCGCCCGCACCGCCTCGCCGGCCTTGCGCGCGGGCTTGAACTTCCACTTCCCGATCGCCGCCAACGCCGGCGCTTCGAATTCCGCGCGCGTCGACCTCGCAACCGATTTCTCCAGCACGTCGCCATTCTCGTCGATCACGAGCCTCAACATCACGATGCCCGAAACGCTCTCGCGCTTCATCTCCGCCGGGTATTCCGGCGACACCGCCTTCACCGGCACCGGCTGCTCGTCGAAATCCGCAGCCTGAGCCCCTGCAAAGAGGCAGATTGAAACGATAACGAAGGAAAGCCGCCGAAGCAGCGAACGCGTAGTCATGAGATAAAAAACGCCCCTCACTCAGGGGCGTGGCTCATCTTATCGGCCGCGTCTCCAAAATCTGAACACACGCGGTCCAAATTTCCCGCCTTCACAGCAATTTTACCTGCGTTTCCCGCTTGCGCACCGCCGCCGCACCACTGCTATCGGCGACTCCTTTCTTCATGGCCCAACCCAATCCGGACCACGTCCTGCGCCTCGCCCAGGAACTCAACGTCAAAGTGTTTCAAGTTGCCGCCACCGCGCAGCTTCTCGCCGAGGGCGCCACCGTGCCTTTCATCGCCCGCTACCGCAAGGAAGCCACCGGCGAACTCGACGAGGTCCAGGTCCTTGCCATCCGCGATCGTCTCGAACAACTCAACGCCATCGACGAGCGCCGCGCCGCCATCGTCGCCTCGCTGAAGGAGCGCAACCTCCTCACGCCCGAGCTGGAAAAATCGCTCAACGCCGCCGACACCCTCGCCGCGCTCGAAGACATCTACCTGCCTTTCCGCCCCAAGAAACGCACGCGCGCCACCATCGCCAAGGAAAAGGGCCTCGAACCGCTCGCCGACCTGATTTTCGCCCAGGACCCCGCCACCGACGCACTCGCGTCCGCTCAGGCGTATGTGGGACGTGAATACGTCGCCGACGACGGCAAGAACCAGAAATCGAAAATCGAATCGGTGGAGGAAGCGCTCGCCGGCGCCCGTGACATCATCGCCGAACGCATCAGCGACGACAAAACCGCGCGCGCCAAACTCCGCGCCCGCTACCAGTCCGACGCCATCGTTTCGTCCAAGGTCCTCATCGGCAAGGACAGCTCGCCCGAAGCCGCCAAATTCAAGGATTACTTCGAGTGGAGCGAACCGCTCGCGAAAGCTCCGTCCCACCGCATCCTCGCCATGCGCCGCGGCGAAAAGGAATCGTTCCTCATGATGCGGATCACGCTGCCCGACGAAGCCATCGCCGTCGCCGAAGTCGCTCCGCTCTTCGTCAAACCCGTCGCATGCTCGAGCGCGAACGAAGTTCGCACCGCCGTCGCCGACGCCTGCAAACGCCTTCTTTGCCCCGCCATGGAAACCGAGATGCGCCTCGAGTCCAAAAAGCGCGCCGACGAAGCCGCCATCAAGGTCTTCACCGACAATCTCCGCGAACTCCTCCTCGCCCCGCCGCTCGGCCAGCGCGCCGTCATGGCCATCGATCCGGGCTTCCGCACCGGCTGCAAGGTCGTCCTCCTCGATCGCCAGGGAAAACTCCTGCACAACGACGTCGTCTATCCCGACCGCCACGAAGACGAAGCGAAGTCGAAACTCGCCGGCTTCGTTCAGTTCTTCAACGTCGAGGCTATCGCCATCGGCAACGGCACCGCCGGCCGCGAAACCGAAGCCTTCGTCCGCAAGATCGGCCTGCCCGCCACCATCCCGATCGTGATGGTCAACGAATCCGGCGCATCCATCTACTCCGCCAGCGAGGTCGCCCGCGAAGAATTCCCCGATCACGATCTCACCGTCCGCGGCGCTGTATCCATCGGACGGAGACTCATGGATCCGCTCGCCGAACTCGTGAAGCTCGATCCGAAATCCATCGGCGTCGGCCAATACCAGCACGATGTCGACCAGATCGCTCTCAAGCGCTCGCTCGACGACACCGTCGTCAGCTCCGTCAACGGCGTCGGCGTCGAACTCAACACCGCCTCGAAGCAACTTCTGTCCTACGTCTCCGGCCTCAACGCCGCCGTCGCCGCTGCCATCGTCGCGCGCCGCAACGAAAAAGGCCCCTTCAAATCCCGCGCCGACCTCAAGGAGGTTCCGCGCCTCGGACCGAAAGCCTTCGAACAAGCCGCCGGCTTTCTCCGCATTCGCGACGCCGCCCACCCGCTCGACGCCAGCGCCGTTCACCCGGAGCGCTACGCGCTCGTCGAAAAAATGGCCGCCGATCACGGCGCCACTGTCGCCGATCTTATGCGCGACGGAAAACTCCGCGCTAAGATCAAACTCGAAAACTACGTCACCGCCGATGTCGGTCTGCCCACCCTCACCGATATCATGGCCGAGCTCGCCAAGCCCGGCCGCGACCCGCGCGAAAAATTCGAGGTCTTCTCCTTCGACGCGTCCGTCCACGAGCCGAAAGACCTTAAGCCCGGCATGCGCCTCCCCGGGATCGTGACCAACGTCACCGCATTCGGAGCCTTCGTTGACGTCGGCGTTCACCAGGATGGCCTCGTCCACGTCAGCCAGCTCGCCGACACTTTCGTCAAGGATCCCTCCGCAGTCGTGAAGCCGCAGCAGAAGGTCATGGTCACCGTCATCGAGGTCGACCTGCCACGAAATCGCATCTCGTTGTCCATGCGCTCGCGCCCGGAGATCCGATCGACGAGTGCCGGCGGAACGCCCCCGCCTCGCACGTCTCCCGGCTCGCGCACGTCTCCCGGTCCGCGCAACTCCGCCCCTGCCCCACGCGCGCCCCAAACGCTCAACAACGACTGGTTCTCCGCCGCTCTCAACAAGAAGCGCTAGCTCTGGGCGCGTTGCCCAACGCGGCACCTGTTGGCGACAACTCCTCTGCCGACGGCATCGCAGCTCCTCGTTCGCGATCTGAGCAATCCCACGTGGGATTGCTCCGACATTTTCCACCAAACCAACGCAGCCGGAACGGGTCCATCCTCACCTGATGGAATCCCCTTTCTCTTCCCCGCTGCTTTCGGAGAACATTGTTTTTCGCGACGTAAACGTCGGCTTGAGCCCCGAAGCTCGCTTGCTCGCGTTCGAAAAAATCGCGCGCGTCCTCCAGTATGACGACGACATCGTCCGTATCCGGATCGACATGACGCAGGACGCACATGCCTCCGAAGAAGATCGCTTTACCGCCAAGGGAGAACTCGATCTAGGCGGTCCCACGCTCCTCGCCAGCGTCGCGAATGCCGATCCGCTTCGCGCCCTCGATTTCCTGCTCGACCGCTTCGACGGCCAGCTCCTTCGCCGCCGCGCCCCGGCTCGTGCCGGCGGACGCTGAAATCTCCGCATCCGCCTCCGCCCTCGGGGTTTTGCCTACCTGCCGTTCAGCCACGCGAACAAGCTCCCGCGATTGATTCGGTTGTCCATCGCCGCACCATTCCGTCCGCCGCGCCAGCCGGTCGCCGGAAACGGTGAAAAGCTATTCGCACCATGCATTCATTTCTCAAATCCCTGCTGGCGGCATCGACCCTGGCCATCGCAACTGCCGTTCCCACGGCACACGCTCAGCTGATTCTCAGCGGCTCGAGCTATGGAGAATTCGTCGATCCGGGACTTACGTTTACCAGCGTGAGCAACGGTCCGGTGGTCTCACTTTTTGAATCCGGCGTTCCTTACCGCCCGGCCGCTCCCTACAACGACACGACGACGTCCATCGGTTTCACCGGTGCCGTTTTCTCGAACGTTGCCGCCGGTGAACAGCTCGATCTCGGTTCGATCTCGATTCGCAATGGCATCACCTTGCTCGGCACCACGGCTTCGTGGGCGGCCATGGACCTCTATCTGAATCTCCCGGATCATGGCGTGCTCGATTTCAAGCTCACCACGCTTCTGTTCTCGATTGATAACACCGCCAACGGCAGCGGCGTCGGCAACGTCCCCGATCTCTTCCTTGTCGGTTACTCTGCCGTGAATCCGCTCGCGCTCAACGGCTCCACCGTGAACTTCAATCTGCACCTCTCGCATCCTGAGTTCGGAATCGGGGACGGCGCTTCGATTGCCGAAGGGAGCATCGCCGACCTCAGTCTCTACGCGACCTTCGACATGACGCCCGTGCCCGAGCCCTCCACCTACGCGCTCGGCGCCGCGCTGCTTCTGGTCGGTTTCATCGCATTCCGCCGCTTCCGTTCGCCAGTGACGATTGCTTCCTGAGTTTGCCAGGCACCACGCGCGTCATCGATCGAGCAGCAACATCATTCTAGGGCGGGGCCAAAAACCCCGCCCTTTTTCGTGCCTGTGCGGCGCGGTCCTGCCGCGCTCCACCACCCTCTCATCTTCTCATCTCGCCCATCCTGAGCGAAGCGAAGCCTCTCTTCCCGCTCTTCCTCTCCTCCCGCTCCCGCAGCTTCGCCTTCCCGCTCCGCCGGCCTCGTCACCCATTCATCGATACGGCTGGTGCAGCTCTACCGGATCGCGCTTCGATTTCCCTTTCGATCGCATCTTCAGGTTCAACATCTCCACCGCGAACGCGAACGCCATGGAGAAGTAGATATACCCCTTCGGGATGTGCCGCCCGAGCCCTTCGCCGACGAGCATCACGCCGATCAAAATTAGAAAGCTCAGCGCCAGCATCTTTAGCGTGGGATGTTTGTTCACGAAATCGCTGATCGCGCCCGCAAACGCCAGCATCACCCCGATCGCCACGATCACCGCCGTCACCATCACCCACAGCTTGTCCGCCATGCCGACGGCCGTGATCACCGAATCGAGCGAGAACACGATATCGAGGATCAGAATCTGCACGATCACTCCCGAAAACGACGCGCGCGCCTTCGTCGCCGTCAGATGTCCATCCGGCTCCTCCAGCTTTTCGTGCACCTCCTTCACGCTCTTCCAAATTAAGAACAGCCCGCCCAACAAGAGCACCAGATCCCGCCCCGACACTTCCTGGTTCAGCACGGGCAACGTGAACAACGGCGCCGTCAGTCTCATGATCCACGTGAGGCTCAACAGCAGCAGGATTCGCGTCACCAACGCCAGCGTCAGCCCCAGCTGACGCGCCTTCTTCTGCTGCTCCTGCGGCAGCTTGCCCGCGAGGATCGAGATGAAAATCACGTTGTCGATCCCCAGCACGATCTCGAGCGCCGTCAATGTGAGCAGTGATACCCAGGCCTGCGGATCGGAAAGCGCTTCAATCATGGTGCGCCACGCAAACCGCTGCCCTCGAACCGGTCAACGCCCTGTCCGCTGGAAATCTCCCGATCTTTTCAACCACTTCGCGCCGATGGGCGCGCCTTTATCGCGACCTCAAATCGCCCATGCCAATCCAATCCGTAACCATAGCGGCGTCATCGCCACCGCGAGCGCTGTCGTTCCCAACACCACCTGCACCGCCGTCAGCGCCCGGCCGCCAAAATGCTGCGCAATGATGATCGGTATCACCGCCGACGGCATCGCCCCTTGCACCACGATGACTTGCTTTAGCTCCGTCGAAAACGGCCCCCACTTTGCCAGCGCCAAAAACGCCGGCGGCAACAAGCCCAGCCTCACCACCATCGATCCGACCGACACCCGCGGCGCAAACAGCGCGCGCGGCTCGCTCAAGTGATTCGCCAGGTTCACTCCCGTCATCAACAGGCCCAGCGGAATCGCGCACACCGCCGGTCCGTGCACCAACTCCAAAAACCATTTCGGCAACAACGGCGCCCATCCCGCGAGATTCACGATCACCGAAATCACCAGCGTGATCACCACCGGACTCAACAGCCGCCGCCACCCTTCCTTCAGCGACAACCCGCTCAACACCAGCACACCCACCGTCCAAATTGCCGCCTCCACGCCGATGTTGTGCACCAGCAGCACACCTCGACTCTCCGGCCCAAACATCGCCGCCATGATCGGCAAAGGCAGGTAGCCGTAGTTCGCGATTCCCGCCGCCAGTGCAAAGGTCCGCAAGCCCGTGCCCGTCGTCAGCCCGATCCATTTCCCCACCCGAAACGCCACGCCGATCGTCACCGCTGTCGTCACGAATCCGACCAGCGGCGGCATCAACACATTCACCGGTTCCCGCAACGATGCATTACCCGTCACCGACTCGAAGATCAGGCACGGCATGCACAGGTTGATCACAAGCCGGATGATGCTCGCCTCCGCCGCGCCCTCCACCCAGTGCACGCGCCGCAGCACCACCCCGACCGCGATCAACGCGAATACCGGAAGGATCAACAGCAACAAATCGAGATAAGAGAGCACGGGCCGCGACGCTCCAACATCCGTGCCCCAAGCTCCAGCGAAACTTCACCCGCTCGCCGGCAGCGAAACGCGCGAACGTTTCGCTCCATCAAGAAACCCACGCCCGCATTACGAAGACGGAGTCCCTTTTCGCCATCGGAGTCTCCGACGAAGCGAAGGCTCCTATCGGATCCTCGCCGCCCTCTACTCGCGCTCCACCTTCCGCGCGCGCTTCGGCATCACTGCCCGCACCACCTTCCCCGCACTTTTCTTCTGACGTTCCGCCTTCCGCGTCGTCACCGTGCTCTTCCTCCGCGCGTTCGGCTTTTCCGCTCCGACCGGCCGTCCTGCCCGTGGCGTCGCTTCCGAAGCCGGCGTGCTTCGCTTCGTGCGCGCTTTGCCTTTCGGCGAACGCACCAAACCCTGCCGCCGTGCTTTCCGATTTCTACGTGTGGCGTTTTCCATAATCCCGGACCGACCACGCCCGCGCTCCCCCGTTCCGCCCGCGCATAAAACAAGAGCCGCGCCCCGAAGGCGCGGCTCGAATCACCAAACAACTTCCCAATTATTCTGCCACGCGGCTGCTCGTTGTATCCGATTCCCGGAGACTGCTGATCTGCTCGCGGGAAACGTCCAGCGTCACGCGGTCTTCATTCGCATCATAGCGAAGCTGCGACAACGGAACGCGGATCAAGTCTTGCCCGATACCCATCAGGCCGCCCGCGGACACAATGGCCGCCGGACCCGATCCCGACATCGCGCCCGAAATCGCCGACCGAGCCTGCGACTCCAAGCTCGAACGACCCACATTGACGTCGCTGCGTCCACCCGTCGCCGACGCACCGTCGCCCGCCGCACCCGCGGCATACGTGTCCGTCGAACGCGCGCCCGTCGAACCCGCTGCACCCGTCGTGCTCGCACTCGAAGAACGCGTGTCCGTATCGCGATTCATGAACGCGCTCGCGAGCTGCGAGAGCTGACTCGCATCGAGCACGATATCCTCGACTTCGCCGATCTTCTCGCCGGCCGAGTCGTGAACGTCTTTTCCGATCAACGCTTTTGCCGTGAGCTGATGGTCCAGCGAGTCTTTAGTCACCCGCTGCAACGATCCCGCGCCAGCACTGCCGCTCGCGCTTCCATGCGCCGTGGAACTCATGCTGTGCGACCGATCGGTGCTGCTGCCGCTCGATGAGCCGCGCATGGTCGACGAGCCACTGCTGGTGCCGCCTTGATTCTGCGAACTCGAGGGCGAGGCCGACGTGGAGGATCCAGGCGCCGAGCCGGTTGACCGGCCTGCGCCGGCTCCCGTCGACGACGAGCCCGAGGTCGAACTTTGCGCTTGTGCAAATCCGACCAGCGAAGCCGCTGCCATAGCTAAGATGAAGGAACGATAACGTGAATTCATGATGGGTAGGTTTGAGGGTTAGCCGGGACAACTCGCCCGGCGCTTGAGGCCCGCATGAGATGCGAACCGCTCCCGAAACGTATCCATTGCCTCATACCGCCGCCATGGGGCACACGGCCTGACGCAGCGTAAGGTGACAATCCTAGCGCGGCTCCGTGCCGTGTCCGGTGCCCGTTCACGGGAGAGCGCGCAACACCCGACAACCGCCAGCCGCCTCTCGCGCTCAGACTACGCAAAGCGCGTCAGCCATTTGCAAACGTCCGCCGCGCCTGAACGTTTCCCGCCCCATGAAACGCACAGCAACCGCCGTCTGGAACGGCTCCCTCAAACAAGGCAACGGCACCCTCACCGCTCCGGGCGGCGCACTCGACAACACGCCTTACTCGTTCGGTTCCCGTTTCGAAAACGGCACCGGCACCAATCCCGAGGAACTCATCGCCGCCGCGCACGCGGGCTGTTTCGCGATGGCTTTCTCCGCCATGTTGGGGGAAGCGGGTTTCACCCCCGATCGCGTTGAGGCGCGCGCCGACGTCACCCTCGAGCAGGTTCCGCCCGCGGGTTGGACCGTCACCAAATCTCACCTCACGCTCGCCGCAAAAATTCCCGATATCGACCAGGCCAAGTTCGACGAGATCGCCGCCAAAGCCAAAGCCGGCTGCCCCATCTCCCGCCTGCTCAAGGCGGACATTACGCTCGACGCCAAACTCGCGTGACCGCCGCGGCGCGCCGCTTTCACCGCGGCCGCCGCACCTTCATCTGCGCAATAAACTCCGGCAGCGCCTCACGCAGCCGCGAGCCGCGCAGAAATTCTTCCGCAAACTCCACGTGCCCGCGCGCGCGGAGTCCGGCGTAAACATGCAGCTCCAGCTGCAACTCGAGTTTCGCCCGCGCCTCTTCCAGCCCCAGCGCGCCGAATAAAAACGTCAGCGCTTCGACCGTCGAAAAGCGCCCACCCGTCTGCTGCGTGCGCAGCCAATACCGGCTTTCGCCCGCCATCGGCAGTCGCACCCGCCGTCCCCACGACGCCACTTCCTGCGACATCGCCGTCGCTTCTCGCCACGCTCCATCGAGCAGAAGCACCTGCACGTGTTGCAAATTCGCTCCGACCGGCATCGCCTCGCCCGCGGGATGCAGGATCCACAACTCCCGCCCGCCGCGACGCACCGTCTCGACCGCCGGTTCCGCTCCGCGCCGCCACACATGCCGCCGCGCCCCCGCCACCGATCGGCACACCAAATGCCCGGTGCTGCTCGGACGCCACTGCTCCCGATGATGCATCAACACGTCCACCGCGAGCGGCGTTTCCACCACCTCCGCCGCGCCACACACGCACCAACGCGCAGGCAGTCGGCACCCTTCGCACCGCACACTGGGCTTCAACACCACGCTTCGCGCCATCGTTCTCGCTCCTTTAGCGCCGCACCGTCCCCACAACCGTGAACTCCTCGCGATCGTGATAAAGATGCCGCACGGCCAGCCCCTCCACTCGCTCGCGCAAAACCGCATTTCCTTCCAACTCGCCCAACAACCCCAACGGATCCACCCGCCCGAATTTTAAATTCACGACAAACCGCCGGCACCACCCGCGGCTCAACCACGGCTCCACAATATTCCGCAACACATGCCGCGGATCTTCCACCATGTCGCAGAAGAGCCAGTCGAAGGCCTGCCCGTCCTCCGCGGAAAACTTAAACGCATCCTCCCGCCGATGCTCGATGCCAGGGTGATTCAACGCCCCGCCTTTCAGCGGTCCATTGTCCACCGCCACCACCCGCGCGCCTCGCTTCGCCGCGCTATAACTCCACCCGCCGGGCGCCGCCCCCAAATCGCACACCGTCTCGCCCGTCGCCGGTTCGCATCCAAGAACCAAATACGCCTCCTCGACTTTCAGGAAGCTGCGCGATGGCGCCAGCGGATCGTCCGCCATCCGCCGCGGTCCGTTCAACCACGCTTCCCGCGCCACAAACGCGCGTCCGAAATCCACAAACCAGACCCACAGTCCGCGCGCCAAGCCCACTGCTCGCGGCCGCTCCGGCGTCGCCAGCTTCCCCACGCGCGCGAGTTTCTTCTTCAACAACTCTCCAAACGCTGCCTCGACCGACGCCACGCGCCGCCCCAACCCCACCATCTCTCCCGGCCCGTCCCACACGCTCGGCCACGCCGTTTCGATCCGCTCTCCGCGCAAACTGCCGAGAAAAAATTCCGCCACTTTCTGCGCCAACCCATTCACCGATTCTCCTCTCACCTCCACCACGTCCCTCAACGACCCATGCACGAACGCCAGATCGACACGCTCCCGCCGCTCGCCTCCCGGACCGTCTTTCTCCAATACCCAGCCCGCCCCTTTCTCCGCCACGCTCGCACCCCGCAAGCCCGTAAGCTCCCGTTCGAGCATTCCTTCGTATCCAGCTTGGCAGAGGTGCAACATCCGCCCGAACCTGCCTCGGCCTCCTTCCGCGTCCAATCTTTAAACCTCAGCTCCTCCCGTCATGTCTTCGCCCTCGCCTTCTCCCCCGCGCCCCGGCCGCTACCGCCATTACAAGGGCAACGATTACCTCGTCCTCGGCGTCGCCCGCCACACCGAAACCGAAGAGCCGCTCGTCATCTACCAAGCTCTCTACGGCGAGCGCGGCTGGTGGGCTCGGCCGCTCGCGATGTTCTGCGCCACCGTCGAAGTCTCCGGTCAGCACGTTCCCCGCTTCGCTTTCATCGCCGCTTCGTAACGTGAAGCCCGACGTCCGCTGGGTCGGTGTCGCGGCAGCGCCTCATCCAACTTTCGCGCCCTTTCGCGCAGTTCGCGGGCGGTTCTTTTCAGTCACCGCCCGCCCCGTTCACCAAACCTCACACGATCTCGCACGCCCCGCCCGCACACGCGACCGTCGCCTTCAGCTCCGTCACATCCGAGTCTTCGCGCATCTTCGTGTAATCCACGCGATACGGACGCAGCGCATTCCACTTCGCCACATCCGCCTCCGTCGAAACCTCTTCGCGCGGCGCCTGCGGATACGCTTTGTCCCCCGCATCCTGCAGCAGCGAGATGCCCGTGAAATACTGGCGGTTGCTCCAGATAAACTCCTGCACTTCCTCCCACTCGCTGGGCCGCACCGTGCAGGTGTTCGACACATTGTGATGCAGCTCCGGTGAGCGCGACTTCGGATCGCCGCCCGGAATCACCCACGATGTCTGCACGAGCTTCACCAGCTGGAGAAACTGCACCGCCGTCAGATCCTTCCTCAAAATCGCCCGCTTCGGCGCCTCGACGGGAAACGTGATCACATCATCCGTATCCGGATTGTAAACGGAGGCCTCCGTCATCTGCGGATTCGCGACCTTGAAAAATGAATACACCGGCTCCTTCCGGTTCGCCTGCACGCGCCGGAAATAACGCCGCGCATGGTGCGGATGAATCCCCGATCCCGCACCCAGGATCAGCGACGCCGTTCCTTCCGGTTTGCAGGTCGACAGCTTCGCCGCCGGCCGAATCCCGAGGAGCGCCGCCACCAGCTTGTTCGTCGCGCGGCAAAGATGCGCGCCCTGCGTCAACACCTCCGGATCGAACAACACCGAGGGATTATCCATGAACCCGCAAATCGACACGCCGAGCAGCGCGTCGCGTTCGTTGATCAAGCGCGTCACCGCGCCGAGATACGGCATGTCCGTGTAAGCCGCCTGCAAGGTCCCGATCGCCGTCGCCGCGATGCACGCGCGATAAAACGCCACATCGCTCGTCGCGGCCTGGCCGTTGATCGTCGTCAGGTTGCAATGCTGGAAACCCGACAACCGCGTCATCCCCGGCAGCTCGCCTTTGTAACCCCAGCGATACAGCTGCCCGAGTTCCTCCTCCGACAGCTCCCAATCCACCACCGGCAACAGATTGATCTCCGCACACGGATTGCAGCCCGCATCCGGGTGGTCGTTGAAGAAGAAGCCGGGTTCGCCGAATTCCTTCTGCGCCCGAAACAACTTTTTGAAATGCTCCTCGTTGCGATCGCTGCGCGAGAGCACCGCCGAGTTGTTCGACGCCGACCGCTGCGGATGCGTCTCAAACCAATTGCCCGTCTTCGCGTTCATCATCTCTTCGTCATCCGGCGAGAAGAGACAAATGGTAGCAGAACGACGGATACCGCCCGCCAGCACCGCCTTCGCCACGAACATGTTGATGTCGTAAACCTCGATCGGCCGCAGCGCCCGGCCCGACGCCGACGCGAGAATCTCCTCCACCTTGTTCAACGCCTTCTTCAGCGGCAGATGCCCGGGCGCCCGCCCGCCCGACGTCTTCAACGGCGCCCCGCGCGGACGAATCGCCGAGTAGTCGAACTCGATCTTCTTTCCTTCATAGAACGACACGAACAGCGCATGCAGCGCATCGCTCCAGCCTTCGATCGTGTCTTCCACGTGATAATGCCACACCGGCAAATCCGCCTCGGGCGCCCGCGCCGGCAGGGTCGGCAGCAACGCGATGTGATGCCTTTGCACCGAGAATCCCACCCCACACCCGCTCAACAGCAGGAACAGATACTCGCGGAAAAATTCCACGCGATCCACGTTCGAGAAACTGCAGTTAAACATCCGGCTGTGGTTCTTCAGGATCGCCTCGCCGCCAAACTGCATCGAACGCATGCTCGGCAGCACTTTCTTCGCCGCCACCTGCGCAAATGCATCCACGATGATCTGGTCGAGCCTCGCCCCGCCCAGCGCGCGCACGAGCAGCTCCGCATTCTTTCCGGCGAGCTCCGCCACCTCCGCCGGCAATTCCTGCGGCACCGCGCGATCGAGCTTGTCCGCAAAAAACTGCAGGTGCATGTCGCGCACCCGCTCGACACCTTCCGAAAAAATCTCCCGCCGCCCGAGCTCCGGACGATACCGCGCATACTTCGCCATCACGATGTAATCGGACATCCCGTTGTCCGCGTAATGCACGAGCCGCCGCTCCGCATGCCGCACGCGATACAGCATGTAAGCCCGCGCCACTTCCCAATGCCCCGCCGCGGCGATCGCCTTCTCCGCCGCATCCTGCACCTGCTCGATCGTCGGATGCTTTCCGTCGCGATAAAACAACTCCAGCATCTGCGAAACGCCTTCCGCGATCCGCGCCACTTCCTGAAACGCTTCCGCCTCCAATCCATAGCACGCCAGCGGATCGTCGCGATACGGATTCGCCGCGTTGTCCGTTCGCACTTCGTGAAACGCCAGCGCGATCGCCCGCGTGACTTTGTTCAAATCGAAACGCACCCGCGAGCCGTCGCGCTTCAACACCATGCGATCCTCCAAAGAGATCGCTCGATCCAACAACTCCGCTCCACGGCGGACGGGCAACAGATCGAGGGCGGACGCGCCGGAGTCGGCGGGAGAAGTCAAGATGGCCATGGCAAAGGAGTTCGGTCAGATAAATGCGGTGAAAATCAAGGGATCGCGCGCCGCCACATGAATACGGACGCTCAATTCCCAGCGAAGCGCCCACTACCTGTCGTGGTATCACCGTGGGTCAACCCCCACCTATTGGGTGCGAGCAGGTATAACGCGGGTTCATGACTCATATCTTGCCCTTCCTAAAAATCCCGCGAATTCACGCCCCCGACGCGCCTGCACGCACCGACGAAACGATCCAAGTAGCGCCCGTAATTCTGCGATAATTTCGGTGCCCGATGGCTCCGAACCCTTCGGACAATTTCCGCGCAGCACGCCGCCCTCATATTTCCATCGCGTCCCCACCTTCCCCCTCCCATTCGCATCGCATGCGCGTGCTCCTCGCCTTCGACAAGTTCAAGGACGCCATCACCGCCCACGCCGCCTGCACCGTGGCGGCCGAAGCCCTGCACCAACTCCATCCCGATTGGCAAATCGACCTCGCGCCGCTCACCGACGGCGGCGAGGGCTTCGCCGAAATCCTCACGCAGTCCGCCCACGGCCAGCTTCACTCGTGCACCGTCAGCGGCCCCCGCGGCGATTCCATCGACGCTTCCTTCGGCCTCGTTCCGGTCTCATCCATTCCCGCTTCAGCGCGCGCGCAACTCGCACTCCCGGCTGCCACATCTCCGCACGCTTCCGTTGCGATCGTCGAAATGGCCGCCGCCAGCGGCCTCGTTCTTCTCCCGACTTCACAACGCGATCCTTGGCAAACCACCTCGTTCGGCACCGGTGAACTCATGCTCGCCGCCGCCCAGCGCGGAGCTGCCGCAATTCTCCTCGGCGTCGGCGGGAGCGCCACCAACGACCTCGGCCTCGGCGCGCTCGCCGCATTGGGCCTCTCGTTCGAAACATCGTCCCACCTCCGCCTCGCCCCGCCGTCGCCCGCCACCTGGACCCACCTCACGCACATCAGCGGACGCATCGATCCCGCATTTCCACCGGTGCGCATCGCCTGCGACGTCACCAATCCTCTCCTCGGCGTCGAAGGCTGCACCGCCACGTTCGGCCCCCAGAAAGGACTGCCGCTCGCCGACGTCCCCGGCCTCGAAGCGGCGAGCGCCCGCGTCGCCAACCTCCTCCTCCAACATCTCGCCCAACCGACCACTCTCCTCAAAACGCCGGGCGCTGGCGCCGCCGGCGGGATCGCTTTCGGCCTGATGTGTGCCGCTCACGCAAAACTTCTTCCTGGGTTCTCACTCGTCTCCGCCTGGCTCGACCTCGACGCCCGCATCGCCGCCGCTGACGTCGTTCTCACCGGCGAGGGCGGCTTCGACGCCACCTCGCTCGGCGGCAAAGGCCCCGGCGCCGTCGTCACTCGCGCCCGCGCACTCGGAAAACCTGTCCACGTTTTCGCCGGCTCCATCCCGCCCGAGCTCTCGCGCTCCGACCCTTCGCTTCACGCGATCTCACCACCCGAGCTGCCCCTCTCCGACGCCTTGCGCTCCACCTCCGCACTCCTCGCCAACGCCATCCGCGCCACTCGCCTCCTGTAGGAGCCCGCTTGCGGGCGATTTCACGCCTCTTCGGCGCCATTCCCTCTCGACGGACTCTCATCGCCCGCCAAAGGTGCCCGCCGATGTCCGGGATGCGCCGCCTTTTTTCCTTAGATCGAACCTTCGCCTTCCTCGCCCTTCTTCTCGGCTTGCTGGGCTGCAGCGCCAGCCAGCCGCCGACCCGTCCGCCAGCCGCTCCGGGCAGCGCCGTTAACCCCGCGCCAACTTCCCCGCGTTTCACCGCGCCCAATGTCACGCCTGCGACCGCGCAGCTCATGCTCGGCATCGACGTGCTCGAAGCTCAGGGCTTCGCCGCCGTCAAAGGCAAACGCCTCGGCCTGCTCACGCACCCCGCCGGCGTGAATCGCAACGGCATCAGCACGATCGATGTGCTGCGCCGCTCCCGGCAATCGAAACTCGTCGCGCTCTTCGGTCCCGAACACGGCATCTACGGTAACGAGAAAGCCGAAATCAAAATTCCCAACCGCACCGACGCGCGCACCGGTCTTCCCGTTTACTCTCTCTACGGCCAAACGCGCAAACCCACTCCCGCGATGCTCAAGGGCCTCGATGCTTTCGTCATCGATCTCCAAGACGTCGGCACGCGCAGCTACACCTACGTCAGCGCCATGAAGCTCGCGATGGAGGCGTGCTTCGAAAACAACGTCGAAGTCATCGTCCTCGACCGCCCGAATCCCCTCGGCGGTATCAAAGTCTCCGGACCGCTGCTCGACGCGAAATGGACCAGCTACGTCGGCGCCTTCCGCGTTCCTTACGTCCACGGGCTCACCATCGCCGAACTCGCGCGCCTCGCGAAGGAGCTGCCCGGCGTCCTCGCCATTTCAGAAACCGCCCGCGCCAACGGACGCCTCACGGTCATCCCTATGCGAGGCTGGCGTCGCACCATGCGTTGGCCCGAAACCGGTCTCACATGGGTGCCAACGTCCCCGATGATCCAGGATTTTTCCGCCGTCATCGGTTACGCCATGGTTGGACTCGGCACTTACGCCGACCCCCGCGTCGGTTTCGACATCGGCTTCCGCCACGGCGTCGGCGAACACTACGCCTTCCGCGGCCTCTCCCACAAAACCGTCAAAAGCGATATCCTCGAACGCGAACTCCGCGCACTCAACATCCCGGGCATCGGCTTCCGCCGCGTCAGCGTCCCCGGTCGCGACGGCAAACCCGCCACCGGCGTCTTCGTCGAGGTCAACGATTGGGACGATTGGGATCCCACCGAACTGAGTTTCCACCTTATGGTTCTCGGCAGTCGCTTCGGCGGTGGAAAAAATCCTTTCGCGGTCACCGACGCCTCCGCGAGCGGGTTCCTCCGCCACATGGGTTCCGAAGAATTCTTCCGCACGCTCCAGCGCAACGGCGCCCAAACCAACCTCAGCGCCTGGCTCGATGACTGGAAGCGCCGCGGCCAAGTCTATCGCAAGGCCAGCCAGCGCTACTGGCTCTACCAGTAATTCCGCGCCCGCCGCTGTTGTTGTAGGGCGGGGTCTCCCGACCCCGCCGTGCCGTCGCGCCTTTTCCCGAAGGGTTTCCCCGCCCTGCGGTGTTATACCCGAGAGCTGTCGCTGCTCGCTCTGCCATGCCATCGCCCCACGACCCACTCGATCCGCTCCTCGACCACTGGTCCAACACCCCCGAGCCGTCCTCCCGTCTCACGTCCGAGGTTTGGCGCCGCATCGCCGAAGCCGAGGAGGCCAGTCATCCGCATCCTCGCACCGGTGTGTGGTCCACCATCGACGCTTGGTTTGCCCGCCTGCCTTTCGCCGCCATGTTTGTCGCCAGTTGCGCGTTGCTTGGCCTGTTCCTCGCCGAGGTCCGCGTCAACCAACAGCAACGCGAACGCAGCGCCCAACTCGCCCGCAGCTACCTTCAGCTCATCGATCCGCTCCTCAAGGCCGACAACACCTTCGCGCAAACCCGATGAACCGCACCGTCCTCACGCTTCTCTTCGGCGCGTTCGTCGGCCTCAGCGCCCACTTCGGCTACTACGCGCTCAATCGCCCCGCCGGTCTCGATTCGCTCGAAGGACAACTCTCCTGGATCCGCGCCGAACTCGATCTTTCCGACGAACAATACGCGCGGATCAAGGACCTCCACGAAGCCTCCAGCCCCCGCCTCCGCGCTCTCGCATCCGAGGTCGCTCGCATGCAGGCCGAGTTCATCGCCTTCGAAGAAACCCGCCGCACCACCGACCAGGTCGACTTTCTCGAATTCGCGCGCTTCGTCGAAACCCGCCGCAACGTCAGCCGCGAATGCCTCGAGTCCACCCGCCGCCTGGTGCTCGCCACTGCCGATGTCATGACCCCCGAGCAACGCAGCCGTTACCTCGGCATGGTCGCCCGCTCCGACGCCCAGCTCGAATTGATCAACTGAGCGCTCGCCCCCGCGCCTGTGTCTTCCGACCCCGCCACCGATTGCGCCAGCCTTGCCGCCCTCCAACAGGGCGACACCACCGCGCTCAATCGCCTGATCGCCCGCTGGCAACGGCCGCTTCTTTC
This sequence comes from Verrucomicrobiota bacterium, assembly GCA_023416735.1. Lineage (GTDB taxonomy): Bacteria > Verrucomicrobiota > Verrucomicrobiia > Opitutales > Opitutaceae > Opitutus. Next base: position 181,217 of record JAEZGX010000019.1, on the reverse strand, counting down.
TTACGCTTACCGCTACCTGCAAAATTCCGCCGACGCCCACGACCTCGTCGCGAGCGTTTTCGTTCGCCTCTACAAAAACCGCGATCGCTTCCGTCCCGACACCAACCTTTCCGCCTGGCTGTTCACGACGCTCACTAATCTCTGCCACAACCACCACCGCTGGAAACGCCGCCATCCCGCCCTTTCGCTCGACACACCTTCGCACGAGACTGACGACGGCCGCGACCTCGCCCCTTTTCCCGATCTCGCTAGCGACGAACCCGAACCCGGCACCAGCGTTGCCCGCGACGAACTCGAACGCGCCGTCCGCGACGCGATCGCCGCCCTTCCGCCCGATCTTCGCAGCGCCATTCTCCTGCACCACTACCAACACCTTTCCTATCGCGAAATCGCCGAAATCGCCGGCTGCTCCGAACGCGGCGTCGAAACACGCCTCTACCGCGCCCGTCAACTCCTCCGCGTCACCCTCGCCACCTACATCCGCGAAGCCTCCTCCTGCTGAACGTCCGTCAGCTCCACATCCCAGCCGCCCATCAAAAAACCCGGCCACGTCACGGCCGGGTTTCGCATTTCCCTTTGTTAATTCTTCGTCGACGACTCCGCTTCGGACACCGGCGTCGAAAGCCCGCCGCCCGTCACCGATTTGTCCGGCGTAAAATTGAACACCTGCCGCGCCAGCACCAGCACCGGCACGCCTCCCGATGTCGGCGGTTCAAACTCCCATTGCGAAACCGCGTCCACCGCCACCATCGCAAAGATCGCGTCTTCTTCCGCCACGTTGCGACTCACGGCGGGCAGCCGCACTCGCCCTTTCTCATCGATATAAAACGTCACCGCCACATTCGCCGCCCGCGGCGGCTCCGAGGGCTCGACCGGATATGGCGGAACCACCACTTTCGTCGGCGTCGGAATCCCATCCAGCTGACTCATCCGTTTCACCCCATACGCATAACGGCCGGGCCTGATCTGATAGTCGCGAATCTCGACATAGCGGGTCACCGACAAGTCCACCACGACCAAACCCTGGCTCTCGAAATTGAACGTCAAATCCGACGTCGCGCTATGCGGCTGCCCATGCAACCGCGCCGGCTCGAACCGCCAGCGTTTCAACGCCGCGACCGCCGTTTCCGCAAACGCTTCATGCGTGTAGCCGGTCACCAGAAGATCGGTGAGACTTCCCTTCTCATCCACCTGCACCGAAACCTGCGCGTAACCTTGATGGATGCCGAGATCCAGCACCCGTCGCGGAAAAATCGCCGTGTCCGTCTGGATCACCCGCATCGGCTGATAAGCCTCATCCGCCGCCGCCGCGACCGCGCTCACGGCGCCCATCGCGACCAGCACCACACTCAAAAATCGTGCATTCATGTTATGAGAAAGTTGCCCCGCATAACACCACGCCCCCGCCTTACCCTTCATGGCAGGGTGCGTCATCCACCTCATTCCCTTCGCTCCCGCGTCTCGGTCTTTCGCTCCACCCAACTTCACCCTTGCCGCCGCCCGCTTGCGGCGCGAAACCAAACACCGACCGCGGCGTCCTGCTGCGCACCTCAACCCCTTCGAATTCTATGCCGAGAACCGTCACGCTCTTCACCGGCCAATGGGCCGATCTTCCCCTCACCGAGCTCGCGCCGCTCGCCAAAAAAATGGGCTACGACGGCCTCGAACTCGCCTGCTGGGGCGATCACTTCGACGTCGACCAGGCCGCTTCCTCGAAGAAATATCTTTCCGAAAAGTGGCAGCTCCTCGCCGATCACGGCCTGACCTGCTTCGCCGTCTCCAACCACCTCGTCGGCCAGGCCGTCTGCGACAACATCGACGAACGCCACAAAGCCATCCTCGCCCCCAACGTCTGGGGCGACGGCAACCCCGAGGGCGTTCGCAAACGCGCCGCGAAACAACTCGCCCTCACCGCCAAGGCCGCTCGCGCGTTCTTCAACGCCAAGCCCGGCCGCAAGGACGGCGATGATTTCCCCGCCGTCGTCAACGGCTTCACCGGTTCCTCCATCTGGCATTCGATCTACGCGTTCCCGCCCACCTCGCAGGCGTATTGGGATGCTGGTTACGCCGACTTCGCCAAGCGCTTCGGCCCGATCCTCGACACGTTTGATAAACACAACGTGAACTTCGCGCTCGAAGTTCACCCGACCGAAATCGCTTTCGACATCGCCAGTGCCCAGCGCGCGCTCGAAGCCGTAAAACACCACAAGCGTTTCGGCTTCAACTACGACCCCTCGCACCTCGGGTATCAGGGCGTCGACTACGTGAAATTCCTCCGCACCTTCTCCGACCGCATCTACCACGCCCACATGAAGGACGTCTGGTGGGGCCACGGCAACGGCGACGTCGGCGTCTTCGGCGGCCACACCACCTTCGGCGACGCCCGCCGTCAGTGGGACTTCCGCTCCGTCGGTCGCGGCGACATCAACTTCGAGGAAATCATCGTCGCCTTGAACGACATCAACTACCGCGGCCCGCTCTCCGTCGAATGGGAGGACATCCGCATGGACCGCGTCCACGGCGCCACCGAGTCCGCCGCCTTCCTCCGCAAGCTCGACTTCGCCCGCAGCGCCGTCGCCTTCGACGCCGCCTTCGACAAAAAGAATCAATAAGGGCTCTAGGCGGTAAGCTGTAAGCAGTAAGCTCCGAAGCCGGAGCTTCGCTGCCTTGGCTTAAAGCTTATCGCTTACCGCTTAAAGCCAGTCGTTTATCGCTGCATTACTATGCCCATCAAAATCGCCATCATCGGTGCCGGCGGCATGGCCGCCTATCACGCCACCGGTTTCCGCAACGCCGGCGCCGACATCGTCGCGCTTTGCGACGTCAACGAAGCCGCCGCCAAAAACGCCGCCGCCAAGCACAACATCGAGCGCACGTTCACCGACGTCGCGCAAATGCTCCGCGAGCTCCCCGATCTCGACGCCGTCTCGATCATCGTCCCGAACAAATTCCACGCGCCGCTCGCCATGCAGGCGCTCAAGGCCGGCAAACACGTCTTCTGCGAAAAACCGCCCGCGCTCAACGCCCGCGAAATGACGCAGATGAAGGCCCTCGCCGAAAAATCGAAGCGCACGTTGATGTTCAACTTCAACAACCGCGCCCGCCCCGAGTCCTTCGCGATGATGGACTACGTGAAGGACGGCACCATCGGCCGCATCAATTCCTGCCAAACCAAATGGATCCGCCGCTGCGGCATCCCCGGCTTCGGCGGCTGGTTCACCACCAAAGCGCTCTCCGGCGGCGGCCCGCTCATCGATCTCGTCCACATGATCGATCTCGGCCTCCACTTCATGGGCTACCCCGAGCCCGCGCACATCCTCGCGCGCACCTACAACGATCTCATCACCGATAAAACCTTCAAGGGTCCGTGGGGCATCCCCGACGTCGCCAAGGGCGCCACCGATGTCGAAGCCGCCGCGCACGGTTTCATTACGTTCACCACCGGCCAGTCGATGTCCTTCCAAGTCTCGTGGGCCGAGATGAACAAACGCGAAGAAGTCTCCGTCACCTTCCAAGGCACCAAGGCCGGCGGTCTCGTCCAACGCCTCTTCGGCATCGACGGTCTCGACGGCACCGCGATCGACGCCTGCGAGCTCTACACGCACGAACACGGCCGCCCCGTAAATCGCAACATCACCGTCCCGCCCGATCAACCGATGGGCCGCGTTCGCTCCGCGATGAACTTCATCCTCGCCCTCGAGGGAAAAGAGAAACCGCTCAATACCCCCGACCAGGCGCTCTCCCTCATGAAGATCATCGACGGCGCCTACAAATCCGCCGCCACCGGCAAACCGGTCGCGCTCTAAACAACGGCGGTAAGCTGTAAGCGCTAAGCTTTAAGCCTGCCGTCCCGCCTCGTCACAGTCTCCTTCCTCCCGCACTCCAAGCTTTCCGCTTATAGCTTATCGCTTACAGCCCCCACTTCTCATGAAGCTCAATCGCAAACTCCGCATGGGCATGGTTGGCGGCGGCCGCGGCGCCTTCATCGGCTCCGTTCACCGCATGGCCGCCCGCCTCGATGGTGAAATCGACCTCGTCGCCGGCTGCTTCTCCTCCGATCCGAAAAAATCCAAAGCCTCCGGTGAAGATTTCTTCCTCGATCCGTCGCGCGTTTACGCGACCTACGAGGAAATGGCGCAAAAAGAAGCCGCCCTTCCCGCCGACCAACGCATCGACTTCGTCTCGATCGTCACGCGCAACAACACCCACTTCGCCGTCGCGAAAACCTTCCTCGAAGCCGGTTTCCACGTCGTCTGCGACAAACCTCTCTGCTTCACCCGCAAGGAAGGCCTGAAGCTCCGCGAAATCGTCCAAAAGACCGGCAAGGTTTTCGCCCTCACCCACAACTACACCGGCTACCCCATGGTGAAGGAAGCCCGCGAATGGGTTCGCACCGGCAAGCTCGGCAAGATCCTCAAAATCGTCGCCGAATACCCGCAGGGCTACGCCATCACCGCCCTCGAAGAGAAGGGCGACGGCGCCATCTCCAACTGGCGCATGGACCCGTCCGTCTCCGGCGTCTCCAACTGCATGGGCGACATTGGCACGCACGCCCACAACCTCGCTCGCTACATCACCGGCCTCGAAATCGATGAAATCTGCGCCGAGCTCTCGACGTTCATCCCCGGCCGTCCGCTCGACGACGATGGCAACTGCCTCGTCCGCTTCACCGGCGGCGCGAAGGGCATCATCTACGCCTCGCAGATTTCCAATGGCGACGAAAACAACCTCAACATCCGCGTCTACGGCACGAAGGGTTCGCTCGAGTGGCACCAGGAAAATCCCAACGAGCTCATCTTCAAACGCGCCGACGCCCCGCCTGTCGTCCATCGCCGCGGCAACAGCTACCTCTCGGCCGCCGCCCAAGGCGCCACGCGCACGCCGTTCGCGCATCCCGAAGGCTTCATCGAAGCGTTCGCCAACGTCTACCGTTCCGCCGCCACCGCGATCGCCGACGCCATCGCCGGCCGCAAGGCTCCAAAAAATGGATACGACTTCCCGACGGTCGACGATGGCATCGCCGGCATGGCCTTCATCGAAAGCGTCGTGAAGAGCTCCAAAGCCGGAGCCAAGTGGGTCAAATTCCCGACCGCCTAATTACCATTCATCGTCTTAACTAAAAAGGCCCGCCGCCCCGCGGGCCTTTTTCTTTTCCCTATATTCCCGATCCCTCACCTTCTCCGCATGACACCCCGCCGCCCACTTCGCCTCGCCCGCTACTTCATCCTCGCGGTTACCTTCCTCCTCCCGTTCGCCCTCACCGCGGCCGAACGCGACGCCCTCAAACTCCTCGCGATCGGCAACAGCTTCTCCGAAGACGCCACCGCCTTCCTTCCGGCGATCGCGAAAGCCGGCAACAAAGACCTCACCCTCGGTCGCGCCAGCATCGGCGGCTGCTCTCTCGAACGCCACGCCCGCCACCTCGCCGAAGCCCAAGCGGGCGACGAAAACGGCCGCGCCTACCACAACTTCGCCGACCCCAAAACCGGCGAAAAACGCTCCGTTACGATCATCGAAGCGCTCGAAGCCACGGATTGGGACATCGTCACGATCCAACAGGTCAGCCACCTCAGCTTCCGCCCCGAAACCTTTCATCCCTACGTCGACCAACTCATCGCCGCCATCCGCCAGCACGCGCCCACCGCCGAAATCGTCATCCACGCCATCTGGGCCTATCGCGAAGACCACGCGTTCTTCCAGAAAGACGACGGCTTCACGCCGCAGAAGATGTATTCACAAGTTCGCGACACCTACCGCGCCCTCGCCGCCGAGACCGGCTTCCGACTCATCCCCGTCGGTGACGCCTTCAACCTCGCCCGCCAAACGCCGCGCTGGACCTACACGCCCGACGCCAACTTCGATTTCAGCAATCCTCCCGCCAACAAACTCCCCGATCAACGCACCAGCCTCAACGTCGGCTGGCGCTGGACAAAAAACAAAGAAGGCCAGCCCGAATTCCGCGCCGACGCCATCCACGCCAACACCGCCGGCCGCTACCTCGGCGCCTCCGTCTGGTATCTCACGCTCTTCGAATCCGACACCCTTCCCACCGGCTACGCCCCGGAAGGTCTCTCCGCCCAAGACGCCGCCGACCTCCGCCGCCACGCTCTCGCCGCCGTCCAAGCCGAGCGCACCCGCGTCCCCGTCAACGCCAACAAGTAGGGCGGGTCTTCCACCCGCCCCTTCCGCGACCAACGTCTTACTTTCCGGCCACGCTGCCCGCGTCCGTCTTCGCTGCGCCGTTCCGCGCCACCCACGCCTCATACTCCTTCCGCGGCATGAACCGCAGCGAAGCGCTATTGATGCAGTAACGCAGTCCGCCTTTCTTCCGCGGCCCATCGTTAAACACGTGCCCGAGATGCGCGCCGTCCACCGAGCAATGCACCTCGGTGCGCATCATGCCGTGACTGTAGTCGACCGTCTCGCCGACGAATTCCTTCTGGATCGGCTTCGTGAAACTCGGCCAGCCCGTCCCGCTGTCGAACTTGTCGCGCGAGTCGAACAGCGGCGTCTCGCTGCACACTGAAAAGTAAACGCCATCCTCGTGATGGTCCCAAAACGCGTTGCGAAACGGCGGCTCGGTCCCCTGCTTCCGCGTCACCTGAAACTGCGCGGGGGTCAGCATCGCTTTCCATTCCGCGTCCGTGCGCTTCACCTTGGTCTTCGCCATGTCGATCATGACGTTCGAAGGCAGCCCGCAGGCTGACATCTCGCCCTCGACCGCACACGCCGCCGCCTCTTCCGGAGTCATTTCATTCTTCGATTTCATAGTATCCGTCCCAGCAATACCCACCGCCGCCCCCGCCGCAAAACCCACCACCGACAAAATCCACGCTTTCATCATACCCATCAGAGTAACCACCTCCCCCAATTATTCCACCCCTTAACCCCACCTCTTTTTTGCGCCTTCTGCGCCCCTTTGCGGCCATTCCTCCGCCACTACTCCGCCCGCACCTCCACTGTCCCATCCCCAAACACCGCACTCAACCGCTGCCCGCGCGCCACATCCTTCCGCTTCGCCACCGGCCGCCCCGCCTCATCCCGCAGAATCACAAATCCGCGGTTCAACACCGACTTCGGACTCGCCGCCTGCAATCGCTTCCACAGCGCCAGCAGTCGATGCGACTCCACCTGCACGCGCCGCTCCGGCGACCGCTGCGCCAATAAACTCCGCGCCTCCGCCAACCGATGCCGCCGCTCGTGCACCGTCGTCCGCAGCGCTGCCGCCAGCCGCCCCGCCAGATCGTCCAGACGCAGAAATCCCTGCTCCACCTGCGCCGTCGGCGACAACAACCGCAGCCGCGACCGCGCATGATCCAGCCGCGCCGCCGCCTCGTCGATCGCCCGCTCCCCCGCGCGCACCATCGCCTCGCCCGCACCCACCGCCCGTTCCGCCGCCGCCACGAAGTGACTCGAGATCAACTCCGCCGCCGCACTCGGCGTCTCCGCGCGCACGTCCGCCGCAAAATCGCACAGCGTAAAATCAATCTCGTGCCCAACCGCCGACACCACCGGCACCTCGCACGCCGCAACCGCGCGCACGAGCACTTCCTTATTAAATTCCCACAAATCCTCCAAACTCCCTCCACCCCGTCCGATCACGATCAAATCGAAAATCCCCAACCGCTCCGCCAGCGCCAGCATCTCCACCATCTCTTCCGCCGCGCCCGCGCCTTGCACTTTCGCCGGCAACACCACCACGCGTCCGCGCCAGCCGCGGCGTTTTAGAATCCGCAAAAAATCCTGCACCGCCGCCCCCGTCGGCGAGGTCACGAAGCCCACCGTCGCCGGCATCTCCGGCAACGCCCGCTTCCGCTCGCTCGCAAACAATCCTTCCTCCGCCAGCCGCTGCTTCAACGCCTCGAACTCCCGCCTCAACCGCCCTTCCCCATCGTCGATCACCGCCCGCACGATAAACTGATACGAGCCCCGCGCCTCATACACGCTCACCTCGCCAAACACCACGATCTGCGCCCCGTCCCGCAATTTCACCGTTTGCCGCGCTGCATCGCCGCGAAACAACACCGCGTTCAACGTCGCCCCCGCGTCCTTCAGGCAAAAATAATAGTGCCCGCTCGCCTGTGCTCGTAAATTGGATACCTCCCCACGCACCCAGCCCGGACGCAGCCCGCGCTCCAGCAGCGTCTTCACCCGCCGCGTGAACTCGCTCACCGACTCCACGCGGTCGTCCGCCTCCCCGAACAACGCCTGCTCCCGCGCGCTCATTTTACCGCGGCCTTTTTCTTCGCCATCCGCTTCCGCACCCACTGCGTGGCGACCGCCGCCACCACCAGCAGACTCATCGCGATCATCACCATCTTCCCTTTTCCGTGCAGCAGCGCATCCCCGAACACTACGAAAGCCGGCGTGTAAATCGCCTGCACGATGAACGCCACCAGCACATACTTTCCAAACGGCACGCCCGCCATCCCGAGCAGATAGTTCTGCACCGGAAACGGCGACCCCGGCGTCACGCGCACCACGATGCTCAAATCCATCATGTCCTCCGGCGCGACTTCCGGCACCTTGTAACCCAGCCGGCTGAATACTTTTTCCAACAGCGGCCTCAGCGCCCGCCGCGCCAGGAAATACGACATCACGATATTGAACATCATCGCCGCCACGCTCAGCACCACCACCAGCGGCATCCCGAGCTTTGGCCCAAACACCGGCCCCGCCGTCAATGTGAACACCGACGCCGGCACGCCCACCGCCGGCAACAAGGCCATCGCCGTGAAAAACACCACCGCCCCCGCCCCGCGAATCACCTCCAGCCCTTCATCGATCGCGCCTCGCACATCCACGCCGCGCAGCATCACCACCGCGGCCACCACGACCACGATCGCCCCCACCGCCAGCTTCAACACGGGCAGCTTCTTCCGCTTCGCCTGACTTTCGGTCGACATTCGCGCGAGCCTGCCGCCCCCGCCCACCCACCGTCAATCTCCAGCAAGAATCTCGCTTCTCGCGCTTCCATTCGAAATCCCAACGCGTTCCCGCTCCCACTCTTCCGTCAACATCTCATAAATCCTTCGCCCGCCTCGTCCCGCGCCGCTCCCAGGCTTGCCGCCTCCTCCCCCCGCCGCTGTCATTCGCCCAACGCATGCGCGATTTCGCCTCTGTCTTCGCCCCCCGCCTCGTCCGGCTGCTGGGTCTCGTCGCCATCGCCTGCGTTTTCCTGCTGACCGTCGTCGATTCCGGCGCCACGCGCGCCTACTCGATGCCGTGGCTGCTGCTCCTCTGGACCGCATCCGCCGCACCGCTGCTGGCCTTGTCCACCCGCGCCTGGCTCGTCGAGTCGTTCTCGCTTCCTTCGCGGCCCTGGACGCTCACCGTTTCCCTCTTCGCGGCGATCCTTCTTCTCTCCTCTGCCCTCAGTCTTCACCGCGGCCCGAGTCTTCTCGTCAGCTTTATTCCTCTCGGCGCGCTCGCCGCGTTTTTCCTGCTGCACGATTCGCTGCAAACCGACCCCGCTCGCGCCCGCACCCTCCTGCTCCGCCTCGCCCGGTTTCTCGCCGTCGTCGTTGTTCTCAGTGTCACCCGTTGGTTGCTCGATCTCTTCGACCCCGAACGCACCGCGCCGCTTCTGTCGCGACTTCTCGCCCGCAATCCCTACCCGCTCGGCCACTCCAACTACACCGCCGGTCTCGCCGTCCTCGCCCTCCCGCTTTTCTTCGGCCTCGCCCTTTCCTCGGCCTACCGCCGCGCGCGCTTCGCCTGGCTGCTTTCCACCGCGCTCGCCGCACTCATGCTCTTTTCCAGCGGCAGCCGCGGCGGGCTGATCGCCGTCGCCGCGCTCTCCGTCCTCGCTCTTTTCTACGCCCGACTCCCGCGCAAACAGCTCCTCATCCTCTGCGGCGCCGGCACTCTCCTCCTCGTCGCCGTCACTTTCGTCCATCCGCGCACGCGCGCGTTGTTCTTCGACTCCAACACCTCTCCCGCCGAACTCGCCCAAAGCGACCGCCAACGCGCGTCCATGGCTCACGCCGGAGTTCTCATGGGCAACGATCGACCGCTGCTCGGCTGGGGCCCCGGCACCACCCCGCTCGTCTTTCCTCGCTACCGCGCTCAACTCGACGGCGGCGTCGAAAACGTCCTCCAACTCCACAGCACACCGCTTCAGCTCTATGCCGAAACCGGCGCCGCCGGCCTCCTATGCGGCCTCGCCTTCGCGACTCTTCTGCTTCGCGAACTCGTCCGCGCCCGCCCGGCACGTCGCGAGCCGCCCTCGCCTCGCGCCCTCGCCTGCGCCGCCCTCGTCGGCTACCTGATTTTCTCCCTGTTCGATTTCCAACTCGACGTCCCGGCCTTCGCCTTCGTCACCGCCGCGCTCGCTGCCCTCATCGCACCTCCCGGAAAACAACCGCTCGCCCGTGAGCCCCAGCTCAACGTCGCCGTTCTCGCTCTCCTCTCGCTCCTCCTCGTCGCCTGCTTCGCCCGCCCCGACCCAACCCCTCTGCTCAACAGCCACGCTCTCGCGCTCGCCGCCGACCCCACCAAGAAGAACGAAGCCTCCCAGCTCTTCAAAGCTTCGCTCGCCCGCAACTCCGACCAGGAAATCGCCCACTTCAACTACGGCTGGCACCTGCTCGTCTCCGATCCGATCCGCGCCGAACGCCACTTCCGCGCCGCCGCCCAACTCGTTCCCGACAAGGGCGGCGTCTACTTCGGCCTCGCCCTCGCCCGCCTCAACCGCGGCAACGCCGACGATCCCGTGATCCCGCGCGCTCTAGCCCTCGAGTGCCTCAACGATCCGCTCTTCCTCACGTCACCGTGGTGGCGTCACGACACCCTCGCTCCGCAGCGGCTCGCGACGTTCGCGCAACTCCACGCGCTAACGCGCCAGGTGGCCGACACCCTCGACGCCCGCGGTGACCCTCGCGCCGACACCGCCCGCTATATCATCGCCCTCGCCGCATGGTTTGACGGCCTCGGCTCCGCGTCCGCCGCCGCGTCGCACACCGATTCCCCCGCGCGTATCCAGTTTCTCAATTCGAACTCAACCCCGCCCGACTTCGCTTCGTCCCCCATCAGCGCCTACCGCCGCAGTCGCGAGGGCTATCCCGTTCTGACGCGCAATCTCGATCTGCCTCCGCCAGTCGATCTCTTCGACGTCCAGGAAAACCTCCTCGCCGCCAATCTCCTCTCGTTCCTTTTCCCTCCCAAAGGTTGGCTCCCCTCCCCGCTCCTCGTCGACCTCCTCGAATCCTCTCCTCAGATGTAGGGCGGGGTCTCCCGACCCCGCCGCATTGAAACGCCCGCCCCCTATCCGACCTCGCCGCCTCAACCCTCGTGCGCCGTCCTTACAATCCGCTTCGCGACACCGTCATTCCCCTCGCGCTGCTCGCCGGCGACACCGCCGTCACGTTCGCCGGCCTCCTTCTCGGCTGGCTCCTTCGCTACGAATCTCCGCTCGGCCGCCTCGGTATCGACGTTCCGGATGCAACGCTCCCGACCTACCTTCCGCTCCTGCTCGTCGGCGTCGCGCTGCTCGTCGCCGCCTTCGCGCAGTTCGGTCTCTACGACTCCCGACTCCTTCTCCGTCGTTATCAAAGCCTCAACGCCATCCTCAAAGGCGCCGCCTTCTGGCTCGCCGCCTATCTCGGCATCTCGCTCGTCCTCAAATTCGACCCGCCCATCTCCCGCCTCTTCGCCCTGCTCGCCTTCACCTGCGTCGTCGTCCTCCTGCACCTCTGGCGCACCTTCGCCTACGCGGTCCTCACCCGCACTCCGCTCCTCACCCACCTCCGCCGCCGCACCGTCCTCCTCGGTTGCAACGACAATGCCCGCGCACTCGCCGCCGAACTCTCCCAACATCCCCACCACCCCCTCGCCCTCGTCGGCTTTATCCCCCTCCCAGGCGAACGACCGGATGTTAGTCATACATTAAATGACAATTCCTCCCCTCCCGCCGCCGCCCTCGGCTCGCTCTCCGATCTCGAGAACATCCTCGAACGCGAACGCCCCGACGTCCTCATCGCCACCCAGCTCGATCTTCCCCGCCCCGATCTCCAGCGCATCGTCGATCTCTGCGAGCGCCGTTACATCGAGTGGAAGATCGTGCCCGGCGCCTTCGACATCTTTCTCAGCGGCCTCCGCCTGCAAACCATCGGACGCGTCCCCGTCCTCGGCGTCGACTCGCTCGCCATCGACCGGCTCTTCTCCCGCGCCCTGAAACGCACCATCGATATAACCGGCGCGCTCATCGGCCTCGTTCTTTCCGCTCCCGTCGTCCTCGTCGCCGCCGCCTTCATCAAACGCGAATCTCCAACCGGCCCCATCTTCTTCCGCCAAACCCGCATCGGCGCCGGCCATCGTGCCTTCACGCTCTACAAGCTCCGCAGCATGCGCCCCGACGCCGCCGCGTCCGACTCCGCCCGCCAATCCACCGCGCGCCGCGACCCCCGCCTGCTCCGCATCGGCGCCTTCCTCCGTCGCTGGAACATCGACGAACTCCCGCAATTCTGGAACGTCCTCCGCGGCGACATGAGCCTCGTCGGCCCGCGTCCCGAGCGCCCGTATCACGTCGACCAACTCGCCCGCGAAATCCCGCATTATCTTCCGCGCCATCTCGTGAAACCTGGCATGACCGGCTGGGCGCAAGTCCACGGCCTCCGCGGCGACACCGACCTCGCCGCCCGCGTCCAGCACGACATCTACTACATCGAAAACTGGAGCATCTGGCTCGACCTCCAAATCCTCCTCCTCACCTTCCCCCGCTGGCGCAACCCCGCGGCCTGACCCGTCCGCCGCTCACACATCCGGCCACACGATCGCTTCGACCCCTTTCGGCGGCGCCTCGCGCCTCTCGGGCCGGCAAACCATTATCGGCACTCCCACCAATCCCCACAGCGCCGCATCCTCCCCATCGTCCGAATACGCGCGGCTCTTCTCCCAGTCCACCGGCCGCCCTTCGAAACGCTCCCGCACGGCCGCCGCCTTCGCCTCGCCTCGCGTCTCCGCTTCATGGATACGCCCGGTGCATCGCGCTCCGTCATACGCCAGTCGCGTGCAGACGATTTCCTGCACCTCGATCTCCTCCGCGATCGGCGCCACCAAGAAATCGAAGGCCCCGGTCGCCAGCACGGGCACAAACCCCTCCGCCCGCCGCCGCGCCACTTCCACCCGCGCCGCCCTCCGGATCTGCCCCTGCAACCGCTGCCCAAATACCCGCCGCCCTACGTCCTCCACCTCATCCCTTCGCAATCCGCGCAACCTCCCCAGCGCGATCTCCCGCAGCGTTCGGGGTTCCAACCTCCTCAGTTTCCGCAACGCTAGCCCGCCCAACAGCACCGGCGCCGCCACCGGCCACTCGCGCGCCGCCCACCAGAAAAACTCCTGCCACGAGTTCCCCCGCAGCACCGTGCCGTCGACATCAAAGATCGCGAGGCGCATGTCTCGGTCGCAACTCCTCCATCCGCCGCTCCGCCGCCACTCGCTCGTCGCTGTCCGACGACCACGGCATCCGCGAATTTTTTTCCAATAGAAAGAAATCCACCTCCCTCCGCCCCGCCGGCGTCGTGGCCGCCAGCACCGCCGCCTTCACTTCCGCCGCTCCGCCCTCCCCCAGCAGCAACTCCCGTGCAATCGCAATCGTTCGTCCGGTATCCGCCGCATCGTCCAACAACAACACCCGCTTTCCCTCGAAACTCGCGCCCGCCGCCAACGCCGCCACCCGGCCCGTATGCCGGTGCACGCCCGACCTCTCCTCCAGCTTTCGCAAACCGTCCCGCATCCACACCGGCATCCGCGCCACCAGCGGCGCCACTTTCTGCTTCAACCCGCTTCCGCCGCGACGCACCCACATCGGCGTGAGCTCCACGCTCAGTTCCCGCGCCACCTCATGCGCCATCAGCCGCGCGCCCGTCTCGATATAAACCACCGCCTCCGCGTCAAACCTGCTCGCCTTCACCCGTCCCGCCAACTCCCGCGCCAATCCCGGAATTTCCGCCAGCCGCACCACCGGCACGGCTTTGTCCGTTCGCGTTGAAGTTGAATCCGACATCTCTCTCATCCTGCCCCTCACCGGTTCGATGTCGACACTCGCCGCCGCTCCCCGACGATCCTCCTTCTTTGAACGCATGTCCGTCCCGCCCACGCTGAGCGTCATCATCGTCTGCAAGAACCCTGGCCCGCACCTCCACACCACGCTCGCCAGCGTCTGGGCTCAGCTTCGCGTCGTGCCCCAGCTCATCATCATCGACGCGGCCTCTACCGACGGCACCCGCGAATGGCTCGAAGCTCATCGCGCAAAGATAACCGTTCTCGTCAGCGAACCCGACGACGGCATCTACGACGCCATGAACAAAGGCATCGTCGCCGCGCGCGGTGAATGGATTCTCTTTCTCGGGGCCGACGACCGCCTCGTCGGCGACATGGTGCTCGCCGAAGCCTTCGAAACCCTCACCTCCACCTCCGCCGGCGTTGTCACCGGACAAGCCGCTTTCGACGACGGTCGTATCTACCAACTCGCTGCCCGCGTCCGCCCGCTGGCCCGCAATTTCGTCCACCACCAAGCCACCTTCTACCGGCGCGCCCTCTTCGACGAAAACGGCGTATTCGACACCTCACTACGCGTCATGGGCGACTACGACTTCAACCTCCGCCTCTGGAAAAACCGCATCCGCTTCAAACCCATCCCGCTCCGCATCGCCGCCTGCGGTATCGCCGGCACGAGCGACGGCGGTGCGTGGCGCGTCTACCGCGAAGAAATCGCCGTCCGCCACCGCTACGCTCCCGCGTGGCGCTGCTGGTTTTGGGACGTCCTCTCCGTCGTGCGCTTCCTCCGCAAACAACTCGTCCGCTTCAAACGCCGCTTGCTTCGCGCGTAGGCCGCGGCGCTTAACGCCCCATCCGCCTCAACATCCCCAACACCCGCCCCGACCATCGCCCGAGTCCCAATCTTCCGGATATAAATTTTTCTCCAACCCGCAGCCAGTCGCTCCCAAAAACGACGCGCAACGGCAGCCCTCTCCAGAAACTCCGATCGAATCTCGTCACCCGCTCCGGAAAATCGAACCCCCGCCTCCGCTCCGCGATTTCCTTCCGCGCCGCGTCCAACGCCCGCCAATACGCGCCATACAGCGCATTGCGCAGCCGCCACGGCATCACTCCGTAATCGAGCTGCCCCGACTGCCACCACCACGTCCCGCAGATCGGCCGAAACCGCGCGAAGTGAAAACACACCAGCGACCGCCCGTCGACGACCACCTCCGCCTCATCCATCCGCCACTCCGCTCCCGCCCAATTCCACGGCGCCGCATTCACCGCCGAATCTTCCAACACCAGCAGCGCCTTTCCCCACCTCTCGGGCCACGCATCCAGATACTTCTGATCCGCATACCTTCCGTCCTCCAACCGATCGTAACACCACGCGAGACAGTCCTTCCGCCACGCTTCCAAACAGCCCACTCCCGCCTCATCCCTCCGAAAGCTCAACACGCCCACGTTGAATATCCCATGTTTTTCATAGTGCTTTAGCCATGACGGAAACCGATGCCGCGTGATCATCACGCTCGCCCCCGCCCGATCCATCTCCTCGAACATCGCTCCCGGATCCCCACAGAAAAACAAATCCGCATCGAGATACGTCACCCGCTCGATGTCCGTTCTTCTGCGCAACAGCCACAACGGCCAACATGGCGACAACGTGAAGTAATACTCCGCCTTCGTCCGATTCGCCTTCGCCGTCCTCAGTTCCTCGTCGCCCGCCTCGATCTCCTCCAGCCGCACCACGCGCAGCCACGTTCCTCCGATCTCGCGCAACACCTCCGCCGTAAACTTGTCCAGCGCCAGCACCCACAAGACGGAATCCCGATCGTGCCTCGCCAGCGATCGCCACATCGCCAACCCCTGAATCAAAAACCCCCGATCAAAATACGTGCAGTAGTGATTCACGGCGTGCGCTCCCACACCAGGTGCTTGAACTCCACCCCGTCGCACGCCCCTTCGTCTCCGGCGACTTCCGCCGCCAATGTATAGCCGCCGAAATGCGCCAACATCCGCTCCCGGCTGAAGAACCAGCACGGATAACTTCCTCCGTAAATGCTTCGCGGCACTTTCTGCACCGTCAGCCGATCGACCGAGCCTTCCACAAACCCCATGCGCAAAATCGCCACCGTCCGAAAGGATTTTCTCAACAGCTCCTCCAACCGCACGTGCGGTGCTTCAAGATATTGCAACACTCCCGACAACAGGAGCACGTCGGGTCGTTCCATCGCCCACACGTCCTCGACCGTCGAAAAAAATGCGAGCTGCTCGTTCTCGAACTCCCGCTTCCCCGCCGCGACGAAATGCGGCTGCTCCACCACGCACCACCGCCTCACCACGTCCGCATCCCACGCCCGCCGGTTCTGCCAATACACGCTGCCCAGCGACCCACCGAAATCCAGCACACTCACCGGGCCGCCCTTGCATCGCGCCGCCCGCGTCAGCGTTTCCACCACCAGCCGATCCGGCGTGGGCCGGCCGAACGCCACTCCGTCGCGCTCATACGCAGCTTCTCCCTCCCGCACTCGACGGGTCGCCCCGACTACCCGCTCGAGAATGTCCGCCGCGTCGTAACCGCGCGACGCCGCTCGCGCATCAGTCCAAGTCGAAAAATTCCCGCCCCACCGCACGCGAAAATGCCGCTCGATCACCGGATCCAGTATCCATGCCGGCACGACACGCCGGATCGTTTGCTTCAACGACTCGTTCATCCGCGCATCCTTTCAGCAGGTCCATCGACGTTTTCGCGATTATGCCGGACGATCGCCTCGTTATACTTGTCCAGCAACAGTTCCGCCGTTTCTGCCCTGCTGAGCTGTTCAATCACGCTGAGCAACTCCCCGGCCGCACTCACCAACGGGAAACCTATCCGCGCGTAATCGCCGAAATACGCCGGGTGCTTCGACACGTTCAAGCCCACGACCAGCTTCCCTCGCTGCGCTCCCACCAGAATCGTTTGCGAATGTTCGCCGATCACCAACTCCGCCCAATCGACATCCTCCTCCATCGAGGACGAAACCGAGGAAAGATTCCCCGAAAGGGAAAAACTCCGTCCATCCTTCCGCGCACCTTGCGACACGAACAGATTCGGCAATCCCATCTCCTCCACCAACTCCACCGCCCGCTCGATCGAGTTCATTCCCTGATGCTCGGGATGTAACCAAAGCGGGTGCGGTCGATAGCGAATCTCCATCTCGGGTCGCACACGAGCCACTTCAGCCAACAACGCCAACGCCAAGTCTTCATCCGATCGATTCTTCAACGCCGTCCAGTCACCCGCCCCGCTCGACAAATACAAAATCCGTCGAACCGGCGTCGGCGCACGACCGATCGTAGGCAGCGTCCAAGCCTTGAAAGCCTCCCACCGCGCACTCTCCAGTCCGTGCCGCTCGAAGAGCCCTCTCGAGAAATTGTCCCACACAAAAAAAAGCCGCACCGCGGGCCGATAGAGCAAATAACGGCTGGGATAATAGCTCGGCAGAAAACTGTCCTGCAGGTTGACGTAGTCGAACCCCAGCCCTTCCGCGAGCCGCGCAACCGCCACATTGTCCTCATGCACCGTTGCCGCTACATATCTCAACGAACGATGGCGCATAGCCCACGGGGCGTTCACCACGCGCAGAATCGGCCTCACCACACTCGACGGAAGCCTCAACTTCAGCACGAGCTTCATCTGCACGTTGAACCACCACGTCCATCCGCGCCCGAGTTCCCGCAGTTTGATGACCGTCCGATCCAGATATTGCGCCACCCGCTCCGGCCGTCCGACCAACAGCCACCGCTCCTCATTCCACTCGAGAACGTGAAACCGCACCGGATTCGACAACCACCGCCGCAACTTCGCGCCCACCGACGCCTCCTCCGCCGCCGCTGCCGGCACCCTCCTGTCCAGCAACCCGAGCTCCAGCCAAACGTCCGGCGCTATCCCCAGATCGCCTGAAAGCAAAACCCCTCCACGAACTTCGAACTCCTCCGCTAATCGCCGCGCCGCACGCTGATTCTTCAGCTGCATGATCTCTCCGTAGTATTCCTCTACCCGCCCTTCCCGTCCCTCGCCTCGCGACAACACCCTCCGATCCGCTTCCGCATCGCAGAACTCCATATCCTCCCGCTCCAGCAAATCGTGAAACGTTCTGAATACCTGCACACGCGGATTCTCCCGCGCCATTCGCTCCCGCTCGCTGGGAAACAGAAAATTGGGTGTCACCGCGCAAATCGTCTCGTCTTCCTGCTCGGCCCGCAGCACCTCACGCAGGCGCCCCCACTCCGCCGTAATCGAAAACACGACGAGCCTCACCCGCCTCCGCCCCTCTGCACATTCGCTGCTACTTCCCACCTCCGCGGCCCTCCTCGGTGCGCAGCAACGTCGAACTGATTCCCGGCGTGTAGTCGAAATACACGAGATCGCAGCTCACCGGCGGATACCGCCCCCGCCAATCCGATCCGACCACCACCGCGTCCACCTTCAACGCCTCCACCACCCGCTGCTTGTTCTTGTCCACTTGGGCAACCACACGGTCGACACACCGCAGCTCCGCGATGATCGCCATCCGCTGCTCCAACGGCATGAATGGCTCCCGTCCTTTCGCCGCCCGGATCAAGTCATCCGTCGAAACTCCCACGATCAACGTCCCCGCAATCTCTTTCGCGCGACGCAGGATGTTCAAATGTCCGAAATGAAACGGATCGAAGGCGCCCGTCGTATAAACCACATTGTATCTGCGCGGGACGTTCATGATTTCCCGAAGCTCCAAGGCACGACCGCCGCCAGCTTCAAGCGCAATTGCGGCCGCACGCGTGGATCTAACAAATCGTAAACCACGTTCGCGGCGAAATGCCCCGCCGCAGTCCCCAGCGCCGCCCCCACGACACCATATCTCGGAATCAGCGCCATACTCACCGCTAGATTCACCGCGAGTCCCAGCAGCGCTTTCCCCATCAACCCCGTCGTGTGCCCCTCTGCCACGAACCATTTCCCCGCCGCAACGCCAGTCGCCAGAAAAACGCCCCCCAGCACATGAAGACGCAGTGGATTCACCGCGGCCGCGTAGTCAGGTCCATACAACAGTAGGATGAGCGGCGACGCCGTCGCGCACACCAAAGCCGCCACCGCCAGCGACACCCAAAGCGTCACGCCGTAGAGCCAGATCAATCGCCGTCGATACGTCGCCTCTCCCTGCGATTTTCCTTCGAGTATCCAAGGATTCAGCACGGTGCCCGCAAACATCGGCACGAAATACCACGCCTCCCCCAATCTCGCCGCCGCCGCATACACGCCCACCGCGGCTTCCCCCGCGAGCGCCTTCAACATCACCTGGTCGACGCGCATACAGCCCGCGATCGCTGCCGCCGAAACAATCATCGGCCAACTCTCCGCCAGCAATGCCCGCGCCCGCCTCGCGCTAAAACGCCACCGCTCCGATTCCGTCCGCCGCCAAAAATGAAATACCACCAAACCGCCGGCCAACACCAGCCCCTCCACTAACACCGCCCCCGCGAAATAAACCACCGAAGCCCCGCCCACAATCAGCGCAACGCGCACCAAGGACGAAACTGTCACCGCCAGCACGCTCGCGAAGACCGGCCAACGGTTCTGCGTTCTCGCCTGAAAATACAGGTCCAACACATTCCCACTCTGTAGCACCACGTCCGCACCCAGCAGCGCAATCATCCAAAATCCCCGCTCAATTCCGCTCGTGCACGCCCAGCTCACGAGTAGCAGCACATACAACACCGCCCCAAATCCCACCCGTAGCCCCACCGCCGTTCCCAGCGTCTCGCCTGAATCCGCCTTCCGCCGCACCAATTCCCGCACCACCAATCCATCCAGCCCCGCCCCCGCCAGCGCACTCAACAACGCCACGATCGCGACTTGATAGCTCAGTTCGCCAAACTCCGCCGGCGCCAAATAACGCGCCACCCACGCCCCCACCCCCACGCCCATCCCCAGCCGAAACAACCGGCCCGCCACCAACCACGAAAAATCGCGCACGTGCCCAGCCCGCGGCGCATCGGCAGCTCCCCCCGCTTTTCGAGTTAGCAAGCGAACCATCACGAGAACCGCACACCCCTGGCACCTCCTCGCGCCCGGACCTCTCTGCGCCCACCAGCAGCCTCCATCGACATTGCCGCAGCAAGACCGCTCCCCCTCGCTGGCGCAACTTAAAGCTGCCCCCTGGCCGCGGGGAATAGACTTCACCCGCCGTCCCGCACCCTTACCGTGACCGGACCAGCATGAAGCTCTCCATCGTGATCCCCTGCTACAACGAAGCGAAAACCATTCGCCACATCGTCGAGCGGGTTCGCGCCGCCCCCGTCAAAGACAAGGAAATCATCATCGTCGACGACTGCTCGCGCGATGGCACCCGCGATCTTCTTCGCACCCAAATCGCCCCGCTCGTCGACCAGATCCTCTACCACGACGTCAACCAAGGCAAAGGCGCCGCGCTCCGCACCGGATTCGCGGCCGCCACCGGCGACGCCGTTATCGTCCAGGACGCCGATCTCGAATACGACCCCAACGAATACCCGCGGCTCCTCAAACCCATTCTCGATGGTCGCGCCGATGTCGTCTTCGGCTCGCGTTTCTCCGGCGGCGACGCTCACCGCGTCGTCTACTTCTGGCACATGGTCGGCAACAAGATCCTCACGTTGCTCTCCAACATGTTCACGAACCTCAACCTCACGGACATGGAAACCTGCTACAAGGTCTTCCGCCGCGACGTCCTGCAGAAAATCCGCGTCGAGGAAAACCGCTTCGGCTTCGAACCCGAAATCACCGCCAAGGTCGCCAAGCTCGACGTCGCCATCTACGAGGTCGGCATCAGCTACTACGGCCGCACCTACGCCGAGGGCAAAAAGATCGGCTGGCGCGACGGCTTCCGCGCCTTGTATGCGATCGTCAAATACAACGTCTTCCGTTGAAACGCGTGCCCCACGTCGCGATCGTCATCCCCGTCTGGAACGAAGAGGCCGTCCTCCCGGAACTCTGCCGCCGGCTCCGCGCGGTCTTCGCTGAACACTCCGCCCTCGATTGGTCCGTCATCTTTGTCGACGACGGCAGCCGCGATCGTTCCCGTGAAGTCATCTCGGCGATCCACCACGAAGATCCTCGTTTCAAACTCGTCGAACTTTCCCGCAATTTCGGCCACCAGCCCGCACTTGAAGCCGGCCTCGCCGCGGCCGGCACCGCCGACGCCGTCGTCACGATGGACGCTGATCTGCAGGATCCGCCCGAACACATTCCCGATCTGGTCGCCCGATGGCACGACGGCGCCGAGGTCGTCCTCGCCGTTCGTCGCTCGCGCAAGGAACGCGGCCTCCGCCGCCTCGGCTTCGATCTTTTCCATCGCGGCTTCCGCTGGCTCTCCGATTTTCCGATCGAACCCAATACCGGCACCTTCGGTCTCCTCGACCGCGCCGCCGTCGAAGCCTTCAACCGTCTCCCCGAACGCCACCGGTTCTTCCCCGGCCTTCGCGCATGGGTCGGCTTTCGCCGCGCGGAAACCTTCTACGATCGAGACGATCGCGCCGCCGGCGAGCCTGGCCAAAGTCTGTATCGACTTCTTCGCTACGCGGTCGACGGGCTCATCAGCTTTTCGAAACTTCCGCTGCGCGTCGTCACCTTCGCGGGAATCCTGATCAGCCTGAGCGGCTTCAGCCTCGCAATGTTCTTCGTCATCCGCCGCCTGCTCGGCATCGAGGTCGCGCAAACCGGATTCACCACGCTCGTCACGCTCATCCTCTTTGTCGGCGGTGTTCAACTCGTCGGCATCGGGATCCTCGGCGAATACCTCGGCCGCGTTTACGACGAGGTGAAGCGCCGTCCGAATTATATCATCAAACGCCGCACCGGCCTCGAATAACGCGCCCCTCAGCGTGGAGGGCGCCTTTGTTTAACTTCGCGCCTCTTCGCTTCGTTCGCGGTTCCACCGATTCGTCGCGGCTAATCTCCTTAGAAGCCGGCGACTCTGATCCCGCCGCTACCGCTTCCGCGCCACCAGGATCAAGCTCACTCCAAACGGAAACGGCACGCGCCACGTTCCCAACCGCACGAAAATCGCCTTCAGCCACGCGTTCAGCCAGGCCGCCGGCTCCCGATCTTCCGCGCGCGCGCCGCTCGAGCCCGCCCCTGTTTTCGCCGGCAAGATTTTCCGCCACTTCCGCACCAACCACACCGCGGGATACACGACGACATTCGTATAGTTCACGTGCACGAGTTCCCACTGCTCCGCCGGAAACAGCGCCATCAGCTGCCGCCGGTCGTATCGACGAAAATGATGCAGCGCCTCGTCCCAATCGCTCCACAGCGCCATGCTCGCCGGCACCGTCACCACCGCCACGCCGCCCGGTTTCAACAATCGGTAAAAACCGCGCACCACCGCTGCATCGTCCGGCACGTGCTCGAGCACGTCCAGCGCCGTCACATAGTCGAGCGATGCATCGGGCAACGGCACCGCATCGCCCTTCAATGCAATCACCTGATCGTCCCGAAATCGTCTCCGCAACAACTCCAACGCCTCCGCATGATCGTCGAGCACGAGCACGCGGCACCGCTCCTGCATCTCCAGCGCAAAGCGCCCCGTCCCCG
This sequence comes from Verrucomicrobiota bacterium, assembly GCA_023416735.1. GTDB lineage: Bacteria > Verrucomicrobiota > Verrucomicrobiia > Opitutales > Opitutaceae > Opitutus. Next base: position 158,638 of record JAEZGX010000019.1, on the reverse strand, counting down.
CGCCGCAATCCAACAACACATTCTCCGCTTTCGGTGGCGCCACCCGCTCGATCCATCCGCGCACCAACTCCCGTTTGCCCGCGTAATACCAATGCGTCTTCTCGACGGCATCCAGGTTCGCGTATTCGGCGGCATTCATGAAGCCGGCGAGGGTTGTTTCGCTTCGAAACTTTGTCCAAGTTCAAAACGTGGTTCGCCCCACCCGTCCACCTTCGCCCGCGTTCCTCGTCTCGCTCGCCGTCCTCCTTGCCTTGCTTCATGCCATGCTGGGACTGACGGCCAAGATTGGCACCTCGGTCACCTTCGACGAAATCGCCCATCTCACCGCCGGACACATCTACAACGAACGCGGCGATTTTCGCTTCCAACCCGAGAACGGCAATCTCCCCCAACGCTGGGCCGCGCTGCCGATGCAGGTGCTCAAGCCGCTCCTTCCATCCGACATCGACAATCCGGACTGGACTCACGCCTACATCTGGGGCGTCGGACGCGAATTTTTCTACCACTCCGGTAACAACACCGACCTGATGATCTTCGCCGGACGGGCGATGATCTCTCTTTTCAGCGCCGGCACGGGATTGCTGATCTTCTTCTGGGCTCGACGACTTTTCGGCTGGCGCAGCGCATTCGTCTCACTCGGTTTCTTTGCCTTCTCTCCCACGTTTCTCGCGCACGGATCGCTCGCAACGTCCGACGCCATCATGGCGTTCTTCTTTCTCGCGGCCGTCAGCGCCTGGTGGTGGCACCTGGAACGTCCCAGTTTCTCCCGCCTGCTGTTGAGCAGCGTCACCTTGGGGCTCGCCTGCGTCGCCAAGTTCTCCGCCGTCCTCCTCGGGCCCATGCTGATTCTTCTCGGGCTGCTACACCTTTTCCGGGAAGCCCGCTGCGGTCACCCCCTCGGTCGCGCGCTCCTCCCGCTCTTCCGCACCTGCGCCGTCCATGGCTTCGTCGCTTGGTGCGTCATTTGGGCCTTCTACAATTTTCGTTTCTCCGCCCACGACGAACTTTCACCCGGTCTTCAATTCATTCTTCCATGGGAGCGACTGCTCGATACGGGCACCTTTCAGGAACGCCTGATCGCCTGGCTTCGCGATGGGAAGCTGCTGCCGGAAGCGTTCCTCTACGGCGCCGCCTTCGTCGATGAATTTTCCCACAACCGGATCGCTTTCTTCCGCGGCGAATTGGGCGTCGATGGATGGTTGGGATTCTTCCCGTTCGCATTCCTCGTCAAAACGTCGCCGCCTGTGTTGCTCGCAGCAACCGCCGGCTTGGCGCTCTGGCTACGACGAGCGCTTCAACCCGCCAACCGCGCCACGCTCACGAACCAACTTTGGCAGGCCGCACCGTTGTTAACGCTGTTCTTGCTCTACTGGATCGCCGCACTCGGCAGCAGTCTGAACATCGGCCATCGCCACATTCTTCCCACCTACTCCGTCCTTTTTATTCTGATCGGCGGACTACCGCTACTGTTCTCGTCCGCACGACGCCTCGGATGGATCCTGCTGCTCGCATGCGCCGGCTGGCACCTCGCTGAATCCGCCGCGATCCGCCCTCATTACCTCGCCTATTTTAACCAGATCGCCGGTGGCCCTCAACGCGCCTACTGGCACCTCGTCGATAGTTCGCTCGACTGGGGACAAGATCTTCCGGGCTTGAGCCGATGGCTCCGCGCCCACCGCGCTCCGCAGGAGCCGGTGTATCTCGAATATTTCGGCATGGGCGATCCGACTTACGAGGGCATCGATGCCCAAAGCCTCATTCCGTCGTCTGAAGTCTCGCGGGAGGATCCATGGCGCGCTCTTCAGCCAGGCCTTTTCTGCGTCAGCGCAACCGGCCTCCAGCAACCGCAGCCCTATCTTCGCCGTGGATGGAGCCCAGGGATGGAAAACCTCTATCTCAACCTGCATCGCCTGGCGCAACAGGTCCAGGATCCCGCCATCGGCCCCGCCGGTGTCATCCGCGAGCGGGGCATCGATGCCAAGCGTCTTTCAACGCTGGCCAACGATTACGCCCGCTTCCGATTCCAGCGGCTCGCTACTTATCTCAAGGTCCGTCGGCCCGACGCGACCATCGGGTATTCAATTTTTGTATACCGCCTTAATGTCACCGAGCTCCGCGCCGCCACCGAGGGTTCGACTGAAGACTTTGTCTCGTTGCTCGAACACGCCGCCGCTACGCCCGCACCATGACCTCTCTCGCTCCTGCCGCGAATCCACCTCCGTCGCGCGCAGCCGCGTGGTGGTGCGCCGCTGTCGTGGGCACGCTGCCATTTCTTTCAAATCTCCCGTTCGACTACGATCGCTTCGCTCCGCTCCTGTTTGTGCCGGCGTTGTTTTTCCGAGGAGCACTCACGCCCTTCGCCTGCGATGGCCGTCGGGAAACCATCGATCGATGGCTGCTGATCATCGCCGCCGCCGTTGCCCTTTCCGCTGCGTTGATGTCCGCGCGTCCAGCGCCAGCGCTCGTCGGTTCCGCGACTTGGGTGTGCATTATCGCAGGCGCAGTCGTCGCCCGTCGCCTCGCCCGCGATCCCGCCTGCGTGCGACTTCTTCTCGCCGCCATCGCGACCGGAGCGACCGCCGGATGTCTCGCCATTTGGACAACCTGGATGCCGGGCACCGCCGTAAACGAATTTGCTCACTACGCTCACGCACGGCTCTTCGGTTTGCACATGATGATCGGCACCATCGCCGGCCTCGGCTGGTGGTGCATCGCACCACGCGCTCGGCGCGAGTCCTGGCTCGCTTGCACCCTCTCTATCATCAACTGCGGCGGGATGCTCTGGTCAGGCGGACGCGCCCCGCTCCTCGCACTGATCGCCGGGATTGCCCTCTGGCTCATCTTTGCCCCCGCTTCCGCTCGCAGCACAATTTTCCGGCGTGTCGCGGTGGTCCTCGGCGGGGGAGTCATTCTCTCATGTTTGAACTGGTCGCCCGAGCCTTACCTGGGCTGGTGGAGCGCCATCGCCCGCTCCGCGGCCGCATCGTCGGCTGATGAACTCACCTCCACCCGACTCAGTTTCTGGCAAGTCACCTGGACCCAGATTATCGATTCGCCGTGGCTCGGACACGGCTCCGATTCCTATCGCTTCATCCGCCCGAAACAGGACGGAAACCAACCGCACAACTGGCCGCTCCAACTCGCACTCGATGTCGGCCTGCTGGGAGCCGTCCCTTTCGCTGCGCTGTTGTTGCGCCAAGCTTGGCGCGGGCTGCGCGGGAGCGTCCGCAACTCTCCCGCGTCAAGTCCCCAACAGATCGCCGCAGTCGCCTTCACCGTCTGCCTCATCGCCGGTTTGCTCGATGGTGTCTTCTACCACGCCGTCTTGCTAATGCCCGCCGCACTTCTCGCCGGTGTGGCCGGCTATGTATCCGGAGAATCGATATGCTTCGCTCCGCGGCTCGTCCGCGTCGGCGCTCGATTATCAATCGCCGCTTCATGCGCGATGCTTTCGTTGCATGCATTTTTGGTTTTCCAACTTTGGCATGCAACTCCGCCCCGTGAACCGCATGATCTCCGCGCCCAGATCCTGCGGAATTTTCCCAGCACGGTGTCGAGCATCGATCGCTGGTTGAGTGCCTGGGATCGGAAGCGTCCCGAGATCGCACTCGCGTGGGCGCGCTGGGCTCAACAACAGAGCGCCTACCCCGAGCCGCTCCACGTTTATGCGGCGCTTCTGCTCTGCCGTTATCACCAATTTGAGGCCGCACAACTTGAGCTTGAGCAGGCCCGAGCGGTCGCCCACCATCGCGCCCGGCCACGACTTCAACCGCTGATCGACACCATCCGTTCCGCCGAAGCCGACATCGCGCAACGCGGCCAGTAAGGCTCTTCGGTCCGCCCAACCGTCGTCGCTACGGCAGGTTCTTCAGCCATTCCTGCACCAACTCCGCCTCGAAGGCTTTCCGCTTGGCTCCGTCTTGCGCCGGCTCGCCGGCTTCGGAGAGCTGCATCATTCGTTGACCCCAACCGCGCAACCGATCCTCGTCCAGCGACACAATTCGGCTCAACCGGATCACATACGTCGGTCTAAACACGATTTCGCGCACCGTCTCCAACTCCACCGCGTCGCCCAGATCGACGCCCGCCATCGGCTCCAATGTCGCACGCGCGAAATCCCGGATCTCGAGTTTCTGCACCACCAGGTAATCGCTGAAAGTTTTGCGGCGATAATGATAAATAAACTCCTCCGTCCGCTCCGCGAGCGCGTCGAACGAAACGGCCGCAACTTCATGCGTGACCCAGAGCATCGGCATCGTCTGATCCATCACGATGAAGCCGCGGTCCGAGCGGGACTGCAGGTATTCGCGCTGCCAGTTCGCGGTCTCCGCCGCGAGGTTCGTATGCGCATACGCGCGCTGAGCCACCGTGGGCACCGTCCAACAAAAGAAATAAACCACGATCACCGCCGAGAGTCCGCGCCACCGGTTCCCTGTCGTAACAAGAAGTGGATACACGAAAACAAATACCAGCACACCCAGCAGCTGCGTTGGCAGCGACAACCGCACGGTGAGCGGCTCGTCGTAAGCGCCCCAGAAATAGCACATCATCAACACCGCCTGGCCAAACAGCCCGAGCACGAAAAGCGCGAACACCACCTGCTCCGGATTCTGCCGCAGCAGGCTGCGGTTCTCTCGAAAGAGGTGCAGAAAGAAGAACGCCACGCCCACGAATCCCGCCGCCGCCACCAAGTGCGAATTCGCATGGGAGCGATCGAACGAAAGGAAATAGTTCAACGCCTTCCCCACGTTATCATAGAAGTAGTCGAAGCTATACACACCCGACCCGCTCGGTCGGTCGTCGAGCTGCCACAGCTCCGGCCGCAGCTTGAATACGTTCACCTGCAGCGGATACGCGACGAGGAGGAGCGGCGTGACCATCACCGGCCACGGCAGCAACACGCGTTCGTTCTTCCAAAACACATACAGGATCGCGACCGCCACCGGCACGATGAACAAAACCGATTCATACCGCACCTGCGCCAGTAGCACGCCACTCAGGCAGAACGCACTCAGGCTCGCCCCATCCGGCGACCGCGCCAGCCGCATCCCAAGATAAAGCGTCGCCACAATCATCACGAGGTTCAGCACCTCGAATCCTCCGCCCGCGATCGTTTGCACCAACAGCGGAATCGTCGCGAACAGCAAAACCGCCGCGATGCCGCCCCCCACGCCTGCCACCACCCGGGCGGCAAGATAGACCAAACCGAGCAACACCGGTGTCAGCAGCGCGTTCAACAGGAATGCGTTCTCCGGACGATAGCCGGTCAGGTCGTGCACGAGCGACAGGAGAAACGGATAAAACATCGGTCGCTTGTCCACATGGCCCTGCATGGGCATGAACGTCGTGCCCAAATGGAAGCCGCGCGCGATCGTGCTCACTTCGCGCAACTGGTGCATGCGTTGCGACGTGGAGAGTTGCACGAACTCGTCATTCACCACCTTGAAGCCGTGAGGCTCCTGCACGTGCAGGACGGCCGAAACGCCGACGACGAAGAGCACTATCTTCCATCCGCCTGCCCGCCATCGCGCACCGATCTCCGCCCGCCCTAACAACCGCGCAATCTGATAAACAAACAACGCAAACGTCACCAACATCAGCGCGTAACCACCGTGTCGCACGAGATAGACCGCCCGATACGGCGTGAACGTCCAGAAGCCGAGCACGAGCGCGAGTAACGCGAGCAGCGCGAACAAAACCACTCGCGGCCGCTGCTTCGCCAGGGACGCGCGAAGAGAAGGACTCAGCCAACGATCCATAAGCGAAAAACAAAAAGCCGTCCCAAAACGGGACGGCTTGAGACACACATCGAGCGCAACCTTAGTTGCTGTAGGAGATCTCGGCTTTGCCGGAGACCTTCGAGCCCGTTGCAGAAATCTGGGTCTCGTCCTGGCCGATGCCCGCGGGATAAGACTCCCCGGCCACGGTTTGGATGGTCTTGATGTATTTACCGTCGCCGACGAGGTCGCCGTAAGCAACGGTATCAACACCATGCTCCAGGAAATATTGCTGGGCCGCGCCGGAGAGCTGGCGGAGATTGTTAACAATTGCCTTCTCCTGCGAGCTCGCGCGCACCTTCTGGAATGCGGGAATCGCCATCGCAGCCAACAGGCCGATGATGACGACAACGATCATGATTTCAACGAGGGTGAAGCCGTGGTTCCTCTTCTGCTGTTTCATGGTATTTATGGATGGATGATATAGATGCTCAAAGGTGAGCAGTGCCGCGATTCAGCCGGATTAGGGTATCTTACGCAAGTGAAACCCCGCAGTGTAAACACCCTAGGAAATTTCGAACCGTCCCTCCGCGCCGCCGGAAACTTTAGCGGAAATCCTTTATAAAAGTGTGAAAATCGCAGCCGGGAATCGCCCCCGTGCTCAGCTTTTCTTGGGCTTCCGCGTTTTCGCAACGACGGACTTCTTCTTGGGCGCCGCCTTTTTCTTCGCTGCCGGCTTCCTCGGCTTCGGCACCGCGAGTAGTTTCGCCACGGATACCTCCTGCGCGTCCTTCCACAGATTCTCCAAACCGTAACGCTCGCGCGTGTCCGGCAGGAACACGTGGATCATCACATCGAACGCATCGATCACGATCCACCCGCTCTCCTGCACGATCTCCATCCCGACGATCCGCGTCTGGCTCGCATCGAGCGCCTTCTCAAGCTCGATCCGCAACGCCCGCAAGTGCGGCTCGGAATTGCCCGTCGCAATCACCAAGTAATCCGTGATCGAGGACTGCTCGCTTACGTCGAGCACGCGCAGGTCGATCGCTTTCTTTTCGTCGAGCGCGCGACAACAGAGTTTCACCAGTTCGAGCGACGCAGAGGAGGTTCCTTTCATGGAGTTTCGCGATATAGATTCTTTTCGCGGATATAGACGATGGATTTGTGAGGCACGAAATAATCGAGCGAGAGTTGGTGTTTCACGCGCTCGCGCAGTTCCGTCGAACTGATCGCCAGCAAATGGCCATCGCAACGATGAAGCCGCAAACCCGGAATCTCCGGGTGCGCCTTCACCGGATAGCCCGGCCGCTCCAGGAAGATAAACTCCACCAGCTGCGCCAGTTCTTCGATGCCCTTCCAGAGATGAAGCTTGGGCAGCTGGTCGCCGCCGATGATCCAGTAAAGGTCATCCTGCGGATACAGCGCGCGAAAATGCCGCGCCGAATCCACCGTGTAACTCACCCCGCCCTTCCGCAGTTCGAAATCGGAAATCTCGAAACGGTGGTCCCACTCAACCGCCGCCCGCAGCATCGCCAGTCGGTCTTCCGGCGACGACTGCACGTCCCTCGGCTTCAAAGGCGCCTGTGCCGCGGGCACAAGAATCAGCCGGTCCAGCTGATGCTGCTCGTAAGCGTCCTGCGCCGCGAGCAGGTGACCGAAATGCACGGGATCGAAACTCCCGCCGAGGAAACCGATTTTCACTGGCGCGCAACGTGATGCGCACCCCACCACCCGGCAAGGTCATTTCAGATGGAAGGATCCACCGCCCCCGAGATTGACGCTCACCGCCCGGCCCGCGACATTCGTTTGCCATCGCCCGGGTGGTGGAATGGTAGACACTAGAGACTTAAAATCTCTTGCTCGTAAGAGCGTGCGGGTTCGATCCCCGCCCCGGGCACCAGCTTACGAGACTCCCTCTTTTCTCTTCGAGTCGTCAACCGAGCGCTTTTTCGGAAACCGGATCGAAGAGATGCACTTTCTCGGACGCGAAAACGAGCTCCACAACCTGGTCTGGTTCGAAGCGCGCCGCTTCGCGCAAACGCGCCACGAACGAACTTCCCCCCGTGCGCAAATGGACAAACGTTTCCGCGCCCACCGGTTCCGCTATCTCCACTTGTGCCGTCATCCGGCGGTTCAAACCTGATACGTTCTCGCTCGAAGCGAGGTGTAAATCCTCAGGTCGCAAGCCCAGCACGATCTCGCCTCCGAGATACGAACGCGCCGCTGAGACCAGTCTGTCCGGCAAAATGATCGTGAGCCTCTGCGTGCTCGGATTGGTTTCCCTGAACTCGAGGCGATCTCCGTTCAACTCCACCCGACCTCGAAAGAAATTCATCGCGGGACTGCCGATGAATCCCGCGACAAACAGGTTAGCCGGCCGGTTGTAGAGCTCGAGCGGCTCAGCGACCTGCTGGAGGCGGCCGTCTTTCATCACGCAAATGCGATCGCCCATCGTCATCGCTTCGATCTGATCATGCGTGACGTAGATCATCGTCGCACCGAGCTTGGCATGCAGCTTGGCGAGTTCCGTGCGCATGGAGGCGCGCATCTTCGCGTCGAGATTCGAAAGCGGTTCGTCGAACAGAAACACCTTTGGCTTGCGCACGATCGCGCGCCCCACGGCCACGCGTTGGCGCTGCCCGCCTGACAACGCCTTGGGTTTCCGCTGCAGCAGCTCCTCCAGCCCGAGCATGGCTGCCGCCTCACGCACCCGATGGTCGATCTCGAGTCGGCTCACCTTCCGCAGCTTCAATCCGAACGCCATGTTGTCGTAAACGGTCATGTGCGGATACAACGCGTAGTTCTGAAAAACCATCGACAGGTCACGGTCTTTCGGGAGCACGTCGTTCATCACCACGCCGTCGATCGACAGCGTGCCGGCGGAAATTTCCTCGAGCCCGGCAATCATCCGCAAGGTCGTGGATTTTCCGCAGCCGGAAGGCCCCACGAACACCATGAATTCGCCCTCGCGGATCTCGAGGTCGATTCCATCCACCGCACGCACCTCGCGTCCGCTCGGGTCCGCGTAGCGCTTGGAGAGTCGCTCGAGTTTGACACGTGCCATGAAATCAATGCCCAACGCCGAGACTGCCGCGGCCGGTTCAGAACCTCAACCGACACTCCGCGCCGACATGCCGCCCGGCGCCGGGCCGCGCGAGCAATCCGACGAGATCGCGATTCAGCGCGTTGCTCAGATTGATCCGCAAATTCCACGCATAGTTGCCACGCTTGAAGGCATAACCCGCGTTCAGCCCAACCAACGCATAATCGGGAAACTCCAGCCGTTCGCGCACCGCGCTCGTGTAATGCGCCACGACTTCTCCGATATACACCAAGCTCGCGCCGCAGGAGAACCCTTCCAGGATTCCGTCCTTCCAAACGCGGCGCACGGAACCGGTGGCCGTGACCGCCGGCAAACGCGTGAGCGCCCGCCCCACTTCCTCCGGCACATCCGGAGAAGCGGTGGTCACCGCGCGGGTGTAAGCGACCCGACTGGTCAGCGACCATGCTTCGTTCGGCTTCATCCCCAGCGAAATCGCACCGCCGGTAAAACGCTCGGCTCCGCTCGAGACCAGTTGAGGCTGCTGCTGATTGGCATCCGCCACGGGATCGTCATAGAGAGGATTTCGGCGGGCGATGTTGTCGTTGGAATACTGAAACACCATCGCCGAGGCGCTCATCCGGCGGTCGAGCAGCGCCGCGCGCAACCCGGTCTCGTAGCCAAACGTGCTCTCGTTGCCCTGAATCTCTCCCGTGCGCACATCGACCCGCGTCGAAGGCTCGAAGGCCGAACTCACATTCGCGAAAACCAGCGCCCGCCCGCCCGCAATCGTATGATTCACTCCGCTGTGAAAGGTCAGCCGGCCGGTGTTGTCTTTGGAGCGCGGCTGAGTGGCGTCCGGACGCGAGTCCTTCACATCGACATTCACGAAATCCTGTCGCAGCCCCGTCGTGAATACCGTGCGTCCACGCTGAAGCGCCGTCCGGCTGTTCACCACCAGGGCGCTGAAAAGGACTTCATCCCGCCGATCCGTGATGATGCGGCCATAAAGCGACGGATCGTAGGCCGGCCGGCTGTAATCGGGATCCTCCGGATCGAACACGCGCACCGATACCGGCAATGCGTTACGATCGCTCACGTTGAGCGCACGCTGCTCGTTATCTCCACGCACCCATGTGCTCTCCAGCCCCATCAGCAGCTTGTGATCTGCATTCAGAGCGAAAAAGCGCCACGTGAGATCCGCCTGCAACATGCCGCCATCGAAGGACTGCTCGATCCGCCGCGGCTCGCGCGTCCCGGAAAACGTTCCGGTCGATAACACATATTGTCCCGTCGTGAACCGGTCCTGCACGATCTCGCGACCAAACCATTGGGCCGCCGCGCGAAGGCTGAGATTGGACTTCAGCTGGCTTTCCAACTGCCCACTCAGACTCGCCACGTCGCGCCTCACGCCCGCGTTCGGACCGAAGGCATGAAAGTCGACGAGCGGCCGATAAGGTCCGACGATCCGCGAACCGGGCGTCTCCCGATACTCCACCACCGCAGGGCTGGGATTCCCATCGTAGTGAAACCAATCGAACTGCCATAGCGTGCTGGTGCTCCGCGAGTGTTTCACGGCGAGCGCAGCCGACAGGTAGCCCACCGTCTCTTCGGTAAATTGTTGCGGCCCCCTCCGACCGCGCGCGCCAACTGTAACCGCGTGCCACGCCTTCTTCGGCGCCAGCACGCCCGTGTTCTTCGCCTCGACTCGCCAACGGTCGTCGGTCCCGATGGAAGCGGTCATTTGCCGGTCGACGCGACCCCGCGGTCGCAGCGTATGAAAATTCCGAATACCGCCCGGCGCCGCCCGCCCGGTGATCGGCGTGAGCGCGCCCAAAATCGTCTCCGAGCGCTCCGGGTTGATCACCTCCGGAAATCCCGACTGCGTGAATCCATTTCGACGCATCGGCGTGGGAAACCCGCGAAGATTGAGCCGATCCCCTCCCATCGCCGCTTCAACCGGACTGGCTCCCGACGCATGCCCCAACTCGAGGTCGAGCTCTCCCGTCGGCGCGTCCTCGGCAGCGAGGTCGAAAATCAGATCCGACCCAAACGGCGCTTCCGTGCGCTCCACTTCATCCGCGTCGAGCCCGGTCGGATCGAATTCGGGAGAACCACTGCCTTCACTGACAATCACCTGCTCCAGGAGCACAAGATTGCCGAGCGGCTCGAGCGGCATCGCGGGCGCGCCACCAAGCTCCCGCTCCACCGTCTGCCCTGCGGCAGGCGCGGCCAGGATGCCAACGATCGCGATCGCGGCGAGGGCGGATACGCAGCGCAAACCGGCGAAACCGCCCGCGAGCGTTGGCGACTGGGGCAAGGACGACATCGATGTCACACGCCGAAACCCGGCCGGTATTCCTTCGTGATAAAACGATTCGCATCCGCGTGATTCGTGATCCGCAGCGACGCCGTGTCCCATTCGATGCGCTTGCGCGCCCGGATCGCCACATTGCCGAGGAGCACCGTTTCGCTGAACGGCGCGGCGTAGTCGAAGTTGGAGGACGCAGCTGGACCGCCTTTGCACGCGTTCACCCATTCATAGTAATGCCCCTCCTTGCAACGCGGCAAAGTCTTCGGCGGCAACATGGGCGCGATCTCGCGCATGCGAGTCTCCGGAACGAAGCGAACGCTCTGATAATACGTATCGGCCATCACCGTGCCTTTGCTGCCCACGATGAACGTGCCACTTTCCGGCAAGCTGCGGTTCGACTCAAAATCCGCCGGCAACACCGGCGTGAATCCGCCGTCATACCACGTCCACTTCACGGGCGGCAGCGCGTCCCGCGCGGGAAACTGATAGGTCACCATCGCCGCCGTCGGCGCACTGACCTCCGTCTGCTTCGCGCTCGTCGCCTCCACCCAGACGGGCGCATTGAGTTGAAGCGCATCATACGCGCCGTCCATGACGTGACAGGCCATGTCGCCAAGCGCCCCGCATCCATAATCCCAATACCCGCGCCAGCGAAACGGCGCGAAGGCCGGATCGTATTCGCGCCGCGGCGCCACCCCGAGCCAAAGATCCCAATCAAGCGTCGAGGGCACCACCGGCATCATCTTCGAATGATCGGGAGCCTCCAAACCCTGCGCCCACGTCGGCCGATTGGTCCAGCTGTGCACTTCGCGCACCTCGCCCAACAGTCCCGCCTGGAACCATTCCTTCAACAAACGCACGCCTTCGTTCGCGCGACCTTGGTTGCCCATCTGCGTCGCAACCTTCTTCTCGCGCGCCAGGTTCGCCAGTTGGCGAGCCTCCCACACCGTGTGCGTCAGCGGCTTCTCCAGATACACGTGCTTGCCGAGCGACAGGGCGGCCAGCGCCATCGGATAATGCATGTGGTCGGGCGTCGAAATCCGCACCGCATCGATCTTGTTGCCCAGCTTGTCGAACATCTCCCGATAATCCCGGAAACGCGGCACATTCGGAAACTTCTCATAAGTAACCGCCGCGCGCGCCTCATCAACGTCGCAGAAGGCCACCAGGTTCTCGTCCTGCAACTCGAGGACGGCATTGCGCCCCCGCCCGCCCACGCCGATGAACGCGACATTCAGCCGATTGTTCGCGGACTGGCCGTTCTGCGACCGCAGAATCGCCGGAAAAAAAAGCGCCGAAGCCGAAGCGATCGACGCACCTTTGATGAACGAACGGCGGGAAATCTCGGTGGTTTCCATAAGTCGGGGTAAGAACGGTCTCAATTCGCCGCGGCATCCGACATAGGTCAACATAAATCCAGCGGCCAAGAAGGACGATTTCGCCGCCACCTCTAGAGATAAACCTCTATCATCTGCCATTCTGTGAATGGACTTGACGGCAACCGCTTTCGCTTAGTCTAGTCTAGGTCGCTATACCCCTCCCCTTAACGTTGCTTTTTCAATGAATTCGCGACTCCGCCCCCCCTTCGTCGCCTTGCTGGCATTTTCCTGCTGCCTGTTGGCCATCGATCGCGCCCGGGCCGCTGTTGCTCCGCCTCACCTTGATGCGTTGATCGAGCGCACCGCCTCGGCCTCCAACGACGCAGCCCGCTCCACTTTCTACAGCGATCTCATCGCCACGCTAAGCACCGACGATCGACTCAGCGTCGACGATCGGCTCCACGGGGCCTGGGCCGCCTGGCTACTTGCCGCGAACGACGCCGAGCGCTCATCGCTGCTCGCCCTGAGCGCCACGCTGCCCGATGCCCGCGCCCGCATGCTGATCGGCGCTTTCCGCGACTATCCGTCCTTGCGCAAACAGTGGGCCGAGGTGGACCGCACCCACTCCGCCTTGCTGCTTGCAGGCAAAGACCTCCCTGCCGACACACCCGGCAAACGCCGGCCGCCGCGCGAAATCTTCGGCCTCAATCCCTTTGATGCGCCTTTCTCCGCCGACCAATTTCACGATCCCGACGGCTTCGTAGGACGGTGGACATCCGACGGAGTCACCGTCGATCTCATCGCCTACCCCGCGAACAACTATCTGGGTATCGTCCGCACCGCCCCGACGACTGCCGAACGCCGTATTCTCGGCCTGAAACAGGATGCAGGATTACGTCTTGTCGGCCGTGCTATCCAAGGCCGCCTGCTCGCTGACACACTCACGCTCGACATCGACGGCCGCTCTCACCGGCTTCAACGCACCCCCGTAGGTTACACCTACTTCGCCCGCCGCCCACCCGGCGCCCGCGTGCTTCTCGACGCGTCCACCGGACTGCGCCACTTCCGCCACTCCAACGCCGACCCGGGCGCATGGAAGGTGCTCGCCGATGGCTCCATCGAAATCGACCCGTCCAAGGGCTCGCTCTTCAGCCGCGGCACCTGGAGCGATCACCGGCTCTACCTCGAGTTTCGCCACGCCTACAACAGCGAGAGCGTCGGCCCACGCCGCGGCAACAGCGGCCTCTACGTCTTCAACTCTTACGAATTGCAGCTCATCGATAGTTTCGCGCGCCCGCCCACCAAAACGTCCGAGGGCGCCGTTTATCAGCTCGCTGCTCCGCTCGTGACCGCATCCGCCCCGCCGCTCGAATGGCAATCGCTGGAACTCGTGTTCCGCGCTCCGCGCTTCGACGCCGATGGCAACAAGACCGCGAACGCCCGCCTCACCGCCTGGCTCAACGGCATCATGATCCACAACGATGTCGAGATACCCCACCCGACCGGCGGCAGCCCCGCCGGAGGACGCGAGCAGCGCGACGCCCCAGGCCCTCAGCCGTTCATGCTGCAGAATCACGGCGGACTCCTGCAGTTTCGCCACATCTGGGTGGCGCCGGAGAAGAACGCCCGCTGAGCCGTCGTATCCGCAGCCTAACTACACGTCGAAGCCCTCGGTTACGTCCACCTCGTCGTCAACAGCCCGCTCATCGCCACGCCCGCTTCAACCACCCTCTCCGAATTTTCCCTGATCATCATGCTACGAACCTGCCTAATCCTCCTCACTGCTCTCTTCACCCTGCCTCTCGCCGCCGTCGGCCGTGACTACGACGTCGTCATCTACGGCGGCACGTCCGCGGCCGTCACCGCCGCCGTGCAGGCGAAGAAAATGGGCAAATCCGTTGTCATCGTCTCGCCCGACAAACATCTCGGCGGCCTTTCCGCCGGCGGTCTTGGCTGGACCGACACCGGCAACAAATCCGGCATCGGCGGACTCTCTCGCGAGTTCTACCATCGCATTTGGAAACACTACAATCAGCCGTCCGCCTGGAAGTGGCAGAAAGCCCAGGAGTATCGCACGGGCAAGAGCACGACCACCGCGATGAACGATACCGATCAGACGATGTGGAACTTCGAACCCCACGTCGCCGAAAAGGTTTTTGAAGACTTCATTCGCGAAAACAAAATCAAGGTGGACCGCGACCAATGGCTCGATCGCGAGAAAGGCGTGACGCGTAACGGCGGCCGCATCGTCTCGATCAAAACGCTCAGCGGCCGCACCTACCGCGGCAAAATGTTCATCGATGCCACCTACGAGGGCGATCTCATGGCCGCCGCCGGAGTGAGCTATCACGTCGGTCGCGAAGCTCGCAGCCAATACGGCGAAGAATGGGCCGGCGTCCAAACCGGCGTGCTCCATCACCGGCATCATTTCGGCGCGCTTCCCGCCGCCAGCACCCTCGCCGCGCAACCTGCGCTGAAGATCAGCCCCTACGTCATCCCGGGCGATCCTTCCAGCGGCGTGCTTCCGCGCATCAGCACCGAATCTCCCGGCGAATACGGTGCCGCCGATCATCGCGTGCAGGCTTACTGCTTCCGCATGTGCCTGACCGACGAGCCCAGCAATCGCGTGCCATTTCCCAAGCCGCCCGGCTACGATCCTTCGCAATACGAACTCCTCGTTCGCATCTACGAAGCCGGCTGGGCCGAGACGTTCCGGAAGTTCGACCCGCTTCCGAATCGGAAAACGGACACGAACAATCACGGGCCCATGAGCACCGATAACATCGGTTACAACTACGACTACCCCGAGGCCTCCTACGAGCGTCGCCGCGAAATCATCCAGGAGCACACCACCTACCAACAGGGCTGGCTCTACTTCATCGCCAACGATCCCCGCATCCCCGCCGACGTTCAGCAGGAAATGCGGCGCTGGGGTCTCCCGAAGGACGAATTCAAGGACAACGGTCACTGGCCCCATCAGCTCTACATCCGCGAAGCCCGCCGCATGGTTGGCTCCTTTGTGATGACCGAAAACGAGCTCGTGAAACGCCGCCCCACCCCCGACTCCGTCGGCATGGGCTCCTACGCGATCGATTCCCATAACGTGCAGCGTTACATCACGCCCGAGGGATATGTGCAGAACGAGGGCGACCTCGGCGTCTCCACACGTGGGCCCTACTCCATCGCTTACGGCTCGCTGGTGCCGAAGAAGAACGAAGTCCAAAATCTGCTCGTGCCGGTGTGCGTCTCGAGCTCCCACGTGGCCTACGGTTCCATTCGCATGGAGCCGGTGTTCATGATCCTCGGCCAGTCTGCCGCCACCGCCGCTGTCCTCGCGATCGACAGCAAGCTCGCCGTCCAGGACGTTCCCTACGCGAAACTCCGCGAACGCCTGCTCGCCGACGGCCAGGTGCTCGAGCTGCCTACGGCCGCCCCGAGAAAATAATCCCCGCTCCTCTCAAACGTGCGTCCGCCAGCCGGACGCACGTTTTTTTGTGCCCTGTGCGCGGGCCAACAATACCGCCTCAAATATCAGCTGCCGGAAACGCGTCCTCTCGCACTCCTCTCCGATCCGCAAAGGCTGCGATAGTTAAATCTTCCACCGATCCCGCCGTCTCACGCGGCCAAAAGAAACGCCCGCCAAATCAAGGCGGGCGTTGTCTTAAAAAACGATCGCTGCGTCACTCTAAGTCGTTTCCGCCGGACCGTTCTTGGTCTTCGTCGCGGAAACCGCACCACCGATCAGGGCAGCACGCGCACCTTGATGCCGCGATACTTCACCTTGCTGACCGGATCGTGCCCTTGCAGCGCAAACGTGCCGCTTGAAATCAAGCGGCCGGCAAATTGCGCCGGACGCTGCACGTTCTCTTCTTCCGTGTAATCCACGACCAACCGGTCGTCCACGAACGTGCGGATCCGTTTTCCTTCCACGCGAATTCGCAACGTAAACCACTGCCCGTCCTGCGCGACGGTCTCGAGATTCTCCTGGATGCCCCACACGCTCGCTGTCCGCTTTGGATCGCGATGCGAGTTGTTCACCTGAATCTCGTATCCTTTCTTCGGCCATCCTTTCTCCTGGAACTCCGTGTGAAAATACACGCCGGAGTTGGAATCTGGATACGTCATCACTTCGAGCTGCAGTTCGAAGTTCTTGAAATCGTGCGACGCCACCGGCCCGGTGTAGAACAAGTGCGAGCGCGGGCCGTTCACCACGATCGCACCGTCCTCGATCTTGAAGCTCTCCGGCGATTCGTTGACCTTCCAACCATCGAACGAGCGGCCGTCGAAGAGCAGCTGCCAGCCGTCCTTTTTCTCCGCGCGAGAAAGCTTGTTCGGCGCGGCGCCGAGCGCGCAGGCCGTGAACGACAACAACAATGCCAGGATCAGGTTTCGGTGCATAAAGTCGCCGCTTCTCTTCATTCCCCAGCCCAGATCCAGCGCACGGTGTCGATCAACACCACGCCATCGGCGCCTTGGTTCGATATCGACACCGATACACGTTCGCCGGCCTCGAAGCGGAATTCGCCAATCGGCTGAAAGGCAAACGGCCCGGGCTTCCGTTTCTGATTCAATGTGAGCTGCGCGGTGCCGCCGGCGTGCGTCACGATGACCGGAACGTTCGTCGCCCGGGTGTTGCCACTCGGAAACGCGACCGCCACCCGATAGCGTCCGCTGCGAGGCAGGGTAGTCGCAAACTCCGCCGTCATCCGCTCGCCGTCCGGACCCTGGTCCCTCAAGCCCACACGCTGGCGGTATTCGATCTCCGGTCCGCGCGCGCGATCCCAGCGACCGTCGAGCTGCGCCTTCGTGTAATGCACTTCACGGTTCAGCGTGGGTTCTTCCCCCAACGGAACCTCAATCGACGCAGGCAAAGCCAGCAGGCGTTTCTCATCCTGCACGAGCACCATGACTTTCGCTGGCGTCGACTGGTTGAACGTGTAGCTCGCCGTCTTTCCGGTCGCCTGCACTTCACCCGAACCGTCGAAATTCCAAGCGATGCGGGCGAGCGGCGACTCGACATGTTTCTCGATCAGCTCGAACTCCACCGGTTCGCCAGGCTGCGGATTCTTCGTGCGCACCTTGATTTCCACCACGGGACGGAACGGCGCCTTCAGCGGCACGCCGTCGCGGCCCAAACGCGCCTGAAGCTCCGGCACGGAAATGTCCTGCATCTTCGCGTTGGTCTCGCGTGCCAGGTTCGCCGCGAGACCTCCCGCGTGTCCCAGCATCATGAATACAGGCTCCATCCGCAGGCTCGAATAAGCCACGTGCGTCGCCGAAACCGCTGCCACCACCGCAAGGTTGTCGATGCCGTAAGGCAGCAGGCTGCGATACGGGATTTCGTAAGCGTCCGAGGAATCGTTGAAATGCCCTTCCTCCTTCAATCCTTCGTCGGTCCAGATCGATTGGATCGCATGGCAATCCATGTTGTAGCTGCCCATGCAAATGCTGTCCGGCTTGAAGCGGTCGTAGAGCAGATCCTGCTGCGTGAGATGATAGCGGCCGAGCATGCGGCGGGCGACGCGCACGTAAATCTGCGGCGTCACGTGACCGCTCTCCACGAACTCGTCCTTCGGCAATCCCCAGCGGCGGGCGTCGGCTTTGAACGCCTCCGGCAATTCAGGATCGTTTTGCAACATCCACCAAAGGCTCAGCCAGTAATCCTGCACCTTCGCCGTAATCCGCGCGCGCTGCTCGTAATCGCCTTCGACGTAGCCGAAATTCACGCCCGGGAAATCCGCTTTGTTCGGGTCGCACTTCCCATTGATCATCGCCCACCGCGCAGTGTCCGTGAAGAGCTGGTCCAGCCGGGTCAGATTCAAGCGATTGACCGTCTCGATCAGATTCGCGTGCGCTTCGCGATAGTAGTGTTTCGGCTTCGGGATCGCGACCCGGTTGTCATCACGCACGCTCAGCGTGCCGCGGATGTTGTAGGCCTGCACGCGATGATCGCCTTTCCCCAGGTATTCTTCCGGTCCTTCGGTGATGCCGGCGAGCGACTCGTTGAACTCCGACCGCGCTTCGCGTCCCACGCGATACAACACTCCCGCCTGCGCCATCAGATCGCCTTCATAGGTGCCGTCGATGAACCAGCTTCCGGTGAATCGTGACTCCTCCCCCGTTTCGTAGTTTCGCGTCGTGAACGCGACGATCCGGTGGTCCTTCACCTCCACGTCTTCGAGCCGTTCGCGAATCCGCACTTCCACGCCCGCTTCGGCCAGCATTTCCTGATAGATGGCCAGCGCTACTTTCGTTTCGAAAAAATAACCGCCGCCGCTGTCCTTCGCCTGCTGCGAATCGACGCCGTAGGCCTTTTGGTAATACGCCAGCACTCGATCGTAGAACTCGCGCGCGAGCCCGCCGATCGTGAAGGCCTTGCCGATGTCGGTCTTCGTCAAACCGCCCGTCGTCAAACCGCCGATCAGATAGCTGGGCTCCACCAGCACGACCTTCGATCCGCCCCGGCCCGCCGCCACGGCCGCGGCGATACCCGCCGAGGTTCCGCCAAAAACGACCACGTCGGGCTCTCGCGGAGCGGCAGGCGCCGCCATCATCGGCGAAACGAAACAACTGCAAACAAAGACAACGAGGGTTGTGATCGATAGGATGGATTTCACGGCAGGAGGTTGGGTGTTTGGGTAAGACCGAGACGGTGTTCGAGATGCCGCAGCACGCCGATCTGCACGAATGCAGTGGATTCCGGATACAGGTCGAAGTGCAGCCGATCCTCGATCGTGTCGCCGTCGGTATCGGTCACGAAATTATACACGCCGCCCACTTCCGTGAAGAGGCGTGCGTCGAACGGATTGTTTCCGCAGAAATATCCGAACACCTCCTCGAACCGGCGCGTGTAGCGCTCGTCGCCGGTCAGAATCTCCAGCTCGGCGAGGGCCTGCAGCCAGAGTCCCGCGTGGAAATACGTGAGGTGGGTCGATTGCGAATTATGTGCGCGATAACGTAGATCGCCTGGATCGCCCGGAACGCGCCGCCCCGCCGGCAAGATCACCGGCCCTCGATAAGCCTGCTCCGACGGCCGTGCAGCCAGCCACCCCTCCGCCACCCGCACCGCCGTCTCACGCCAGCGCGTGGCTGAAGGATGCGCGTGAAACACGCTTGCCCCGCGCGCCAGTGCCGCCACGGCCGTCGCATCGATGTCGGCAAACGTCGACCAATACCCTTCCGGCTGCACCGCATCTGCCAGCGTCTCGAGGCCGAGTTGTGCGAGCGAGGCGACATCCTGCGGCTGCGCAAAACCAAACTCTCCCGCGTCGAACACCCGCAGCGTTGCAATCTCCGGCCGCTCGCTCGCCGCGACAACACCAAGCAACAAATACGCATGCTCCCCCGGACTCCGCCAAAGCGGACGCACCGTTCCCGATCCATCGCGAGCACGGATTGCACGCACGTAAGGCTGGCCATCGTCATTGTGATTCCGTGCCAGTCCGAAGCCCCACCTCAATCCGCGGACGAGCGTCGCCCGCAAAGTGACCTCGTCCATTCCCGGCAGCGGCCGAGCCAGCGCTTCGCCGATAGCCCAAATCGATCGCCCGAGAAACACGCCACCGCGCCGATGATCCCCGCGCCCGGGCGCATGAAACCATCCCGTGCCATCGAGCATCAATTCGCCGTCGGCAAACATGCCGTAGTAAAACGCTCCCGGCCCTTCCACTCCGAGTTGCACCGGCGCGGGATCGTTCTCCTTCCGCTGCATCGCCGCCAGGTTCAACAACACCTCGTTGCACAGGGTCGCGAGATTGTCCTCCACCGGCGATTCGGTCCGCTCGAACAAACGCCACCGACGCAGATGCGCCACCAGGATGTCCGAGGTGTCGTTCGCAAAGGTGAAAGCGGGATACACTCCGGAACCGATCGGTCGCTCGTTGGCATTCGACGGCCCGAACCAATCGTCCCACACCGCCTGCCAAAACGATCGCGCCACGCGGCGACCCAAAGGCGTCGACCAGTCGCGATCGCGCGCATCGAAATCAAAAAGCGCCAGTCCATCCTTGAACGCGTCCAAATCCTCGGGTCTCGCCAGATCGAACTCCGGCCTTCCCACGCCGGCGAGGTGCGCACTCCTGCTCCCAAAGTAGAGATTCACCGCCGCGCGCATCCGAGGCCACTCGGGCGCCGCCGCGTCCACCGCCCCATCCGCCGCGCGCAGATCCGTCGTAAAGGCCGACGGTAGTTCGGGCAAACGCCCCTTCTGCGAATCCACCACCAACACCACCGCTTCCGCCCGTTCGTCCGGACTGGCCTCGGCCTTCGCCGCCGCGTCGATGAAATAAACCGAAGGCACCAAAGCCGCCGCGCCCAAGAAATCGCTGGGATACTCCGCGGTGAAACTTCCGCCGCGCACCGGCGAATGCGCGGTCGCGCTCCGCCCCATGCCGTCGGTTACGCGCAGCCACACCTCGCTCACCGCCGGTTCTTTCCGCACGCTTCCAGTAATACGAAACGCGCTCGCCTCTTTTAGATCGCGAATCGGCGACACCGCCACGGTTTCGCGTAACGAAATCTCCAGCGCGCGCTCCGCTGCGGCCGCGATGCCCTGCACCGCCAGGATAATCAGCAAAGAAAGACGGAGGAATCGACGAGGCATGAACAGATCAATTCTGAGAACGAACAGGTTCAGCCACCACATACGCTTCTTCGCGAAGCGGCGGCCCGGCGCGACCGGACCAGAGTTTCACCCACAGCCGTGCCGAGGTTATGACGATCGCGAGCACGAGCACGAGAAACGTCCCGGTTACGCCCGCATTCACATACTGGCTCGTCAACAGATGCTTCCACTGCCCGATTTGCTCCGCCGTTCCACCCGCGGCGATCTGCTCGCCGTAACGGGCCGCGGCACTGAGGAAACCGAGTCGCGGATCCGCACTGAAGATCTTCTGCCATCCGGCTGTCATGGTGACGCTCAACAGCCACCCGAGCGGCAACAGCGGCACCCACAGGTAGCGGCGTTTGCCCATTTTAAGCAGCACCGTCGTGCCGAGCGAAAGCGCGATCACCGCGAGCAACTGGTTCGCCACGCCGAAAATCGGCCAGAGTGAATTGATGCCCCCGAGCGGATCGACCACGCCTTGGTAAAGAAACCAGCCCCACAACGCCACGAACAACACGCTCGCCAGCGTTCCAGCCGATGCGGAGTCCGTTCGCCGCATCGGCTTCCACGCGAGCCCGAGCAAATCCTGCATCAGGAAACGTCCAACCCGCGTCCCCGCATCGATCGTCGTCAGGATGAACAACGCCTCGAACATGATCGCGAAGTGATACCAGAGCGCGATCGCCGATTTGCTGCCAAGCACGCCCGCAAACATCTGCGCCATGCCCACCGCAAAGGTCGGCGCGCCGCCGGTCCTGCCGATCATCGTTTTCTCCCCGACTTCTTCCGCCAGCGCCTCCATTTGCGCCACGGTCACCGGAAAACCCATCTCCGTCACCGCTGCCGTCACCGCCGCCGGTTCACCGCGCAGGTTGATCGCGAAATACTCGCCGGGATCCATCACGCACGCCGCGATCAACGCCATCACGCCGACCAACATTTCGGTCACCATGCCGCCGTAGGCCACGACGCGAATGTCGCTCTCGCGCGCAATGATCTTGGGCGTCGTGCCCGACGATATGATCGCATGAAATCCCGACACCGCGGCGCACGCGATCGTGATGAAACAGAAGGGAAACACCGCGCCGGCAAACACCGGACCCGATCCATCAATGAACTGGGTCAGGGCCGGCATCTTCAACGTCGGCGCCAAAAACACGATCGCGATGCCGAGCAGCGCCACGGCCCCAATCTTCATGAAACTGCTGAGATAATCCCGGGGCGCGAGCAGCAGCCAGACCGGCAGCACACTCGCCAGCAGGCCGTAGATCATGATCCCGATCGCCAGCGTGCGCCCGTCGAGCGTCAGCCAGTTCTCCAACACGGTGCCGTGTATCCATTGTCCACCTACGACGCCAAGCAGCAATCCCGCGACGCCGAACACCGAAATCGCCGCCACGCCAATGCGGGTGAAACGCATTCCCACCCCCATGATCATCGCGACGGGGATCGTGGTCAGGATCGTGAACAATCCCCACGGGCTTTCCGCCAGCGCCCGCACCACCACCAGTGCAAGCACCGCCAGGATGATCACCATGATCGCGGCCGTGCTCACCAACGCGAGCACGCCCGCAAACGGCCCCACTTCGTCCCGCACCATCTGGCCGAGCGACTTTCCTCCGCGCCGCGTCGAACAAAACAAAACAATGGAATCGTGCACCGCGCCGCCCAGGGTCGCACCGATCAAAATCCACAACAGACCGGGCAGGAAACCGAACTGCGCTGCCAACACCGGCCCAACCAAGGGCCCGGGACCCGCGATCGCCGCGAAATGATGCCCGAAGACCACCCAGCGATTCGTCCGCACAAAATCCTTCCCATCCTCCTTCGTCACCGCCGGAGTCGCCCTCAGTTCGTCGAGGGTCAGCACCTTGGCCATCAACCACGCCGAATGAAACCGATACGAGATCGCGAACACGCAGGACGCCGCGATCACCATCCACAAGGCATTCACCGGCTCGCCGCGCGACCAAGCGAGCACGCCGATCGACCCCGCGCCCAGCAGCGCCACGGCCGTCCAACCAAGCACGCGGAGAAACGTTAAGGGAGAAGTAGTAACGGGACGCATGGCGCGGGTGTTACGCGGCAACTCGCGCAAGCGAGGCACACAGGCAGGGGCAGAGCGATACAGCTCGGTTGAGCCAGGGTAGTATCATGTCGACCTATGTCGGTCACAAACGCGCAAACGTGTCAAGTCTCGGAAAACCGTTTTTAGCCTCTCCTCACCTTCTTCCAGTGAGATTTCGCCGGGGCAATCAGATCCGTCCTCTTCCGCGGGGCCGTTTCACGAGAAAGGGCTTGACCGCTCATACCTCTGACATATGTCACTCCAACCCCTGCATGTCAGCTCTGAAGCTCAACCTTGTTCGCTACGGCAAAGTCCCGGTCTACGAGCAGATCGCCAACCACTTGAAGGCGCGCATCGCCGCCGGTGAGCTCGCTCCCGGCGAGAAGCTTCCCGGGATCAAGGTGCTCGCGAAGACAATGGGGGTAAACCACCTCACGATGCGCCAGGCGCTACGCACGCTCGAGGCGAGTCGCATTGTTTCGACCGAATCGGCGCGAGGCACCTTCGTTGTCGGCAACGATCCCAGCCGGCTCCAGATCGCACTGCTCCTGCCCAATCTCAACGAGAGTTCGTCGCGCATCTCCGCTGGCGTGCAGGAGGTCATGACCGCGTCCAAATCGACGGTGGACATCTTTCACTACGACGAAAACGACAGCCTCGAACTCGAGCAGATCAATCGCCTCGCGAACGAGGGCTACGACGGCGCCGTGGTGTTTCCCAGCCTCGGCGTCCTCACGCTGAAACCGCTCCTCCAAATGATGCTCGAGGGCTATCCGCTCGTCTTCATCGACCGCGCCCCCGGGCAATTCCCGAGCTGGTCCGTCTGGGCCGACAACTTTCGCGGCGGCTTCCTCGCCACCCAACATCTGATCGGCGCCGGCTGCCGCCGCATCGCCTGCGTCGCCACCAAACTCGCGGGCACGCTCGATCGCTACGAGGGTTACCTCCGCGCCATGGGCGACCACAAACTCGCCGTCGATTTCAATCTCGTTCGCCACGTCGAACCGCACGACGAGCAAATCGAACAGATCGTCGACAACTGGCTGACGCTCGATCAACCGCCCGACGGCATTTTCTTCACGAACGACTTCCAAGCTTTCCGCGGCGTCCGGCACATTCGCGAACGCGGCCGCAAGGTTCCGGACGACATCCGCGTCATCGGCTTCGACGATATCTCAATTTGCAGCCTCAGCGCACCCGCGCTCACCACCATCCGCCAGGACTTTCTCGAAATCGGACGCGCCGCTTCGCGACTGCTCTCCGAACAAATCTCCTTGGCCCCTGAGAAACGCTTCTCCGCGAGCCGGCACGAGAACATCCCCGTCGAACTCGTCGTTCGCGGCAGCGCCTAAACAGCTCCAGCCGCAGCCAGTTGCCCAACTCTTGTTATCTAGCGCCCCTAAACTGACCTATTTCAGGCTATATGCAGTTTCACTCTGATATCTCACGCCGGCTTGGCGCGGACCACCAGTCCCGCTGTGGCTCGTGGGCGACGAGCATCCGCCGTCTCTGCGAGATCGCTTGTGCTTGGGCTTTCGCCGTCGGGATCGCTTCTTTTGGGACGGCAGCTCCCTCGCCCGCCATCCACGACGTGGTGGTTTTCGGCGCCACTCCGGCCGGTATCATGGCTTCCGTCTCCGCCGCCCAACGCGGCGAGTCCGTCGTGCTGATCGAGCCGTCCTACCTCGTCGGCGGCATGATGTCGGGAGGTTTGACCAAAACCGACATCGGCAACCGGTCCACGGTCGGCGGTCTCTCGCTCGAATTTTTCTCCCGCGTCGAAAATCACTACCGCGAAAAATACGGTCCCGAATCCTCCCAGCTGAAGGAAACGCGGGGCGGCCTGTTCTTCGAACCGCATGTCGCCGACTTGGTTTTCTCCCAGATGCTGGAGGAGGCAGGCGTCCTCGTCCTCCGCAAACAGCAACTCGTCTCCGCCGATTTCGACGACAACACGCTCTCCGCTCTCCGCACCCGGCACTACGAAACCGGTATCGAGCGCGAATTCCGCGGGCGCGTCTTCATCGACTCCACCTACGAGGGCGACCTTCTTGCCGCCGGCCACGTGCCCTATCGGGTCGGTCGCGAAGCCCGCGCCGAATACGGCGAATCGCTCGCCGGCCTCACCGACGGGCCGGAAATGTATCGCGGCAAAGGCGACCATCGCGTCCAAGCCTACAACTTCCGCTCCACGCTCACCACGCGCGACGACCTGCGCGTCGCCATCGCAAAGCCGAAATACTACACGCCCGGCCCGCACCGGCACTTCATCGAAGCGGTGCAAAAGCACGGCTTCCGCACGTTCGAGGAATTGTTTCACGACGCGCCGCTCTGGGGCCCCGTAAACGGAAAATCCGATCCCAACAAAGCCGACTACACCGGCGCCAATTACAACTACCCCGAAGCCGACTACGCCACGCGCGCCGAAATCGCCGCCCGCGTTCGCGACCATTGGCTCAGCATGTGGTGGATGCTCCAAAACGACCCTGAACTCCCCGAGGAATTCAAAGCCTCCGCGCGTCGTTGGGGCCTGCCGAAAGACGAGTTCGTCGAGAGCGGCCACGTCTCTCCGCAAATTTACGTCCGTGAAGCGCGCCGTCTCCTCGGCCGCCACATGCTCACGCAGCGCGATCTCGAACGTGACCGCCACAAGCCCGACACGATCGCGCTCGGCAGCTACAACATCGATTCACACGACGTCGCCATCTTCCGCACGCCCGAGGGTTTGGTGAAGGATGGATACCTGATCTCCAGCGTCGATCCCTACGAGATCCCCTACCGCTCCATCACGCCTTTCGCGCCGCGCAACCTTCTCGTCACCTGCGCCGTTTCCGCCACGCACATCGCCTACGGCAGCCTGCGAATGGAGCCTGTATTCATGATGATAGGACAGGCCGCCGGCTTCGCCGCGCACCTGGCGCACCGCGATGACCTTCCGGCTCAAGACATCTCGATTCCCAAGCTCCAGTCTCTCCTCACCTCAGCCGGCATCCCGCTCCAGGCGCCGTTCCGCCCCGTCGTCGAGATCATCCCGCCTTCCGGTCCGATTGAACCCGGCGTTCCTGTCCGCTTCGAAGCGCGCGCCCTGCACGTCCGCTCGCCCCTCACCTATCACTGGAATTTCGACGGCACCGGCCGCACCCAGAGCAACGAACAAATCGCCGAGTTTACTTTCCCGTTGGCGAAAACCGTCACCGTGAGCCTGAAGGCGGTCGACGCCGACGGCCGTCATTCGCTCGTCGAAACCTACACGTTCGATGTCGGCGAAGGTGGATCTTCCGACGTCGGCGTCACCGTCGACCGCGCCGAGCTCACCGGTCGCTGGGACCGCGGCAGCACCCGCAGCGTGGAAAATCGCGGCCGGGTCAACTATCACGACATGAACAACGGCAAGGGCGAAAAACGCGCCGTGTTCAGCGCCACCTTGCCCGAATCCGGCACTTACGCCGTCGCATTCGCGTTCCAAGACGGCCCCGTTCGCGCCCCTGCGGTCCCCGTCACCATCTCACACGCCGACGGCGAGACCCACGTCACCGTCAACCAGCGCGAGCGCGGCACGGTTTTCGTTTTCCGTCCGCTCGGTGAGTTCCGGTTTCGCGCTGGCGAAACCGCTCGCGCCGTCGTCAGCAACGAAGGCACCCGCGGCCATGTATCCATTGACGAGATACGTTGGATCCGGCTCGGCCCCTGATTTTTCATGAGTTCTGCTTTTCTTCCCGATCAAGCGGCCAACGGAGCGAGTTCATCCCCGCTCAAAGGCATCTTGCGCTCGATTTCCTCGAAACGCGCCTCTCGCCCTCGCGCGCGGCGTTCCACGGTCACGCCTTCGCTGGCCGATGAGGTCAATACCTTCCAGGGCACCGATTCGCACCACGGCTTCTCCACCGGAAACACGCTGCCGCTCGTGGTCGCGCCGCATGGCATGATCGGATGGACTCCGCAAACCGGCGAGGGCCGCTGGGCCTTTGAATACAGCGCCGCACGAATCCAAGGTTTCCGCGGCACGCATCAGCCGAGCCCGTGGATGGCCGACTACGGCCACTTCCTCGTCATGCCGGCGTCCGGCGCCAAAGCACCGACGTCCATCGCTGACTCCGAATCGTCTTATCGCAAAAACGAAACCGTCGCGCGTCCGCATTATTTCCGCACGCGCTTGCTGCGACACGGCATCCTCGCCGAGCTGACACCCACCGAACGCGGCGCGTGCTTTCGCTTCACTTACGAAAGCGACCAGCCCGCCTGGCTCGCATTCAAGCTCGCCGAAGGCGAGATCCTGCGCGTCGACCGCGCCCGCCGTCTCGTTTACGGCATCTCCACCTCGAACCAGGGCGGCGTCCCCAAAAATTTTGGCTGCCATTTCGTCGCCGAGATCAGCGCACCGATCCTCGCCACCGAGCGATTCGAGACGCCCGTCACTACCCCCGAGGGCTCCGGCACCACCATCGGCGTTTCACTCAAGTTGCGCCTTCCCCCCAACCGCCGCGTCACGGTTCGCATCGCCACATCCTTCATCAGCCGCGATCAGGCCCTGCTCAACCTGCGCCGCGAGCTCGGCTCGCAATCGTTCGACGCCTTGCACTCCGCCGCTCGCTCCACCTGGGATCGCCGGCTCAACGTGATCGCTCTCGACGGCGCCACCGAAGATCAGCGCCGCACCTTCTACGGTTGCCTCTACCGCTGCTTCCAATTCCCGCGCCAGTGGCACGAGTTCGATCAGCGCGACCAACGCGTGCATTATAGCCCGCACGACGGCCGCGTGTATCCAGGTCCCTTCTACACCGACAGCGGTTTCTGGGACATCTACCGCGCTCTGCTTCCGCTGCTGACGATCCTCGATCCCGATCTCGTCGGCGACATGATCGAGGGCTGGCTCAACACCTACCGCGAGGGCGGCTGGCTGCCCAACTGGCTTTGCCCCGGCTACCGCGCCTGCATGGTCGGATCGCACAGCCCGCTCGTTTTCGCCGACGCCCTCCTGAAAGGTATCCGAAATTTCGATGCGAAGACGGCCTACGCCGCGGTCCGGCACGACGCGACGTGCGTCTCCCCCGCTCCCGACCGCGGTCGCTTCGGACTCGGTCACTATCTGCGCCTGGGCTTCGTGCCGTCCGACCGCGTGGACCATTCGGTTGCGCGCACGACCGATTACGCTCACGCCGACTTCGGTGTCGCCCAACTCGCCGCTGCACTTGGCCACGTCGACGACGCGCGAGAGTTTGCCCTCCGCGCCGGCAACTTCCGAAACGTTTTCGAACCCCGCACCGGCTTCCTCCGCGGCCGGCTCGCGAACGGCAAATGGCGCGAGCCTTTCCGCGAGTTCGAATGGTCGATCGATTACATCGAGGGCAGCGCCTGGCAGCACACCTGGGCCGCTCCGCACGACGTGGCCGGATTGGTCGAACTCATGGGCGGCCCGAAGAAATTCGTCGCCAAGCTTGATCGCATGCTCGCGCTTCCGCCGCGTTTTGAAACCGGCCGCTACTCGCACGAGATCCACGAGATGACCGAAATGGCCGCCGTCGACTTCGGCCAATACGCGCACTCGAACGAGCCCGTCCATCACGTTCTCTATCTCTACACCTACGCGGGTCGCCCCGATCGCACGCAGTATTGGGTCCGTCGCACCCTCGACGAACTCTACTCGCCGCTGCGTTTCCCCGGCGACGAGGACAACGGTTCCATGGCCGCCTGGTATGTGTTGAGCGCGCTCGGATTCTATCCCGTCGCCGTCGGCCATCCGGCTTACGTCCTCGGCGCGCCGCGCTTCCCGCGCGCCACCCTTCGTCTCAGCACCGGAAAAACGTTCGTGATCGAAGCCAAAGGCGACGTCGCCAACGCGTGCTACACCTCCGACATCACGCTCAACGGTCGCGCGCATGAAAGCCTTGAGCTTTCTCACGCTGCCATCGCCGCCGGCGGTCACCTCACCTTTCACCTCTCCAACAACTCGCGAGCCGCTGCCGCTCGTGGACGACTCGCCGCCCCGTTCTCGCTCTCCTCGCATGGGCTGAGCGCCGGTGCACGCGCGTCCCACCCTCCTTTCTCCGAGGGGCACGGAAAAGCGGCGGCAGCGGCTCTCACTTCCCGCGCCGTGCGACGCGGCCGATGACCCGACCGAGCCCCCTACCCCACCAATGCCATGAGAGCACCCCGTCTCCTGCCGTTCCTACTGCTCCTCGCCACCACCGCGCTTCTGGGAGCAGCCTCGTCGCCTTCTTCGCTCCCAGAGCAAACACCAGCGGCGTTCGACCTTTCCTCCGCCGCCTGGATCGATCTGCTCGCGGAGGACGGTCTGGCTGCTTGGCAACGCCACGAATATCCCGCCCGCCGTGCGATGGGACAGACCAATCCGTGGTCTTACGATCCTTCGACGGGCATTCTTCGCTGCGAAGCCACAGGCATTCACGAGATGCTGCTTCATCGCACGCCACGCCGCGACGGCATCTTTCGCCTCGAATTCCGCTACATTGGCTCTCCCGCCAAACCCAACTCAGGCGCCTTCGTGCGCACCCTCCCGGACGCCTCCGCTTGGTATCAAGCCCAGCTCGCCCCAAGCGGCCTCGGCATGCTCTTCGGCCAGTTCCCTGCGGCAGACGCCCCCAAACCCCGTCGACTGAGTGCCGGCCAGCGGCATCCCCAACTCCTCCGCGCGGCCGGAGAGTGGAACGCCATGGAAATCACCTGCCGCGGCTCGGAGCTCACGCTGTGGATCAACGGCCACGTCGTCGCGCGCACCGACGCCTGCCCCACCCTTTACGGCCACGTCGGCTTGGAGGCCGAGTTCAACCCCATCGAGTTCCGTAATCTCAAGTTCAAGCCGCTTCCCTGAATCTCTTCCCCCCAAACCCAAACACGACCCATGACGACCCAGCCAAAGGTTCAATCCGCGTCGTGCGGCGGCCTCATCACCGCCCCGCACCACCTACTACTACCCGATGTGTATAACACATCGTTCACCCCTCCTGTTCGATAAGTTACCAGCATCAACCCTGAACTAACTATAACCATGAAACCCCATCCCGCTCCATCGCTCAGCGTTGCGGCACTTGTATTGACTATAAGTGCGTTTTTACCTCAGGCCACCCTGGCTCAACCAGGAGGAGGTTCATCTTCCGACGAGGTGGTGACGCTTTCCGAATTCCAGGTGACCGCCGACCAGCTCGACGATACCTACATTGCGACCGAAGCCATCGCCGGAACTCGCACGGGGGATAAAATCATCAACATCCCCTTCTCGATTCAGGTCTTCACCGAGGACTTCGTGAACGACTTCCAGTTGTTCAACGACGACGACCTGCTCGGCTACGTCTCCGCTGCCACGACCAACACCGGCACCTCCACGGGGTATCGCGTGCGCGGCTTCAACGCCCTCATCACCCGCGACGGCTTCCAATACGCCATGCCGGGCACTCCGTCCAACACGCTTCAAACGGAAATCATCAAGGGACCGCTCTCCACTCTCTACGGACGCGCCACCCCCGGCGGTATCATCAACAAGACTTCCCGCCGCCCCACGTTGAAACCGAAGCACACCGCCTCCGCCACCTACGGCAGCGACAACTTCCGCCGTTTCAACGCCACCAGCTCTGGTCCGTTGATCGACAAGAAGCTATATTATTACGCCTACGCGGAATATCAGCACGCCAAGCCAGCCCACGAAAACTACATCCGGGGCAACGAGAAACTCTATTTCGGCCTCTCGTTCCTCTATAAGTTCTCCGCCAACACGTCTCTCTCCGCGACGTTCGAATACCAGCCCGAGCGCACCCAGGACTCGGCGGGCGGCATCATTCTGCTTCCGCCCACGACCGGCGCGCGCGCCTTCCCGGACGACCTCCCGTTCCTCACGGGCGATCCCACCAAGGGCATCCGCCACTGGCGCGGCATCGGCGACTACTCCGCCTACGGTCCGCAGAACGAACGCGAAGCCGACTACTACGGCCTGAATCTGCTCTTCGAGCATCGCATCAGTCCCACGCTCGCCTTCCGCACCGCCTTCCAGACTTACTCCAAGGTGACCGACAAGGACCGTTGGTCCGGCGGCGATCAATATCGCTACGCCGCCTCCGGCATTTACGTCGGCACCAATGACCGCCGGCCTTTCCGTCAGCACCAGGACGAAAAGAACTACGCCGGCCAGATGGATCTGCTCGCCAGGATCGACACCGGCAACGTCACGCATCGCATTCTCGCGGCCGTCGACTCCGCGTTTTTCACCCGCGACGACCTCCAGCTCCTCGGCGCCTACACCGCCGGCGGCACCGGCCCCGACCAGCTCCCCACCACCTTTGCCGGACGACGTCTCTCCCTCGGCCGCGAAGCCGGGCAATGGACCGACGAGCCGGTCAACACCGGCGGCTATGGCGTTTACAACTTCGACAATATCAAAACCAGGAACGCCGACTATACGTGGGAAAAATTCACCGCCGGCGCCCTGCTCAGCTATCGCGCGTCCATGCTCGACGATAAACTCGCCACCATGGCCAGCGGTCGGCTCGACTACTATGACGACACCTACGACAACAGCCGGATGAACCGTGCCTCTGGCACGCTCTCCGACGCCGCCGTCACCTACTCCTTCGGCGTGAACTACAAACTCGCTGGCGAGAAACTGCTTCTCTACACCAGCCTCAGCACGGGCTTCGAACCGTCCAGCACCGTGGACGACGGTATCGACGAGCTCGTGCCGCCCGAAGAGAGCTTCGGCTACGAGATCGGGCTCAAGGGCAATATCAACGAAGGCAAGGCCGGTTATACCATTTCCGCGTATATCATCGAGCTGGAGAACGTGCGCAGCGCCAATCCCGACTTCATCGCGGCCGGACAGGGCATTCCGCGCTACCTCGTCAATAACAAGAACTCCGCTCAAGGCATCGATGCCAACGCCTTCATCAAACCCTTCCCCAATCTGACCATCCAGGCTGCGGTCGGCTATACCGACTCCAACACCGATAAAGCCGACGACCGGTTTGCCCTCGGCCTGCCGCTTCAATACGTCGCCGAATGGAACGGGTCGCTCACCGTGCGCTACCAGATTCCTCAATGGAAGGTTACCACCGGCCTCGGCCTGCGCGCCCAAAGCGAGTTCCTCGTTAACTACGAGACCGCCACCATCAATGCCGTGTGGCGTCCGGGCATCGTCCTCGCCGACTGGTTCGTCAATTACCGGTGGAAGGTGGGCAAGACCGTCAACAAGGTTGCTCTCAACCTGAGCAACATCACCGACAAACAATACTATACGAACACCGGCCGTCTTAACTACGGTTTCGAAGGCCGCCTGAGCTACAACCTCAGCTTCTAAAGTCCGCATCCTTCCCACAACGCCGGGACTCATCGTCCCGGTGTTGTGGGAAATTTCCCGCCCCCACCTGTCGGCCAGCTTTCAGGTTCTTCGACGAACGATCCGAGCGACACGATAAGTCGATCCGTCGTTCTTCTCGCAGACGGTTTTAACGCACGCGGCATCTCTTAAATCAGCCGCAGTTTTTTCCCCGGCACCGATCCGCATTCCCTCGGCCCCCCCATGAACCCCGCCAGCGGCGACCGCGCCTCTGCTCCAGCCTTTCGCATGACCCCCTCCCTTACCCCGAACCGAGCCAACGGATCTCCGGCCATCGTCCAATTCACGGGCCACGATCCATTCCGCAGCCGCATCGGGTTCATGCGTTTTCTATTCTTAGCGGCCGGCCTCCTTTCGACCGCGCTCGCCACCACCGCCGCACCCGCCCGTTTTGTCACCGCGCTCGAATCGGGCCGCCCCCAGCACATCGTCGTTTTCGGCACCAGCCTCTCCAAAAGCGGCGCCTGGGTTCCTCAGCTGGAACACGCGCTCGCAACCCGTTTCCCCGGCCTCGTCAAAATCACCAACGGCGCGAAAGGCGGCCAGAGCTCCGAATGGGGCGCCGCCCACGTTGAGTCCAACGTCATCGCACACCGACCCGACGCCGTGTTCATCGAGTTCGCGATCAACGACGCCGTCGTCCGCTATGGGCTCTCGCCAGCGCAGGTAAAGGCGAACGTCGATCGTATCCTCGATCGCATTACCTCTGCCCTGCCCGAATGCGAAATCATCATTCAGGTGATGAATCCCGCGATCGGCCATCCTCCGGGGCATCGCAGCGAGCGACGCGATCAGGACACCTACCAGCAAATCTACCGCGACGCGGCGAAAGAGCGCGGCCTCCTGCTCATCGATCATTCCATCACGTGGAACGGCCTCCTGCGCGACGCGGCCGAAGCCGGGTTCAACCGCTACGTTCCCGACGGCGTTCACCCCAACGCCGCCGGCTATGCGCGTTTCGTTCTTCCCGCCATCCTTCAAGCCCTCGGCCTTCCCGCCGATCGTCTTCCCGTGCGCGAAACCGATGTTTTGGTTTACGGCGGCACCGCCGGCGGCGCCATGGCTGCCATCCAGGTCGCGCGCATGGGTAAACGCGTCCTCCTGCTCGAGCCCAGCCGCCATCTCGGCGGGCTCACCACCGGCGGGCTCGGCGCGACCGACGCCGGCCATCGCTACACGGTCGGCGGCATCGCACGGGAATTTTACCGCCGCGTTTTCGACTACTACCAGAAGCCTGACGCCTGGAAATCCGAGACCCGCGCCAGTTATCTTCCGCGACATCCGCTGATCTACACCGAGGCGCTCCAGCTCCAGTGGTTCTTCGAACCCCATGTCGCTTCGAAAATCCTCAGAGACATGCTCGCAGAGGCCAACGTCGACGTCCTCCTCGGCGCCGCGCTCGACCGCCAGCGGGGTATCCAAAAAGAGAACACGCGAATCGTTTCCTTCGCCACCACCGACCTTCGCCAGTTCCGCGCCCAGACGTATATCGACGCCACCTACGAGGGCGACCTTCTCGCCGCCGCCGGCGCCTCCTATCGCGTCGGCCGCGAACCCAATTCCCTCTACGGCGAAACGCTCAACGGCATCCAACTCGCCCCGGTCGAACGCACCGCGCACGTGAGTCCGTGGCGCGAGCCCGGCAATCCCGCCAGTGGCCTCCTCCCTCGCATCCGCCCAAGCCATGGCGTCAACGGCGAGGGCGACGACCAGACGCAGGCTTTCAACTTCCGCCTCTGCCTCACCGATCTTCCGGAGAACCGCGTGCCGATCGCCAAGCCCGCGACTTACGATCCGCTCAACTACGAGGTCATCCTCCGCCACAGCCTCGCCCGCCCCAATCTGCGGCTCAACCACGTCTATTCCCTGACGCCGATGCCCAACCGGAAGACGGACACCAACAATCGCGTGTATTTCTCCACGGACTACGTCGGCGGCAGTCACCGCTGGGCCGAGGCGAGCGACGCCGAACGCATCCGCCTCTGGCGCGAACACCGCGACTACCAGCTCGGCTTGCTCTGGTTCCTCGCCAACGACCCGCGCGTGCCGGAAAAGCTCCGCACCGAAGCCTCCCACTGGGGCCTCGCGCGTGATGAGTTTGTGGATACGAATCACTGGCCGCCTGCGCTCTACGTTCGTGAGGCGCGCCGGCTCGTCTCCGATTACGTCCTCACCGAGCTCGACTGCACCGGCGCCCGGTCCGCTCCCGATCCCGTGACGCTGGGCTCCTACGCCATGGATTCGCACGTCGTGAATTACGTCGTCGACGCCGAAGGCCGCCTGCGGGTCGACGGCTGGATTTCGAAATCGTCCAAACCCTACGGCATCAGCTTCCGCACGCTCCTTCCACGGCGTTCCGAAGTGTCGAACCTGCTCGTTTCCACCTGCGTTTCCTCCAGCCACGTCGCTTATGGTTCTCTGCGCATGGAGCCGGTCTTCATGAACCTCGGCCAGGTCGCCGCCACGACCGCCGTGCTCGCCCTCGAGCGGAACATTCCTCTGCACGATCTTCCTTATCCCACCCTGCGCGCGCGGCTCGAGGCGGACGGCCAGATCTTCGATGCCGCCGCCGCCAAACGCGCGCTCGACCTTGCGCGCAAAGCGCTGCGTCCCCCCGCCTCCTGAACCATGAATCTGCGACACCAACCCACCCGTCGGGAGTTCATCCATCTTTCGCTCTTCGCCGCCGCCGGCTCCGCCCTCCCCCACCTTAGCCGTTCTTCCCTCTCATCGACCCGTCCAGTGCGGATGGTCGACCGCCCGCCGCGGCTCGCCGTTATCGGCACCTCCGGGCGCGCCCAGAACACCATTCGCGATCTCCTGCAGCTCGAGGTCGAAATCGCGGCGTTGTGCGATGTCGATGCCGCGCGACTGGCCCGCGGCGCCGAGCTCGCCTCGCCCAAGTTCCCCGACGCCCCGCGCTACGCGGATTATCGCAAGCTCTTCGACGCCGAGAATGACCTCGATGGCGTGGTCGTCACGACGCCCGACCACATGCACGCGCCCATCTGCCTGCTCGCGATGTCGCGCGGTCTGCATGTGTTCTGCGAAAAACCGCTCACCCGCACCGTCGCCGAAGCCCGCTGGATGCGCGAGTTTGCCTTCAGCGCCGGCGTCGCCACGCAAATGGGCACGCAGAGCAGCGCCTCCGACTCCCTTCGTCGCGGCATCGAGCTCCTCCAGGCCGGCGTGCTCGGCCAGGTGCGCGAGGTTCACATTTGGACCGATCGCACCGCGCGCCTTCCAAAGGACCCGCCGCGCCACGAACCGCCGCCCGGATTCGCCTGGGACACCTGGCTCGGCGTCTCGGCCGAGCGTCCGTTTAACTCGCATTACCATCCGTTCCGCTGGCGTTGGTGGCAGGATCTCGGTTGCGGCGCGCTCGGCGACATGGGCTGCCATCTCACGAATCTCGCCTTTCGTGCGCTCGACCTCTCCGCCCCGTCGGAAATCGACGTTTCCTTCAGCGATCCTGTTGCGCCCGGCCTCTTTCCCCGCAGCGCGCGCATCGACTATCGGTTTCCTCAGCGCGGCGACCTCGCGCCCATGACACTCTCTTGGTATGACGGCGGCCGCACACCCGATCCCGCCTTGCTCGAGTCTTTCGGCATCCCCGCCCAGTTCGGCGACACGATTCCGTCCAACAACAAACTCATCATCGGAGACAAGGGTATCCTTTACGGCGATACTTACATCAAGCTTCACGGCGAGCCGCGTTTCAACGGCATCATGAAACACGAAGCCTGCACCGCCGTGCCGGTCACGCTCCCGCGCAATCGCCAGCAGGGCACCAGCGGCCACTACGACGAGTGGGTGCAGGCCTGCCGCGGTCGCGGCACGACGTTCGCCGGCTTCCACATTGCCGCCGCCCAGACCGAGATGATTCTCTTGGGCAACATCGCGCTCCAGCTCGGACGCAAGATCCGCTGGGATTCCGCCAGGATGTCCGTCATCGGCGAACCCGCAGCCGATGCGCTGCTGCGCCCCGTCTATCGGTCCGGCTTCACCGTATCCGCGCGCGAACTACCGTCTCTCCCTTCGGCCACCTAGACATGAACCCCCAACTCCCCGGTATGAACCGACGCACTTTTCTGCAATCCGCCGCTGTCGCCGCGCTCGCGGTCAGTCTGCCCGGCTTGCGGGCGCAATCCCCGTCCGCCCCGCGTTTCCGCAATCTCGTTTCCCCGGATCGCAAGCTCCGCATCGCCGGCATCGGCGTCGGCGGGAAAGGCTCCACCGATCTCCTCAACTGCGTGGACGAAGAGATCGTCGCGCTTTGCGACGTCGATTTCAAACAGGGCAGCCCGTCGTTCCTGCGGTGGCCCAACCTTCCGCGTTTTCGCGACTACCGTCAGCTCTTCGACGAGATGGGCGACGACTTCGACGCCGTCACGGTCTCGACCACGGATCACATGCACTTCCCCATCGCGATGATGGCGATGGAACGCGGCAAGCACGTGTTCGTTCAGAAACCGCTCTCCCACACCATCGGTGAAGCGCGCGCGCTGAAAGCCGCCGCGCTAAAAACCGGCGTCGTCACCCAAATGGGCAACCAGGGTCAGGCAGGCGAGGGCGCGCGTCTGGCGAAAGAATGGATCGAAGCCGGCGTCATCGGCCACGTCCGCGAGGTGCATTGCTGGGATCAGCGCCCCGTATGGCCGCAGGGCATTCCTCTGCCCGAGCCCGTCAAAACCATTCCCTCCACCATCGACTGGAACCTCTGGCTCGGCGTCGCCCCCGAACGCGACTACAGCCCGCTGCTGGCTCCGTTCAAATGGCGCGGCTTCTGGGATTATGGATGCGGCGCACTCGGCGACATGGGCTGCCATCTCCTGAACGCACCTTTCTGGGCGCTCGACCTTCGCGGCAACGTTCGCGTCTCCGCCATCAGCGAGGGCAACAGCGAGGTCTGCGCGCCGAAATGGTCGATCGTCACGTTCGAGTTTCCCGAGCGCAACGGCCGGCCGCCGGTGAAACTCATCTGGTCCGACGGCGGCAAACAACCGCCCGTGCCCAAGGAGCTCGGCCCCAATGGCACATTGCCCAAGGGCGGCGTGATTTATTACGGCGATAAGGGCGTCATCATGGACGGCACCAACTACGGCAGTTCGCCGCGCTTGATTCCGGAAGAAAAGATGCGCGCCTTCACCGATCGGCCGCCCAAGCGGCTTCCGCGCGTGCCCGGCGGCATCATGAAAGATTGGATACGCGCCTGCAAAGGCGGTCCCGCTCCTTGCTCCAACTTCGTCGATCACGCGGCAGACCTCACCGAGATGATCCTTCTCGGCAACCTGGCCATTCGTGCCGGCCAGCCGATCGAGTGGGATGCGACGCAGGGCGTCTGCTCCAACCTGCCGGCTGCGACGCGCTTCATTCACAAAAACTACCGCGTGTTCTGATTCCACCATGAGACTTTTTCTCGCCCTCACATCGTTCATCGCCGCGTTGTTCCTGGCGTCGTGCCATCAAACCGGCGCTCCCGCCTCCGCTCCCACCCGCGGCCACCACATCGAGCTCGGCATGCAGGCGTGGACCTTCAACCGCGGCACGTTCGCCCAAGCCGTCGAGAAAACCGCCGCGCTCGGCGTTCGCTACATCCAAGCTTACCCGCGTCAGAAAATCGGCGGCGGCATCGAGGGCACGATGGTGCCGACCATGGACGCCGACACCCGCGCCAAAGTCCTCGCGCTCCTCGAGTCGCACAATGTCACGCTCAGCAGCTTCGGTGTCATCCGCGCCGAAAATGAGGACGAGTGGCGCCAGATTTTTTCCTTCGCCAAGGACATGGGTCTTCGCGACATCGCGTGCGAACCGCCCAAGGCGAAATGGCCTGAAGTCTTTCCCGTGCTCGACCGTCTCTCGCGGGAATACGGCGTCGCCGTCACGATTCACAATCACCCAAATCCGAAGAATCCGCCCGCCGATGTCGTCGCCGCGCTCGCACCGTATGGGAAGCACATGGGTTTTTGCGGCGACACCGGTCACTGGGCTCGCTCCGGCTTCGATCCGGTCGCGTGCCTGCACGCCGCCGAGGGTCGTCTGATTTCGCTCCACTTCAAGGACCTCACCGAGATCGCGCGCCCCGCTCACGACGTTCCGTGGGGCACCGGCGCAAGCAACGCCGCCGGCCAGCTCGCCGAGCTGCGTCGCCAGGGTTTTCGCGGCATCGTTTACGTCGAATACGAGCATCGCACCCCGCAGCTCGAGGCCGAAGTCGCGCGCAGCGTGGAGTTCTTCCGCCTCGCGGAAAAAGCCTCCGACGCCGATCTCATCGCCGGTCGCGTCGTTCCGCCGGGATTCTCCCGTGATACACGCGAGTTCAACCGACCGGGCTCCGGGAAAAACTCCGCTCGCTGGTCCCCCGCCGATCCGCTTCTCGCTCCCGACTTGAGCAACGCCGAATTCAAACCCGGCACGTGGGCGTGGGAAAACGGCGAGCTTGTCGCCAAGGGCGGCGGCGATCTTTGGACACGCGACGAATTCGGAAACTTCGCGCTCCACCTCGAGTTCAAAACCGAAGCCGGCGGCAACAGCGGCGTGTTCCTGCGCTGCAGTGACACCGTCAATTGGCTGCACAACGCGATCGAGGTGCAGATCCTTCAGGGCGACGCGCCAAACGACCGCCATCTTGCCGGCGCGATCTTCGACTGCGCCGCACCCGCGCAAAAAATCGAGATCGTCCCCGGTCGCTGGCATCGGCTCACCGCCATCTGCCGCAACAATCGCATCACCGTCATCCTCGACGGCGAGACGACGGTCGACGCCAACCTCGATCGGTGGAAAACGCCCGGTCAAAATCCCGACGGTTCGCCCAACAAATTTCAGAAAGCCTACAAGGACATGGCCCGCAGCGGACGCATCGGCCTGCAATACCACGGCTCTCCGATCTCCTTCCGCAATCTCACCGTCGAGCGCCTCTGATAGTCCGCATCCGGCGCCTCTCGTCCCTCCCGCTTTAGCGAGAGGGATCGATCGCTTCAGCCCATTTCAATGCCCGTATCTTCCTTTCCCCTTCGTGCCCTCGCCGCTTGTGCATTGGGCCTGATTTTCCCGTCGCTTCACGCGGAGACCGTCGAGGTAACGATCCGCGCCGTGCGCGAACAGATGCGTTTCGACCTCACGGAATTCAAGGTGTCTCCCGGCGGCCGCGTGCAGCTGCACTTCAAGAATGAAGACGCCTTGCCGCACAACGTGCTCATCTGCCTCCCGCGCGAAATGTGCGAACCGGGCGCCGTCGAGGACAATGGCCTGGAGGTCGCGCAAGCCGCTTGGGCCCTCGGCGCCGAGGGTCCCGCCCGCCAATGGATTCCGAAGCATCCGCGCGTGCTCGTCGCCACGTCGATGCTCGACGGCGACCAGGCGGAGACCATCGAGTTCGACGCCCCTGCCCAGCCCGGTCGGTATCCGTTCGTCTGCACGTTTCCCGGCCACGCCATGCTCATGTTCGGCACGATGCATGTCCAAGCCGCCATCGCCGGCCTCCAGGATCTTCGCTACACGATCTATCGCACCGGTGCCCTCAAGACGTTCCCCGATTTCGACGCCATCCGCGGCAACGTGATCCAGTCCGGCGTCCTGCCCGACGGCCTCATCGACGCCACGCCCGTCAAGATCGCCGACCACTACGCCATGGAATTCACCGCGATCCTTCCGGTCCCGCAGGATGGCGACTACACGTTCAGTCTCGCTGCCGACAAAGGCACTCAGCTTTTCATCGACGGTGAACTCGCCATCGATCACCGCACCGGCCACTCCGCCCGTGCGATCAAATCCGGCACGGTCCCGCTGAAAGCCGGCGACCGCCGCATCGTCCTGCGCTACTGGCACCAACTCGCCGACGATCCCGAGGCCTCGCTCGTCTGGAGCGGTCCAGGTTTCGACGAACGCGCGCTCTCACGACTCAACCTCATCGAACGCAAACGCCAGAACGACGGCGACCGCCTGGCGGGCATGCATCTCAGCGCCACTCCGCACGAAGCCGTTTTCTACCGCAACTACCTCGCCGATATTCCCAAGGGCGGTTTCGCCGTCGGACTTCCCGGCGGCGCCAATTTCTCGTGGGACCCGGAAACGCGCAACCTCAGCTCGCTCTGGGCCGGCGACTTCCTCGACGTGAAAGCCCACCGCGTCTCCCGCGGCATGGGCGCCGTCAAGCCGTCCGGTCTCGACATCGTTCGCCTGCCCTCCCGCCCTGCACTCTATCGCCCGTCGTCCGCGGCGGGCGCAGCCGACAACAGATTTCTCGGCTACCGCCTCGATGCGCGGCGATATCCAACGTTCAACTACATCGTCGAAGGCATCGAAGTAACGGAGTCGTTCACCGTCACCGGCAACCTCGCCAAGGATGACCTCACCCTCGTGCGCACGCTTTCGCTGCGCGCTCGCGGCACACCGACCAACGATGCCTGGCTTCGGATCGCCGCCGACCCGACTTCCGCCGAAAACGCGACTCGGGCCACGCTCGCCGACAAGATTCAGGTCACGCTCGCGGGCGCATCCGCCGAGCTGCGCAACGACTCCGGCACACGCACCTGGATGGCCCGCGTGCCGTTCAAAAGCGATCGCGCGACGCTGACCCTCGAATACCGCTGGCTCGCCACGTCCGCAAAAGCCGCCGCCCACGCTCACTGATCCTTTCCACGCGTTCATGCATTCACGCCTTTCCTCGATTCTTCTCGCCGGCTGCGGATTCGCCGCCGCCATCTTCGCCGTCGCTTCCGAAGCGCCCAAAACCGTCCATCGTGTCGCCGCCGCCCCCTACGACTCGGATCTGGCCCGCGAGCGCGAACACTACGAGGTCACGCCGTATCCGTTTTCCCCCGACATGGTGCTCGAGGGCGGCGGCATCGATCTGCTGCCCGACGGCCGCCTCGTCATCTCCACCCGGCGCGGCGAGCTCTGGCTCGTCGACAACGCCTTCGCCGACGACTTTTCCCAAGCCCGGCTCACGTTGTTCGCCACCGGCCTGCACGAACCGCTCAGCGTATTCTTCAACGACGGGTGGTTCTACGTTACCGAACGCAACGGTATCACGCGCGTGCGCGACACCGACGGCGACAATCGCGCGGACGAGTCCGAGATCGTCACCGACCAATTCGGCGTCACCGGCAACTTTCACGAATACGCCGTCAGCTCGCGTCCTGATCGCGACGGCAACATCTGGACCGCCCTGTGCCTCGCCAACGCCAGCACCAGCCCCGTGCCGTGGCGCGGCTGGGTGGTGCGCGTCACCCCCGAGGGAAAAATCATCCCGACGGCCGCAGGCGTGCGCTCTCCCGGCGGCATCGGTTTCAACTCCGCCGGCGACATTTTTTTCACCGACAACCAGGGCGATTGGAACGGCACATCGTCGTTGAAACACGTCGCCCCCGGCTCCTTCCAAGGCACGCCGGCAAGCCTCGCGTGGTGGGATCACGCCGACCACGCGCTGGGGCCGAAGCCGCTCGAACCATCCACCGGACGAATCCTCACCGACCGGCTCGCCGACCCAAAATTCATCCCGCCCGCCGTGCTCATTCCCCACAATCGCGCCGGCCGCTCGCCGACGGCGATCGTCTTCGACACCTCCGGCAAATTCGGTCCGTTCGGAAACCAGCTGTTCGTCGCCGAACACACGTTCTCCCAAATCACCCGCATCTCGCTTGAGAAGGTCAAAGGCCTCTATCAAGGCGCCGTGTTTCCGTTCATCAGCGGACTCGAGAGCGGTCCGATCGGCATGCTCTTCGGTCCCGATGGTTCACTCTTCATCACCGGCTCCGCTCGCGGCTGGGGCGCGAAGGGCGGAAAATCGTTTCACTTCGAACGCATCCGCTGGCGCGAAAAACTCCCGTTCGAGCCGCTCGAGATTCGCGCGCAGCCCGACGGCTTTGTCGTCACGTTCACCGAACCCGTCGATCCGGCCACTGCATCCAATCCCGCGTCCTATGCGGTCGAAGCCTGGACCTATCTCCACAGCAAAGCTTACGGCAGCGAGGAGCTCGACCGCGTAATCCCAACCGTCACTCAGGCTCACGTCTCGACGGACGGCCTAAGCGTGCGACTCGTCGTCTCGCCCCTCACGCGCGGCCACGTGCACGAGATCAAACTCGATGGCGTCCGCAACCGTCGCGGCGAATCGCTCGTGCACCCCATCGGCTGGTATACGCTCAACGAGATTCCCGACTAAACCGGCTCACGCGGCCGCCGCTGCTTCCCGGCTCGGCGGCCGTTCGGTCCGCACCGTCGTCCACAGGATCACGGCCGCCAGCGGATGCAGCACGGCCATCACCGCGAACACGCGACCCGGACCCAGCGTCTGCATCACTTCGCCGACAAAGGTATTGAAGAACATCGCACCCGCCGCGCCGCACGCGCCTGCGATGCCCCACACGCTGCCCACATTCGCCGCGGGAAAGGTTTCCGCCACCACCACGCCGAGGTTGAACAGCCACGTCAGGCACATCGCGCCGACCAGGCTGAAGATCGCCAGCGTCACCGCCGGATGCGGCAAATGCGGCGTGAGCACACACACCGGTCCGATCGCCGCCGCGCACGCGAGCGTGAGCTTGCGGGCTCGCAGCGGTGCGATGCCGCGTTTCACCAGCTTGTCCGAGGCCATCGAGCTGCCGACGCCGCCGATATCTGCGACGAGAAACGGGATCCAGCCCACCATTCCGATCTGCGCCAGTGTCAACCCCGACTGTTCCTGCAGGTATCCAGGAAGCCACAACAGGCAGAAATACCACACCGGATCGCTCACGAAACGGCTCAACAAAATGCCCCACAAGCTTCGCGTCCGCCACAGTTGTCCCCAGGTGAACGCCGCCCCGCCATTCGCATTCACGCCGGCTTCCTCCGCGACGCTTGCTGGCGGCTCGCGATAAAAGATCTTCCACAAGACCGCGAGTCCCAGCCCGAGCGCACCCGGCACGAGAAACGCCGCGTGCCAGTTGAAGGTCAACGCCAGCCACGCCACCAGCGGCGCCGCAATGATCGCGCCGATCGTGCTCCCCGCCGCGCAAATGCTGTTTGCGGTCGCGCGCAGCCGCGGTGGAAACCAGATCGTCACCGCTCGCAGCTGCGCCGGAAATCCCATCGGCTCGGCCACGCCCAGCAGGCCCCGAAAAAACGCGAGCTGCCCGAACGTCTTCGTAAATCCCGCCGCCAGACACGCGCCCGACCAGCCGATGATGCCGAGGAACATCACGCGTCCTGCGCCGAATTTGTCCACCAGCCAGCCCGCCACCGCATACGTGCTCGCGTAACAAATCATGAATACATTCAGCAGCGTCGCGTAACCCCGATCGTCGATCCCGAACGCTTCCTTCAGCGTCGGCTTCAAAACGGACACGATCTGGCGGTCCACGTAGTTCAACACCATCGCGACGAAGATCAGCCCAAGGATGATCCAACGCCGATGTTCAGGAGCGATGCGGGGCATGTGAAGTAGTCTCGAGGGTTAGGGCAGCCGCGCTCCTTGCTGGAGCAGCCTCTGGCGAATCGCCGCAAACGGCACTTCTCGCGGTGGCACTCCCCGCTGAAACGCCTCCGCCGCCGCCACTCCTCCACCCTGCCCGAT
Organism: Verrucomicrobiota bacterium; assembly: GCA_023416735.1. Classification (GTDB taxonomy): domain Bacteria; phylum Verrucomicrobiota; class Verrucomicrobiia; order Opitutales; family Opitutaceae; genus Opitutus. The sequence continues at coordinate 114,675 of JAEZGX010000019.1, read as the reverse complement.
CGCCATCGAGATCGGCGTCACCCGAAACGCCGCCGAAGCCTCGTGCGTCGCGCTGATGCAACGTCCCACCACCACGAGATTGGCCACCGTTTCCACGAGCAGACTGCGCAACGGGATGTGATACATCGTGTTCGGGTCCAGATGCACGGTGCCGGTCGTGGTCCCCGCCGGCGCGTGCACGTCGATGGGATAACCACCGAGGGCAATCGTATCCTCGAAGGAATGCGCTTCGGTGATGTCGTCCGCCGTGATCGTGTAGAGCCCGACGATATGCCGGGACTCGCGCACCCCGATCTTCGCCGCCGTGTCCATGCGCACCGCATTCTCGAAACCCACGGCATGCTTCCGGAGGAAATTGAAAATCTGCACGCACTGCCGGCGTCCGATACTCTCCGCGCGGCTCAGTTGAAACGGGTCCGTCGCATCCAGTCCGTTGATACGCGAGGTGTTCACGATCACGACGCCCGGCACGGGCGTCTCGAAAAACAGCACTTGGTCGCGCGGCACGTCGACCTCCCCGCGCTCGCGGGCCGCCTTCCAGCTTTTCAAAAATCCCGCCAGGCTGATGCGGGGCGACACGTCCAGTCGCTTCAACGCTTCCTCCGCTCCCCAGGGATGCCAGAGAAAATCGTCCGGATTGTCCTTCGCATACCGGCGGATCGCGGCCGTATCCACATTCGCCAGTTTCAGGTTCATCGTCATCGGCTGCGCAACATTGTCTCCGGCCCGTCCGCGCACGAACGCAACGCCCGCCCGCGCCGCCAGGTCGCCGTCGCCGGTCGCATCGACGAACACCCTCGCTCCGATCGCGGTAAGTCCGGCTTTGTTGCAGACGACGATGCGAGCGATCCTCTCGCCGTCCCGCTCCACGCCCGCGAGCTGCGTGTGATAGAGCAACTCCCCACCGGCCTCCCGCACCATCGATTCCAACTCGATCTTCAGCTCTTCGCTGTCGAAGGGGGTCACCGTGCTGCAATACGTCGTCGTGTCGGGAATGTGCCCCAGAGCCGCACCGCGCGCCTTTAATCGTTCGATAATCTCATCGGGGATTCCGCGCACGACCTGCTCGCCCGCCGGATTGTGAAAGCTCATCATCGGGCCGACGCCCATCGAGGTGAGCGACCCACCAAGAAAACCATGCTCCTCGACGAGCAGCACCTTCGCCCCGGCGCGTCCCGCAGCGATCGCCGCGACGCTCCCCGAGACTCCGCCGCCCATGACGACGACATCGTAGTTGGGACCGGTCTGAATCGAACAGGACATGAGAAATCGAATTTGAATGAAACTGCTCTACCGCTCCGGGTGAGGTCAGAGCGCACGATCCAACGCCAGGATCGCCGGAGCAAAGGGCACGGCGTTCCCAGTCGTATCGACGCCGGAAATACGCACCGAATCGGCCACCGCCTGCTGCTCGGTTCCGAGATAACGCACGCCGTAGTGCTGCAAGGCCGTCGCGCCACCTTCGTAAAGCGGACACACGCCGCCGCCCGTCACTCGCAGGTTCTTCACCCCGGACTCGATCAGGATGCCCGCCGCTTCGGTCGATCCGCGCGGCACCAGCGTTCGATTCGTGCCGTTGGTTCCGATCAGCGGATTGGCAATGTAGATGTTGCGCCCTCCCTGCACGTGCAGCCCGTGACCGCCCGCACCGCGGATGCGCAAATCCGTGAGCAATGCGCCGCCGGTAAATCCAGGACCGATCACCATGCCCGTGGCGTTGCGATTCTGCCCGATCCAGGTGTTCGTCATGAACAGGTCGTTGCCCGCCTCGATCAGAACGCCTTCGTCGCTGACATGATCGCAGCCGAATTTATCGGTATAGATGTATTTCGGCCGCGTGTCGCCCGCGTCCGGATTCCCGCCTCGCAACACGAGTCCGCGCGATCCGGCAACGAAGCGCCCGTCCTGAATCTTCGCGCCATCCACGTTTGGCCCCAACACCATCCACTCGATCGGCACGCCTTTCGCCGCACCACCGGAGATCCGCACGAAATGCGCCGCATCCACTTTTCGGCGCCGTCCGTCCACCAGACCCGCGCCATGCAGCCAGATGCCAAAGGTGCCCGATGGATTTTTAATCGAGATGTCCTCCACCACCGGACTGATGCCGTTGAGGATCTCGATTCCATTCACGACCGAGGCGAGCGTCACCTCGCGCACGAAACAATGATAGGTGCCGACAACCCGGATGGCGGCACCCGCTTCCCCACCGCTTTTCGCGGCACTCGGCTGTCGATATACACCGAGGCTGCGCACACCGCTGTGTGCACAGTCGCGCAGCTCGATGGCGGTGTCCGTTGTGCCGGCCCGCAACACCAGCAAACTGCCGGTGGGAGCACGATCGTTCGTCCCGCCCCGACCTTCCCCAAGCAAGGTAACGCTCGTCCGTTGGATGATCAGCGGCGCGCTGAGGAGATACTTGCCCGCGGGCAAAAACACCACACCGCCCTTTTCGCCGAGCGAGTCGATGGCCTGCTGGATCGCGACCGTATCATCCCGTTCGTCCGAACCATCAGCACCGAAATCCGCGACACTCCGATAAACGGGCACCGCATCCGCGTTCGCACCGGCGACGAACGGCGCGCACATGCCGAGAAGGAAAAGAAGTGTCTGGGGTTTAAGCTTCATGGAAAATGCAAAGCCCGTCGCCGCAGCTCGGGCCGGCTGCCACACGCCTTTCGGGCTCATTCCTTCAGCGCTCCGCTGGTGAGTCCTTTCACGAAGGGCTTGGTCAGAAAAAGAAACAGGATCAGCAGCGGCAGCGAGGTCATCAGGTAGGCCGCCATCAGCTTGCCGGGCTCGAATTTCAGGTCCTGCTCAAACACCAGAAACGCCAGCCCGAGAGGCAGCGTCCGCAGCGATTCCGACTGAACGGTCAGCAACGGCCAGATGTAGTTGTTCCAGGACGACAGCAGATTCAGGATGGCCACCGTGCTGAATACCGGCAACGAGAGCGGCACCACGATGTGCCACAGCACGCGCAGCTCGCTCGCGCCATCGATGCGAGCGGCATCGAACAAGTCGCGCGGCAGCTCTTCGAAAAACGACCGCAACAGCAGGATCGCCAGCGGCAGCGCGCCCGCCGCCTGCGGCAGCACGAGCCCCCACATTGTGTCGAGCAGACCAAGTTCACGACAAACGAGGAAAAGCGGCACCAGCAGCAGCGCGCTCGGTATCATCAGCGCCATGACAAAGGCGCCGAAAACGCCTCGCTTCGCCGGAAACCGAAACCGGCTGAACGCATACGCCGCCAGCGCCGCGCACGCGAGCGTCAGCGCACACACCGCCGCGCTCACCACCAGGCTGTTGCCGAGATACTCCACGGTCACGCGCAGCCCAAACCAGTAATTCTCCCAGCGAAACGGCGACGGCCAGGCCCAGAAGCTCAGCGTGAGCTGCCCGAGGTCCTTCGCCGACATCAACGTCATGATCGCAAAGGGCAGCGCCGTGAGCAGCGACAGCACCACGAGCACCGCGTGCAGCAACCACTGGCGCGACCTAGCCGGTCTTGTCCTCATGCTTCCCTCCTCCCGGCCCAGCGCACGAGCACCGTCAGCACCGCGCACAATGCCAGCAATACCACCCCGAGCGCGCTCGCGTATCCGAGCTGACCGAATTCGAAACCCGAGCGAAACAGATACAGCGCCGGTGTCAGCGACGCGTTCATCGGTCCGCCATTTGTCAGAATCTGGATGTTATCAAAATTCTGCAGCACACCAAGCAGCGACAACAACGCGATCACGCCGATTTGCGTGCGCAGCATGGGCAGCTCCACGCTCACGAAAAGCCGCAGCCCGCCTGCGCCATCGAGCCGCGCCGCCTCCACGAGCGATGCCGGAATCGAGAGAAAGCCCGCCAGATAGATCAGCAGAAAAACGCCCCCCGTGAACGGCATCCCGATTGCGACGATCGCCGGCACGACCGTCGCCGGATCGCCCAGCCACGCGCGGGTGTGCTCCCCCAGCCCGATCGCACTCAGCAAGAGATTGATCGGCCCGCTCGCACCATAGAGTTCCTGCCAAACCAGAATGGTGACTACACCCGGCACCAACACGGGAAACACCAGCAGCGTGCGATACCAATACGTCGCGCGCGGCGAGCGCAGTGAGTAAAGCAGCTTCGCGCCCAGAAGCGGGCCGAGTGTCTGCACCGGCACCGTTAGCACCGCGAACCACAAGAGGTTCCTGATCGATTTCCAGAAGAGCGGATCCGCGAAGAGGTGACGGAAATTCTCCACACCTACCCATTCCCGCATCGCCAAACCATCCGTGCGGAAAAACGCCAGCGCCAGTGCCGACAACGCCGGCACCACGACAAACAGCGCGAAAAAGGCGCACGCCGGGAAAAGAAAACCCGCCGCGCGCCAGGTCTGCGTTCCCGAGGACTCCGACTTCATGGCTTGAAGCCCTCCGGCAGATGGAGCGCAAGGAAGGCGCGATCCATCTGCGCCGCCTTTTCCTGCGACAGCCGAAACAGCGCCGCGCGATGCGACACGCTTAGTCGCCGCACGAATTCATCCTCATCGATCAGCCCGCCGAGCAAACTCTGCCACAACGTCCAGAACTCGCCTTCGCTCCGCGCGTCGTAACCGCGAAATTGGGCGAGCACGAGGAACGCGTAACGCACCTTGGGCACCAGCGGCTCCGCTCCAGGCTTCGGCGGCACATCCGGCATCGCTGGCAAATCGTGCACCGCCGTCCGACCAAACGATTCCTCCGCCACTTTCGGCGCCGTCAGATAGCGCACGAGATCGATCGCCGCGCGCTGGCGTTCGGGAAGCGCGTCCTGCCGCGGCACAACGAAACACGCGCGCAAGCCCGAGTTTTGATTGATCCCGCCGAGCCGCGGCAGCGGCGTGCTCTGCGCCGTCAACTCCGGGAAAGGAAAGACCGCCCAAGGAAACACCCGCTCCGGCGCGATCGCTTCGATGCTGCGCTGCATCGCACTCAGCGGCCGCAGAAACCAGGTGCCGTTGAGGAAATGAACCGCCTGCCCGCGAGCGAAGACACGCGGAACTTCCTCGCCATCGAGGCTCAAAAAGTCCGGCCGGAATTCCGCCGCCAGCCGTTTCATCAAACGGGCGGTCTCCTTGAATGCCGGCGCTCGCGCCGGATCGATCAACCCGCGATCGAACCCAACCAATCGCTCTTCGAGCGTGATCACTTCACCGCGCGCACACGCCGGATCGAAAGGATCGTAGCGCCAGCCCGAACGCGTTTGCAGGTTCACCTGCTCCGCCACCGGCCGCAGCAGCAACTCGAGTAGCATGTCGGCCATCCACAGCGTCTGGTGATCGTTGGGTTTCACCGCCGTCACGAAAGCGTTTCGCCCCGACGCGCGCGTCGCCTCGAAATTGACGAGCAATTCCTCCCAGGTTGCAGGCGGCCGAAGTTGGAGCTCCTCGTAAACGTCGCGATTATAGAAGAACCCCACGCCGTATTGCGTATAAGGCACACACCAGATCGCACCCGCGGCATCTCGCGCCTGCTGAATCAGTTCGTCGTGAAAAGCGTGCTGCCAGGGACGTCCCGGTTGCACGAGGTCGAACGCGTTCGGCTCCGCCAACACATCGTCCCATCGCACCAACATTCCCGAGTGCCCGTAACGCCACGGCAAATCCGTGCTCTCAACCACGAGGACGTCCGGCGCCTGCCGGCTCAACATCTGCGTGCGTATCCAAAGCTCATGCGCCGCATAGGGCACCGCCTGAATTTCCACCTCCCACCCCGTTCGCGCGGTGAATTCCTCCGCCACCGCTCGCAGTCCGGGCAGAAGATCTTCGTGGATCGAGACCAACCGCAGCGGTCCGGGAGCTCCCCGCCCGGTCACCGCCAAAAGACCAAAGATCCCCACGGCAAAACACGCCCGCATCACAGCGGACTGAAGCCAGTGATCAGTGGCAGGGGTATCTGGCATAGGTCGGTATATCTACCGCATCGAACCAGATCGTCTGTCAACCCAACTCCGCCCGGCGCAGGCTATACACGCCTACAACCCGTCTTTCCGTGTGCGCCGCAATCCTCCAACTCCCGGCCCGTCCGCCGTAGGTCAAACCGTTACCGGCACGGAGCGTCGTCGCGACGGCGTTGGGACGACTACGGTGTTTCTTAACTTTAACCGCGCAGGATGCGCGCTTGCTCCGGCATCGGCAGCGGCGCCGAACGCGAGGGCATCGGGGCATAATCGGGGCGCGCCAAATTATCCACCAGCTTCGGCACCTCCACGGATTGTCCGGTCTTGAAGCAGATATTCGCCGCCGCGCCGATGAGCATGGAATAGGCTCCCGCCCGTTCGTCCGCCGCCCGCTGATACTTGTCCGCAGGAGGCTGCGGCAGAAAAACATCGTCCAACATCACGGCATCGCCGCCGCCGTGGGATCCCACGCCGGTCCAAGGCTCGATCGTGCGCGGAGATCCGCGCAGTGGAATCACTCGCGTGGTCACGCCTCCATCGGCGATCGCACCCTGCGATTCCTCGCTGGTGGTGCCGTTGGCATACACCGCCTCGACGATGCTGTGCTCGAGCCGGCCCTTGGTGCCATTGAACGCAACGTGGTAGCCTTCCCACGCATTGAAGGCGTTCAGCGAGTAACTGAGCGTCGCGCGATTGTCGTAGCCCACGATGACGTTCATCGTATCTTCGATGTCGATACGCGGGTGAAACACGCAGCGGTCGCGGAAGTATCCGTCGTGATGTTCGTTATCGAGATAGGTCTCCTTCAGCTGCTTCGACTTTTCCAAGCTCACGAAGAAACCGCATTTCGCCTGCTCGGGACACGTGCGGCAGCGTTCGTGGTGCGACTCCAAGCCGAACCGCTTCGCCATCTCCGGCGTGTAGAACTCGCGCTTGCCGGTCGCGAGCACGCTCGTCGGCACCGAGCCTAACCACCAGTTCACGAGGTCGAAGTGGTGCGTGGCTTTGTGAATCATGAGCCCGCCCGAGTTGATTTTCTCGGCGTGCCAGCGGCGGAAATAGTCCGCGCCATGCGTCGTGTTAAGCAGCCAGTGGAAGTCCACCGAACACACTTCGCCGATCTCCCCCGACATCAGGATGTCCTTCACCTGAGTGCGCGGTGGAGAATAGCGGTAGTTGAACAGCACGCGCACTTCCTTCCCGGTGCGACGACGCGCATCGAGGATACGCTGACACTTTTCGGGCGTGGTCGTCATCGGCTTTTCGGTGATCGTGTCGCAGCCGAGTTCCATCGCGCGCACCAGATAATCGTCATGCGTCGCGTCGACCGTCGTCACAATCACGCAATCCGGCTTCGTCTCCCGGATCATTTTCTCGAAGTCGGTGTGCACATAACCGGGGGCCGCCTTCGCGCCCGCGGCGGCGGACCGCCTCTGCGAGAGCTTGATGCGGCCCGGATTCAAATCACACACGCCTACGAGTTCGGCATAGTCTTTGTGCGTGGTCTCGATCGCGGTCTGATACAGACGATAACGTGACCCGAGTCCGACGATGGCGTAACGCTTGCGACGCGAGGTGGCGCTCCCTTGCGCCAGACCCCGCGGCAGCGCGCTGGCAGTGGCCAGGCCGAGACTGGCGACGGACAATGTCTTCAAAAAGGTGCGGCGATCAACGCCCGCGGGAGCGTTCAGGGAAGGTTGCATGGAAGGCGCGTTGGGAGATTACAGCTCGTGGTGAGTTTACTTTTGGCGGGGTGTGGTTGCGTTCGCTTCGCCAAACGCGGCGCGCAGATACGCCACCACGGCTTTCTGCTGGCCCTTGGGGAGCGTGGAGCCGAACGCAGGCATGCCTTTCATTTCGACGCCTTGCGCAATCGCTTTCAGCAACTCCTCGTCGGACTTCGCCAGCCGCGTTTTGTCGTCCACGAAGTTTGCCGCTCCGCCTTTGATGCCACGTCCGTCCGCTTGGTGACACGCCGCGCAGAAGAGCGCATACACTTTCTTCCCTTCCGCGACCAACGCCTCGCGCGGCAGTTCGTTGAGCGCCGCTTTCGCGCCGAGCGCCTCTTCGTTGGGGCGCGGCAATCGCGTCGTGCCCCCGTGCGCCACCTCGCCGGTCAACAATCGATTGGCCGTGTAGTAGGCCACGGGATTCGCCAGCAAGCCGCCTTGCTGCGTGCGCAGCCGTTCGAAATCGAACTCATACACGAATCCGGCCTTCAATCCCGGCACCATCAGCTCCGCGCTCAAGCCATCTGCCGACACCTGCACTTCGCTGATCGGCAACAACGTTTCATCGATCGGCGGCGAACCATACTGCACATGATAATAATAGCGGAAGGAGCGCAGCTTCTCGCGGGCGAGCGCCTGCACGGTCGCCCGATCCATCGGCTGCGTGAATTTCAGCGCGAAGCCCCGCTCGGTCAGCTGCAACGAGAGCACTTCGGCGATCACGCCTCCGTCCCACACCACCTTCTGCAAACCGATCGAACCCGCGCCCCATCCACTCGTCAGGCCGATGTAGAGCGCGCCGTCCGACGCGAAAGCCAGGCGGATGCCACCTTGCTTCAAGCGCTCGCCGGAAACGAACTTCGGATCTTCGCTCCGCCCCAGGAAGGGAAACGCCACGCCTTGATAGGCGCCGCCGACTTTCTGCAATTCCACCCGCAAAACCAAATTCGTGAAATCGCCGACAAATGTCTGCCCCCTGAACGGGCCGAATCGGCCTTCCGACAAATCCCAAATCGGCTCGCCCGCGGACACGCCGAGAGGTCCGTGCGGAAACACCACCGCGGGAGCCTTGTAACGCTGCCACAATTTCTCCGGCGTCAATGAACCGGACACAAAACCCGGCTCCCATTTCAAACTCTCCGCGTGACCGTGAAAATCGTTGAACTCGACGTGCATCAGTCCGCCCGAGGGTTTGTAGTCGCCCTGGTTGTCGGTCATGAACAGATCGCCCGCAGGGCTCAGGCCCACGCCGTTGGCTTGCCGGAACCCAGAAGCGAAATGAATCGTATCGCCCGCGGGCGTGATCTTCACCGCCCAGCCGCGAAAAGGCATTTCCGAGTTGTGGTAGGATGTCTCCACCGCGGGGGTGACATTGCGCACGCCGCGCGTCCGGCCCGGCGGCTCCTTCGCGCCCGACGAGTCGAGCGAGATCGCGCCGTAAAAGTTTCCCGACGCATCCCGCCGCAATCCGTAGAAGAACTCGTGGTAGTTGTTCGACTGTCCCCAGTCGTAACCGAGCACGTCGAACGTGTCCGCGCGCCGATCGCCATTCGTGTCCGATACCTTCAACAACTCGGGCCGATGCGCGACGTAGATTACCTCCTCCGACTCCGCGACCAATCCGAGAGGTTCATCGAGTCCGGCGGCGAATCTCCGCCACGGCGCTGCGTCGGAGTCCCGCATCCAGATTTCCCCGTAACGCGTCGCGAGCACGAGCGTTCCCTTGGGCGTGAAAGCGACGCCCGAGATTCCGCCCCGCAGTTCCGGCGGCAGCACGACGGTTTCGACGCGATAGCCGGCCTTCGCGACCAGCGCCAAGCCACCCAGCAGAAAGACCCAAGCGAGCCGGTTCATAGCGCCTCCTTTCCGAAACGCACTTCCAGCGAGAACTCCCGCGCGGCATCGAAGCGAAACCCGCCCGCGTCCTGCACCGCTTGAGGCGCAGCGAGTTTTCCGCCGGAACTCGATCCCGGCACATACCACCACGATTCGTCCGCCGAGGCACCTTCGATGCGGAAACGCCGCACCAAACCCGAGCCGTCGCTCAGCGGCGTGACCTCCTCCGTCACGGTTCGACGATTGATCTCATAAAGAAACTCGATCGCGTTGTCTCGCAGCCGGTAGCCTTTGAAGACGAACTCCGCGCCCCGTTGCGGATCGCCGGTGCGGAGCGGGAAAAATCCCTCCTCTCGATAAACGACCTCTCCCAGCAGCTTCACCGGCGTGATCGATTTGCCCGCGTTGGGGCGGACACTGGTCTCGTCGACGAAACCACCTTTCCAGATGTAGCTCAGTCCGCCTCGAACAACGTCGTAACAGAAATTCACGCCGCTCGAAAACCCGACCGCGAACGAACTCGGCGCTGCGTCCGGCATCAGCGTTCGCTGGATCAGCAAATCTTCCGCGCCGCCCCGAACCGGCGCACCGAGCATTAACGCCAACGCGGAACAGAAGGTCGGTATCCGCTTTTTCAATGCGAGAGGAGTAGTCATGGATTGGATGGGTGGATACGCTCGGGTGTTTCCCGAAAGGGGCTGAGATCCCCGCGCCCAAGCTGCAGTTTAGCGGGAGGAAGAACTCTTCTCCGGCACGAAAATGAATGCGCCCAGTTTCGACGCCGTCAGCACATCTGGGAGTCCATCGCCGGTCACATCGATCGCTTCGATTTGCGTGCCCAACGCCGACGCATCGTCGATCAACACCGGGGTGAACGAAGCGCCGCCACGGCCATCACGCTGCAGGCGAAACCAGTAATTGACCGGCGTCGCCATCGGCTCGACGTCCCCTTTCGGCCCATGCGCCCAGCGCCGCTTGCCTGTGATCACATCCGTCAACCCGTCGCCGTCGAGGTCTCCAAGGCAAAGCGCGTGCGGTTGCGAGAAGGCGACCCCGAACTTCGCCTCCTCCGAGCGATCGCCCATCATGCGATGCTCCACGAACTCGATCTGATCCTTGTTGCGCTTCACCTGCTCGAACCACGAAAGCCCCCAACCGTGAGCATCGATCGCGGAGACGACGTCGTTGTCGCCGTCGCCATCGATATCATAAACGAGGATCTGCGCGCCTCCCCGGCCCTGGCTGAACTTCACCGGGTGATGTTTCCACCAGGCGCCTTTCTCTGCCGGTTGCTCCCACCAGCCTTCATTCAACACGAGGTCCATGCGGCCATCGCCGTTGATATCACCCACGCCCGAGCCGTGATAGTATTCGCGAAATTTCCCTTTCTCGGTGACGGGATGAAACATCCACGGCTTCATCGGCTCAGCCGGATTCGGCGCCCACCATCCCCATTGATCCTCCCAAAAACTGATCACCTCCGGGCGACCATCCCCGTCCATGTCCACAAACATCGGCGCTTCGCCGAACACGCGGTGAATCGCGAAATGCTTTTTCCAGATGCCGCCGGCGCCCTGGGGATTCTCATACCAGAACGCCTGGTGATGCATCACGCGGCCAAGGACGAGAATATCGTCCCAGCCGTCTCCATTGAAATCCGCCACGAACGAAAACAGGCTGTTGGACGGACTCGCTTCCAGGTCTTGCGGCTCCGCCGGATAAAACGCGTGCCGCGTCTTGAACTCGGGCCCTTCATACCAATACGGCCCCGCCACCACATCCAGACGGCCATCACGGTTGAAATCGCCGGCATTGATTCCGTCGGCAAGATACTCCTCCGTCAGCACGATTTTTTTAAACGTAACGTCCGCGCGGGCGTCCGCCCACAACGCGACACTCAACGTCAGTAAACACACGGGAAGGGATTTTTTCATCGAAGGCAGGTTCGGTTTCGGGGGTGAGGACAGCGGCGACAGGAGGGGAAATACGGCCCGAACAGCGGCCGCGCGGCCGCGCTCTTCTTACGACCGCGCATCGGTCTCAGGCTTCCGGCCGATTCGTTCAAGTAAAATATCGTTCATTGTAGTTCATGATCTATTTTGAGGACATTGCATTTACCATTTAAGAGTCGTTTTAGGTTGAAAAGCGCCGAGTCGGTCACATTGGAGATGAACTTCCTTCGGTTTGTAACACCTAATTCATGTCCGTTAGTTCATGAACTTCGGACGTCCTAGAATGCCAGCAACCCCATGATACCCTCCCCCAACCTCAATTCGCTCCGCCATTACACTCGCGTCGCGCTCGGTGCACTTTCCCTGCTGCTCGGGTCGGCGTCGATCGCCTCCGCGCAATCGGCCAACACCGGCACCATCGTTGGTCGCGTGCGCAATCAGGCCAGCGGAAGCACCCTTCAGGGCGCAACCGTTACCCTCTCCGGCACGGACCGGTTCTACGCTCGCACCAGCGAGGACGGCACCTTCCGCCTCAACCACGTTCCTGCCGGTTCCCACAACCTCGTCGTCAACTACACCGGACTCAACACCTCGCACACTCCGGTCACCGTCGCGGCCAACCAGCAAGCGGAGGTCTCCATCGACCTGTCATCGGAGATCTATTCCCTCGAGACGTTTCAGGTTTCCGTCGTTCGCGAGGGCCAAGCCGCCGCGATCAACGAGCAGAAAAACGCCAGTAATGTCGTCAACATCGTGTCGGTGGATGCCTTCGGCAATGTCGCCGACACCAACGTCGCCAACTTGCTGATGAAACTCCCCGGCATCTCGCCGGAGCGCGACGAAGCCGAAGCCTACCAGGTTAGCATCCGCGGCATCGGAGCTGATCTGAATTCCGTCTCGGTCGATGGCACCCTTCTCGCCGGCGCCACCACCCGCGACAACGTGCGCGGCTTCGAATTGGACAAGGTTTCCACCAACTCCATCGAATCCATCGAAGTCATCAAGGCGCCGACCCCGGACATGGATGCCGACGCCATCGGCGGTAAGGTCAATCTCCGCACCAAGAACGGATTCGACAGCAACGGTCGCACCATCCGCTACACGATCGGCTCGAATATCTTCCTCCAACCTTACGCGCGGAGCGCAAATGGCGTCCGCCGCGGCAGCGGGATCGCGCGGGCCGAAGCTCACCCCTCCGCCAGCGTCAACTACTCCGATGTGCTCGGTGAGGACAAGCACTGGGCCGTCACCTTCAACGCGAGCTTCAACCGCACCTACTCTCCGCGCACCGCCCTGATCCAGGGCTGGGACAACAACTCGCTCTCGCTGCCCACTCCGAAATATTCCGAGTTCACCACCACGGAGGACGACATCCTGCTCGATCGCCTCGGCCTCGGCGGCAAGGTCAACTTCAAGCTGAGCGACAACACCATGCTCTTCCTGAATGTCATGTATAATGACTTCAACGACGACATGACGCAGCACAAGGTGAAGCTGCAAGGCATCAATCAGGCGCTCGATCAGCCGCACAATCCCGACATGGTTCGCGACCTCACCGCTCGCATCCACATCGAACTGGAAGACCGTATCCGCACGGTGGAGACAGGCATGGTCCAAGTCGGCGGCCGCACCAAGTGGCGCGATTACGAGTTCGATTACGATCTTTCGACTTCGACCTCCTATGGCACCGACTACCGCGAAGCGATCCAGCTTCGCGTGCCCAATCTCGGCTTCCGCATCGATCGCACCCACAGCATTTACTTCCCGACGCTCGAGGTGACGAGCGGCAATCCCGCCGCCTTCTCGACCGGCACCTTGCCGGAAGTCGACCGCCAAAAGTATCGCTCGTGGGACGACGTCACCGCCGGCCAGTTCAACGTCCGCCGCGATCTCAACACGCGCTTCCCGTCCTTCCTCAAGACCGGTCTTCGTTACCGCGGTCAGGAAAAACGTCAGGACCGTCACCGCGACCGCTGGGCGTTCACGGGCCCGAAGCCCGTCCTCGACACCTACCTCGACGACGGCCGCCGCTACTTCCCCGTCGAAGGCCGCTACGACCGTTGGATCTGGCCGAGCATGGAACGCATCTACGACGACCTCGATAACCGCCCCGACCTTTACACGTTCAACCCAGCCACCTCCACCGAGAACTCGTTGAAGGACGACTGGACCGCCGGCGAAAAGATCTACTCCACCTACCTGATGGGCAGCATCAAAACCGGCAAGCTGACCTCCCTCGCCGGCGTCCGCCTGGAGCACACCGAAACCTACGGCAGCGGCGTCAACGAAGACCTCCGCTTCGACGCCGGCGATCCCCGCCGCTACGGCACCGTCGGCCACGTCGACGGCTCCTACACCAACTACTTCCCCGGCGTCCATCTCCGCTACGAGCCCCTCCCGAACCTCATCCTCCGCGGCAGCATCTCGACCAGCATCGGCCGGCCGAACTTCACGAAGCTGATTCCCGCCATCAAGGTTCGCGAACTGAACGACGGCGAAACGCCCTCCGGCACCGGCGACCCGATCCCGCGCATCGAAATCAACAATCCCGACATCAAGCCTCAGTTCTCGGACAACTTCGACCTGTCGGCCGAATACTACATGAAGGGCGTCGGCTCCTTCACCGTTGGCGTCTTCCGCAAAAACATCACCGACTTCATCTTCACGCGATGGGACGAAGTCGGCGTCGGCCCCGACAACGGCTTCGGCGGTTTGTATGAAGGCTACGCGCTCAAAACCACCGCCAACGGCGGCTGGGCCCGCGTCGACGGTCTCGAGCTCAGCTACCAGCAGCAGCTCACGTTCCTCCCCAGCCCGTTTGACGGCTTCGGCGTTTACGCCAACGGCACCTTCCTCAACTCGAAAGGCACCTACGACGAATCGCTCAACGAAATCCGTTACGAGATCAAAGGCTTCACGAAGCGCTCCGCCAACGCCGGCATCAGCTACATCAAATACGGCATCACCGCGCGTGCTTCACTGAACTACAACGGCCCGCGCCTCCAAGGCTACAACGAGATCCGCGAGCGGCAGTTCTACGACGGCGAGCGCACCAGCATCGATCTCAGTCTCGCCTACGCGCTGCCGCGCTGGAAGACCTCCGTCTTCCTCGACATCAACAACCTCACCAACGCGAAGCGCACCCGTTACAAGGGCCGCGAAGACCTCCAGAACAACACCCAGCTCTACGGCATGCGCATCACCGCCGGATTGAAGGGCGAGTTCTAAGCAGCCACATCATCTCATTGCCCACGAGGCCGGAGCATTCTCGCTCCGGCCTTTTTCATGCCCGCCCTTCCCGCCGCGGAAATGAATCCGCACCGCCCACAGCACTCCCCTTGCAACGCATCTTAAGCCCGCCCGCTTTCCATCTTTGGCGACCGACAAACGAGGTTCAGGTCGACCGCGCCTAAATGCTCTCGTCGCCCATATCCCTCGCTACTTACGTCCGACGCGCTCAATTCTGTTCATGTTAGTTCATATAACAGGCAGCCGCTCGTTCATGCCCCAACAAGTAAGTTTTCCTCCTGCGATTTCTCGTATTGACGCGAACGGCCCCTGAAAACATCACATGAACTGTAAGCGTAATTCATCGCATTTAGTTCATGAATTACGGTGTCCCAAGTTGTAACCCCTCCCCTTATGATGCTCCTTACCCCCTTCTTGAGCCATCGGCTGCACGCCGCATTCGGCGCTGTCTGCGTTCTCTTCGGCCTGGCCGCGACTGCTTCCGCCCAATCCACCGACACCGGCGCCGTTACCGGCCGCGTCCGCAGCCAAGCGAGCGGTGCCGTGCTCGCAGGCGCCTCCGTCACGGTTGCCGGTAGCGAGCGGCATTTCGCGCTTACCGCCGAAGACGGCACCTTCCGCCTCAATCACGTGCCAGCGGGTGTGCGCACCCTCATCGTAAACTACACCGGCCTCACGACGGCAAATCTGCCGGTGACCGTGATCTCCAATGAACAAGTGAGCGTAAACGTCGAGCTCACGTCGGAAATCTACACCCTGGAAAAATTCCAGGTCTCCGCCGTCCGCGAAGGACAGGCCGCCGCGCTCAACGAACAACGGAATGCCGACAACGTCATTGCCGTCGTCTCCACCGACGCGTTCGGCAACGTCGCCGACACCAACGTCGGCAACCTGCTCGTAAAGTTGTCCGGCATCTCACCCGAGCGCGACGAGGCCGAAACCTACCAGGTCAGCATCCGCGGCATCTCCCCGGATCTGAACTCCGTCTCCGTCGACGGCACCCTGCTCGCCAGCGGCAGCAGCCGCGGCACCGGCCGCGCGTTCGAGGTGGATAAAGTCTCCACCAACTCCATCGAATCCATCGAGGTCATCAAGGCGCCCACGCCCGATATGGATGCCGACGCGATCGGCGGGAAAATTAATCTGAAGACCAAAAGCGGTTTCGACGCCAACGGCCGCACCATCCGCTACAGCCTCGGTGCGAATGTCTTTCTGCAGGATTACGTCTCGGCCGCCGACGGCACACGCCGCGGCGGTGGCGGCGTTTTCGAATTCGCCCGCGCCAAAGCCCACCCTTCCGGCAGCATCAGCTACAGCGACGGCCTCGGTAAGGACAAGCGGTGGGCCATCACGACGAATGCGAGCTTCAACCGCACGTTCTCGCCCCGCACCGCCGCCCGCATGGAATACAAGGACGAGACGCTCGATGGTCCCGTCGCCATCATCAACAATTTCCAAACCACCGAAGACGACATCCTCCTCGATCGTCTGGGCCTCGGCGGCAAACTGCATTTCAAGCTGAACCCCAGCACCACGCTCTTCTTGAACGTCCTCTACAACGACTTCAACGACGAGATGTCCCAGCACAAGTTCATCCTGGCGAACACCAACGCTGTCGGGACGCCTACCTTCGAGCAGCAGGAACTTCGCGGCCGCGTCGACTTCGAGCTCGAAGGCCGCACCCGCACCGTCGAGACCAACATGGTCCAGATCGGCGGCCGCACTCAGCTCAGCGATTGGGACTTCGACTACGATCTGTCCACCTCGCACTCCCACGGCAGCGACGAGCGCCGAATCATGCTGATGCGCTTCAACAATATTACCTATCAGATCGATCGTTCGGACAGCATTCACTTTCCCACTATCACGCAGACCGCCGGCAACGATATCTCCGACTATAGCAAGGGCGCATTCAACAATCTCGACCGGCGCTTCGATCACAACTGGGACGATGTGACCGCGGGCAAACTCAACGTCACGCGCGCCTTCAACACGCGCTTGCCCACCTACCTCAAGACCGGCCTGCGCTACCGCCACCAGGAGAAAACCCAGGATCGCAAACGTCCGCGCTGGACCGCGATCGCCTCCGCCATCGGCGATCTCAACCGCTTCCACGGAAACGATCGCATGGTTTTCCCGGTTGAAGGCCGCTACCAGCGCTGGCCGTGGCCCGATCTCCATGCCGTGCACGACGAGATCGACGAATACGGCTCCGAACGCTTCACCGAAAACATCGGCCGCGGCATCGAACAGGACCTCGCCAACGACCTCACCGCCGGCGAGCGGATCTACGCCACCTACCTCATGGGCTCCATCAAAACGGGAAAGCTCACCACGGTCGGAGGTCTCCGCTTCGAACGCACCGAAACCTACGGTCAGAACATGCGCCTCAACCAAGCCTACGCCGAGGGCGATCCTCTGCGTTACGAGGGCATGCAACGCGTCGAAGGCGGCTACAACAACACCTTCCCGGGGTTGCATCTCCGCTACAGCGCAACGCCTAACCTCAACTTCCGCGCCAGCTTCTCCACTGGCATCGGTCGTCCGAACTTCACCCGCCTCATGCCCAACGTGCGCGTCCGCGACATCACGGACTCGGACCCCGAAGACAGCGACGACCTCCCGCGCATCGAGGTCAACAACCCCAACCTCGAACCCCAGTTCTCCGACAACTACGACTTCGTCGCCGAATACTATTTCAAGGGCGTGGGCACGATCTCGGTCGGACTCTTCCGCAAGGAAATCACCGGATTCATCTTCGACGAACTCCGCCTGATTCAACCCGGCGACCCCATCGTGTATCCGATCTTCGGCGACAAATATGCGGACGGCATCTGGAAGCTTCGCACGGTCAAGAACGGCGGTTGGGCGAACGTCAACGGTCTCGAGCTTAACTATCAGCAACAGCTCACCTTCCTTCCCGGCTTCCTCAATGGCTTCGGCATCTACGCCAACGCCACCTTCCTCGAGAGCCGCGGCACCTACGCCACCGACGAAGTTCACAACGACATCGCCGGCTTCACCAAGCGTTCGGGCAACGTCGGCCTCTCCTACATCAAATACGGCTACACGATCCGGCTCTCCGCCAACTACAACGGCGGCCGGCTGAACAACTTCGAGGACGATCCGATGCAGCGCGAATACGACGGCGCCCGGACCTCCGTCGATTTCAGCATCAAGTATAACATCGGTCACACGCGCACCTCCGTGTTCCTCGACGTCAACAACCTCACCAACTCGAAACGGACCAAATACCAGGGCAACGAACGCCTCCAGCGCGACACCCAGATCTACGGCATGCGCATCACCGCCGGCGTCCAAGGCGAATTCTAATTTATCCATCATCATTCCCGCGGGGAAGAGATTCCCCGCTCCTTCTCCTCCATGACTTCGCCTTCTCTCGTCTCACGACGTTCTACCGATCCGATCGGCATCATCGGCCTCGGTCTCGTCGGCTCGGAACTCGCGCAACGGCTCATGTCCGGCGGCCGCGCCATCCTCGGCTACGACATCAACCCGGACCGCATGAATGAACTTTCTCGCGCCGGCGGAACCACCGCCGCCCACGCCGCCGAAATTTTCGGCGCGTGCGAACGCATTCTCGTCAGCCTGCCAAGTCACCGCGAAGTCACGGACGTGTTCACCCGGAACGCCCCGAGCCTGCGCCGCGGCACCACCGTCATCGACACCACCACCGGCGATCCCGCCAGTTCCGAAGCGATCGCCGCTTCGCTCCAAGCTCAGGGAATCAATTACCTCGACGCCACGATCTCCGGCAGCAGCAAGCAGATTCGTGATGGCACCGCCGTCATGATGGTCGGCGGCGATCATGTCGGGTTCGACGCCTGCCTGGACATCTTCGACCTGCTCGCCGATGCCACGTTTCACACCGGCCCGAGCGGCAGCGGCGCCAAGATGAAGCTGGTGACCAATCTCGTGCTCGGACTCAACCGCGCCGCCCTCGCCGAGGGACTCGCCTTCGCCGAGGGGCTGTCGCTCGATCTTGAACTGGTCCTCAAAATCATGCGGCGCAGTGCAGCCTACTCGCGCGCGATGGATGTGAAGGGCGATAAGATGATCCGGAAGGATTTCTCCCCCGAAGCACGCCTCTCCCAGCACCTCAAAGACGTGCGGCTCATCGTGGAGTCGGGACTCGCGTCCGGACTGCCGATGTCCCTGAGCCTCGCTCATCGGACAATCCTCGAACTCGCCGAGGCCGAGGGTCTCGGTGAACTCGATAACAGTGCGATCATCCGCGTGCTGTCTCTGCGCCACGCGGCCAAGACAAACGGCTAGTCCGCCGCAAGAGCGGTGCATTTCGCTGTCCGCTCGTCACCGATTCTCTCCCTCAGCGTCCTCGCGTTCACCTCTCATGCGCTACCCCCTCCTTCCTTCGTCCTGCGCACTTCTGCTTGTCGGCCCGTTGCTGTCCGTTGCCGCGTTATCCGCCGACTCGTCCTTGCTGCCCACCGTCCCCGCCCCGCTGCAGGCCGAACTCTACGCCCGAGAACCGCTCGTGCGAAATCCCTGCGCCATCGTCTTCGACGCCCAAGGCCGGCTCTTCGTCGGCTACGGTCCCCAATATCGTAACCCAAAACCGGATACGCCCGGCGACAGCATTGCCATTCTCATCGATTCCGACGGCGACGGCGTAGCCGACCAGACCAAGATCTTCGCCACCGGCTTCAACTGCATCCAAGGCCTCGCTTGGAACGGTCGCGATCTCTGGGTCGCGAACTCACCCGACCTCACCATCGTGCGCGATCTCGATGGCGACGACGAAGCCGACGAATACGTCCGCGTTTACACCGACCTCGGCAATCTCGAACACGCGTCGCACGGGCTCAACTGGGCGCCCG
Source organism: Verrucomicrobiota bacterium (assembly GCA_023416735.1). Classification (GTDB taxonomy): domain Bacteria; phylum Verrucomicrobiota; class Verrucomicrobiia; order Opitutales; family Opitutaceae; genus Opitutus. The sequence continues at coordinate 95,136 of JAEZGX010000019.1, read as the reverse complement.
ACGGCAAACTCTATCTCTCCGCCGGCACTTCGAAGGGTCTGACCCAGCCGCCCGACCGCGTCGCCCCCAAACCCTTTCGCGATTTGTGGGACGTGCAGGCTCCCGCCGGCACACCCGACTTCCTGCCGCCGCGCACGTATAAAAAGGGCGAATACAAAAACACGTATCAGGATCCCAAGGACAACTGGGGCCGCGAAGGTGGCGTGCTGCGCGCCGACGCGATGGGCGCCAATCTCGAGATCGTCTCCCGCGGCACGCGTAATGTTTGGGACATCGGCTTCGACCACGAATTCAACTGGCTCGGCACCGATAACGACCAATACGACGGCGACCGCATCATCATGCCGTTCTTCGGCGCCCACTTTGGCTGGGGCCACACGTGGAGCGCCGACTGGACCGGCGACCAGCATCTTCCCACCACGCCTGTCAGCGGCCCGGTTTTCCAAGGCTCCGGCACCGGTATCGTCTACTACGACTCCCCGCAGATGCCCGCCGAGTTCCGCGGCGTCTGGTTCATCAACGATTGGCTGCGTAAAACCACTTTCGTTTACCGCCCCACTTGGGATGGCGCACTCACCATGCCCGAGGGCGGAAAATGGCAGGAATTCGCGCTCGGACGCTCGGCCTTGTTCCAGCCCGTCGACATCGCCGCCGGTCCCGATGGCGCGCTTTACATCAGCGGTTGGGGCAAATCCTACGGCGCGGTCTATAAAAACGGCGAACAGGTCAACGAGGGCCGCATTTTCCGCATCTCCTGGCCCCAAGCGCCCAAAGCCAACTGGAACGCGCCCAAGCGCTCACGTCCTTCCGGCGAATGGAGCGTGACAGAATTGATCGAAGACCTCGGTTCCATTCTGCCGGTATGGAATACGAACGCGCAGGAGGAACTCGTCCGACGCGGCGCTGCCGTTGTGCCGGCGCTCACCGCCGCCCTCGAATCCCGCCAGCTTGGCACCGCGCAGGAAACCTGGGCGCTTTGGACCCTCGGACGTATCAATCTGACGGATGCGTCGATCGACGCCTGGTTCGCGAACACCGGACACACGCTCTCCGGTAACGCTCGCATCCAATCCATCCGCATCGCCGGACATCGCTGGCGCACTACGAAATCCACCGCCGACTTTCCCGCGTTCGTCACCGCCGCACTGAAGGATCCCGAGGCCCGCGTCCGGTTCGCCGCCGTGCAAGCCGTCGAACAAGCCCGCCAAACCCAACTCATCAGCGCGCTTCAAGACGTCGCCGCGAACGAAAGCGATCGCATCACCTTCTATGCGACGTGGCAGGCGCTCCGCACGCTTTCCGACCAATCCCAGCTCGTCGAGCAACTCAAGGATCCGCGCGGTGGTGTTCGTCGCGCCGCTCTTCTCGCCTTGCTGGAAAGCGACGCGCTCGACCGCCCGGCGGTGGAACGTCTTGTCAGCGACTCTGACGGCAAGGTCTCCGAACTCGCCGCGCAGTGGATCGCCCGGCTCTCCGGCAATCCGTTGGTGGTAATGAATCCTCTTCCCAGCGAATTCAGCGGTTCGCTCAAAATTGAACTGCTCGCCGGCATCAAACCTGCCGCGCTCCGCTGGACAAGCGACGGCTCCGAACCCGTGCCGCCCGGCCCGAAGGAGCGGGCCCGAGAGGGCGCCAGCGTCACCATCGACCAAACCAGCACGCTCAAGATCGCGTTGTTCGTTCCCACGTCGGATTCGAAAAACGAACGCACTTACCAAAAGGTCGGGAGCACCGTCACGGCCACGTGGACCCAACGCGCCGCCGCCGAGGAGCTCCCGCCGATCGTCCTGGAGTCACGCGAACAGCCGCGCACCGTCAGCGAAGTTCTTCCGCTCGTGGCCCAGGGCGACGTGACCATGGGCCAGCGGTTGTTCGCCGCCGCCAATTGCTACACGTGCCATCGCGTCGGCCGTGAGGGCAAGACGTTCGGCCCCGATCTCACCGCGATGGGCGACAAGGCCGACGCGCAGCACATCATCGAATCGATGCTCGCGCCGAGCGCCACGATCGCGGAGGGCTTCGGCCTTCTCTCCGTTAGCACGAGCGACGGAAAATTCTACTCGGGCATCTTCAAGGAGGAAACCAATCGCTCACTCGTGCTCGTGCAGATGGACAGCACCACCGTGAGCATCGACAAGGCGCTCATCACCGCCCGTGAAAGCCTGCACATGTCCGTGATGCCGCCTTTCGGCAACGCCTTCAGTCCGCAGCAAATGGCCGATGTCGTGGCATTCCTCCTCGCGCAACGCTCTCAAGCACTCGAAAGGACGCTGCCGTCCGAAGGCACGCCGTCAAAGTAACCGCCTCCCGCTTACACCCTCAGCCGATCTCATCCCATGCCCCGGTCATCCTCTCCTCTCAACCGCCGCCAATTCATTGCCCGCACCGCCATTGCTTCGGCTGCCGTGTCCGCACTCCGGCTCGATCTCTCTGCTTCTCCCTCTGCCGCGTCGTCGTCTGCCTCTACCATCGGTGAACGCATCGATTGCCAGAGTCACTTGTTCTGCCCTGAAGCGATCACGCTGATGGAGAAGCGCAAAACCGATCCGTCCGTTTACACCGCCGACGGCGTCCGCATTCTGCGCATGGGCGATTGGTATCGGAAGATTCCTGCGCACTACACCGACGTCGACACGAAGCTCGCGGCGATGGATGCCGCGGGCATTAAGCTGACCGCGCTCAGCATCAACGATCCCGGCCCGGAATGGTTCGGCTCCGACGGTCCCATCGTCGCTCAGCTCTACAACGATTTCGTCGGCGAAACCGTCCGCCAGCACCCCACCCGCTTCTTCGGCATCTGCGTGCTGCCGCTCCAGGACATGCGCGCATCGCTCCTCGAGCTCGATCGCGTCGTTCGCACCTACGACATGAAGGGCATCCTGCTCTACACGAATCTGGCGGGAAAATTCTCCGACGAACCGGAGTTCCGTCCGCTCTTCGCCCGCGCTGTCGAACTCGACATTCCGATTCTCCTTCACCCCGCGAAACCCATCACGACCGAATTCGTGAAGGCCTACGAGCTCACCAGCACGCTGGGCAACATGTTCGACAACACCATCGCGATCACGCGCCTGTTGATGTCGGGCATCCTCGACGAGTTTCCGAAGCTCAAACTGGTCTGCCCGCACCTGGGCGGAACGCTCCCCTACATTGTCGGCCGCCTCGATCATCAGGTCAGCGTCCTCAAGCGCGGGCCGCGCAATCTCACCCGCCTGCCCAGCGAATACCTGAAGCAGATCTGGATGGACGTCGTCTCGCCGCTGCCGCTCGCCGTGAAGTTCGGCCACGACTTCATCGGACCCGACCGCCTGCTCTATTCGAGCGACCACCCCTGGGTCGAACCGAAGTTGATCGTCGACACCGTGCAGGCCGCCGGACTCCCGCCCGAGTCCGAGCAGAAACTTTTCTCCACCAACGCCCGCAAACTCTTCCGTCTATGAGCCGGTTCTCCTCCCTTCGGGCCACCTTGCAAGGAGCCGCTCTCGGCGCGCTGACGTTGTGCGCGATCCCTTCCGCCACTGCGATGGCCCCCGCACCCGCGCAATCGAAGGATCGCGTCGTCCTCACGTCGCTGAGCGATCGCGTCCGGGTCGAAATCGATGGGTATTTGTTTACCGAATACCGCTTCCGTGACGGCCCGAAGCCCTGCCTTTACCCGATCCAGGATCAGGAGGGCACTTTCTACACGCGCCACTGGCCGATGAAGAAAGTCGACGGCGAAATTCATGATCACGACTGGCATCGCTCCGTGTGGTTCGCTCACGGTCTCGTCAACGGTCACGACTTCTGGCGCGAACTCGCCGACAACTCCACCGGCCGCATCGTCCATCAGGAAATTCTCTCCGCCCGCAACGGCGCGAGCGGCGAGTTGCAGGTCCGCAATCAGTGGATCGCCGCGAACAACGAAATCATCTGCTCCGATACCACGCGCTACCGTTTCGAGCGTGTCGCCGAGGGATACTTCCTCGACTGCGAGGTCACACTGCAAGCGACACATGGCCAAGTCGTCCTCGGCGACACCGAGGAAGGCGCGCTCGGCGTTCGCATCAACGAGGGCATTCGACTCATGGTCGGCAAGGGTAAGGACCGCAAACGCGGCACCGGGAAAATCGTGAACGTCAACGGCGACACCGATCGTTCCGCCTGGGGCAAGCGCGCTCCCTGGTGCGACTACAGCGGCACGGTTGATGGAAAACACATCGGCATCGCCATCTTCGATCACCCGAAAAATCCCTCACACCCGACGTGGTGGCACGTCCGCGATTACGGTCTTTTCGCCGCCAATCCTTTCGGAAAGCACGATTTCGAAAAACTGAAAGACCAACCCAACGCCGGCGACATCACTATTCCCGCCGGCGGCGAGCTCACGTTGCGCTACCGCATCTTCTTTCATCATGGTGACGAAAAAAGTGCGCGCGTAGCGCAGCACTACACGGACTACGCCGCGGCCGCCGCTCGCTGATTCCGGCGCTACTTTTCCGATGCATCGCCGCACGATTCTTGCTCTCGTCGCCGCTGCGATCTGCGCCACGGCCGCCGCCGCCGAACGCCCCCCGAATATCGTGATGATTCTGGCCGACGATCTCGGCCTCAATCCCGTTGGCGCCTACGGCAATCCTTACGCCGCCACGCCCGTTCTCGATCGGCTTGCGCGCGAAGGTCTGATCTTCACCGCCGCCTACGCCGCGTCTCCCGTTTGCTCGCCATCGCGTGCCGCGATCATGACCGGGAAGTCTCCCGCACGCCTGCAGCTCACGGATTTCATCCCGGGCCATCCGTTCCCTTACGCGCGGCTGCTACAGCCCAAATGGAGAAAGTCTCTCAACGAGAAAATCCTTCCGCACTTCCTCGCCGATCGCGGCTACGCGACGGGACTCTTTGGGAAATGGCATGTGCCCAACCGCTACCGGCCGCCTCAAACCACCCACGAACGCGCCAAGCCTCACGGCTTCCAGGAAGCCTTCCTCACCGAGAAACCGCCCGAGAACTCCGATCCCGAAGACGACGCCCATAGCGTCAATGCCATCACGAAGCGCGCGCTCGATTTCATTGATCGCCATCAACACGAGCCATTCTTCGCCCTGCTCGCGCCCAACGCGATTCATTCACCGGTCATGGCGCCCGCCGCGCTCGTCGCCAAACACCGCCGGCGCCCTGGAGCCGACGCCCCCGAAAACAATCCCATCATCGCCGCGATGATGGAGCAGTTGGACGCAGCCCTCGGCGAAGTGCTCGCAAAACTCGACACGCTCAATCTCTCCGGAAACACCCTCGTCATCTTCGCTTCCGACAACGGCGGAAATTCCAACGACGCTTCGCAAGCACCGCTCCGCGGCGGCAAAGCTCAGCTCTACGAGGGCGGCCTCCGCATTCCCGTCATCATGCGCTGGCCGGGCACGATCGCCGCCGGAACCACCAGCGACGTGCTCATCAGTTCGCCTGATTTCTTCCCGACGCTGCTCGAAGTATCCGGCACGTCGATACCGGCGAACGAACCACGCGACGGCGTTAGCCTCCTGCCGATCATGCGCGGCCAAACCGCCCGCTCCGAGCGTCCGCTCGTTTGGCACTACCCGCACTATCACACCGCTGGGGTTCATGGCCCCGCGAGCGCCATCCGCCAGGGCGATTGGAAACTGATCCACTATTACGAACACGCCCTCGCAGACCACGGCGCAGCGGACGAACTCTTCAATCTTCGCGCAGATCCTTCCGAGTCCCGCAACCTGATCGCTGAGGAACCCACCCGCGCCGCCGAATTCCTGGCCGCGCTGCAGCAATATCTGAGCGACGCCGGCGCCCAGGTGCCCGCCGTCAACGCGGACTTCGATTCCGCGCGCGCAACCCATCTGAACCGTTAAAAGTATCCGGCGTTTAACGACACAGCTCTGTCGCCTTCCAGCCCCTCGAGCGGCGGCCGAACACCGCGCATGGAACCCCTTCATGCGCTTAACTGAAACCACCCCACCTAGAAAAATGAACGTTACACGGTCACGCTTACGCGCATGCCTCGCCATGTCGCTCGTCGGGCTCTTGCTCCCCACCCTAGCCTCCGCCCAAACCTTCGAAGGGTTTGGAGCCGCCACCACCGGCGCAGGTTCGTCCGGCTATACTTCAATCGTAGTCAACCGCGACGATGACCCTGATCCCACGGTGTCCGGCACGCTTCGCTACGCGTTGACCCAAACCGGCCCGCGTTACGTGACGTTCGCGAACAGTCTCGCCGGGAAAACCATCACGCTAACCCGCCGGCTCATCATCGATGGCTCGAGCCGAGGACAACTCACCGTCGACGGCTCCAACGTCATCGACCCGACCGACTCGAGCATTCGCGGCGTGACGATCTCCGGCTACGAGATCACCATCAAGAACACCTCGCAGGTGATCTTCAAAGAACTGCGGATCCGCCGTGGACGCGAATTGATGGACCGCTCGCAATTCAAGTATGGCAACGGCAGCGCCCAACTAGATTGCATCGCCTTGGAAGACGTCAGCAACGTCGTGCTGCACCGCCTGTCCTTCGCTTGGAGCTGCGACGAAATTGTCGGCGTCATGCGCGCGCAGAACGTGACAATCAGCGAATGCATTTTCGCCGAGCCGCTCGGAGATGTCGCCGTGTCGCCCCGCGGAACGTCGTCGTCGCCCCAGGATCCGCTCCCCGATCAAATTCATCCCTACGGCGCCGATCACAACTACTGCATCAACGCCAGCGCCTCCACGCTCTCGCTGATCCGCAATCTATTCTATAACTACCGCACCCGCGGACCGCAGTTCGAAGCCAACGATGTGAGAACCGGATACCCCGAGACCGGAGGTCAGCGCCTCGTTAAGATGGAAGCCGTCAACAACGTGATGTTCAACTACACCGAGTCCGGCTCGCGCTACGGCGCCGATATCGAAAACGACACACCGTCCAACGCCACCTTCGATTTCCAATTCATCGGCAATCTTTTCTACAGCCACGGCCCCAACAACGGCACCGACACCGGCCCGAAGGAAATCGTCGCCGCCACCACATCCTCGCCCACCAGCCCCACGCTGCTGAGAGTCCACGTGAGCGGCAACTTCGGCCCCAACCGTCCTTCGGCCAACACGAGCGATCCCAATGATCAACGGCGCGTCGTGTTCGCGAAGAACCCGTCGTCCGGCAACCTCGTCCAAGTCAATAACGCGAGCACCGCCTATAACGATCAGGTGATCACCACCGGCACCACGTCGCTCTCCGGCGCTCCGGTCGCGACGATCTCCAACAAGACCACCTTCCTCGCCAGCATTCTCGCTTCCGTCGGCGCGTATTCAAATTATCGCGACGAAACCGACACGCGGATCATCGACACCGTCATCAGCGAGGACACGAGCGAAGGTCTGAAGAAGCGTCCACCCTCGACTTGGCTGGGCCAGGATGTCGGTAGTCCGAGTGTCAGCGGCAGTCATTCCGAATCCAGCGGCACTCACACGATCTCCGGTGGCGGAGATCTCAAAGGCTCCGACGACCGCTTCCATTTCGTCTATCAGCCGGCCCAGGGTGATTGTGAAATCATCGCCCGCGTGGCAACGCTCACCGGCAGCGACCCCGATGCAGCCGCCGGCGTGATGATTCGCGACAACCTCAATTCGAACTGCCAAATGGTCGCGATGCTTCTCACCAACACCAGCAATGCCGCCAAAGCCCGTCGTCGCACCACGGTCAGCGGAAACACCGACGACACCACCGTCGCCGTGTCCGTGCCCGAATGGGTGAAGGTCAACCGCACCGGCAACACGTTCAAATTGTACCACAGCGGCAATGGCACGTCGTGGACTCTCGATCAGACCGTCACGATCTCGATGGGCACCAACACCTACATCGGGCTCGCCGTCGCCTCCGACACGTCGACGCTCGCGACCGCCACGTTCGACAACGTCTCGCTGACACCCTAGGCCCGCCGAAACTCGCCGGAGTTTGATTAAAACAAAACGCCCGCTCCTTCCGGAACGGGCGTTTTTATCGCTCCGATACCAAATTGCTCCGGCGCGTCCTAAGCAATCCGCCGCGCCGCCGCCTGCGCGCGCAGGCAAAGCTCGGCCGCCTTGAAGACGTGCGCCTGCGTCATCGCCTTCTCCGTGCGATTCAAGCAGTCGAGAATCAACTCCCCGAAGAAGCGGAAGCCCACCTTTCCCGCCACGTTGATGTAATGCTCTCCGCTGTCATCGACGTAATACACGTGGTCGCCCGCCGCCTCCCGCGCCACGTCCACATACTTGCGCAACTCGATATATCCTTTTTCACCAAGGATGATCATGCGGCCATCGCCCCAGGTGCTCAGGCCCTTCGGCGTAAACCAATCCACCCGCACGAAGTTCGTGGCCCCATTGTTGCCCAGCAGTGACGCCTCTCCGAAATCTTCGAACTCCGGCACGTCCGGATGCGCATGGTTCGCGACCGCCGCATGCATCACCGAAGCATCCGTCGCTCCGGAAAACGTCAGAAACTGTTCGAACTGATGACTGCCGATGTCGCACAGGATGCCGCCGTATTTCTCCCGCTCGAAAAACCACTTCGGCCGCGACGGCTGGTTCAGCCGATGCGGCCCCAGTCCGATGACCTGCAGCACCCGGCCGATCGCTCCTTGCTGAATCATGTCGGTCGCATGCATCGCCGCCTCGACGTGCAAACGCTCGCTGAAATACACCATGTATTTCTGTCCTGTCTTCGCGGATACGCCCCGGGCGCGTTCAAATTGATCCATCGCGGTGAACGGCGTCTTGTCCGTGAAATAATCCTTCCCCGCCTCCATGACCTGACAACCGATGCCGCCGCGTTCCGACGGAATCGCCGCTGCCGCGACGAGTTTCACCTCGGGATCCGACAGCACTTCGTCAAACGACCGCGCGACTTTCGCCTGCGGAAATTGCTCGCGGAACGCCGCGACTTTCCCCGGATCGGCATCATAAACCCACTTCAGCGTTCCGCCCGCTTCCGTGAGTCCGTTGCACTGGCCGTAGATATGGCCGTGCTCGAGGTGCGTCGCTGCAAAGGTGAACTCGCCGGGTTTCACCACGGGAGCGGGTTTGCCCCGGGGGGCGTAATTCATTCCGTCGGATTTGTTCATACGCTAGGGATTGGATGCAGGCGGCTAAAACGCTGGCTACTCCTCGGGCAGCGGACGGTCCTTCGTTTCCGGCAGGAACGGCAGCACCACGATCCCAAGCAGCAAGACCAGGCTGACCCACAACCCGGCCGTGCGAAAGCTTTCGATATCGCCGCCGAGGCTCTTCGTGATCTTGCCCATCGTGAAGGGCGCCGTCGCCGCCGCCAGACGGCCGAAGTTGTAGCAAAAACTCGTGCCCGTGCTGCGCAGGCTCGTGGGAAAAAGCTCCGGCAAATACACCGCATACACGCCGAAAACCGATAGCTGCCCAAATCCCATCAACGGCAGCATCCAATACATCTGATTCACGTCCCGCAGTCCCTTGAAGACCAGCAGCGTCGTGAGAAACGAGAGCGTCAGGGCGATCGCGAAAGCGGGCCGGCGTCCTTTCACCTGCGCGAATTTCGCCAGCGAAAGCATGCCCAGAAATCCTCCGATATTCTGCAGCAGCAAACCGAGCGATCGCCAATAAGCCTTCTCGCTCGCCATCGCTTCGGCATCGAGATTCGACGCCGCCAGATGTTCCTCGAGGATCGAACCCACGATCTTCGGGTGGAAGTTTCCGATGCCCCACAGCCCGACAATACCCGCGCTGCACAACAACAATCCCAGCCACGCATGCCGCGACCATTTCGGATGCCGCAGAAGCGTCGCATAGGAGCCGAACTTCACGCCTTTCAACGCTCCCGCCGCTTTCGCTTCCCGCCACCTCGCCGGCTCCGGCAGCTTGCGAATGATGAACGCGCACAGAAACGCCGGCGCAGCGCCGATCAAAAACAAGGTCTGCCAAGCCTCCAGCCCGAAGGGCAGAAGCTGTCGCGCGGCCAACAAGCCCACGCCCATGCCGATCAATCCCGCGAGCAAGTTTCCCCACGTCGACAACGATTGCAGCAACCCCAGCGCCGGTGCCCGCGCGCGGTCCGGCACCGAGTCCGCCACCAACGCCACCACCAGACCAAACACGCCGCCCACCCCCAACCCCGTCAGAAAGCGATAGACACAGAAATCGAAAAACCCCGTCGAAAGCGCACTCAGCCCGGTGAACACCGAATACAACAACACCGAAAACGTCAGGATCTTCGCGCGCCCATAACGATCGCCCAACGACCCGAAGATCAATCCGCCAATCGCCCAGCCCACCAGGAAGACCGACGTCGTATACGGCCCATACTCGGTCGCCTTGGTCTTGTCCGGAATCAGCTGCTCCATCGCCGCATCGCGCGCGAGGTTGAAAAACTGTTGATCGAGGCAGTCGAACAGCCAGGCCAGCGAAGCGATGCTGAAGACCATCCAGTGGTCGCGATTGAACGTCCGCCACCAGGGCTGAGTCGCAGGGGAATTTGCCATCGGGATAAAAGAGAAACGGGATTTATATTCAGACGGGCGTGGGCGCGCCGCCGCGCGCTGCCGAGGTGTAGAGCGCACGAACGATCGCGACCGCCTTGCGCGCCTCGCGGCCATCGATCGCCAGGCCCGCGCCGCCCTTTAACGCGTTCACAAGATCCTGCAGCTGACGCTGGTGCCCGGTGAAACTGATCGCATTCGGCGCGCTCGCGCCGGACCCGAGCGCACCCGCATCCCGGCTGGCCCGAATCGCCTCGTCGCCTTCCTGCGGCTCGCAAAATTCCCAGCGCACTATCCGGTCATCCTCGAGCGTCGCCGAGCCCTGCTCCCCGCAAATTTCCAACCGCCGCGGCGACCCGGGAAAAAGCGCCGTGGTGACCTCGATCGCGCCGAGCGCGCCACTGGCGAATCGCAGGCTGCCGCTCATCGTATCCTCAGCTTCGATACTGGTGTGAACGCGACGCGTCGTGAAACAAGTGACCGTCTCTGGCATGCCCGCGAACCACTGTAAAAGATCCACCGCGTGAATGCCCTGGTTGATCAACGCTCCGCCACCGTCGAGCCCGAGCGTTCCTTTCCAACCGGTGTAGTAGCTCGCCGCGCGATGCCACTTGACGTAGGCACTCGCCAACACCAGCCGGCCAAACCGCCCCGCCTCCAACGCCGCCTTGACCGTCGCCGCCCCCTCGCCGAATCGGGCCTGAAAAATCGGCGTCACCATCACGCCCGCACTTTCCGCCGCGCGCAATAATTCGTCCGCGCGCTCCGTCGTCACTTCGATCGGCTTCTCCACCACGACATGCTTGCCCGCACGGACTGCCTGGAGCGCCGGCTCGAGATGTGCGCCGCTTGGCGTCGTTACGCAAACGATGTCGACTTCCGGCCGCGCCACGAGCTCATCGACCGAAGTCGTCACGAACGACGCGCCATGCTTCTGCGCAAAGGCGCGTGCCTTGGCCCCGTCGCGACTCGCGACCGCCACGAGTTTTGCTCCGACGACATGCGCGAGTGCTTGCGCGTGAAATTCGGCGATCATGCCGATCCCGACGATGGCGAAACCGTAAGTGCGAGAAGTTGACATACGTTAAGAGAGGAGTGTGGCGCCGACGTCGCGTTCGACCGGCATGATGTTCTTCACTTGGAATCCGCTCCGACCGAATCCGGCACGAGCCAGATCGCCAAAACGCCAAAGGCGTAAATGAACGCCGCCGCCGTTCCCACCGCCGGGTAGCTCCCTCCCAGCAGATGAAAAATTCCACCCGCCGCCAACACGCCGACCGCCGTGGCGAAGCGTCCGACGTTATACGAAATCCCGCTCCCCGTCGCCCGCACCCGCGTGGGGAAAAGCTGCGGCAGATAAAGCGGGAGCCAGCCGAAGAAGAGCGTAGCAACAAATCCCTGCGCAAACACGATCGGGAAGAACGAAGGCTCCAAGGGTGCCGTGAGCTTGAACATCGCGAGGGTCAGCAAGAACGAGCCCACGCTGATCAGAAAATACGAGCGGCGGCGGCCCAGCTTGTTCGCGATCTGCGCGCCCACCATGCTGCCAATGATTGCACCGACCGCCCACCAGCCCTGCGTCATCGCCTTATAGCCGGTGTGTGTCTCGCCCCCGATCTTGTCCGCCCACGGAATCATCCACTTGCTCGCCGCCCAAGCTCCAATCAGCGGAATCGAGCCCAACAAAATTCCGACGAGCGTGATCCGGATCAATTGAGGCTGGAAAAGCTCCCGCAGCGGCGCCGCCCGCTTCTGCGTTCCCTGCTGCTGCCGCGCCGCCAGCCAGTTCGGCGACTCGGGTAAGAAGAAGAGGACCGCCAACCCCAACAAGGCCGGAAGGGCCGCCACATGAAACAACCAGCGCCAGGAATCGGCAGAGACCGTCCAATGCTGCGCGATCTGCGAGAGTAACAAAATCCCGGAATTGATTGCTGCGCCCATCAGGCCCGCAACCGTCGGTTTTGCTTTGTCCGGCCAACACTCCGACACCAGCGCCACTGCGTTGGGCCAAACACCGCCCACGCCCAACCCGACGACAAACCGCAACGCGAGCATCTGCCACTGATTCGTCACCCAGGCGCCCAATCCCGCAAATACGGCGTAGAACAGAATGCTCACCGCCATCGCCCGTGTCCGGCCAATCCGATCTCCCAAACTCCCCAACACAATCCCGCCGATCGCCGCGCCTAACATCAGCGCCGCCGTATAACGTGCGAACCAATCCCCGCCGAGCGTCGGCGTATAAGCCTCCCCCAAGAGATCCTGCGTCACCGACAGCGATGCGAGCGGCATCAAACCAAGTTCGAATCCGTCGAAGAGCAGTGCACCAAAAGCCGCCGCCAACACGGCATACCGGGCGGGAGTAGAGAGGGGCTTGATCATCATAGCGTGCTGGGGGGGGGTAACGCGCCGCGTGCCACCACTCAGGAGCGCTACGCTCCGGAGAGATCAGCCGCGAAGCAAAGGGCTGAAGATGAAACAGGGCGCATCCCCTATTTCATGAAACATCTATGAACAAAAATGGGGCGGCGATGAGGCGTGTCAAACCGGGATCGCGTGTGGCCACGAAAAATCTGCAGAGCATACCCGCCCTGCCGCTACCCCGCGTGCAGCGCCGCCGTCTCCGTGAACAAAGATGAACTTATTTCAGTTCAGGGACAGAATCGCGCACGACCAGCTTCGGCTCGACCAAAATTCGCACCGCATTGTCTTCATTGCCGTGAGCCAATCGCCAGGCGAGCCGGGCCACCGCGTTTCGTCCGACCATCTCCGCCCCCACGTTGATCGTCGTGAGGCTTGGGTTCAGACTCATGATCAGCGAGCGCTCATCGTTGCAGGAGATGATCCCGACGTCCTTGCCCGGGCGAACGCCAATTTTGTTCAACGCCGCGTAAAGCTGAACCGCCGTCGAATCCGCGCCCACGGCGATGACCGTGGCTCTTTGCTTCGGACGCGCCTTCGCCCATTCGCTCACGAGCGCTTCCACCACGGGTCCCGACGCCACCGCCGGCAAAGGCCACGAAATGACTTTGTCACTCGCCGGTTCGAGCACGTCCACCTTCATCCCTCGCTGAGCCGCCGAGTAGATGAAAGCAGATTTAAGCGGCTCGAACTGGGCATGTCCTGGCTTTGGATTCAGAAACGCCACGTGCGTGTGGCCTTTCTCCTGCAGGTGGTGCGCGGCGAGCCTGCCCGCAATTTCATGATCAAAATTACAATGATCACCCCGCGCATTGGGCAGCTGCCCCAGCAACCAGACATGCGGCAGCCGGTAGATCGCCCGCAACAATTCGCTTTCCGATTCCGGCGGGAGCAGGCCCATGTTCGGCCCCTTCAGAATCACCCCAGAGACCTGTTTCTCCGCCAAAAAGGGAGGCAGTCGGTCGCCCCGCGGAATGTTGGCGAACATCAACGTGCCGCCACTGAGCGACACCGCTTCCTCGATCCCATGCACCGCCGAACTCACCACCGGCAGCTGCACCAACGTATCCTCCATTCCAAAGCAAATCAGGCCAATCCGCCCGGCGTCGCCTAGCCCGCCCCGACGGGGCTGCGCGTTCGTGCGACGCCGCCGCAGCGGTGTGTAACCCAGCTCGCGCGCGGCATTCAGGATGCGTTCACGCAGATCGGCATTTAGGTCGGGATGTCCGTTCAGCGCGCGCGATACTGAACCCACCGCAACGCCCGCCACCCGCGCGATGTCTCGCACGGTCGGAGGAGCCTTCGTTATCCGAGTTGCTTTTGCTGCCACAGGCTTACGATGAGCAGAATCCCCGCTTGGTTACCATCAAAACCGCGCAAGTTCATCGGATCTCGCCGCAGCCGGTGAACTAATTCTGCAGAGGGAATCCGCCCTCGCGACTACTTCGCGCCAGCGGCGCCGAAGTTTTATCAATCAAACCATTCGTCGGCGGGATCGAACGCCGGGACCGGCACGTTGATGATCTTCAACTTCCCGATGGCCCGATGCCGGCAACCCGGCTTGATCAGAATGGTCGACATCGGCTTCACCGGATACAGCTCGCCGTCCAGCTCCATGAACCCTTCGCCTTCGAGGATGAGATAAATCTCTGTGAGCTTTTTATGATAGTGCGTCTGCGCGTCTTCCTGGATGTCCACCAGATGGATGGTCGCCACTTGATTGTCCGGCGTCGCAAACGCCCGCTTGGAATAGCCGCACGGGCATTTCACCGCCGCAATATCGTTCAGATGGGTAATCGAGTAGTTTTTGCTCATAATGATAAAGTCAGCCCTCAAGTGGGTCGTGCCCCTCGACCCGTTCCCTGGGTGTCCATCGCTTCGTTGGGGAAATCGATAAACTCAGGAAGCATCAGCGCGCGCGAACATGATAAACACCGCCGGCCACCGTCTCGATATCCACCGTGGGCGCCGCAGGGAAATCCATCGCGATGGCCAACATTTCCGAGTTCTCTCCGTTTTCCGCGATCTGCGGCTTCCCCGCGGCAACAATCTGGAAAAACGGATTCGAATTCCCGCCCTTCGCAGGTCGGACCGCCCCTCCCGAGACTTCCACCTCCATCGACGTGCGCAGCCGCAGCACGCCGCCTAACTTCGAGCGAACCGTCGCTTCGGTCAGTTTCCCGTCGCGCCAACTCAGATCCACTTCGAATCCTCCTCGCGTC
Source organism: Verrucomicrobiota bacterium (assembly GCA_023416735.1). Lineage (GTDB taxonomy): Bacteria > Verrucomicrobiota > Verrucomicrobiia > Opitutales > Opitutaceae > Opitutus. The sequence goes on along the minus strand of JAEZGX010000019.1, from coordinate 80,018 downwards.
CGCAACCCTTTTGCCGACCCGCTCGGCCACGCCGACGGCAACGCAGGCAACAATTGCACCACGCCCGCATGACTCTGCACCAGCATCTCCGCCACGCCGGCCGTATACCCAAAGTTGCCGTCGATCTGGAACGGCGGATGCGCATCGAACAGGTTTGGATACAGCCCACCACCGGTCATTCCAACTTCCGTCGATTCCACCAAGTGGAAGAAATTGCGGATGATCTTGTAGGCACGATCCCCATCGCGCATCCGCGCCCAGAGGTTCACCTTCCACCCCATCGACCAGCCCGTCGCTTCGTCGCCGCGCAACTCCAACGTTCGCCTGACCGCGCGCATCAACTCGGGCGTGGCGTCCGCGTTGATCTGATTCCCGGGATGAAATCCATAAAGATGCGAGAGGTGCCGGTGCGCCGGATCGTGCTCCACATAATCCTCGCGCCACTCCTGCAACTGCCCGCGCGCGCCGATGCGATAAGGCGCAAGTCGCGCCAACTGCCCGCGCAACCGCTGCGCAAACGCCTCGTCCTCTCCGAGCAACTCCGCCGCCTCCACCGTGCGCGTAAACAGCTCCCGCGCGATCGCGAGGTCCATCGTCGCGCCTTCGCTGACCGACGCGCGCTCACCGGTCTTCGTCACAAACTTGTTCTCCGGTGATGTGCTGATCGGCGTGACGAGCATCCCGTCCTCCGCTTCGACCAACCAATCCGACACGAACTCCGCCGCTCCTTTCATCAAGGGATAAGCTTCGTCGCGCAGAAACTCTCGATCGCCGCTGAACAACCAGTGCTCCCACACATGGCTGCACAACCACCCGGCCGCCATGTTCCAGATCGACGTATGCGCCCAGCCATCGATGGGAAACGTATCCCGCCACAACGTCGTGTTGTGATGCACCACCCAACCGCGACGCCCATACATGGACTTCGCCGTGACCGATCCATGGCCGGCCAGCTCCCGCATCATCTGGAACATCGGCCGGTGCAACTCCGCCAAGTTCGTCGTCTCCGCCGGCCAGTAATTCATCTGCGCATTGATGTTGAGCGTGTAACCGGACGCCCACGGCGGAACCACCTTGTCGTTCCACTTTCCCTGAAGATTCAGCGGCTGCGTTCCATCCCTCGACCCCGCGATCATCAGATATCGGCCAAATTGAAACAGCAGCGCCGCCAACCCCGGATCGCCCGATTCCCGAAACGCCGCGATGCGAGCATCTGTCGGCAGACGCTCCTTCGCCGGATCGCCCGAGAGTTCCAACTCCACCCGATCAAACAAAGCACGATGATCCGCCACGTGACGCTCCTTCAGCACATCGAACGTCTCTCCTTTAACCTTCGCGAGCGTCACTTCATTCGCTTTCGCCGGATCAACGCCATCGCGACTCGGACTGCGATTCACGCCATTGAAACTGCTCGCTGCACCGACCAGGAGAACGACCTCACTGGCGCCCGCGATCTGCAACGCTCCCTCCTCCGCCGTCACCACTCCGTCGGTGCGAACGCTCACCCGCGACTCGAAGAACATACCGCGATCATCCACCGCCGCCCCATATAACACCTGCGCAGCGTGCGCCTTCCTCGTCCCATCGGCATTGAAAACTTCCGGATACTTCCACTGATCCCCCCACCTCTCCACGACCGCCAAATCACGTCGCCCGACATAACCCGGCAACTGCCCCGACATCCGCATTTCTCCCCGACGCGCCACGACGTCCGCCGTCGGATGCGGCGAAGAAAATCCCACCTTCATACGGATCGCACCCGCGCGATCCGCGCGCATCCGAATGATCAATACCTGATCCGGATGACTGATAAACGCCTCGCGGGAAAACGTCATGCCGCCTCGCGCATACGAAACACCCGCAATCGCTGTCCCTAGATCGAGCCATCGCCGGTAGTCCGTCACCTCCCCTTCGCCTCCGACCTCCAGCCATAAATCACCCAGCGGCTGATAACTCTGCTGATTCCGCCCCAGCCACTTCGCTTTGATCACGGCTTCCGCCTCGAGCGTCTTCCCTTCCGCCAATAACGCGCGCACCTCCGGATAGGTTTTCGTGATGTCCACCGACCTAAGATCGGCCGGCGGCTCCCCCGAGGTCAGCGTGTCTTCATTCAGCGCAATCCGCTCTCGCTCGACTCCGCCGAAAACCATCGCCGCAACCCGTCCATTGCCCAACGGCAACGCCGCCTCCCAACTCGCCGCCGGCGCATCATACCAGAGCGACGGCGCGTTTCTCCCCGACTCCTGGCCGAATGCCGAAACCGACGCCAGGCACCCGCCTAAAAACCCCGCCGCTTGAGCCATTTTGTTCATGAACATTTCGGGATGGGGTTGGGCTTACAAACGCGGCGCCATTTGAGGGAAAGGAGGCCTATACCTGTCAACTCTTCTCTTCCGCCCGGACATATCGGATTCCCGTTAGTTCATATAGGTTCACAGACGTCGTGAACTTCGCATCCGCGACATCATCCGCCGCACCGAACGTTTGATTCATCCCCCCCCCAAAACGCCTCCCGATGGTAGGCAAAGAGCTCCGCCGGATCCTCTCCGTCCATCGCGCCCCCTATACTCGGCATCCCGCCACGATTCCCACCTCAAGCGCCAATCTAGAACCATCGTGCGCGTCACCCCGTTCGCGTGAGCTTCGAGCAGACCAAAGAAATCATCACGCTCTACATCGATAGCGCGAGCACGCTGATCCAATTGAGCTGCGGCGCCATCGCCTTCTCGGTCGCGTTCAGCGAGAAGCTCTCTGGCGCACACGCCCTGAAAGAGAAGAATTACGCCCTCGTCAGCTCCTGGATCCTGTTCCTTTTGGCCATTGGATTTGGCGCATTCTACCAATACTGCGCCATCAAACTCCTCGACTCCCGGACCGACAACCCTGGCTCTTCCGGATTAGTCCCAGCCGTATTTCTGCGGAGCCCGGGAAAGATCTACGCCGCGATGATGTTTAGCTTTTTCGGCGGCGCAGTTCTCTTCGTCGTGCACGCGCTCATCCGACTCAGGAAGGTCTACTATCGGAAAACCTGACGCGCCGGGCGCCGATCACCGTCGCCCCGTTACCGTCGCAAAATCCGCCAGAAACTCCGCCGCGATCTTCGCGTTCGAATGCGTCTCGCGCACCCGCGTGGCTCGTTCCGCCGCCGCCCGCACGTCGCCATTCGCCGCCTGCTCCAGCGCTCGCGCCAGCGCATGCGCCGCCCCTTCGCCGCGATGATTGAACGAAAAACCATTCAATCCCGGTTCGATGAAATCGCGGAAACACGCCAGATCCGACACCACCGGCACCGCGCCCCACGCCATCGCTTCCAGCGGCGCCACGCCAAACGTCTCTCCTTTTTCCGCCAGCGACGGATACACGAAAACCGTCGCGCGCTCATACGCCCGATAAAGCTCCGCGGCCTCATAGATCGGCGAACGCCAAGCCACGTCCGCCGCCGAAAACTTCTTCTGCAAATCCGCCGCCCACGCCTCGCCGCCGCCGCCTTCCGCGCTTTTCACGGCCCCAATCAACTCGAGCTTCCAACCGTCGAGTTTCCGCGACGCCCGCACATTCCGCCACGCCTCGAGCAAAAGCTCGATGCCCTTCTCCGGATGCAGCCGCCCCGCATAAAGAATGGTCTTCGTCTTCCGCTCCCACTCCACCGGCCGTTCATTCGTAAACGGCAGCGGGTTCGGAATCATCTTCACCCGCGGTTTCGCCTCCGGCGCTTCCGCCAGGATCGCCTCCACCACCGCCGACGAATTCGCCCGCAGCCGCGCCGCGCGGCCATAGCGCCGCATCTGCCCTTTCGGCATCCGCTGCACGTCCACGTAAATGGCGCCGCAGCGCCGCGGCAGCACGATCGGCGCCCAAAACGTATTCGTCACCACCACGTCCGCCGCCGGCATGCTTCGCGACGCGCGCCACGTATAGAAAAGATCCAGCAACAAACCATGCGCGAGCTTCTCCGGCCGGTCATAACCGCGCACGCGAACGTGCTTCACGCCGCCGATCGTCTCGTTCTCCGGCAAATCGTCGCACCGCCGCGAAACATGCGTCACTTCATGTCCACGCGCCGCGAACTCCGGCCCGAGCGCAAACCACATCTTCTCCACCGCGCCGCCCCGCAGCGCCGGCACCGGCAAAAAAGCCCCTTGGAGAATCGTGATCTTCACGGCCGGAAACAGTGTGCGTGCGCTGCCATTTGTGCCGCGGAATCAACGATTCGCGTCATTTTCCCGCAACCGCAAAGGTTCACCTCTTTCCTTACACAAAAAAAGCCCGGCGCTGCTCACGCCGGGCTCGTAAATCAGGATCGACGTTTCCGCACGTCTCAGCCGTGCAGATACGTGTTCAGCAGGTTTTCGAGATACTCCTGCTTGCCGGAACGCGGCTTCGGTTCGCCGAGCTTCGTCAGCACGAGCTTGTTCAGCTCCTTGAAGCCGATGCGGCGCTTCTCGATGTCGCGACCGTAATCCGTGTCGAAGCTCGAATAACGCTGCGCCACGAATTGCTCGAACTTGCCGTCCGCCAGAATGCGGCGGGCGATCTTGAACGCCAACGCATACGCATCCATGCCGCCGATGTGCGCATGGAAGAGGTCTTCGAGATCGATGGATTGACGGCGCACCTTCGCATCGAAGTTGAAACCGCCGGTGCCCAGGCCGCCGGCCTTAAGGATCGAGACCATCGCGAGCGTGAGCTCTTTGACGTCGGTGTTGAATTGATCCGTGTCCCAGCCGAGCAGCAGGTCGCCCGTGTTCGCATCGATGGAGCCGAGCATGCCTTGCGAGGCCGCGACTTCGATTTCATGCGAGAACGTGTGCCCCGCGAGCGTCGCGTGGTTCGTCTCGATGTTAAACTTGAAAAACTTCTCGAGGCCGTAGGTGCGGAGAAACGCGATGCCGCTCGCCACGTCGAAATCGTATTGATGCTTCGTCGGCTCCTTCGGCTTCGGCTCAATCAGGAACTGGCCCTTGAAACCGATCTGCTTCGCGTAATCCACCGCCATGTGGAGAAACGCCGCCAGGTGATCCTGCTCACGCTTCAGGTTCGTGTTGAGCAGCGTCTCATAACCTTCACGGCCGCCCCAGAACACGTAGTTCTCACCACCGAGTTCCTTCGTCACGTCCATCGCCTTCTTCACCTGCGCCGCCGCATAGGCGAACACATGCGCGTCTGGATTCGTCGACGCACCCGACATGTAGCGGGGATTGCTGAAGAGATTCGCCGTGCCCCAGAGGAGCTTCACGCCGGTCGCCTTCTGCAGGTTCTTCGCATGCGCGACGACGCGGTCGAGGATCTTGTTCGACTCCGCGAGCGAACGTCCTTCCGGCGCGATGTCGCGATCGTGAAAACACCAGAAGGGCGAACGCACTTTCTGGAAAAATTCGAAACCGGCATCGAGGCGCGTCAGCGCCACCGACACCGCGTCCTTACCCTTTTCCCACGGACGCCCTTGATGCAGCGTGCCGCCGCCGAAAATATCGCGGCCGTCGCTTGCAAAGGTGTGCCAGTAAGCGACGGAGAAGCGCATGTGCTCTTCCATCGTCTTGCCGTCGACGACCTCCTCGGGGTTGTAGTGGCGGAAGGCGAGCGCGTTGTTCGTCTTCGTGCCTTCGTAGGCGATCGGGCGAATGCGGGGGAAGTGCAATCGGGCTTTCTTCATGGGCTTTGTCGTTAAAAAGACGGCCCAGCAAAGCCGGGGGTTCTCGAATGGAAAGGGAAATAACGGTCACACGTTCGCGCAGCTCGCACCAGCGCGCTTCTCTTCACCGCCGTTTGTAGCGGAACGCGTGAGCGTTTCGCTCTTTCCCCAAGACCGATAACGCCCCGCCCAGCCCTGATTTCCCAGGTGTTAGTCGACCCCGAGCGCCTTCCGCATCGACGCTTTCATCCACGCCGGCACCGAAATTGCCTGATGCAGCACGATTTTCCGTCCGTCGGCTTTCGTGATCTCGAAACGATACACGCGAAACGTATCTCCCACGTAGGTCGTCCAATGGATCTCCGGCGCGCCCGCCTTCAACATCCGCGGGTTATTCCGCCAGCGCTTGGCTTCATCGAGTTCCGGTTCGTTGTCCTCGACCACCAAAACCGGCTTCTCGTCCGACACATCTTCGATCCGCACTTTCGTCGGCGCCACCCCGCTCTCATCCACAAAGCCAAACGCGTAAAACACTTCCTTTTTCTCCGCGTCCCCCGCCGGCAAAAGTCCCGCCGCCCAAACCGTGATCCCGCCCTCGCTCGCCCACTTCGGTTGACCGCGCTCCAGCGGAAAACTCAACCGCTGTCCATAAGCGGTCGTCTTCATGTAGGTGTATTCGCCTGCCGTGCAGCCGGTGAGCACCGCGATCGCCACGGCTGCCAGCGCCAAGACACCGCCCCGCCCACCTAGAAAACGACCCACAAAAACGACAAAATTCATACGCGTATCGAAAAAGCGCCCGGCCGGAATGGCGAGGACGTGACGCCACCATTTCGCGCTGCCACCAGCGTCGTCAAGGCTCGCCTCAGCGAAACAACCGCCCGCCGCCGCGCCGCTCCTCGGGCGTATTCCAATTTTTCAAACGTCCGCGCTCCGTCTCCTCCACGCGCACCACCCGCATCCGTCGTCCGCGCGCCAACGCCGTCACGAGTTCCTGCATCGATCGCCGGCCTTCCTTCAATCGGCGCGAGACCACCTTCAACGCCTCGCGCGGATAAATCGCCGCCAGCGGCTCCGTGCCTTCCGCATGCCGCACCACCGCTCCACACCCCGGCGCACAGAATCCCCTCAACCACCGAAACCACTCCGCATCGATCGCCGGCATGTCCACCGCCAACACCGCCACCCAATCGCCGCTCGTCGCCCCCAGCGCCGCCTCCAATCCCGCCAGCGGTCCCGCATTCTCCCACGCGTCCCACACGTGCCGCACCGCGCGATCCAACACCCGCTGCCCGTTGCGCCGCACCACGAAGACCGGTTCCGCCCCCGCCTCACGCAACACCTTCACCTGCCTTCGCCACATCGGCTCACCGCCCACGCGCAACAACGCCTTGTCGCGCCCCATCCGCCGCGATTCCCCACCTGCCAACACCGCGCCGCCGCACCCGCGCAATTGCCCGCCCTCTACCGCGCTCGAATCCGCCTTCACCCTTTTCGCCGACACTTCGCGTCTTCTCGCATTCTTCGCGGTATCCACGGTTTCGCTACGGCGTGACCTCGCCTCACGCCGCCTTCGCATTTCGTTCCCGCCGCCACCACCCGTTCGTCAAAATCCGACACCGCAATCCCCCGCGTCCTTTCAACCACGCCTCCGCCCCCGGTCCGAGCGCCCGATCCATCCAGTAACACGGCCGGCATTCCTCCGCGCCCGCCAATCGCACGCCTTGCAGCTCGAATTCCTTCCCGATCAGCGCGTTCAAATCCACCCCGCTCACCACCACATTCCGGCGCAACGCCGCGGGACTCGCCCGCTCCAATCCCAACTCCGCGCACATCCGCGCAAACACCTCCGCCGAAAACAGCGTCACCTGCCCTTTGTAGTTTTCCTTGTATCCAAAAAAACGATCTCCGCGCAGCCCCGCGCCCCCCACGCATTCGACTTCATCCACTTCCACCGTCGGATGCATCCCCTCCGCCTGGCCATGCCGCCCAAAGAAATTATGCCCGGGCGAAACGAAGATGCGTTCGATCGTCATCATGACACCCGCTCCACCCGCACCGCCGCCGCCTTGTAGCTCGGTTGACGCGAATGCGGATCAAACGCCGGAAACGTCAGCTTGTTCACATCGGGGAAATGCATCGGCAGAAAGACCTGTCCAACTTGAACCGTCGGCGTCACAAAAGCGAGCGCCTCGCAACTCCCGCGCCGCGAGCTCACCTTCACCCGCCCGCCCGCCGCCACACGCAACCGCTCCGCGTCCCGCGGATTGATTTCCACATACAATTCCTGCGGCGCGAGTTTGCGCAGCACCGCGCTCTTGTCCGTGCGCGAGCCCGTATGCCACTGCGCCGACGACCCGCGTCCCGTCAGCAACAACAAGGGATACTCCGCATCCGGCTGCTCCGGCATCGGCCGCGGCTGATCGAAGAAAAAACGCGCCCGCCCGTCCGCCGTGAAAAACCGCCCATCCTCAAACAGCCTCCGCTGCCTCCTTCTTCCGTCCTGCTCCTTGCTCCTTGCTCCCTCCTCCGCCGCGGCGTCCGCCGCGCCATAAGGCCACTGAATCCCGCCTTCCGCCTCGATGTGCGCGTAATCCCGAATCCCGGAAAAATCGCACGGCTGCCCGCGCGACAGTTCCTTCAGGATCTGAAACACCGCCTCGGGACTCTTCCACGTTCGGAACATCTCTCCACAACCCCACGCCTCCGCCACGAGCTTGAAGATCGCGAAATCGCTCAACGCCTGCCCCGGCGCCCGCGCCACTTTCTTCACCCGCCCCAGCCGCCGCTCGCTGTTGATGATCACGCCTTCCTTCTCGCCCCAACCCGCCGCCGGCAAAACCAGATCAGCCATCCTCGCCGTCTCCGTCGTCGCATACATGTCCTGCACCACCAGGAAATCCAACCCCGCCCGTAATTCCGCGAACCTCCGCTGATTGATCCACGAATGCGCCGTGTTCGTCGCAATCACCCACAATCCGCGAATCTTCTTCCGCCCGATCGCGTCCAGAATCTGATCATACGCCAGCCCCGGCGCATCCGGGATCGCCGCCGCCTCGATGCCCAAGATCCGCGCGACATGCGCCCGATGCCCTTCCTTCGCGAAATCGTATCCACCAATCAATGACGTCGCATTTCCAAACAACCGCGACCCCATCGCATTGCACTGACCCGTGATCGAATTCGCCCCCGTCCCCGGCCGGCCGATATTCCCCGTCATCAACGCGAGATTGATGATCGCCTGCGCCGTCCGCGTCGCTTCGTAACTCTGATTCACGCCCATCGTCCACCAAAAAGACACGCGCTCCCTCCGCGCCACGACTTCCGCCAGCCGCTCGAACGTCTCCTTCGCCAACCCCGTTTCTTCAAGCGTCCGTTCCCACGTGAACTCCGCCACAAACGCTTCGAACTCCGCAAACCCGCTCGTGTGCGCCGCCACGAAATCCCGCTTCACCGCGCCACGCTCGATCAACGCTCTCGCCAATCCGTAAAGCAGCACGAGATCGCTCTTCGGGCGCAGCGCCACGTGCAGCGTCGCCGCCATCGCCGTCTCCGTTCGCCGCGGATCGATCACCACGATCTCCGGTTTCCGGCGATTCCGCATCACGCGCTGCCACATGATCGGATGCGCGATGCACGGATTCGCCCCGATGAAGATCAGCGCATCGCTCTCCTCGAAATCCGCATAAGTGAACGGCGGCGCATCGAATCCGAACGACTGCTTATACGCCACGTGCGAGGTCGCCATGCACTGCCGTGTATTCGAATCCACATGACGCATCCCCATCCCGAATTTCGCCAGCACACCGAGCAGCGCCATCTCCTCCGTCACGATCTGCCCCGTGCTCAAAAACGACACCGCCGCGCGTCCGTGCTTTTCCTGAATCCCGCGAAAATTCCTCACCATCGCGTCCAATGCCTCGACCCACGATACCGGCTCCAACTCACCCGTCACCCGATTGCGCAACAACGGCGCCGTCGCCCGATCCTTCGCCGCCAGCGGCGTCAACGCCTCCCAGCCTTTCGGACACGCCATGCCCAAATTCACCGGATGATCCGGATCCGCCGTCAGGTTGATCGCTTCCCCGGCTTCATTGAGATGAATCTTCAACCCACAACCGGTGCTGCAAAATCCGCACACCGCCGTCGTCGTCGCCACCGGTTTCAACCGCGCCGGCACCCGCCCCAACCCAAACGCCCCCGGCCGCAACACCAGTTCGCTCGTCATCGGACCGACGCGGGCCCGCAACAGATCATCGATCGCGCTCACGCCGCCACCCCCGGCATCTTCGGCGCATCGACCGCGCGGAAAAACAAATACCGCTCCAACCACTCTCCCGCCGCCACCAGCAGCAACACGCCCCACGAAACCCCCGCCGCCGCATCCCCCGAAATCACCACGAGCGGCAGCAGCACTCCGCCCACCAATCCCAGCAGCAAACGCAGCGCGAACACCCGCCACAACGGCCCCTTCAACAATCGCGCCGACGCCACCAGCCCCGCCGCCGGCGCGTCCTCGTCCACCTCATCGAGCGAACGCAGCACCCGCGCGTCGCACCCCAACTTCGCCAACACGCCCACGACGAGCGCCGCCGCCGCCCCTTCTCCCGCCGCACCCGTCGCAAACGCCATCGCCGCTCCCAACACCACCGCCGCTCCCAAAATTTTCACCGCCCCAAAGCCTGCCGACCAAAACGCCCGCCGCGTATCCGCATACACCATCACCGAACACGCGAGCCCGGCCGCCCCGATCCCTGCCGCCACCCCGTTCAATTCTGGCCACCACACGCTCCCCGCCGCGACCGGCAGCCACGCACCCAACACCATCGCCTCCCGACTCAACCAACTCTTCCGCCAACCCAGAAAAATCCGCCACGCCCGCGCCGGCTGACCCAAATGCCCCACACTCACCGCCACGCCGATCACCGCCGCCACCGCGCCGCAGCGTGTTAGATCACGAATGACACTTCCCTCTCCGCCGCCCAACAGCGCCGCCGCCGCAAAACACCCCACCGCCAACGGCACCAGCGTCAGCATCCACACCAGCGGCGCATGCGTCGGTTGCACGCGCAGCACACTCGCATCCGCCGCGCGCAAATCCAGCGCCACGCCCTTCTGCGAAACATACCGCGTCGTCGGTCGCGTATAATCCGGCGCCGGCGCGCCGGGCAAAAAAAGTCCGTCGTCGTCGCCCATGCCCGCGAGCACCGCGGCCGCGTTCGCCGCCGTCACAATCCGAATCGCCTGCGTCGGACACGCCTGCACGCACGCCGGCGCTTCACCTTCCGCCAGCCGGCCGTGACACATATCGCATTTCCGCACGATCCCGAGCCGCGCGTTGTATTTGGGAACGTCATACGGACACTTCAGCACGCAATACTGGCACCCGATGCACTGATCATCGAGATGCCGCACGATACCCGTCACCGGATCTTTCTCATACGCCAGCACCGGACATCCGTTCAAACATCCCGGATCCGCACAGTGATGACACGCCGTCGTCACCGTTTGCTGAAAGGGTTTCCGATCCGTCCCACCCACCAACAGCCCCACATCGCGCCAGGTCTCCGTTTCGTCGAGTCCGTTCAACGAATGGCAAGCCGACACACACGCCTTGCATCCCGTGCACGAATCCAACTCCACCTCGAACGCATACTGCTCCCCCGCTTTCGGCGCCGACAGCGGAATCAGATCCCGATAAACCGGCTCCAACGCCGGCGCACCTCCGCGTTCGTGCGCGTCTGAAAACTTCGCCACGGGCGTCGCCAGCTTTTGCTGCTCGGCCAGCAACTCCGCCAGCAATGGAAAATTATCCCGCGAAGCAACCATCGTGATCTTCAATACACGTCGCGCGCATATCGTTTCGCGGCCTTCAGCTTCTCCACATACTCCGCGGCCTGCTCCTTCGAACGCCCACCCGCGCGCTCAATCACCTCGCGCAACGCCGCATCGACATCCTTCGCCATCCGGCTCGCATCGCCGCATACATAAAAGTGCGCGCCCGCTTCCAACCACGCGAACAATTCGTCCGCCCGTTCCAGCATCCGATGCTGCACATAAATCTTCTCCGCCTGATCGCGCGAAAACGCCGTATCCAGCCGCGTCAATACACCGCTCCGCTGCATCTCTTCGATCTCCTCGCGATAAAGAAAATCCGTCCCCGCCCGCTGATCGCCGAAAAACAACCAGTTCTTCCCTTTCGCTCCCGTCGCCTGCCGTTCCTCCAGAAACGCCCGAAACGGCGCAATCCCCGTTCCCGGTCCTACCATGATCATCGGCGCATCGGACTCCGCCGCCGGACGAAACGCGTTGTTCGCGTGCACAAACACACCGACGCGCGTCACGCCCGCCTGCGCCCGCTCCGCCAAAAACGTCGAGCACACACCCTTGCGCGCCCGGCCTTCTTTTTCATAGCGAACCGCGCCCACCGTCAGATGCACTCGTCCCGGATGCGCCTTCGGTGACGACGAAATCGAATACAGCCGCGGCTGCAGTTTCTTCAGCGTTTTCACCAGCTCCGCCGGCGCAATCTTCACGCTCACCCCGCCCGTCAACGCATCCACCACGTGAGGCCCCGCCGACACCCCGCCGCACCGCGTCCGCAGTTCGTCGCTCGGCTTTCCCAAATCATAAAACTCCGTCAACGCCCGCCGCAGCGGAATGCTGCTTCCATCCGGCGCCGGCACCGCTTCCTCGCCGTCGCAACCGAGCGCCGCCAGCACGTCGTTCACCAACTCCGGACAATTGTGCGCGTAAACCCCCAGCGCGTCGCCCGCCTCATACACCAACCCCGACTCGCCCAAATCGAACTCCACATGGTTCACCTGCTTCGCCGAGCCCGCGCCATTCAACGTCCGCGACGTCACCAACAACGCCGCATACGGCTTCTGCCGCGAATAACCTATCTCAATTTCAGGAGGGGCTTCACGCCCCGACTCGGAACTCGGAACGTTGAACTCGGAACCCGCCAGCGCCGCCAATGCCGCCTCCAACCACCCATTAAATTTCTCCTCATACTCCAAATCGCACTCCACCCGCTCCGCCACCCGCTTCGCTCCCGCCTTTTCCAGCCACGCGTCGAACTCCTTCGCGCACCGACAAAACTGCGCGTAGTTCGTATCACCCAATCCACACACGCTGAAACGCACGCCCGTCAGCGACATCTCCGCCGCCGCCAACGCCCCATGCAGCGTCTTCGCGTTGTCCGGCGGCTCCCCGTCGCCATACGTGCTCGTAATCACCAGCACGTTCTTCTCACCCGCGAGCTTCGCCAAATCCGCCTGCGCCATGTCGAGCACCGTGGCCGCGAAGTTCCGCTTCCCCGCTTCCTTCGCCGCCTTCTTCGCCAAACTTTCCGCCGTGCCCGTCTGCGACCCAAACAGGATCGTCAACGGCACCAAAGTCGGCGCGGTCGGCACGACTGACGCCTGCGTTCCACCTGTCGCCGTTCCGCGGGAAAACATCCCCGCGAAAAACCCATTGAGCCACGCGCGCTGCTCCGTCGTGAAGGGCGCATTATCGGGAATGAAGGGAACCGCTGTCATCGAAATCATCCTCCTCCTTATTCGCTGAATTTTTCCTGCAGTTCTTTCACCGAGTGCCGGCGAACCCACTCGACGAAACTCTCGCCCGCGTGCTTCTCCGCCGAATACGTCGCCAGGAACCGGTCCACCAACCCGTTCACTTCCTCCGCGCGCACGCCGCGAAAAATCTCCCGCGCAATCTCTTGCTCGTGATCCATCCCGCCGCCGAGCACGACGTGATACCCTTCGCCGCCATCCGCCAGCTTCGTCGCCACGAATCCAATATCTCCGCAGTAATGCTGCGCGCATGAATGCGGACATCCCGTGAAATGAACATTCACCGGCATCTCCACGCGCGTCGCCCCGCCCAAATGTTTCATCAACGCCACCGCATGCGCCTTGGTATCCGCACTTGAATACTTGCACCCGCGATTCCCCGTGCACGCGATCACCCCGCCCGCCGCCGACGACGCTTCGTGAAAAAATCCCAGTCGCGCCGCCGAGCGCTTGAACGTTTCCACAAACGCATCCGGCACATGTGGCACGATCACGCTCTGCCACACCGTCAGCCGCAATTCGCCTTTTCCATAATGGATCGCCAGGTCCGCCAGCGCGTGCATCTGCCGCGCCGTCATGCGTCCCACTGGCTTGCCCAGCCCAATCGAATTTAAACCGGGTTGCGCCTGCTTCGCCGCGCCCAGCCATCCATGCTTCACCACCGCCCGCCGCGGCTCGCACGCCTCCAGCGGCAAACGCCCCAGCGTAAACGCCAGTTTCTTCTGCGTTTCCTCGAGAAACTTCTCCACGCCCCACTGCGCCAACACATACTTGAGCCGCGCCTTCTTCCGATTCGTCCGATCCCCGCTCTCCGCGAAAACCCGTATCATCGCGGCCGATACCGCCACCGCCTCATGCGGCCGGATCAGCAATCCCGTGTCTTTCGCAAAATCCCCGTGCCCACTGATCCCGCCCAACTGCACGCGAAAATAAATTCCCTCTTCCACCGCACGAAGGGCTTTATTCCCCGACGCAGCCAACGACTTCTCCGTCACCCTCACCGCGAAGAACCCAATATCGTTCGTATCCGCCGCGACGGAGATGCTTCCGCCATTGTCGAACGCCACGTTGAACTTCCGCGGCAACCCGTAAAGATCGCGATGATTTAGAATGTAATGATGCAGGCCTTTCGCGAAGGGCCGCACGTCGATCAATTCGTCCGGATCGAATCCACTATTTGGAGACGCCGTGATGTTCCGAATGTTGTCCGCACCCGATCCCCGCGAGGTCAGCCCCAACTCCTGCACGCGCGTCACCACCTTGATGATGTCCCGCGGCTTGAACTCCCGCACCTGCAAATTCCCGCGGGTCGTGATGTGCGCGTAACCGCCGCCCAACTCGCTCGCGAGATCCGCAATCCCGTGCAACTGCACCGCCGTCAGCTCGCACGCCGGAATTCGCAACCGCAGCATGAAACTGTCCTGCGCCGGTGCCACATAGAAGAGCCCAAAGGTCTTGAACCGATACGTGTGCTCCGGATCGGGAAACTTGTTCTCATCCACATGCCGCAACAGCCGCTCCCACGCATCCAGCGGATTCTCGTCATACTTCCACCGTTCCTCTTTGCACAAATCGCCCAGCGCGGTGCCAAACACCGTTTCCTCCCGTGGAAGCGACGCGAGATTCACGCTACCCGGCCCTGCCGGCGTCGCCGTGATTTCTCCGCGCTCCGTCTGTCCTACAAACGGCACTACACCCGATGACGCCACGCCCGCCATGAACCCGGCGAGATACTCCTTTTGCTCAGGCGTGAAAGGCTGCGGCGGGCGGACGATATCGTTCATGACGCTCGTGGATGACACGCCTCCTTTTCAGCAACCGAGGTGCCACGCCTGCCCAAACCATCAATGAGAGCTGTGAATTCTATTAGTGTCACCCATGAATCTGCTTCATGGTAACGCTCGCGATCCTCCGGGCTCGAACCGCCACTCCGCTCCGCTCAAACCTCCCCCGCCAAAACCCACAACAACCCAACGATTACCGCGCCCAACAGCACGCAAAGCCCCTGGTAAAATCGCACCGGATTCCGCTCGATCAACGGCGCATCCTTCCGATGGTGCGGCGCCACTTTCTCGGGATTCTCCAGATCGAACGCCAACTCCGACAGCGCCTGATACCTCCGCTCGGCGTCCGCTTCGACCGCCCGCAGCACGAGCGCATCGAACCACGGCGGCACCGCCGCATTCGCTTTCGTCAACCGCTTCGGCGGCGTGTCGAAGCGCGGTGTCTGAAATCGCTCGATCTCGCCATATGGGAACCCGCCGGCCAGCGCCTCATACAGCGTCACACCGATCGCAAAGATCTCCGTTCTCTCCGCGATCGCCGCTCCGCCAAATCGCTCGGGCGCCAGATAACTCGGCGTGCCCGCCCGCGACGCCACCGAAAACAACTCCGCCGCACTGCCGAAATCGAGCAGCTTGAAGGTCACGCTCGCGCCGGCCGCACTCCCGCCGCGCAACACCAGGATGTTCTCCGGTTTGATGTCTCCGTGCGCCAGATCGTTGCTCAATAGCGTTTGCGCCGCGCGCACCAGGAAACGTCCGAGCTCGCGCGCCTCTTCCACCGCCAGGACTCCCGCGCGCAGTTCGTCGCGCAGCGTCGGCGCGCTCACATATTCCATCGCATAGAAACGCAGTGGCCCGTCCGCCGGCGTCCACGCTCGCACGAAATCCGCCGTCGTCACCCGGCTCGCATTCCACGCTTCACGCACAAACGCATCGCGCAATGCCTCGGTCTCCGCCGCATCTCGCGGCGGAAATTTCAACACCACCGCCGCACCCGTCGCATCGTTGGCCAACCACACCCGTTCATGCGGATCGAGCGATCGCACCAGCCTGTGCCCGTCGATCACCTCGCCCGCCCGCAACGTTCCCGCCACCTCGAGCCGCTGCGCATCCGCGCCCGCGGATCGTCCCCGATCGACAATCTCGAGCACGATCGCCGATGCGTCGTCGAGCACGTGCTCACCTTCCATCGCGCCGACGTGCGCCTCGAGCACGACCGACCGCGCCGTCGCACCTCGAGCCAGCAGCGCCGTCAACCGCGCTGCATCGACGTTCGCCGTCACGCCATCGGAGCACAGCAACACCACGTCGCCATTCGCGAGCTCGAGTTCGAAAAACTCCGGCTCCGCATGCAGCTCGAGACCGATCGCCCGCGTCAGCCCGTGCTCCATCCCCGGCTCCGCCAGCGCATGCCGCGCCGACAAGGTTCGCAGTTTTCCCTCGCGCCAGTGAAACACCGGCGAGTCGCCCAGGTTGCAGCCGTAAAGCCACCCGCCTTCGATCACCACCGCGCTCAGGGTGCACACGAGTTCCGGCGAACCGTGACGCTCCATCGCTTCCTGGTGGAGTTGTCGGTTGATCTGCGCGGCGAACTCCGCCAGCGCTCGTCGCGGACTCCACGCCCGCGGCCGCGCCACGCCGTAATCGGTCAACATCTCCACCGCGCGTCGCGCCGCCGCACCGCCTTCGCGCGCGGAACCCACGCCATCCGCCAGCGCCGCCACCAGCGCCCCGCGTCCTTCCACCACCGCCCACGCATCATCGCACGGTTTGTTTTCCCGCCCCGCTCGCGCGAAGCCTGAGTGGACAACGTTCATGTGATCAATTCGTCCTCCTCAAATCATCCGCCTCCTTAAATCCGCGCCGCCGCGAGCGCGCCCCACGTTGTCCGCCACCGCGTCTTCACCAACTTCAATCCGGCCAGCGCCACCACGCATAATCCCGCGAACAACAAAATCCCCGTGACGTAGCTGCCGGTGTGTTCCTTCGACGCGCCGAACATCATTCCCAGCACGAATCCCCCGATGCCGCCGCCACAACCCACGAGACCGGTCATCACGCTGATGTCCTTCGCGAAGCGCTGGGGCAGCAGTTGAAACACCGATCCGTTGCACATCCCAAACGCCCCCGACGCCACGAAGAACGCCGCTCCGCACATCCACAAATTCCGCGACATCGCCGCCGCCACCAACGCGATCGCCGCCACCGTGTAAAACACCCCCAGCGCGCGAATCCCGCCCAACCGATCCGCGAGCGCGCCTCCCACCGGACGCCCCAGCGCACCCACCAACGTGCAGAACGCCGCGAACTCTCCCGCCTGCACCGGCGCCAACCCAAACTCATCGCGAAAATAAATCGCGAACGCCGTCGCGAGTCCCACGAACCCGCCAAAGCTGATCGTGTAGAACAAACAAAACCAGTGCGCGTCGCGCTCCCGCAGCAGCTTCACGTAATCCGACAGCGTCTTCTTTTTGAACTCCCCCGGCGGCTCCTTCGAGAACACCGCGTAGAGCACGAACGCGATCGCCAACGGAATCAGCGCCGCGCCAAACACCGCCTGCCACCCATACACCGCCGCAATCCTCGGCGCCGCGAGATGATCGATCACCACGCCGACATTTCCCGCGCCCGCCAAACCGAGCACCACGCCTTGTAAATGCGGCGGATACCACCGCCCCGACTGCGGCAGTGCGACCGCGAAACTCGCCCCGGCCAGTCCCAACACCACTCCCAGCGCGAGCGCCTGCCCCAGCGTCGAAAGCCCCGCCTTCCACGCCACGGCCAGCCCGAGCATCACCACCACCTGCGCCAGCAATCCCGTGCGCTTCGTCCCGATGCGATCCACGAGCAAGCTCAACACGATCCGCAGGAACGCGCCCGCGAGAATCGGCGTCGATACCATCAGAAACTTTTCCTGCGCACTGAGCCCCAGCGCCGGCGCAATCATCGCGCCCAACGCACCCAGAATCGTCCACACCATGAAGCTGACGTCGAAGTAGAGAAACGACGTCAGCAGCGTCGGCCAATGTCCTGCTTGTCTGAGTTGCGCCAAGTTCATGCGTGTCCCCGCCGCATGAGCAACGCACGCGCCAACACCCGCCCGCGCCCTTCATTTGCTCGATGAATAGTTTTACGCCGCCCGATGAACCCCATTCATCACCGGTCACCCCAGCCTGCCATTCTGAAGTCCCCCCTCCTCTTGTCATTCTGAGCGAAGCGAAGAATCCAGTTGGAGCACCGCCGCCGCACCGTGGGGGTGCGGGCGGTGCCGCAGGATCATCTGAATGTCGAAGCCGGTCCCGCGCTTCCGCGCAGTTTCATCGGCTTGAGTCGTCAGCCCGCGTATCAGCTTTTCAATGACTTCACCGCGAAGCTCTTCGCATAACTTTCCGGATCTTTCGGATCGAAGGTAACTCCGTCGAAAAGCGTTTCGGGCGTTTCATCCCGCCCGCCATGCGCATAACCGATTTCCTTCATCGCTTCCTCGTAGAGATCGGTGCGCATCACTCGCTGCGTGATCCCTTCGTAATCGGGCGCGCCCGCGACCATGCCCCACCGGCGATACTGCGACAGAAACCACTTCGCATACTTCGGCTGCGGATAATTGCAGTTCCGCCGGCTGAAATGCATGGTGTGCTCATCCCGCACCGTGCGGCCGTCGCCATAATCGAGCTCGCCAACGAGCCGTCCCAAAATCGTCTTCGGATCGCAATTGATGTAGGTCGCCCTTGAGACGATCTCGCACTGCTCGGCGCGGTGATCGAGATCGTCCAACCACACACTCGCTTCGTGCAACGCCTTGAGCACCGCTTTCACGGTCTTTGGGGTCTTCTCCGCGAACTCCTCCGTAAACGCACAGACTTTCTCCGGGTGATCCTTCCACAGATCCTGCGTCGCGACAGAGGTGAACCCGATTCGATCGTTGATCGTTCGAGCGTTCCAGGGCTCGCCCACGCAAAACCCATCCATCTTTCCAATCTTCATGTTCGCCACCATCTGCGCCGGCGGGACGGTGATGAGCGTTACATCTTTGTCCGGATCGATCCCGCCTTGCCCGAGATAAAGACGCATCCACATCGCGTGCGTGCCCGGCGGAAAGGTCATCGCAAAGGTCAGCGGCTTGCCGAGCTTCTTGGCCTGATCGACAAAGGGTTTTAGCGCCTTCGGATCCGCGCCCACCTTTCCCTTCCAATCGTTCTTCAGTGTAATGGCCTGACCATTACGGTTCATCAGCCAGGGTATCACCATCGGCTTCTTCGGCGAACCGGCGAGCCCCATCGTCGACGCCAGCGGCATGCCGATCAGCATGTGCGTCGCCTGCAACGAACCCGCCGAAAGGTTGTCGCGGATCGCCGCCCAGTTTGCGCCTTTCGTCACCTTCGACCGGATGCCGTATTTTTTGAAGAGACCTTTTTCGTGCGCGATCACGATGGGCGAACAATCCGTGAGCGCGATGATGCCGAAGTTCATCTCCGGACTTTCCGGCGCGTCTGAAACGGAAGCCGCGGTCGCCGCCCACGTGCGCGTGCCGAGCGCGCTCCACAGCGCCGCCGCGCCGACGCCCACGGTCGCGCGCGAGATAAACTGCCGGCGATTCAGCCGTGCCGGCGTTGTCATGAAATTTTGGTTACGAAACGATTTCATGCGCGCGCCGGGAATGGAGGGCCGCCCGATATAGGTCTTCGCGAAACAGGCGGCACGGCAGCGTCGCATCGACGCCCCTCGGAAGAATCGCCGCGGCCACGAGTTCCCGTTGAAGCGCCATCGCCTTTTCCTCGGTCGGCGCATTCGCCCCGCCGCGGTGAAACACCAGAAAATCCGGCACATGCTCGATGCGTCCGTGCCCGCATTCGAAGCGTCCCCGCAATGCCGGGGCGATCACGCGCGCCGGGAGGTTGAGATGCGACGACTCGCTCAGCAGCGCCGGCAGCTGTTCGCGGTTTTTCGGCTCATCGCACCATTCCGCCGCTTCCGCGAGCGCCGCGACCAGCGCCGCATGCTCCGCCGCGCGCCCGGTCGCGAAATCCTCAGTGACCATCAGCACTTTTTCGACGTGCCCGGGCGAATGCGCTGCACTCCACGCCGGACACCAGCCAATTCCCGCACGCACCGCGATCGAGTTCCACGGCTCACCGGCGCAATACCCGTCAATCGTGCTCGCCTCGAGATTCCGAAACATCTGCGCCGGCGGCACGATCGCGATCCGCACATCCGCTTCCGCGCGAATTCCCGCTGACGCGAACCATTGCAGCAACATCAGGTGATGCGACGAGAAGGGAAACACCACGCCGATCGTAAGCCGGCTTTCGCCTCGCCGGGCCCGCGCCACCGCCCGCAGGGTCGCAGCATCCCGCACGCCTTCCGCATGGAGCCGGTTAGAAAGCGTCAGCGCGTTGCCGTGAAGATTGAAGACGAACGCCGTCAACACCGACCGCGCCACGCAGCCGAGCCCCAACTGCGCCGACCACAACATCGGCGCCGGCGCCGGTGCCGCATCGAGTTCTCCGTAGAGAATTTTCTCCCGGATCGTCGCCCAACCTACTTCGCGCTCCAACACCACGTTCAAGCCGCGCCGCGCAAACATCCCCAATCGCTGCGCCACGATCAGCGGCGCCGCATCGGTC
The DNA here is from genome assembly GCA_023416735.1 of Verrucomicrobiota bacterium. GTDB lineage: Bacteria > Verrucomicrobiota > Verrucomicrobiia > Opitutales > Opitutaceae > Opitutus. The sequence goes on along the minus strand of JAEZGX010000019.1, from coordinate 59,398 downwards.
AACGCAAGAAATCCGATACGCAGCGCGCGTCTGCTGGGAGCTGATTTGGGAGCGGAGATGTTCATCACATTCGCCGGACCTTTCAGCCGCCGACATGCCACAACCGGGAGCTGGCCTGATAAGTGCTTTGCAAAGATTTCATGCGATCAATGAAAGGCACTCATCGATGAATCGCCCGCTCGACAGCCGCCAGCTGCTCGCTTTCGCCGCACTCGCGCGTTGCCAGAGCTTTACGCGCGCGGCCAAGGAATTGTTCCTCACGCAAAGCGCCGTCAGCCACGCCATCAAGGCCCTCGAAGCGGAGGTCGGCAGCCGCTTGGTCGACCGCGCCGGGCGTCACGTTCTTCTCACGCAGGCCGGCGAACAATTTCTCCGCCACACCGAGAAAATCCTGCGCGAGATGGACGCCGCTCGTGCCGGCCTCGACGCACTCTCGCGCTGGGGCCACGGTCGCCTGCGCGTCGGCGCCAGCACGACCGCGTGCCAGTATCTGCTCCCCACAGTGCTCCGCGAGTTCAAGCAGAGTTTCCCCAAGTGCGTGATCACGATCGAACCCGGCGATCACGCGCAACAGGTCGAGCTTCTCCAGAACAACCGCATCGATCTCTCCATCATGCTCGAACCGGAAACAACCGGCGAATTCGAGTTCGTGCCTTTGTTCTCCGACGAACTGCGCTTCGTCACGTCACCGATGCACCCGTGGGCGCGCGCGCGCCGCGTGCTGCGCGATACGCTCGAGAGCGAGACGCTCGTGTTGTATAATAAATCCAGTTATACGTTCCGTCTCGTCAGCGAATACTTTCGCGACGAGCGAATGGCGTTCGGACACTATATCGAGCTGGGCGCGATGGATGCCATCAAGGAGCTCGTGAAAATTGGCGTCGGCATCGGGGTGCTCGCGCCTTGGATCGCTCGCGCCGAACTCGAGTCCGGTGTCCTCATCGACTTCCCGCTCGGCCGCCGTCGTCTGCGTCGGACGTGGGGCGTGGCGCACCTGAAAGGCCGCCGTCTGCCGCTCGGCGAGGAAACATTCATCGGACTCTGCCGCTCCGTCACCGAAGGTTTCGGCCTGCCCACGAAAGAGACTTCTCCCGGCTCCTCCGCCGCATAGCTGCAGCCCCCGTTCACGGGACTCAACCCCAAGGCGCGGTGCGTTTCCCGCGTTTTGTATATCGGGTATTTCCCCGCTGTTCTTCGGCCAGAATAGACTCGCGGCACCCCACCGCCGCGGACACAACCCTGCGCGTCCGCACCTCGTCCGTTCTTTTCACCCCTTACCCCTTATGCAGCTACCCTATCTCCCCAAATGGGGCGCCGTCGCTGCGACGGCGTCCGTTACGTCGGTCGCTCACGCCAGCGAGGCCAATATCCAAATACCCGACCTTACCCAGATCAGCTTCACTGGCCTCGGAGGCACCAGCGGAATCACGCTGATGTATATTGGTCTCGCGCTATGCGCCATTGGCATGGTCTTCGGTCTCTTTCAATACTGGCAGACCAAGATGCTCCCGGTCCACGCCTCGATGGCGTCGGTGTCCCATACCATTTGGGAAACGTGCAAAACCTATCTTTTCACACAGGGCAAATTTCTCGCCATCCTCTGGGTGCTGATCGCCGCGTGCATGATTTATTATTTCGGCGTGCTGTCACACATGACCGCCGGGCCCGTCGTCGTCATCCTCCTTTCATCCGTCCTCGGCATTCTGGGCTCCTACGGCGTCGCCTGGTTCGGCATCCGCATCAACACCGTCGCCAACTCCCGCACCGCATTCTCCGCTTTGCGCGGCAATCCGCTCGCCACCCTCGGCATTCCGCTGCGCTCCGGCATGAGCGTCGGCCTGCTGCTCGTGTGCGTGGAGCTGTTTTTCATGATCTGCATTCTGGTGTTCCTGCCGCGCGATCTCGTCGGACCCTGCTTCATCGGCTTCGCAATCGGCGAATCGCTGGGCGCCGCGGTTCTGCGCATCTGCGGCGGCATCTTCACCAAGATCGCCGACATCGGCTCGGACCTCATGAAGATCGTCTTCAAACTTCCCGAAGACGACCCAAAGAACCCGGGCGTGATCGCCGACTGCACCGGCGACAACGCCGGCGATAGCGTCGGCCCCACCGCCGACGGTTTCGAAACCTACGGCGTCACCGGCGTCGCCCTCATCGCTTTCCTCGCGCTCGCCCTCGCCGCCGCCCCCGAGGTTTGCGCCACGCTCATCATCTGGCTGTTCGCCATGCGCGCGTTGATGATCGTCACGTCGCTCCTCTCCTATTTCATCAACGAGGCGCTCGCGAAAGCGTTCTACGGCGGAAAAAAAGACTTCGATTTCGAAGCCCCTCTCACGCACCTCGTCTGGCTCACGTCCGCCATCTCCATCGCAATCACGTTCGCCGCAAGTTACTACCTGCTCGCGCACCAACCCGGCCTCGATCCCGCACTTTGGTGGGTGCTGTCCGTCATCATCAGCTGCGGCACCATCGCCGGCGCCGTGATTCCGGAATTCACGAAGGTCTTCGTCAGCACCAACTCCCGGCACGTCAAGGAGGTCACCAACTGCTCCCGCCACGGCGGCGCCTCGCTCAACATCCTCTCGGGCTTCGTCGCGGGCAACTTCTCCGCGTTCTGGATGGGCCTCATCATCATGGTGCTGATGTTCGTCTCCTACTACTTCTCCCAAAATCCCGCTTTGCTCTCGATCATGCCGACGAAGTTCCTCTTCGCCGCGCCCATCTTCGCGTTCGGTTTAGTCGCGTTCGGCTTTCTCGGCATGGGGCCCGTCACCATCGCCGTCGACAGCTACGGTCCCGTGACCGACAACGCTCAATCCGTTTACGAACTCTCGCAGATCGAAGCCCGTCCCAACATCCGCGACGAGGTCTCGCGCGACTTCGGCTTCTCACCTGATTTCGAAAACGCGAAATACCAGCTCGAAAAAGGCGACGGCGCGGGCAACACGTTCAAAGCCACCGCCAAACCGGTCCTCATCGGCACCGCCGTCGTCGGCGCCACCACCATGGTTTTCGGCATCATCATGCTGCTCGAAAATCTTTTCGGCGACGTCGTCACGCGGCTCTCCATCGTGCAGCCCGAGATCATCCTCGGCCTTATCATGGGCGGCGCCGTGATCTACTGGTTCACCGGCGCCTCCTGCCAGGCCGTCGTAACCGGCGCCTACCGCGCCGTCGTTTACATCAAGGAGAACATGAAACTCGACGCCACGACCGCGTCCGAAAAAGACAGCAAGGAGGTCGTCCGGATCTGCACCATCTATGCGCAAAAGGGCATGTGGAATATCTTCATCGTCGTCTTCTGCCTCGCGCTCGCCCTGCCCTTCTTCAACGCGTATTTCTTTATCGGATACCTGATCGGCATCGCCTTCTTCGGCCTCTTCCAGGCCATCTTCATGGCCAACGCCGGCGGCGCTTGGGACAACGCCAAGAAAATCGTCGAGGTCGAGCTCCGCCAAAAAGGCACCGACCTCCACGCCGCGACCGTCGTGGGCGACACAGTCGGCGATCCGTTCAAGGACACCTCTTCCGTCGCGATGAACCCGATCATCAAGTTCGCTACCCTCTTCGGCCTGCTCGCCGTCGAAATCGCTGTCACCATGACCAATGTCACCGCCAAGCACGCGATCGGCGGCGTGTTCTTCGCCATCGCCCTCGTTTTTATCTACCGCAGTTTCTATAGCATGCGCATTCCCGACGAACACGCCTCAGGCTAACCTCTTCCACCATCCACTCGCCCCGAGGCAGGTCGCAAGACCTGCCTTTTTTCGTCCCGTTTTCCTCCTCTCCCTGCGCCTCACAATCGGGCAAATCTCTTAAACGCCCATCCGACCGGCTCCCTTCTTCGGAACCGCTCCGCGTGCACGACGAACTAACGCACAAATCCCACGCGAGCCCCCGGGCCGCGTCTCTAATCCTCAATCAAACTACCCAACATGAAAACCTCCCTTCCCCGCTACATTCTCGTGCCGGCTCTCGCTGCCTTTGCCGCGACGCCGATCGCCCTCTCGGCCAGCGAAGCCACCGCGCGCGCCAAAGCCGAAATCTCCGAAGTCAAAGGCGACGCCGCCAAAGCCGCTCTCGACGAAATCAACGCCGAGATCGATCGCCTCGATGTGCTCGTCGACAGCGCGCCCGACATGAGCGAACGCGAAGCCGCTCGCGCCCGCATCGATGTCCTCAAGGAACGTCGCAACGACCTGCGCAAAACCTACGCGAAAGCGCGCTACGAAGAATTGAAGGCCGATGTTCGCGCCGAAGCCAATCGCCTCGCGGCCTGGACCAAGCGCACGTTCAACCGTGACGACGTCAGCAACGCCCGCCGTGAAGTCGGCGACACGCTCGACGAGGCCAAACGCGACGCGCGTCGCGCCGGTGACCACGCGGCCGCTGCGCTCGATCTCGACTCCTACAAGAACCGACCGCTCGAAACCGACAAGGTCGCCGCGCGCGAAGCCCTCAAGGCGCTCGAAAAGCGCATCGACGAACTCGATGACCGCGTCGACGCTATGCCCCGCGGCGTCGCCCGGGATGCCGCCGACGACCGGGTCGACGCACTCGAAGATCGACTCGACGATCTCGAAGACAACTTCGACAAAGCCCGCTTCAACGCCCTCGTCGATGATGTCCAAGCCGAGATGAAGAATCTCCGCAGTTCCGTTACGGAATAGCATCTCCCGTCCATTCTTCCTTTCGTCACAGCGGAGCCCGCGCGGCTCCGCTGTTTTCGTTTTTACGGGGATCTTGAATTTCGCTCGCGCCGAGACGCTCCGACGTGCTCAAGGTGAAGCTCCATGAAACACCGCGCCTTCGGCAGACATCCTTTCAACATCTCTGAAATCGGCTTCGGCGCCTGGGCGATCGGCGGCTCTTGGGGCGCACAAGCCGACACCGACTCGCTCGCCGCGCTTCACCGCGCGCTCGATCTCGGCGTCAACTTCATCGACACCGCCGCCGGCTACGGCGACGGCCGCAGCGAAAAGCTCATCGCACAGGTTCTCCGCGAACGCACCGCCGCCGGCAAAAAGGAACGCATCTTCGTCGCCACCAAAACGCCGCCGTCCGACGGCACCTGGCCCCCTTCGCCTTACGATCGTGCAGAGGAGCGCTACTCGGAAACCTACCTGCGCGAAAACATCGCCACCCGCTGCGCCAATCTCGGCGTCGAAAAAATCGACCTCCTCCAACTCCACACCTGGACGCGCGCCTGGAATCGCAATCCCACGCCTTTCAAAATCCTCCGCACCCTCCAGTCCGAGGGAAAACTCGGGCTCATCGGCGTCTCCACCCCCGAGCAGGACCAGAACAGCGTCATCGATCTCATGCGCGGCGGGTGGATCGATAGCGTTCAGGTCATCTACAACCTTTTCGAACAAGAACCCGCCGCCGAACTGCTCGATGTGGCCAAGGAATGCGGCGTCGGCGTCATCGTGCGCGTCGTCTTCGACGAAGGCGTGCTCACCGGCAAATTCACCGCCGACACCACGTTCGCCCCCGACGATTTCCGTTCCAAATATTTCGAAGGCGACCGCCTCGCCCGCGCCGTCGCCCGCGCCGAGGAAATCCGCGGCGACCTCGAAGGCTCGTCCTACACGATGGCCCAAGCGGCCATCAAATTCGTCCTCGCCCACCCCGCTGTCTCCACCGTTATCCCGGGCATCCGCACCGTCGCTCAGGCCGAAGCCAACTGCGCCGTCAGCGACCTGCCTCCGATGCGCGCCGATCTGCTCATGCGTCTCCGCCGCCACAATTGGCGTCGCGGCGTTTGGTATTCCGGCAAATAGGACGCAGCCCCATAGAAGCGCGGCGCCCCACCGCGCTTCTTCATATCGGCGACACGCCCACCGTCAGCCCCACGACGGCGCCATACGCCACGTGCCCCAACAAGTGGCTTAATCCCACCGCGAGTCCCGCGTCCGTGTATTCCTCAAAGGGATGCCCTTCCGCCACCACCCAAACCAGCATCAAGCTCACGATCAGTCCGTGGAGAAAGCCTAGCCCGATTCCCACAAACAGCGCCTCCGGCATCTCCGACTTTCCGAACCACAAGATCGCCATCGCATAGACCATCGCGAAACCGATCGCGGAAATCGTGTGCAAAATCATCCCCACTCGAAACGCGTTGCCGCGCGTCTTCGTGACCAACCCGCCGAGCGCCACCACCATGTTGCCGCGCGCCAGCCCTCCACGGGTCATCAATTCCATCACACCCAACATTGCCACGCCGCCCAAGACCCCGGCCACGACCGCGGTCACCACATAACTCAAGATCATCGTCAACGGGTTCATACTCGCCTTTCGTTCCGGGGTTTCACGCCACCGCTGGCCCGCGACGCATCTCCATCATAACCGCGACCTCGCCGCCCGCAACCGCGCTCGAATTCTTCCTCCGGCTCATTCGAATCTTGGCGCGTCCGCCGCTGCGCCTGAATCTCCCGCCGCATGCTCGTCCTCGCCGCGCTCGCCCCTGTCTTTCTCGTTTTCGAGATTTGGCAGCTCGTGATCTGCGAACGCTACCTCGGCATCAAACAGATCGCTCGCAACGGCGACCCTCGCGCACTCGGCCTCGGCGAAGTCACCGCCTTCCTTTGGACGCTCACGCTCTTTCTCTACTGGCTTTGGATGGCATCTCTGCTCCTGCTCCCGTTCGCCCGACTCCAAGCCCTCTGCCTCCTCGCCGCGTCCGCCCTCGGCTACGCCTCCCGTCGCAACACCGGCCTCAAGTGGACGCTCGTCATCCTCACTTTCGAAGGCGCCCTCCGAATCGGACTGCTGATCTCACTAGCCTTCATGACTTGGCGCCGCCTCTAAACTCGGCTCGGCCAGAATCGCCAACGAACAGCGACGTCCGCCCCAACGTGCCCAAAGCCTGAGATGGTTTTCCACCTTCCCTCAGCTCGCTCGTTTTTCCCTCACCGCGCCAACCGCCGCATCGCCGGTTTCGCCACCGGCTCCGCAAACGACTGCGTGAAAAACTCCTGCGCCGCGTTCATCAGCTTCGCATACTTGCCGTAATCCCCCGCCCACGAATTCGGCACGCATACGCGCTTGATCACACCTTTGCCGACCTTGTCCGGAGCCTCCCGGTCAGGCGTCAGCTCCATCGAAAATTTCGGATCGTGCGTATGCACCACGTAGTGCCGGGATCCATCGCGCTCCTCCCGCTCGATCCGCAGAAAGTTAGCCAGGCTCATGGCCCACACGAATGCACGTCGCCCCGCCGAATGCAATCCGCCGCGCCGCCGCTTGCGTTTCCCCATGCAGCCCAGCCACTCCGTGATTGAAAATCCCCCCTGCGCGTCGCACAACCGACCGCGCCCGACGCCGCTCCACCCACGTCACGGCAAACGTCTCTGCCAGCCGACCATGAGCCTCCCCGACCAGACTCCGAAGCTGCCCAAACTGCCTTTCATTATCGGCGATCTGATTCTCCTCGGAATCGCCGGCTACCTCGTCGCCACGCACCCCGCGCCGCTCGATTCGACCACGCTCATCGCCGTCGTCGTCTGCGTCGCCTTGGGCACAGTCCTCGGCGCCATTCCGTTTCTCACCGATTACGCGCGGCGCCAGGACGAAGCCCTCGACGAACGCCAACGCGGGCTCGACGCCCTCTCGCGCACCCTCACCAACGCCGCCGAGCAAATCAGCATCGCCGCCAACGGTCTCCACCAGATCGTCGAGATCGCACACAAGAGCCTGAAGCAGGCAGAACAACTGCCCCACAAACTCCAGGACAAGATTTCCGAATTCAACGCCCAGCTCGAGAACGCCCGCGACGACGACCGCGAGGAACTCGAAAAAGAACTCGCCGAGCTCCGCGCCACCGAAAGCGAGCGGCTCGCCACCCTCGCCGACAAAATTCAGCAATCCGTCGCCGAACTCGCTAAGCTCGACGCCGCCGCCCGGCAGCATCTTACCTCGCACGCCGAGGCTCTCCAACGCGCCGAAACCGCCCCGTCTCGCGGACACACCGACGTCGCCGGCGCCATCTCCGAAGCCCTCGCTGCGTTCACGCGCGAACGCTCCGACGCCGAATCGAAAACCCTCGCCGCCATCGAAGCCAAATTCGCCGAGCGCGCCGCCGCCGTGATCGCAGCCATCGAAACCGCCGCCGCCAAAGCCGCTACCGGCATCGCACCGGCCACGCCCGCACTCGCCCCCACGCCGACACCTCCCGCCGAGATTTCGCCCCCAGCACCCGCCGCCGAAACGGTTTCGCCACCGAAACGCTCGCGCAAACCGCGCCGCGACGAGTCCGTCTCCACCGAGGAATCGCCCGCCCCGTCTTCCGAAACGCCCGCGCCTCAACCGCCCGCAGGCGAACCAGCCCCGTCTGCCCCGCCAGCCGCAGCGGAACCCATCTCCACTCCGACCGAAGAACCGCGTCCCATTCCCGCGGATACAATTCCCGCCATCGAACCCGTCGCTCCGCGCAGCGATCATCCGTTCGCGCCCGAATCCGTCACGGTTCCTGTCGCCCCGGCGGAAACACCTGCCGTCGAAACACCCTCCCTCGAACCCTCCCCCGAATCGAGCGCGCCTCCGGCCGATCGTCCACCTCGCAAACGCGCGCCGCGCAAACCCGAGCCAGATCCCACGCCCTCGCTCGACCTCCCGCTCGACGATATCCCCACCACGCCTCCTGCATCCGATGACGACGTCCCCATGACCGCCGGCGACGCCGTGGAAAGCGTGCTCTCGTCCGATGGCGCCACGCGCCTCATCGCCACCGCTTACATCGGCATCGGCAATCGTCTTTTCATTCGCGGAGATGGCCCCGGGTTGAGCTGGGACAAAGGCGTGCCGCTCCAATTCGTCTCGATCGGAAAATGGCGCTGGGAAACGTCCGACGCGTCCTCGCCGATCCGCTTCAAGCTCTACAAAAACGACGAGACCGAATGCGCCTCGCTCGGCGAACTCACCGTCGACCCCGGCCACCAACAGGAAGTCACCGCCCGCTTCTAGCCGCCTGCAAGGGCGTCTCTCGCTCCGCCGCAGCGGGCTCGCGTATCAGATATTTCCATACGCACGCTCCACCTTCGCGATGCGCACACGATAATCTGCATACCACATCGCCCGGCCCGCCTGCTGCGCCGCGCGATGGTCCTCATCGCGTTTCCACGCCGCAATCGACGCTTCGTCGCGCCAGTAACTTACCGTGATGCCCAAGCCATCGGCCCCTCGCGCGCTTTCCACGCCAAGAAACCCCGGCTGCTTCGCCGCCAGCTCCACCATTCGTTCCGCCATCGCCTCGTAACCGCGATCGATTCCCGTCCGCTTCGACGTGAAAATCACCGCGATATACGGCGGCTCCGGCGTGTTCGCGCATCCGCTGGTCGCACTCATGACACGCGAGGGTTGAGCACAAGCATGGAGCTCGCACCAACGAAGAACTCATAGTTCACGCGCACCAACTGGCTCGCGATTCCGCCCGCCTGCAGCTCTTCCTGCAGCCGATCCAGCTCCGCATACGTCCGGCCATCCGCACCGCAAACCGGATGAATCCTCACTTCGCCGGCGCTCACCCGCGCGAGTTCGCGACACGCGGCGAGATGCCACGCAAAGTCGAACCGCTTCGCATACGTGAACAGCAGGTGAGCGCACAGCACGAGATCGAACGCTCCATCCAGAAACGGCAGCCGCGGCAGCGTGCCATACACGTAGCGGGCATGCGGATAGTGCGTTTCGTAATCCGACAAAAACCGTTGCGCCGCCGCGCGCCTTTCCGACTCGGCTTCGTCGATCGATGCGAAATACGCGCGCGATTTCGACGATGCACCGACCGCCCGCATCGCAATCGCCTGCGCAATCGCGGCCGTCTCCGGCGAAGCGCGCCGCGTCCGACTGTTGTTATTCATTCGGGCCGAAGCAGCCGCAGCCGGCCGACGTCCGAGCTTGAACAAGCGCCGTTTCGCGCGCATCTGCGCAAACATCGCCGCATAGTCCCGCTGCACCCGCGCACCCAACGCTTCGCGACTCGAACCATACAGCGGATCGACCGCCACCGCATCGATCCCTCGCCGGCACGCTTCCGCCGTGAACGACGACGGTCCCGCCGCCACATCGAGCACGGACGCGCCGCGCAACGCCGGCACATCGAGCGAGAAAAACTGCACGTATTCGTCGAGCGAGCGGCCGAAAAACGACACGTCCGGCAGTTCTATTTCGGGCGGAGCAGGAGGAGTTCTGGGAGGAGCGAGGACTGACATCTTGATCGTGGGTTTGAGGTTGGGAGTCGGGAACACAAAAAGCCCGACTCGGTTGAGTCGGGCTCGGCGGTTCGTGGTTTCACGCAGTCTTCAGACTGCTTTCGCGCTTCCTGCGCATGACCATCGTCGCCGGGCCGACCCGTGCCAACGGACGCGTTTACCGTTCGTCATGACGACGACGGCAGCGCTGGCGCGGACGTTAACGGCGAGATTCATTGCCCGTCGTGATGTTGAAGGCCCACGTCTCGCGCAAGCGGATTTTTCCACCTCGCGCCGAACGGCAGCTCCTCAAGCTTCACCTGCGACTCTTCAGCGCGCGCACCGGCTTCCCGATCACACGTCGCAAAACCGCCCCCATTTTCCGCGACTCCACCGCCCGCAAAGTGGCTTCCACCGCCCGCTCCCGCTCAACCAGGCGCGCTTCGCGTTTGTCGAGTTCCGCCTCGCGTTGTTTCAAACGCAGCTCCGTCTCCCGATGCGCGATACGTTCATCGCGCACATGTCGCTGCTCCGCTTCAAGCAACTCGCGCGCACGATACAGCCGGCCCCAAGCCGAATTCAAAACGGGATCGTTCACCATGCCGCCCTCCGCCACCGGACGCGTGAAGGGCGTCGCCGTCATTGCAGCCATGGCTGGCGTGCGCTGACAGGCATCGAGCTGCGCCTGCCACGCTCGCAGTCTCGCCTCGTAGTCCGCGAGGTTCGCCTCCCGTTTTCGTAGCTCCTCCAACTCGTTGGCCGTGTGCCAGGGAGCGGTCGGTTGGGGAAGGTTGGTCGAACTAGCCCCCGCTCGACGCGGCAGCTTCAACACGGGCTTGGTGCCCGCAAAGGGAGGAACGGTCGGATTCATCGAGCTGGAAGGACTCGACGGATGGACCCATCTTCCGCACTTCGGTTACGCGGGTCGCTCGTTTTTTACGTGTTCTCAGCGTCCACCCCGAAACACCGCCTTCGCCGCCAGAAACGGCGCTTGCGTGAGCCGCTGAACGGCCGACGGAGCCGGCAGCGTTCCTGCCTCCGTCTCCTTCTGCGCCACCCGTGCTTCCCGCTCCGCCAGATCCGCCTCACGTTGCGACAGCATCTGCTCCTTGTCGCGCAACACGAGCCGGTCATCGCGCAACTGATTCTGCTCCGCTTCAAGCAACGCGCGCGCGCGATGGAATTTCGCCCACGCTGCTTCCAACGCAGAATCCGCCGGAACCGAATTCGGAAAAGGATGCGTGCTCGGGCTGCGCATGAATGGCGACGCGCTTCCGCCCGCCGCCACCGTCGCGTCGAGTTGCGTCTGCCATTCGCGCAATCGCACTTCATAGCGCCGCAAATTCTCCTCGCGCTCGCGCAGCGCTTCCAAATCGGCCGCCAGCTGGCCGCCGAGATCGCTACGAATGTCGGACATGGGCGAAACCGTGCCGCTGCCTGAATCAAGGGGGGAACGACGCGAGAGTCTCAGCGCCGGCTCGGAGGAAGCAGATGGGTTCATGGTGAAGCGGGGCGGTGCGCCTGAGCATGTTAAAACAGAAATCCCGCCCGCTGCCTACCGGGCGAGGCGGCTTTTACGGGCCGTTTACGCTGGCGCAGCGATTTTCTCCGAAGCCTCGCCACGCCCCCCGCTACAGTCAGTTCTTCACCGCCCGATCGAGCGCTTCGCGCACCGCCAAAAGAATCTCGTCCGCGCCATACGGCTTCGGCAACAGCCTCATGCCCGGAGCATCGAAACGATATCCTTCCAGCGCAGACCCCGCGTATCCGCTGCAAAATACCACCGGAATTCCCGGCCGTTGCTGCGACATTCTTTGATACGCGTCCGGCCCGCCCAGATGAGGCATCACCACGTCGAGCACCATCAGCGAAACGTCCGCCGCCTGCTCGGCAAACACGCTGCACGCTTCCGCCCCATCGTTCGCCACGAGCACGTGATAACCCGCTCGCTTGAGAATCCGGCTCGCAAGATCGCGCACCAGGGGATCGTCCTCCGCGAGCAGGATTGTTTCCGTCCCGCGACGCACCGCCGGAACATGTTTCGGACCCACTTCCGCCGCCATCCGACCGACGATCGGCAGGTAAACTTTGAACGTCGTCCCTTTCCCGCACTCGCTGTAAACATGCACCATTCCGTCGTGCTGTTTCACCACGCCATACACGACCGCCAACCCCAATCCCGTCCCGCGATCCTTCGCCTTCGTCGAGAAGAACGGCTCGAAAATCCGCGCCTGCGTCTCCTTGTCCATCCCGATGCCGTTGTCGGTGACCGACACCAGCACATACCGCCCCGGCTTGGCCCACGGATGGCTTTCCTGAAACCGTCCGTTCACGAGCACGTTCTCCGTTTCGATCGTGATCCGTCCGCCATTCGGCATCGCGTCGCGCGCGTTCAAACAAAGGTTCAACAGCACCTGGTCCACCTGCGCGCGATCGGCGAAAACATTTCCCAGATCGTGCCCCGGAATAAAGTCGACCGCGATGTGCTCGCCAATCAGCCGCGCCAGCATGCGCAGCAGATCCTTGATCGCCTGATTCAAATCCAGATCCGCTTTCTGCAACCGCTGCTGCCGGCTGAAAGCCAGTAATTGTTGCGTGAGCTGCGCCGCCCGCTGACCCGCGCCTTTCACCTGCTCGAGGCTCGCCTGCCGCTCCGTCGGCGGCGTCGCCGCATCCAACGCGATCGACGTATAACCCTGGATCACTTGCAGCAGGTTGTTGAAGTCGTGCGCCACGCCCCCCGCGAGCAATCCGATCGCTTCCATTTTCTGCGATACCCTGACTTGCTCCGCGAGCGCGCTTTCGCGGAGGTCGCGCCGATAGCTATCGCATAACACTCCCGCCTGTTGCACCAGCATCTCGAGCTGCCCCTGCGTCGAGGCATCGTATCCACCCCGCCGATTCGCCACCGCGATCACGCCCACCACTTCCCGGCCGCAACGCACCGGCACGCCAAGAAACGCCTTCATCGTTCGCCGGCTCTCTGCCACCGCCCCACGCGTTTTCAACTCCTGCTCCGTCGCGACTTCACCACTCGTCACCACGCGGCCCAGCACGCTGTCGAGATTCGTCACCTCGAAGTATCCGTGCTCCGCATCGTCGCGGACGACCTCGCCCAACCACGCGCGCTCTTCCTCGCCCTGCCAGCGCATGCCTTCATGCGCGAGCACGCGTAAACGCGATCCGCCCACCACCACCGCCACGAGGCCGAACTCGCTCTCCGTCACTCGCAACGCGCACTTCAACAAAAGCCCGTGCGCCGTCTTCCAATCGCCCTGGTCCAAATAGACCCGCAAGGTCTCCGTGACCGACCCGAGCAGCTCCGACTTCTCCTGCAAATCCGCCAGCGTCCGCCGCTGCTCGGTCACGTCCAGCGCGATCCCGCCGACCCGCCACGTCCCGTCGTCCGCGTGCAGCGGAAATTTGCACACTCGAAAATGACTCTGCCCAATCTGCACATCCATCTCCACCGCGCGCCCGTTCGCCGCCAGCACCGTGCGATCTTCCTCGCGAAACCGCGCCGCCATCTCCTCCGAAAAGACCGCCTCGAGCCGCTTTCCTACCAATCCGCCTTCCACCTGGAAGAAGCGTTCGTTGGTGCGGTTCGAATAACGATACACTCCGTCCGCATCCGTCATCCAGCACCGCAGCGGGCTGTTGTCCATGAATGCGCGAAACATCTCCTGCGAGGCCTGCAGTCGCGCATTCGCCGCGCTCAACTCCCGATTCACCGCTTCGATGTCCGCGGGCGAAGGCAAGCGGCTCAACGTCGGCAGCAGTCGCACCAGCGCCACCGCCGTCGTCACCGAAGCGATCGCCGTGACCGCTTTCGCCCCGCCCGAAATCCAATAGTCCGCATGCCAGATATTCCAAACCTCCAGCGCATGCGTCGCGCCGCAGGCCAGGATAAACATGGCGAACGACACGAACATCCAATGAAAGGGCAGATCCGCCCGCCGCCGCCGCCACAACACGAGCAGCATCCACGGGATCGAGAAATACGCCGCCACCGTCAGCAGATCTGAAACCACATGCAGCCACACGAGTTCCGAGGTCCACGCATAACACACGCCGTGGGGAGCGAATTGACCAAGGCTGAGCGGCGCTGGAAACGCCAAGGCGGAAGCCATCATGAGGGCCGCGGACACTTGGGAGCGCAATTCTACGAAGCCACTGCAAAATCGACCGCCGCGCCGAATCGGTCGCCGATCACATCCGGAAGATCACGCCTTCACGCTTGAACATCTTCACCGCCAGCCCCAGCGCCCCTGCCGCATACAACGCCGTCGATCCCAGGATCAGGGCGATGTAATGCCAATTCCATACACCGGACAGCATCTCCTTGCAGACCAGCGACAGATTCAGGATCGGGATCAGCGCCAGTTCCAGGTTGAGGTCGATTCCCGGCAGCATGCCCACCATCGCCGGCACGATCACGACAATCATCATCGGCGCCACGTAGCTCTGCGCCTCTTTGTAACTCTTCGCGAAAAGCGCCACAGTGAAAATCACCGCCGAGAAAAACACCGCCGCAGGCAGCACCATCGCGACCACCCCCAGCAGCCCCCACGGATCGATCGTCGGAATCATGCCGCCTCCTCCGCCCATGTCCTGCCCCATCCCACCACCGGGCAACAACAACCCCGCCGCCGCCGCCGTCAGCGCCAAAGACACCAGCGACAAAGCCATCGCTCCGACCGATCCGGTCAGCACCATCAAGAACTTCCCCAACACGATCTCCGCCCGCCCCACCGGACTGCATAACAAGGTCTCCATCGTGCCGCGCTCCTTTTCGCCCGCCGTCAGGTCCAGCGCCGGATACATCGCGCCCGTGAAACAAAGGATGATGATCAGGTAAGGCACCAATCCGCCGAAAAGATTCCCGCCCACTTTCTCCGGCGGCGCCACATTCTCCCGCGCAATCTCAAAGGGTCGCACCAGCGTCGCCGGCAACGCCCTCTCCTCCAACCGCTCCGCCACGGTGCGCTCGCGCAGCTCGCGGAAAAACTTGTCCAACTCCCCCGCCGCGAACCCCGACTTCAACTCCCCTTCGTAATGATAAATCACTACACGCCCCTCGCGTCCTTCGCGTAAGTCCGCCTCAAATCCATCCGGGATCTCCACCGCCGCCCGCAGCTTCTTGTCCGAGATCCGCGTCCGCCAGTCTTCGCCCGCGTCCACGACCTTAAACTTTCCCGAAGCGCGCAACTGCTCCGCCACGACCGACGAATCCGCTCCTCCCACCACCGCCACCGTCGGCGTCTCCGCGCGCGCCTTCGTGAAGGTCTTCGTCATGATCTTGCCCACCCCGAAAATCAGCACCGGCATCACGAAGGTCGGTATCACAATCATGGATATCAGGGTCCGCCGATCGCGCAGCGAATCCTTCAATTCCTTCAAATAAATGGTCGCGATGCTGCCCCAGTTCACGGCGCGCGTCCTTTCTCGCTTTCCTCCGCGGTCACGATCTTCACGAAGGCCTCCTCCAGATCGTTCTCCCCAAAACGAGCCCGCAGCTCCGGCGGCGTGCCTTCCGCGAGCAATCTTCCGCGATGCACGATCCCGACCGTGTCGCAGAGTTTCTCCACCTCGCTCATGATGTGCGTGGAATAGATCACCGTCCTGCCCCGCGCCCGACACTCGCGCACGAACCGCACGATCGCCCGCGCCGTCATCACGTCCAGACCCAGCGTGGGTTCGTCAAAGATCATCACTGCCGGATCGTGCACCAACATCCGCGCGATCGAGGTCTTCTGCTTCATTCCCGTCGACAGCTTCTCGCAACGCCGATCGAGAAACTCGTGCATCTCCAACTCGTCGGCCAGTCGCGCCACGCGCTCGCGGATCGCCCCCGTCGACATCCCGTTCAATCGCCCGAAATAAGCGATCGTCTCGCGCGCCGTCAGCCGGCCATACAGCGCCGTGCTCGCCGCCAGAAAACCCACATTCGCCCGCACGCGCTCCGCGTCACGCACCACATCGAATCCCGCCACCGTCGCCGCCCCGCTCGTCGGCTGCAGCAGTGTCGCCAGCAGGCGCAGGATCGTCGTCTTGCCCGCGCCGTTCGCCCCCAGCAAACCGTAGATTCGCCCAGCCTCCGCGCGAAACGACACCTCATCCGCTGCACGAATCTCACCGCGCTTCTTGTCGCGAAACACCTTCGTGAGCTGCCGGGCTTCAATCATGTGGCATCGTCCAAACAGAGCATCGATCCGCGCCATTCACAGGCTCATTTTCTCCCGAAACTCCTGCGCCTGACGACGGCTGAGCTCCACCTTCGCGTCACCTTTCAAATGCACGAGCAATCCGCCGCTGAACCACGGCTCGATTCGCTCGATCCAAGCCAGGTTGATGATCTGCCTCCGATTGGCCCGAAAGAAGAACTTCGGATCGAGCCGCTCCTCCATCGCATTCAACGACCGAAACAGCTGCGGTCGCGCATCGTCGAAATGCAGCCGCGTGTAATTACCTTCGCTCTCCAGCAGCCGGATCGCTTTCACCGGCACGAACCAGCAGCGATCGCCTTCGCGCACGAACACCTTATCCTCGGCCGCCAATCGCTCCCGCGTCCCGCGCGAGTCCGTCTGGCCGTTCGCCGCCGCCCGCCCCACACACTTCGCCCGGAGTTTGTCGATCGCCGCCGCAAGCCGCGCCGGATCCACCGGCTTCAACAAATAATCGAGCGCATTCAGGTCGAAGGCCTTCACCGCAAACTCGTCGTAAGCCGTCGTGAAAATCACCTCCGGCACCGGCGCCTCGAGCGTCTCCAACAATTCGATACCGCTTTCTCCCGGCATCTGCACGTCGAGAAACACGAGCTCCGGCCGCAAGGTCTCGATCTGCTTCCGCGCCTCCGCGGCATTCGCCGCCTCGCCCGCGATCTCGATCTCCCCGAAGCCCGCCAGCAACCGCCGCAATTCGCTCCGCGCCAGCCGTTCATCATCGATCAACAGCGTTCGCATAAACGATTCGTAGCTCACGCCCGCGCGACGAGCGTCGGCACCACCGCCTCCGCCATCACGGTCCTCGCATTCGCCGCTCGCAACTCGAGCCGCGCCCGATCGCCAAACAGCAACCGCAGCCGCTCCGCCGCATTGCTCATCCCCAATCCCGTCGACTCCCCTTCGCCGGATTGCCCACGACGACCCACGGCGAGTTCTCCCGGATTCGTCACCTGCAATCGCAGCATCTCACCGTCGCGCTGCGCCACGATCGCAATCTCACCGCCCGTCGGCGAACGGGAGATTCCATACTTGATCGCGTTCTCCACGAGGGTCTGCAGCAACATCGGCGGAATCGGCAGTTTCACCGTTTCCGGCGCCACGTCGAGACGCACGCGCAGTCGCTCTTCGTGCCGCACTTGCTCCAACGCCAGGTAATCGTTCACCACGCGCAATTCGTCCTCCAACGGCACCGTCTCCAATTGTCCGCTCTGCAGCGAATATCGCAGGAGATTCGCCAGCTGCGTCACCGCTTCGCGCGCCCGGCCGGGATCTTCATCGATCAACGCCCGCAGCGAATTGAGCGAGTTGAAGATGAAGTGAGGATTCACCTGCGATTTCAGCGCGCGCAGTTCCGCATCCTTGACCACCGCGTTCAGCCTCAATCGCTCGATCTCCAAACGGTTGAAACGATCGAAGAGGTGATAGAAAAAATACAGGCACAACCACCCGACGAAAATCATCGCGCCGTTCATCGTCCCGAGCGCGAAAATCAGCAGCCGGCTGTGCTTCCCCTCCCACGGCATGTCGAGCAGCCCGTAAGCCAGGAGGTAACCGATGCCGTTCCAAAGCACGCCCAGCACCAGCGCCGCCGCAAACACCCGCGGCAGCAGTTGCCGCCAGCCGAGACGTTTCCATCCCCAGCGCGCCATGATCGCCCGGAAGAAGTGCGTCAACAGCAGCCCCAGCGCCATCACCATCGTCACCATCGACGCCGGCGTGAGCAGATCCGTCTTCCCGTCCCGAGCCGCGAAGTAAACCGACACCGTCAGTTGCGCTACGAGAAAGAAACCCCACCCCGCCGTTTGGAAAACCACATACAACCGCTCCCGCGCCCGCTCCCGCGCAGCCGTGTCGTCGATCGCCACCGTGGTGTCGGCAGAGCCGTTCATGCGCGAAGAGTAGAGGCAGACCTCCGCGCTGCGCGCAAACTTGGACAAGCGGCACCGACCGAAGGATGAATGGCTTCCTCATCGCCGCCTCTTGTTATGTTTCACCAAACGCCTACCGTCGCCGCCGATGAAGCCCCTCGTCGTCGTGGTCGGTAGTTTCGTGCAGGATCTCGTTTTTCTCAGCGATCACTTCCCCACCCCCGGCGAAACCACCCTCGGCACCTTCTCGCTCGGCCCCGGCGGCAAGGGCTCGAATCAAGCCGTCGCTTCCGCCCGAGCGGGCGTCGCCACCCGCTTCATCGGCGCGGTCGGCGACGACACCTTCGGCGCCGGCGCGCGCGCCTTTCACCGGACCGAGGGAATCGATTCGCGGCTCATCATCAAAAAACGCCACGCCACCGGCACCGCCGCCATCATGGTCGATCGCGAGGGCCGCAACCAAATCGTCGTCGCCATCGGTGCGAGTGCCCAAATCTCTCCTCGCGACGTTCCCGCGTCCTGGCTCCGCGGCGCCCGCGTCGTCATCGCCCAACACGAGGCCAGCCTCGCCATCAACGCCCACGTTTTCCGCGCCGCTCGGCGCATCGGCGCCACGACGATTCTCAATCCCGCGCCCATGCGGGCCGACTTCGACCGCACCGTGCTGCGTCACGTCGACGTGCTCGTCCCCAACGAAACCGAATTCGCCGCCCTCGCGCGCCTCGCCGGGAAAAACATCGACGAGTCCATCCCCGCTCGTCTCGACGACATCCCGCTTCAACAACTCTGCCGTCGTCTCGGCGTGCCCACCGTCATCGTCACCCTCGGCGACCGCGGCTGCTTTGTTTCGCTCGCCGATCGCTTCGCGCGAATCGCCCGCCACCGCGTCAAGGTCATCGACAGCACCGGCGCCGGCGACGCCTTCGTCGGCAATCTCGCCGCCGGCCTCGTCAAATTTCAAAACGACATCCTTCGCGCCGCCGAATTCGCCAACGCCGCCGCCGCGCTCTCCGTCACCAGACCGGGCACGTCACGCTCCATGCCCACCGCCCGCGAAACCATGAAGCTGTCATCTCACAGCCGCTAAAATTCAGCAGCCGGTTCATGTGCATGCGTGACCCTTCGTGGTTCAACAATCCGACACCCCTCACACTCCCACCGGATGCCACGTCGTCTTGAACTCGAGCGTGTCCCGAATCGCATAAACGCTCTGCGCCGAATCTGCCCACCAGTCCGCTTCTTCCGGATCAATCAACCGCGTGCGTTTCACACTCTCCGCCGCGCCGAGCTCGAGCGCCTTCCGCTCGTCCGCATTCGCCACGCCCACGATCGCGCGCAAATGCGTGTGCGTCGCAAAGGTCGGCACGAGTTCCTTCCGAAAACCCGTCAACAGATTCACGACTCCACCCGGCAGATCGCTCGTCGCCAGCATTTCGCCCAATAGAATCGCCGGATACGGCATCTTCTCCGACGCCACCGCGACCACCGTATTTCCGCTCACGATCGCTGGCGCGATCAACGAAATCAGCGGCAGCAGCGGCGGCCGATCCGGCGCGATCACGCCGATCACCCCCATCGGCTCCGTCACTGTGAAATTGAAATACGGCGCCGCCACCGGATTCACATTTCCGAGCACCTGTTCGTATTTGTCCGCCCAGCCCGCGTAATAGATCAGCCGATCCACCGACAACTCCACGCCTTTGACCGCGCGCTTCGATTCGCAGCCAAACAGCACCATCGCATCGATCATCTCCTGCCGCCGCGCCTCGAGCATCTCGCCGAGCCGATAAAGAATCTGCCCGCGATTATACGGCGTGCGCTTCGCCCAGCCGGGCCCCGCCTTCGCCGCCGCCTCGACCGCGTTGCGCAAATCCTTCCGCGTGCACTGCGGAATATTCGCGTAGAAGTTCCCGTCCTTGTCGTTGACGGGAAACACGCGCGCGCTCTCCGAACGAATGAACGCTCCGCCCACGTAAACCTTCGGCGTCTTGGTGACAGGAATTCGGCTCATGAGAATAAAGGTCTGATCAACTCGCCGCCGGCTCGGCGTCCTGCAGGTAGGTCTTTTCCCGATACGAACGCGCCACGAGCGCGAACACGAGCGCCGTCGCGAGACAGAGCCCCGCGAAGAACAGATAAAACCACGCGCCCGGCAGCTTGGTCGTGCCGTCCTCGTTGTCGATAAAGTGGTGCACGAGCGCCGTGAACAGATTCCCCGCCGAAATCGACAGAAGGTAGAGCGACATAATGATCGACTTCATCCGCTTCGGCGCCTGCGTGTAGGCAAACTCGAGCGACGTGATCGACACCATCACTTCGCCCAGCGAAAGCAGCAGATAAGCCGGCACCTGCCACACAATCGACGGCTGCTCGCCCGCGGAAATGCGCGACTCAATCCACGCCGCGACTACGAACGACGCCACGGTCACCACCAGTCCAATACCGATCTTCCGCAGCGGATTCAGCGGGAACACCCGGCTGATCGCCGGATACAACACATAGCTGCAAAACGGAATCAGCGCCAAAATGAAGACCGCGTTCAGCGTCTGCACCTGCGCCGAGAGGATTTCGAACGTCCGTCCAAAAACCGAAATCTCCCGATCCATTTTCTCCGCCTGCAACACCCATTCGCCGCCGCTCTGGTCCCACAACGACCAGAACACCGCCACGAACGCGAAAATGATTCCGATCCGCCCCATCGCCGCGCGGCCTTCGGCATTAAAATTATCGCGGAAAAACGCGCGCCCCGCCGGCGGAATGTGCGCGAACTTATAGCGCCCCAGCCAGAACACGAACGTCGCCAGCAACATCAGCGCCGCCGGCACGCCAAACGCCCAGCCCGGACCATACTTTTGCAGCAGCACCGGCGTGAGCGGAATCGAGATCAGCGACCCCGCGTTGATCGAAAAATAAAACCATCCGAACGCCTTCGACAGCAACGGTTGATTCTCCGCGCTGAACTGATCGCCCACGTGCGCCGACACGCACGGTTTGATTCCTCCCGATCCGATCGCGATCAGCATCAACCCCAGCCCGAGCCCGAGTCGC
The DNA here is from genome assembly GCA_023416735.1 of Verrucomicrobiota bacterium. Classification (GTDB taxonomy): domain Bacteria; phylum Verrucomicrobiota; class Verrucomicrobiia; order Opitutales; family Opitutaceae; genus Opitutus. Next base: position 38,071 of record JAEZGX010000019.1, on the reverse strand, counting down.
GTGTGATCCAGCGCGAGCACGACGCTCCCGAGACAGTAAACCAGCGAAAGCCAGATGATCGTCTTGTATTTCCCCCAGAACGCATCCGCGAGAATCGCGCCGAACACCGGAAGGAAGTAATTCGTCGCGAGGAAAAGGTGATACCACTTGTTCGCCTCCGAGCCCGACATCGGCGCCAGCTCCCCCTCCGGCCCCATCAGATACTGCGTCATGAAAATGACGAGGATCGCGCGCATCCCATAAAAATTGAAACGCTCCGCCGCCTCGTTCCCCACAATGTAAGGAATCCCCGGCGGCATCGTCTTAATCTTCGGCGGAGCAGTGAGGTAGGTTTTCGACATCAGAAAAATTCAACCACGGATGGACACAGATAAACACGGATCAGCGAACCACTCGCTCCCACTCCAGTCTCGGCTTCTTGAAGTTGATGATCAACCCAACCCGGAGCTGCGTGACCTTGAGGTAGTTCAGCATCTGACCGCGCTCCAAATCTGTGATCCGTTCGACCACTTTTGCGTCCACCAAAACGCGCTCGCCCACAATCAAGTCCGGGACGAACGCATCAACCCGAACCGACTTATATCGAATCTCAAACGCCCGCTGCTGCTGAAAAGCGACCCGCCGCAACCCGAGCTCCACCACCAGCGAGTTCTCATACGTCTTCTCTCTCAGCCCGTGCCCGATCTCGTTCAACACCTCGAACGCCGCTCCAATAATTGCATGCGTGAGCTCACCCTCCGGCAGCTTCGATCCGTGTCCATCCGTGTCCATCCGTGGTTCAGTTCAGATCAGCTTGCAGTAATCCAACAACCCCTGCCGCCCGCCTTCCCGCCCGAAGCCGCTTTCTTTGTATCCACCAAACGGTGACGTCGGATCGAACTTGTTATAGGTATTCGCCCAGACGACGCCGGCCTTCAGCTCCGTCGACATCTTCAAGATCCGCGAGCCCTTGTCCGTCCACACCCCCGCGCTCAAGCCATACGCCGTGTTGTTCGCCTTCTCGATCGCCTCCTCCACGGTCCGGAACGTCAGCACGCTCAACACCGGACCGAAGATCTCCTCGCGCGCGATCCGATGGCTCATCGTGACCTCCGAGAAAATCGTGGGCCGGAAGTAATATCCTTTCACCGGCAGCCGGCACGCCGGCTGAAACATCTCCGCGCCGTCCTTCACGCCGCTCTCGACCAGCTCGGTAATCTTCGCGAGCTGCTCCTTCGAGTTGATCGCGCCGATGTCAGTGTTCTTGTCCATCGGATCGCCCACGCGCAACACGCGGATCCGGTTCTTCAACTTCGTCAGCACGCGCTCCGCCACCGGTTCGTGCACCAGCAAACGCGATCCCGCGCAACACACGTGACCTTGATTGAAGAAAATCCCGTTCACGATGCCTTCCACCGCCTGATCGAGCGGCGCGTCGTCGAACACGATATTCGCCGCCTTCCCGCCGAGCTCCATCGTCATCTTCTTCCCGCTGCCCGCGAGCGAGCGCATGATGATCTTCCCCACTTCGGTCGAGCCGGTGAACGCCACCTTCGCCGCGCTCGGATGCGACATCACCGCCGCTCCCACTTCGCCCGCACCCGTGACAAAATTCACCACGCCTGGCGGCAGCCCCGCATCGCGAATGATCTCCGCCAGTTTCAAGCACGTGATCGACGTCGTCTCCGCGGGCTTCAACACCACGCAATTGCCCATCGCGAGCGCTGGCGCGAGCTTCCACGCCAGCATCAACAACGGGAAATTCCACGGTATCACCTGCCCCACTACACCGAGCGGCGCCACGCGCGCGCCCGGCGCGACATACTCGAGCTTGTCCGCCCACCCCGCGTGATAAAAGAAATGCGCCGCCGCCATCGGCACGTCGAAGTCGCGCGATTCCTTGATCGGCTTCCCGCCATCGAGCGTTTCCGCGACCGCAAACTCCCGTGCGCGATCCTGCAGCAACCGCGCGATCCGAAACAGATACTTCGCGCGTTCGCGACCCGCCATCCTCCCCCACGTCGTCTCGAACGCCTTCCGCGCCGCGCCATACGCCGCATCGACGTCCGCCGCGCCCGCGAGCGCGATCTCGGCCAGCTTCTTCTCGTTCGCCGGATTGATGGAGTCTAAATACTTCCCCGACTTCGGCGCGACGAACTTCCCGTCGATGAACAACTCATACCGCGCCTGCAGCCGCGGATCCGCCGTCTCCGGCGCCGGATCGAATTCCCACAAATCCCCAAAAATCAGCTCAGGCGCAGGACGCGAGATCCGGGTCGTTTTCTTCTTTTCAGAGATGGTCGTCGACATGGGGAAGGAACCACGAATGGACACGAACTCACACGAACTCCCAATCAGCTCCTTCTGAATTCGTATTCATTCGTGGTTGATAGATTGAATTCAGTAACTCTCCGCCGCCTCGCTGAAGTAATACGGCGCCTGATACGCGCCCGTCCGCTCCTTCTCCAACTGCCGCAGCAAATCGTTCAACAACGAGCTCGCGCCGAACCGATACCGGTCGTTGTTCAGCCACGCGTCGCCGAGCGTTTCCTTCACCGCGACCAGAAACTGCAACGCCTGCTTCGCCGTGCGAATCCCGCCTGCCGGCTTCATGCCGATCGCCACGCCCGTATCCAGATAATAATCACGGATCGCTTCGAGCATCACCTGGTTGTTGCCGAGCGTCGCGTTCAACGACGTCTTGCCCGTGCTCGTCTTGATGAAATCGCCTTCGCGGATCGCCCGCATCGCCAGGAAAGACGCCGCCCGGATGTTGTCGTAGGTCTCCAGCTCGCTCACCTCGAGAATCACCTTCAGCGCCGCATCGCCGCACGCTTCCACCACCGCCGTGATCTCGTCCTGCACCTCGCGAAAGTCCCCCGCCAGAAACGCCCCGCGATTGATCACCATGTCGATTTCGTCCGCCCCGTCCGCGACCGCCGACTTCACTTCCGCGAGCCGCGTTTTCAAGGGCGCCTGCCCGCTCGGAAACGCCGTCGCCACCGAGGCGATCCTCACGTCCGCTTCAGATCCCAGCGCGCGCCGCGCGTGCCGCACCATCGAGGGATAAACACACACCGCCGCCACCCGCGGCACGTCGTCCGACTCGTGCGGCCGCAACGCTTTCCGACAAAGCGACGCCACCTTTCCCGGCGTATCTTTGCCCTCCAGCGTCGTCAGATCGACCATCGAGACCGCCGTCTTCAGCCCCCACACCTTGGCGTTCTTCTTGATCGAGCGCGTGGCATACTTCGCCACGCGCTCCTCGACGCCCACCGCATCGACGGTGCCGATCTCATCCCACAATCGCCGGAAAGCCGCCGTGCCTGCGCTTAGCATACGTCGCCCGACTTACTCAGTCGGCTTTTTCAGGAAGGGGAGCAGGCGCTGCTCGAACTCTTCCTTATGCTCGGCGCCTTCCTTGCGATCGCGGATGTTGCCGTCGCGATCGATGATGAAGGTCGTCGGGATCACATTGATCGGCTTGTCGCTCCCGAACTCCTCCAGCACCGCGTCAGTCGACATCACGATCGGATAGTTGATCTTGTTCTTCGCCACGAAACTCTTCACCAGGCTCGCCCCGCGGGGCGGCGCGTCCAGCGAGATGCCCACGATCACGAGGTCGTCCTTATATTTCTCCTGCAGCTCGATGTAGCCCGGGATCTCCATGCGGCAGGGACCGCACCAGGTCGCCCAGAAATCCACCACGACCACCTTCCCCTTCAACTCCTCCGAACTCACCGCTTTGCCGCTCGGATCTTTCAAGGTCCACGACGGCGCCGGTCGCGCTGACGCGAGCGCCGCACCGGCCAGCGCGAGGGAAACAACAAGGAACGTGCGTAGTGTTTTCATGGAGACAGATAAATCAGGAATGGTGAACCCGCAGCCGCGCCGCGGAGAGCAGCCTCAAGGTGCAGCCCTTTCCGCCGGCGGCAAATCCAGGCCCAGGATCTCGATGAACTTCTTCATCGCCGGCGTCAGCACGCGCCCTTTGCGATGCAGAATCGCGAGCGGCCGGGTGAAGTCCTTCCCCTTGAAATGAATCGCCGCGAGCGTCCCCTGTTGCACCTCCTGCTGCACCGTCGCCTGCGGCACGATCGCCACGCCGTGATCGATCTCCACCGCGCGTTTCACCGTCTCGATGTTGTCGAACTCCATCACCGGCTCGATCTCGAGTTTGTTGTCGCGGAAAATCTGGTCGACCGCCTTGCGCGTCGGGATGTCCGGATCGAAACCAATGAAGCGCTGCGCCGCGAGTTGCTTGAGTTCCAACTCGCCCACCTTCGCCAGCGGATGATTCGGATGCGCAATCAACACCAGGTGATCGTTGCGAAACGGCAGCACTTCGATCTGCCGCTGCTTCACCGGAAAGGCCACCAACCCAAAATCCACCGAGTTGTGCAGGATGTCCTCATACACGAGATTCGACCGGCGATACTCCACCCGCACATTCACCGACGGATAATCGTGCAGGAATTTTTTGATGAAGGGCGGCAGCTCGTGCAGCCCGATCGAATAAATCGTCGAGATGCGAATCGTCCCGCTGATCACCTTCTTCATCTCCTGCAACTCGCTCAACAGCTTGTCGTAGGTGTGCAGCATCTCTTTCGCCGACTCGTAAACCCGCTGACCTTCCCGCGTGAGCTGAAACTGCTTCTGGCTTCGATCGATCAACAGCGTCTTGAAGTGCCGCTCCATCGCTCGCGCCTGCTGGCTCACCGCGGACTGCGTGATGCCATTCAACTTGGCCGATTTCGAAAAACTCTTCGTCTCGACGAGATCGGCGAAAATTTTAAAATTCTCAATTTGCATGGTTCGCTCGCGGTTCCCTGATCATTACAAGGCCTAATTCTGCGAGCCCAACAAGCAATGCTCAATGCTCCCGACTTATAACGAATTTTGTGACAGGCTCGCGGAAATTCACCGCGAGATCGCGGCGGCGTGCCATCTTGCCGGACGCGATCCCGCCTCGGTCGCTCTTCTTCCCGTCACCAAAACCCACCCGGCCGAGGCCGCCGACTACGTCGCTCGGTCCGGCCTTCGCGCCGTCGGCGAAAATCGCGTGCAGGAAGCCGCCGCCAAACGCGCCCGAACCACCGCCGCGGTCCAGTGGGAGCTGATCGGCCACCTCCAATCCAACAAAGCCCGCCTCGCCGTCGAACACTTCGATCGTATCCAAAGTGTGGATACCGAGAAGCTTCTCAATCATCTCGATCGCGCCGCGGCCGACCTCGGCCGCTCTCTGCCAATCCTCCTCCAAATCAACGCCGGTCGCGATCCCGCCAAGTTCGGCGCCGAAATCGAGGACGCGCCGCGACTTCTCGATCTCGCCTTGGCCAAGACTCACCTGCGCGTCGACGGCTTCATGACAATCGCTCCGTTGTCCGACGATCCCGCCGTCGCCGAGCGCACGTTTGCCACCTTGCGCGAGCTCCGCGACACCCTGGCCTCGAAAACCGGCGCCCCGCTCCACGAACTTTCCATGGGCATGAGCGGCGATTTCGCCGCCGCCATCGCCGCCGGCAGCACGCTCATTCGCATCGGCACCGCGCTCTTCGGCCATCGCGAAGTAGGCAAGACCTAGCGGCGGAACACGTAAGCGTTTCGGTCTTCCGCTTCTCGAGTCCCCTTCGCTCTCAATTTCGCCCTTCCCGCCCTCCGCCGCCCTCTCGTAACGCAATCATTAAATCTGCCGCCCGGAAAGTTTCCGGATTGCGGCATGGGGGATTTCATTTTCTTTCCCGCAACGTGGAAACGGTGAAATTGAGTGACGCTCGACGGGAAGCGCTCATGGGTCTGCTCGACGATGCAACGCCTTCAGTGCGCAAGGCGCTCCTGGCCCTCTTTAACGATCTGGGTGCACCCGGCCTGCAGTTCCTCCAAGAGGTCGCGCACGGCTCGCACCGCGTCCTCGCGCGTCACGCCAACTGGTATCTCGAAGAGCTCCGTTTCTCCGATCCCGTCGCGGAATTTCGCGGCTTCATTCGTTCGCTGAATTACGAGCTCGAAACGGGCGCGTTCCTCCTCAGCCGCACGGTTTCGCCCGGCCTCGATGTCGCCGCCTGCTGCGCCACGCTCGACAAGATCGCCAACCGCTGCCGCGACCTTATCACCCAGCCGGCCACCATCCGCGAACAGTGCCGCACCATCAACCGCGTGCTCTTTCACGAGTGGGGCTTCCACGGCAACGTCGACAACTACACCGATCCGCTCAACAGCCTGATCGATCACGTCCTCGCCCGCCGCAAAGGCATTCCGATTTCGCTCAGCACCGTCTATCTCCTCGTCGCCGAACGCCTCGGCATCGAACTGGAGCCCGTCGGTCTTCCCGGCCACTTCATCGTCGGCTGCTTCACCGAGTCGAAGCCGTTCTTCGTCGATCCTTTCGACCGTGGTATCTTTTTGGATACGGATGAGGTCTTCGCTCTCCTCCGCGCCAACAAGATCGTGCCGAAAAGCTCGGATCTGATGCCGACTCCGATCCGCGAAGTCCTCTGCCGCAGCTGCCGCAATCTCGTGAATCACTACCGCGCCGCCGGCGACACCGATCACGCCAAACTTTTCGCCAGCTTCGTCGAGGAGTTCGACTCCGCCTACGAGAAGCACAGCGCCTGACGTTTATGATTTATGATCGATGATTTATGATTTGGCCGACGCTCATCGTCCCCCAATCATCAATCGGAAATCATAAATCATAAATTGAGCGACAACCCCGTTTACACTCTCGCCGACCTGGCGTCCTGGTCCTTCGACGGCACCGCGCTCGCCGTCCTCGGCCAGCCGATCAAACACTCGATCAGCCCGGCGATGCACAACGCCGCGCTCACCGAAGCCGCCCAACGCGATCCTCGATTCGCGAACTGGCGCTACGTCCGCTTCGAAGTCGCGCCCGAAGACCTTCCCCAAGCGCTCGCCCAGCTTCACGCGAAACGCTTCCGCGGCCTCAATCTCACCGTTCCGCACAAGGTCATCGCGGTCGATCACGTCACCGAAATCGCCCCCGCTGCGCATCCCGTCGGTGCGGTCAACACCCTCCTTTGGACCAACCACGGCTGGGTCGGCCACAACACCGATGGCTACGGTCTCGCCTCCGGCCTTCGTGAGACCCTCGGCGTGGATCTCACCGGAGCGCACATCATCCTTCTCGGCGCCGGCGGGGCCGCCCGCGGGGCCGCGATCGAATGCCTCCAGCGTTGCTGCGCATCGCTCTCGATCGCCAATCGCACCGCCACCAACCTGGACGCACTCCTCGCCACCATCGCACCCACCGCCAACGATATTCCGCTGCGTGGTTTTTCTCCGGATACACCGCCGGCCGACCTTCCCGCCAACGCCATCGTCATCAACGCCACCAGCGCCGGACTCCGCCCCACCGACGCGCCTCCGATCGACCTCGCCACGCTGCCGCGTCCCGCCGCGGTTTACGACATGATCTACAATCCGCCGCAAACCCCGCTCCTCCGGCGCGCCGCGGAGCTGGGCCTTCCGCACGCTCACGGTCTTTCCATGCTCGTGCACCAAGGCGCCAAGGCCCTCGAAATCTGGACTGGTCTCCCCGCCGCCGAGACCGCCCCCACGATGTCCACCGCCGCCCGCGCCGCGCTTGGTCTATAATCGTTCTCGTTTTTCGTTCTCTTTCTCGTTCTCCCTCTCCCCCAAGTGAACGCCGCCAGCATCGCCGAAGTCTCTCACGCGTTCCCATGGTTCTTCCCTGCGGTCGCCTTCGTTTTCGGCGCCTGCATCGGCAGTTTTCTCAACGTCGTCATCTACCGCCTTCCCGCCGAAAAATCCCTCGTCCGTCCCGGCTCGCACTGTGCCTGCGGCACGCCGATCAAGTGGCACGACAACATCCCGATTCTCAGCTGGTTTATCCTTCGGGGTCGCGCCCGCTGCTGCGGTCGCCGCTACTCCTTCCGCTATCCTTTCGTCGAACTCCTCACCGCCGCGCTCTTCCTCGCCTGCTGGCTCCACTTCCCGCCCGCCAAAGCGATCTGCGGCATGATCTTCGTCAGCGGTCTCGTCGCTGCGACGTTCATCGATCTCGACCACCTCATCATTCCCGATGCGTTCACGCTCGGCGGCGGCGTGCTCGGCGTAATGCTTTCGTTTTTCGTCCCGTCGCTGCACGGCCACACGAATGACATCTTTCTCATCGACGCGATGCGCTCCGGCATCGACTCCCTTCAAGGCTTGCTCGTCGGCTCCGGCCTCGTCCTCTGGATCGCACTGCTCGCCGAGACCGTGCTAAAAAAAGAAGCCATGGGTTTCGGCGATGTGAAATTCGCCGGTGCCATCGGCGCTTTCTGCGGCTGGCAAGGCGCCGTCTTCGCCCTTTTCGGCGGCGCCATCGTCGGAGTCGTCTGGGTCAGCGTCGCGCTCGCCTGGCAAAAACTCTCCGGGCGCACCGCACCCATCGCCCCAAAAACCGAAACACCCGAAGGCGAAGCCGCCCCCATCGGCTTCGGCGTCCACGTCCCTTTCGGCCCGATGCTCGCGATCGCCGCCGCGCTCTATTTTCTCTTCCTCAGCCGCGCCATCAACACCTGGTTCGCTGACTTCGCCGCGCTGCTCTGAGCGCGTGTTGCTTCCTTATGCCCCGCGTCCTGCTCGCTCAACTCACCGCATTGCTCCTCCTCTTCGGCAGCATAGCTGACGTCGCTCGCGCACAACACGTGCTGCTCGTGGAACACAAAGGCCAGACCCATGTGGTCCGCCGAGTCGACCGCGCCTTCCCGATGGTCGAGATCAACCGCAAGCTCGTGGCCGCGAACAGCAATCGGTTCCTGCTCCAAAAAATCGAGGAATACCTGCCTCTCTTCATCACGGTGCGCAATGTCCTGGTGCGTTCATTTCACATCGATGTCATGACTGAGAGCGCGACGATCAACCACCAGTTAGAATTCTCCGCCAACTTTGTGTCCGCTTATCACGTCGAGGATGTTTTCGTCGTTCTCGAACTACTCCCAGAGACCGGAAAAAAAGGCCTGTTCCTCCGTGAACTTGGACACCTGCAGCCCAACCAACCTCGCAGCCTCGATCTGACGGTCCCCATGGCGTATCCGCTCGGCTCGGGCACCTACCAGCTTCACCTCTTCGCGGGAGGACGAGAGGTGCTGCATTCGCAGCAGCCGTTCGACTATCGCGAGCAGGTGCTGAACCAGATGGTCGCCCGGCGGACAAGGGACCGTCCGGACGGACTGCCCCAACCATTGATGGGACCCGTCCCCGAATATCCAGCATCACTAGTGCCGCAGAAACTCGACGGTAGCGCGATACTCCGTATCCGAATTCTTACTACAGGCGCGATCGCTGACCCCGCAGTGGTGAGCGCGACCGACCCGGCCTTCGGCGAATCCGCCGTCGCGGCCTTCCGTCAATGGAGATTTCTGCCACGCATTCAGAATGGCAGGCCCGTCGAGATGTCCGTCGACATGCCCGTGCAGTTCCTCGCTCCGCGGTGATGGCCCGGCTACCCGATCACCGCCGCACCATCGCCTGTGCGCGTCTGCAACACATCCGGCGCCGCCCCAAATTTCTTCTCATACGCCCGCGCCACTTTTCTCGCCTGCGCCGTGGTAAACGCCTCCGACGTCAGCGCCATCACCGCGCCGCCAAACCCGCCGCCCGTCAGCCGCGCCCCATACACGTTCGGCGTTTTCACCAACTCCTCCACGAGAAAATCCAGCTCCGGCGTGCTGTTCTCGAAGAGCGTTCGCGAACTCTCGTGCGACGCTGTTAACAGCTTCCCCACGCGCTCGAGATTCCCGCGCTTCAACGCCCGCACCGTCGCATCCACGCGCGCGATCTCCTCGATCACATGCCGCGCGCGTTGGTAGATCTCCGGCTTCAACTTCTCCTTCGCCGCCTCAAGCTGCCCCTTCGTCGCATCCGCCAGCAGCGCCACCCCGAGCGCCTTCGCCGCCGCCATGCAGGCTTTGTGACGCGCCGCATAAAACCCATCCACCAACGCATGCTTCGTATGCGTGTTGAAAATCCAGAATCGCGCCTCCGCCGGCATCGGCACGGTCGCGAACTTCGGCCCGCGGCAATCGATCCACACGAGCCGTCCTTCCTTTCCGAAACCCGACACACCTTGGTCGAGAATGCCACACGGCACGCCTACAAAATGATTCTCCGCATAACGTCCCACCTTCACCACCGTCTCACGCGACGGCTCTTCTCCGGTCAGAGATAGAAACGCCAGCGCTGACGACAATTCCAGCGCCGCGCTGCTGCTCAAGCCCGCGCCCAGCGGCAAATCGGACGTCACATAATAATCGAAGCCGCCCGGCGCCTTCAGCTCGAACTTCGGCAGCGCCGCAATCACGCCCAGCGGATAATTCAGCCAACTCCGCGCGCCTTTCTGCTTCACCGGGCGTCCTACCGGCACGGATACAACCCGTCCGTTCAGGCTGCTGCAAAATCGCCACCGCCGATCGCTCCGCGGCGCGATCGCCACCGTCACACTTCGATCGATCGCCGCGCCCAGCACGGTCCCGCCATTGTAGTCGGTGTGATTGCCAATAAATTCAATCCGACCCGGCGCCCGCACGACCGCTGCGGGCTTGCGCCCAAATGCCTTCGCGAAGTCCCGCCGGATTTTGTTGAGCGGTTCAGCCACGCATCACCTCGCGCTTCATGCCACCGCCCGCAACGCCTGTCCGGCTTTGAAACGCACCGTCTTCATCGCCCGAATCTTCATCGGCTGCTTCGTATGCGGATTAAACCCGCGCCGCGCCGCGCGCGTCGCCACCGAAAACGCTCCGAACCCGACCAGCTGCACTTCCTTGTCCCGCTTCAAACCACGCGTCACTCCCGCGAGCACCGCCTCGACGGCCCGTTCCGCCGCCGCATTCGAGGTTTCACCTCCGAGCAGCTTCTGCACTTCGTCGACCAGTTCGGCTTTGTTCATCGTCGCGTCTCAGCTTGAGCCGCCGAACACACGCCCGCCCGCGCCGACGGTCAAACCCTTTCACATTGCCGTCGGCGAACTTCAGGGAACCTGCCCCAACGTCTCGCCGGCGCGTCCTTTCACCACCACCTCGAGCAAATGCCGCATCGCCTCCGTTCGCCCCATCGAACGCTCCGCCGCCAGCTGATCCGCCCGCTTCGCCAATTGCCGAGCCATCGTTTCCGCCTGCGCGTCCGACGCCCCCAGTCGCCGACAAAGTTCAACCAGCTGTTCGTGCTCGCTCACGTTCCCAACTCTCCCGGAAACCACGATACGACTTCCGCGCCACCTTCCGTCCACGCCAGTCCGGTGTCCTTGCGCGCATTCAACAACGACACCAACGCCAGCCCCACAAATCCGTCACCGCTCCTCACCGCGCTGCGCAGCTCGCCCACCTTGCGCTCGCCCTGAAACAAATCCCTCGGCCCGCCCGGCACCTCGCCGCTCCCGCGCACGCGCACCAGTCGCCGCCGCACCTGGCCCATCGATTTCAACCGCGCCATCACCTCCTGCCCCAAGTAACACCCTTTCTGATACGAGATCGCCCCCGTCTCCAACCCGCCTTCGTTCGGCAACTCGCCCGGCCCGATGTCCCGCGGCACCGCCGGAATCGCCGCCTCGATCCGCCGACGCTCCATCTCCTCCACCGACAACTCCCGCGCTCCCGTCCATCGCCGCACCTCCTCCTCCGCCGCGCTCCCCGGCAACACCCACTCCACACACGGCTCGTCCGCCCTCCGCCCCGAAAACCTCAGTCCCTTGCCGGCCACGTTTTCGCTCTCACCCGGAAACAACGTCACCCCCATCCACTCCGCCGTGACATCTTCCACCACGACATCGTCCGCGATCACATACGCTTCCAGCCGCTCCCGAATCGCCGCCGCCTCCGAAAAATAACTCCCCACCCAAAACTCCTCCGTGCCTCCGCCGCGCACCACAAAACTATCCGCCAGCACGCGCCCTTTGTGATTCAACCACAGTCCATACACCGCTCCGGCGGCGCCCAATTCCCGCAGATCGTTCGTAAACTGCCCTTGTAGAAAGGACAACGCATCCGCCCCCGTCACCCGCAGCCATGCCGCCGGTTTCCAGACGAAAAACTCCCTCACTCCCCCCAAAACTTCGCTTGCGCTACTCACGTTGATTGCGTCGGTTCCAAATGCTCTACAGAAATTCTCGAACTTTGAGTTGACGGTGGGTCGTTCCGGGCTACTTCTCAACTCATCAATTTCAACACTTCTCCCGCCTAGCGGGAGTTTTGGGGTAACTAAGAAAGCAAAGGCGGGCCGCTTAGGGGTAAGCGGCCCGCCACTTTTTTTGCCCAAATTCCGAACCCCACCTCGGCTCAGCAGCTCATCTTCGGCGCTGCTTGCTTCGCAAAGCCCAAGCTTGCCCCACGCCTCTCCCGCGGCCCAAGCTCACCGTTCCACTCATGCAGCGAACATCCGACATCAACGTCGTCGAAACCCGCGCCCTTCCTTCGCCCGCCGCGCTCCTCGCCGAAATCCCGAAGACCGAATCGCAAGCCGCTTTCGTCGCCCATTCCCGCCGCGAGATCCAGCGTCTCATCTTCACCGACGACAAACGCTTCCTCTTCATCGTCGGCCCTTGCTCGATCCACGACCTCGACGCCGGCCGCGACTACGCCCGTCGCCTCGCCGCCCTCGCTAAGGAAGTCTCGGACCGTGTGATGATTGTCATGCGCGTCTACTTCGAAAAACCGCGCACCACCGTCGGCTGGAAGGGCCTCGTGATGGATCCGCATCTCGATGGTTCCCACGATATCGCCAACGGTCTCCGGCTGGCCCGCACGTTCCTCCGCGACGTCCTCGACCTCGGCCTGCCCACCGCCACCGAACTGCTCGATCCCGTCACCCCGCAATACATCGCCGATCTGATCTGCTGGTCCGCCATCGGCGCCCGCACGGCCGAATCGCAAACTCACCGCCAAATGGCATCCGGCCTCTCGATGCCGCTCGGCTTCAAGAACGGCACCGACGGCTCCATCACCACGGCCATCAACGCCATCAAGGCCGCCGCTCAGCCCCAGACTTTCCTCGGCATCAATCTCGACGGCGCCGCGTCCGCCGTCGTCACCCGCGGCAACCCCGATTGCCACATCGTCCTTCGCGGCGGCGGCACCGGCCCCAACTACTCGCCCGCCCACATCGCCCAAACCGAGCAACTCCTCGCCAAGGCCAACCTCCCCAAGTCCATTCTCGTCGACTGCTCGCACGACAACTCGTCGAAAAAACCCGAGCGTCAGCCCGACGTCGTTCGCGAGGTCCTCGCCCAAATCGTCAACGGCAACAACTGCATCATGGGCGCCATGGTCGAAAGCAACCTCGGCTCCGGCAACCAGCCCTTCCCGCAGCCCAAGGAAAACCTTCGCTACGGCGTCTCCATCACCGACGCCTGCATCGACTGGCCGACCACGGAATCGCTCGTCCGCGAAATCCACGCCGCCCTCGCCCCTCGTTTCGCCTAGCTCGCGAGTTCGCTCGCGCACCGACACCCGCGCGTCTCTGCCCGCTGCAGCCCGGCTCCGCTCCGTGAGCCGCCGCTCGCGGGCGCTCCTTTTCTTTCGCCGCGCATTAGCGATTCTCTCGCCGCGCACGCCGCTTCTAAAAAATCTTCGCGGCCAACTTTCTTCCGTGTCTTCCACGTGTTCCGTGGGCTAACTCTCGCTCTCCCATGAAAACACCCCTTCGCGTCGCCGTCACCGGAGCCGCCGGTCAAATCGGCTACTCCCTCCTCTTCCGCATCGCCTCCGGCGCCATGTTCGGGCCCGACCAGCCCGTCATCCTCCAGCTGATCGAAGCGCCGTTCGAAAAAGCGCTCAAAGCCCTCGAAGGCGTCGCCATGGAACTCGACGACTGCGCTTTCCCGCTCCTCAAGGGCATCGTCCAAACCTGCGATCCGTCCGTCGGCTTCAAGGACGCCAACTGGTGCCTCCTCATCGGCGCCAAGCCCCGCGGTCCCGGCATGGAGCGCGCCGACCTCCTCAAGGACAACGGCAAGATCTTCATCGAACAGGGCAAGATCATCGACGCCGTCGCCGCAGCCGACGCCCGCGTCGCCGTCGTCGGCAATCCCGCCAACACGAATTGCATGATCGCCGCCTCGCAGGCGAAGCGCCTTCCGCCGGAAAACTTCACCGCGATGGTCCGCCTCGATCAAAACCGCGCGCAAACCCAGCTCGCGAAAAAAGCCGGCGTCGATCTCACCGCAGTTAAAGACATCTTCATCTACGGTAATCACAGCCCGACGATGTTCCCGTCCTTCGCTCACGCGACGATCGACGGCAAACCCGCCACCGAAGTCATCAACGACCTCGCCTGGCTGCAGGGCCCGTTCTGCGAAACCGTCGGCAAACGCGGCGCCGCCATCATCGCCGCCCGCGGCGCCTCCTCCGCCGCTTCCGCCGCGAACGCCCTCGTCGATCACGTCCGCAGCCTCGTCACCCCCGGCGCGATCCACTCCATCGCCGTAAAGTCCAACGGCCACTACGGCTTCGACGCCAACGTCTGGGCCGGCATGCCCGTCCGCACCACGACTCCCGGCAGCTACGAAGTGATCACGAGCTACCAGATGGATGACTTTGCGAAATCGAAGATCGCCGCGACAAACAAGGAGCTCCTCGACGAGCGCGCCTTCGTCGCCGACATGATCAAGTAAGCGATCGTTCTCTTTCTCGTAATCGTTCTCGTTCTCTCGGCGCCCGGCTTCCCGGGCGCCTTTTTCATGCCTTCAGAACCCAACGAGGCTCGTTGTAGTGCCAGCGGCAGGACGCAACACTTTCTGCCAATTGCTCGCACTCTCGCTATTGCCTACCCAGTGCGACTCTGTCGATATCCCACCGACGCGCAGCTCCAACCCGCGTCCCGCACCTCGGAAATTCCAACCTCCGTGAGGGCGTGTCGACGCTTCAACTCCCCATGAACGGCATCTACCAAGGTCATATCACGACTTGGAAAAGCATTTCGGCGGCACCTTTCGATGCCGCCGAAAAAGAAGCGCTGTTGACCACGGTGTGTTCGCCTAACGAACAGAGCGACGGGCTGCGCTCACTCACTTTGACTTGATTCCGATGCAAAACGACACAGCCCAGCCCCACTCCGCAAGCCGAAACTCCGCTCCCCTTTCGCTGGCATTCGATGTTGGCCACAGCTCAATCGGCTGGTCAGTGCTAAGCACTCCCCGCAATAACCCGCCGAATATCCTCGGCTGCGGCGTCGTCCTTTTCGAAAAAGACAGCGCGCTCGCGATTCAACGTCGCCAGCACCGACAACAGCGTCGACACGTTCGCGCCACACGCCTGCGCATCGCGCGGATGGAAAAGCTTCTCAGCAGCCTCGGCGTTTTCACTCCCGAAGAACTACAAGCCAAGCACGCCGCGAATGGTGGCAGCCCGACCCCTTGGCTGCTCGCCGCCCGCGTGCTTGCGAGCAACGGCCAACAAATCCTCACCTGGCCGGAGCTCTGGGACGTGTTGCGCTGGTATGCACACAATCGCGGATACGAGCCCATCGGCGCCGACGAAGACGAAGAGGAGAACAAGGAAAAGCGCGACCACGCCCGAGAAGGCATGATGCGGTTCGGCAAACAAACCATGGCCGAGACCATCTGCGCGTGGCTCGGACAGGACCCTCTCGCCCCTCGCGCCGGCACGACCGAAAGCTACAAAGCAAAAGACGCCGCGTTCGACCGGAATGTGGTTCGCGACGAAGTGCGTCGTGTGCTTTCCAGCCATGTCGGCAAGCTGCCTGCCCTCGACGCCGATTTCATTCGCGCGTTGCTCGACGATGCCCGCGCAAAACCGTGCCCGGATCTTCGGCTGCCACAACGTTACACGGGCGGGCTGCTCTTCGGCCGACTCGGCACGCGGTATCACAATCGCATCATTGGCCTCTGCCCCTTTTCCGGCGCAAAACTACCGCTCAAGGATTGTCCTGAATACTATCGATTTCGGTGGGCGTTGCTGCTGGCCAACATCATGATCGCAACCTCCGCAGACTCGCCACTTCGCGAACTCAACGCGGCCGAACGATCGGAGCTCACCAGGATTGCGGAGCGCGACGGCTACTTCACCCCCGCGGAGTTTCGCAAAACAGTCCGCACCCTCACCGGCGCGCTGCGCGATAACTTGGATCAAATGTTCATGGATGCGACTTCAGCGGAAAACCTGATCCTCGATCCCGCGCTGAAGCTCGCCACCACCCATTCGTGGATTGCTCCGCTTTGGCCCCACCTTCCCGAAAACATTCGCCGACACGCGCTGAATCACTGGCGCCGCGGGCGCACTCAAACGCTCGCCAACCTCCGCAACAAAGCCGCCGTCTCCGGCGTGAACCTGACGAGCTTCGATGCTGCTGTCACGCAACTCTGCAAGGCCCCTGCTCGGAAATCTCGAAGTAAAGAACCCGTTCCTCCTCCCACCGCCGGTGAAATCCTCGGCACCCGCTTCGCTGCCCCGCTGATTGGCGGACGCGCCCCGTATGCGCGCCCTCTCCTCATCCAAGCATATCACCAATCGATGGAGGGCCGCCATCCGCGCGCTGAAGGCGGATGCCTCTTCGAAACCCCGGGACAGCGCGAGCGCCGCGATAGAAAGCCCATCGATCAACAAACCAACAACCACTTGGTGCGCCACCGGCTGCAGATCCTCGGCCGGCTCGTCGCGCAGCTCGTCGCCGATCCTGCCTACGCCAATGGCGACGCAGCGCGCGTGGAACGCATCACGCTAGAAGTAAATCGGGACCTTCGCGAAATGGCGGGACTAACGGCCCAGGACATCGCCAAGGAGATGAACGAACGTCTCCGCAATCACACCCAAGTCTCGAAACGACTGCTCGCCGAGCTTCCACCGGGCACACGCATCAACGCCTCTCTCATTCGCAAAGCCCGCATCGCTGATGACCTCGATTGGAAATGCCCCTACACTGGGCACGAGTTCGAACCCATCGATCTCGTTACGGGTGGCGTCGACCTCGATCATATCATTCCTCGATCGCTCCGTCCGTCGGACTCGCTCGATTCGCTCGTGGTCACGTTTTCCGGAATCAATAAATGGAAAAAAGACCGCACCGCCTGGCAGTTTGTCGCCGACGAAGAGACAAAGGCCGTTCCCGGCTTGCCGCATCTCCACATCAAGCAGCTTCGCCGCTACGAAGCCGACGTCGCCGCTCTCGATAAACGCGGCCACTTCGACGATCAACGACGCAAGAAACGACGCATCGAAAAACTCCTGCTCGCCCGCTATGAACAAAAAGGCGGCGGCTTCACCCCCGGACAGCTTACGCAAACGTCGCAAGTGGCTCGGCTCGGCCAGCAAGTTCTGCGCGCGCCGTTCGCACATCTCGCCCAACCCCCGGTTTTCGTTGCTTTGCCAGGTC
This sequence comes from Verrucomicrobiota bacterium, assembly GCA_023416735.1. Lineage (GTDB taxonomy): Bacteria > Verrucomicrobiota > Verrucomicrobiia > Opitutales > Opitutaceae > Opitutus. The sequence goes on along the minus strand of JAEZGX010000019.1, from coordinate 20,746 downwards.
CCGTCACAGCGCGCCTTCGCGCGGCGTGGGATGTGCTCGGCTGCCTGACCGAGGCAGCGCCTGGGGTTCTCGACAAGATCAAGGACGCAGACGGGCGTGAGCACTCGGTCGTCAAAACGAAGACCGAGATTCGCAACATCACTCACCTGCACCACGCACTCGACGCCTGCGTGATCGGACTGGCAACTACGCTCATCCCGTTCCATCGGGGAGACGTGTGGCGCCTGCTGCTCGAACGCAGACTCAGGCCAGATCAACGCGCCGAATTGGCGGCTCTCGATCTCGGCGACTTCGACGCCAACGGCGGATTCCGCCTGCGCGACTTGCCGCAATCGTTAAAACAGCAGATCCGAGCCCGGCTCGCCGAACGTCGGGTCGTGCAACACGTGCCGGCAGACATGAGCGGATTGCGCGTCGAGGAGAACACCCGCGGCGTGCTGAAGCGCGAAAACGGCCGCGTTTTCCTCCGTCAGCGAAAGAAGAACGCCGAAGGGAAGTTCGTCGTGAACTCCAGCAACGAATGGGAAAGTAAAGTCGTCGGCCTGAACCCCGATGGAAAACTGGCCAAGCTCAAAGGTGTTCGCGTCATTGCCGAAAATTTCGGCGTGGCGATTCTCGACGACGACAAACTCCCTCCAAACGAGCGTTTCGTCATCATTCCATTCGCGCGGGTGTGGCAGCAACTGGAAGCTCTGAACGCACGCAATGGCGGCAAGTCGCCACAGGTCTGGCGGAATGGGCAGGTGATCGACTTGCCCAATGGTCCTCGCCCCGGCCGTTGGCGCATCTTCTCGATCAAGAACACTTCGAACATGGGGCTCGTTCTCGACCTCGGAGCGGTGGAAGCCGTCCGCCCTTCCTGGATCAACGTCCTTCTGAAGACTCTCCTTCGCAACGGAGCATCACGAGCGGCGGTAAGCCTTGCAGATTCCCCCGCAGGGAAAGTGTAACGCCACGAGGCCATGTCCTACCACATCGTCAGCATCGATGCCCCACAGGCTGATCTGACATGTCGCGATGGACAACTTGTCTGCACCTCCGACGGCGAGGCGAAGAAACTGCCGCTCGAAGACATCGCATCGATCATCGTCACCAGCTTCTCGGCTCGCATCCACAGCCACCTCTTCCTCGAAGCCGCGCGTCATGGCGTGGCGCTGGTTATCTGTGAGAAATTCCAGCCCGTCAGCCTGCTTCTGCCCGCATGCCGATCCGCTGACACCTTGCTCACCCGCCGGCATCTCACGCTTTCGGAAACAATGCGGACGCGTTTGTGGGAGAAAACCATCGATGCGAAATGTGCCAATCAATCCTTCATCGCAGCGCGTATCGCGCCTGAGAGCACAAGCACCCGACAGCTCGCCAACGCCGCAACGGCACGATCGGCGCGAAAGGAGGGCGGCTGCGCGAAACTATTCTGGGACGTCTTCAGCGAAGGCCTTCGGGTCGAAGGATTCGCGCGTGGTCGAAAGCTCGGGGGCCTCAACGATCTGCTCAACTATGGCTACGCCGTGTTGCTCTCCACCGTGCTTCAGAAACTCTACGGCTTCGGGCTCGATCCGATGGTTGGCATCTCCCATGCCATCCGTGAACGCAGCGCGCCGCTGGCCTATGATTTGATGGAGCCATTTCGTCCCTGCGTGGACTGGCGCGTGTATCAATGGGTGAAGGACCGCCCACACCAAGAAGCCTTCATCGTCAGCGGCGAGTTTCGCCGATGGGTCACCGGCTTTTCACTAGAGCGCGTCGATTATCTCGGCCTCGATCTCGATATCCGCGGCTGCATCGAAGGAGTAGTCCGCGGCTTCCGCCAAGCAGTGCTGACCGGCAGCACCCGTCACTACCGGCCATGGATGTGGAAAAATTCAAAATGGGCTGGCTTGTAGTTGCGTTCGATCTGCCGGTCCTCACGAAGCCGCAGCGGAAAGCCGCTACGGGCTTCCGAAAGTTTCTGGTCGATGACGGATTTCAGATGGCGCAATTCAGCGTCTACATTCGCCCGTGCGTGAGCTTCGCCCGTCAGCAAACGCACATGGACCGGATCAAGAAATGCATCCCTCCCGAAGGCAAAGTGCGGGCTTTCTTCGTCACCCGCGCCCAATGGGAACGGGCCTTCGTCATTTATGGATCGCCCGCAAAAGAGGTGCCGTCCGAAAAAATGCCCGAGCAAATTCAGCTTTGGTGACGAGCTAAGTCGTTATAGGAAAAGGAAATTCGCGGAGCGGATGCTCCGCTCCGCGAATTTGGAATCAAGGCAAAGCAGGCCGGCCGCCGCTTGTGGTGAGCTCCAGGATGCTCCGCTCCGCGAATTTGGAATCAAGGCAAAGCGACGGCGCGGAGGTGTTTTTCGAGGACGACGATGCTCCGCTCCGCGAATTTGGAATCAAGGCAAAGCCCAAAGGATGATCAGCCGCTCGACAATGGCGATGCTCCGCTCCGCGAATTTGGAATCAAGGCAAAGCAGATTCCCAAGGTGGTGAAGCAGCTGAGCGGATGCTCCGCTCCGCGAATTTGGAATCAAGGCAAAGCGTCGGCATCGAGGCCCAAATGGGCGGCACGGATGCTCCGCTCCGCGAATTTGGAATCAAGGCAAAGCGACCGGCCGCTTTTCATCATCGCGGACGAGGATGCTCCGCTCCGCGAATTTGGAATCAAGGCAAAGCTCGGCTCGCTGCGTTGGTCCGGGCGATCGCGATGCTCCGCTCCGCGAATTTGGAATCAAGGCAAAGATATTCCGCCTCTACCGCAGCGCTCAGGTCACCCAATCAACCCCGCCAATTCCCGATCGATCCGAAACGCCTCCCGCACCGCCGCGAATCCATCGATCAACTCCCCCGGCGCGCCCGCTCGCGGAAACACCATCCCCAACTCGCTTCCCGTGCATCGCACGTGCGCATCCACGCCTTCCACCCGAATCTCACATTCGCTGCAGTCCGACGGATACGTCACCGACAATCCGCCCTCACCCTCCAACGCCTCGATCGCATCCACCACCGCCTCGACACTCGCGCCTTTCTTCAGCTCAAAAACGATCTCCGAAAATTTCCCCGCGAACACCGCCGCAAAACTTTCCGTTCGCGCCAGCTCCGCACTCTTCAGCCCCCGCATCCGCGTCGTCACGACATACCGCTCCGGCCGCTCCTCCTCGATCGTATAGCCGATCTCCACCGCAAACTCCTTCGCCGTCAGCATCGCCACACCGCCACCGACCGACAGCGACAACTCCTTCCGCTTGTAACTGAGCGCCGCGCGCACCGCCTGAAACAACGCCTCCGCCTCGTCCGCCAGTTCCTTCTCTCCCACTTTCGCCAGAAACGCGTTCGTCGCGTCATTCGCCGCATCGGGGATCGTGTGAAATCCTTTCCGATACCCGCTCAACGCCTTTACGAGCCCGCCCCCGCGACCGACAAAATCGATCGCCGCCACAATGCTCGATGGAAGTTCGCCCGACATTCCGCCGAGCAAAACCTACCGGCGTCACCTCCCGCCAGCCCGAATCGCAGTCGCTCCACTCACGCCCGCGCCGCCCGCGCGATCAGCGCGACCAGCCCGACGATCAACAACAGCGGGATCCAAATCGGCGACAACACCGCCAGCAGCACGAGCGCCACCAGCGCCAGCACCCCGATCACCACCAGCCCCACCGTGGCAAGTGTCGCCAGCCCGCCGAACACACACTCCGCCAAGATCAGCAACGGCACCCCGACAAAAACCGGCAGCAGCAAAAACCCCGGCAACAACTTGACCGCGAGCAGCACCGCCAAAGTCACCAACACCACTTTCCAAAACGTGTTCATGCGCCCAAAACCCGCGGCCCGAGCAAAAGTTTCAATCCAGCGATGACGAGGAAGAGCGGCGCTGCGCCGCTCCCTCACATCCCCAGCCTCACCGCCACCGCCAACACGCCCACCGTCATCGCCAGCGCGAGCCCCGCGGCGATCTTCGCTCCTCGGGCGTTCCGCACATACACACTTTCACCGATCTTCGCCGCTTCCGCTTTCGCCTGCCCCGCCAGGCTCCACGTCTTCCACGCAAAAAATCCTTTCATCAACGCGCTCACTCCCAACAGCCCGAGCCACAGATCGCTGTTCCCCGCCCCCTTCAGCTGCACTTCACCCAGCAGCTTCGCATCGACAATCAGCAGCGTCAGAATCGCCAGCATCGCAAAAATCGACGCCTTGCCCGCCAGCAATTGCACCACGCGCTGCGCCGCCGGCACGCGCGTCGCATCATCCGCCGTGATCACCTCGCGTCCCGACTCCGCCGCCGCCACCGCTTCCTTGTCGTCATCCAGCGGGAAGGGCGCCCTCCACGCCGCAATCACCGACGGCACCGACGCAAACATCACCACGATGAAAAACATCTCGAAACCCAACCACTCCGCCAGCGGCCCCGACACCATCGTCGTCGGCACGAGCACGAAGTTCATCAGCGCCGTCGCAAACGCGTAATGCGTCATCGTGAACCGCCCCGGTGCAAACTGCTGCATCATGTAAACCATGTTCCCGATGAACCCGAACCCGTAGCCAAACTTCTCAATACTCACCAGGGTCGCGATCGTCACATAATCCAGCCCATGCCCCGGTCCCGCCGCATGGCTCAAATAAACGAAGGTGAAGTGCGGCACATTCAAACAGAGCGCCAAAATCGGCAGCGCTCGCTTCAAGCCCATCTTCCCCAAAAACATCCCGCCGAGAATTCCGCCCACGATCATCGCGATCGTGCCCCACGTCCCATCGATCTGCGCCGCCTGTCCCGCCGTCAGCCCCAGCCCACCGCTCTCGGTCGACGACTGCAGGAACAGCCGCCCTTCCATCAAGATCAACCCCTCGCCCGCGCGATACAGAAATACGAACGCGATCATCCCCCAGAACGAGCGCTTGTGGAAAACCGTCTCCGCCGTCCGCAGAAAATTCCGCACCACTTCCTGCGCATTCGCTGGCCGATGCGCGATGCTCCCCGTCGGCAGCGCAAAGACGTGCAACACCGCCAGCACCGCCATCACCACCGCCGCCGTGATCCACACCGCCATCCACATCGTCTGCGCTGACCACGCGTTCGCCGTCGCCAGCCGCTCCATCTGACTGATCAATAATCCCGTCGAGAGCACTTTTCCCAAATTCCACGCCATGCTCTGGATGCCCGCATACGTCGCCTGCTGCTTCCGATCCAGCGCCGTTAGATAAATCCCGTCACCACAGATATCCTGCGTCGACGACGCGAAAGCCGCTACCCACAGCAGCGCGATCGTTATCTTGAAAAATCCCGACATCGGCAGCGCCATCGCCACGCCCACAAACAGCGCCGCCAACAACACCTCCATCGCGATTACGAAGAACTTCTTCGTGCGATACATATCCAGAAACGCCGCCCAAAACGGTTTCAACGACCACGCCAGCACCACGTTTCCCAACATCACCGTGATCTCGGCATCCGACACGCCGAGCGACTTGAACATCGTCGCCGCCGTCGCGTTGATCACGTTGAACGGAATGCCCATCGCGAGGAACAGCGAAGGCACCCAGATGAAAGCATAGCGGGCAGAGCGGGAGCTCATGGTCGTTGGGGTAAACAGCTGGAAGGATCGAAGATTAACCCAGCCGCTAACCGCAGCCGGCGCCCCGCCACTCCACCGTTTCGCCGCCCCCACGCCAGCGAATTCTAGCTTATTCCGGTGAGCATCTGGAGGCGCGGTGCCTCAAATCCCCCACCTCGTTCATGACACACAAACGTTAGAGTGTAGCGAACCCTTGCCCCGCCATCGCTTGTCATCTGCCTGCGCGATGCCGCCCGGCCTGCCCGTCAACCCGCCTCATGACCGTTCGTCCTGAAAATCTCGATACGTCAGGCCTCCCGCGCCGGCCGACGCTCAAGGATGTCGCGCGCGAGTCCGGCTACCACATCACCACCATCTCGCTCGCTCTGCGCGATCATCCCAGCATCCCCGCCCCCACCCGCCAGCGTATTCGCGAAATCGCCACGCGAGTCGGCTACGAAAAGAATCCCGTTTACCACGCGCTCAGCCGTTTCCGCCAACAGGGCACCGTGTGCGCGCCCGCGCCACGCATCGCTTTCTTGGAAAACTTCGGGCTCGGCTCCGGCGTCCCTCGCCCGCCCTATCTCCAAGCCCTGCTCGACGGCGCTCGCCGCCAGGCCGATTTGCTCGGCTATCAACTCGATCCGCTCGCCGTCGGCGAAGACGATCACGATTCGCGCAGCCTCTCCCACTACCTTCGCGATCATCAGATCACGGGCGTCGTCCTCAGCGCGTTCGCTCCAGGCTTCGCCGAAATCGCACTCGACTGGGAGGAGTTCGCCGTCGCGAAAATTCACTCCCGCCACACCGAGCCTGACGCCACCGTCGTCGGTAACGACCAACTGCGCGAGGTCCGGCTCGCCTTTCGCCAAGCCGCCGCCCTCGGCTATCGCCGCATCGGGCTCGCGGTCGGCCGCGCCGACGAGGACGCCTGCGGTCACCGCCACACCGCCGGCTACCTGATGGAAGAGGTCTCCCTCCCGGTCGACTGCCGCGTGCCGCCTCTGCTCTTCCCTTACAATCTCTGCGGCCCCGTCCTGAGCGGCATGCTCGCGCGGTGGGTCCGGCGTCATCGCGTCGACCTCGTGCTCAGCAACTGGCGCAGCATTCAGGATCTTCTTCGGAGCGAAGGCCTCCGCATCCCCGAAGAGGTCGCCTGCGCCGGATTGTGTATCTGCGACGACGCGGCCGACGGTCTCGCCGGGGTTCATCCGCGTCTCGATCTCGTCGGAGAACGCGCCGTATCCATCGTTGTCGCACAGCTCAAATCGACCGAGCGGGGCCTGCCCGACTTTCCCTCGTCCCTCTATGTCCACGGCATCTGGCAAGACGGCCCCAGCGCCCCACCCCGCGGCTGACCACGCCACCGCACCCAAACGCTACTACACGCTGGCCGACATCGCGGCCTGCGTCGGCGTTCACGTCACCACCGTTTCGCTCGCGCTGCGCGATCATCCCAGCATCCCACCATCCACCCGCGCCCGCATCCGTTCCGTTGCCAAGGAGTTCGGCTATCAACGCGACCCGTTGCTCGACGCGCTCAATTTCCACCGCGCCCGCCAATCCCGGCACGCCCGTTCGCTCGGCTCTGCTTTCGTCGTTCACGCCGGCACCACGCGCCTGTTCAGCGGCAATCACTACCAGCCGCTCGTTTATGCCGGCGCCAAAGCCGCCGCCGAAGCCCGCGGACACGCCCTCGACATCTTCGTCATCGGCCAGGGCCACCTCGCTCCCGCCCGACTCAACACCATCCTCAACGCCCGCGGCATCAGCACGGTCCTGCTTTCGACGTTCGAAATCGATATCGAGCAACTCGACCTCGATTGGGACCATTTCTGCGCGGTCAAGATCGAGTGCCTCCATCTCAAGCCGCACCTCGACGCCGTATCCAGCGATCAACTTCAAGTCGCCCGCCTCGCCATGCGCCGTCTCCGCGAGCTCGGCTACCGTCGCATCGGCCTCGCCACCGCCCGCGAAGACCAGACGCGCCTCGAGGAATCCTTCGGCATGGGCGTTCTCGTCGAACAAGCCTCGCTGCCCGAAGCCGAATGCGTGCCTCCGCTGATCTTCAGCCTCGCCGAGGTCCCTTTGCTGCCGCGCCTGATTCCCGAATGGATGCGCGCCCATCAGGTCGACGTCATCATTTCCAACTGGAATGAACTTCTGGATACGTTCGCCACCGCTGGCCTCCGCCTGCCGGACGACGTCGCCTTCGCCTCGCTCGACATCCCGCCGAGCCTGCCACATCTCGCCGGCATTGTTCAGAATCATCGCCTCGTCGGTCAGCGCGCGATGGAGCAGCTCGCGATCATGGCCGACGCCTACCAACGCGGCGTTCCCACCGCGCAGACGATCACGTTCGTTCCGGGCTACTGGCAAAACGGCGCCACCGCGCCCGCGAAATCCCACCGCTCGCTTCTGTCAAGCTGACCGGCCGTGCGCCCGCGGCACGATGTATCCAAAGGACGGATGCATCCAGAACCTCCCTCCGGCACCCATCGGAAGTTTCTCCGATAAACGCGGAACTATACCGTTAGAGTCCGCCCGCCTTTGAGTCCGCGAAAGCTCCGGCGCTTCAACGCGCGTCCGCCAAGCGCACCGGCCCCGGCTGAAGCGCGCGTTATTCTCCATCCCCTTTGATCCGTCGTCCGCGGTTGCCGCGGACGCGCCATCAAACCCAAACCCATGAACGAACCTACACCCAACACCTGCCCTCGGAGCCGCGCCGTTTTTCTTCGGCCCGCCTCCCTGTTCGCCGTCGTCGCCCTGACTTCGATCGCGCCTGCCCAAACCCCTCCCGCCACCACCGACACGCCGGCCGACGACGACATCGTCACGTTGTCGCGCTTCACCGTCTCCAGCGAACGCGATGTCGGTTACCGCGCCTCCAACTCGATCGCCGGCACCCGCTCCAACACTCCCATCAAAGACATCCCGCTGAACATCCAGGTTTTCACGAAGGAGTTCTCCGACGACCTTCTCATCACCAATCAAGTCGACCTCGAACGCTACAACGCCTCCCTCGTCAATGGCGGCGCCGACAGCCGTTCCTCCAATCCCATCCAACAGGCTTACAACGCCTTTCTTTTCCGCGGCTTTGTCCAGAACTGGGGCCTGCGCGACGGCATCCGCCAATACGATCCGATCGACACCCAGGGACTCGCCCGCGTCGAAATCGTCAAAGGGCCCGCCGGTCCGCTCTACGGCCTCTCCTACGCCGGCGGCGTCATGAACAGCATCACCAAGGACGTCGATTTCCGCGACAACTTCACCACCGTCCGCGCCACCGTCCAAAACGAGGGCGAATACCGCGGCACCATCGACGCGAACTACGCCGGCGATGTCGGCGGCGGAAAATTCGGCGTCCGCTTCAACGGCGCTCACGCCGACACCAAGGACGAACGCGCTCATTCCGACGGCACCCTCCGCTACGCGCAGCTCAACTTGGAGTGGCAACCGTTCCCCAACACCCAGCTGAAATTCCTCATGGAGGACGGCTATCGCGAAAAAAACAACGGCCTCAACTACTTCACTCGCGCCGAACGCGACGCCGCCGGCAACGTCCTCGACAACGGCGCCTCGGTCCCGCTCCAGATCGATCATCCCGAAATCCCTTGGGAGTGGAATTGGTCCACCGGCACCAATCCGCGCTCCATCGACACCGAGCTCTATCGCGGCACCGTCAATCACACGTTCAACGACCAGCTCAGCGTCACCGCCTACTGGCAATACGGCAAACGCCTCAACGTCGACTCCAACGGCTGGGAGGCCAACGGCTCCGGCGGCGGCGCCGCGTGGGACACCAACGCCAACACCGGCTGGATCAATCCCGCCACGCCCGACGAATTCATCCGCCTCGGTTACCACTATCGCGATTGGGGCAATCGCATGCACGGCTACGGCGCGACGGTCGTTTACAACTTCGATTTCAGCGCCGTCCGCAACACGATCACCGCCGGCGCCGCCGCCTGGGGCGAACGTTTCCTCACCCGCCGCTTCGCACAGCCGGCCGACACTACCAACGTCCTGATCTTCCCGGTCCGCGCCGACATCAACACCGAGCAGGTGCCCGCCATCCCTCCTCCCGATTTCGCCGCCAACACCGGCAATGGCGGTTGGAACACCGAGAACAACTCCAACGATTACTACTTCGCGAGCTGGCAGCTCTACGCCTTGCAGGATCGCCTCAAGATCAACGCCGCCATCAATCACACGAACCTCAAGCTCGTGCAGCGCTCCGGCGCCGATGGCTCCGTTAATCTCACCGAGGTCTCCAAAAACTCACCGATGTTCGGCGCAATGTTCGACATCACACCCGAGATTTCGATCTTCGCCGTTCACGCCACGTCGCTGTTCCCGTCCACCGACAAAAACAGCTTCAGCGTCCAGATGCCTCCGGAAATCGGCAAGAGCTACGAGGGCGGCATCAAGGTCGAGCTCCTCGACGGCAAGATCAGCGGCACCCTCAGCTACTACCAGATCCGCAAGGAAGGCGGCGGCCGCCAGATCTCTCCGGGCTTCAATCTCAACGTGGAACGCTGGGACGCCATGACGCCCGCCGAGCGCGAAGCCAACTTCCCCGGCCAAACCCGCGAAACACTCCTCGCCCAAGGCGACTTCTTCCCCGCCGGAGAAGTCGAGTCGAAGGGCTACGAGGCCGACCTCATCTTCCAACCGACGCGCGACTGGCAAATCGTCCTCAGCTACGCTCACAACGACAACGAGGTCACGGAGTCCTCCGATCCCACCCAGCTCGGCCGCGCCACCCAGGGCTCCATCGAAGATCAATGGGCGCTCGTGACGAAGTATTCATTTACCCGTGACAACTTCCGCGGGCTCTTCGTCGGCGGCGGCCTCCACTACGCCGGCAAAGCCTTGCAGGATTATAACGGCCCCAACGGCTCTGCCCGCTACAACCCGAGCACGTTCTACGCGGAAGCCTTCGCCGGCTATCGCTTCAAACTCGCGGGCTACGACGCGCTGATTCAACTCAACCTCAAGAATCTCACCGAACAGGAAGAGTTCGTCGGCTGGCGCGCCACCGGCTCCGCCACCACGCGCGCCACCGAACGCTACGAGGTCAAGACCCCGATGATCTACGCCCTCACCTTCGGCCTCGATTTCTAATCGTTCCACGTCCTTCGAAACCAGAGGGCGAGCTCGTCTCGCCCTCTTTTTTAGGTGCGCAGCATTGTTCCCCGGATGCCTCGCCCGGGGTAATTCGCGGGAAGCCCCTCTTGTCATTCTGTTCAAAGCGAAGGCCCATGGTGCCGCCCGCCCACAATCGCATGCCCCTCGCTCCCGTCACTCGCGCCCGCCTCCAAGCCATCGCCGCCGTCGCGGGCACCGGCTTTCTCTTCTGGCGCTTCAACCACGCCGTCCCATTGGCGTTCTTCATCCTCGCGATCCTCTTCGCCGCCCTCGCTTGGCTCTCGCCGCGTCACTACGCGCCCATTCAACGCACGCTCGATTCGCTCCTGAACGCGTTCCTCATCGCTCTCACCTGGACGATCCTCGGTCTCGTTTACTTCGGCCTCTTCACGCCACTCCGCCTCTTCCGCACCCTCACCCGCCGCGACTCTCTCGCCCTGCGCCGTCCACCCACCAACGACTCCTACCTTCGCCTCCTTCCCACCATCTCCCCCCGCTTCGATCGCCAGTTCTAGTCTTTGCGCCTTCTGCGCCTTCTTGCGGCCATCTCGATTCCGCCTGCCCCGATTCGAAAATCCCAAATCGAAATTCGAAAATCCATCGTCATGCGCATCCTGGGCCTCAGCGCATTCTATCACGATTCCGCCGCCGCCCTCGTCGAAAACGGCACCATCGTCGCCGCCGCCCAAGAGGAGCGCTTCAGTCGAAAAAAACACGACGCCTCTTTCCCGCGCGGCGCCGTCGCCTACTGCCTCTCCCAAGCCTCCGGCCCGCTCGACGCCGTCGTTTACTACGAGAAACCGCTCCTCAAGTTCGAACGCATCCTCTCTACCGCCCTCGCCGTCGCCCCACGCGGCTTTCGCGCCTTCGTCGCCGCGATGCCCGACTGGCTTCACTCCAAGCTCTGGCTTCCTTCCGTTATCGAGGACGAGCTTCGCACGCTCGGCGTAACTCCACCGCCCATCCATTTCGCGGGCCACCATCAGTCGCACGCCGCCAGCGCTTTTTTCCCGTCGCCTTTCACCCACGCCGCGATCCTCACCCTCGACGGCGTCGGCGAATGGACCACCACCGCGCTCGGCCGCGGCGCCGGCGCCGATCTCCAACTCCTCCGCGAACTCCGTTTTCCCCATTCACTCGGACTCCTCTACTCCGCCTTCACCCACTACTGCGGCTTCCGCGTCAATTCCGGCGAATACAAGCTCATGGGCCTCGCCCCCTACGGCGAACCGCGCTTCGTCGATCTCATTCTCGAACACCTGCTCGATCTTCGCCCCGACGGCTCCTTCCGTCTCAACCTCGACTACTTCGGCTACCTTCACGGGCAAACGATGACCAACGATCGTTTCGCCCACCTCTTCTCCGCCCCACCGCGCTCACCCGAAACCCCGCTCACCCAATTCCACTGCGACATCGCCCGCTCCATCCAACACGTCACCGAAGAAATCATCCTCCGCCTCGCTCGCACACTTCACTCGCTCACCGGCGAACAAAATCTCTGCCTCGCCGGCGGCGTCGCCCTCAACTGCGTCGCGAACGCCCGCCTGCTCCGCGAAGGCCCCTTCCACCGCCTCTGGATCCAACCCGCTTCCGGCGACGCCGGCGGTGCTCTCGGCGCCGCGCTCGCGTATCATTTTTCTCAACACAACGCCCAACGCAGCCCCGACGATTCCCGCGACGCCATGCGCGGCGCATTTCTCGGTCCCACTTACTCCGACGCCGAAATCGCCGCCGCGCTCGCCGTCCATGATCTCCCGGCGGATCGGCTCGCTTCCGACACCTTTCTCTCCCTCCTCTCCGAACGCCTCGAAGCCGGCGATGTCGTCGGCTTCTTCCAAGGCCGCGCCGAATTCGGCCCTCGCGCGCTCGGCGCCCGCTCCATCCTCGCCGACGCGCGTTCCGCCGAAATGCAGCAGCGCCTCAACCTGAAAATAAAGTTCCGCGAATCCTTCCGCCCCTTCGCTCCCGTCGTCCTCGCGGAACACGCCGCCGCATGGTTCGACCTGCCCGCCCCCTCTCCCTACATGCTGCTCACCGCCCCCGTCCTGCCCATCCACCGCCCCGCGAAGTATCACACCACGCATGACACGTCCGCCTCCTGGTCCGACCGCCTTCACGAAATCCGCTCCACCATTCCCGCCGTTACTCACGTCGACTTTTCCGCCCGCTTTCAAACCGTCGATCGCGCGACCAATCCCGCGCTTCACGCAGTGCTTTCCGCGTTCCACTCCCGCACCCATTGCCCCGTTCTCGTCAACACGTCCTTCAACGTCCGCGGCGAACCTCCCGTCGGCCATCCGCGCGACGCCATCGCCGGCTTTCTCGCCACCGATATGGACGCTCTCGCCATTGGCCCCTACCTGATCGAGAAACGCCTCCTCCCGCCCAAGCGCCTCCGCGCGTCTGCCCCCGCCCGCGCCTTCGCCGCTGACTAATCCGATGCGCGCTTTTCGCAGTCTCTCCCGACTCCTCCGCGAGCTCCTCGCCTTCGCGCGCGAAAACAAAGCGTGGTGGATGATCCCCGTCGTCATCGTGCTCCTGCTGGTCGCACTGCTCCTCGTCTCGGTGTCCGCGATTTCTCCTTTTATCTATTCGCTCTTCTGACTCGTGCCTGCGCCCGCGCCCAGTCTTCGCCGCAAGCTCCTCTTTTCCGCGATCGTCACATCGTTCGTCCTCCTTCTCTTCGTCGGCAGCCTCGAGTTGATCCTTCGCGTCCTCAGCTATGGCCATTCGCCGCACTTCGCGCGAGGCACCTCGCTTCCTTCCGGCGAAACCTTCTGGCGCGAAAACCGCTGGTGCACCGCGCCCTATTTCTCTCCGCAACTCGTTCGACGCCCCACACCGTTTCGCCTCTCCGCGAAAAAAGCGCCCAACACCTACCGCATCTTCGTCCTCGGCAGCTCAGCCGCGATGGGCGACCCCGAACCCTCGTTTTCGCTCGCGCGCATGCTCGACGCGATGTTGCACGCCGCGTATCCAGAGCTCCACTTCGAGGTCGTCAACGCCGCCATCACCGCGATCAACTCCCACGTGGTCCGGGGCATCGCCGCCGACTGCGCCCAACTCGAACCCGATCTCTTCCTCGTTTACGAGGGCCACAACGAAGTCATCGGCCCCTTCGGCCCCGCCGGCGTCTTCACCCCGTTTCTCCGCTCGCCCGCCTCCATCCGCCTCGCCGCCGCGCTAAAAACATCCCGCACCGGCCAACTCGCGACCTCGCTCCACCGGCGTCTCTCCACCGGAAAAGATGCCGTCGAATGGGGCGGCATGCAGATGTTCCTCGATCACCAAATCGCCTTCGACGACCCACGCCTCGACGCCGTGCGCGAAAACTTCCGCGCCAATCTCGTCGACATCGCTGATCGCGCCGCGAGCGCCGGCGCTCGCACCCTCCTTTGCACCGTCGTCACCAACCAGCGCGACTTCGCTCCTTTCCTCTCCCTCCACCGCGCCGACCTTTCCTCCGACGCCCGTCTTCGCTGGCAACAACAACTCGACGCCGCCTTGGCCGCCGAACGCGCCGACAACTTCCCCGCCGCAGAAATCGCCTACCGCGCCGCGCTCGCCATCGACGATCATCACGCCGAGCTGCACTTCCGCCTCGGCCGTCTCTTTCTCCGCCTCGATCGCAACGCCGAAGCTGGAACCCACCTTCAACGCGCCCTCGATCTCGATGCGCTTCGCTTCCGCACCGACTCCGCCCTCAACCAAATCATCCGCGACGTCGCCGCCGCCCACCACTCCGCCGCCGGTCTCGTCGACCTCGCCGCTTCGCTCGCCCGACGCAGCGAAGCCGGTATCCCCGGCGACGACTTCCTTTACGAACACGTGCACCTCACCTTTCGCGGCACCTACGAAATCGCCCGCGACCTCTTCACCCACGTCTCCCACGATCTCGCCCGCCGCCGTTTCATCACCGCGCACGCTCCCGAACCGTTCTCCTACGACGAAGCCCGTATCCGACTCGCTTATACAACGCACGAACAAGCGATGATCGCCCTCGAGTTGCTCAACCGCTTCCGCTCTCCGCCCTTCACCGGCCAGATCGATCACGCCTACCGGCTCCAAACCTGGCAGCGCCGCGCCGACGCCGCCCGCACCCTTCTCGACCGCGCCGAAGCCCTCCCCGCTCTCCGCGAACTTTACCAACGCGCCCTCGCCACTGCACCGGACGACTGGATCCTCGCCCGCAACGCCGGCTCGATGTTCGCGACGCGCCAGGCTCCGGCCGAAGCGCTCCCATTGCTCGAACGCGCGACTACGTGGATCGACGACGACCCCGACACCCTCCTCGCCCTCGCCTGGACGTATCACGCTTTGCAGGACAAATCCCGCGCCGCCGAACTCTTCAACCGCGTCCGGACCCTCGAACCTCACTACCCCGGACTCCCCGAGTAATTCTCTACCCAACGTTCACCCCTCACAGCCCTTTGCGGTTGTCTTTAAATCGACGAGATCTCGCCCACGCCACCGCCCCGTCCTTCGTGTGAATTCGTGTCCCTTCGTGGTTAAACCGATTCACTCCCCCAGCTCCCGCCACAAAAACGCATACGTTCGCGCCACCCGCGTCGCCAGTTGCTCCGCCGTCACGCTGCCGTGATGCCCGCCTTCCGTGTTCTCGTAATACTCCACCGGATACTCCATCGCCTCCATCTTCGCCGCCATCTTCCGCGCATGTCCCGGATGCACCCGGTCATCCCGCGTCGTCGTATAAAACATGATCGGCGGCAGCTTCATTCCTGACCGCACGTTCTGATACGGGGAATACTTCGAAATATACGCCCACTCTTCGGGCACGTCCGGGTTCCCATACTCCGCCATCCAACTCGCCCCCGCCAGCAGGCGGTGATACCGCTTCATGTCCACCAGCGGATTCCCGCACACCACCGCGCCATACAGCTCCGGCCGGCGCAACATCGTCGCGGTTACGAGCAACCCGCCATTGCTCCGCCCTTCAATCCCCAGCCGCGCCGGCGTCGTGATTTTCCGCCGCACCAAATCTTCCGCCACCGCCTCGAAGTCCTCGAAGCACTTGTAGTGATTCTCCTTCAACACCGACGTATGCCACTCCGGCCCGAACTCCCCGCCCCCTCGGATATTCGCCAGCACAAACACTCCGCCGCGTTCCAGCCACAGCTTCCCATACGCGCCGTGCAAATCCTCATACGATCCTGAATACGATGGCTTCAGCGAGTTCTCGAACCCGCCATACGAAAACATCCACACCGGCCAGGAGCCGTCGAACGGCATCCCTTTCGGCCCCACCACAAAATACGGCACCTTCGTCCCGTCCGCCGATTCGCACCAAAACTGCCGCGCCTCGAATCGCTCGCCTTCGAACGTCGGCGCCTGCGCCTTGACCTCTTCGGCCTTCGTCGATCCCGGCGCCACCCGATACAACGTCGTCGGCACCGTAAACGACTCATACGCGACCCACGCTTCACCGTCGCTGCCGCGCACATCGATCACGTGCAGCGTCCCGTTATCCGGAAACGCCACCATCTCCCGCTTCCACCCGTCACCGTCGCGCCCGATCCGCATCAACCGCCCGCGCACATTATCCAGCAGCGTCACCACCACACTCGCCTCCGCCACCGTCACATCCTCCACCACGACGCTGCCTTCCTGCGCAATGAGCAGTTCAACCTTTCCGCCTTCGCCGCGCAGCGCACCCAGCTCGGCCAGCACCACCGACCCCGCCCCGAAATTCTTCCCGCTCACCGTCCAATCTTCCTTCAACCAAATCACCAGCTTTCCTTCGAACGCATCCACCACCCGCGCCGTCGCCGGAATCGCCAGCTCCTTTAGCTCCCCGCCTTCGATCTGAAAAAACTTCGCCGTCCAAAAGGTCAGCCCTTCGTTCACGAGGTGAACAGCGTCAGGCCCCGACCCCAGCCTCTGCCCCACCGCCCACACCGACTCCTTCGCGCCTTCGTGCAACATCTGTGCCGCCTCCAACGGCGTTCCGCGTATCCACTTCTTAACCACCCGCGGATAACCCGAGTTCGTCAGCGAGCCCGCGCCGAAGTCCGTCCCGACATAGATCGAGTCGTCGCCGCTCCACGCCACTCGCGACTTCGCCGCCGGCAGCACGAACCCGCCTTCCACAAAGGTCTTTGTTTCCACATCGAACTCCCGCACCTCCACCGCATCGCCACCTCCCGGCGACAGCTCCAGCAACACCCGCTTCTCATCCGGCTGCCGCCACACCGCGCCCGAGAACGCCCACGGCTTTCCTTCCCGCTCCGCCAACGCATCGACATCCAACACCGTCTCCCACGTCGGCTCCGCTTTCTTCAACTCCTCCCGTGTCGTCCGCCGCCAAAGCCCGCGCGGATGATTCTGATCCTGCCAAAAATCATACAGAAACTCCCCGTGCGCCTCCACCCGCGGAATCCGCGACTCCGAGTTCAACACGCCCAGCGCATCCCGAAAAAGTTCCGCATACTCCGCCCGCCCCGTCAGCCGCTCCGCCGTCCGCGCATTCCGCGCCTCCACCCACGTCAACGCCTCCGCGCCCTCAACCTCCTCCAACCACAGATACGGATCTTCCTCCGCCCGCCCGGCCGCCAGCCCCATGACCAAGACCAAAAGAAACATCCACCTCATACCGCCCACCGTCCTCCCCGCCCCCCATTCGTGTCAATTCGTGGTTCCCCCTCATCCGTGTCCATCCGTGGTTTCAAACCGGCACCACAAAATAAAACTCCGTCCCCTTCCCCACTTCACTCGTGCACGCAATCGTCCCGCCATGCGCCACCACGATTTCCCGCGCAATCGCCAGGCCGATCCCCACGCCTTTCTTCGTCTGTCCCGGCACGCGATAAAATCGATCGAACACATGCGGCAACGCTTCCGGCGAAATCCCTTCGCCTTCATCCTTCACCGCAAAGCGCACGAACCCCGCCGGCCCTTCCGTCTCCGCACACAACCGGATCGTCCCACCCACCGGTGAATACTTCGACGCATTCGTCAGCAGATTCATGAACACGTGCCGCAACCTCCCCGCATCTACGTTCAACGTCCTCTCCATCAACCCCGCTTCGCACTTCACCTCCAACGTCTGCTCCGCCGCCTCGATGAAGACGCGCGCTTCTTCCGCGATTTCCTCAATCAACGTGCCCATTGCGATCTCTCTCCGGTCCAACGTCGCCGCCCCCGCCTCGAGCCGCGCCATATCGAGCAGGTCATTCAATATCCTCAGCAGTCGCTCCGCATCGTCCCGCGCGCCTTCCAACAACTCCCGTTGCTGCGCCGTCAACGTCCCCACGTTCTGCTCCAACAACAAATACACCGCCATCCGCAAACTCGTCAGCGGCGTCTTCAGCTCGTGGCTCACCGTCCCCACGAGATTCGTCTTCGCATCGTCCAATAGCCGGAACTTCGTCACGTCCTGCAACACCACCGCCGCGCCTTTGAACTCCGTCAGCGAATCACCGATCGCCAAAATCCTCGGCAGATAATGCCGATCTTCCCGCCCTTCGCGCAGCGTCACCACCTTGCCATAATCCGTCGGCAAATAGTGCTCGCCCGTCGCTAGCACCGCCGCCAGCGGCTCGGCGATTCCCGCCGGAAAGCCCGCCTCGAACTGCCCCGACTCCGCCAGCCGCTCCGCCGCCGGATTCCGCACTTCATGCGCCCCGTCCCGCGACACCACAAACACCGGATCGGGCGCCGAGGTCAGCGTCGCCTCCATCGTTCGCTGCGTGCGCAACACTTTCGCCAGCGTCGCCTCCCGATACGCCCGCAATTTCTCCGCCATCTGATTGAACGCTTTCGCCAACTGCCCCAGCTCGTCCCGCGACAAATACGGCACATTCCGATCCAGATCGCCTTCGCCCACCGCCACCGCCGACGCCGTCAACGCCTTGATCGGCTTCAACAACGACGCCGCCATCCGCCACGCAATCAACAGCGACAACACCACCGCGCCTGCAATCGCCGCAATCAATACCCGCTGCGCCAACTCCACTCGCCGCTCCACTCGCTCCGCCGTTTCCTGCGCCGCCGCAAAATCCCGCTGGTTCAGATTCTCGATCGACGCCAGCACGCGATACAGCGCCGTCTCATGCAACCGCAGTTGCTCCAACGATCCCGTTCCGCCTCCCGCCAATAATCCTTCCCCCTGCCGCACCAACTCCGAAAACGCATCGTCGAGCTGCTGCACCAGCGGCGCCCGCTCCGTCCCCGCCGAACTCGCCGATTGCGCCATCAACTCCCGCGTAAACGCCCCGCGGTGCTCCTCAAACGCCCGTCGCGACGCCAGCAAATCGCCCCGCCACGAGGTCACCGCCGACGCCATCAAGCGCGCCGTCACCCGCATCTGCTGACACGCGAGAATATCCCGATAATTCCCCACCAAATCGCTCTGTAACTCTCCCGCCAGTTCCCGCGAAACCCGAATCGCATAAAAACCCATCCCGACCACCACGAGCAGCAGCGGCACCAACCCCAAATAAAGTCGCGCCCGCAGCATCGAACCTCCTACCGCTTCAACCTCGGGATGACCGCCCCACCCCATCGCGCACCCTCATTCGTGCCCCTTCGTGTCCATTCGTGGTTCACCGTTGCTTGTGAATCCGTGTTCATCCGTGTCCATCCGTGGTTGAAACTCACAACAACCCCATCTTCTGCCGCTTCCGATAAAGCGTCGCCGGATCGATCCCCAGGATTTTCGCCGCCTCGTCCAGATTCCGCGAGGTCGCCAGAATCCGTCGAATGTGCTCCGCCTCAAGTTCGTCCAACGACACTCGCGCGCCGACCGCCACCGTCGGATTCGCCCCGCCCGTGAACTCCTCCGGCAAATCCGCCAGATCGATCATCTCCCCGGGACACAGAATCACCGCGCGCTCGATCACGTTCCGCAGTTCCCGCAGATTGCCCGGCCATTTGTATCCCGCCATCGCCCCCGTCGCCGCCGGCGTGAAGCCTGTAACCTTTTTTCCAATACGCGTGGCGAAGAACTTCCGATAGTTCTCCGCGAAGCGCAGCAGATCCGACGGCCGGTCATGCAACCCCGGCAGCACCACCGAAATCACATTGATCCGATAATACAGATCCTCGCGAAACCGGCCCGCTTTCACTTCCTCCGCCAAATTCCGATTGGTCGCCGCAATCAACCGCACATTCGCCGTTCGCGACTTCGCCTCACCCACGCGCTCGTATTCCCGCTCCTGCAAGAGCCGCAACAGCTTCGGCTGAATCTCCAGCGGCAACTCTCCGATTTCATCCAGAAACAAAGTTCCGCCATCCGCCGCCGCCACCTTGCCCATCGTGTCCGCCACCGCACCCGTGAACGATCCTTTCACATGCCCGAACAACTCGCTCTCCAACAACTCCCGCGAAAGGCTCGGACAATTCACCGTCACCAACGGCGCATCCTTCTGCTTGCTGCGCTTGTGCACCTCCCGCGCCAGCACGCTCTTGCCCGTTCCGCTCGGTCCTAACAACAACACCGTCGCCGGCGTCTCCGCCGCCTTGAACGCGATCTCGAACGCCCGCTGCACCGAGGGTTCCGTGGTTTCCAGATCCACTTCCGGCGACGCATCCGCGAGCTGACTCTCCAGCGCCTGCACGCGATTCTGCAGCGCGCGGCCTTTTTCGATCTTCGCCAGCACGCCACGAATCTGTTCCGGCGTGAACGGCTTCGGGATGAAATCGAACGCCCCCCGCCGCATCGCCTCCACCGCCGTCGCGATGTTCGCATACGCCGTGAACATCACCACCGCGAGCGACGGCTGCGCCTTCAACAACTTATTCAACACCTCCAGCCCATCCTCCGAGCCCAGCTTCAAATCGAGAAAGCACGCATCGTGGACCTGCTCCTCCACCATCTTCACCGCGCGCGCGCCATTCGGCGCTTCCGCCACGATGTGACCGTGAGTTTCAACTGCGATCCGGGTCGTGCGCCGGATACCCGCTTCGTCATCGACGATGAGAACACGCATGCTGGAAAAGGTTGAAGGAAGCCGGAGATCCGAAGCTGGCAAATTTCACCCCCTATAAAAACCAAGGCGGGGGGGGGGGGGGGGCGGCCCCCCCCCCGCCCGCCGCCCCCAAAGA
>JAEZGX010000010.1 GCA_023416735.1 Verrucomicrobiota bacterium | reverse complement strand
GGGTCTCCCGACCCCGCCGCTCCGACCCGGCCTTCCTCTCACACCAACTCCCGCACTTTATCTTCCGCAATCGTCTTCGCGATCTTCCCGCGATCCGGAGTCCCTCGCGCCAGCGATTTCGCCAGATGCACCGCCTGCTTTGCCTTGATCTTCGCCGGCATCGGCGGCTCGTGCGGATCCACCACGGCCTCGATCAACACCGGCCCTGGCGTCGCTAGCGCCTGCTCGACGATTTCGCCGCAACGTTCCGGATCTTCGATCCGAAATCCCTGCGCCCCACACGCCCGCGCGAACGCCACAAAGTCGATCGGATGCAGGTCGCACGCGTATTCCGGGTTCCCGAGAAACACCAACTGCTCCCATTTGATCTGCCCCAGCGAGTTGTTCTTCACCACGCAGACTTTGATCGGCAGCTGATACTTCACCGCCGTCACAAACTCTCCCATCAACATCGTGAATCCTCCGTCGCCCACGAACGCCACGCATTGACGATCTGGATACGCCACCTGCGCCGCGATCGTGTAGGGCAGTCCGTTCGCCATCGTCGCGAGCGTTCCCGAGAGCGAATGCATCTGTCCGCGCAGCGCCGGAATATGTCGCGCGAACCAGGTCGTGATCGTTCCGCTGTCGCAGCTCACGATCGCGTGCGGGCTCAGCCGCCGCCCGATTTCCCACGCGACCACCTGCGGCTTCATCGGCTTGTCCCTTCGCGACACCCGCTCGTCCATCAGCTTCCGCCACTTATCCATCCCCCGTTGCGCCCTCTCCAAAAACGCCCGCCGCCCGCGTTGCTCCAACATCGGCTCGAGCAACTGCAGCGTCATCCGCGCATCGCCCGCCAGTCCGACGTCCACCGGATACCGCAATCCAATCCGCGTCGCATCGATGTCGATCTGCACCGCCCGCGCCTTTCCCGGTTCCGGATAGTATTCAATATAGGGAAACGACGTCCCGACCATCAGCAGCGTGTCGCATTCTTCCAGCGCTTCCTGCGACGGCTCTGTCCCCAAAAGTCCGATACCGCCCGTCGTGTAGGGCGAATCGTCCGGCACGCAGCATTTGCCCAGCAACGCCTTCACGATCGGCGCGCCAATCCGCTCCGCAATCCGCTCCAATTCCTCGCCCGCGTGCAGCGCGCCTTGTCCCGCCAGAATCGCAATCTTCTCCCCGCGATTGATCACTTCCGCCGCCGCTTTCAACTGCTCCACCGCCGGCAGCCCCGCCGTCCGCGCAAAGGCCTGCGTGTCCGCGTAACCTTTGATATTCCGCTCCGACCGCTTTCCTTCCTTCACCGGCATCGATTGCGTATCGACCGGGAAATTGATGTGCGCCACGCCGCGATGCGCGAGCGCGTTGCGACACGCGAGATTCGCCACCGCCTCCACATGCTCCGGCCCCATCACGCGGGTGTTATAAACCGCCACATCCATGTAGAGCTTGTCCAAATCGACGTCCTGCTGCGCATGCGTGTCGATCAGATCGTGGAAATGATGCCCCGTGATCGCCAGCACCGGCGCGCCATCGAGTTTCGCATCGTAGAGCCCGTTCAACAAATGGATCCCGCCCGGCCCTGAGGTCGCCAGGCACACTCCGAGCTTCCGCGTGTATTTCGCATAACCGCACGCCATGAACGCCGCCGACTCCTCGTGCCGCACTTGCACGAAGCGAATCCGATCCTTCGCGAGTCGCAGCGATTCCATGATGCCGTTGATGCCATCGCCGGGCATCCCGAACACCACCTCCACCCCCCACTGCTCCAACACCTCCACCAACACATCGCTGCTCGTCTTCGCCATGATTATCCTCCGTTGCGTTTCGCTTCACCCCGACGGTTCATCCGGCGGGCCGCGGATAAATATCCGCTCCGCTCCCATTCGGCCACCCCGCACGGCCATAAAAACCGCCCGCCGCTCAATCCGGCAATCCGCCCTCCCCTCCTGGGAAAAATTCCCCTGTGATTGCGCGCCCTTCCAGTCTCTTCGCCCTTTTCACGCCCTTCGCGTGTTTCGCGTGTTTCGCGGGCCAACGCCCCCCCGGCTACAAAAAAACCCGGCGGAAGCCGGGTAAATTTGGTGGACCCTAGCGGGTTCGAACCGCTGACCTCCTCAATGCCATTGAGGCGCTCTACCAACTGAGCTAAGAGCCCATTCGCCTGTGCGAGAGGCGAGAAAAATCGAAGTTCCCCGCGCGAAGGCAAGGACTTTTTGGCTTACTCGACTCCGCGAATCGGAAACCGCTGCAATTCCGACAATCCTTTCGGCCGCGGCGGCATCTTCAATTTCGCAAATGTCTCTCTCACCGCATCGTCGAACTCTCCGCTGCCCGACGACCGCAAAATCCTGAAACCGCGGATCGTCCCGTCCGCGAGTATCCGGATTTCCACTTCAACCGTGAGCCCCGCCCCGACCCCGGGCCGTTCATCGAGTTCGTCTTTGATCTTCCGGGCCAGCAGCGCCGTGTAGAGATCCACCGCCTCGCCTTCCGCGCGGGTCAACGCCGTGCCGCCCGCCCCCCCGATCTTGTTCGCCGTGCTCCCGCCCTGCACCCCGGCCAAAATCCCTTTTGTGTCGATCTTCGCGACTTTCACCGTTCCTCCGCTGGTCTTCGAAGGCGCACCGGTCGTTTTCGTTTTATTCAGTTTGTCGAACTCCGCCTTCGTCATCGTCCGCTTCGCCGAGTTCTCCTTCGCCTTCTTCGCCGCCTCTTCCTTCTGCCGCTTCGCCGCCTCGTCGCGCGCCTTCTTCTCCGCCCGCCTTTGCGCCAGCTTGTCGTTGGCTTCCTTCCGGATCTGCGTGATCGCCGCCTTGTTCTTCACCATCTTGGTGAAATCCGGAATCTCTTCCGGCGCCTTCGTCACCGTCGGCGCCGCCTTCTCCACCACCGGCTCCGGCGCCGCTTGCACCGGATTCGACACCACCTTCGAAATCGCCGGCTCCGGAATTTCCAACTTGATCGAATTCGGGTCGCCCAACGCCGGCGCTTCCGTCGCCATGTAGTTGTCGCCTTCACCCGCCACCAATTCGAGAATCGTCGGCGCTTCCGGCGAACGCGTCCGCGTCATCCACCCTCCCAACACCAGCAACAGCACCACCATCGCGTGCAACGACGCAGACAGGGCGAAGGCGCGTGGCGACGTGGCGGTCATCCGTTTCAGCCTAGTTGTCGGTCTGCGAATCGATGGTGAACCGCGTCAACCCCGCGCGCTGCACTTCGGCGAAAAGTTCCGCGACGCGTTGATAAACCACCTGCGCATCGCCGCGGATCCGGATCACCGGCGGATTCGGATCCTGCGCATACGTGCGCAGGCGTGCCCCGAGTTCCTCCAGCGTCAGCGGTTGCGTCGTGTTATCCACATAAAAGCCGCGCGCATCCACGCCCACGGCCACAAAACGGTCATCTTTGTCCGCCTTCTGCTGCGGCATCTTCGCCACTTTCGGCAAATCGATCGGCAGCGTCTGCTCCTGTTGAATCAGCGGTGTCACGATCATGAATACAACCAACAGAATGAACGCCAAATCGATGAGGTTGGTTACGTTCACATCGGCAATTGCGTGCGCCGGACGCCGGGATCGAAAAGTGCGGGCCATCGTTTTTCCTCCGTTAACGCACCATCGTCGTCGTCGGAGCGGCCGCCGGCGTCGAACCCGCCGTCTCCAACTCCAACCGATCCGCCAGCGAACTCGCGTAGTTTTCCAGCTCCGTCACCATCGCCCGCGTGTTCCCGAGCAAAAGATTGTAGCCGAACACCGACGGAATCGCGACCACCAAGCCCGCGATCGTCGCGAGCAACGCACCGGACACACCCGGCGCCAGTTGTTGGATGCCCGCCGTCTGCTGCGTCGCCACCGCAGCGAAGGCCTCCATCACGCCCCACACCGTGCCGAGCAACCCGATGAAGGGCGCCCCCGATACGATCGACGCCAAAAAGATCATGCTCGATTCGTATCGCAGCGTCTGCCGCGCGATCGCCCGCTGAATCGCGTTCTCCGCGTGCTCGACCCGCGCGCGCGGGCTGTCCGTGCCCCGCTCTTTCATGATCGCCGCCGCGCGCCAGTAGTTCTCGACCGCATCCGCGAACAAATCCGCATACGGGATCGAGCGACGATTGCGAAACGACTCCGGCAGATCCAGCAGCGTCCGCTGATCGCGCAGGTGCGCCTCGAAGCTGTAGTTCAACAATCTTAGCCGCTTCAGCTCGAAATGTTTCCCGAGCATCACGGTCCACGCCACCAGGCTGAAAATCGCCAGCCCCAGCACGATGACTTTATCGACCGTGCCCGAGCGCCCGAAAATATCGAGGATGTTGGCGGCGAGGACGGGTGAAGAGAACAGGAAGTCCCACATTGGAAGAATGCGTGACAGTTGGCGGGTTTGACCGGCACCTTCAACGGAAAAGGCCCGTTTTTTCCGCTCCGTTCGCCCGTATCTGCGAACCTGCTTCCCACTTTGTATTTGCCGCTCGTTCGCCCGGCATTTTCGCTGCCCATCCTTACCCTCCATGGAATTCAAATCCCGCACCCTGCAAGAACTGCGCTCCCGCCGCGGCACGCTCTCATCGAAACGTGCCATCCTCGGCCTCGACGGCTTTGTCGACACCATCGTCACGCCCGTCGCCCTTCGCGCCGGCCAGGGCGAGAATTTCACGCCGATTTCGACGATCACCGAATTCGGTCAACGCATCCTCGGCGCCGCCGGCAAGAGCACCAACATCGAGTTCTTCCCGCGCATGGACAAACTCGGCGGCAACGGCCCCATCATGGCCAACGCCGTCCTCGCCCAGGGCGCGCAAGTCACTTACATCGGCGCCCTCGGCACACCGACTGTCCATCCCGTCTTCGCCGATCTCGCCCACCGCGCCAACGTCGTCTCCCTCTGCGCCGCCGCTTCCACGACCGCCGCCGAATTCGACGACGGCAAGATCATGCTGGGCATGATGAAGAGCCTCGACGAAATCACGCCACAGAAAATCGAAGAGGTCATGGGTGGCGCCGCCTGGCGCGAAGCGCTCTCCGCTTCCGATCTCGTCGCTCTCGTCAACTGGACGATGATCCCGAACATGTCGGCCATCTTCGACGACCTCGTCGGCCGCCTGCTCCCGCAAATCCCCGCCAAACCCGGTCGCATCTACTTCTTCGATCTCGCCGATCCCGAGAAACGCTCCTCCGCCGATCTCGTCTACGCCCTCGAAACGATCGGCAAGTTCGAGCAGTTCGGCCAGGTCACGCTCGGCCTCAATCTCAAGGAAGCGCAACAGGTCCACCCCGCGCTCGGCCTCGGCACCGAATCCGAAACCGAAGACGGCTTGCGCCGCATGGCGGAAAACATCCGCAAGAAGCTCGATCTCACGACCGTCGTGATCCACCCGAAGGAATCCGCCGCCTGCGCCACGCGCGAGGGCACGTGGTGGATTCCCGGTCCTTATGCCGCCAAGCCGCTCATCACCACCGGCGCCGGCGACCATTTCAATTCCGGCTTCGTCAACGGTCAGCTCATGGGCCTCTCGCCCGAGTCCTGCCTCGCCCTCGGCGTCAGCACCAGCGGTCACTACGTTCGCACCGCGAAGAGCCCGACGCTCGACGATCTCGAAACATTCCTCGCGAACTGGTAATAACTTCGCCACTCTCTCATCTCATGTCCCCTTTGAAAAACAAACCTGCCGGCAAACTCATCTCATTCGAAGGTTCCGAAGGAAGCGGCAAATCCACGCAAATCGCGCTGCTCGCCGCTCGCTTCCAAAAAGAGGGGCGTGAGGTCATCTCAACGCGCGAACCGGGCGGCACCGAAATTGGCGAGCAGGTCCGCAACATCATCGTCCACAACTCCAAGGGCGACGAGATGTTTGCCGAAACCGAACTCCTCCTCTTCGCCGCCGCCCGCGCGCAGCTCGTTCGCGAGGTCATCGCGCCCGCGCTCATGGGCGGCACGATCGTCCTCAGTGATCGCTTCCTCGACTCCTCGACCGTCTATCAGGGCGTCGGCCGCAACCTCGCCGCCGATCCCGTCGCGATGATCAACCGTTTCGCCGTCGGCAACGTCATGCCCGATCTCACGATCGTCATGGACGTCCCCACCGACGTCAGCCTCGCCCGCATCCGCCAGCGTGCTTCGGATCTGCCGAACCGCATGGAACGCGAGAACATCGGCTTCTACGAAAAGATCCGCGAGGGCTACCTCGTTCTCGCCAAGGGCATGCCCGACCGCTTCGTCGTGATCGACGGCACGCAAACGCAGGACGCCATTGAGAAAAAGATCTGGTCCGCCATCAAGGACCGCCTCCTCAAGTGAAGTAAGGCGGGTTCCAACCCGCCTTTTCTTCGTCCGCCTTCCTCTCCTCGACACCTGCTGCACCGTGTCCGCCGCCGCTGCATTTCCCTGGCCCGACTCCCTCGCCGGCACACCCACCGTGTCCGTCATCGAACGCGCCATCGAGCGGCAATGCCTTTCGCACAGCCTGCTGCTTCACGGCGACGACCTCGAAACCCTGGCACTGGTCGCTCACGCCATCGCCGATCGCCTGCTCAACATCCCCGCTTCCACCGCGCACTTTCCGCCGGATCAACATCCCGATTGCCACGCACTTCGTCCCGCCGGCAAATCCCGCCAGATCTCCGCCGAATCGACGCGCAACCTCATCGCCAAAGTCCAGGTCACCGCCACGGTCTCGCCGCGCAAGGTCGCGATCATCCACGAGGCCGACCGGATGAATATCACGGCGGCCAACATCTTCCTCAAAACCCTCGAGGAACCACCCGCCAACACCACCCTGCTTCTTCTCACGACGCGGCCTTACGCACTGCTTCCCACCATTCGCAGCCGCGTCCTTCATTTTCGTTTCCCCAACGCCGCCGCTCCGCTCCACGCCGACGGCTGGAACGCCTGGCTCGACGACTACCGCGCGTGGCTTTCGCGACTCGCCGACGCCGACAGCATCCCCGACAAATCCACCGTCGCCGATCACATCTTCACCGTTTACGGCCTCGTCGCGCGTTTCGGCGCCGTCCTCGATTTCGCCACCGACGAAATCTGGAAGCAGCAAAAGCAAAAACTCCCCCCCGACCTCGACGACGACGAAGAAGTCGCCATCGAAACTGGCATCGCCAACGGCCTCCGCGCCCGTCTCTTCGGCGAAATCGAACAAGCCACCCGCACCTTCGCCCTTCCGCGTCTCACCGGCCCCGCCGCCGAACCGACGCGCCGCGCCCTCGTTTGCGCGATCGAACAACTTGAACACGATGTCGGTCTGCTCCGTTTGAACCTCAACGAAGCCACCGCCCTCGAACACTTCCTCCTTTCCTCGCTCCGCATCTGGTCCAAGCGCTGACACCATGCGTCGCCTCGTCAACACCGCCGCGTTCCTCGCCACGTCCGCGCTCACCGCGCTGATCGCCGCCGACCGCTCGACCGAAAAACACGCGGCCTACGTCGAACGCGCCTGGCCTTCCGTTTACGAGAAGGTTCAAAACCTCTTCGACGAGGACTTCTCCCGCACCCACGATGCCGTCATCCTCCGCGTCGACGCCGGCAAACCCATCTCCGCCCTCGCGCTGAAAAAAGAAGCGTCCGCCGACTACACGCTCACCTACGCCGTCCGACTCGACGGCAAATTCCACAACCTCACCACCGAAATCCCATCGAACGTCGGTGACCAAGTCCTCCGCGCGATCGAGCTAAAACTCCATCGTCACGTGCTCATCGGCACGCATCCCCGCGATTACACGAAGCGTGAAGGCGACATGTGGGTCTTTCACCGCAACGCCCAAAACCGCACCTCCACCGCTGTCATTCTCTTTGAAGCGACGTTGGACAACCCCGACGCCACCACCTTCGTCGACGGCCTTCTGGGCAGTCTTCAGAAACTCATCAGCGCTGAAGACCCCGAGCGCGAAACGATCCTCGCCGAACTCGATCGCCTCGCCACCCGCATCGTCCTCGCCGAGTCCCCTTAGACCAGCGCTCCCCCGCTGCCGCGCCCGCGCAGCCGCCCTCTCCTTCGCCTTCGCCTTCACGCTTCTACCGGGGCGCTACCTCGTCCCGCCCGCCACCACCACACCCGCTCTTCCACGCGATCCATTGTAATACATTATATTACAATCGACTCACCTTCCCGCCTCGATTTCGCCCCCGCCGACCAACCCACTTGTAATACATTGTATTACAAGTATCCGATTCACCTGCCCGCCACGCCTCGCTCGTCCCTGGATTTTCCTTCGCCTTTTGTCTCGGCTGCGTGCTGCCGGCAACTCGCTCTCTACTTCTTCTTCGATTCCTCGCTCGCAGCAGACGGCGCCTCTAGCGGCGCGAAGACAACTCCCTGCGCCGCAGAACGATTCTCCTCCGCGCCTTCGCGGAGTTTGCGGCGACTTTCTGCGTCGCTCTTCGCGCGCAACGGCGCATAGACCGCGTGCCCGTCTTCAAGAATATAAACCACGCGACCGTTGACCCATCTCGAAGCTTTCACCCGCTGACCTTGGTAGATCTTGTCCGTCTGGCATCCGGCGAGAACGCAGGCGACAAGGAGAAGGATAAGACGCGACGGAAAACGTCGGACGCAGCCTGAGCCCGTTTGAACTGACGAGCGGAAGCCGGAATCGAATTTCATGAAACCTGGGAGGCGGCGGATGATGCATACCCCTGCAAAGCGCCTCCAGCTGCAAGTTCATAGCGCTCATGGCCGATTGTGACCGATTCCACGCAGTCGCCATCCGCTCCTCGCTCCCGCACAGCTCCGTTCATCTTCCTTCCGCCTCTGTCTTCGCGACTCTCCCGCCGTCTATTTGACACCCTCGGCCCGTTTCCGGCACGCTCGCCGCCTTTTTTGCCGTGTCCGCCGCCGCCACCTCCACGCCTAGCACTCCCGCCAAGCCGCTATCGCTCCTCGCGATTTCCTGGCCGATTTTTGTCGAACAAGCGCTGCGCATGCTCATCGGCACCGTGGACACATTCCTGGTCAGCCACGTGTCCGACAACGCCGTCGCCGCCCTCGGTATCGCGCATCAGATCGTCATCCTGTTCCTGATCGCATTTAACTTCATCGGCATTGGCGCGAGCGTTGTCATCACGCATCACCTCGGCGGACGCGACCGCGCCGGCGCCGACCGCATCACCACCAACGCCATCGCCGTCAACACTTGGCTCGGCGCCATCGTTAGCGTCGGCGTCTTCTTGTTCGCCGCCCCAATGCTGCGGCTCATGCACCTGCCCGAGCATCTCATGGTTTTCGCGGTGCCGTTCCTCACGCTTATGGGCGGCACGCTGTTCATGGAATCGATGAACATGTCCATTGCCGCGGCGCTCCGCGCGCACGGTCACACGCGCGACGCCATGTTCGTCACGGCCGGCCAAAACATCGTCAACCTCGTCGTCGCCACGATTCTCCTGTTCGGCTGGTTGGGCGCCCCGCAGATGGGCGTGGTCGGCGTCGCCCTCGCTAGCGTCTTCAGTCGCTGCTGCGCGTGTATCGCTTTCTGGATACTCCTCGACCGCCGCACGCACCTGCGGCTGCGCGCCCGCGATTTCGTCTCCATCGATTGGAAAAAGGTTGGCCGCATTCTCCACATCGGCCTCCCCGCCGCCGGGGAAAACGTCTGCTACTGGCTCGCGCTCATGACCGTCACGACGTTCACCGCGCGCCTCGGCGGCACCGCGCTCGCGATCCAATCCTACACGCTGCAAATCCAGTGGGTTGTCATGGTCTTCAGCTTCGCGCTCGGCCTCGGCACCGAAATCATGATCGGCCACCTCGTCGGCGCCGGAAAATTCGACGAAGCCTACCGCCAACTCCTCCGCAGCGTTCGCACGGGTCTCATCGTTTCATCCACCGCGATCGTGTTGGTCGCCGCGGTCGGGCCGTTTGCTCTCGGCATCTTTTCGAAGGACACCGCCATTGTCGCCGGCGGCGCCCTGCTGCTTCGCTTCGCCATCCTCCTCGAACCCGGGCGTGTCTTCAACATCGTCGTCATCAACTCGCTTCGCGCCACCGGCGACGTCGGCTTTCCCATCAAAATGGCCATCCTTTCGATGTGGTGCGTCTGGGTTCCGCTCGCCTGGTTCCTGAGCTTGAAAGCAGGTCTCGGCCTGCTCGGCATCTGGATCGCCATGGCCGCTGACGAATGGCTGCGCGGCCTCCTCATGTATCGGCGCTGGAAATCCCGCCGCTGGCTCAAATACGCCGAGCGCAGCCGTTCCCACGTCGCTCTCGGCACCGCCGCCGCTTAACTTCCCGCGATCGCTACGTGCACAAACTCCGCTCGCGTCTCCATGTGCGGATTGTGCCCCGCGCCTTTCACCACGCGAAACTCCGCCCGCGGGAAAAACATCTTCGCCCGCTCCCAGTCTTCCCGCTGCACATAATTCGACCGCTCGCCTGTCACGAACAACACCGGCCCGTCGAACCGATCTCCTTCGCCCACCGAACTCCGTTCCAGTTCCTCCAACGCCTTCGTCAACACCGGCAGATTCACCGTCCACCGCCAGCCGCCGCCGTCCGCCTTCCGCTCCAGGTTCGTCGTCAGGAATTTCCGCATCGCCCAGTCATCCACGCGCGCCTCGAACCGCAGCTCCGCTTCCGCCCGCGACTGCAAATGCGCCAGATCGAGTTCGTTCATCGCCGCAAACTCCGCGCGATGCGCCGCCCAGCGATAATCCTTCGGCGCGATATCAACCACGATCAGTCGCTCAACTCGTTCCGGATTCCGGCACGCCAGCCGCATCGCCACCTTCCCCCCCATGCTGTGTCCGAGCAGCGTCACGCGCCCGAAAGCTCGCTCCTCCATCCACGCGAGCACATCGGCCACCATCGCGTCGTAACTCATGTCGTCCGCATGCGGCGACGTCCCGTGGTTTCGCAAATCCAACGCGAACACATGAAACCACTCCGCCAAATCCTTCCCGGCCGTCTGCCAGTTCCGCGACGAGCCCAACAATCCATGCAGGATCACCAGCGGCGGTTTCCCCGCTCCACCGAGTTCACGAAAAGAGAGTGAAACCGTCGTCACAGCGCACGCACAGCATCCGCCGCTTCGCCAAACACAAACCTCAAAATCGCCGCGCAATTCTCGCGCGTCCTCTCATCTTTCTTTCAGCCGCCCGCGTCGCGACGCCCGCCGTCACCGAGAAACTATTTCTTGCACTCCTCCGTCACGCCGCCTAACGGCTCCCGGCTTCATGAAGTCCCTTGTCATCGCCGAGAAGCCCTCTGTCGCTGCCGACCTCGCGCGCGCCCTCGGCAAAATTCCCAAGAAAGGCGATCACTACGAAAACGACGAATTCGTGATCTCGTATGCGCTCGGCCACTTGGTCGAACTCGAGATGCCCGAGGACATCGACAAGAAGAAATACGGCTTCTGGCGGCTCGAAACGCTTCCGATCATTCCCGATAAATTCGGCCTCAAACCCATCGACGCCTCCAAGGAACGTTTCAACGCGCTCAAGAAACTCCTCGCCCGAAAAGACATCGATCAGGTCATCAACGCCTGCGACGCCGGGCGCGAGGGCGAACTGATTTTCACCTACATCTACCAGCTCACGAAGTGCAAACTGCCCGTGAAGCGCGCGTGGATGCAGACCATGACCGCCGAGGGCATCAAGGAAGCCTTCCGCACCCTGCGCGACGGCGAGCAGATGACCGGCCTCGCCGACGCCGCGCGCTGCCGCAGCGAAAGCGACTGGCTCATCGGCATCAACGGCACCCGCGCCCTCACCAAGCGCATGTTCGGCTCCCGCGCCGGCAACGTCGCCTCCGTCGGCCGCGTTCAAACTCCCACGCTCGCCATCGTTTACGCGCGCGAACTCGAAATCCGTAACTTCAAACCGCGCGACTACTGGCGCGTCACCGCCACCTTCGAAATCGCCAAGGGCCGCTACGAGGGTGTGTATCAGCGCGCCAACTTCAAACGCGCCGAAAACGACGAGCACGATCGCATCGATCGTATCTGGGATCAGGCGCTCGCCGAAGCCGTCCTCGCCGCCTGCCAGAGCCAGCCGCTCGCCTCCGTCACCGACGAGAAGAAGGCCAGCACCCAGGCCGCGCCGCGCCTCTACGATCTCACCACGCTCCAGCGCGAGGCCAACAATCGCTTCGGTCTCTCCGCCCGCCGCACGCTTCAGATCGCGCAAGCGCTCTACGAGCGGCACAAGATGATCACCTACCCGCGCACCGACTCGCGCGCGCTGCCGGAAGATTACATCCCCACCGTTCGCGAAACCCTCGCCAGCCTCCATCACGACCTCCAGCCGCACGCGCAAAAGGTTCTCGCCGAGGGCTGGGTGCGGCCCAACAAGCGCATCTTCAACAACGCTCAAATTTCCGATCACTTCGCGATCATCCCCACCGCGCACGAGGCCAAGAACCTCGACGAGATGGAAGCGAAGGTCTTCGACATGATCGCGCGTCGTTTCGTGGCGGCATTCTATCCCGCCGCCGAATTCGATGTCACCACGCGCATCAGCACCGTCGCGCCGGGCCATGATTTCAAAACCGAGGGCAAGGTCCTGACCAACCCGGGTTGGCTCGCTGTTTACGGCCGCACCACCGTCGAAGACGATTCGCCCAACTCCAAGGCCCTTCCCGCGCTCACCGCCGAAGACGGCTCTCCCGCCCAGGCGAAGACGCTCGATCC
The DNA here is from genome assembly GCA_023416735.1 of Verrucomicrobiota bacterium. GTDB lineage: Bacteria > Verrucomicrobiota > Verrucomicrobiia > Opitutales > Opitutaceae > Opitutus. The sequence goes on along the minus strand of JAEZGX010000010.1, from coordinate 25,025 downwards.
CGTCCTCCACGCCGAGCAAACCAAGCCGCCGCCACGCTACACCGAAGCCACGCTGCTCTCCGCCATGGAAGGCGCCGGCAAGCTCGTCGACGACGAAGAACTCGCCGAAGCGATGAAGGAGCGCGGTCTCGGCACGCCCGCCACTCGCGCCGACACCATCGACGGTCTGATCAATCAGAAATACATCGAGCGCGGTCAGCGCGAACTCATCCCGACCGCCAAGGCGGAGCAGCTGATCCAGTTTCTCAGCGCCGTTCACACCGACGCCCTCACCAGCCCCGCCATGACCGGCGAGTGGGAGTTCAAGCTCCGGCAAATGGAGCACGGCAAATTCTCCCGCGACGCCTTCATGCAGGAGGTCATCGAGCAAACGAAAGGCATCGTCGAACGCGTCAAAGGTTTCGAAGAAGACGATTCCGCCGCGCGCGAAACCGACATCCCTTCACCCACCGACGGCAAGCCGCTCCGCGAAACCCTCCGCGGTTACAAATCCCAGGACGGCGAGTTCATGATCTACAAGGTCATCGGCGGCCGCAAAATGGAAGAGGACGAAATTCGGCAGCTCGTCACCACCGGCAAGGTCGGCCCGCTCGACGGCTTCATCTCCGCCAAAACCCGCGCGCGTTTCTCCGCCGTTCTTCTCCTCAAGAAGGACGAGGAAAAGCAGAAGTGGAAAACTGAATACGATTTCGGCGACAAACAGGATCTCGGAGAACTCGAGCCTTTCTGGACCGACCCGAACACCGGCGCCCAACTCGTCGAAGCCGGCAACAGCTACGTCCTCCGCGAAAAAGCGGACGGCGAAGGCTGGAAACCCGCCCTTCGTCTCGGCCGCCTGCTCTGCCAGCGTCCGATCGAACGCGAACAGGTCATCAAACTCGTCAGCGAAGGAAAGACCGACGTCATCAAAGGCTTTATCTCGAAAAAGGGCCGTCCGTTCGACGCCTTCTTCGAGCGCAACGGCGAGAAGGCGGAATGGAAATTCCCGCCGCGCGTCCCGAAGCTCGACAAGGACGGCAAGCCGATCGTCCGCAAAGCCAAAGCTCCACCCGATCTTTCGAAGGCCACAGTCGTCGGACAGAGCAAGTCGTTCGGCGGCGAAATCCTTGAGACGGCGGACGCCTACTACGTGCGCAAGCCCGATCAGGATAATCGCATCGTATTTCAGATGAAGAAACACCTCTGCGCGAAAGAGATTCCTGCCGGCGAAATCCAAAACCTCCTCGAAAACGGCCGCACGAATCTCATCGAGGGCTTCATGTCGAAGCGCATGACGCCGTTCAGCGCTTATCTCGTCCTTTCGAAGAACCGCCAGAAAGCCGAATTCGAATTCCCCCCGCGCTGACGCGTCTCTCCACTTCGCCACGGCTGGGCGTGATTCATACTCCGCCCGCCCTGCTTGAGTAACCCGCCCGCCCGGGTAACGTCGTTCGGACGTGCGCTCGCCCAAAAACTTCCTCCTCGCACTTTTCGCGTTCTCTACGATCGCGACCGGCATCTTCGCCTGGCGCCAGCATCTCGAGCTCGTTTCGCTCCGCGCCGCCGCCCCCATCCGCGAACAAGTCGCCGCCACCCGCGCCGCGACCGCCATCGATTCAGGAGCCGCCGCGCTTCTCCCCGAACCGATCGCACCCGAAACGGACGCCCTTCCCGCTCCATCTGACGCAGTCGAGGCATCCCACCTTCCCCCGAACCCCGGTGCCAACAACCCGCGATTCGCTCGCCGCGACGCCGTCATGGAGACGCCCGAGGTCCAGCGCTTGATGATGATCCAGCGCAAAGCCGGCCTCGACTCCCGCTACGCCGCTCTGTTCAAGTCGCTCAACCTCCGTCCCGATCAACTCGAGCACTTCAAGGAACTGCTGGTCGAACGCATGACGGTCCGTAACGACGTGATGGGCGCCGCCCGTTCGCAAGGCCTCAATTCGCGCACCGATCGCGATGCCATCACCGCGCTCGTTCGCGACGGCGAAGCGGAAATCGACACCGCGATTCGCGGCCTGATCGGCGACGCTTCGTATTCACAATACCAACACTACGAGCGCACCCAGCCCCTCCGCGCCACCGTGAACCATCTCGAACAGCGCCTGAGCTACACCTCGACGCCCCTCTCGCCCGAACAATCTGCTGCGGTCCTTTCAATTCTCGATCGCAACGGGGGCGCCACCGCTCCCCGCATGAGCCCGGGTGGCATTCTCACGGACGTCGCGCTCGAACAAGCCCGGGGCGTCCTCGCCGCGCCGCAACTCGAAGCCCTGCGTCAACTTCAGCAAGAACAACGCGCCCAATCCGAGATCGTCGAAACGATGCGCCGCCAGTTCGAATCGCGTCGCAGCAACACGCGTTCGCCCGAGTAATTCGGCCACCGCGTTCGCCTCGCACCTCATTTGCACCGCGTTCGCTGGTGTGCGTATTTTGCACCACCATGACACGAGACGCGCAGAGAATACACTTGTCGCTCCCCGGCGCCGGTGCCTTCGTTTTCCTCTGCCGTCAAACGCACTTCTATGATCGTTACTACCGCGCAACTCTTTAAGCACGCTTATGGCAAATACGCCGTCGGTGCTTACAACATCAACAACGCCGAGCAGGCCATGGGCCTGTTCAAGGGTGCCATCGATTCCAAGGCGCCTTTCATCATCCAGATTTCCAAGGGTGCGCGCAAATACACCGACAAGCGCATGCTCGAGGCGATCATCCGCGCCGCCGGCGACATCTTCCCCGAAGCCATCTTCGCCGTTCACCTCGACCACGGTGACGAGGAAACCTGCTACGACTGCATCGACTCCGGTTTCTTCAGCTCCGTGATGATCGACGCCTCTCACGATCCGTTCGAGAAGAACGTCGAGATCACCAAGCGCGTCGTCGACCGCGCCCATGCCAAGGGCATCTCCGTCGAGGCCGAACTCGGCATGCTCGGCGGCGTCGAAGAAGACATCAAGGTCGAGGACGGCCACGCCACCCTCACCGATCCGGCCGAGGCCGAGCAGTTCGTCAAACTCACGGGCTGCGACTCCCTCGCTTGCGCCATCGGCACCTCGCACGGCGCCTTCAAGTTCAAGGGCAAGCAGTCCCTGCACTTCGATGTGCTTGAGAAGATCAAGAGCCGCCTTCCGGGCTTCCCGCTCGTCATGCACGGTTCCTCCTCGGTTCCGCAGGACGAGGTTGCTCGCATCAACGCCGCCGGCGGCAAGATCGCCGACTCTTCCGGCGTCGACGTGAAGGAATATCTCCCCGCCGCCAAACTCGGCGTCACCAAGATCAACATCGACACCGACGGCCGCCTCGTCTGGACCCGCGTTCATCGCGAGTTCTTCCGCGACAAGCCCTCCGAGTTCGACTTCCGTCCGCCGGGCAAGATCTTCATCGAGGAATACGCGAAGTTCATCGCGTCGCGCAATCAGCTCCTCGGTTCCGCCGGCCAGCTCGACGATCTCCGCGCCAGCTTGAAGAAATAACTTCCGCACGCCATGCGTGCTTTCCCTCGCCGCCGGGCCTTCAAGCCCGGCGGTTTTTTTACGCCAGCCAGAAACCGCCTTCGCTGCGGTGCGGTTTTTCCTCGCGGAAAAATATCTCCACAACCCGCACCCCTTCTCACAACCCACTCCGGCGTTTCAGGCTGGGCATCTTGAATTTCACCTCCTTATCTCCGTCGCATTCTTGCGCGCCCCCCGACGCGCCCGGCTTCACCCCTCGGCTCCAATGACTCAGGAAAAACTCCCGCTTCGCGAGAAACTGGCCTACGGCTGCGGCGACTTCGCCTCCTGCCTCTACTGGCGGACGTTCATGGCGTATCTGCCGTTTTTCTACACCGACATCTTTGGGATCTCCGCCGCCGCCCTCGGCACCATGCTCCTCGTCAGCCGCATCTGGGACGGCATCAACGATCCCATCATCGGCATGCTCGCCGACCGCACCGAAACACGCTGGGGCAAATTCCGTCCTTACATCATCTACGGCTGCGTCCCTTTCGCCATCTTCGGCGTGCTCACGTTTACGACGCCCGACCTCGGCATGACCGGCAAACTCATCTGGGCCTACGTCGCTTACAACGGCCTCATGATGCTCTACACCACGGTCAACATCCCTTACACCGCCATGCTCGGCGTGATGACCACCACCGCCGCTGAGCGCACGCAACTTTCCTCGGTCAAATTCATCTTCGCCTTCTCCGCCGGCGTCGCCGTCTCCGCCACGTTGCTTCCGCTCGTCGACATCCTCGGCGGCGACAACCCCCAGCGCGGCTGGCAACTCGCCTTCGTCGTTTACGGTCTCATCGCCGTCGGCCTTTTCCTGATCACCGGCTTCGGCACCCGCGAACGTATCAAACCGGTCGCCACGGAAAACACCTCTGCGTTTCGCGATCTTCGTTTCCTGCTTTCCAACAACGCCTGGCTGCTCCTTACCGTCACCACGCTCACCTGGATTCTTTTCGTCGGCCTTCGCAGCTCCGTTTCCGCGCACTATTTCAAATATTACATCTACAACGGCTCGCCCGATACCCCGCTGCCGTTCCTCGGTTTCAACTTCACGCTCACCGGCCTTCTCTCCGCCTTCAACACCGTCGGCCAGGCCTCTTCTGTCGCCGGCGTGTTGATGACCAGTTTCCTCGCCAGCCGTTTCGCGAAACGTCCGCTTTTCTTCACCCTCTTCACCCTCGCGATCCTCTGCACCGTTTCCTACTACTTCCTCCCGGCGGGCCAACTCGGCGCCATCTTCGCCTTGGAAGTTCTCGGCAACATCACCGGCGGACCGCTTCCCGTCCTGCTCTGGGCCATGTATGCCGACACCGCTGACTACGGCGAATGGAAGACCGGCCGCCGCACCACCGCCCTCGTCTTCTCCGCGTCCACCATGAGCCAGAAAATCGGCTGGGCGCTCGCCGCTTTCTTCGCGCTGCAGCTCATGGATTTCTCCGGCTTCCAAGCCAACGTCGTGCCCACCGAAGAAGTGAAGCACAGCATCGTGAGCCTCATGAGCATCTTCCCCGCCGCTGTCGGCATCCTTTCACTCGTCGTCTTCTACTTCTACCCGCTCACCGACGAACGCGTCGCTGAGATGAACGAGGAGCTCAAGGCCCGCCGCGCCTCAGCGTAGGCCACGCGCTTGGTTGTAGGCGGGGTCGCCCGACCCCGCCGCTCCACCTGCCCTTACCTCACGGCAGCCACGGAAACTTCCGCATCTCGGGCTTCCGCTTCTCGCGCTGCGCCGAGTGAAACTCCTTCGCTTCCTCGCTCATGTAATAGAGCAAGGTCGCATTTCCTGCGAGTTCCTGAATCCCCGCCTGCCCGTCGAGCTCCGCATTGAATCCGCTCTTCAACAACCGAATCGCGAGCGGACTCTTCTGCAAAATCTCCTCCGCCCACTTCACGCCTTCCGCTTCGAGCTCCGGCACCGGCACGACTTTGTTCACCAATCCCATGTCCAGCGCTTCCTGCGCTCCATATTGGCGGCACAAAAACCAAATCTCGCGCGCTTTCTTCTGCCCGACCACGCGCGCCAGATAGCTCGATCCAAATCCGCCGTCGAAGCTGCCCATCTTCGGCCCCACCTGCCCGAAAATCGCGTTGTCCGCCGCGAGGCTCAGGTCACACACGACGTGTAACACATGCCCGCCGCCGATCGCATAACCCGCGACGAGCGCGATCACCACTTTCGGCATCGAGCGAATCAACTTCTGCAGATCCAACACATTCAACCGCGGCACGCCGTCTTCGCCGATATAGCCCGCATGCCCGCGCACGCTTTGATCTCCGCCCGCGCAGAAGGCATACTTACCATCCGTGTGCGGCCCGGCGCCCGTCAAGAGAACCACGCCGATCTTCGGATCCTCCCGCGCATCGCTGAACGCGTCATACATTTCGGATACAGTCAGCGGGCGAAACGCATTCCGCTTCTCCGGCCGGTTGATCGTCACCTTCGCGATGCCGCCCGCCTTCTGATACAAGATATCCGTGTAAGTTTTCGCCGTCTTCCAATCGGGAATCATTCGCGCACCGTGGCGTCTTTTCCCCCGCTTGTCCATGCCCGCCCCTGTCGCACGCGGCGGATTGCAACCTGTTTTTCAAGCCGCGGAAATATCGCTTGGAGCCTTCGCTGAGTTGGAGGACACTCCTCCTTCTGCAATGAGCGACACGCCCGGGAAGCCCGCCTCTCACGCCGCGCGCGGTGCGCTCGCCATCGCCGCACTTGGCGTCGTATTTGGCGACATCGGCACGAGTCCGCTCTACGCGCTCCGCGATTCGATCCGCTACCTTACGGTCAAAGTTCAGCCTGCCACCGGACAACCTCTCGCCATCGATTCCGAGCAGGCCCAAAGCATCGCCGCCGCCGTCCCGGAATCCGTTCACGCCCTCGTCGAGCAAAGCGCCGTGCTCGGCGTGCTCTCGCTCATCTTCTGGCTCCTCATGCTCGTGGTGAGTGGAAAATATCTCACGTTCATCACGCGCGCCGACAACCGCGGCGAAGGCGGCGTGTTCGCGCTTTTCTCCCGCGCGCGCCTCGACCGACGCGGACGCAAGCTCGGCATCGGCGGCGGCACGCTTCTCATTCTTTTCGGCGCCTGCATGCTTTGCGGCGAGGGCGTGATCACACCCGCCGTTTCCGTGCTCTCCGCCGCCGAGGGTCTCACGCTGATCGCACCTCAAACCGAACCGCTCGTCATTCCCCTCACATGCGCGATCCTCGCCGTTGTTTTCTGGGTGCAGGATCGCGGCAGCCAAACGATCGGGCGGATTTACGGGCCTGTCATGCTCGTATGGTTCGCGACGCTCGGCGCCCTCGGCGCATGGCAAATCTGGCTCAACCCCGTCGTCCTTCAGGCGCTCAATCCCTGGCACGCCTGGGTTCTCTTCCGCTCGCATCCCGCCGAAATCACCGCCGTCCTCGGCGGCGTCGTGCTCGCGATCACCGGCGTCGAAGCGATCTACGCCGACATGGGCCATTTCGGCCGCCGCGCCATCGCCCTCGCCTGGTATGGTGTCGCATTGCCCGGTCTCGTTTTGAACTACTTCGGCCAGGGCGCGCATCTGCTTTGGGACGCCAACGCCGTCGGCAATCCGTTCCTGGCGATCGCGCCCGAAGGTCCGATCCGCCTTTTCGTCCTGATCCTTTCCGTCCTCGCTGCGATCATCGCCAGCCAAGCCATGATCTCCGGCACGTTTTCGCTCATTCGTTCTTCCGTTCAACTCGGGTTCTTCCCTCGCCTGCAGGTGCTGCACACCAACGCCGCCCAACGCGGCCAGATCTACATCCCGCTCGTCAACATCGCCCTCGCGATCGGAGCCATCAGCATCGTGCTCGGCTTCAAGGAAAGCGCTAGCCTCACCGCCGCCTACGGCATCGCTGTTACCGCCGCGATGACCGTCACCACCTTCGCGTTCTACTTCGTCGCCCGCCGCGCCTGGCGTTGGCCTGTCTGGAAAGCTTTTTCACTCTGCGCGGCTTTCGCTGTGGTCGATCTCACGCTGCTTTACGCCAACCTTCACAAGATCCTCGACGGCGGATGGCTCCCGCTCGCGATCGGCGCAGCCGTGCTCGCCGTGATGTATACGTGGAAGACCGGGAAAAACGAAATCTTCCGCCGCGTCTACGCCAACGAAATCACCGAGGAGGAGTTGAAGGACATCGCCTCGAGCAAACACATCCAGCGTGTGCGCGGCACCGGCGTCTTCATGGCCGGCAATCCGTCCGGCACGCCGCTCGTGCTCCTCCATCACGTCAAGGCCAACAAGGTGCTCCACGAGACCGTCGTGCTTCTCAGCATCCTTACGGAAGAGGTCCCTTACGTGCCCGACGCCGAACGTGTCGAGGTCCGCGAGATCGGCGAAGGCGTGTGGCGAGCGTGCGCGCGTTATGGATACATGGAGTCGCCCGACGTCGCCAGCGTCATCGACGAGATCCGCGCGCGCGGCGTGCCGCTAAAACCGTCCGAAGCCACCTACTATTTCAATCGCGAGATGATCATCACCGGCGGCGAGGCGCGCATGTGGGAATGGCAGAAACGCCTCTACAGTTTTCTCAGCCGCAACGCCCGCCAGGCGCGCGACTACTACCGCCTCCCGCCGATGCAAATCATCGAAGTCGGCCTGCCGATTCAGTTGTAACCGCCCGTCCGCGTTCCGCGTTCACGCCGGCGGCCGCCCGCGCACCTCGTCGAGCACCGGGCTGTTCGCCGCGAGCGGGCGCACTTCGACCGTCACACCCACGGCCAGACCTGGGCATTGTTGCGCGATCGTGGTCGCCTCATCCAGATCGCGCACCGTCAGATAAAGATACCCGCCCACCACCTCCTTCGCCTCCGCATAGGGCCCGTCCACGATCTTCTCGCCGCGCGGGCCCGAAACCACCCGGCCGTTCAGCGCCAGCGGCTGGCCGTGCTGCACTTTTCCCGCCGACGCCAGCCCGTCATACCAATCGTTCCAACGCTGCGCGAGTTGCCGACGCTGTTCGGCGCTTAGGTGTTGATGCGTCTCAGGCCCGGCGTTGCGGAAAAGCAGCATGAACGCTGCGGTGGACGAAGCATGTTCCGAAGGCATGACGTTATGCTTGAGAATCGCCGTCGTTTCTCAAGTCGTTCGTTGCTATTCGCGTGTGCCATCGTTCGCGCAATTAAAGGGTCTTCGCGAGTTCCACCAGCTGATCGAGGCACTGCCCCCAGCCTTGATGAAAGCCCATTTTCTCATGCGCCTCGCGATCCGCCGCCGTCCAATGCAGCGCCCGCGCCGTGTATCGCGTGCGCCCTCCGCCCACGTCTTCGAATGTTACGATCGCTGTCATGAAGGGCTTCTCCGAGGGTTCCCATGCCTTCGCATAAGCGTCCGTGAACACCAGCCGCTCGTTCGGCACGACTTCGAGGTAAACGCCCGGATTCGGAAACTCCGTGCCATCCGGTCCGCGCATCACCACCAAACTCGAACCGCCAGGCCGCAGGTCAACTTCCACCACGGGCGAAGTCCAAGGACGCGGCGCGAACCACTGCTTCATCAACTCCGGCTCCGTCCACCCGCGATAAAGTTTCTCGCGCGGCACGTCGACAATTCGGGTCAGCACCAGTTCGCGATCCGACAAGGATGAGGAGGAAGAATCAGAGCTCATGGTAGGGAGAGAAGTTTGATTGTTGATGGTTACACCTCTCCAACGAACCACGCCCGCACTTTCGGACATCTTCCGATTTCCCGCCGAATTAACCGGCCTCCGTCAGCTCTCCCCCGCGCGACCCAGAACTCACTCTCGTGACTCGTGTCTGCTTTGGACCATGAATGTCGTCCTGCTTCACAACAGCACCGCGGGGGATGAGGACCACACCGAGGAGAAACTCGTCCGGTTGCTGAAACGGCACGGCTACAAAGCCAGCTATCGGCCGGTCGAAGACGGCTTGAAGGACCGCGCGTTGATCAAGAAGTCCGACATGGTGATCGCCGCCGGCGGCGACGGGACGGTGCGGAAAGCGGTGACGCATCTCGCCGGCCTTCAGCAACCGCTCGCCATTCTGCCTCTTGGAACCGCCAACAACATCGCGCGCAGCCTCGGGCTCGGCACCGAACTCAACAAGGTCATCCGCTGTTGGAAGCGCGCGGAAACCCGTCCGATCGACTTGGGCGTCGTCAAAGGTCCCTGGGGCCGAACTCATTTCATCGAGGGCGTTGGCCTCGGATTAATCAGTCGCACCATCTCGATCCTCGACCGCTTCGATAAACACGTGCGCCACGAGTTCCCGAGCGCCGAAGACAAACTCAACCGCGACATCTGCGTCCTCGCCGCGCTCACGCACGAAATGCCGCCGGTAAAAGCCCGTCTCAGTCTCAGCGGCGAACGCATCAAGGACGAGTTTCTCCTGCTCGAAATCCTCAACATCAGCCGCGCCGGTCCGGGCGTGATCCTCGCCCGCGACGCCGATCCGGGCGACGGCTGGCTCAACATCGTTTCCGTGCTCGCCGACGAACGCGACAAACTCGTCGAACAACTCGAGCGCCACGTCAGTGGCCGGAAAGCCGCGCGTTTGAACGAGGTCGCAACCAAGCGCCTGAAACTGGTCGTCGATCCCTGCGAACTTCGCGTCGACGACAAAATCGCGATGACCCCCGCCGACTTCAAAGACCTGCCCGATCAACGCGCCGAGATCGAAGTGCGGATCAAACCAGGCGCCATCAAGATCCTCTGCAGCCGCCCGGACTGACGCCGGTGAGCAAAGGAACACGCGACGCCTTCACCGCGTGATCCACCGTAACGTCACCTCACCGCAGTCCGCTCAACCGATCGAGTTCGCCGGCAGCTGATTCGCGTTACGGGCAGCGAGCAAGCGTTCCGCCAGCCGTTGCGCTTGTCCGCGGATCTCGCGCACCGCCGTGGTTTCCCACAAAACCCCTTTCAAGGGCGCGCCGAGCGTGTGAAGCCAGCCCGCCGGCTCGCCACGATACCGCAGCACTTCGCCCGTCGGCCGGGCTGCAATTCCGAGGGCGAAGGGATCGTGATCGAGCAGCCCTCGCGCGAGCAGATGAATGAAAAGCGGGTGTTGATACTTCGAATAGTCGGTGCGCGGGCTCGTGCAGTTGATGACTTTCACCACCCGCAGCGCGACATGCTGGATCGTGCCGCGCCGGCGAAAGACCGCATCGACTCCATCGGTGTCCACATCGAGCGATTGCAGCCGGCCTGCGTGAAACTTCAGCCGACCTTCGGTTTCCATCGTCGCCAACACCTCCGCGAGGTGCGGCGCGATCCGATGGCGATGTCCTTCCCAAACAGGCCGCACGTAGCGCAGGAAACGGCTCCGCTCATCGCTGGAAAATCCCTGCCAGATCGCCTGCGAAAAGGGCCGCAAGCTGTCCACCACGCCGCGCCAGTCGATGCCTCGCGCCGCTGCGGCGCGAACTTCCGCGCGCACCCGCCGCACGAGTTCGCGCGTCGTCGTGGGCAGCCGGTGAGCGTCGATGAAACAGGGATACGGTTCGACCGTTCGATGCACCTGCGGCCGCACGCCGCGCCGCGAGAGCGCATGAATCGTCCCCCGATGTCCGCGGCGATTCAGCTCCAGAATCAGATCGGTCGCCGTGAGCCCCTGCCCGATCAGCAGCACGTCATCCTCGTTGCCAATCCCACCGAGCGCATCCGCCCGCCAGGGCACATGAACGTAGCGCGAAGAGCGATACACTTTCAGCGGACGCGGAATCGGATACGCTCCGGGAAGATTGCCGAGCGCCAGCACGATTTGCTCCGCGAAAACTTCGCGCCCGTCCTGCAAGCGCAACAAACCGCCTCCCCGGGAGTGTTCTTCGATGTCGATCACTTCGCCTTCGATGCGCTCCAGTTCCACCCCGGGCGGCGCGCCGGCTTCGCTCTCGTTCAATGTTTCCGCCACGTAAGCGCCGTAAAGCCGCCGGGGCAGGAAATCTTTTTCATCAAAACTATCCGGCAAACCTTCGCGATCGCGATGCTCGCGCAGCCAGCGCACGAAGTCCCCCGGACGTTCCTCCCACAATCCCATCTGGTCCGCGTGAACGTTGAGCAGATGATCGGGAGATTTCGTTCCATAGGCGACACCTCCGCCCACCGGCGGCTTGCGCTCGATCAACACCACGCGCAGCGGCGCCGCGCCTTGACGCAAGAGATGGATCGCAACGGCGGTGCCACTGAAGCCGCCTCCGACGATGGCGATGGTGCGGGTGAAGGGAAATTCGACGGACATGGGATGGTTCGATTTTTGAGGTCGAGGCCCCGATGAGGAGCCTTGGGTGACGAGAATCGTCGTTCGACATCCAGCAAGAGCAGATGGCGTCTGCGCGCAGCGGAAATCCCACGGACTTTCTCGCTGCGCGCGGAATCGGATGCTGATGAACAAACGTCGGGGCCGGCCAACTACACCGACGCCGCCGTCGTCACGAGATCGTCGAGCGAGTCGCTCTCGGTGTTCACATCCGCAAAGAGCCAGGTCGACAGGTAACGCTCCGTGCTCGACGGAATCACCGCGACGATCTGCTTGCCCTTGTTCTCGGGACGTTTCGCGAGTTGCAGCGCCGCCCAGGTGATCGCACCGGACGAGATGCCGATCGGAATGCCGTCGAGTTGATTCACCTGCTTCGAAACCGGCGCCGAGTCCGCCTCTTTGACGCGGATCACTTCGTCGTAAATTTTCGTATTGAGCACGGCCGGAACGAAACCCGCCCCGATGCCTTGCAACTTGTGCGGGCCGGGCGTGCCACCGGAAAGCACGGGCGAAGCATCCGGCTCAACCGCCACGATTTGGACGCTGGGTTTGCGCTGTTTGAGCACCTCGCCCACGCCCGTGATCGTGCCGCCCGTGCCGATGCCGGCGACGACGATGTCGACCTTGCCGTCCGTGTCGTTCCAGATCTCCTCGGCCGTCGTCTTGCGGTGGATCGCCGGGTTCGCGGGATTCGCGAATTGCTGCAGCACGATCGAATTCGGAATGCGAGCGGCCAGCTCCTCGGCTTTCGCGATCGCACCTTTCATTCCTTTCGCACCTTCGGTCAACACGAGCCGCGCGCCGAGAATCTTGAGCAGCTTGCGGCGCTCGATGCTCATCGTTTCGGGCATCGTCAAAATGAGCTTCAGCCCTTTCGCGGCCGCCACGAATGCGAGCGCGATGCCGGTGTTGCCCGAGGTCGGCTCGATGATCACGGAGTCTTTCGTGATTTTTCCAGACTGCAGCGCGTCGTTGATCATCGCGGCGCCGATGCGGTCCTTGACGCTCGCGAGCGGATTGAAGAACTCGAGTTTCAGCAAGACGTCCGCCTGCGCGCCGTGCGCGGTCGCGGTCCGGTTTAGACGCACGAGCGGTGTGTTGCCGATGGTTTCAGTGATGTCGTTATGGATCTTGGACATGGTGGGTTTTATGGGGTTGGAGGAAGGTTCAAATGGCGTAGTCTTCGTCGAAGGAGTGGCCTTGGCGCAGACGGAAGCGAACGAGATCGTTGATCTTCAACTCGAGCGTTTCCAACTCCGAGCGCGAGATCTCCACGTCGACCACGTCGCGCGTGTGGACCTGCTCGAGCATGAGCTTCGCCTGCGGGCCCGCGGCATGGATATAGCGCACGACCGCCGGCGTCCCGTCGGAACCGGGAACATCGTTCACCACTTCGATATCGTGCGGGCGAACGAAGACACTGCCGTTCGCCTGGAGCACACCGGGCCGGAACGGCTGGTTGGTGAAATTGAGTCCTTCACCGCGCAACACGTTCACGTTACCAAGAAACTGATACACAAATGGCGACGCGGGCCGGTCGTAAACTTCCTGGGGCGTGCCGACCTGTTCGACGCGCGCATTGTTCATGATCACGACTTCGTCCGCGATTTCGAGCGCCTCTTCCTGGTCGTGCGTCACGAACACGGTCGTGAGCTGAATTTCGTCGTGAAACCTTCTCAGCCAGCGCCGCAGTTCCTTGCGCACCTTGGCATCGAGCGCGCCGAACGGTTCGTCGAGCAGCAGCACCTTCGGCTCCACCGCAAGCGCGCGGGCGAGCGCGACACGCTGCCGTTGTCCGCCCGAGAGCTGCGAGGGAAATCGGCGTTCGAGCCCATCGAGCTGCACCAGGGCGAGGAGCTTCTTCACCCGCTCGTCGATCTCCGCCGCGACCGGACGATCCTTGCGTGAACGCACTTTCAGGCCGAAGGCGATGTTCTGCGCGACCGTCATGTGACGGAAGAGCGCGTAGTGCTGGAAAACGAATCCGACCTTGCGCTTCCCCGCCGGCACGTGGGTGACGTCCTCGCCGTGAAAAAGAATATGGCCGCTGCCTTCATCGGCATGCTCCAGTCCCGCGATGATGCGCAACAGCGTCGTCTTGCCCGAGCCGGAAGGCCCGAGGAGCGCGACAAGTTTTCCGCGCGGCACATTCAAATCCACGCCCTGCAGCGCGGTGAAGGAACCGAAGGTCTTTTTGATATTGGAGGCCTGGATGCTCATGCGGGGAAGAGAAACGGAAACGTCGAAACGGTGGTGATGGGGGTTCGTTGATGCGGCTCAGCGCAGTGTTTTCGCGTGGCGCCACTCGACGAAGCTTTTCAGGACGAGGGTCACGATCGCGAGCAGCGCAAGGAGCGATGCGACGGCGAAGGCGGCGACGAAACTGTATTCGTTGTAGAGGATTTCCACGTGCAGCGGCATCGTATTGGTCTCGCCGCGAATGTGTCCGCTCACCACGGATACGGCGCCGAACTCGCCCATCGCGCGGGCGTTGCAAAGAATCACGCCGTAAAGCAGGCCCCACTTGATGTTGGGCAGCGTCACGCGCCAGAACGTCTGCCAGCCGCTGGCGCCGAGCGTGACCGCGGCATACTCCTCATCCGTGCCCTGCGCCTGCATCAACGGAATGAGTTCGCGGGCGACAAAGGGAAAGGTGACGAACATCGTCGCAAGCACGATCCCGGGCACCGCAAAGATGATCTTGATATCGTGTTCCTGCAGCCAGGGGCCGAACCAGCCTTGTAGTCCAAACACCAATACGTAGATCAAGCCCGAGATCACGGGCGAGACCGCGAACGGCAGATCGATCAGCGTGGTGAGGACGCTCTTTCCGCGGAACTGGAATTTCGCGATGAGCCAGGCCGCGGCCACGCCGAAGATCGTGTTGGCCGGCACTGCAATCGCCGCGGTAATCAGCGTGAGCTTGATCGCGGAGAGTGCGTCCGAATCCGCAAAGGCGGCGAAATACGCGCCCACGCCCTGGCGAAACGCTTCCGCGAAGACGGCGGCGAGCGGCAGCGCGAGGAAAAACGCGAGGAAGAGCAGCGCCACGGTGATCAAGATCCAGCGCGCCCAGGCCGGTTCTTGCGTGACCCGGCGGGCCCCATTGGAGGACCGCGAGGCGGTCGTGAGAGAGCTGGCTACGGATGCCATGGATCAGATGCGATGATAACGACGGCTCCACTTCTGGAGCAGGTTGATGAGCAGAAGCAGGACGAAGGAAACGATGAGCAACACGACTGCGATCGCGGTCGCGCCCCGGTAATCATACTGCTCGAGTTTCGTGATGATGAGCAGCGGCGTGATCTCGGTGCGCATCGGCATGTTGCCGGAGATGAACACCACCGAGCCGTATTCGCCCAAGGCGCGCGCGAAGGACAGCGCAAATCCGGTGAGCAACGCAGGCAGAAGTTCCGGCAGGATCACTTTCGTGATCGTTTGCCAGCGGTTGGCCCCGAGGCTCGCGGACGCTTCCTCCAATTCAGGTTCGAGTTCCTCAAGCACCGGCTGCAGCGTGCGCACGACGAACGGCATTCCGATGAATGTCAGCGCGACGAACACGCCGAGTTCGCTGAACGCGACTTTGATCCCGTGCGGCTCCAGCCACTGCCCCACCCAGCCATTGCGCGCGTAGATCGCCGTCAGCGCGATGCCTGCGACCGCGGTCGGCAGCGCAAACGGCAAATCGACGAGGGCATCGACGATGCGCCGCCCGGGGAAGGAATAACGCACCAGCACCCAAGCGACGATCAGGCCGAAGAATGAGTTCACTGTCGCCGCCGCGAACGAAGCGCCGAAACTCAGCTTGTAAGACGCGAGCACGCGAGGCGAAGCCACCGCCGCGACGAAATCCGCCCAGCTCATGCCGGCGGTGCGAATGAATGCAGCCGAAAGCGGCAGAAGGACGATCAGCCCTAAATACGTCAGCGTGAAGCCGAGGGAGAGCCCGAAGCCGGGCAAAACGGAACGTGAAACGCGAGCGGTGCTCATCAGAGATCCTGTGCGTAAGAGATGAAGCCGGGATAGGTTTTCAGAATGGAAATCAATGCGCTCGTAGTCGCTTCGACTTGGGCACGAAAATCCGCGTGGGCGGGCGTTTCGAAGATGAGATCGAACGGTTTTGGCCGCTGCTCGGGCGGCGCCGAGAGCACGCCCGCGAAACAATCGCAGATCAGTCCGGCGCGAGCAGGAAACCCATCGATCACCGCACGGGTGTCGATCGGCAGGAAACGACTCGCCGCTTCGAGCGCGGGCGCCAGCAGCGATTCGTTCAACACCCGGCCATGCGTGTAGCCGTAAACGCCTTCGCATGTGTCGTCGGCGTGGAGAGTGATAATCCCCGCAAACGGTTCGGCACGGAGCTCGCGTTCGATCGCGATCACTTCGTTTTCCGACGAGTCCCGCCAGAATTCGCGATTCAGGTCCTTGCCGGCGTGATTCGCCCTCGTGCCCTTTTCGTAGCCGGTCGGGTTGAGCACCGGATAGAGATAAAGCTCGTAGCCGGCGGGGAGCGCGGGATCCGCGACGCACGCGTTCGCGAGCTCGATCAAAGCCGCGCAACCCGCCGGCTCATCGCCGTGCAAGCCGGCGAACAATCCAAGCCGGATCGGATCATGGCCGGCGTAGGCGCCCACCACCCGCAAACGCGGAAGGACGTGACGCGCTCCGCCGGCCTCGAATCGCGCCAGCGTTTCGACGCTCACGTCGTCGCACAACTCATCCAGCAGCGCGCGAACGGTGCGCACCCGGGTGTCGGTGTAGATGGCGGCGGCGGTCGACATGAGCGAAGAACGGAAGGTTTCGGTTATTTCTTGGTGTAGATCTGATCGAACACACCGCCGTCGGCGAAGTGCGTCTTCTGCGCCTCCGGCCAGGAGCCCGCGATATCCTCGACCGTGAACAATGGCAGCGGCGGAAAGCGATCGGGATACTTCGCGAGGACCGCGGGATTCACCGGACGATAGTGATGTTTCGCCGCCAGTTCCTGGGCCTCGTCGCTGTAGAGATATTCCAAATACGCTCTCGCGACCTTTTCCGTTTTCTTCTTCGCCACGACCTTGTCGATCCAGGCCACGGGATTCGTCGCAACGATACTCGTCGACGGCACTACTGCCTCGAGCTCGTTCGCGCCGAGTTCGCGAATCGTGAGCGCGACTTCGTTTTCGAAGGTCAGCAACACGTCGCCGATGCCGCGCTGAGCGAAGCTCGTGGTCGCGCCGCGACCGCCGGTATCGAGCGTCGGCACGTTCGCGAAGAGTCGGGTGACGAATTCGCGCGCTTTCGATTCGTTGCCGCCCGGCTGGCGCAAGGCATAGCCCCACGCGGCGAGATAGCTGTAGCGGCCGTTCCCCGAGGTTTTCGGATTAGGGATGATCACGCCCACGCCTGGTTTCACGAGATCGCTCCAGTCGCGGATGTTCTTCGGATTCCCCTTCCGCACGATGAACAGAATCGTGGACGATGACGGCGCGCTGTTCTGCGGCAGTCGTGTCGCCCAGTCGGCGGGCAACAACTTTCCCTGCGTATGCAGGATGTCGATGTCGAGCGGCTGGTTCATCGTCACGACATCGGCCTGCAAGCCATCGAGGACCGAGCGCGCCTGTTTGGAGGAGCCGCCGTGCGATTGGTTAATGGAGACGGTTTCGCCGGCGGTCTTTTTCCAATGCGCGACGAACAGCGGGTTGTAATCTTTGTAGAACTCGCGCGCGACGTCGAAGGAGACGTTGAGCAACGTGACCTCGGCGCGAGCGAAGGAAGCGACGAGAAGCGTCGCGAGGACCGCGACGAACGCGCGGCGAAAACGATCAAAGGTGCTGTGCATAGGACATGAATCCGCGATAGCGGAGAACGAAGCGTTTGAGGATGGATGCGGCCGCCTCGGCGTAGAGGTCGAGCGGCCAGGCAGAGGGAATTCGAACGGTGAGTTCGAACGGATGCAGCGGAAGGTCGTCGGCGATCGCGAGCGGGCCATGGTCCGTGTGCGGCGTTTCGTCGGTTTCCCAACGAACCGGCAGCGGATCGACGTCGACCGAAGAGATCAACTCGAGCGCCGGCGCGAAGTTTTCCGACGGAATCGGCGCACGGAGACGCACCACGATGCTGTCCTCGCCGATGGCGGTTTCGAGCCGGACGAAACCGTGATACGCGCGTTGGCGCGCGTCGCGTTCGAGCAGCTCGACTTCGGGCGCAGTAGGCTTGGCCCAGCTGTGCGCGGCGAGAGCGCGATCGGACGCGAGTTGCGCGAGCCCGAGCACGTCGACCAGCGGGAAAAACGAAAGGCTCATTCCTTCGCCGAGATCCGGCTTCGTCGTGAGACCTTCCACCAGCCGCAGCAGCGCGAGCGTTGGACGCAGATCGCGATGATCGAAACTGCCCAGGAACGAGAGCCTCAGCGCAGCGTCGGAGGCGTTGCGGCCGAAGTAAACGAAACGCGGAAGATGGAAAGAACGTCCATCGACGTAGAACGGGCCGACGGGAGAACCAAAGACGTCGTTGGAGCCTTGAACCCGTTTGTAGAGGTTCGAGAACTGTTCGCTGAAGGCGGCCAGTAACGACACCGTCGCGGGCGGCTCAAGCACGCGGGCGACCGTGGTGGGACGGGATGAAGATGCACTCATGGCGATATTCATGGTTGGAAATCCGTGCGGCGCTCGCGCCGGTCGCCTGGTAGCGAGGGCCGCTCGGTCATGGTTGGATTTGATTACTTGGCGTAGATCTGGTCGAAGGTGCCGCCGTCGGCGAAATGGTCCTTCTTGGCTTTCGTCCAGCCGCCAAATGCCTGGTCGATCGTGAACAACTCGACCTGCGGGAACTGGCTCGCGTATTTGGCTTTCGCGGCCTCGCTCGCAGCGGGGCGATAGAAGTGTTTGCCCGCGATGTCCTGGCCTTCCTCGCTGTAGAGGTATTCCAGATACGCTTTCGCAACGGCTTCCGTGCCCTTCTTCTTTACGACCCTGTCCACGACGGTGACGGTCGGCTCGGCGAGAATGCTGAGCGACGGCACGACGATTTCGAACTGGTCCTTGCCGAACTCCTTCAACGCGAGGAATGCTTCGTTTTCCCAGGAGATGAACACGTCGCCGATGCCGCGCTGCACGAAGGTGGTTGTTGAACCACGCGCGCCGCTGTCGAGCACCGCGACGTTTTTGTAGATCTTCGCAACGAAATCCTTCGCCTGGGCATCGCCGCCGAATTTCCGGCGCGCGAATTCCCACGCCGCGAGGTAGTTCCACTGCGCTCCACCAGAGGTCTTCGGATTGGGTGTGATGACCGACACGCCGGGCTTGGCGAGATCGTCCCAATCCTTGATGCCCTTCGGATTTCCCGTGCGAACGAGAAACACGATCGTGCTGGTGTAGGGCGCGGAGTTGTGCGGCAGACGTTTCTGCCAGTCCTGCGGGATCAGTTTCGCATTGTTGTAGAGCGCGTCGACATCGCCGGCGAGCGCGAGCGTGACGACGTCCGCCTGCAAGCCGTCGATGACCGAACGGGCCTGTTTGCCGGAGCCGCCGTGCGACTGCTTGATCGTGACGTCGGCGCCGGCCTTTTCCTTCCAATGTTTGGCAAACGCCTTGTTGAACTCCGTGTAGAGTTCGCGGGTGGGATCGTAGGAAACGTTGAGGAGTTCAACGGATTTGCCGAACGCGGTGCTGGCGAGAACGACGCCGACCAAAGCGAGGAGAAGAGTTTTCGATTTCATGGGATCGGAATGAGTTGAGATTAGAACGAGAGTTGGAGGCGGCTGATGAAGGCGGTTTCGTCGCTGCTGATGAGCGCGTTGGCCGCCGGCGTGGCACCGGGCGCGAGATCGAATTCGTTGTGGAAAACGTCGAAGTTGGCGCGAACGCTACGGGATAGATACCAGTTCAAACCCAGACCGTAGGTGGTGATCGCAGATGCACTCGTGTTCGGATTGGCGAAGCGAAGGTTCGCGGGACCGGTGAAGACGGTGTCGTCGATATCCACTCCGGCGATACGGCCGACGATTTCGAACGCACCCCACGTGCCTGCGGACGGGTTGAAGATGCTCTTCGGCGTCACACCGCGATAGGAAGAATCCTCGCCAGTGAGCACGTAGCCGAACGACAGGTTGTAGCCGTGGTTCTTGACGTCGCCGATGCGCCCGGCGCCGCCGCGCTGCACTTCGATCGAAGAGATCACGTATTCGGCGAGGAGACCGAACGGTCCGCGATAGAAGTAAGCTTGCGGAGAGATCGTCGTGCCGCGACCGGCCGCCGCCACCGCGGCATCATACGTGAAGAACGTCTGCTGCCCGTCCGTGCGATAGTTCGAAGCGCGGCCGCTCGTGGTTTCGAAATCGCCGATGCCCGCGGCAATGCCGAGGCCGAGACCGCTCAGTGCCGACTCCTTGTCCTTGGCGAACGGCGTGGCGAAGAGCCGCGCGACGAAGAGCTTGTTGCCGTCGAAATCGGACGTGCCATTCGTGTTGTTGCCGCCGTCGGGAACGCCATTGAACACGCCGACCGTGTAGTTCAAGCGACTGTCGAGCACGTCGCCCCAGATCTGCAGGCCGACATCGCGATTCGGGGTGAGCCCCGTCGCCACGGAGCGCTCGTTGAAGAACGCCACCGGATCGGACTGGAGTTGCTCGAGTCCGATGGGCGTCTTGAATTTCCCGACGCGAACTTGGAACGCGGGATTGATCGCGACGTTCGCGTAAGCGTCGAGGATCTGCACGGTGCCGCCAAACTCGGGCTGCACGACGTAGGAGAAGTTCTTGGCGAACTTGCCTTCGAAGATCAGCCGGGTGCGACGCAGGACGAAGGTGTCGTTCGGATCGTTGGCCGCGTCGTAAGCGCGAAAATCGCCTTGGACGAGGCCGCGGAGGCGGAGCGAGTTCGCGCCGTCGGCGGAAGCGATTTCGATGCGACCATCGCTCGCCGTGATCTTGGGCGCAGACTTGGCGGCACTGGCCGTTTCTTCCTCCTTGAGCTCTTGCTTGCGCTCGAGGACGCGGAGTTTCTGGTCAAGCTGCCGGATCTGCTCGCGAAGAGCTTGGATTTCGTCGTCGCGCGAGGGCGCTTGGGCCTGGGCGACAGACGCGCCGACGGCGAGGATTAGAGCGGCCCCGAGGGCCGGACGGAAGGGATTCATGGATGACGGAGTTCGTTGATTTCAGGAGCACTCCAGTCGTCTGGTCGTCGATCCCGGCTAGTGGATGGATTTGCTGGTGAAACGCCTCCGGCGGAGACCGGTCGACGCAGGAAAACGGAAACTTACTCGGCGTGTGGCTCGCGTTCGCGGCCGGCAGGCAAACGGGTTTTTTCGGTGCGCTCAATCTGGGTCACGCGACCGTCGTGGACGACGAGTTGCACGACCCCATAGCGGAGGCCTTCGACTTTTTCCCGCACGAGGGCGATCCACTCCGGCAAAGAGCCGGCGGATCCTGGATTCGTATCAGAGATTGTGGTGGGCATGACGGAGCGGGGATCAAATCGTGTAATCACCGAGAATCTGGTGGAGCACGCCGTCAGCCTCGGTGAGCTGCGACGGCTTGTGGCGCAGGGCCAATTTGCGAGCGAAGCGCGCCGGCACGCGGTGAGGAACGTGGTTCGCGGCGTCAGCCTCGGGTGAGAACGGAAGCGGGAGATTGTCGCGGCGAAGCTTGCGCAACGTGATCTCGACGACATCCGCGAGCGTGTAGCGATCGAGGATGTTCGCGATGGCATTGCGCACATCGAGCATCAGCATCCGCAGTCCGCAGTGCGTCTCATCTGGGCACGTGCACGGCGTATAAGCCGTCTGGGACACACAGCCAATCGGCGCCAACGGACCATCGATATGGCGCACGACCTGACCAATCGCGATTTCGCGAGCGGGTTTCGCGAGACGGTAACCGCCGAACTTTCCCCGCACGCTCGTGACGAGTCCCTCCTCCTTGAGCGACTGCATGATCTGCTCGAGAAACTTTACCGGAAGCTGCTCGTTGTCAGCAAGTTCAGAAACCTGAACCAACTTCCTTCCCACCTCCGCCGCAATACCGAGGCTGATGAGGGAACGGAGAGCATATTCGCCCTTCTTCGAAAGCTTCATGGTTAATGTAGATTAGATCAGTAGGGATTAGCGCAAGCCAAAGTTTTCGTTTTCCGTAAATTTTCCGGTCGCCTGCGTGGTGGCGTCCTTGGACACGCACGGCGTCGCACGTTTCGCGACAACCTGCGCGTGCCGCGGTAGTCTCTTGCATCAACGCAATGGATACACCGCGGCAGCGCGTAATTCGCGTGAGGCGCTGCGAAACCGATGCCTTCTTTCGCACCATCTTGTCCGCGACACGGGGACTCACTCTCCTGCGGCGAGAAAGGTGGAGACTGGAACAAAGCAAATCGGCCCGTGCCGACATTATCGCGACACAGGCCGATCAAAAGTGGCGCACCCGTAGGGAGTCGAACCCCAAACCTTCTGATCCGTAGTCAGATGCTCTATCCAATTGAGCTACGGGTGCGTGAAAGAGGGCGAGAACAAGCAAGTTTCCGCCGGGAAGTGCAAGCGGAATTTCGCCGCCGCCGGGGGAAAATTCTCGCGCGCGCCCGGACCTCTCCGCGCGCTACTGCGCCAGCCGCCAGTCGATCAGGCACAACTGCAAAAAGCGCCGGCCGTTGAAGTGATTCCATTTCAACTCCACCGCGAGGTCGACCGGCACGCGCGTCGGCGGCACCCGGTGTGCCAGTTTCCACGCCACGCCGTGCAGCCGCCGGCCGCGCCGATCCTCGAACTGAAAGCGGAAATGGTGATCCTTGAACACCTCGGGCGGGAGGCGCAGCACGACGCCGCGAATCCCGAAGGTCGGCTCCGGGTTGCCCTGGCCGAACGGGTGCAGCGAATCCATCTCCTCCATCAGCCGCGGCGTCACCTGCTCGGGCGTCAACCAGGCCGCGAGTTCCAAGCGCGCCTCGGCAATGTTGCCGCCCGCGTGCGCGTGCACCGCCGCGGCGAACTGCTCGCGGAAGCGGGGCAAAATATCTTTGCGCAACGAAATCCCCACCGCCATCGGATGCCCGCCCCAGCTCGCCAGCTCGCCGCCGCACGCGCCGAGCACCTCGACGAGATTCACGCTGTCGATGCTGCGGCCGGAACCTTTCGCCATGTCGCCTTCGTTCCCGAGCACGACGCAGGGACGGTGATATTTCCGCGTCACGCGGCCGGCGACGATGCCGACCACGCCGGGATGCCAGTTTTCGCTGAACAGGACGATGCCCGGTTCGCCGGCATACTCGGTCTCGATCATCCGCTCGGCTTCCTCGGTGATGCGCCGCTCGATCTCCTGCCGCTCGCGGTTGAAGGTATCGAGCTGCCGCGCCGTCTCCTCGCAGAACGCCTCGTCCTCGCTCAACAACAACTCGACCGAGATCGCCGCGTCGGCCAGGCGGCCGGAGGCATTGATGCGCGGACCGAGCCGGAAGGAAATGTCGACCGGATTGATACCGTGTTCCGGCTTCACGCCCGCGACGTTCATCAGCGCCCGCAGGCCCGGCCGCCGCGTTTCCTGCAGGATGCTCAGGCCGTGGCGCGCGAGTATTCGATTTTCACCTACGAGCGGCACGAGGTCCGCCACGGTGCCGAGCGCCACGAGGTCGAGATGGTCGCGCAGCTTGATCCGAAAGGCCACCGGATGGTTGTCCGCCCGCAACTGCTTCAACAGCCCGTGCGCCAGCTTGAACACCAACCCGACCGTGCACAGGTGCCGCCAGGGGCCGTCGGCGCCCGTCGCGTCGGTGTGCACGTGCGGGTTGATCAGCAATCCCTCCAGGGCGCGCTCCTTCGAGCGGTGATGGTCGAGCACGATCACGTCGATGCCGAGCTCGCGCAGATATGCGACCTCGTCGTGCGAGTTCGTGCCGCAATCGAGCACGATGAACAGGTGCGGCCGGCCCTCCTCCAGCGCGCGGTCGATCGCGCTCCGTGTCAGCCCGTAGCCGTCCTCGGCGCGGCGCGGCACGACGAAACGCGGCAGCAGACCGAAACGGCGCAGGACGCTCACGAGCAGCGCCGTGCTGCTCACGCCGTCGACATCGTAGTCGCCGAGGACGACGATGTTCTCCTGGCGCGCGATCGCCTCGCGCAAGCGGGTCGCGGCGAGGTCGACGTTGCGAACGAGAAAGGGATCGTTCAACCCGGCGAGCGCGCACTCGAGGAATTCGCCGATCCGGTCGGGATCGCGCAGACCGCCACGCAGCAGCAGCTCCGCCAGGGTGGGACTCACCCCGGCGCATTTACTGAGCGCATCGATCTCCTCGGGCGCGACGGGTGTGTAGCTCCAGTGCATGGAGGCGGACCTGGTAGGGCGGATTGTCGCGAATCCGCCGTCCGATCGCCGGTGGCGATCGGACGTTTTGCGGCGCGTCGACGGCCAACGCGCCCTACCGCTTTAGTGGGAGGCCTTGCTGGAGCCGGACCACTCGTATTTCGGCATCACATCGTGGTGCGCCTCAACGTGCTTCCGGTCACCCTTGTGCCACCAGTAGAAAATCGGGCTCGCCACGAAGATCGACGAGAACGTGCCGGTCACGACGCCGACCATGAACGTGAACGCCAGGTCGTTGATCACGCCGCCGCCGAAGATGTAGAGCGCCAGCGCCGCGAGGAACGTCGTCAAGCTGGTCAGGATCGTGCGCGAGAAGACGCGGTTGATCGACAGATTGATGAGATCGCGCAGCGAGGTGCCCGGATTCGCCTTCAACTCCTCGCGGATGCGGTCGAACACGACCACCGTGTCGTTGACGGAGTAACCGACGACGAGCAGCAACGCCGCCACCATCGGCGCCGTGAACTGTCGATCGGTCAGCACGAAGATACCGATGGTCATGAGCACGTCGTGAATGGTGGAGACCACCGCGCCGATGCCGTAGCCGACTTCGAAACGAAACGCGACATAGAGGAGGATGCCGATGATCGAGAGACCGAGCGCCATCAACGCGTTCCACTGAATCTCCGCGCCGACCGAAGGGCCGACGATGGTCGTGCCGACGACGTCGAAGCCCGCCTGCGGAAACGCTTTTTGAATCACGCTGACCGCTTCGGCGCCCTTGCCTGCTTCCGTCTGCAGACGCAGGGTCTCCGTCTTGCCGCTGAGGTCACTCTGATAGAGCGGATTCACCTCGCCGAGTTTTGCGGCGTCGGTCGCC
The DNA here is from genome assembly GCA_023416735.1 of Verrucomicrobiota bacterium. Classification (GTDB taxonomy): domain Bacteria; phylum Verrucomicrobiota; class Verrucomicrobiia; order Opitutales; family Opitutaceae; genus Opitutus. Next base: position 179 of record JAEZGX010000010.1, on the reverse strand, counting down.
GCGCGGATCTTCGCCACGTCGACGTGCTGCTTGAAGGTAAGGCTCATGTCGTCGCCGCCCACGAAATCGATGCCGTAGATCGCGCGGCCTTTCGAAACGGTGCCAACGATGCCGACGGCGATCACGATCCACGAGAAAATGAACGCGATCCGGCCGTATTTCATGAAGTCCAAGGTCGG
>JAEZGX010000029.1 GCA_023416735.1 Verrucomicrobiota bacterium | reverse complement strand
GGGCGGACGCGTGGAGTGGGCGGGGTGTTTTTCGCGTGCGGGATGATTTCGGTCGGACTGCTCATCGCGTGGTGGGTGGCGAATGAGTTTACGGGGAGGGGAATCACGCCGGCGTTTTTATTTCATCTGTTCTACGGCATCGAAGGAGCGGGCGTGGACGAGTATCGGGGGATGATTTTGTGGGGGACCCTGGCGATTGCGGGGGCGACGGCGGTGCTGGGGTGGAGTTGTTTGTCGGCGCGGTGGAATCGACGGCGGCGAGTGGGGCTGGTCGCGGTGGCGTTTGGCTTGTTGGCGGGATCGGTGGTGATGAATCCGGGCGCGGCGGATTTGAAGAGGCTGTTGTGGCCGCGGGAGGCGGAGGCGGATTTTTTTCGGTATTATCGGCCGCCGGTGTTGAAGGCGACGGCGGCGGAGCATCCGAACTTCGTGTTTATTTTTGCGGAGAGTTTTGAGCGGACGTATTTCGATGAGACGATTTTTCCGGGGCTGGTGAATGAGCTGCGGGAGTTGGAGAAGGAAAGTGTTTCGTTTACGGAGCTGCACTCGCCGGAAGGCACGGGTTTTACGATGGGCGGATTGGTGGCGAATCTTTGTGGGATTCCGCTGATTAGTCCGGCGCATCCGAATTCGATGTCGGGGATGGACGAGTTTCTGGCGGGGGCGCCGGCGTGGACGGATGGATTGAAGGACGCGGGCTATCATCTGGCGTTTTATGGTGGGGCGCATGCGCACTTCGGGGGGAAGGCGAAGTTTTTGAAGACGCATGGATTCGAGGAAGTGGCGGGGTTCAGCGAACTACACGGGCGGGTGAGCGATCCGGAATATTTGAACAACTGGGGGCTGATGGACGATACGCTGCTGGAGCTGGCGTATGCGCGATTCGAGGAATTGTCGCGGGAGCGGCGGCGATTCGGGCTCTTCGTGCTGACGATCGATACGCATCACCCGGATGGATACCATTCGCGGTCGGAGGCGGATCGGCCGTATGGCGATGGGAGCAACTCGATGCTGAGCGCGGTGACGATGTCGGATCGGTTACTGGCGAAATTCGTGCGGAAGATTCGAGCGTCGGAGTGGGGCGCAAACACGGTGATCGCGATCGCGTCGGATCATCTCGCGATGGAAAACGTGGCGAGCGATCTGTTGCGGAAAGGAACGCGGCGAAATCTTTTCATGGTGCTCGATCCACGCGTGAAGGAAGGGCGGCGGGTGGAGCGGAGCGGGGCGACGTTTGACGTGGGAGCGACGTTTTTGCCGTTCTTGGGATTTCGGAGCGCGGTGGGGTTGGGGCGGGATTTGTTGAATTCGGCGGTGTCGGACGAGCGGCTGGCGAAGCGGCAGGGCCCGGAGATGTTGCGCGCGTGGCGAAGGGAGTTGCTGGAGTTTTGGGAATTTCCGCGGTTGCGGCGCGAGGTGGTTTTCAGTCTGGACGGGGCGGAGGTTGCGATCGATGGGCGGAGATTTCGTGCGCCGGTGTTGGTGGAGTTGGACGACGAGTGGCGGACGCGGCTGCGGTTCGAATTCGATGCGACGTGGGATGTGCGATTGGCGGAGCAGGCGGCGCGATTGGAGGAGGGGGCGCGGTATTTGTTGATCGCGAAGCGGGAGGATGTGGGGGCGCTGGCGGCGGTGGAGCCGATCGATGCCGAGTGGGTAATGGTGATCGGAGTCGCGGGGCGTGAAGCGAGTGCGCGACCGCTGACGGACGGAGCGAGGGTCTCGAAGGAAGAGATCGAGACGGTGCTGGAGCGATGGGCGGAGCGGTGACGCGTCCGCTTTTAGATCTGCCAGTCGTAGGATTTGAGGTCGGACATCGAAGGGTTTTCGATGAGGGCCTCTTTGCGGCGGCGGGTGCGGGTGACGAGGTTTTCGCCCTTGTTGTAAACGACGGATTCGGCGGGGACGGATTTGATCAGCCAGACGTTGGAGCCGATGATCGAGTGTTCGCCGATACGGGTGTCGCCGCCGAGAATCGTCGCGTGAGCGTAGATCGTAACATTATCGCCGATATCGGGGTGGCGTTTGATGCCCTTGATGGGATCGCCGGCGTCGTCGGTCTCGAAAGATTTCGCGCCGAGGGTGACGCCCTGGTAGAGCTTCACATGATGGCCGATGGTGGCGGTTTCGCCGATGACGACGCCGGTGCCGTGGTCGATGAAAAAGTGGGTGCCGATGCGCGCGCCCGGGTGGAGATCGGCTCCGGTGCGCTCGTGCGCGTATTCGGTGAGCATGCGCGGCAGGAGCGGGACGCCGAGGCGGTAGAGCTCGTGGGCAAAACGCTGTAGTGAGATCGACAATACGCACGGGTAGGCGAGGATGATTTCCTCGATGCTGCGGGCGGCGGGGTCGCCGCGGTAGGCGGCGGTGACGTCGGTCTGGATGATTTCGCGAAGGGCGGGAAGTTGCGCGAGGATTTTGCCGGTGAGCTGACGCGCGCTGGCGGCGGGGGAGGGAATCCCGGCGAAGCGGAGACTTTTTTCGATTTCCGTTTCGAGGCGTTTGTCGAGGCGGGCGAGGAGCTTCGTGACGTGCGCGGCGACGTCGGCCTTGGCGAGCCGGGTTTCTTCGAAGAAACCGGGGAAGAGAAGATGCATGCAGTCGACGGCGATCTGCTTGACCGACGATTGCGACGGGAGGTTGACGCCCTCAAGGTGGTTGATGCCTCCGTCCTTTTCATAGGAGGCGAGGAGAGATTGGCGGATGTCGTCGAGACTCATTCCAAGCGGAACGAAAGCGGGGAGGGGTGGGCCGTGGCGAGAGCGAAGAATGGGAGGGGCAACACTGGTCCGCAGATGGGCGATCCGACGCGGCGCTCGTGATCGTGATCTGGCTCCTGATCGCGTGGCTCGATGTCAGACGAGCACGATCACGATTAAGAGCACGAGCATGATTGCGTGTCCTCAGATGTAATACATCTCTTCGGGGCGGCGGGTGATGAGCATGTCGAGGGTGAAGGACTTCGTTTTCTCGACGAGGGTGTCGCGAATTTCGGTCCAGACCTCACGCATGCGGCGGCCGGAGCGGCCTTCGTGATTGCCGCTGAGGCCGAGGATTTCGCCGTCGATGACGGCGATGATGTCGAAGAGGGAAATCTGGTCCGGCGGACGGGCGAGGGCGTAGCCGCCTTGGATACCGCGGCGGCTGGTGATGAGGCCAGCGTTGCGGAGTTCGGAGAGGATTTGCGCGAGGAAATTTTGCGGGACCTTTTCGACGCGCGAGAGGTGTTCGATCTGGGCGAGTTCCGCGGAGCCGTGCAGACGCGCGAGTTCCGCGAGGACGCGGCAGGCGTAGTCGACTTTGGCGGAGATTTTCATGGGGGACATCGCCCGCAAGCGGGCTCCTACAAGACCTGCGGCTAGATCACGTAGTCGCCGGATTCGGGTTTAACGAGTTCCCGAGGGGGCATGAGCATGCCGGCAGCGACGGTGGCGTTGGTGCCTTGTTCGACGAGGATGAAAGAACCGGTGAGGCGATTCGCGGCGTAGCCGTCGAAGAAGATCGATTTGGCGGTGCGAATGCGGATCTCGCCGAGGTCGTTCATCGCGAGCTCGGCGGGGGCGGCTTCTTTCTCGAGCGTGGCGATGTTGAGGCGGTGCTCGATGTCGGTGACGGCGGCCTGGACGGTGTTCGTCGTGTGCTTGAGGAAGTATTTCTTGCCGCGTTGGAGCGGGCGCGGGTGCATCCAGCAGATCTTGGCGGAAAGGTCGGTGGAGGCGCCGACGAGTTGATCGAGACCGACGATCATGCTGCCGCGGGAAACGTCGATGTCCTGATCGAGGACGATGGTGACGGATTGGGGGCAGAAGGCTTCCTGCAGCGGGCCGTCGAGGGTCCAGATTTGTTTGACGGTGGAAACGATACCGGCGGGAAGCGTGAGGACTTTTTGGCCGACGCGGACGACGCCGCCGGAGATCTGGCCGCTGAAGCCGCGGAAATCGTGGAGGGTTTTGTCGGTGGGATTGTTGGGACGGTTGACCCACTGAACGGGGAGTCGGAAACCGTTCAGGTTGAGATCGCTGGCGATGTGAACGGACTCGAGATGGCCGAGGAGCGTGGGGCCGTCATACCACGGCGTGTGGCGCGAAGGCTCGACGACGTTGTCGCCGTTGAGCGCGCTGATCGGGATGAATTTGACGTCCTTGATATCGAGGCGCGGGAGGAACTCTTCGAACTGGGCGCGGATTTCGTTGAAACGCGCTTCGCTCCAGTCGACGAGGTCCATCTTGTTGATGGCGACGACGAGGTGTGGGATGCGGAGGAGTGAAGCGATCGCGGTGTGGCGGCGGCTTTGCTCGATGACGCCGGCGCGGGCATCGACGAGAACGATGGACAGGTTGGCGGTGGACGCGCCTGTGACCATGTTGCGCGTGTATTGGACGTGGCCGGGAGTGTCGGCGATGATGAAGCGGCGCTTCGGCGTGGCGAAGTAACGGTAGGCGACGTCGATGGTGATGCCCTGTTCGCGCTCGGCGCGGAGGCCGTCGGTGAGATTGGCGAGATTGATTTGGCCGCCGCCGGTGATGTCGGCGGAGCGCTCGAGAGCCTCCATTTGGTCCTCCATGATGTTCTTCGAGTCGAAGAGGAGGCGACCGATGAGGGTGGATTTACCGTCGTCGACGGAGCCGCAGGTGTTGAAGCGGAGGATGTCGATCGGGGCGCTCGGTGCGGAAGTCGGCGTGGAGCGCACGGAGACGGACGATACGGCGGCGGACGGTGCGGAGGAGGAGGGAGCGATCACGATGAGTGAGACGAAAGTGGCGGCGAAGCTGAAGGAAGGTTGGGACGATGCGACGGGGTGCAGTCCAACTGGGTTCTTCGCGTTGCTGAGAAGGACAGGCGTGTTTGAGCGGAAGGTTGTTGGTTAGAAGTAGCCGGCTTTTTTGCGGTCTTCCATGGCGGCTTCGGAGGCCTTGTCGTCGGCGCGGGAGCCGCGTTCGGTGACGCGGGCGGCGGCGATTTCGGTGATGATGTCGTCGAAGTTGTCGGCGGGCGATTCGACCATGCCGGTGCTGATGATGTCACCGATGGTGCGGACGCGGACGACGAGCTCGCGGACTTCCTCGTTCGGTTTCGGGGGAACGATGTCGTTGACGGGAAGCCACTGGCCGGCGCGGCGAACGCAGGGGCGTTTGTGGCTGAAGTAGATCGACGGGACCTCGAGGTTTTCGCGACGGATGTATTCCCAGACGTCCATCTCGGTCCAATTCGAGAGGGGGAAAACCCGCATGTTTTCGCCGGGGTTGAGGCGGCCGTTGTAGAGATTCCAGATTTCGGGGCGCTGGTTTTTCGGGTCCCACTGGCCGAAGGAATCGCGGAAAGAGAAGAAGCGTTCCTTGGCGCGGGCTTTTTCCTCGTCGCGGCGGGCGCCGCCGATGCAGCAGTCGAAACGGAATTCCTCGATCGCAGCGAGGAGCGTCGGGATCTGTAGTTTATTTCTCGATACTTCGCCGGGGGCGGGCGTGGCGATGCCGGAGGCGATGGCGTCCTCGACCTTGCGGACGATGAGTTTGGCGCCGAGCTGCTTGGCGCGGCGGTCGCGGAATTCGTTGAGCTCGGGGAAATGATGGCCGGTGTCGACGTTGAGCAGCGGCATCGGGATCTCGGCGGGGCGGAAGGCTTTTTCCGCGAGGCGCAGGAGGCAGATGGAGTCCTTGCCGCCGGAGAAGAGCAGCGCGGGGCGCTCGAATTCGCCGGCGACTTCGCGCATCACGTGGATGGCTTCGGTCTCAAGATGCTGGAGGTGGTCGAGGTGGTAATTGCTCACGGAATAGCTGAGAGCTTAGAGCTGAGAGTCTGAGCGGTTGAGGTGCGGCTCGGCGGGACGCCTCGCTGCGTTAGGAGGCGATGGCTTTTTTGCCCCAGGCGGCGTGGAGGCCGCACTCGCGTTTTTCGTCGGCTTTGGCGGGGTCGAAGTAGTCCCACTCGTTGGGCAGGTTGTGCTGCGCGAGATAGGATTCCATTTCGGCGTCGCTGAAGTAGAAGACCGGCGAAACTTTCAGGGAGTTGAAATTCGCGTCGTGGGAAACGATGTCGAGGCCCGCGCGATTGGGGTTTTGGACCTTGCGGAGCGCGGTGATCCAAACGGTGGGCGCGAGCTCGCGCATGCCGCGTTGGAACGGTTCGAGTTTCATGACGGCGCTGAATTTTTTCAGGCCCTCTTCGTCTTCTGTCGTGGGGATCTCGCCGTGGATCGCGTCGCGGTGGGCGGGCGTGATCTTGGGGAGGAACGGCTTGATGTTCAGGTTGAGCTGGGCGCGCAATTGCTCGGCGTGCTTGTAGGTCGCCGGGCGGTTGTAGCCGTGGTCGACCCAGAGGACGGGGATGTCGGGCTGAACCTGCGTGGCGAGGTGAAGGACGACGGCTTCGTAAGGGCGGAAGTTCGTCGAGACGATGGCGCGGCCGCCGGACTGCGCGATGGCCCAGCGGACGACGTCGAGCGGTGATTTTTGGCGCAGGTCGGCGTTGACCGCGGCGAGGTCGAGGGAAGACATGGCGGAAGAGTTGAGAGCTTAGAGCGTGGGGCCGGGGGCGGTGGTGGCGGGCGCCGGCGTTTTCGCGGCGGCTTCGGCGGCGAGGGCGGCGGCTGCTTCGATCTCGGGCCAGAGGACGCGGGCGGCGAAATCGCCGAAGCGTTCGTTGGCGAGGCGTTCGGATTTCCAACGCGTGAACACGGGGCGGAGCTCGTTTTCGATGTCGGCGTCCTTGACGGTGTCCTTGTAAACGCGGTTGAGGCGCGTGCCGGCTTCGTTGCCGCCGAGCCAGAGTTGATAGCGGCCGGGCGCTTTGCCGACGAAGGCGATTTCCGCCATGTAGGGGCGAGCGCAGCCATTGGGGCAGCCGGTGGAGCGGATGATGATTTCTTCGCCGCCGAGGCCGAGTTCGCCGCCGAGTTTTTCGATGCGGTCGATGAGGCCCGGGAGCATGCGCTCGGATTCGGCGAGGGCGAGGCCGCAGGTCGGGAGCGCGGGGCAAGCCATCGCGGCCGCGTGGAGCACGGAGGCTTGGTTTTCGGTCTTCACGCCATGCGAGGCGAGGACGGCGGTGATGCCGGCACGATCGGAATCCGAGACGTTGGCGATGATGACGTTTTGGTTCGCGGAGAGGCGAAATTCGACGTGCGGAAATTTCTGCGCGATCTCGCGGAAGGCGGCTTTTTGCGTGTGGCCGGGGACGTCCTTGATGCGGCCGGTTTCGACGAAGACGGTGAGGAAGATTTTGCCATCGACGCCGCGGTGCCAGCCGTAGAGATCGCCGGTTGTAGTGAATTTATAAGGACGCGCGGGTTCGAACGTGATGCCGGCGCGGCGGGCGATTTCGTCACGGGTCCAGTCGGCGCCGCGTTCTTCGACGACGTATTTGAAGCGCGCGTGTTTGCGATTGGTGCGATCGCCGAAGTCGCGGAACGTGGCGATCACGGCCTTCGAGACGGGGATGACCTGTTCGGGCGTGATGAAACCGATAACGTCGGCGAGGCGCGGGTAGGTTTGGACGTTGCCGTGGCTGCGGCCCATGCCGCCGCCGATGGCGACGTTGTAGCCGAGGACCTGGTCGTTTTCGACGATGGCGATGAAGCCGAGGTCGTTGGTGAAGACGTCCATGTCGTTCACCGGCGGAACGACGAAGGACATCTTGAACTTACGCGGCAGGTAAGTTTGGCCGTAGAGCGGATCGACGAAGTTTTTGTTTTCGGGGTCGTCGAGGTTGAGTTGAACGTTGTCGACCCAGATGGCGTGGTAGGCGCGGGTTTTGGGGGCGACTTCGCCGACCGTTTGGAGGGCGTGGGCGTAAACGGTTTCGCGGGCTTTGGTGACGGCGGGCGTGGGCGATGCGGTGATGTTGCGATTGACGTCGCCGCAGGCTGCGAGCGTGGAGAGAAGCGACTCGTTGATCTTCTTGATGAGCGGGCCGAGGCCGGACTTCACGACGCCGTGGAACTGAATGCACTGGCGAGTGGTGACGCGGAGAGTGTTGTTGCCGTAGTGGGTGGCGAGGTCGTCGAACGTGATCCACTGGTTCGCCGTCATGACGCCGCCGGGAATGCGGCTGCGGATCATCATGATGTATTTTTTGCCGGCCTTGCGCAGGTCGCGATCGTCCTGTTGGTAGATGCCGTGGAACTTGGTGAACTCCTTTTCGTCGTCCGAGAAGCGATCGAGTGACGCATCGGCCAAGGTGGTGGCGATGGTGCTGGCGAGGGTGGGATTGGCCTGCTTGAGCGACTCGTTATGGGTAAGTGGCGCGGTGGTTGCTTCTGGCATAAAAAGAGAAACGACTGAGTTGACTAGTTTACTAAAGAAGTAAAAACAAAACTTTGTCATGGTTCAAAACGCCGCAAGGGAAGGGATCGAAAAACGTCCAGTGGTGCGCCTCGTAGGCGCGGGGCCGGGCGCGGCGGATTTGATCACGTTGCGCGGGGCACGAGCGCTGCAAGAGGCGGAGGTCGTTCTTTACGATGACCTTGCCAATCCGGAACTGCTGGAATTATGCGGCCCGGCGGCGGAGAAGATTTACGTGGGTAAGCGTGCGGGGGCCCACAGTTTGCCGCAGGGTGAGATTAACACCTTGCTCGTGGCGAAGGCGCGGGAAGGGAAGCGCGTGGTGCGGTTAAAAGGAGGGGATCCGATGGTGTTTGGTCGGACGGCGGAAGAGATCGAGGCGCTGGCGACGGCGGGGTTTGAATTTGAAATTGTGCCGGGCGTGACGGCGGCGGCGGCGGCGGGAGCGGCGGCGGGGATTCCGTTGACGCAACGCGGGGTGACGTCGGCGACGGTGTTTGTGGCCGGTCATGCGTGCGCGGATCGCAATGGGGCTCCGACGAACTGGCGGGCGCTGGCGGCGCTGCGGGCGACGTTGTGTATTTATATGGGGACGCGGCGTTTTTCCGAGATCGCGTGCGAGTTGCGCGGCGGCGGATTGCCGGAGACGACGCCGGTGGCGGTGGTGGCGGGGGCCACGTTGTCGTCGCAGCGTTTGCGATTTGGGACGCTGGCGGAAGCGGATGCGTTGCTGGCGAATCTGCAGGGGCGTCCGGCGATGATTATTGTCGGTGAAGTGGTGCGTTGGAGTGAACTCGCGGCGGCGGCGCAACAGAGTGCGAGTGCGGGGATGATGGGATGTGAGATTTGAACGATCGCTCTGCTGAGAATGACAGAACGAGGGGAGTGGCGGGTGCTGTTGGTGGATAACGGATCGCTGGAAGCGGCGAGCACGTTGCAATTGCGAAGGTTGGCGGCGGAGTTGGAGCGGAAGGTGGGAATGAAGGTGGAGCCGGTGTCGGTGGCGCATTCGACCAAAGTGCCGGCGGAGGAATTGGACGGCCGGCGCGCGGAGTTGTTGGAGGAGGCGCTGGATCGATGTGTGGCGGAAGGCGTGAAGGACGTGATCGTGGCGCCGCTGTTTGTCGGGCCCTCGTATGCGATCGTGCGGCATGTGCCGGCGTTGGTGGCGCAGCGGGGAAAATTACGGGGGCGGATTGCGGCGCCGTTGTTTGTGGAAGGAGAGACGCGGCTGGCGGATATTTTAGTGGAGCACGTGCGAGCGGAGGTGGGCGAAATCGCCTGCAAGCAGGCTCCTACAGGGCGTGTGCGCGTGGCCGTAGTGGATCATGGGAGTCCGGCGCGGGGTGTGACGGCGGTGCGGGATGCAGTGGCGGCGCAGGTGCGAGAGAGTTTGGGCGGCGAAGTCGTGGAAGTCGCGGCGTGCAGCATGGAGCGGCGAGCGGGCGAGGAGTTTGCGTTCAACGAGCCGCTGCTGGAAGGGTTGCTGGCGAGAGACGGTTGGCGGGACAGCGACGTGGTGGTGGCGCTGTTGTTTATCGCGCCGGGAAAGCACGCGGGGCCGGACGGGGATGTGGCGCAGATTGTGAAGCGGGCGCGTGGAGGGCGGATGGAAGGCGTGCGATTTACGCGGACGATCGGGGCGCATCCGGTGCTGGTGGAGATTTTGGCTGACCGGGTGAAGGCGGCGGCGGAGTAATTTTCGAATTTCGATTTGGGATTTTGGATTTCTGAAGAGCCGGGAAGAGGCGTAGGAGGGCGGAGTGGTTGCGCAAGGGGAGGGACCCGGCACGTTGGTGCGTGGCGGAGAAAAAGCGGACACTGGAAAAAGTTCGGGCGGAGGCGCGCGGGTGCACGCGGTGTCCTCTTTACAAGATCGGAACGCAAACGGTGTTTGGCGAAGGGTCGGTCAAAGCGCGGGTGATGATGATTGGCGAGCAGCCCGGCGATCAGGAGGATTTGGCGGGGCGGCCGTTTGTGGGGCCGGCGGGGAAATTGTTGGATCGGGCGTTGGTCGAGGCGGGGATCGAGCGGGACGACGTGTATGTGACGAATGCGGTGAAGCATTTTAAGTGGAAGCCGGCGGGGAAGCGGCGGCTGCACCAGAAACCGAATGCGCGGGAGATCGCGGCATGTCGTGTTTGGCTGGATACAGAGTTGGACCTGCTTCAGCCGGAGCTTGTGGTGGCTTTGGGGGCGACGGCGGCGCAGGCGTTGATGGGGCGGAGCTTTCGCGTGACGCAGCAGCACGGTGAGGTGTTGGAAACGTCCTTCGGAAAAAGGTTGGTGGCGACGGTGCATCCGTCGTCGATTTTGCGCACGCCGTCGGCGGACCGCGATGCGGCGTATGCGGGACTGGTGGCGGATCTGAAGGTGGTGGCGCGGGCGTTGAAGCGCGCGCGTTGATACTCGGCTCTAGCTTGTGGCGGCGGCGTGGGTGATTTCGCGGACTTGGTCGTCGCTCACGGCGGGAAAGTGATCATACCAAAGACCGACGGCGTGGAACGGGTTGGGTTGAACGGGGCAGACCAGTTCGTCGACGGCGGCAGCGAGCGTGGCGCAGGAGTCGGGGGCGCCGACGGGGACGGCGACCGTGATATGGGGCGGGCGCACGTGTTGGAGCGCGAGCACGGCGACGCGGAGACTGTAGCCGGTGGCGAGACCATCATCGACGAGGATGAGGCGGCGATGCGCCAGATCGGGCGGCGGGCGTTCGCCGCGATACAGCGCTTCGCGCCGGCGGAGCTCGGCGGATTCGCGAGTGATGATGTCGGTGACGACTTCCTTTGGAATGCCCTCGGCAGCGATGAGCGAGTCGTCGAGCAGTTGGACTCCACCGCTCGCGATTGCGCCGATGGCGAGTTCGGGATTGGAAGGATGGCCGATTTTTCGGACGAGAAAAACGTCGAGCGGCAGGTCGAGCGCGCGAGTGATTTCGGCGGCAACGAGAACGCCGCCGCGCGGGAGAGCGAGCACGAGCGTGTTGTCGTGAACGTGAGAGGCGAGGTGGCGGGCGAGTGCCTGGCCGGCCTCGCTGCGGTCGCGATAGCGGTTGATGGGCGTCATTGCAGCGAACGTGACAGGCGAAGATGCGCGGCGGTGCGCGAGAAGGGATGGGAGAAATTACCGAACGGGAGCGGCGGCGTCCGAGACTTCGCCCTACAGTGACTGCGAAGTGGGGGCGGAGAATCACCCATCGGGCGCGCCGACATTCGCCCGATTTCGGGGGACGCAGGGCTGCGTAGATTGCGGCGATGAAAACCATCCACACGGCGGAAATGATCGCGCAAGGTGGACGGGATGGCACGGTAGAGGCGCCGGATGGCGGCTTCTCGGTGCGCCTGTCCACGGACGAACAGCAGGGAAGTGTCACGCCCGAGCACCTGTTTGCCGGTGCGTATGCAGCGTGTTTTTTAGGAGCTTTAAAGAATGCTGCGACGACCGCGCATTTGCCGATCGAAGGAATGACGGTCGTGGCGCGGGCGAATCTGGATGAGGACAATCGCGGCGGTTGGCGGTTGAATGTGGAACTGCGCGCGGCGATGCCCGGTATCAGCGGATCGGATGCGCAGCATATCATGAATCTCGCGCATCAAACGTGTCCGTATTCGAAGGCGACGCGCGGGAACATCAACGTGACCCTGGCCTTCGATTGAGATCTTCAACCATCAGGAAACTTTTCCCATGAACGAACATTTTATTGTCACCATCGATCGCGGGCACTTGCGGATTTACTCGGAGAGTCGAGAACCCGGGCAAACCACGCGACTGGAGCTCGTCGAGGCGATGGATTTCCCGGAGGGAAAGAAGAGTTATACCGCGAACGATTCGGACATGGCGGGCCGCTTCAACAGCTCGAAACATCAAACGGGCGCGCCGGGAGCTCCGGGTGGAATCATGGGCGGACGGTCGGGAATGTCGATCGACGAGCGACTGCCGATGAAGGAGGAAGTCGAGCGACGAAACGTGCGCGTGATCGCGGAGGAGCTGGAGAAGTTTTTCAAGAGTCGGCCGAACGCGACGTGGGATTTCGCGGCGCCGCCGGCGTTGCACAACGCGGTGGTCAATGCGATTTCGGACGAGGCGCGACAGCGGATGCGGAAGGTGCTGGCGAAAGATCTTTCGAATCAGAGTAGCGAGGAAGTGCGGGCGCATTTCGAGGCGGCAGGAAGGTGAGGTAAACGTGCGCGGAGAAGCCCGGCGGATCGTCGGGCTCCCGCTTGCGGAGTCTGGGGGAAGAGCATAGGTGTCGGCGCATGATGAACTCGCGATGGCTGGCGTGTGCGTTGATGGCGGCGGGGGCGGCGTTTGCGGCAGAGGGGCCGGTGATTCGACCGGGGGAGAATCTGGTGACGGAAAATATTCCCGCGATTCCGGCTGCGATCGCGGACGAAGCGAAACGTTACACGGAGTTTCGGACGGCGACGTTTGGCGGGTGGCATCCGACGCGGACGGAGATGCTGATCGGGACGCGCTTCGGGAACACGACGCAGTTGCACGGAGTGACGGCCCCGCTGGGCATGCGACGGCAGCTGACGTTTTTTGAAGAGCCGGTGACGTCGGAGGGGATCGATCCGGTGGCGGGGGAGTTTTTTGTTTTTTCGCGGGATCGCGGCGGCAGTGAGTTTCGACAGCTGTATCGTCAGGATTTTCGCGATGGAAACGTGACCTTGCTGACGGATGGAGGAGAGCGGACGCAGAACGGCGGGGTGGTGTGGAGCAACAAGGGCGATCGCATCGCGTATGGATCGACGCGGAGAAATGGAGCGGATCGCGATTTGTATGTGATGGATCCGCGCGATCCGAAGAGCGATCGACTGGTGGCGGAGCTGGCGGGCGGCGGATGGTTTGTGGTGGATTGGTCGCCGGACGATCGGACGCTGCTGGTGGTCGAATATGTTTCGATCAACGAGTCGCACCTCTGGTTGGTGGATGCGGTGGCGGGGACAAAAACGGAGCTGACACCGCGAACGCAAACGGGAGTGGCGTATGGGGCGGGGGAGTTCAGCGCGGACGGGAAAGGCGTGTTCGTGACGACGGATCTCGAGAGCGAATTTCACCGGCTGGCGTTCATTGATCTGGCGACGCGGGAGACGACGTTTCTCACCAAGGATCTGAACGGAGATGTGGAGAGCCTGGCGGTGACGGAGGATGGAAAGCGGCTCGTGTTTGGCGTGAACGAAGCGGGCGCGTCGCGTCTCTACTTAATGGATACGTCTACGCGCGAGTATCGGGCAGTGAGCGGAATTCCGGTGGGAGTGATTGGCGCGGGTGGATGGCACGAGGAAGGGAGGCATTTCGCGTTCACGCTGAGTTCGGCGTCGATTTCGGGCGACGTGTTCGTGCTGGATGCGGAGACGGGCGCGGTGGTGCGCTGGACGGAGAGCGAGTTGGGCGGAGTGGTGGCGTCGGAGTTGACCGAGGCGCAATTGGTCACGTGGAAGAGTTTCGATGGCCGGGAGATTTCGGGATTTCTGTTTCGACCGGCGGTGCGATTCACGGGCAAGCGGCCGGTGATCGTGAACATTCACGGCGGGCCGGAGAGCCAGGCGCGTCCGTGGTTTCTCGGGCGGAATAATTATCTACTGAACGAACTCGGCGCGGCGATCATCTATCCGAACGTGCGCGGATCGGTGGGTTACGGAAAGACGTTCCTGCGGCTGGACAATGGAAAGCTACGCGAGGATTCGGTGAAGGATATCGGTGCGCTGTTGGAGTGGATCAAACAGCAGCCGGATCTGGATGCGTCGCGGGTGTTGGTGATGGGCGGGAGCTACGGCGGCTACATGACGCTGGCGACGGCGACGCACTACAGCGATCGGATTCGGGCGGCAATCGACGTGGTCGGTATCAGCAATTTCGTGACGTTTCTCGAGAGCACGGAAAGTTATCGGCGGGATCTACGGCGCGCGGAGTATGGAGACGAACGCGATCCGGAGATGCGGCAATTTTTGAATCAGATTTCGCCGCTGACGAATGCGGCGAAGATTCAGGTGCCGTTATTCGTGGTGCAGGGTGCGAATGATCCGCGGGTGCCGCGGACGGAGGCGGTGCAGATGGCGGAGACGATTCGGAAAAACGGTGGGGTCGTTTGGTATCTCGAGGCGAAAGATGAAGGGCATGGATTCAGGAAGAAGGTGAACCAGGATTTTCAGTTTTACGCGCAGGTGAGGTTTATGCGGGAGTTCTTGGTCGGGGAGTAGGGAAGCTCCAAGATCCAAGGATCAAGCTCCAGGGAATGTTCAAATTCCAATGGAGCGAAGGCGGAGGGGCGAAGCGCTCACGCGTTCCGCTACGACTGCTACCGGCCGAGTTTTTTGCGGGTTTTGTAGTCTTGGAGAAAGATGCTGCCGACGAGGTAGAAACCGCCGGCGGCGGCGGCGAGGAAGAGAAGGATCGCGAGCCCCGGATAGCCGAAGATTTGGAAACGGGTTTGGACCTGCATCAGCAAGGACGCGCCGACGATGAGGGCGGCGAGGACGACGCCGCAGGTGATGCGGTTGGCGATCTTTTGCATGCCGTCGAGGACGATGGGAGCGTCGATCGTTTTGATCTTCACCTCGAGCTCGGCGTTGGTGATCGCATCCATGATGCGGTTGAGGCGGGTGGGCAGGCTCGTGAGGAAATCTTTCATCTCGAGCATGGAGCTGAAGAGATTTCCCTGCGTGAGATCGCGCTTCATGCGCTGCGACATGAGCTCGGTGACGTTGCGCTGGATGGAGCCGTTGGGGTCGAAGTTGGGATCGAGGATGCGGCCGACCTCGTCGAGTTGGAGAAGGGTTTTGCCGAGCAGCGTGAGCTCGCTGGGGACGCGCAGGCCGTTGTCGCGGGATTTTTGAGACAGCTCGAGGATGGAGCGGCCGACGTTCATTTGCTCGAGGCCCAGGTCGCGGCGCATGGCGACGAGCTGGCTGACCTGGCGGCGGAATTCGGGTGGGTTGAAGTCCTCGAGTTTCTCGCCCATGCGGATGGCGATATCGGCGGCTTCGTCGCCTTTGCCGTCGCTGACGGCGAGCAGGATTTTGAGGAGGCTTTCCTGCATGCTTGGCGAGGTGTGTCCGACCATGCCGAGGTCGAGGAGCGCGATGCGGGCGTCGTCGGTGATGAAGACATTGCCCGGGTGAGGGTCGGCGTGGAAGAGACCGTCGACGAGAACCTGTTTCAGGTAGGCTTTGAAAAGTTCTTCGATCAGTGGGCCGCCGTCGATGTCGAGTCGCGCGAGCGGGGAGAGCGACGTGACCTTGCGACCGCGCACGTAGTCCATGGTGAGGACGCTGCGCGTGGTGTAATCGGGGACGGGCTGCGGGATGAGGATGAGCGGATAGTCGCGGAGGTTTTCGCCGACGCGCGTGAGGTTTTGGGCTTCGAGCTCGTAGTTGAGCTCCTGGAGGATGGTGAGGCGGAATTCTTCGAGGACGGCGGTGAAGCGGACGCGTTTGCCCATCGCGGTGTGGCTGTCGAGGAAAGCCGTGATTTCGCCCAGCACTTCGAAGTCTTCGGCGATTTGGGCGCGGATGTTGGGACGCTGGACCTTGACGACGACGGGGCGGCCATCGCGGAGTTCGGCGTAGTGAACCTGGCCGAGTGACGCGGCGGCCATCGGCGTGGGTTCGAAGCGGGAGAAGGCTTTGGAGAGGCGGACGCCGAGCTCGGTGGTGACGATTTCTTCGACTTCGGAAAACGGGAACGGTTTGACGCGATCTTGGAGGCGTTCGAGTGCTTTGAGGTAGGCTTCGGGGAGAAGGTCGGGGCGGCCGGCGAGGACCTGGCCGAGTTTCACGTAGGTCGGGCCCATGGCCTCGAGATCGTCGGCGAGCTGCTCGGGCTTGGCGTCGGCGGGGAGATCGGCGTCGTTGGGATCAGGCGCGTCGAATTCGGCGGACGCGGCCATCTGGCGGGCGAGGTCGGAGCGGCCGTATTTCCAGAGGAGGCGAACGATTTCGCGGTAACGCTTCAAGTGGGTGGCGGAGAGTTTCATGCGAGCGAAGGACGTGGGCGTTGGGGGGTGTCGCGCCAAGGAGAGGAGGGACACGGGTTTGGGGGAGGGGTTCGGTGGAGCGCGTCGCGTGGCGG
>JAEZGX010000012.1 GCA_023416735.1 Verrucomicrobiota bacterium | reverse complement strand
GAAATCTAGGCGCGCGCGCAAAAACAAAAAAGCGCGCCGGGCGGGCGCGCTTGCAGGGAAAACGAACGAGCTGCGGCTCAGTTGGCGCCGGGCGTCTTGGTGACCTCAGGCTTGCGGGTCTCCTCCGCGGCGGCCGCCTGGGCGGCTTCTTCCTCGTCCTTACTGGCCTTCTTGAACTCCTTGATCGACTGGCCCAGCCCGCGCGCGAGCGAGGGAAGCTTGGAGCCGCCGAAGAGAACCAGGAGGATGACCAAGATGACGAGCAGTTCGCCACCACCCAGGCCGAAAGCGGCGAAGAATGCGGAGTAGGTTGCCATACGCGGAAGCTATTCCGGGGTCGAAAACTGTAAAGAGTGAAAGCGGTATTTGCCGCCGCAAACGAGCCGTGAAAACCGAAAAATGTTTTCGCGGCTCAATGTTGCAACCGACCTACGGCTTCGGTGGCGGAAACGGGAAGCCGCCGGGCAGTCCGGCGCCGGGCGGACGCGCGGGCAGTCCGCTGGTGGCGGCGACCTTCATAAGGTTCTGCGCGTTGTCGATCTGCTCGGCGTCGAAGAAGCCGTGCAGCTGACGAATGCGCGTCGGGTGGCGCATCTTGCGGAGGGCCTTGGCTTCGATCTGGCGGATGCGTTCGCGGGTGACCTTGAACTGCTTGCCGACCTCCTCGAGCGTGCGGCTGTAGCCGTCGATGAGGCCGAAGCGGAGCGAGAGCACGCGGCGCTCGCGCTCGGTGAGCGAGTCGAGGACGTCGATGATCTTTTCGCGCAGGAGCGAGAACGCCGTCATGTCGTAGGGGTTCTCGGCGGATTTGTCCTCGATGAAGTCGCCAAAGCTCGTGTCGTCGCCGTCACCGACGGGCGATTGGAGCGAAATCGGCTGCTGCGCCATCTTCATGATCTGCTGCACGCGCTCGACGGGCAGGTTCATCTCGTCGGCGACTTCTTCGGGCGTGGGCTCGTGGCCGTATTCCTGGAGGAGCTGCTTCTGGACCTGCATGACTTTGTTGAGCGTCTCGATCATGTGGACCGGGATGCGGATCGTGCGGGCCTGGTCGGCGATCGAGCGGGTGATGGCCTGGCGGATCCACCACGTGGCGTAGGTGGAGAATTTATAGCCGCGGCGATACTCGAATTTCTCGACGGCCTTCATGAGGCCCATGTTGCCCTCCTGGATGAGGTCGAGGAAGGAGAGGCCGCGATTCGTGTATTTCTTCGCGATCGAGATGACGAGGCGGAGGTTGGCCTCGACCATTTCGGTCTTGGCTTGGTGGGCCTCGCGAATGTGGACGCGGGTTTGCGCGACGACTTTCAGGAGCTCCTGCGGGTCGATGCGCTGCACGGCCTCGATCTGCTTGAGGCGATGCTGGATGACCTTGGAGTCGATCGCGGCGTCCTTCTTGGATTTCGGGTGCTTGGCGCGGTCGAGCTGGGCATTCAGCGATTCGATTTCCTCGAGGACGGGGCGGAGCTGTTCGAGGTATTCCTCGTAAACCTTCAGCTTGAAAAAGAATTTTCCGAAGTGGGAGCGGAGGAGGGTTTCGCGCTTCTTGTGCTTGGCGAGGACCTTCTTCTTGTCGGCCTCGTTCTTGGCCTTGAGGTATTCCTGCCACGAGTCGGCCACGGCTTCTTCGGCCTTGCGCGTGGAGAGAACGTGTTTTTCGAGGCCCTTGAAGTAGGATTCGCGGCTGTCGATTTTCTTGTCGATGACGACGCGGTCGAAGCGTTCCTGACGGTCGATGAGCTTTTGGCCGAGGGTAACGATGTAGCTGCCGATGACGGTGGCTTGGAAGAGAGCTTCCTGAGCTTTCAGCTCGGCGGTCTCGATGCGTTTGGAGATCTCGACTTCCTGTTCGCGGGTGAGCAGTGGGACCTGGCCCATCTGCTTGAGATACATGCGGACGGGGTCGTCGAGGATGTCGTGCTGCGAAGAGCGAGATTCCTCCTCCTCGGCCTCCTCCATCCGTTGCTTGTAGTCGTCGACTTGGTCCGGCTCGAGGATCTCGATCTCCAAGTTTTGGAGAATGGAGAGGACGTTATCGATCTCCTCCTGGTTTTCGACGGAGTCGGGCAGAGCCTCGTTGATGTCGTCGAAAGTGAGGTAACCCTGCTCCTTCGAAAGCCGGATCAGTTGACGGATCTTCTCGTTAATTCCGCCCGCGGGAATGTCGGCTCCCGCAGGGGTATCACCGGAGGGAGTGGAAGAGGATTTTTCGATAGCGGCCTCGACGGCCTCGGAGTGAGTGTCCGGGGAACCGGACTTGGCTTTGCGCGACATGTGATAGTGATCTCTTCTACAAGCTGGCTATAAAGCGGCAGATAAACTGAGTGGCTGGCGGAGCTGTCGATGCAGTTCTGAACGTTCCTTCAAGAGTGAAATTGGGTCAGAATTACTGTCCGCGTGGGCTGTGGCTAAAGCAAGTTCTATTTCCCTGAGGCGCGGTTCGAGGGCGCGGGCACGGAGTTGGCGAAGTCCTTCGTTGGCGACCTTGATAGGATCGTCGAGCTTGAGGGTGTCGAAGATGAGCGAGGCAACGAGGCTGCGTTCGGTTTCGGTTTCAAGGAGGGTGTCGAGGTGATCGCGACCGGGCCAGGTGTCGTGTTCGAATTCAGCGAGGAAGCGGTTGAGGAGAAGGCCGGCAGGGTGATTAACGTCGATCCAATCGTGGGGGAGAGCGGAGCTGAGGGGTTTGCCGAGATCTTCGAAGTGAAGGCAGAGAAGAAGCAAGTCGCGTTCAGGCGTAGGGGCCGCGCCCATCGGCGCGGAGTTCGGAGTGTTGGGTTCTGAGTTTCGGGTTGGAGGCTGTTCGGCAGGACGGGCGGCGTTTTGGCGGTCGCGGCGAGTGAGGAAGGTGCCGAAGTCTTTTTGCACGGCGGCGGTGGGCAGGCGCAGGTGAACGGAGATTTCCGCGAGAAATTGGGAGCGGATCACTTCGCTGTCGGAGTGGGCGACGATTTCGAAGAGCGATTGAGCAGCGCGCGATTTCTGTTCACCGGAAGCGGTCGAGGCATCGGCGAGGACGGCACGCGAGGCGAAAGCCATGGCCGTCTGCGCGTGGTGGCGGACGTCGTCGTAGGCGGGGAGGCCGCGTTCGAGGAAAAGGAGATCAGGGTCGAGTTTTTCGGCGCCGGAAAGAGTGAGGAAGCGGACCTCGAGGCCGGCTTTGAGCGCCATCGGAAGGAAGCGGAGCGCGGCTTTTTGGCCGGCGGCGTCGCTGTCGAAGAAGCATTCGACCTGCGGATGATACCGCCGGAGGAGGAGGAGTTGCGGTTCGGTGATCGAAGTGCCTTGGGGAGCGATGGCGGTTTTGAGGCCGACGGACCAGCAGCGAAGGGCGTCGAGCTGACCTTCGACGAGAACGAAAGGTTTGCCCTCTCCGACGGCGGTGCGCGCTCGATCGAGATTGAAGAGGAGATTGCCCTTGGTGAAGACAGGCGTCTCGGGGGAATTGACGTATTTTGCTTCGCGCGCGGGATCGTCGTCGGGAGTGAGCTGGGTTTGGCGGGCGGTGAAAGCGACAACGCGGCTTTGGTGGTCGCGAATGGGAATCATCAGGCGACCGCGAAAACGTGGGCGCAGCGTGGCGGCGGTGATCTGGGCGTCCTCGTAGATGAAGAAAAGGCCACAGCGGCGGAGGGCTTCTTCGGAGAATTTGCGTTTCAGGAGGGCGGGTCCGAGTCCGCTGCCGGCGGCGTCGACGGCTCCGATCTTGAATTCGTCGGCGAGTTCGAGGCTGAAGCGGCGCTGGCCCGTCCAGTAGTTGCGCATGTAATCGCCGGTGGCATCGCGCGTCTTGAAGGCCTGATAAAAATGCTCCGCGGCGACATCGTGAAGATCGAACAACTCCTGGCGCAGCGAGCGCTCCTCGCGGGTGGGTCCGCCGGAACCCTCCTCGTATTCGATGGGGATGTTGAAGCGTTGACCGAGTGCCTCGACGGCTTCGGTGAAGCCGAGTTGTTCGGTTTCGCGGACAAAGGTGATGGCGTCGCCGGCTTTGCCGCAGCCGAAGCACTTATAAAAACCTTTGTCGGTATCGACGTGGAAGGAAGGGGTTTTCTCGTTGTGGAAAGGACAGAGCCCCTTGAGACGCGCGCCGCCGGCTCTGCGCAACGTGACGACTCGCGAGACGACGTCGGCGAGGTTCACCCGCAGTTTGAGGTCGCGGACGCAGGAAAGTTTGATGACGGGCATGGACGAACGCACGCCCTCCGGGCGGCTGGCGAAGAATGCACTTTCAAGCCGCGTCACTGGCTGTCAAGTTCCCCGCCCTTTGACGCGATGGCCTTCCCGGTATAGAGGAAACTTTAGCAATCGTCCGACGACTCACACACGTATGCGTCTGCCCTTTCTTCAGGTTTTAGCCCTGGCGGTTTTCGGCCTCGGCTTGTCGAGCGCGAGCGGCCAGACGGCTGCCGGGCTGCCGCCCAAGGCGCCGCCGGCGCCGGTATGGCAAGCGCGATTGGCGGGATTCGACGAAGCGACGTATCGGCGCGAGGTCGAGAAACTCATCTCGACTTTCGAGGAGAAGAGCGGGCGCGAGCTCGTTCCGGGGGAGAAGAAGAAGGTGGGGTTGAAGATTTACAGCGATTCCGGGCCGGGGATGGCGACGCCGATTCCCTTGGTGAAAGCGGTGATTGCGGCCTTGGAGAAGCGCGGTTTCGAGAAGAAGGACATCTTCCTGGTCGGGTTGAATCAGCTGCGGCTGCGCATGACGGGTTATTTGCCGTCGCTGGTGACCGGCGATTCGCCGTTCAAGGAGCATCCGATTTACGTGCTCGAGTCGGGACGTTATTACGATCCGGTGTGGTTTTACGATTCACCGCTGCCGCAGCGTTTCGATCCGATTTTCGCTCAGCAACAAACGGAAGGCTATGATGCCGACACGACTGCGGACGAAGATCGCAAGAGCTTCCTGGCGACGCCGCTGTTTCTGGATGCGGATTTCTGGATTAATCTGCCGGTTTACACGGATCACGCGATTCTTGGGATCAATGGCGCGCTGGTGAATGCGACGCTCTGGAATGCGTCGAACACGGCCCGGTTCTTCCGTTCGCCGGCGAATGCTCCGGCGGCCGTGGCGGAAATGAGTGCGATTCCTGAATTGCGACAGACGTGGATGTTCACGCTCGCGAGCCTCGAGCGGTTTCAATATATCGGCGGGCCGTATTTCAATTCGTTGTATGCGTCGTCGGAGCCGTTGTTGTGGCTGAGCACGGACCCGGTGATGATGGATGCGTTGATGCGCGCGAAGATGGATTTGTTGCGCCGGCAGAACGGGTTTCAACCGGTGCCGGAGGAGATCCGGACGCTGGAATTCGCGGAAACGCTGGGCGTGGGATCGACGAAGGTGAAGACGGCGCAGATCATCGACGTCGGCTCCTGATCGGACGGTGGGAAGCGGGTCGGCGGAAAGGCGCAAAGGAAAGCAACTTTCCCACTTGTCTCGCGGGCCTAGCTGCGCCCAATTTCGAACGCGATGGGCGCTGCTGCTTATTTCCCTTTCCTGATTCAAGTGTTACTCGCGGCCGGAATTACCGGGGCGGTGATCGGCGCGAGCCATTTTTTTGGCCAGCGCGCGAAGGGATCGAAGATCAAGGATTCGGCGTATGAGTGCGGCGTTCCTTCGGAAGGAGCGGTCCACACGCGTTTCTCGGTGAAGTTCTATGTGACGGCGCTGCTGTTCATGTTGTTCGATCTCGAGATCGTGATTCTCGTGCCGTGGACGTTCATCTACCGCGAGTTTCTCGCGAACCAGATCGCGATTCTCGGTCCGGTCTTGTTCTTCCTCGGCGTGCTGGTGCTGGGCTTGTTTTACGAGATCAAGAAAGGTGCGCTGGAGTGGGAGCGCTGAAGCCCCTGCGCGGCGCGGGAAATTACAAACGCCAAACGTCCGAATCTCGTCGCAAGTGCCTCGCACCCTGGCCAACCTGAGAGTGATCGGGCGTTTGAACGTGGAGAGCTGGGATTTCTAACCGATGCGGCTCGATAAGATCATCGCGCGCAGCCGCATCATCGATCTGCACAGCCTCGACCTCGAAGGAGCGCTGCAGGAGCTGCTCGCGGCGTGTGTGAAGCAGTTTCCCGATCTGAAGGCGGATGCGTTGTTGAAAGGGCTGCTCGCGCGCGAGAGCACGATGACGACGTATCTCGGGTTGGGCGTCGCTTTGCCGCACGTGCGGGTGAAGATGCGTCGCCGCTACATTCTGGCAATTGGCCGCAGCCGGGCGGGAATCAAGCATGACGGCGCCCTCGCGGAAGAGCGGGTGCGGTTGATCATGATGCTGATCGCGGGCGAGAATGCGCGCGATTACCTGCAGGTGTTGGCGTCGATCGCGCGGCAGGTGAAGGAGCCGGAACTCGTCGACGGGCTGGTGAACGCGCCGGATCTCGATGCGTTGCACGAGCAATTGGTCGGCGGGTTCGGGGGGATTCGGCCGGTGCAGGCGCAGCAGAATCGCGTCAACAAGTTGATGTTTCGCGAGGCCGAGCGGGTGGCGAAAGGCGCGAACTGCCGGGCGCTGCTGGTGTTTGGCGATACCTTCGTCGGCGGCATCGAGGCGAAGATGATGCCGTCGAAGTTGAAAACGATCTTGGTCACGCGAAATCCGGTGGAAGGCAGCGAGGACCAGGAAGAGTTCGATGAGACGATCCAAGTGCGGTCGTTTTCGAACCAGCGAATGGCGCAGTTGCGCAGCGCGATTTTGGTGGCGGTCACGCGTGGAGTGATCGCGTTTACAGATCGCGTGTGCTGCATCGGCGGGATGACGGGCAGCAATCAGTTCGACACGCTCACGGTCGTCGACATCGAGCGGGAATTTCAGACGCTGCTGACGGGGCAGAACGATCTGTTGCCGGAGGACGTGAAGCCGGAAGTCTTGGAGCGGGTGATCGCCGTGGCGACGGAGCTGGCGGTGGAAGGGCGCGAAGGGAGACCGGTGGGATGTCTTTTCGTGCTCGGGGACAATAATCGCGTCGAGAAGCTGACCAAGCCGCTCGTCTTGAATCCATTTTTTGGTTACAAGGAAGAGGATCGCAACATCCTGAATCCCTTCATGGACGAGACGGTGAAGGAGTTCTCGTCCATCGATGGCGCGTTCATCATCCGTGGTGACGGGGTCGTCGAATCGGCGGGGAGCCTGATACAAGCCGGGGATAACGATTTCTCGCTTCCGAGCGGGTTGGGGAGCCGTCATGCGGCGGCGGCGGCGGTGAGCGTGGCGACGAAATGCATTTCGATCGTGGTATCGTCGAGCACGGGCCAGGTGACGTTGTTTCGGCGCGGAGTGATGCTGCCGTTGATGGAAAAGCGGCGTTGAAGTCGGGGGAGGGCGAAGCGCGATCTACTTTGGGATTGCGCCGGGCGGGGCCGGGCGTTTGCTCTGACCCTTCAATCCATTTACCACCATGCAAGAACTCGTCACCTTGGAGTGCACCGAAGCCAAGAAAGAGGGCAAGCCGGCCTCCCGTTATCTCACCTATCGTAACAAGAAGACTGTTACGGAGCGCATCGAGAAGAAGAAATACAACCCGCACTTGAAGCGCCACACGGTGCACAAAGAGATCAAGTAAACGGATTTCCAGCTTTGGGCGGCGATTTCGCCCCCGTAAGAACAGCAAAGCCGGGCGAATGCCCGGCTTTTTGCTGTCTGGATGACGGGATCGTCAGCCCGTTTTCTTTTGTGGCGGTGGCGTGAAGGGAACGCTCGAACCGCTGCTGGGGACCGCCGACGGCGGAGGAGGCTGTTGGTGTTGCTGTTGCCGACGAGCGGCGCGCCAACCCTCGCGATGTTTTCGTATCCAATCCAGCAATGCGCGCTCGAAGCCGATGTCGTAGCCCAATCGCTCGGATTCCAGCCACTTGTGTTTCAGGATCTCTTCACGCTCAGCCAAGAACTCTTGGTAGAGACTGGATTGCTTCACAAAATCACGGCTCGTCGCTGGCTCTGGTGCAGGAGAAGTCATTCGGCAAGGCTGCGCGGAAGAAAATGAGAGCGAGGCGGTCACAGGTGTCAATGCCCGCAATGTTACCATTCCGACAGAGAACGGAAGGGGAGCGATCCTATGTTCATGGAAGGTTTACCACTAGGCCCCGCGCGTAGGAGGTGTAAGACGAGAAAGCAGCGTGTCGGCGATCTCACGGAAGGTGCGTGCTGCCTGACTGTCAGGCGATTTAACCACGATCGGCAGCCCGGAGTCGCCGCCTTCACGGATGTCGGAAATCAACGGCACCTGACCAAGAAGCGACGTCCCGAGACGTTCCGCGGCGACGATACCGCCGCCGCTGCCAAAGAGCGCGTGCTTCGTTCCGGTGGGATCGACGAAGTAGCTCATGTTTTCGGCGACGCCGAGGAGCGGGACATTGACCTTTTGAAACATGAGGCCGCCCTTGCGCGCGACATTGGTGGCGGCGGGCTGCGGCGTCGTGACGATGACTGCTCCATCGAGCGGGAGGGTTTGAACGAGCGAGAGTTGAGCGTCGCCGGTGCCGGGCGGGAGGTCGACAAGAAGCACGTCGAGCTCGCCCCATTTCACGTTTTGGACGAACTGTTGCACCGTCTTCATGATCATGGGGCCGCGCCAGACGACGGGTGTGTTGTCGTCGACGAGAAAGCCCATGCTCATGACCTTCACGCCATGGCGCTCCATCGGTATCAGCATGGCGGATGCGCCTTCGCCCTCGACCTCGGGCCGGCCGTCGAGGCCCATCATGAGCGGAACGCTGGGACCGTAGATGTCGCAATCCATCAGGCCCACGCGACCCGGGCGGCCCTGCGATTCGAGCAGTTGCGCGAGGGCGCAGGCGAGATTGACGGCGAACGTGCTTTTGCCGACGCCCCCTTTGCCGGAACCGATCGCGATGGCGTGTTGGATGGTTTTGGGTGCGCCAGCATTGCCGCCGAGATTTCCCCCAGCGGTGCCGGCGGGGGCGGGCGTCTTGGCGGGGGTAACCGCGACATCGACGATCGTTTCCTTCACTCCCGGGATGACGCGCAGGCAGGCGTCGACCTCGCGTTTGAGGTGCAGCGGGATCTTCGGGTCGCTCGTGGTGAGCGCGAGCGAGACCTTCGCAACCCCGTCGACAATGCCCGCCGAGCGCACGAGCCCGAACGAAACGATGTCACGGCTGAAGCCGGGATATTTGACCTGCTTGAGATGCTCTTTGATTTCGTCGGGACTCACAGCGGAAAAAATGCGGAGGAAATTAGTTGTTATGCCCGGAGCGGGTGTAAATAGAAATGCCCACCGCGCTCCCTCGTGAGCCAATCAAACCCGTGTTCTCCACCATGCAAAATTTTCTCCGACTCACTTTGTTTCTCACCGCGTTCGTGTCCGTTGGTCTCGCGCAAGGCGAGATCGGTCGCGTCGACGTGGTGGCCGAAAAAAACACCGTGCCGATTCGCGTGTCGGCCAACAATGCCGAACTCGACCAACTGGCGCGCCAGGCGTTTGGCGCTCATGGCCGTTATCGTTTGGCGGCGAGCGGTCATGCATTCGACATCAAGTTTTCGCTGGCGGGCACGAATCAGGTGCGCGTGGACATCACGCGCGGCGGGGCCGTGGTGGCGTCGGAAGTGGCGACCGGGAGAAATGCGCGCCACGCCTTGCTGAAGGCGGCGGACATCGCGGTGGAGCGGACGAACGGGCTCGGGTTGAAAGGTTTCTTTGCGTCGCAGATCGCGTTCATCGGACAGCGCACGGGGAAGAAGGAAGTTTATACCGCGGACCTCTTCTTCGGCGGATTCCGGCAGATCACGCAGGATAACACGCATGCGTTGACGCCGCGTTGGTCGCCGGATGGACGCCGGATTATTTACACGAGTTATCTGCGGTCGGGGTTCCCGGATATTTATCAGATCGATGTCGGGACGTATCAGCGCACGTCGTTCGTGAGTGTGAAAGGGACCAACACGGGAGCGCGGTTTAGTCCGAACGGGCAGCAAGTGGCGATGGTGCTGACGGGCGAAGGCACGCCGGAGATTTACGTGGCGAATGCGCAGGGGCGGCAGATTTCGCGGAAGACGCGTTCGGACGCGGTGAAATCGTCGCCGAGTTTCTCCCCGGATGGATCGCGCATCGTTTTCGCGATGGAGCCGGGGCCGCAGCTTTATGTGATGTCGGCCGCGGGCGGGCAGGCGACACGGGTGACATCGGGCGTCAGTAATTATTGTGCGGAGCCGGATTGGAGCACCGCCAATCCCAACAAGATCGCGTTCACGATGCGCGTCGGGCGGAATTTCCAGATTGGCGTGTTGGATCTATCGACCCGCAAAGGCGTGCAGGTGTCGAAGGCGCCGTTTGACGGCATCGAACCCTGCTGGCTGGCGGATGGCCGGCATCTCGTTTATACGGCGCGGACGGCGACCACGAGCCGCTTGTGTATCCTCGATACGGAGACGGGGAAGAGCGTGCCGATCAGCCCGACGTCCGCCGGCGCGGTGTTGCAAGCGAGCGTGTTGAAACTCTGAGACGCAAGGCTCACTGAGCGCGGGTTGCTGGCAAAGTAGCCGCGCCCATCAACAAAAAAGCCCGGCGGGAACGCCGGGCTCGATTGAGCGGAGGATTTTACTTCGCGGCCGTGTAGTTCGCCTCGGCGGCGTCCCAATCGACGACATTCCAGAATGCGGTGATGTAGTCGGGGCGACGATTTTGGTAGTTCAGGTAGTAGGCGTGCTCCCACACATCGAGACCGATGACGGGTTTGCCTTCGAAGCCGGCGACGGCCTTGCCCATGAGGGGGCTGTCCTGGTTGGCGGTTGAACCGACCGCGAGTTTGCCGTCGGCACCGACGACGAGCCAAGCCCAGCCGGAGCCGAAACGGGTGGCGGCGGCCTTGGCGAAGTCTTCCTTGAATTTGGCGAAGCCGCCGAGTTCGGCGTCGATTGCAGCGGCGAGTTGGCCCTTCGGAGCGCCGCCCTTGCCGGGACCGAGGATCTTCCAGAAGAACGAGTGGTTGGAGTGACCGCCGGCGTTGTTGCGGATGGCGCCGCGGATGCCCTCGGGAACTTTGCTGAGATCCTTGATGAGCGTGTCGACGTCCTGGTTGGCGAGATCGCCGTGATCCTTCAGCGCGTTGTTGGCGTTGGTGATGTAGGCCTGGTGATGCTTGGTGTGATGGATTTCCATCGTTTTCGCATCGATGTGCGGCGCGAGAGCGTCGTAGGCGTAAGGCAATTTCGGAAGTTCGTAAGCCATGATGGTTGTTGGGTTACTGGTTGTAGGGAAAGGTGCAAAGGTGGGTGGAGGCGGCGGCTCCGTCAACTGGCGGTGCGGATTTATGTCGCGGGGTCGTCTTCGCGCCGCTTGAGGCGGAAAAAGGTTTGCAGGAGTTCGAGGCATTCGGACTCGAGGACGCCGCCGCGCGTGAGCTCGACGTGGTGGTTGACGCGAGGGAGATCGTTGAGGTTGGTGGCGCCGCCGAGGCAGCCCATCTTGGGGTCGGGGACGGCATAACAGACGCGTTTGACGCGGGACATCAGCATGGCGCCGGAGCACATCGGGCAGGGCTCCTTGGTGACGTAAACGGTCGCGCCCTCAAGGCGCCAGTCGCCGAGCTTCGCGGCGGCCTGGGTGATCGCGAGCATCTCGGCGTGGGCCGTGGGATCGTGGGCGGATTCGACGGTGTTGTGGGCGGCACCGACGATTTCGCCGCCGATTTCGATGACGGCGCCGATGGGGACTTCGTCCCGGCGCCACGCGTCGATGGCCTGGTTGTAGGCCAGGCTCATGAAGAACACGTCATCACGGACCAGTTGCGAAGGGAAACGCTTTTCGAACGGGCAAGGAGGCGGAGGCGTGTCGGCCATTTGGGGCGGATTGGAGAGGGCGGAGCGAGCGAGGTAAAGCCTTGCCTAGGGTCGGCGTTTTCGCCTTACAAGGGGCCCTCATACCTGCACATCACCTATGATTCACGTCATTGAGGGAACGACCTTCGTTCGCAACTAATATGGCCGACGGTAATTCGATCGAAGTTGAGGGCAAGGTGGTGGCGGTGCTTCCGGGAACGATGTTCAAGGTGCAGCTCTCCAACGGGCACGTGGTGCTCGCGCACATCTCGGGGAAGCTGCGCAAGAATTTCATCAAGATCGCCGCAGGGGACACGGTGAGAATGGAAATGAGTCCCTACGATCTGGAGAAGGCGCGGATTACCTTCCGCATGAAGGAGTCGAATCCGAACTACACGCCGCCGCCGCGCCGGCGGTTTTGAGGTGAGGACATGAAGGCGCCGCGGGCGCGCGCGATTGATGCGAGCCGGGCGCCGGCGGCGTTCGCGAACGACATCGAAGCGTTTCTCGGCTACATCAGCCTCGAACAAGGTTTGGCGAAGAACACGATCGCGAGCTATCGGCGCGATCTGGATCAGGCGGCGGAATTTTTTGCGCATCGCGGCGCGAGCGGATGGAAAACGCTGAGCGGCGCGCAGGCGGCGGAGTGGATCCATGCGCTGAGCGCGGGAGATTACGAAATCGCGAGCCTGGCGCGGAAGTTGAGCGCGCTGCGGAGCCTCGCGCATTACCTGGTGCGGGAGAAAATTCGCGACGACGACTTCACGGCGCTGTTGAACGGCCCGAAGAAAGCGCAGCGGATTCCCGGGACGCTGACGGAGGAGGAGATTGGGCGGTTGCTGGCGGCGGCGGAGGGAGGCGACGCGCCGGCGCTACGCGATCGAGCGATGCTGGAGTTGTTTTATTCGAGCGGGCTGCGGGTGTCGGAGTTGGCGGCGTTGACCTTGCAGCAAGTGGATCTCGAGCACGGATTCGTGCGGGTGTTTGGCAAAGGTTCGAAAGAGCGCGTGGTGCCGGTGGGAGGAAAGGCGGCGGCGGCGCTCGCGACTTATATGGCGGCGGGGCGGGCGCATTTCGTGCGGACGAAAACGGGGAGCCAACTTTTTCTGAACAAGAACGGCGCAGCGTTATCGCGGGTGGCGCTGTGGATGATCGTGAAGAAATACGCGAAGCGCGCAGGCATCACGAAGAACGTGAAACCGCACGGACTGCGGCATTCGTTTGCGACGCATCTGTTGACGGGCGGAGCGGATTTACGGGCGATTCAAGAAATGCTGGGGCATGCGAGCATCGCGACGACGCAGATCTACACGGCGGTGGAGCCGCAGCGGCTGCTGGATCATCACGCGAAGTTTCATCCGCGGAACAAAGCGAAGAACGAGCCTGACGGAGGAACGAAGTTGAAGGGGTGATCGCGTGCGCGGTGTTGTGGACGCAACGCTTTCGATCCCATGTATTCCTTTCGTTGCTGGCTTCTTGTGTTGTCGAGTTTGGTGGTTGCGGTCGCGCCGCTTGGAGCGATCGAGCATCCGCGGGTCGAGTGGGCGTTTCAAACCGAGGGATTCATTCGCGGCGCGGCGGTGGTGGCGAATGACGCGGTGTATTTCGGAAGCGCGGATGGGTTTCTCTACGCGGTGGCGGAGGCAGATGGTGCGTTGAAGTGGAAGTTTCAAACCGGCGCGCCGATCGCGGGTGCGCCGGCGGTGGGGAAGGAGATGGCGATTGTCGCGGGACGCGGCCGGACGGTGCACGCGCTCGATGCGCGAACTGGCGAGCTGCGGTGGAGCTTCGAGACGGGGCCGACGATGCAGGCGGTGACCGACTGGAATTATTTCACGGCGCCGCCAGTGATCGATGGCGATCAGGTGTTGGTGCCGTCGGGGGACGGAAAATTGTATGCGCTCGACTTGGCGACGGGGAAGCAGCGCTGGGCTTTTCAAACGGGCGACAGCCTGCGGGCGGCGCCGTTGATCGCCGACGGCGTGGTGTATCAGCCGAGTGGAGACGATCACGTTTATGCGTTGCAGGCGAAAGACGGCGGGCTGAAGTGGAAATTTGCGACGGCGGGTGTCGGCTACGATTTGAGCCAGGGTTTTATTCGCAGCGATATTTTCACGCGACCGGCGCTGGAGAAGGGCGTGCTGGTGTTTGGTTCGCGAGATGCGAACGTCTATGGGGTGGATGTGGCGACCGGCGCGCAGAAGTGGACCTTCACCTACGACACGACCTGGGCGATGGGGACGACGGTGGAGAACGACACGGTGTATGTCGGCTGGTCGACGAACAACAAAGTGACGGCGCTCGATCTCGCGACCGGTGAGAAGAAATGGGATTTCGACGCAGGTTCACACACCTACACGACGCCGCTCGTGCAGGGGGAGGATGTGTATTTTGCGAGCGCGAATGGAACGTTAAGGAAATTCGACCAACGTAGCGGCGTGTTGAAGTGGAGCTATGAGGTCGGTGCGAGCGTGTATTCGTCGCCAGTGGCGGATGGTGGCCGGATTTTTTTCGGGACCGATGATGGACGATTGCTGGCGGTGAGTGAAGGCGCGGCGACGGCGCACAGGGTGTTTTATCTTCCGGCGAATGTGCCCGAGAGTGTTCGAGGATTCGTGGTCGATCCGACGCTGGTGGATTATTTCGTCGAGCGTGGGTATCAGCGGATCGAGTCGGCGGCGGCGTTGGCGGAATGGCTGGGGACGCGCACGACGGAGCCGTCAGCGAGCGTGGTCGTGTTTGGATACGCGCAGATTCCGACGGCGGTTGTGGGCAGCGAGCCAGAGTCGGGTGCGCTGCGAAAATACCTGGAAGCAGGTGGAAAAGTGGTTTGGCCGTGGGGCATGGCGAACAAAGTGACCTTCGACGAGGAAGGTAAATTTCTGGCGCACGATCCCAGCGTGGCGGTGCGTCTGCTGGGACTTGAGTTTTTGGAGTATCAGGACTCGGGGCACTATTACAGCCGGGCGACACAAGCGGGGCGGAACTGGGGCATGCCGTCCTGGTTCATGACCTCTTTTGCGACGTTGCAGCCGGACAACGACGTGGTGGTGCTGGCGCGGGATGAGTATGGACGCGCGAGTGCGTGGGTGCGGACGTTTCATCCTCGAGCAGGCTCAGGCTGGGTGACGTTTCATCCTTCAGGGTTCGGTCTCAAGATGACGACCGAACAAAAGGCGGCGTTCGAACGAGTGGCGTCCTACGGCTTGCGCTGAAGCGAACGAAGCAGAGGCGTCACGGCTTTTTCGGCAGCGAAGCGAGATCTTTCTCCATCTTCTCGCGGCGAGCGCTGCGTTCGGCCCGCGTGCGCTCGGCGGCCCAAGCTTGCGAGTGATCGGTTTGCCAGGCGTCGCGCGCGAATTCCTTGCGGGCTTTGCGTTCGGCGCCTTCGTGCGTGTGACCGGCGCGTTCCAGTTCGGCGATGCGATCCTCGCGCTGTTCTGCCGAGCGCGGGTTGTATCGAGGATTTGGAGACGTGCCGACGCGAGCGGGGCTTCCGCAGCCGCAGGTGAGCGCGAGGACCGCAAGCGGGACGGCTGGGGTGAACCGTTTCATGCGAGAAACGAAGCCGCCGAGCGATCAACGTCAATCTGGCGGAGGCCTAAAGACTTGCGGTGGGAGAAGGCGAATGGTCATGGTTCGCGACCCCCAAATGCCTGCGAGAATCCGCTTTGTTGTTACGCCTCAGGAATCAGTGGTCGATCCGATCGCCCGTCGCATGGCGAGGGAAGGGGCAGGCGATCGCAGCGAGAGGATGCAAGGCGAGCGCGAGATCGCGGATGAACAAGCGGGGCAGGCCGCTCGCATGTGCGAAGCGGTGAATGCGGCCTTCGGCGATGGAGTTCGGGGAGCGCGGATTCGGCTGGAGTGCGAAGGTGCGGTCGCGACTGCGGCAGAAATTTCGAAGATGCCAACAACGGTGCGCGATGTGAATGGCTCGGGCGCGCATGCGGCGCTGTTGAAGCTGCTGGCGTTTCCGGCAGTGATGTCGTCTCGGTCGAAGCAAACGGAAATAAGTGGAGCGGAGGAGGAGGGCGTGGTGGTAGCGCGGGCGACAGGTGGCGCGGCGGCGATGGTGGAAAGTCTGCGCAGCGTCGCGTGTATGGGTGCGAAGCCGCGGGCGCTGGCGGTGCGGGTGGTTTGGCCGAAAACGAGCGGCGCGGAGGAGTTGGAGCGCGTGCGGCGAACGCTGTGCATGGCAGCGCAGGTGTCGCGCGAGTTGGGCGTGCGTTTAGAGGAGATTGCGATCGATGACGCAGCGAGCGAAGAGGGCGAAGCGATCGTGGCAGGCGAGGTTCGGCAGGGAGCGAGTGGGGTGGGATCTTTCGCGCGCGGGGCAGGGGAGCGGTTGGTCGTGCTCGGGGAAACGCCGAACGAGATCGAAGGAAGTCGTTTTCTGGAAGCGTCGCACGGTGTGGCTGCGGAGCCGGCGGTGGTTGAAGATCTGGCGGCGGAGAAGCGGCTGCACGACGTGCTGCGAACCTTGACGTCGGCGCGTGTGATCACGGCGGCGCGCGGGGTGAGTGAAGGCGGTTTGATGACCGCGGTGTGCGGGATGTTGTTGGGCGGAGAGCGCGCGTGGGGGGCTAGGTTGGATTTGACTCCGCTGGGCGGGGCGCGCGCCGATGCGTTGTTGTTTGGGGAAGGCGGGTCGCGGGCGATCGTGGAGGTGACGCCTGACCGGGTTGGGACGGTGATTTCCGAAGCGCACCTGCATGGCGTGCCGGCGGCTTTGATCGGTGAAGTAAGCCCGGATGAGCTGCTGGACTTGAAGACGCGGTCGCTGGCGACCACTTGGCAAGTGGGCGAGTTGCGGAAGGTCTGGGGGATCGCCGGGTAGAACGGGCAGCGACGGCTTTTAGCTGCGACGGCGGGCGGGGAAGAAGGAGAAAGCGGCGAGCACGAGGGCGGCGGCGAAGCTGCCGAAGGTGAGCTTCACGAGCGTGCTGCCCGGGCGGAGAAAAGGCGTTTGGATGACGATACGCTTGAGTTCGATCGTGCGCGGGAGGAAGTCGGGCAGATCGAGGCGAATGCCGCTGGCGTGATTGAGCGCCGCGGAAATCGAGAAGGAGCCGCCGACGGATTCGGGCTTGCCGTGAACGAACGGCCCCATGGTTTCGTTAGGCGGCGTGCCGTGGAAGGGGAAAATGTAGAACGTGCCCTCGGTTTCCGCGTAGGCGCCGACGAATTCGAAACGGATGTGACGGACGGGTTTGGCGACGGGCGGGAGATCGACGATGAAAAACGGATCGCTGCCGGTGCGGGTGAGGAGCTTGTCGGCTTTGTTCCAGTCGATGTCGTGAACGTGGGCGAGTTCGATGGCCTCGGCGGGGATGGCGATGGTGGACTGGGCCCAACGAATGAAGCCGCAGATAGCGGCGAGGGCGACGAAGAAGACGACGAAACGGAAGGCTTTCACAAGTGGCGGGCGAGGAGCGGGGAAGAGGCCGCCGACCGAAGGACGAACGGCGAAGACCGGCGAGATTATTTTGGTGTGCCGATGACGTGAGCGGTGGCGCCGACGCGGAGCGAGCCGGATTTGGTTTCGTGGACAAAGTTCTGGCCAAAGTTGACGTCACTGGGATCGCGGGCGTCGCGGCGAAATGTGGCGAGGGTGCGAAGCGGTTCGGCGCCGTCGCGTTCGCCGGTGAGTTGGTCGGTGGTGGTGACGATACAGCGGCCACAGGGGCCGGCGGAGCGGAGGACGATTTCGCCGAGGCGGAGGCGCGGCCAGGTGTCCTCGGCGAACGGTTCACAGCCGGAGAGGACGAGGTTGGGACGAAAGCGGTCCATCGGAACGGGTTCAGCGCCGCGGGAGATGAGGCGATCGTTGAGGTGGGCGAGGGAGGCTTCGCTTATGGCGAGAAACGGGTAGCCGTCGGCGAAGGTGAGAAGATCGTCGCTGACGAAACGACCTTCGATCTGCGGGGTGTTGGCGGGGAGCGCAGATGGAGCGAAGGCGGATTTGTAGAGGACCGGACGGCGAAAATGTGAACCGATGCGGACGAGGCGGACGGGGGTTTGAAGAAAGGAAGAAAGCCATTCGGCGGGCGCGGAGCCGCAATCGTCGGCGAGAAGATTTTTGCTGCGCCAGATGGAGACGGCGAGCGTGGCGGCGCCGGGAGCGGAGGACGATTCGCGCGGGATGAAAATGGAGCCGTGGCCCTCGGCGGAAAGGGTGAGCGTGTCGGTCGAGAGCGCGGTGGCGATTTGAGCCATGCGCGGAAGCGTGCGCTGGGTAAGGAATTGGCCTTGGAGATCGACGATGAGAAAACGACGGTCGCCGACGAGCCCGAGTTTATCGATCTCGGCGGATTCGACTGCGATGCCCCGGAGAGATTTGACGGGGTAGATGTAGAGAGCGGAGAGGTGCATGGCGCGGCAGCGGAGCGGCGGTTCTGGAGAACCGCCTTACCTCACGTCAGGCGGCGGTAGGTCGCGAGGTAGCGATGAGAGCTGGCGGACGTGGCGAAGGTGGCAGGGGTGGAGCCGTCGAGTCCGAAGCAGATGCGGAGACGATCGCCGACGAGTTGAAAGATGCACGGGATTGTGCGGCCGGCGTTCGGGCCGGTGTCGGCATGAAGTATCAGGAGTTTGGATTCGCCAGCTTCGGTGAGTTCGAACGTGCCGCGGTCGGCGGGCTGGCCGGCGAAATGGATCGCGTAGTGTGTGGCGGTGAAGCGGATCTCGGTGCGTTGGAGGATGAGCTCGGGGGCGGGTTGGCCGTCGAACTCGGCGCGGATCATTTGCCAGCGGCCGGGGAGAGACATGGGGGGAGTGAAACCTGAGAGCTGAGCTCCGAGAACGAGAAAGAGAATGATTACGAGAACGATTTTTTCAGGCGCGTTTGGTGAGGTCGCGGGGCGTGGTTTCGATGGCGGGAGGCTCGGAGAGTTCTTTGGCGCCGCGGGCGCCGAGTTCGGCGAAGCGGCGGGCGCTGGGGAGGATCGAAGATTCGAAGGAGCCGACGGCGGAGTTGTAGCCCTTCAGGGCGTTGTCGAGGGCGCGGCCGACTTTTTCGAGGTGTTCGGCGAACGTGACCATGCGATCGTAGAGCTGGCGGCCGAGGAGGCTGATTTCTTCGGCGTTTTTCGAAATCGATTCCTGGCGCCAGCCGTAAGCGGCGGCTTTGAGCAGGGCGATGAGGGTCGAAGGCGTGGCGAGGAGGACGCGTTTGGCGATGGCGCGATCCATGAGCGTCGAATCGGCGTGGAGGGCGGCGCCGAGGAATTGGTCGCCCGGGAGAAAGAGGACGACGAACTCGGGGGCGGGTTGGAATTGCTCCCAGTAGTTTTTCGCGCCGAGAGAATCGATGTGGCCGCGAACCTTTTGGGCGTGCTCGGCGAGGCGGGCGGCGCGGACGGTTTCGTCGGTGGTTTCGGACGCGGCGCGGAAGGATTCGAGCGGAGTTTTGGCGTCGACGACGATGCGCTGTCCGCCGGGAAGGCGAACGACGAGGTCGGCGCGGAGGCTGCCGGAAGTTTCCTGTTCGCAGAAATCGCAGTAGCCGAGCATGTCGGCCATTTCGACGACGCGGCGGAGTTGGAGTTCGCCCCAGGAGCCGGCGTAGGTGGTGGAACGCAGGGCGGTGGAGAGCCGGGAGGCCTCGGTTTGGAGCTGGAGTTGGGCGGTGTTGAGGGAGCGGAGCTGTTCCGAAAGCGTGCCGTAGGCTTCTTTGCGGGCGTTTTCGATGGCGCCGATCTTGGCGTCGACCTGTTGGAGGGATTCGCGGAGCGGTTTGACGAGGGCGTCGATCGCTTGCTGGCGTTTTTCGAGGTCGCCGGAGGATTGTTGCTGGAGTTTGCCGAAGGTTTCGCGGGCGAGTTCGAGGAAGGCGGTGTTGTTGCGCGCGAGGGCGTCGGCGGAGAGGGCTTTGAACTCGTTGGTGAGGCGGGTGTGGGCGTCGGTGAGTGCGGAGAGTTTTTCGGCGGCGGCGGCGCGCTCGGAGGCGAGGGAGTTTTCGATTTTCGATTTTTGAGTTTCGATTTCGGATACCCGCGCGCGGAGAGATTCGTTTTCGGTGGCGAGGAGCCGGGCGCGTTCAGCGACGGTGGCGTGGCGGCCGGAGAGGAAGAGCCAGACGAGGAGACCGGCGAGCAGAGCGGAGGCGAGGGCGGTGATGAAAATCACGTCAAAAACGTCGGGCCTGATCGGACATGGTGCAATCCCGGATGCGTTCCTTGACACCTGCGGGTGCGACCTGCAAACACGACGCGCAATTGAGCGAGGTTTGGCCGGCGATCAACCGGTGAACGACGCTCTCACCAGCGTCCGCCGATGCTCACAGAAAATCCTCCTGTTCAACCAGTCACGGCTAACAAGCCGCTCGTCCTGGTGGTTGATGACGAGTATGGTCCGCGCGAGTCGATCGCGTTCACGCTGTCGGCTGAATTCACGGTCGATACGGCGGAGCGTGCGGCGGAGGCGTTGGCGAAGCTGCGGTCGAAAATGTATGCGGTGATCGTGTTGGACATCCGCATGCCGGAGATGGATGGGATTCGGGCGTTGGAGGAGATTCGGAAGATCGACCCGTTAGTATCGGTGGTGATGTTGACGGGTTACGGGACTTTGTTGACGGCGCAGCAGGCGATGCTGGCGGGGGCGAATCAGTATCTGCGAAAGCCGCCGGATATTGCGGAGCTGATCGATGCGGTGCGAAAGCAGTCCGAGGCGGCGCGGGTGAGGCGGCAGCAAGCGAAGCTCACGAACGAGGCGCGCGAGATGAACGCGGCGTTGAAGCGGGAGATCGAGCAAAAGGAGCCGCATATCTGGCAGGGCCGGGCGTCGGTCGAGCTCGTGCACGATTTGAACAATCCGTTGACGGTGGTCGTTGGCTACGCGGCGCTGCTGGTGGAGGAAGCGCGGGCGGTGGCGGCGACGGATCCGGAACGCGGGCGGCGGTTGCGCGATTATGCGGGCATCGTCGAGAAGGCGGCGGAGTATTGTCACCATCTGTCGGAGAACTGGCGGATGGCGTCGAAGCAGGCGACGGAGTTTGCGCGGCTGGATCTCGTGCAAGTGGTGCAGGAGGTGCGGCAGGTGGTATTTTTCGGCGAAATCGCGGTGCAGTTCACCGGGTTATCGTCGGCGTTTATCCGCGGCTCGAAGTTCGAGTTGATGCGGGTGTTTCAGAACCTGTTCAAAAATGCGTTGGAGGCAGGGGCGAAGCAGTTGTCGGTTTCGGTGGTGCGCACGGGCGACCGCATCGAACTGACGGTGATGGACAACGGCGTGGGGATGGATGCGGATCACGTGCGGCGGGCGTTGAAAGGTGGATTTAGCAACAAGGAAAACGGAACCGGATTGGGTTTGAGCATATGTCGTCATTTGTTGGGAACGCATGGAGCTACGCTGGCTCTCGAATCTACGCCGGGGAAGGGAACGACGGTGCGCATGAGTTTCCCTGTCGCGACGTGATGGCTAGATGAAGCGCCGTCGCGTCAAGATCACAGGCATCGGGCCGGTGACGCCGGCGGGTATTGGGCGGGAAGCATTCTGGGAAGGAATACTGGCCGGGCGGAGCTATGTGCGTCCGTTTACGAATCTGGGGGATGAGTATGGCCCTCTCGTCGCAGCGGGCGTGGAAAAGTTCTCGATCGCTCGGTTTTTCGAACGAGAGCAGCTGCTCAAAGGCGCCGGTCGTCATGCGCAGTTCGCGACGGTGGGAGCGAAGCTGGCGCTCGAGGACGCGGGCTTGGCCGGAGCGGATCTTTCGCAGGACTGCGTGGTGGTCACCGGCTCCTCGTTGATGGATTTCGGCGGAATTTCGAATTCGACGCAGGCGGTGTTTACGCGGGGTCCGCAGGCGGCGTTGCCGCGGACAATCTTCACCACGACGAACGCGAATGTGACGGAATCGATCGCGAAAGCGTTGGAGATGCAGGGCCGAACGATGACGCTGCAGAATTCGTGTTGCGCGGGGCTGGATGCGGTTGGCTACGCGGCGGAGATGATCGCGCGCAGCGAGGCGGAGATTGCGGTGTGCGGAGGGACGGAAGCACCGCTGCATCGTTGTCCCTTGCTCGAGCTCAGGGCGGCGGGATTGACTCCGCCGACCACGGAGCGGGCGGATCAGCTGGCGCGGCCCTTCG
Source organism: Verrucomicrobiota bacterium (assembly GCA_023416735.1). Lineage (GTDB taxonomy): Bacteria > Verrucomicrobiota > Verrucomicrobiia > Opitutales > Opitutaceae > Opitutus. The sequence goes on along the minus strand of JAEZGX010000012.1, from coordinate 332,514 downwards.
ATCTTTGGCGCACGACGGGCGTGGTAAGCGAAGGAGCGTGCATGTTTATCCTCGAGCCGGAATCGAGTCCGAGACCGGGTTATGCGTTCGTCGGGGGCTACTCGTATTGTAACGACAAACCGGGTGATCTTTGTGGCGGTTTGATTGACGCGGCGCGTTTGGCTTTCGCGGCAGCGGGAATGAAACCGCAGGAAGTGGAGGCGCTGCATGCCTGGGGGCCGGGCCATCGGATGATCGACGCGGGAGAAGCGATGGCGATGCGACGATTGCTGGGCGACCGCCTCGATGAACTTCCCGCGCTTTCGATCAAAGGAGCGGTGGGAAGTGCTTTGGGCGCGGCGCCGGCGATTCAGCTGGGCGTGACGGCGTTGGGGCTGCGAAATCAGACCATTCCTCCGACGGTGAACTGGTCACGGCCGGATCCCAGCTGCCCGTTGAACCTTAGCAACGTGACGCGCTTTGTGGAACATGAGAGCGTGCTGCTCAATTCGCATGGCGTTGGGAATGTGAATAGTTGCATGGTTCTTCAACGATGCTGATTACCCCTGCCCTGATTGCGTCGCTGGCCGTCTTCGTGGTCGGCGCGGTGATTCTTTGGTCGAATCCCCGGCGCATTGTTAACCAAGTTGTCTTCACCTGCTCGGCGCACATCGCGCTCTGGCTGGGCTGCCAGCATCTGGTTTTTCTGTTTCAAGGATCGCCGCAGATTTTATTTTGGGTGCGGCTGGGATCAGCGATCGGTGCCTTCGTGCCGCTGCACTTCTGGTTGGTGAAAGAAGCGATCGCGGCGGGCATGGCGGGGTCGCCGCGGTTCTTGAGAGATGGGGGCATTCTGGCGGGCTTGTCGCTGGCGCTCGCGGTCATTTGCTTCACCGAGTATTTCATTCCTTCGCACAGCACGGCGGCGAACCGGCTGGTGGGCTGGGGTTATTATGCCTACATCGGCGTTGATCTGGGGCTTTACGCTTACCTGTTGTTCGATGCGTTTCGAACGATGCGCTTGTTGCAGGGCGCCAGACGTTCGGAAATTCAGGTTTGGCTGCTGGGTGGAGGTGGGATCGCGATCGCGGTGATCGCGTTGATGGTGCTCAATGCGGTGTTCCGAGATCCCCTTTACGCGCGGCTGCAGCCGATCGTCATCATCGTTTTCTACACGGCAACGACGCTCGCGATCACGACCTACCGGGTGTTCGATGCGCGGCAGATCATTTTGGTGGGAGTGCAAAAAACCGCGCTCGTCGGGCTGGTGGCTTTGGCGGGGTTTGCCGTGTTCCGGCTGCTGGTGTTGTTCCTGCCGCCCGGGGTGGCGTATGTGGGCACGACGGCGGTCGCGCTGTGGTTGGTGGGATTACTGAACGCCTGGTTCGATCGTCTTTTCCATTTCTATCCGCAGGCGACGGTGGCGCGTCAGGCGGCGTTTTTGGCGGCGCGGCGGGAATCGCGCATCGAAGATTTGGAAAAGCGTTTCATCGATGTGCTGAAAGGCTGGGGGCAGTCGGAGCGCGCGATCGTGATGGTGGGAGGGAAAGGCTCGGTGAGCGGGAGCGGGCTCGACGTGGCGGAGGATTCGGCGGTGGTGCGGTCGATTCGACAATTGCGTTGGGCGACGCCGGAGCGGTTGGCGCGCGAGCGGACAACGCCGGACCGACAGGAGCTCGCGGCATTTCTGCAGACAAATGCGCTGGGCGCGCTCGTGATTGGCGAAGGACCCTCGCTCATGGCGTTGATTGGAGTGGGGGTTCCGATTTCGCGGCGCCCGTTCACGTATCCGCAGATCACGCAGCTGCTGGAGCTGGCGTCGATCATGGAGAGCGCGTTGGAGCGGGCGCATTTTTCGGTGAAGGCGCAGCATGCGGAGCAGTTGGCGACGGTGGGATTGCTCGGCGCGAGTCTCGCGCACGAGATCCGCAATCCCCTGGTTTCGATCAAGACCTTCGTGCACCTGCTGCCGAAGCATCATCACGATCCGGTGTTTCGGCATAAGTTCTTCGGCTTGATCGGCGATGAAGTGACGCGCATCGACCGGTTGACGGAGCAGCTGCTCGATTTGGCGTCGCCGCGCGTCTACAAGGCCGAGCCGATGGATTTGCATCCGGTGTTGCGGACGAGCCTCGAGCTCGTTGCGGCGAAGGCGACGGACAAGCGGATCGAGTTCCTGACGGACTTCCAGGCGAATCCGGACCGGGCGTTTACGGATGGTTCGGCGGCGAAGCAGGTGTTGTTGAATTTGTGCTTCAATGCGATTCAGGCGGTGGAAACGCAGTCGGACGGGCCGCGGTGGGTGAAGGTGGCGACGCGGAACGTGCCCAAGGGGATCGAGATGAGTGTGGAAGACAGCGGTCCGGGGATTTCTCCTGCAATCAGGCCGCGTTTGTTTCAGCCGTTCCAGTCCACGAAGTCGTCGGGTTTCGGATTGGGGCTCGCCATTTGCAGCGACATTCTGGCAGGTCTCGACGCGACCATCTCGGTGGATCCGTCGGTTCCGGGACGCGGTGCCCTTTTTCGCATCGTCTTCCCTTGTCCGACGTAGCCATCTTCGCGATACATGCGCGTTGAGGACAACGCGTGCCTCTCCGAATTCATGTCCAGCCTTGTAATCCTCGCCACCACCGACTCCGGATTGGCCGACGTTTGGGAGCGTCAGCTACCAGCGGGGAGCACAGCGCTGCGGTTGGGGCCGATGATGTTGCCGGGAGGATCTTCGCCGGGATTCTCGGCCGTGGTGGTGTTGGATGCGATCGCGGAGGAGACGCTGCCCCCGTCGTTGGCGAAGTGCCCGACGGTTTTCGTGGGCGAACCGCGAAGCCTGCCCTTCGAGCAGGCGCGTTTGTCCGGGCGCGCGCGGGTTTATCTTTCCTATGAAGAGAGCGCGACGCGGCTGCGCGAATTGCTGCCGCTGATCATGGAGCTGGCGCAGAAGGAATCGATGGTGGAGCTGCTCGCAGAGAAGGCGAAGCGGGTGGAGCCGGTGCGCGCGGCGGTGCGCGGCGCCGTCGGCGGCGATGCCGCGGAGCTGTGGGATTTCATCGAAGGGGCGATTGAAAATCTGGATACGCGGGAGCGGCTGATCACGGAGTTTCGGCGGGCGTCACGCTATCTGCTACGGGCGTCACACGCGGTTTTTTTCCTGCGGGAGCCGGATGGATTTCGGGCGGATCGCGGCACGTCGTTTTTTGCGGTGGACGATCCGCTGGTGCGATATCTCGAAACGCATCCGGCGGTGATCGACGGACCGTATTGGCACAGCCCAACGGACCCGATTGCGGAGCTGGCGGTGCGAAATCGCCTCGCGTTGTGGGGCGCGCGTTTGCTGGTGCCGGTGCACGATAACGGGCGATTGCTGGGATTGATGGCCTTTGGCGTGCGGGATGACGGCCAGCCTTACGATGACGGCGATCACACGCGGGCGGTTTTCTTTGCGCGGCTCTTGCGGCATTTTCTGGGGAAGTCGGCGCAATTGACGCGATTGAACCAAATGGCGGAGCAGGCGCGGATCGGATCGAAGTATCTGCCGAGCACGCTGGTGTTGGGGCCGGATGAAAGCGTGCCGCGGCATGTGCCATTGGTGGTGCGCGACCTGATCGGGCAAGCGCGACGATCGCGCGAGGTGTCTCGCGTATGGCCGTGCCCGGGCCAGCCCTTTCGGGCCAGCGCGGGTTTGGTGGCGGAGACGGGCGGCGTGTGGGCGTTTTGGGAGGAGGCGAGTGCGGAAGTGCATGACGCGGCGGTGCGGGAACGCGCGAGCCGGCGGACGCTGTTGCACGAGCTGGCTATGACCTTGAGTCACGAACTCGGGAACTCGCTGGTGTCGCTGGCGACCTTCCGGCATGCGACGGAGGAGAAGCCCTTGCCGGCGGCGCTGATCGAGACGGTGAAAGGCGACGTCGCGAAACTGGAAGGGTTGAATCGCAATCTCGCGTTGATGCAGACGCTGCATGAATCGCCGGTGGAAGCGGTTGACGTGCGCGAGATCGCGCGGGCGATTGGTGAAGCGCTGGGAATTCGCGTGGAAGTGGGACCGGATCCGGTGGTGTTGTCGGCGAGCCGGAAGCTGCTGGAGTTCGCCCTGCGCTCGATTATCGCGACGATCACGGAAAATCGCGGAGAGCTGGGATCGAAGGATTTGTCGTTGCAGGTGCGTTCGACGGGCGCGCGAGCGGAGTTGACGGCGCTGTTTTCGATCAAAGGGAAGCAGCTGGAACTCGAAGGAATTTTGCCGGAACCGACGGAAGGTGCGGTGCCGAACCAAGGGCGGATGGGGGTGTTTATCGCGAAGGAAGTGCTGCGGTTGCATCGCGGAGAGATTCACGCGGGACCGGGTTTGGAAGGAACGGAGATCCTGATTTCGTTGCGAAGCCAATGAGGTCGATTTGCCCATGCACGCCGTGACTACGTCGGAGATGAATTTCGGAGAAAAGATTACACAGTGGGCGAACAAGGAGCCGACGGTGTCGGGATTGGTGTTGATCGGATCGCGGGTGAGGGAGGAGCGCGACGCGGTGTGGCGGGCGGACGCGCAGTCGGACTGGGATTTTCAAGTGATCGCGAAGCGGCCGGAGCTGTTTGCGGATGCGGCGTGGTTGAAGGCGGCGGGCGTGGAACCGGACGTTTATGCGGTGCGGCGGGCGGCGATCGGCGGCGTGCCGAAAGTGGCGCTGCTGGCGCAAGGCGTGGAGGCGGATTTGGTGATCGTGCCGCAGCGGGGACTGCGGCTCGCGCAATGGGCGATCGCGTTAGGACTGCATCACCGGTCGGCGAAACTCCGGCGAGCGATGCAGGACTTGGCGGTGGTGATCCGGCCGGGTTGGCGATTTTTGAAAGGTAGCCAAACGTGGGGCGGACTTTATCGGCAGGTGGTGAGCGAAGTGAGCGATCCGCGGTTGAGCGATGCGGAGGCGCGGGCGCTGGCGGACAGTTTTGTGTGCGATTTGGTCTGGACGCGCCGAAAGATCGAACGCGGCGAATGGGTGGCGGCGCAGCGGATGCTGCATCGCAATCTGGCGGAGACGAACCTGCGGCTGCTGCATGAATTAAAACTGCGGCGCGGCGAACGGAGTTTTCCGGAAGGGCGCCGGATCGAGCGCGTGGCGAAGTCGGATGAACTGGAGGCGGTCGCGGTGAGCGCGCGGCTGAACAAAATCGAGATCGGCGCGGCAGTGGATCGGTGCGCGGCGACGATGCGGCGGTTCATGCGTGAGCTGGTGGGGGAGAGCTGGCGATCGCCGGAGTTGCACTCGGGTGGAGATTCAGAGAGATGACGACGCGATGAAGTTGGTGAATCTTTGTCCGCACCCCATTTCGCTGCGGCATCCCGATGGCACCGAGACGGTGCTTCCTTCGGAGGGAAATGCGCGGGTGTCGGTCGATTATCGGCAGGCGAGAACCATCGAATTGGGCGGACATGCGGTGCCGGTGATCGAAGGGAAATATGGCATGGTGGCCGGATTGCCGGAGCCGGAGGAAGGGTGCATTTATGTCGTATCGCACATGGTGCGGATGGCACTGCCGCAGCGGGCGGATTTGTGGTCTCCCGCGGACATGATTCGCGATGCGAGCGGCACGGTCGTGGCGTGTCGGATGTTTGAAGCGACGATGCGAACGGAGACGAAAGCGTGATCGAGACGGCGGAGTGGGAAACGTGGGCGTCGCGGCAGACCAACGTGCGCGGCGGCGACATCGTGCGCCGGGCAATCGAGGCGTTGTTGAAGGAAGTGAACGTGGTGGCGCTGTGGGTGTCGGGCAGTCGCGCGGTGGGCGCGGCGGACGAGCATAGTGACGTGGATATCCGGATACACGCGCCCGGGTGGGAGGAGGAGGATTTCGAGCGGTGGATTGAAACGTTGCAGCGCGAATCGCGCGTGCGGTGGAGGTTGAGCAAGCTGGGTCCGACGGTGTGGAACTACGAATGCTTGTTCGCGGGCGACGTGCCGGTGGACCTGCTGGTGTTTGCGAATCCGGACGCGCCGGTGGTGTCGGTGGACTCGGTGGTGTTCAAAGGTGCGGCGGCGTTGAAGCAGGCGGAAGGATCGTTGTTGGTGAAAGAGACGCCGGCCGGTGAGCGGGAAGTGCGGGCGTTGATCGACGGGCTGGAGATCGACCTGCAGAAGTTCCAGAAGCTCTTCGCGCGCGGAGAGCGGCTGGGGGCGTGGTTTTTGTTGGAGGTGGTCCGTTTCGCGGTGCTACGGCTGGCGTATGTGGCCGTGTGCGGGAGGGATTGCGGGCCGAGGCCGATGCATTCGCTGGCGAGCGTGAAGGCGGTGCGGGCGAAGATTGCGAAAGACGGCGGCGAGGAGGGACGGAGTTGGGTGCGCGAGTTGGAGGCCGAAGGAACGCTGGAGGAAAGCGCGGCACGGATGAAGCGGACGGCCCGGGAAATCGCGGGGCGGCTGACGGGAGAGTTGCGATGAGCGCGGCGCGGTGGGGAGCGGAGATTGCGCTGGAAGTGGAAGGTGGTTTCTCAACACTGCGCGGACGATGTGCGGGATAGTTGCGGCGGTTTCCCATCAACAAGAAGTGAGCGCGGAAGCGCTGAGGGCGGCGGTGGCGAGCATGCAGCATCGCGGACCGGACGAATCAAGCGTGTGGCGTGCGGCGAGCGGAAGCGGCGGGTTGGGCCATGCGCGGTTGAGTATCATCGACCTGACGACGGGGAAGCAGCCGATCGCGAACGAGGACGAGACGCTGCACATCGCGGTGAATGGCGAGTTCTACGATTTTGAGCGGATTCGCACCGAGCTGGAGGCGCGCGGGCATCGGTTTCGCACGCGGTCGGACAGCGAGATCGCGCTGCACCTTTACGAAGAGCGCGGGGTGGAATGTTTCACGGAGCTGCGCGGGGAGTTTGCGTTCGCGGTGTGGGATGGGAGGAAGCGGAGAATGTTGGCGGCGAGGGATCGCTTTGGGATCAAGCCGCTGTTCTATGCGCGCTGCGGCGCGACGCTGTGGATTGCGTCGGAGGTAAAGGCGCTGGCGGCGGCGGGCGTGCGGCTGGAGTGGGATCGGGCGGCGGTGTATGACAGTTTGTTTTCGAATCTGTCGCCGGACCGGACGCTGTTTGCCGGGGTGAAGCAGGTGCCGCCGGGATGTTATCTGGAAGTGGGGAGCGGTGGCGAGGTGACCGTGGCGGCGTATTGGAAAACCAATTACCCGAAGGTGGGGGAGGAGTCGCAGCGGACGGAAGCGGAGTGGATCGAACGGTTGCGCGCGGAAGCGGCGGAGGCGGTGCGGCTGCGATTGCGGGCGGATGTGCCGGTGGGGTGCTTGTTGAGCGGAGGATTGGATTCGTCGGCGGCGCTGGGGATGGCGCGAACCTTTTTCGGCGGGGAGATGAAGGCGTTCACGATCGCGTTCGATCATCCGGATTTCGATGAAAGCGCCGTCGCGGCGGCGAGTGCGGCGGCGGCGGGCGTGGAGTTCTTCCCGATTCGCGTGACGAACGCGGATTTCGCGCGGGTGTTTGAGGACGCGGTGACGCAAGGCGAAGGCATTCAATACAACGCGCACGGGGCGGCGCGTTATCTGTTGAGCCGAGGCGTGCGCGAGGCGGGGGTGAAAGTGGTGCTGGCGGGCGAAGGCGCGGACGAGATTGCGGCGGGATATCGCTTTTTCGATCGGGCGCTCGGAATTGGGGGGACGATGCCGCCGGCGGCGTGGCCGGAGGCGGTGCTGCGTGCCATGAAAATGGATACAGTGCCGGATGCGGATGTCGCGGCGGCTTTGGCGGCTCGAGCGCAGGCGCTGGCGTTTCCAGGGGCGAGCGCGGCGGCGGTGGCGGGACGGCGAGCGCTGGAGCATGGCGTCGTCAGCGCGGAGTTTGCGCGCGAGCAGGCTGGACGGAATCCGTTGTGGGAATTTTACCGGCAAATGGACGTGGCGGAGCAGATGGACGGGCGCGCGCCGGTGCGGCAGGTGATGCACCTGTGGATGAAGTCTGGGTTCGCCAACTACGTGCTGGCGGGCGAACGGCTGGATATGGCGCACGCGGTGGAGCAGCGGCTGCCGTTTTTGGATCACAAGCTGTTCGAGGTGGCGCGAGAGGTGCCGGTGGAGTTGTTACGGCGGGACGGCCAGGAGAAATGGGTGCTGCGCGAGGCGATGCGGCCGTTTGTGACCGAGCAGGTTTATCGGCGGAAGAAGCAGCCGTTTCTGGCGCCGCCGACTCTGTTGCAGGAAGGGAGTGCGATGCTGAAGTTTGCGGAGGAGAAGTTGTGCGGGGGAGCGCTGGCCGCGACGGGGTTTTTCGACGTGGAGGCGGTCGAAGCGTTATTGAAGCGGATGCGGACGATGAGCGGAGCGGAGCGCGCGCCGCTGGATCCGACGGTGCTGATGATGTGTTCGCTCGCGGTGTTGCAGGAGCGATATGCGTTGTGAGGCGTCGGGGGGCTCGGTGAGGACACCTCGTCCGGCCTAGGCTTGGGCGGAGAAAAGTTCGGCGATGACGTCTTCGAGGGGGACGTCTTCGATCGTGATGTCGGCGACGGGGCCGGTGCTCAGGATTTCCTGGGAGACGGTGACGACCTTATCGCCGGGGACGGTGAGGGTGAACTTGCCGTCGGAGGAGCGAGTCGTGGGCGCGTGTTGCGATTGCCAAGTGTCGGGGAAGGCAAGGGCTGCGGTGCGGTCGCCTTCGTCCAGCGCGGGAACGAAGGAGATGATTTTCTTGCGGGCGCCGGAGGAAGTTTCGAGACGAGCGAGGGCGCCGTCGTAGATTTTGGAGCCCTTGTGGATGACGATGACGCGTTCGCAGAGCTCCTTAATGTCGGCCATGTAGTGGCTCGTGAGGAGGATGGTGACGCGATGGCGGCGGTTGTAGTCGCGGAGAAAGCTGCGAACGGATTTTTGCGAGACGACGTCGAGACCGATGGTGGGTTCGTCGAGGAAGAGGACGCGCGGGCGGTGGAGGAGCGCGGCAATGAGCTCCATTTTCATGCGTTCGCCGAGCGAGAGCTCGCGGACCATGACGTTGAGCTTGGAGCGGATGTCGAGCAGGTCGACGAGCTCGTCGAGGGTGGCTTTGAACTGGTCCTCGGGCAGGGCGTAGATCGCGCGGAGGAGGTGGAAGGATTCGATCGCCGGGAGGTCCCACCAGAGCTGGTTTTTCTGGCCGAGGACGAGGGCGAAGATGCGGCGGTAGGCGTTTTCGCGGCGAGTGGGATCGAAGCCGGCGACGCGCGCGGTGCCGCTCGTCGGGTAGATGAGGCCCGAGAGCATTTTCAGCGTGGTGGTTTTGCCGGCGCCGTTGGGGCCGAGAAAGCCGACGAACTCGCCCTCGGCGATGTCAAAGGAGATGTCTTTTGCGGCGGCGGTTTCCTCGAATTGACGATGGAAGAGGCCTTTCACGCCGCCCCAGAAACCGGGTTGCTTTTTGTAGGTGCGGAAGACGCGGGTCAGATTGCGGACTTCGATCATCGGAAGGGGCGGAGAGAAACCACGAAATACGCGAAATACACGAAAGAAAAGCAGGTGCGAGCCGGCCGATGAAATGCCTACCGCCGGGGAAAGCGACAAAGCCGCAGGTGCGCGGCGATCTCCGACAGCAATGTCGGGTTCCAACCGGAGTGAGGTTCAGCCGGTTTGGCGGAGGGGGGCGGTGGCTTCCGCGACGGCGGCGAGGAAGGCAGGAAGATCGCTGTAGTCGGGGAGAACGTGCGAGGCGCCAAGCGAGCGGAGACGATCGGCGTGGGCGCCGGTGCCAATCGCGACGAGGGGCCAGCCGAGATCGAAGCAGGCGCGGACATCCCACGATGCGTCGCCAACGTAAACGATGCGGTCGAAGGACGAGCGGTGGTAGTGTTGCTTCGCGCGTTCGAGAGCGGTGCGCATGATTTCGGTGCGCGCGTGCGAGCAGTCGCAGAAGGCGTGGGGGAGATCTTCGAACGGGATGGCGGCGGAGGTGAGCTTGTGGCGGGCGGTCATCTCCCAGTCGCCGGAAGCGATGGCGACGGCGACGTTGTTGTTGCGAAGGTGTTGAAGGGCGGCGGCGGCGCCGGGGATTTCGCGAGTGGAGCGGCCGCGGGAACGCTGGATTTCCGACATGATCTCGACCATGCGTGTCTGGACGGCGCGGGATTCGTCGGCCGAAGGCGTGGTGCCGCGGGAAGCGCGGACGATTTCCTCGAGGCAGTAAGACGAACTCGTGTGCGTGTAGGTGTCCCAGGCGGTGACGACGTTTTCAAGGCCGAGCGCCTGTTGGATCGCGAGCACGTAACAGTTTTCGTCGAGCGAAAAGCTGTCGGTAAGGGTGCCGTCCATGTCGAACATCACGAGCTGCATAGCTGGAAGTTCGAGAGAAGGAGCAGCGGGTGTGCCTGGCAAGTTTGCGGGGGCGGAATCCTGTTAAAGGAAGATGATTTGCGGGCGGGCGCGGTCAGGAGCCGAGCTTGGAGTAATCGAGAACGGTGTGGCTGATCTCGCCGGCGTCGAGGGCGGCGCGGTCGGTGAGCGGGCCGGCGGGCGAGAGATCTTCGCCGAGTCGGAAGACGAGACGATGCGTGCCATCGTCGTCAGCGGGGCTGAAAAGACCGGGCACGACGACGCGAGCGGGAATGGTGCGGCGGACCGGCGTGTCGGGTCGGCAGCGGAGGGGGAAGTTGACGTTGTGAACGATGAAGCTTTGGCGCGAGGTGCCGGCGAGAAGTTCGGTGCTGAGACGGGCGGCGTGAGCGGCGGAGGTTTTTAGCGTGGTGTGGAGTTCGGCGTCGGGGGTATCGCGATTGGCTTTGAAGCGGTCGTAGAGCTCGGTCGTGAGGTCTTGCGAGAAGGCGATGGAAGGAAGCCCGTGGAGCGCGCCCTCCCAGGCGCCGGCGATGGTGCCGCTGGCGATGATGAAGCCGAGGGAAGCGTTGCGGCCGGTGTTAATGCCGCTGACGACGCCGTCGATGGGCGTTTTGATGAGGTGGCCGAGCCCGATGTTAACGCAATCGCTCGGGGTGCCGTCGACCACCCACGTGTCGCAGGCGAGGCCGCGATCGCTCACGCATGCGTGGACGGGACGGTTGCGGGATTTGGCGGCGCCGATCCAGCTTTGTTCAGATTTGGGGGCGACGACGGAAATGGTGTGGCCGACGGCGCGCAGCGCGTGGACAAGTTCGTGAAGGAAAACGCTGTGGATGCCGTCGTCGTTGGTGACCAGAAGATGCATGGGCGAAAACCGAAGGTGATCGCACGGGACGGCGGGAAGGGGAAGCGTGGAATGCGGGTTCGCGTTATGAAAACGTGTGGGATTCGCCGGGCTGGAAGAGTTTCAGCGGAACGCGCCGGGCGGCGGGGTGAGAGAACCAGGCGGCGGCGAATTGATCGGGGCTGAGGCCGTTGTTGGAGTAGAGATCGAAATGCATCGGCACGGCTAGGCCGAAGCGGTGGCGATCGGCGAGCGTGAGTGCGGAGGCGACGTCCATATTGCCGACGATGTCGAGGCGGCGGCGGGTTTCATCGGAGCCGTTGACGGGCAGGAGGCCGATGTCGATGCGTTCGCGTTCGAGGCGGGCGGAAAGTTCGGGCGTGGCGACGGTGTCGCCGGCGTGATAGAGCGCGCGCTTGTGCCAGCGGATCAGGAAGCCGAGGAAGCGGTGATGGCCGTTCGCGTCGGTTTCGTAGTCTTCGTGGGCGGCGGCGATGGGCTCGATGGTGGCGTCGTGCCAGGAGAACGGCTGGTCGGCGTCGAGGGCGACCGTGCGGTCGGGCGAAAGTCCGGTTTCGTGAAAGAGCGCGACGGTTTGATGAGGGCCGGCGAAACGGCAACCGGGTGAAGCGGCGGCGAGGCCGAGGAGCGATTCAGGGTCGGCGTGGTCGAGGTGATCGTGCGAGCAGAGGACGAGGTCGATGTTGCGAAGTTCGGACGGGGCAATGGGCGGCGGGTAGTTGCGTATCCAAAATTCGGGTGCGAAGCCGGGCAGGTGGTCGACCGAGTAGGAAAGATAAGGATCGATGACGAGCGTGTGAGCGCCGTCGGTGAGCAAGAAGCCGGCTTGGCCAAGGTATTGGAGGGTGAGCGGCATGAGGCGAATTGAAGAGGAAGGAGGAGGGGAAGTGTCACCCATCACATGACACTGTAGCGGCGGACATGACGTTGAGCGCTAGCCGCGAAGGAGAGTGAGATGCTCTGGGAGAACAGAGATCCTTCGCATGCGCCAGGATTACGAAAGAAAGAGAGGGGCGGAAAGGCGACGGGTGGTGAACCCGTTTTCGGCGGTTGATCGATCAACCGGGAAGGGGCGAAGGCGAATGAGAATGGCCTGCGAGGCTCCTACTCGGGAGAGGTCAGGCGTTGCGGCAGAGGGAACGTTGGCGGCCGAGGTGATCGATTTCGAGAGTGACGATATCGCCGGCGCGGAGATAGCGCGGGGGCTTCATGCCGAGGCCGACGCCGGGCGGGGTGCCGGTGGTGATGACGTCGCCGGGTTCGAGGGTCATGAACTGAGACAGATAATGAACGAGGAACGGCACGTTGAAGATCATCGTGCGAGTGCTGCCGTTTTGGCGTGGTTCGTCGTTGACCCAGAGGCGAAGGCCGAGATTGGCGGGATCGGGAATTTTGTCAGGTGTGACGAGCCAGGGGCCGAGGGGATTGAAGGTGTCGCAAGATTTTCCCTTGGTCCACTGGCCACCGCGTTCGAGTTGGAAGGCGCGCTCGGAGACGTCGTTGGAAACGCAGTAGCCAGCGATGCGCGTGGCGGCTTCGGCGGGGGAGGAAAGGTAGCGGGTTTCGCGGGCGATCACGACGCCGAGTTCGACCTCCCAATCGGTTTTTTCGGAACCGCGCGGGATGAGGATGTTGTCGTTGGGGCCGACGACGGTGTTGGTGGCTTTGAGGAAGACGATGGGCTCGGCGGGAAGGGCCATGCCGGATTCGGCGGCGTGGTCGGCGTAGTTGAGACCGATGCCGATGAGTTTGCCGGGGCGCGGGACGCAGCAGCCGAGGCGGGCGTCGGCGGAGACCAACGGGAGTGTATCAAGATTTACGTTACGCAGTTTTTCGAGACCTCCGGACTGAAAGAAGGCGGGCGTCCAATCGGACGCGAGCGAGGAGGCGTCACGCAGGCGGCCTTGGGCATCGACGAGGGCGGGTTTTTCTTGGCGGAAGGGGCCGAAGCGGGCGAGGCGCATGGGTCAGTTGAAAGCGTGCGGGTGAGTGTTTTTCAATTCGGCAATCGCCTCGTCGAACGCTTCGAGCGTGTGCGCGAGGTCGGCGTCGGTGTGGGCGAAGCTCAGGCTGGCTTGTTTGGCGGGGATGGGAATCTGATAAATGCCGCGTTGGAGGAGGGAGAGGCGGAGGGCTTTGTCGGCGGACAGGTCGTGGCGCGTGGCGATGTCCCACCAGTTTTGCGGAAGGTGATCCATGAGATAAATGCAACTGGCGCTGCCCAGGCGCGAGACGAGCGCGCGGAGACCGTGGCGACGGAAAATCTCCTCCTGGCCGTGTTGGAGCTTCGCGCCCATGTGCTCGAGTTTTGAATACACGTCGAGCGAGCGATCCATGAGCTTCTTCAATGTGGCGAGCCCGGCGGCCATGGGGATCGGGTGGGCGTTGTAGGTGCCGGCGAGGAGGACGCGCTTGGAAGGATCGTGGTGGAGCACGAGGTCCAGGAACGGACGTTTGCCGGCGATCGCACCGAGCGGAACGCCGTTCGCGATGGCTTTGCCCCAGGTGGAAAGATCGGGCTCGACGCCGCAGAGCGTTTGATAACCGCCGAGGCTCGCGCGAAAGCCGGTTTTGACTTCGTCGAAGATCAAGAGAAAGCCGTGCTCGTTGGCGAGGCAGCGAAGGGCTTCGAGGTAGCCGGGCTTGGGGCGGACAACGCCGATGTTTTGGAGAACGGGTTCGAGGATGATGGCGGCGAGTGGGACGCGTTCGGCGACCCGGGCGACGGCGCTCGCGTCGTTGAACTCGACGGCATGAATGAGGGCGGCTTCCTCGGGCGGGATGCCGGCCGTGATGGGAGCGAGGGGATATTCGTCGCCGACGACCTGTTTTCCGCCGAGTTGATCGGGCGGAGTCATGAGATTGGCGGCGACCATGTTGTGGTGGCCGTTGTAGCCGCCCTGGATTTTCAGGATGTGCGAACGGCCGGTCCAGGCGCGCGCGACGCGGATCGCCTGGGCGGTGGCCTCGCTGCCTGTATTCATGAATTGGACACGCTCGGCGAAAGGGACGCACTGGAGAAAGCGTTCGGCGAGTTCGCCCTCCTCGCGGGTGGCGCCGGAGCCAAAGTTGGAAAGGCCGTTGCGGAGCGCGGCGGCGACGGCGGCGTTCACGTCGGGGTCGTTGTGCCCGAGGATATAGGGCGCGAAACCGAAGTGATAATCGATGTAGTCGTTGCCGTCGAAATCCCAGACGTGCGAGCCCTGGCCGCGCGCGAACGAGATGCAGGGATCGGCGCGGCGGTTGAGCGAGGCGAGGCCGCCGGGAATCCATTGTTCGTTGCGGCCGAGGACGGCGCGGGTGCGGGTCCAGTTGAGGGGCGCTTTCATGAGGAGGCGGGTTGGTCGGGCCAGCTGGAGAGCACCGGATGATTGCCGTGGATGTGCGCGATCAATGCGGCGATCGCGGTCGGGCGATCGTGGTCGAGGATGGCGCGGAGAATAGTGCGGTGTTGCTCGCAGCTTTGGCGGGCGGCGGCGACGTCGTGGTCTTCCCACTTGAAGAGCGCGCTGAAGAAGGGCGCGTGTTGGGCGAAGAAACGGCGGATGTAGCGATTCTCGGAACGCTCGATCCAGTAGTCGTGGAGGCGGTTGTCGGGTTTGGCGGCGCGGGGGTTGTTCCGACGATAAAAGTTTTCGAGGTCGGTGCGATCGAGACGGGGCCAGGCGAGGGTGAGGGCGCGAACCTCGAGGACTTCACGGACCTGGAGGAAGTCGGCCATGTCCTGACGGGAAAACGCACGAACGCGCCAGCCGCGGCGCGGCACGTGTTCGACGACGCCCTCGGCGTGGAGACGTTGAAGCGCATCGCGAGCGAGGGTGCGGGAGACGCCGAAGTGGGCGGCGGTGGATTCTTCGCGGAGGAATGTTTCCTCGCCGCGCAAGCTAAGGCGCACAGCGAAGGCGGAAAGGCGGGCGTGGAGATCGTGTTTGGCGGAGTCGGACGGCGGGAGCGGGCGCGGAGATTTCGCGGCGCGAAGGGAAGGGCCGTCGGTGGTGGGCGGAGGGGAGGATCGAGCGGGAGTGCGCTCGGAGCTTTTCAACACGCCCTCGCGGCGCAGGCGGGCGAGGGCGAGGCGGACCGGTTGCGTGCTCACCTGATAAGCCTGGGCGAGAGCGGTGAGGCGGAGGTCGAGCGGGGCGTGGCCCGCGGCGGCAAGGCGGCGACGGAGATCGTCGGCGATGTGATCAGTCAGCGACATTTCGAACAAGCAGGCTGTTTGATCTTGTCGACAATATCACGAAAACTAAGGTGGCAAGCGTTTTTCAAATGAAGATCACCGCCATCGCCGCCCACGTGTGCCATGCGCGCATGCGCAATTGGATTTTTGTGAAGGTTGAGACGGATCAACCGGGGCTGTGGGGTTGGGGCGAGGCGACGTTGGAGTGGCACACGCGAGGCGTCGTGGGGGCGATCGAGGATCTGGCGATGCTGCTCGTGGGTGAAGATCCGCGGCGGATCGAGCACTTGTGGCAGATGATGTATCGGCAGCATTTCTGGCACGGGAATGGGATCGTGCGGGGGACGGCGATCAGCGGGATCGACATCGCGCTGTGGGACATTCTCGGGAAGGTTCACGGCGTGCCGTGTCACGAGCTATGGGGCGGGCGCGTGCGGGATTACGTGCGGCTGTATTGCCATCTGGGCGGCGGGAAGATGGAGGATTTTTATGAGACCTCGCCGGCGGATGCGGCGCGGTTTGCGGATCTGGCGCGCGCGGCGGTGGCGGACGGGTTCACGGCGTTCAAGACGATGGCGGTCCCGGAAACGATGTCGTTGGAAGGGAATCGACCCGTGCGTTTTGCGGAAGCGTGTGTGGCCGCGATGCGGGAGGCGGTGGGCGCGGACATCGACATCATGGTGGATTGTCATGCGCGACTCTCGCCACGAATGGGGATGAAGTTTGCGAAGGCGCTCGAGCCTTACGGGCTGTATTTCTTCGAGGAGCCGTGCTGGCCGGAGACGATGGATGACATCGCGGCGATCCAGGGGGCGGTGACGACGCCGATCGCAACGGGCGAGCGGCTGGTGGGGTGCCACGCGTTTCGCGAACTATTGGGGAAGCGCGCGTGTTCGGTGTTGCAGCCGGATATCACGCATTGCGGCGGATTGACGGAAGTGCGGCGGATTGCGGCGCTCGCGGAAGCGCATCGGGTGTCGTTGGCGCCGCACAATCCGCAGGGTCCGGTGAGCACGGCGGCGTCGCTGGAGTTGGGGTTTGCGACGCCGAGCTACATCATTTGCGAGGCGGTGCACCAGGATGTGCCGTGGCGGGGTGACGTGGTGAAGGAAGGGTTTATCGTTGAGAAGAAAGGGCGGATCGTGCGGCCGAATCGAAAGCCCGGGCTGGGAATCGAATTGGATGAGGCGGAGATCAAAAAGCATCCCTTCGAACAGGAGGTGTTGCAGCGGACATTTTATGCGGACGGAAGCGTGGGGGACTGGTGACGGAGAGGAGATCGCCTTCGGCGGCGATATCTAGGTGGTTGCGAAAGAGGCTAACGGCGTCCGGTCGCGGAGGCGGACTGAGCACCGGGAAGAGCGCAAAGTTTTGGTTGCTTTCAGAAAGGTGACCCTATCAGCTGGCACCCTTTTCCATTACGCCTGCCCTCAATTCCGGGGCGACAGGTGGAACGAAACCATGAGCCAAAAATTCGAATTGAACGTCGCGCATCGCGCCCAAACTGGCCGCAGCGCCTCTCGTCGCCTTCGCAAAGCCAACCGCGTTCCCGCGGTTCTTTATGGGAAGCACACCAGCCCCGAGTCGCTGTCGATCGATATCCCTGAGCTCACCCGTTTGGTGAAGTCGGTCGGCGGTCGCGCGGTGCTCGTTGAGCTCAAGCGTGAAGACAAGCAGGAGCGTTCGCTCTCCTTTCTTCAGGAAGTGCAGCGCGACCCGATCACGGATCGCTATGTGCATATCGATTTTCAGGAAGTTAAGGCGGATGAGAAGTTCGAGATCCGCGTGGCGGTTCGCCTGTCGGGCGAGTCGTTCGGCGTGAAGAACCAGAGCGGCGTGTTGGAACTCGCGACGCAGCAACTCCGCATCCGCACGCTGCCGAAAGATCTGCCGGAAGCGATCGTGGTGGACGTGACGGAATTGAAGGTCGGCGAGACCATCAAGGTGGGCAATTTGCAGCCTATCCCGGGCGTCGACTTCCTCGATGCGGCGGGTCAGCCGGTGGTTTCGTGCGTCGAGCCCGTCGGAGAAATCGCGAGCGATACCGCTGGCGCGACGGCGACGGACGCCGCGGCCGCTCCGGCCGCGGGTGCAGCGCCCGCCGCGGGTGCCGCTCCGGCTGCTGCAGGTGCGAAGCCGGCCGCTGGCGCCGCCGCTGCGGCGAAGCCCGCCGCTCCGGCCAAGAAGTAAGTTTTGCACGCCCGGTCCGTCGCTTGACCGCGACGGGCCGCGGGCGTTGTTCTTTGAGTCATGTCCATTTCGCTCGTTGCCGGCCTCGGCAACCCGGGCCGCGAGTATGCGGAGACCCGTCACAATCTCGGTTGGATGGCGGTCGACGCATTTGCGGCCAAGCGCGGGTTGACGTGGAAAGCTGCGCCGCAGTTCGACGCGCAAGTCGCGCGCTGGGATCGCCCGGGCAAAACCCCGTGTTATTTGGTGAAGCCGCAGACGTTCATGAACGACAGCGGCACCTCCGTCGGAGCGCTGGCGCGATACTACAAGATTTCGCCGCCCTCGGTTGTTGCGATCTACGACGATCTCACGATCGACCTCGGGTTGGTGAAAGTTTCGGTCACCGGTAGTGCTGGCGGGCACAACGGAGTCGCAAGCCTGCTGGAGCATCTCGGCAACGGCTTCGTTCGCTATCGTCTCGGGATCGGGCCGAAAGACCCGCCGCAAATGGACCTCAAGGATTTCGTTCTCGGAAAGTTTACCGCCTCCCAACTCGCCATCGTCACTCAACAACTCCCCCATTATCTCGCCGGACTCGACCTGCTGCTCTCGCGCGGCGCCGATGCGGCGATGAATCAGCTCAATCGCAGAGATCCAAAATGAACGCCACCCAACGCAACTACCGCGCCTCCTTCATCCTCGATAATCGCGGAAAGGAAGACTCGATCGACCAGATCATCGACGGTGTGAAAGAAGTAATCACCGCCGTGCAGGGCGAAGTCACGGGGGTCGAGACCCTCGGAAAGAGGGACTTCGTCCGTGTGACCGACCGCAAGTTCACGAGCGGCGCCTACGTGCAGATCGAATTCAAGGGCCCGCCGCAGGCGCCGTCCCAGCTCAAGGAAAAGCTCCGCCTGAACGGAAGCGTTTACCGCACGTTCGTGCAGAGCGTTTGACGGTTTGACGTGACGGCATGGCGGTTTAATGAACCGCGGTGCAGTCTCGCCCCCGGCGTAATGGAACGCCGGGGAATCACAGCCTCATATCACCGCAACGACGCAGCTCTTCACTCCCATGGCCAACTTCAACAAAGTTTATCTGATCGGGAATCTCACCCGCGACCCGGAGTTGAGAGTCACGCCGAAGGGCACCGCGATTTGCCAGTTCGGCATCGCGGTGAATCGCCAGTTCAAGGACGAGTCGGGCGCGATGCGCGACGACACGACGTTTGTGGACATCGAGGCTTGGGGGCGGCAGGGCGAGACGATCTCGAAGTATTGCACGAAAGGGCGGCCGCTCTTCATCGAAGGACGTTTGAAGCTCGACCAGTGGGAGGACAAGACCTCCGGCCAGAAGCGCAGCAAACTCAAGGTGGTGCTCGAAGGGTTCCAATTCCTCGGCGGCGGTCAGCGTGAAGGCGGCGGTGGCGGTGGAGAATACGATCAATCGCCGGCACCCGAGCGTCACTCTCCTCCGCCTCGCAGCGGTGGTGCGAAGCCGGCGTCGACGGAGAATCTCGACGAAGACGTTCCCTTCTAAGACGGCCGGGATCGACGCGATCCGAACCACGAAAATCAACGCGGGTAGTTCGCCCGCGTTTTTTTTGGGGACGCACGGCGGTAGGTGGAGGTGGGCGGCGGGGCAAGGGCGTGGCCTGAAAAGGCTGAGTGAGGTTGCGATAGCGGGGGAGGTTCGAACGTGTGAGTGCCGCGAGGATTGTCATTTCGGAAGGCGCATGAAGGTATCTTCGTGATGAAGACTTGGATGATGGTTCTGGTGGCGGCGGTGGGTTTTTCGGGGGTGGCGTTGGCGTCGACGCCGATCGCCCCGGTGCCGCCGCAGGCGGATTTTCGCGTGGCGGCGGTCGAAGTGCAGGTGGTGCTCGATCGGCGGGATTGGACGTATCGGCTGGGCGAGGTGCCCAAATTTCGGATACAGGTGACGGCGGACGATCAGCCGATCGACGATGCGACGGTGACGTATGCGATCGCGCCGGATCTTTTCCCCGGTGAAAAGAAGACGGCTTCGGTGCCGCTCGACGGCTTGGTGGTGGAAGGCGGGACGATGAAGGAGCCGGGATTCCTGCGATGCATCGTGACGACGGAAGTCGCGGGGAAGACGTATCGCGGACTGGCGACGGCGGCGTTCGAACCGGAGAAGATTCAGGCCGTCGCGCAGGAGCCGGCGGATTTCGATGCGTTTTGGAAAAAGCAATTGGAGGAGCTGGCGAAACATCCGGTGGAACCGGTGCTGACGCCGATGCCAGAGGCGAGCACGGACAAGGTGAATGTTTATCACGTGAGCTTTCGGACGATCGGGCCGGATTGGATGCGCACGAAGCCGCGTATTTACGGGATCCTGAGCGAACCGGTGGCGCCAGGGAAGTATCCGGCGGTGTTGAAGGTGCCGGGGGCGGGGGTGCGGCCGTATTCCGGCGACAAAGGTTGGGCGGAGCGTGGCGCGATCGTGTTGGAAATTGGGATACACGGCATCCCGGTGAATCTGCCGCAGAACGTGTATGACGTGCTCGCGGCCGGAGCGTTGAACGGCTACTGGACCTTCAATTCGGACAATCGCGAGACCTACTACTACCACCGCGTGTATCTGAGCTGTGTGCGCGCGAACGATTTTCTGACGTCGCGGCTGAATTGGGATGGGAAGAACCTCGCCGTGACGGGGGCGAGCCAGGGCGGGCAGTTGACGATCGTAACGGCGGCGCTGGACCCGCGTGTGACGGCAATCGCGGCGATTCATCCGGCGGGTTGCGATTTCGAAGCGACGCTGCACGGCCGCGCGTCAGGCTGGCCGCATCCTTTCCGGGAGTGGGCGACGGGCGGGCGTTCGGAAACGGCGACCGAGAAGCGGATCGAGACGCTGCGTTATTACGACGTGGTGAATTTCGCGAAGCGGGTGAAGGTGCCCGGGTATTACACGTGGGGATACAATGACGAAACGACGCCGCCGACCTCGGTGTATGCGGCCGTCAATACGATCACCGCGCCGAAGACGATCGGGCTCACCTTGAAGATGGGGCACAATTACAACCATGAGCAGAACGATGCGTTGCGCGGATGGCTGGCGCCGCATCTCGGATTGAAGTGAACGCGGCGCTCGGCTGAATTCGGCATTTCATCATGGCATTCCCGAAAAACTTCACGTGGGGCGCGGCGGCGGCGGCTTATCAAATCGAAGGCGCCTGGAATGAGGAGGGCCGCAAGCCATCGATCTGGGACGTCTTTTCGCAGACGCCGGGGAAGACCTTCGATGGCCACACCGGGAATGTCGCGTGCGACCACTATCATCGCTTTCGCGAGGATGTCGGAATCATGCGCGATCTTGGGCTGCAGGCGTATCGGCTCTCGTTGTCGTGGCCGCGCATTCTGCCGGATGGCACGGGCAGGCCGAACGAGAAAGGTCTGGCATTCTATGACCAGTTGATCGACGCGTTGCTGGCGGCGAACATCACGCCCTGGGTGACGCTGTATCACTGGGATCTGCCGGAGGCGTTGCAGCTGCGCGGCGGATTTTTGAATCGGGAGATCGTCGATTGGTTTGGCGAGTATGCGGCGCTGGTGGCGTCGCGGCTCGGCGATCGGGTGAAGCATTGGATGACGATCAACGAGCCGCCCTGTGTGATCGGGCTGGGGCATCAGGACGGAGTGTTCGCGCCGGGGCTGAAGCTGCCCTTCGCGGATTGTTTGCTCGGGGCGCATCATCTGTTGATGGCGCACGGGCGCGGCGTGCAGGCGTTGCGGGCGGGGTGTCGCGGACCGGTGAAGATTTCGATCGCGCAGACGGCTCGTGAGCGTGTTCCTGCGACGGATACAGCGGCGGACATCGAGGCGGCGCGGAAGGATTATTTCGCGTCCCACGCGAAGACGATGTGGAATCTCTCGTGGTGGGCGGATCCGGTCGTGTTGGGGCGTTATCCGGAGGACGGGTTGAAGGCGTTCGCGGCGGATCTGCCGGAGATCACGGATGCGGACATGGCGTTGATCGGGCAGAAGATCGATTTCCTGGCGTATAACTGCTACTCAGGCTGGCCGGTGCGCGCGGGGGCGAATGGCGAGCCGGAGAAAGTATCCGGCGGTTGGGGGATGGGGAATCCGCGCGGCACGCTGCCGTGGCTGGAGATTGCGCCGCTCGCGCCGTATTGGGCGGCGCGGTTTCAGACGGAGCGCTATCAGCTGCCGCTGGTGTTCTCGGAAAATGGATACTGCAACACCGACTTCGTGCATCTCGACGGAGCGGTGCACGATCCGCAGCGGATCGATTATGTGCGGCGATATCTGCGCGGGATCAAACGGGCGATCGACGAAGGCGTGCCGGTGGACGGATATTTTTACTGGTCGATTCTTGACAACTACGAGTGGGCGGAAGGCTACAAGGACCGGTTTGGACTCGTGCACGTGGATTACGCGACGCAGAAGCGCACGCCGAAGGATTCGGCGGCGTGGTATCGCGAGTGCATCCGCACGGGCGGGGCGAATGTGTGACGGTATCCGGGCGGTAGCGGAACGCAGGAGCGTTCCGCTACGGTCGAACTTACGTGAGGAGCTTCTTGTTCGCGCGGATGAGCGCGAGGCGCTGGTCGACGGATTTGCGCGTGGTGTAAGCTTCTTCGGGGGTGTTGAGGCACCAGTCGACGAGCTTATCCACGGAGCTGCGAGCGACGTAGCAGCGGGTGTCAGACGCGCCGTAGTAGATGAGGACAGTGCCGTCGGGAAGTTCGACCCAGCCGTTGGAGAACGTGACGTTGGAAACGTCACCAATGCGTTCGCTTTCGTAAGGCGCGAGGAAGTGTCCGCCGGGGCGCGCAATGACCTTTGAAGGGTCTTCCAGCGACGTCATGAACATGTAGAGCACGTAGCGGAGACCGGCGGCGCAGCCGCGGACGCCGTGCGCAAGATGCAGCCAGCCCTGCGGGGTCTTGATGGGGGTTGGGCCTTGGCCGTTTTTCGTTTCCTTGATGGTGTGGTAGGCGCGGGAATCGATGATCTTCTCCGGGCCGGTGACGCCGGTGTTGATGTCGTCGCAGAGCGTCCAGCCGATGCCGCCGCCGGAGCCGACGTCGATGAAGCCGTCCATCGGGCGAGTGTAGAAGGCGTATTTGCCGTCCACGAATTCGGGGTGAAGGACGACGTTTCGCTGTTGGGAGGCGGGCGTCTTCAGGTTGGGAAGACGTTCCCACTTTTTGAAGTCCTTGGTGCGAACGACGCCGGCTTGGGCGACGGCGGAGGAGAGATCCCCGCGCGGGGCTTTCGGGTCTTTCGATTCGGCGCAGAAGACGCCGTAGATGTTGCCATCCTCGTGGAACGTCACGCGCATGTCGTAAACGTTGGTCTCGGGCTCAAGCTCGGGCAGGTCGACGGGCTCGTCCCAGAAGCGGAAGTTGTCGATGCCGTTGGGCGATTCCGCGATGGCGAAAAAGCTCTTGCGATCGTAGCCCTCGGTGCGGACGACCATGTGGACCTTGCCCTTCCAGTAGAAGGCGCCGGGATTGAGGGCGGCGTTGATGCCGAGGCGTTCCATGAAGAACGGGTTCGTCTTCGGGTTGAAATCGTAGCGCCACTCGAGCGGGAGGTGTCGATCGGTGATGACCGGGTAGGTGAAACGTTCGAACACGCCGTTGTCCCAATTGCGATCAACAGGATTCTTACGGCGGAGGAAGGACTCGTGGGCGGATCGCACCTGCTTGACGCGAGCGGTGAAAGCGCGGGGCGCCGCGGGGATTTTGGCGGCGGCCTTGCGGGCGGGCGCGGTTTTTTTGGCGGAAGATTTTTTCTTCATAGATGAGATAAAGAAGCGAAGAGGATCTGGGTTACATTAACCACGAACGAAGCCTAATGGACGCAAAAGGATGACGGGAATGCTCGTCGCGTTTAACCCGGTATTCAGGTGAGCGAGTGGGTGGCAATGGTTTCGGCAAAGTGGCGGAGCTGAAGGGGCGCGACGAGTCCCATGCGGCCGTTGTGATAAGGACACTTCCAGAAGCCGACCTTGAGTTCGTTTTCGAGCACGGCGCCGTGGCGGGTGACGCCGCGCAGCCATTCGCCGTGCGTGCGATCGATCAGGCAGTTTTCGATGAAGTCCCACGCGCGCAAGGCGGCGCCAAGGTGGCGTTTGTCGTGAGAAATCGAATACGCGTAGAGGAATCCTAGAACGGCTTCGGCTTGGGGCCACCATTCCTTGTTGGTGTCGGTCACCCGATCGGGCTCGCCGGCATTGAAGATGGCGCCGTCGACATCGATGCCTTCGGCGAGCGTGACGTCGGCGATTTTCACGCCGAGGTGGCGCACGCGCTCTTGAAGGTGCGCGTCACCAAGGACGTCGGCAGCTTCGCCCAGCAACCAAGCGGCTTCGATGTCGTGGCCATAGGAAACGGCGGTGGACCGCGGCGACCAATCGAGCGCGAAGAAGAGCCCGAGGTGGCCGGTTGCCGGATTCACGATGCGCGTCAGCATCGTGTCGATCAGCGCGGCTTGAATGTGGCGAAGCGCGGGGTCGGGCCAGGCGCGGAGGAGGTTGGTGTAGGCCTCCAGGACGTGCAGGTGGGTGTTCTGGGATTTCGGCTCGTTGAGATCGGCGGCGCTCAGGCGCATGTCGGCGATGGGCGTCCAGTCGCGTGACGTCGCCTCGAGGTAGCCGCCGTGGAGCGGGTCGCGCGCGTGCGATTCGAGGAGGCGATGGAGTTCGACGGCGAGTTCCAGCGGAGCGGAGTTCGCGGTCGCGAGGTGATATTCGGAGAGAGCGTAGATCGCGAACGCCTGGCCATAGGTTTGTTTGCGCGATTGCAGGACGGTGCCGTCGGGAGAGGCGGACCAGAAAAAGCCCCGGTGTTCATGATCGAGGAAGCGGTCGGTCAGCGCGGTGTAGGCGTGATCGGCCATGGGAAGCAGGGAGGCGTCACCAAAACGTCGATACGCAGCGGAAAAAGTCCAAAGGATCCGCGCGGCGAGCAGCGCGCCGCGTTCGGCGGAAGGCTGGATTTCCAACGCGTTGGTGATCGCGCCGTGGAATCCGCCGCGCTCCTGATCGACGACGCGTTCGATCCAGAACGGGAGCACGTTGTGGCGGAGGTCGGACTCGATGCGATCGGCGTAACGGCGCAGGACGTCGGGAGTCATGAGCGCGCTATTTCGCGGATTGAAGAGGCGGCAGGCAATGGCGCGGAATTGAGTTTGGTTGCATGCGGAATGAGGCGTGTTTCGCGCAGCGCAAACAGACTCAAAGTCCGCGCAATCACTCTTCGATGACGGCGGCGGTCTAAGGTGAGAGCGTTCGCGCCGCTTGCCCGGACACGCGGCGAAAGCCCGAGTGGACGTGTTGGGCGAGCTGCGCGCGTGCGCATTGTTTCCGATCACCCCGAGCTGTTCCGTTTTTCATGAAGTTGACGATCGTTGGTCCTGCCGTTCCGAACCTTCCCTGGCAGCCGCGTGCGGCGGGGAATCCCGACCTCGTGTGGCGTTACGATGGCAATCCGGTGATTGGCCGTCGGCCGCTGCCGCGCGTGACGGGGATTTACAACAGCGCGGTGGTGCCGTGGCAGGGCGGCTTCATCGGGGTGTTTCGCACGGAAGGGATGGATCGCGTGCCACATTTGCACGTGGGTCGAAGTGCGGACGGGATCAAGTTTACGTTCGATCCGAAGCCGATCGATTTCCGCTGTGAGGATGAAGAAGTGAGGAGGCACGAATATGCCTACGATCCACGCGTCACGGAAATCGACGGCGTGCATTACGTGACGTGGTGCAACGGATACCACGGGCCGACGATCGGTGTCGCGCGCACCACGGACTTCGTGAATTTCGAGCAGCTGGAGAACGCCTTTTTGCCTTACAACCGGAACGGCGTGCTTTTTCCGCGGAAGGTGAATGGAAAGTTTTTGATGCTCAGCCGGCCGTCGGACACAGGGCACACGCCATTCGGCGATATCTTCACGAGCGAAAGCCCGGACCTGATTCATTGGGGCAGGCATCGGCACGTGATGGGGCGCGGATGGCCGTGGTTTCAAGGGGTGAAGATCGGTGCAGGACCGTCGCCCATCGAGACGAGTGAAGGCTGGCTGTTGTTCTTCCATGCGGTCACGCAGACCTGCAATGGCTTTGTGTATTCGATGAGCGCCGCGCTGCTGGATCTCGAACAACCCTGGAAGGTGATCGCGCGCTGTCGTGAGGCGCTGCTGTGTCCGGAGGCGCCGTATGAGCTGACCGGGTTCGTGCCGGGCGTGTGTTTTCCGGTGGGAGCGGTGTGCGATGCGCCGAGTGGGCGGATCGCGATTTACTACGGAGCGGCGGATACGTTTTCGGCGCTCTGCTTTTGCGAGGCCCAGGAAGTGGTGGAGTTCATCAAGGCGAACCCGTTGAAATAGTCACAGCGCCCCGCGGCGCCTCATATGCAGACCCTTTCCCTATCTAAAACGACGTGGATGTTTCGCGATGCGACAACGCACTCGCGGTGGCGCGCCGCGGTCGTGCCGGGATGCGTGCATCGCGATTTGCTGCGGCATCGCGCGATCCCCGATCCGTTTTGGGGCTGCAACGAAGCGGAAGTGCAGTGGATCGGGGAGCATGTGTGGGAGTATCGGACGACCTTTGCCGTTACGCGGGACATGCTCGCCGAAGACGTAGTCGAGCTGGTGGCGGACGGGCTGGATACGTTTGCCGTCGTTGCGATCAACGGCCGGGAGATCGCGCGAACGGAGAACATGTTCGTCGGGTATCGCTGGGACGTGAAACGCTTCCTGCGGGCGGGGCGGAATGAGATTCTTGTCCGCTTCGAAAGTGCGATCGATGTCATTGCCCGCGAGCGGCTGGCGCATCAGCCATTTGAATACAACGATCCCGTCGGGCGGAGTTCGACCGTGCGCAAGCAGCAGTGTCAGTTTGGATGGGATTGGGGCCCGCGGCTGGTGACCGCGGGAATCTGGCGCGACCTTCGCGTGGAGGCGTGGTCGGTTAACCGGCTCGAAAACGTGCGGGTGGAACAATGGCTTGAGCCGAACGGAAGCGTGCGGCTGGGGTTTGAGCCGGAGCTGGTTAAGCCTCATGCGAACGTGGAGCTGCGCGGGACGGTTTCGTTGGACGGCGCGATTGTGGCCTGGATCGAGCAGGGAAAATCCAAAATCGAAAGTCCCCGGCTCTGGTGGCCGAATGGGCAGGGCGAGCAGCCGTTGTATCGCGTCGAACTCGAGGCGGTGGAGGGGGACGGGCGGGTGATTGGGCGGTGGTCGCGACGGATTGGATTGCGGACGATCGTGCTCGACCGGCACGAGGACGAATGGGGCGAGTCGTTTCAGTTCGTGGTGAATGGCCGCGCGATTTTTGCGAAAGGAGCGAACTGGATACCGGCGCACAGTTTGGTGGGAGGATTGCGGCGGGCCGATTACGAACGGGATCTTTCGAGTGCGGCGCAGGCGCACATGAACATGGTCCGGGTGTGGGGCGGCGGGATCTACGAGAGCGAGGATTTCTACGATCTTTGCGACGAACTCGGGTTGATGGTGTGGCAGGATTTCATGTTCGCGTGCACCATCTTTCCGGGCGATGCGGCGTTTCTGGAGAACGTGCGCGCGGAGGCGGAGCATCAGGTGCGACGGCTGCGGCATCGCGCGTGTCTCGCGTTGTGGTGCGGAAACAATGAGATCGTGCAGCTCAACACGGTCGGGCGTGAGCAGGCGGATTTGTTGAAGAACGAAAATCTGCGCCGCGATTACGAAGCGGTGTTTCACGGCGTTTTGCCGGAGACGGTGGAGACGTTCGACGGGACGACGAGCTACTGGCCGACGTCGCCCTGGCGCGGCAGCTTCGAGCGGTCAGCGGGAACTCCGGCGGCGCTGGCGGAAGGCGAGAAGCGCGGCGACACGCATTATTGGGATGTCTGGCATGCGCGGCATCCGGTGAAGAGCTACGAGCGGTGGCGGTTTCGTTTTTGTTCGGAATTCGGGATGCAGAGTTACAGCTCGGCAGAAACGAACGCGACCTTCTGTCCCCCGCATAACGACAACATTTTCGGGCAGGAGATGGAGAACCATCAGAAGAATCGGGCGGGGAATCAGATCATCCTGGACTATGTTTCGCAGTATTACCGATTCCCGAAGAGCCAGGAGGCTTTGATCTATCTCTCGCAGCTGAATCAGGCGCGGTGCATGCAAGTCGGCGTGGAGCATTGGCGGCGCCACATGCCGCGCTGCATGGGTGCGTTGTATTGGCAGCTCAACGACTGCTGGCCGGCGGCGTCGTGGAGCTCGATCGAGTTTACGGGACGCTGGCGGGCGCTGCATCATGTGGCGCGGCGGTTCTTTGCGCCGGCGCTGGTGTGTGCGCATTTGCCCGGGGAGGAGACGCTGACGATCGGAAACTATCGGCGGAGCACGGTGCACGAAGTGCATGTTTATACCGTTTACGATGCGCCGATGGAAACGCCCGGCGTGGTGTCGTGGGAGCTGTTTCACCTGGACGGGCGACGGTTAAAGGGCGGGCGGAAGCCGGTGCGACTGCGCTACGGCGAAAGTGTGCGGCAGATGACGGTGGATCTTTCATCGTGGATCGAGCGGCACACGCGGGATGCGCTTTATGTGCGGATCGCGCTGGAAATCGGCGGCGAGCGGGTGAGCGAGGAGACGGTGTTTTTGACCGCGCCGCGCTTCTTGAACCTGCCGGAAGCGCGCACGCGCGCGACGATTCGAATGCGAGGAACGAAGCGGGCGGAGATCGTGTTTCGGTCGACGGCCTTTCAGCACCGGTTTTCGTTCGATTTTCGCGGCGTGCGTTTTCGGTGCACCGACAACTTTTTCGAGCTTTATCCGGATGAGCCGAAGAAGGTGATCGTGGAGTTCGAGCGGACGCAGACCCTGGCGAAATTGAAGCGTTTACTGACGCACGAATCGCTGGCGGATACGTATTGAGCGGACTGTTACGGCGCGGACGCGGCGCGCGCTTCCAAGGCGGTGTGGCGAAACCATCGCTTGCCAATTGTGGAGTGAGCTGGTGTGCGTGTCGGCGTGAAGCCGCATGTGCTGTTGGTGTTCATGACCCGTCTTGAAGAGTGCGCCGATATGTTGAAGGGGGTGGCGCAATACGAGCGGTCGCATCGACCCTGGGCGACGTTCTTCGACGATGAAGCGCGGGCGGAGAAGGATCCGCAGTGGCTGCGCAGCAAGAAGTGGCACGGCGTGATCAGCCGTCATACCTCGCCGGGACTGGTGCATGGTTGCGCCGAGTTGGGGCTTCCGCTGGTGGACTTGAACGATACGCCGCCGTTTCCGGGCGTGCCGAAGATTCGGCCCGACAATGTGGCGATGGGACATTTGGGAGCGGAGCACCTGTTGGAGCGCGGGTTTCGGCATTTCGGATTTTGCGGATTCGCGGATGCGGGGTGGTCCAACGAACGCCGCGACGGTTTCGTCGAGGCGATCCGGCTAGCCGGACATGAGTGCGATGTGTTTGACGTCGATGATCCGATCGATCTCACGCCCTTTTGGGATGCGAAGCAGACGGCGGCGTTGAGTGCGTGGTTGAAGCGGCTGCCGAAGCCGGCGGCGGTGATGGCGTGCAACGATATGCGGGCGCTGCAGGTTTCGAGCGCGGCGCACGCGGCGGGGTTGTTGGTGCCGGAGGAAGTGGCGGTGCTCGGGGCGAACAACGATCCAATTCGCTGCGAGCTCGCGGAGCCGCCGTTGTCGAGCGTGGCGACGAATGCCTTTCACTCCGGTTATCAGGCCGCGGATCAACTCGCGCGAATGATGGCGGGGGAGAAGATGTCAGGACTAGATCGGCGAATTGAGCCCATCGGTGTCGTGACGCGGCAATCGACGGACATCCTGGCGATGGGCGACAAGAACGTTGCGGCGGCGGTGAGCTACATTCGCGAGCATGCGTGTCACGGCATCGGCGTGGACGAAGTGTTGAAGCACGCGTTCGCGTCGCGAAGTCAGCTGGAGAAGAAATTCCGACGCTATTTAGGCCGATCTCCGCAGGCGGAGATCAGGCGGGTTCAGGTCGAAAAAATCCGGCAGCTGTTGTTCGAGACGAATTTTCCCCTGAAGAAAATCGCGGAGCTCACGGGATTCGAGCACGTCGAATACATGTGCGTGGTCTTCAAGCGAATCACCGGTGACTCGCCCGGCGGCTACCGGAAGAAGGTCCAGGCGAAGTCTGGAGCGCGAAGGTAATCGGACTCAAATCGCGCGCGTGCGATATAGCGCGCGACGGGATCGAAGGAGGATTTTACCTCTGAGCGACTGCTCCGAGAGGCGGAAGGCGCTGCAGCAAAATACCTCAAGCAAGGTGTAACTGAACTCATTCCCTTAATCGCAGCGTATCGCTATATTCGCGAGGCCTCGGCGGTGGGCTTAGCCCGTGCGTGAGGTCGGCGTCATATCGGCGCCGCTTCCCCAGACCCTAACACCAACCATGCTCAATAAACGCATTCCTGCGTTGACGCGTGCCATCATGGCGACGTCGGCGCTTTGTTTCGCAGCTGCGCCGGGGCTTCGTGCGCAGACTGCCAATCCGGCGGCCTCGGCGGATATCTCGGACGACGATGTGATTGTCCTTTCTCCGTTCACGGTCAGCGCGGAGGAGGATTCCGGCAGTTATCAGGCGACGGCGACGCTCGCCGGTTCGCGCATCCGCACCGAGCTCAAAGATGTCGGCTCGGCCATATCGGTCGTGACGAAACAGTTCCTCAACGACACCGGTGCGATCAACAACGAGACACTGCTCCAATACACGGTCGGCACGGAAGTGAGCGGCCTCGCGGGCAACTTCGCCGGTCTCGGTGACAACAAGACGCTCGACGATACCGCGCAGCGCATGGCGCCGCACACCAACACGCGCGTTCGCGGTTTGGGCCAGGCGGACAACACGCGCGACTTCTTCCTGACGGACATTCCGTGGGACTCATTCAATGTGGGCCGCGTCGACATCCAGCGCGGACCGAATGCGATCCTGTTCGGCATGGGCGCGCCCGCGGGCATCATCAATGCGTCGACGAACGACGCTTCGTTCCGCAACGGCGGCGAAGCCGAGATCCGTTTCGACAACTACGGCACGGTGCGTTTGTCCGCCGACTACAATTACGTCGCGGTGCCCGACGTGCTCGCGTTCCGCGTGTCGGCTCTGAACGACGACACGAAGTATCGCCAGAAGCCCGCGTTCAATCACGACAAGCGGCTTTATGCGGCCGTGCGTTACGACCCCAACCTTTTCCAGGGCGCGGATGGCCGCACCTCGATCAAGGCCAAGTTCGAGACGGGTGAGATCGACGCGAACCGGCCGCGCATCCTCCCGCCGGGCGACTTGATCACGCCGTGGTGGACGGATCCGGCGCTGGCGGCGATTCGCCGGGCGGGCGGTCTGAACATCCAGACCATCGGCATCAATGACGGCCCGACGCTCGATGCGCTTCGCGCGGCGGGCGATCTCGGAGCCGGCGTGCGTGGCGACAACTCCAACTACTACAACCGCGCCATCGGAGCCTTCGGCCGCAACTACGGCGGCATCGTTGCCGTCTTCGCGGATCCCACCAGCGGCGACAATTCGCTCATGCTGACGGAGCTGCCGAAGAACGCGACCTCGATCGTGAAATCGCTCCCGTGGACGATCATGTCGGGCGTCGTCTCGCGGAAGGATCTCGAGGGCAATGCGCAGCGCCTGCCCAACTCCGATTTCTACCGCGATGAAGTCATTCGCGACCCGTCGATCTTCGATTTCCACAACAACCTGCTCGACGGTCCGAACAAGAGCGAGTGGTCCGATTGGGAAGCCTACAACGTCTCGGTGTCGCAGACCTTCTTCGACAACCGCTTCGGCATCGAAGGCGTGATCGACCGCCAAGACTACACCCGGGGACAGACGAACCTGATGTCCGACTTCGGCCAGGCGATCACGATCGACCTGAACCGCACGCTGATCGACGGCTCGCAGAATCCGAACTACGGAAAGGCGGTCATCGTTTCCGATCAGTTTGCGAACAACAGCTTCGATTCGAAACGCGACTCGTGGCGCCTGTCGGCCTTCGCCGAGTTCCGCGCTTCGGACGTGATGGATGGCAGCAGCCTCTTGGCGAAGATCCTCGGCCGCCACATGGTCAACGGCCTCTTGAGCTCGGAAGACTACAAGCGCGAGACGCGCAGCTGGATCCGCTACGCGGCGGATGCGGCTTACGGCCTGCAGGTCATCTCGGATCCGATCATGCGTAATCGCGCCGTGAATACGGTGAATTATCTCGGCTCCGACAATCTCGCGGCACGCGACTCCATCTCCGGCGCCAACATCGGCCGTCTGCACGCGCACCAGACGCCCGTGTCGGGCAACGTGAAGATATTCAGCATGGACTGGAAGGACGCCGGCGTCAGCCCGACGGACCCGTGGGTGAATCAATACGGCCAGACCGTGACCCAGGTGGAGAACCCCGACAACTACGTCGGCTTCGGCGGCGCCAACCGCAATATCGCGCTGACCAGCGATGCCCAGGGAGCGCGCAACCAGCTCACGCAAACGGCGCAGCTCACCCGCGCGATCACCGATTCGTATGCTGGCAACTGGCAGGCCTACCTGTTCGACGGCACCTTGGTGCCGAGCTACGGCGTCCGCATCGATCGGCAGAAGTCCTATGCGCTGCAGGGACCGATGCAGCCGGACGGCAGCCAGACGGTGAACTTCGATCCCAGCGTCTACAAGCTGTCGGACACGCCGGACGACATCGAGAAGGGTCGCACGACGAGCTGGAGCATCGTGCTGCACACCCCGAAGCGCCTGCGCGAAAAGCTGTGGGGTAACACGGGCGTGTCGTTGTTCTACAACCGTTCCGAGAACTTCCAGCCCGCGGCCGGACGCATCGATATCGTGGGCGATTCCCTAGCGTCGCCGAAGGGCGAAACCAAGGATTACGGCTTCATGATCTCGACCTGGGACGACCGGATCTCGCTGCGCGTGAACCGCTACGAAACCAAGGTCACGAACTCCCGTTTGGACAGCTTCGGCGGTTCCTACATGACGTGGGGCGCGGAAGGCTGGGCGTATAACTTCGGCCGCGCGAACCTGAATCGCATCGCGGCGGGCGGCTGGGCCGACTTTACGCAGGGCTACGATCCGCAAGGCATCGTGGCGCCGGAAACTCCGGCCGGCGGCTGGACGGCGGATCAGATCGCTTATGCCCAGCAGGTGGGCGATGCGATCGTGAACGCCTACATGGCGAATCGCCCGTCGGACGAATGGTTCAAGCTGTGGAACCTCGACATCGCTGCAGCCGACGCGGGCAACTTCATCGGTGGCAACGAACCCCCGGGTTTCACGATCACGGGCGACACCATCTCGAAGGGCACGGAGTTTGAACTCTACATCAACCCGACCAAGAACTGGAACATCGTCGTCAACGCGCAGAAAACCGAGGCCCAACGCATCAACATGGCGCAGTCGATGATCGATTTCGTCGAATCGCGCTGGGAAGTGTATAACACCCCGGTCACGATGAACGGTGCACCGATCATCCTGCACCGTCCGGGCGGCGATCGTCAGGCGGTCATCGGCGACCTCCGCTTCTGGAACGGCGGCTTCGGCGAAGGCGAATCGCTCCGCGGAAAGTATCTGCGCGAATTCATGTCGGGCTACTGGCTCTATCGCATCCAGGAAGGTTCGAATGTGCCCGAACTGCGTCCGTGGCGCTTCAACGTCGTGACGAACTACAACTTCGACGAAGGCGTGCTGCGCGGCGTGAACGTCGGTTTCGGCTATCGCTGGCAGGACGAAGTGGTCGTGGGCTATCCGGTGCTTCCGGGCGCGACGGTCGACGATCCTCGCGCGTTCGATTTGGCGAATCCCTACATGGGGCCGCGCGAGACGGCGGTCGATCTGTGGGTCGGCTATGCGCGCAAGCTCACCGATAAGATCAACTGGCGCGTGCAGCTCAATGTCCGGAATGCGTTTGGCGACAAGGATCTGATCCCGGTCACCGTGCAGCCTGATGGCGCGATGGCCGTGGGCCGCATCCCGGAGCCGACGGTCTGGACGCTGGCCAACACGTTCTCGTTCTAAGTTCGTTCGATAGAGGCTGGCTCGCTCCGCGGGCCTGCCTCTGTCGCTCTAATCACGGCGCCGATTAAATATCGGCGCCATTTTCTTTGGATGCGGGGAGGCGGCTTGAAGAAGCGGGAACGGGCCGACTTTGATCTCGCCACAACTTGCCGGTTTCGCCGGCTTCATTTGCCGCGCGTATGTCCAAGCGATTTTTCAAACGCTCCGTTCATCGTTCGCTTCTTGGGTGCGTGACGCTGGCAGCCATCGGTTTTTCGGGGTGTGCCCCGGAAGCTCGAAACGACCTGCCGGCGCGCATGGAAACGAAGGAGGAGACGGAGCGATTTCGTCCGCGGGAAATCGGCGAACCAGGCGGGAAGCAGCCGTGGATCGCGTGGGTGACGAGTGTCGACCTGGATGGAGATGGCGCGCTGGACGTGCTCGCGTGTGAGGCGCAGGAGAATCGGGTGCTGTGGCTGCGGCAGGTCGCATCGGGCGACTTTGAGGAGCGTGTGCTGACCGCCGACGTGAAGGCGCCCGTGCAAGTGGAGGCCTTCGACGTGGATGGCGACGGCGATCTCGACGTGATGATCGCGTGCATGGGGGCGGTGTTCCCCAACAACGATCGCATCGGTGCCGTCGTGGTGTTGGAGAATCGAGGGGCGGAGGGATTCCTGCAGCGGACGATCCTCGACAACACGTCACGCGTGACGGCCGTGAAGGCGGCGGATGTGAACGGCGACGGCAGGCCGGACCTCGTGCTCGCGCAGTTCGGTTACGACCAGGGAGAAGTTCGCTGGCTGGAACAAGTGGGGCCGTGGCAATTTCGACCGCATACCTTGCTCGAACTCTCGGGAGCGATCACGGTGAGCCTGGCGGATTTCGATGGCGACGGGCGGTTGGACATTGCGGCGCAGATGTCGCAGCAGTGGGAGGAGATTTATCTTTTTTCCAATCGCGGCGCGGGAAGGTTCGAGCGCAGCCGGATCTGGGCGTCGGCCAACGAGGACTACGGGTGCAGCGGGATGACCGTGGCGGATTTGAACCGGGACGGCCGGCCAGATCTCGTCTTTGCGAATGGCGACGGGTTCGGGCCGGCGGTGATCCCTGGCCCCCGCCCTTATCATGGCGTGCAATGGCTGGAGAACCGTGGGAACGGCCTCTTCGTGTATCGGCGAATTGGAGACATGGCGGGAGCATATAATCCAATCGTGCTGGATCTCGATCGGGACGGAGAACTCGATGTGGTGGCGGTGGCGGCCTTTGTGGAAACTGATGCGCGTCAGCGACCGGTTCCTTCGCTGGTGTGGTTCCGCCAACAAGCGGATGGGAGCTTTGAGAAGAGAATCCTCGCCTACTCGCCGCGGCATCTGGTCGCGGTGGCGGCAGGCGAGTTCGGAACGGAAAAGGAATGGTCGCTCGTCACGGCGGGCTTTCATGTGTTCAAACCGGCCGAGGCGGGAGGCCGGATTACGTTTTGGGAGCGGTCGTCACCATGAATCGGGCGCAGCGTTCGGGATTTCGTCGGCGGGCCTGGTTGATCATTGCCATCCTGGCGACGGTGGCGTCGGTCTCGTGGGGAGTGTGGCAAGGCGGACGCCAGCGTTTGGTTGCTTCGGCGCTGCCGACGCCTCCGGATCTTGAGGGCCATCCGCAGGCGTTCGCCGCTGAAGTGATCGGGGAGACGGAGAAGGCGTCGGGTTGGTGGGGCTCGATCGATGCGCTCGGAGCTCTTGCCGAACTTTATCACGCCAACGGCTTTCTTTCAGAGGCGCGTGCCTGCTATGCGGCGCTGCTGAGGCTTGCGCCGTCGGAACCGCGCTGGGCGTATCGCGATGCGATCATTGCCGCGGGTTATGGGGACCTCGATCTTGCGGAGGAGCGCCTCGTTCGCGTCGGAAAGCGGGAGATCACGTATGTCCCCGCGAGAATCCGGCTCGGTGAAATTCTGTTGAAGAAAGGGCGGCTGGACGATGCGCGGGCGGTATTCGCCGCGGTGCAGCGGCAGGAGGCGGGGGAACCCTACAGCCTGCTCGGCCTCGCGCGCTGCCACATCGAGCGGGAAGAGTGGACCGCGGCTCGTGAGACACTCGAGCGACTGATCGAGACGACGCGAGGAGCGATGGGGCAGGATCTGATCGTCCCGATTTACGAGCGGCTCGGGCAGGCTTTGAAAGCGGAGCAGATTCGCGGGCGGAGCAAAGCCGGCGCGTTTCGCGATATAGCGGATCCGTGGATGGAAGAGCTGAACGAGCGGAGCTTCGATCCGTTTCAGCTCGCGGTGGCGGCCGGGGCAGCCAAGGCGCGCGGCGAGGCGGGCAAAGCGATTCGCTGGCTGAGGCGTGCGGTGTCGCTGTTGCCAAACGATGCGCCGCTTCGGTTTCAGCTTGGACTGGCCTTGATCCAATCCGAGCAGAAGGCAGCGGCGCGCGAACAGCTGGAGCGTTGCACGCAACTCGACCCAACATTTGCGGACGGCTGGGCTTACTTATTCGGCGTGCTCGTTTCGATGGGGGAAGCGGGGCGCGCGCAGCAGGCGCTGGAGACGGGATTGGCGCATTGTCCGGAGTCGCCGGGACTCCATCGCATGCGTGCGCAGCAACTAGCGGCGGCTGGACGCAGGGAAGAAGCGCTGCCGCATTTTCGGACGTCGATTCGGGTGCGTCCAACCGAGGCGGATACCTACATCGAGCTCGCGATGGTGTTGTTGAAACTGGGGCGCGTTGAAGAAGGAGTGGCCGAGTTTCACCGCGCGCTCGAGGCGGAGCCGGGCCATCCGATGGCGCTGGCGACGCTGACCTTCCAAGCGATTGCGGCGGGGGACGAAGCAGCGGCGCGGGAATGGCTGGGCCGCGCGGTGCGTCAAACTCGCGTCCCGCGGGGGGAAATCGAAGGGTTGTCTGCGGCTTATCGACGGGCTTTTGGTCGCGCACCGTCGTTGTAGTCCGTCAGAAGCGGAAGGAAACAGAGATCGCTTATCGTGACAGGGCGAGGAGGACGTCGCCGCGAGGGGCCTCGAAGGAATCCTGGAGGTCGGTGGCGATGGCGGGCGCTAGACGCGAAGGGAGATCCTGGGCCATGTTTTGGCCGGCGAGCGCGAGGAGGAGGGCGGGCTCGGGAGCAGAGGGTTCGCCGGGGTAGGTGGCGATTGCGCGCACGCGGAGGAAAAACTCGGGAGCGGTGTCGGACGAAGCGGCGAGGTAACGGGAGGACGCGCTGAGGTGGCGAGTGTTGAGCGTGGCGAGGAGCTGTTTCGCCAGGGCGGTGGAGTCGGGCGTGTTGTGCGCGAGGAGACCGCCAATGACTTGAGCGTAGTCGAGGGGCGAGGCGGCGTGCGGGCGGTTGGGCAGTCGGCGGAGCGTGGAATCGGGAGCGAAAAACTGCTCGCGGAGGGAGGCGAATTCAGCGGCGGCGGCGGAAGCGAAGCGGGGGTTTTTCAAGTCGGTCGCGGCGCGGGAGAGTGCGCCGAGGAGGAGTCCGCGGGCGCCGGCGGTGGCGGGATCCTCGCGAAACGGCGTGGCGCGAGCGCGGCGGTGAGCGAGAAGTTTGGCGTAGGCTTCGGTGAATTGCGTGCGCGGAGTGACGGCGGGATCGACGAGGCGAGGAAGGTTCTGGCCACCGGAAATGTTGGGAAACGTGTCGGCGGGGATATTGCCCTCGGAAGTGATGCCGTGAGCGGCGTTGAAAGCGGCGGCGGAGGATCCGAGGAGTTTCTGGATCTCGGCGGCGGTGAAGAAATACGACGCGAGCGATTCGCCGGTGGAGTCTTCGATGGCAGCGCCCTTCAAGTGATCGAGGACGTAGCCCAGGGCATCGCGGGCGGCGTCGGCGAAGGTGGCGTCGTTCGTGAGCGCGAACGCGTCGAGGAAGACGAGGGAGATGCGCGCTTGATCGGCGAGGGTTTTTTGAAAGTAGGGCTGCCGATACT
Source organism: Verrucomicrobiota bacterium (assembly GCA_023416735.1). Lineage (GTDB taxonomy): Bacteria > Verrucomicrobiota > Verrucomicrobiia > Opitutales > Opitutaceae > Opitutus. The sequence continues at coordinate 295,078 of JAEZGX010000012.1, read as the reverse complement.
CGGCGTCGCTGGCGTAGCGGAAAAAACCGCCGTCGAGCGGATCGCGGACGGGACTGCGAAGGAGCGTGTGAAGGGTGGTGACGGCGGCCTCGCGGGTGGCGGCGTCGGTGAGCAGGAAGCGGAGGAGTTCGGGCTCGAGGGATTTGGGCGGATCGCCGAAACCGCCGTTGGTGGAATCGTGGAGGCCGAGCCAGGTTTCGCGGCCTTCGTTGAGGAAGCGGGTGCGATCGGCGTCGGAGAGCGGGGCAGGGGCTTCGGTGGGGAGGAACGATTCGATGGTCGCGATGGCTTCGTCGGCTTTGGCGCGTTGGGCGTCCGCATCGGCTTGCCAGCCGGCGGCGGCGCGTTTGGCGACGGTGAGGAAACCTTCCTTGCCCCATTCTTCGGTCGGCGGGAGGTAGTTGGCGCCTTCGAAAGGTTTCAAGTCGGGGGTGAGCCAGAGGTTGAGCGGGAGGCCGTTGAGCTGCCGGACGTGTTGCGTGTAGCTCTGATAGAGAGCGACGAGATCGGGACGCTCGTGGGCATCGACGGCGACGCAGATGAAGGACTCGTTGAGGAAGCTGGCGCTGTCGGCGTTGCTGAAGGTTTGTTTCAGCATGGCGCGGGAAAGCTCGCTCGTGGAGAGACCGATGAAGACGTAGAGAGGTTTCTGTTCAGAGGCGGCGCGGGCGAAGGTTTCGGAGGTGAACGGTTGAAAGGCGACGGGGGTGGCGCCGCAGGCGCGGAGGAAAGCGGACGGCGCATCGGCGAGGGGCGAGGCAGCGCGAAGAAGGACGCTCGGGAGAAAGAAGAAGAGGAGGGAGAGGAAAGCGAAAGGGCGTCGCATGAAAGAGGAGCGTGTGACTAGGAGGCGGCGCGGGAAGTAAAAAGAAAACCCGCCGCAGAGTGCGGCGGGTTGGGAACGCCCGGTCGGCGGGCGGAAAGCGTGGTTCGAAACCTGCCCTACTTGGTGAAGAGAAGGACGGGCCCTTCGCAGCGGGAGACGGCGAGGGCGTTGCCCACGACCACGGCGGAGCGGGCGTCGCCGAAGACGGCAAGGCCGGATTCGCCGGGCGAGAGCGGCGCGAAATCGCCACGACCGTTGCCTTTCAGCAGGACGCCGAGGGAACCGTCGAAGCGGCCGGTGGTGGGCTCGGGACCGAAGTTGTTGCCGACGCAGTAGAGATCGAGGATCCCGTCGCCGGTCAGATCGCTGGCGACGATGGCGTTGATCGGCGCGAACTGGGCGCGACGCGGGAGCGGCTGGAACTTGAAAGTTCCGTCGGACTGCTGGCGGAAGATACCGCTGGCGAGTTCGGTGGCGGCGAGTTTCTGCACGTTAGCGAGGCGTTCGGCGCCGAAGATGTCTTCAACGGTGGCCTCCGAGTAGGCTTTGAACGTGCGGAATTTCTGGCGGATCCACGGGAAGCCGTAGGCGAGTTTGCTGCGGCCACGAACGGGATACAGCGCGGCATCGTGATACTGGGCCTCGATGAGGTGCTCCTTGCCGGAATCGTCGAAAACGCCCGCGAAGAGGACGGTCGGGTGTTGGGCAGAAGCGCGGTATTTGGTGTTGAGGCCGACGTTGCCGGCGACGAGGTCGAGACGGTTGTCGCCATCGACATCAACGATGTTGAGCGCGCTCCACCAGCCGGTGATGCCGGAGAGACCGAGCTTTTCGGTGACGTTTTCGAAGGCGGTGCCGGTGTTGCGGAAGACGGAGACCGGACCCCATTCGGTGGCGACGACGAGGTCGGGGCGTTTGTCGTTGTCGAGGTCGGCGAACGAGGCGGCGGTGACCATGCCGATCGTGCGCAGAGCAGGGGCAACCTGATCGGTGACGTCGACGAAGCGACCGCCGACGTTGCGATAGAGGAAGCTGCGCGGGGTTTTCGGGTATTGGCCGGGGATGACACGACCGCCGATGAAGAGGTCGGGGCGGCCGTCGCCATCGAAGTCGGCGGAAGCGACGGCGGCGGTGGACTCGCCATCGGCCGGAAGGCTATCGGCGGAGGCGAGGGCGAATTTGCCGTGTCCGTCATTTAGATACAGGCGGTCGTTGAGGGCGGTGTCGCCTTGGGCGTGCTGAATGCCGCCCGCGACGAGCAGAAGATCGGGAGCGCCGTCGCCATTGGCGTCGAAGAAGAGCGCGCCGACGTCGTCGGATTCGAGGGCGGCGGCCCAGGGCTGATCGGCGGCGGGAACGAACTTGCCGTCGGCTTGGCCGAGGAAGAGCGTGCCGGCCTGGCCGGCGGTGCCGCTGACGAAAAGATCGGCGTGGCCGTCGCGGTTGACGTCGGCGGTGGCGAGAACGGGACCGAGGCCGTTGAGGCGGCGCGGGAGGAGACGCTGGCGGGTGAATTCGTCGAACGGACGAAGCTTGGCGTCGTGCTTCAGGCCGCGGACGGAAGCGGATTCGGTGTAGAGCGCTTTCGTGAGGTTCGCTTGAGCGAGCGCGGGCGCGGGCTTGGTGTCGCCAAGCTCGGGTTCGGCGATGGTGAGAAGCTGGTTGGCGGGAAGGTTCTCGAGAATCTGAACTTGGCCGCGGGGCCAGCGGATGGTGAGTTTTTTGATCGCATCCGTTTCGCCGAGACCGAAGTGAAGCAGGGCCGGTTCGCTGGCGGTGATGCCGCGTTCGGTGAAGAGCTGGCGGATTTGGATGCCGTTCTCCGTCTCGAGGTGAACCTCGGCGCCGATCGCGTGGAGGTTGGGGGCGCGGCCGGCGAGCTTGATCACGGCGCGATGGCCGGTGGTGGAGTTGTTGCGGATGACGGTCGGCGGGGCGTCGTAGTTGCCGAAGACGATGTCGAGATCGCCGTCGCCATCGAGGTCGGCGAGAGCGGAGCCAAAGCTGACGCCCTTGTGGTCGAGTCCCCACTCGCTGGATACGTCGGCGAACTGCAGATCGCCGAGATTGCGAAAGGCGAGGAGGGATTCGTTGCGCGGGCCGGAGTTTTTCCAGACGTTCGCGCGGGCGGTAAGCGTGGGGGCGACGTTTTGCTTATCGACGAGGTCGGCGTCGATGAAGTTGCGGATCATCCCGGCCGTGGTGAACGTGTCGAGGAGGCCGTCGTTATCGAGGTCGGCGATGCGGGTGGCCCAGGTCCAGCCCGTGGCCTGCATGCCGGTGAGGTGGGCGATCTCTTCGAAGCGGTCGGTGCCGGTGTTGAGGTAAAGGGCGTTCCACATGTATTGCGGGACGAGGTCGCTGACGCGTTCCATCTCCCAGAGGCCGCGGCCGATTTCCTCCATGCCGGTCATGAACTCGGCGTGGGAGCGGTCGCGCATGTCGGCGACGAAGAAGTCGATCAGCCCGTCGTTGTTGATGTCGCCGGAGTCGGCGCCCATGGAGAAGTAAGTGACGTGCGGGAGGCGTTCGTCGACGACATCGGTGAAGGTGCCGTCGCCGTTATTGAGGTAGAAGCGATCGGGCGTTTCGAAGTCGTTGGCGACATAGAGGTCTGGCCAGCCGTCGTGATTGGCGTCGAACCAGATGGCGGTGTGGCCCTGGGTGAGACCCCAGACGCCGGATTCGGAAGTGACGTCGGTGAATTTGCCGCCGTCGTTGCGGAACAGGAAGTCGCGGCGGCCCTGGGGGGCTTTGGAGAAATCGAGGATGTTGGTGACGAGATAGACATCGAGGTCGCCGTCGCGATCGTAGTCGGCGAAGACGGCGTGGACGGAGGCGTCCTTCACATCGAGGCCGTAGGCGGCGGCGCTTTCGACGAAGCCGCCCTCGGTGTCATTGATGAAGAGAAGATTGGGAGCGTCGTAACGGCAGACGTAGAGGTCCATCCAGCCGTCCTGGTTGATGTCGACGGCGGTAGCGCCGGTTTTCGAGGAGCCCGGTTCGTCGCAGGCGACGCCGGAGGCGAAAGCGACATCGAGGAACTTGAAGGGAGCGACCTGACGGTAGAGGGCGCACGGGCCGTTTTTGGAGACGGCGAAGATGTCGGGCATGTTGTCGTTATCGAAGTCGGCAACGACGATGCCGGTTTCGACGGCGCCCAAGGTGAGTTCGCGGAAACGCTCGCCCCACATGCGCGGGTCGTTGAACACGTTCGGGACGGTGAGATTCGCCTCGGAGTTCGGGATGACGGTGAACAGCTTGGCGTCGGCCGGCAGGGGAGCGCGCGGCCGTAGCGGCAGCGCATGATATGCGGGTGCGGCGAAAGTGGCGGACGCGGTAAGCAGGGCAGTGGCGAGGGCGGTGGATTTCAGCATGTCGGGAAAGATGGGGGAGTTCAGGCAGCCGCAGGGGAAAAGGAGGAAAGGTTATTGCGGCGAGTTTTAGCGAGAAGAACGGCCAGAGCGAGGGGGGCGGTGTAGCTGCCGGCGCGTTCGATGAATTCCCAGACGGGATCGCCGGCGATGAGAAAGAGGCTTTCGGAAGCCATTTTCCAAAGAGCGACGCCGACGAGGAGGGAAGGGACGGGCCGGAGGAGAACGGCGGTGGCGAGGGCGAACTCGAACGCGCCCACGATTACGACGGTATTGGCGGGAGCGTCGGCCCAAGCAGCGGAGTAGTGGTGGGCGAGTCCGGCTTTCAGCGTGAAGAAGCCGAGCCCCGCGTGGCCGGCGAGGAGTGTGGCGGTCGTGAGGCGGAGAGACCAAGCGAACTGCGTGCGTTTAAGATCCGAGAAAGTCGGCCACGAAGCAGGAAGGCGGCGGAACCAAGGAGCGTGGAAACCGAAAGCGACGAGCAGCGCGATCGGCACGCCGTAGTTGCCGGCGCGCTCGAGGGTTTCCCAGAATGGCTCATGGGCGAGTGGTCGGCAGAGAGCGGTCCAGACAGCCCAGATTGCGGCCCAAGCATAGAGGGCGCGGGTGGGCCAGACCAAGGCGAGAAGGCCGATGCCGATGTCCATGGCACCGACGACCGGCATGAGTTTCCAGGCGAGGGCTTCCGAGATGCCACCCACGGCGAAGTAAGGAACCCACGCGGCCTTGGTGATGATCCCGAAGGCGCCGTGGCCGATGAAGCAACCGGCTACGCCGATGCGTAAAATCCAAGCAAGTTTCAGGGAGGTGAGTTGGCTGGCGGAAGAACTCATGACGGAAGGCGGTGAACGCCCCGGTCCGGCGGGACCCTTTTCGAGTGAACTGCGAAGTGGATGGTCGGGGCGCGGATTTCTTTTCCTCGAGCTCTGCGCGCGCTGACGCGCAGAGCCACTGTGAAACGCGGGGGCGGTCCCCGGCGGTTATTTTTGGGCGACAGCGCTGGCGTTGAGCGGCTGGAGGGCGTTATCGGAAACCCAATCGGCGATTTTGATGCCGGCTTTCTGCCCTTCGATGTTGTCTTGCATGACGTGGATGCCGCCCCAGACGCGGCTCATGCCGACCTCCTCGCGCGCCTGCGAGAAGCTCTTGTAGGAACGGACGGCGCCGGGGAGACCGTCGGAGGTGGCGGTGAACTCGATGTCGTCGCGCCCGAAGAAACGTTCGAGCACTCGGGTGGCGGCGGCGGAGAAGGTGCTGTGGCCGGAGGTGTAGGCGGGGAACGCCGGCGAGACCATGTTGGGGATGAAGTCGGGGAGCGTGACCATGACCGGGTTGATCTCGGTGCCGAGCTCGCGAATCGCGGTTTCCGGGCGCCACGTGCTGTAGAAGAATTTCGTGTCCCAGCAGGAAATCGCGGCATCGGCCCCGGCGAGGTTGAGGAGGGCGTAGAGGCGAGCGGTATCGAGGGTGGAGAGATTGAAGCGGCGGACCAGTTCCCGGGCGATGACGTTCCAGTGGCCGGGAGGGGTGGCGGTGCCGAGATCGTCGGACCAGAACGGCGTGGTCATGGTCTGGTCTTCGGTGCGTTCGGCGTTGTCACGCGCGCCAACCTTGGCGACGAAAGCGAGCTCTTCGGCGTGTTCCTTCGAATCGATCGGGTAAGGCGGCGGAGCGCGGAATTGATCGGGCGAAGTCATGACGAACGGCTTGACCTTGCCCCAGTGGGGAAGGACGGGCGGGCGGAAGCCGGTCGGGGTTTCGCGCCATTTGCCCGGCTCGTTGCTGGAGTAGGTGCCGGGAATCGGTTTGTTGAAGCCGGACTGGGAGCGCTCTTCGATGATGCGCTCGGCGACGTGTTTGCCCCACGCGAGGCCGTCGGTTTTGGCCTGGCCATCGGGGATCTCGGCGATCGCTTTGTCGTAGGCGATTTTGAGATTTCGGGGGTTACTGGATTGAGACCAGTAGTGCTTCAGAACCGTGTAGCCGGCGCCGGCGATGGCCGCATCGATGTCGGCGCCGGCGGGGGCGGGATCGTTCACGAGCCAGCCCTTGTGAGTGCGGGTGATGCCATTCACGGCGTCGAAAATCGCCACATGGAAGGCGGCGAGGAACATCGACGAAGGCGGCGGGGGATTGCGCGAGAGCCGGGTGGCGTTGATGACTTGTTCGTTCCAATAAAGAACGGAATTGGCGGACGCGGCTGGGATGAACGCGCCGATGATCAAGGCGGCCAGCAGGGGGAGAGCACGGAGTGAGGTCATAAGCGGGAAAGGGGTGGCGCATCGCACAAGGGCTGAACGCGCAGGGGAGCTTGATAAAGGCGCGAACGTGGGGGGAGGCAAAGGTCTTTGGGGTGAGTTGCTAGGATTCGGGGGTGGATCGCAAAGCGATATATTTGTGATCCGCCGCACGCGGCCGGTTGACCTGGAGCTAATGCAAGGCACTTTCCCAGGCCTGGCTGAGGTTTGCGGCGTAGCTAAGGCCGATTCCGGTGGCCGCTAGCGCTGCGGTGCGGGATCGGTGGCGGAGATGATTTCTTTCAACGTGATTTGAAAGACGAGAGGCATGCCGGGCTGGAGTCCCTCGGGCCAGGGGTTTTCGCCGAAGGAGAGGTGCGGCGGAAGGACGAGAAGTTGAGAAGCGCCGAGCGTGAGCATTTGAACGCCTTCGGCGATGCCAGGGAGGAGATCGGAAACTTTGATGCGGGCGTCTTTCCGCGAGAGCTGCGGCAGATCGGTCGACATGTCGGGGGACTTCGCGGCGATGTCGATGACGACGCTGTCGATGGCGCGCGGACGCGGACCCACGCTGCCGCTGAGAATCCGGTGGAGCAGGCCGCTTTCGTTTTCCTGCAGGCTGAGTTGCTCGCGGACGGAAGCGAGGTAGGAGCGGAGCGGATCTTGTTGGGGCGCGGAGGTTGAGGCGGGGGCTTGTTGGAGCCGGTTTACGCGCTGGCGGATGTCTTCGAGGATCGTCTCGGCTTCGCTATTGAGAGAGGGAGGCGGGCGTTTGAGGCGATAGCGGCGGAGGCCGTCGATGAAGGCTTCGAACTGGGCGTCGCTGAGGCGGAGTTCGTCGAGGCGGACGTTTTGCGCGATGACGATGCCAAACGTCGCGTAGGCGGCGGCTTCGGGCGATGAGGGTGTCAAAGGCTGTGCGGTCGCAAGGGAAACGGAGGCACAAGCGAGAGGAAGCAGCGTGAAACGGAGGCGACGGAAGATCATGTCGATCGATTTGCTCGCGGTCGGATGTTTACCGTGCGGCGAGGTGGTCGGGCGTGCCGGGCGCGGTTTGAGCGTGGTGGTGATGCTGGTGATGGGACGTGCTCGGAGTCGGGAGCGTAAAGCTCCTCAGGTTTACCGCGACCGCGGACGAGGCGTCTTCGCGGATGTGATAGGCGCGATTAGGCTGGAGGCCGTCGATGCGCTGGGTCTGGCGGGTAACGGGCCAGAAAATTTCGGCGTAGAGAATGCCGGTGGCGTCGCCGAGACCGATTTCCTGGCGGAGAGGCGCGGCGCCGAAGCTGCCGCCGCTGGAAATCTCGCGATGCAGCGTCCGCTGACCTGAGGGGGTTTGAAGCACGATCTTGAGGCGAGCGCCCCGGGCGTCGCGATTGGATTTCACGCCTTCGAGCTGGAGCTTCAGCCAGCGGTTGCCGTGCCCGGGGTTTGCGAAGAGTTGGTTGCGGTAGTTGTCGCCGGACACGGCGCCGCCCATGTCGGCGTAAACATCCTGATCGCCGTCGTTGTCGATATCGCCGAAGGCGATGGCGTGTCCCTTCTGGAGCTGGCCGAAACCGCCGGACGTGGTGACGTCTTGGAAGCGACGGGCGCCGTCGTTGCGGAACATGCGATTGGGGAGAAGCGTGGTGAAGTCGGGATCGCCGGTGCCGACATAGAAATCGAGCCAGCCGTCATTATCGAGATCGCCGAAATTGCAGCCCATGGTGTGCAGGACTTTGTAGAGCCCGACCTGCTGGGTGACGTCGGCGAAGGTGCCGTCGCCTTGATTGCGGAAAAGCCGGGCGCGGTGACCGGCGTGCGGGATGCCGAGGTAGTCGGCGGCGATGTCACCCGCGTCCTGAATCCCGTAGCCGTTGACCATGATATCGAGCCAGCCGTCGTTGTCGTAGTCCCAGAACCAGCAGGAAAAACTTTCGAATGGTTGGGTGACGCCGGCTTGGAGAGCGACGTCGGTGAAGCGCCCGGGGGCACGGGAGGAACCGACGTCGACGGCGGGGCCGTCATTGCGCAGGAGGAGATTGGGGCCGGATTTGCGCGAGATGTAGAGATCGGGGCGGCCGTCATTGTTGAAATCGCCGGCGATGACGCCCTTCACGAAACCGACGAGGGCAACGCCGTTGGCGGAAGCGCATTCGGTGAACGTGCCGTCGCCATTATTTCGATACAGCTCGCAGGGGTAGCTTTGGCCTTCGCCGGGCGTGGTTTCGTTGCCGACGAAAAGATCCAGATGGCCGTCGCCGTTGAAATCGAACCAGGCGGCGGTCTGGGTGGGGTTGAAGCTGAGGAGGCCGGCTTCCTCGGTGACGTCGGTGAAGGTGCCGTCGCCATTGTTGCGGAGGAGGGAATTGGGATGGCGACCCAGATCGCCGAGCCAGGCGCCGCGGAGGACGAGGACGTCGATGAAGCCGTCGTTGTTGTAGTCGGCGTGGATCATGTTGAGTCCGCCGGTCAGGCCGAGGAGACCGGATTCGGCGGTGCGTTCGGTGAACGTGGCGTCGCCGTTGTTGAGGAAAAAGCGAAGCTGGCCGGTGGAGCGCCAGGTGGACGACAGGACGTCGAGGAAACCGTCGTTATTGAAGTCGTCGAGGATGACGCCGCCGGCGAGTTCGTCGGAATCGATCCCAAGGGCGGGAGCGACGTCGGGGAAACGTTTGATGTCGTAGTCGGATTCGAAGGCTTGGGAAGGGATGAGCCAACGGGCAGGGACTTTGTCGGGATATTCGCCGAGCGTCATGTAGGCGATGTTGAGAAGCCAGCGGGCGCGCAGATCGCCGGGAAATTTTTCGAGCAGGGCGGTGAGCTCGGTGATGGCGGCGCGGGAACCTTCGGGGAGTTGGTGGATACCGCCGTCGCGGATGGGGAAGAGGCAGGAGTCGCCGTTGTGATTGAGGAGGCAGTTTTCCTGTTCGCCGATGCGCAGGTGAGAGATGGCTTTGAGCGTCTGGACGCGCGCGAAAAGATGCGCGGGGAGATCGGGGGTGCGCTCGCGGAGTCCGGCTTCGTAGTGTTGATATTGGGCGAGGGCTTCGCGGGAGGCGCCGGCGCGGAGGAGCGCATTGCCGAAGGGGAGGCGGTATTTCTGGCGCTCGACGGGATCGGTGGTGGCGGCGAGCGCGGAGCGGAGGAGGTCGGCGGTTTCGGAGGCGCGGTAGGGATTTTCGTAAGGAGCGCCGTCCGAAGCGAGTTTCTGGAGCATCGCGGCCATGCGGCGCGTGCTCTCCGGTTGATTGGGCATCGGGATGCCCGGAATTGCGGTCGGCGAACAGAATTCCGGGTTGACGGGAGGCGCGGCGATCGAGGCGACGGGCACGCCGAGAGCGAGAGAGAGGAAGAGCGTGCGTTGAAGACGCGACGCGCGGGCACGGGAAAGGAAAAGTGCCCCGAACGTGGGGGAGGGCATGATGCTGGCGTAATGGCGCCAGCGGCAAACGGAACGGCGCAGGGCTGAGATGCTGAAAAACGGCGGTTAGATGCTCAGCGGCGGAGGGGAAGGTTGCGTTAGAGGGGCTCGGGGAGGAAGCGTTCGAGGCGGCCGCGGAAATTGCGGGAGAGGGGAAGGCGTTGGCCGGTGTCGAGAACGACGACGTAATCGCCGTAGGCGGCGGACTGGAGTTCTCGGACGCGGTTAAGGTGAACGAGGGCGGAGCGGTTGATGCGGGCGAAACCGGAGCCGGCGAAGCGGGTTTCAAGGGAGGAAAGGGTTTCGCGCAGCATGAAGCGTTTTTGGTCGGCGAGGTGGAGCACGCAGTAGTTGTTCGCGGCTTCGACCCAGACGATTTCGCTGTGCTTGAGAAAGACGACGCGGCCGTCGGCGCGCACGGCGATGCGCTCGGGTTCGGGGGCGCGCGCGGCGAGGAGTGATTCGAGGCGGGAGCCGAGATCGCGTTCGCGGCGGGCGGCGAGGGAGTCGCGGACACGGTTCAACGCGAGCTGGAGGCGGGCACGGTCGAACGGTTTCAGCAGGTAGTCGGTCGCTTCGGCGGCGAAGGCTTCGACGGCGAAGCGTTCGTGGGCGGTGACGAAGACGATGGCGGGCCGGGGATCGGAGAGGCGGCGGATGACTTCGAGTCCGTCGCAGCCCGGCATCTGCATGTCGAGGAAGACAAGCTCCGGTTGGAGGGTTTGGATGGCAGTGAGGGCGTCGATGCCGTTGGAGGCTTCGCCGATGATTTCGACCGCTGTGTCGGTCGAGAGCAGCGCGCGCATGCGATCACGCGCGAGGGGCTCGTCGTCGACGATAAGGATCCGCAGCTTGGTCATGGAGCGTTACCGGGGGGCAGGAAATGTGCCGCCACGGTGGAACGCGGATGACGCTTGGAAACAGTTCTGGGGTAGTCGGCGGTTCGGCGATGGTGACGCGCTGGAAGACGAGGGCGAAGATGAGAGACGTTGGCGCGAAGGGGGCTTTAGTCGGCGATGAATTTGGCGAACTGGCCGCGTTGAGTGCGGCTGAGCGGGAGCCGGGTGGCGCCGTCGCGCAGGATCACGGTATAATCGCCGTGAAACGTGGGCTGAAGTTCGCGAACGCAGTCGAGACGCACGATGGCGGAGCGGTTGACGCGGGCGAAGTCGGAAGAGCCGAGACGTTCCTCGATGGCGGTGAGGGTTTCGCGAACGATGAGGCGAGTTGTGTCGGCGAGGTGAAGGAGGACGTAGTTGTCGGCGGCTTCGACCCAGACGATTTCGTCGGGTTTGAGGAAGACGACGCGGCCCTCGGATTTGAAGGCGAGCCGCGTGGGTTTTTTGACCGGCGCGGAGTCGGAAAGCAGGGATTCGAGGCGGGCGCTGAGATCGCCGGCGCGGCGTTGACGGATATGTTCGGCGGCGCGGGCCAGCGCGGTTTTGAGTCGGTCGCGATCGAATGGTTTCAGGAGGTAATCGACGGCATCGACGCCGAAGGCATCGACGGCGAAACGATCGTGGGCGGTGGCGAAGACGATGGCGGGGCGTTGTGCGGGCGGAAGTTTTTGGACGACTTGGAGGCCGTTGGCGCCGGGCATTTGGACGTCGAGAAAGACGACGTCCGGCGGATTTTGCTCGATGTGGGTGAGGGCTTCGTCGCCGTTGCTGCATTCGCCGACAATTTCGACGGAGGTGTCGCCGCGCAGGAGAGCGCGGAGGCGTTCGCGGGCGAGGGGTTCGTCGTCGACGATGAGGAGGCGGAGCTTGGTCACGGCAGCGGAGAAAGATTCAGTTCAACCACAAATGGACACGAAGAGTTTTGTTTAGGTGGCGAAAGGGAACGTGAGGCGGACGTGGAGGCCGCCTTCGGGTTGGTTGAACATTTCGAAATGTTGCTCGTTGCCGTAGAGTTCGCGGAGGCGGGCGCGACTGTTGGCGGTGCCAATGCCCTCGCGGGTGAAGCCGCCGGGCGGCATGCCGGCGCCGTTGTCGACGACGGAGAGGATGAGGTTTCCGTTTTCGCGGGAGGAGCGGACGGTGATAAGCCCGCGGCGGACGTGAGGTTCGATCCCGTGGCGGATGGCGTTTTCGACGAGCGGTTGGAGGATGAGATTGGGGACTTGGGCGTCGAGCGTGGTGGGGTCGATTTCCATGCGGACGTCGAGGCGATCGCGGAAACGGATTTGTTCAATGCCGAGGTAACATTCCAGAAAAGCGATCTCGGTGCGCAGGGGGGCGAGAGGCGTGCCGGTTTGCGACATGGTCATGCGCAGGAGCTCGGCGAGCTTGATGAGCATGCGGTCGGCGGCATCGACGTCGGTATACATGAGCGACGAGATGCCGTTGAGGGCGTTGAAGAGAAAGTGGGGCTTGAGCTGGCGCAGAAGCGATTGGAGGCGGGCTTCCGTGAGGTGTTTCTCGAGCTCGAGCGTTTGGACGGTGCGCTCGTGGTATTTGCGGTAGTAATCGAGCGCGTGGCTGACGGAGACGATCACCCCGTAGATGAGGAGATTGAACGGGAAGGTTTTGACGAAGAGCGGCTGGAAGATCTCAAGGAAAGTCGTCTCTTCGCCAATGAGAGCAGAGTGGGCGACACCGACGGCGGCGCGGAGGACGACGTAGAGGAACGCGAAGCCGAAAGCGGCGGCCAGGTGGATGCCCGCGGTGCGCCACGGGACGTTGGCTTCGGGCGGAAAGCGGCGGGCGAGGCGGGCGATGGGCAGCGAAAGCAGTGCCCAGACATACCAATCGGCGAGCGAATAGCTGATCGCCTGGCCCCAGGTGATGGAGCGGCCGAGCATGCTGCTCGAGAGATAGAACTGGCCGGCGAAAGCGAAGCCGATGAGAGACCAGAGAACAAAAAAGCCGAGTGCTCCAAGGATGCGGCGAACGGCGGGGCGGGAACTCGGCATCGGGAAAACGTTTACAGCGAGGGTTGGCGGCTGGTTCAATCCGCTCGCGCGGAATTGCGCAACGACATCCTGAATGAGCGAACGCGGAACAGGCAATGTGTTGGAGCAGCGGAGCGCGGATTCGGCGACGCGGAGGCCAGGGGACGAGGCGGCGTCGAAACCGGCGTTGCCGGTGTCGCCCTTGATGCCGGTGTTGGTGCCGGTGGTGATCGCGGCGATCGTGACGGGCGTGTTGTTTGCGTGGTGGTTTCCCCCGGCGGCTCCGGGAACGATTCCGCCGGACGTGCGATTCGTGGATGTGACGGAGGAGTCGGGGTTGAGCTCATGGAGCCCGGCGAGCACGGACGAGGCGCCGACGACGCTCGGCGGAGGCGTGGTGTGTTTCGATTACGACGGCGACGGACATCTGGATATATTGTTGGTGGGCGGAGGAACCTGGCCGTGGGAAGAAGGGCTTGGGAAGCGGGTGAGCCGGGGGAGCCTGGGGTTGTTTCGCAACGACGGCACGGGGCGGTTTACGGAAGTGACGGCGAGCGCCGGATTGAATGTGGAGTTGCAAGGCATGACCGCGACCGCGGGGGATTTCGACGGGGACGGACGGCCGGATTTGTTCGTGACCTGCGTGGGATCGAATCATCTGTTTCGAAACCTCGGCCGCGGGCGGTTTGAAGATGTAACGGAGCGGGCGGGATTGGGGGACGTGGACAACACGTGGAGCACGGGAGCGTGTTGGATCGATTTCGACGAAGACGGGTTGTTGGATCTGGTCGTGTGCCATTACGCGCGGTGGCCGCTCGAAGTAGAATTGGGTGCGGCGTTCACGGTGGCGGACATCGGCCGGTCGTATGGTGCGCCGGTGGGCTTTGTGGGGGCGTTTCCCTCGGTGTATCGAAATTTGGGCGACGGGCGGTTTGCGTTGGAGCCCGGCGGTGCGGGATTGCGCGATGTGGATGCGGAGACCGGTTTTCCGAAGGCGAAAGCGCTAGCGGTGGCGCCGGTGGATGCGAACGGGGACGGGCGAATCGATCTGCTGTTTACTTATCATGTCGCGGAAAGCGCGCTCTTCGTGAACGACGGCGGCACGTTTCGTCGATGGTCGGGCGCGAGCGGGAGGCGACGCGAAGGCGGCTCGGCGGAGTTTGCGCTGGTGGGGTCGTTGCCCTTGGCGGCGGCGGATACGGATGGGAGGTCTGGAGCGCTGGAAGCGCTGGCGCTGGGAACGCGCGGAGAGACGGCGGACGCGGTGACGTTGGATGGAAAACTTGGGGTGGGATTGCTCGATTACGATTTGGACGGACGGCGGGACGTGTTGAGCGGGAACGGACGCGCGGAGCCGGATACGAATCGATTTCGCGAGATCAGGGATTTTACAGCGGCGCCGGAGTTGCGGTGGAATCGGGGAGGCGAGTGGGTGGGCTTGCAGGCGGGGGCGGATGAGCGGTGGGCGACTCCGCTCGTCGCACGCGGCGTGGCGGTCGGCGATTTGGATGGCGACGGGGATTTAGACGTGGTGATCGCGCAAAGCGGGGCTGCGCCGCGGGTGTTGCGCAATGAGCAGAAAGGCGGGCAGTGGCTCGGGATCGATTTGGTGGCGAAGGATGGCGTAAAGGAGGCGTATGGGGCGCGAGTGGAGGTGCATACGCCCCGGCGCGTGCACGTGCAGACGGTGATGCCGGAAGTGACTTACATGGCGCAATCGGCGGGCGGATTGACGTTTGGGTTGGGGGACGACGCGCGCGTGCGGCGCGTGGTAGTGCATTGGCCGGACGGGACGCGGCAGGAGTTTCGGCCGGAGGCGGTGAATCGCCGCTGGCGGTTGGAGCAGCGGTGAGCGGAGGCGGACGGTCGCCGGGGCAGATGCGGTGTTGACAGTGGAGGGAAAGTCCGGCGAATTCTGCCCCCTTTCACTCGAAACCGAGCGGTGCTTGCCGCTGCGGATCGACTCCGAATTTCAACCAACTCGTCCCATGGCCCAAAGCGAAATCCTCCTCGTCAAACCCGTCGACAACCTCGGTGGCGAAGGCGATCAAGTTAAAGTCCGCGCCGGTTACGCCCGCAACTATCTGCTCCCGCGTGGCATCGCGGTGCCGATGACGACGGCGAATCGCAAGCAGGTGGAATCGCTGAAGAAGCGTCGCGCGGAGCGCGAAGCGAAGGAACTCGGCGGCGCGCAGGAGCTGGCGAAGAAGCTCGAGAAGAAGAGCCTGGCGTTCGCGGTGAAGACGGGCGAAGGCGGCAAGATGTTCGGCGCGATTACGGCGAACGACATCCACGAGAAGCTCGCGGCGGACGGTCTCGAAATCGACAAGAAGCGCATTCACCTGCACACGCCGGTAAAGACGCTCGGCCAGCACACCGTTAAGATTAAGCTGCACGCGGATGTGACGGTGGAGTTGAACTTCGACGTGGTTTCCGAGAATCCGATCGAGCCGGCGGCTCCGGTGGAAAACACGGAAAAGAAATTCGAGAAGAAGAAATAAGCACCAATTTGGCTTTGAACGAAGGCCGCGCTCGGGGACGAGCGCGGCCTTTGTGTTTGGGGAGCAATTTTTAGTGGATAACTTCCGTATAACACATCGTTGCCGGACGCAGCTGTTCTGGCCTCACTCGCGCGCCTACGATGTCTGAAGAAGCAACGATTCCGTTTCGTCGTCCGGATGGAGCTACGCCCGCCGGCGGTATGGGCCGAATGATGCCGCATAGCATCGAGGCCGAAGAGTATCTCCTTTCGTGCTGTTTGCTCGATGGTTCCGATGTGGTTTCGCGCTGTCTCGAAGCGCGACTGCGGCCGGAGTCGTTTTATCTACCGGCGCACGGGGTGATTTACGAGCGGTTGCTGGATCTTTATAACCGGCAGGTGCCGATCGATGTGTCGGTGGTGGCGGAGGAATTGCGGACGGCGAAGCGGTTGGACGAGATCGGCGGCTATGCGTTTTTGGCGCAGGTGAGCAGCCGGATTCCGACGACGGCGCAGGCGGGGTATTTCATCGAGAAAGTGCGCGAGTTGGCGCTGTTGCGCGACATCATCAAAGCGGGCACGGGCGCCGTGGAGGATTGTTACAACTTCTCGGGGGGGATCGATGAGTTTGTCGACCAGATCGAGGCGAAGCTCTTCACGGTGACGCAGAATCGCGTGAGCGAGAGTGCGAAGCAGATGCGGGAGCCGACGCACGAGGCGATGGCGGTCATCACGAAGATGATGATGAAGAAAGGCGAGATGACGGGCGTCTCGTCGGGCTTCAAGGACCTCGATGCGCTGCTGTGGGGATTTCAAAAGCAGGAAATGATCATCCTCGCGGCGCGCCCCTCGATGGGGAAGACCTCGCTGGCGTTGAATTTCGCCGAGGCGGCGGCGCTGCCGAAGCGGGGCGATCCGGCGGCGGTGTTGATCTTTTCGCTCGAAATGAGCGCGTCGCAGCTGGCGCTGCGTATGTTGTGCTCGCGGGCGCGGGTGAACATGAAGCTATTGCGCGACGGATTGCTGTCGAAGAACGGCGACGAGCAGGCGCGGTTGCTGCAGGTGGCGGACGAGTTTTCCAAAGCGCCGATCTTCATCGATGACTCGAGCGCGATCTCGATCATGCAACTTCGCGCCAAGGCCCGGCGCATCCATGCGCGTCATCCGCTGGGATTCATCATGGTGGACTATCTCCAATTGATGAGTCCGACGGATGCGAAGGTGGCGCGCGAGCAGCAGGTGGCGGAAGCGTCGCGCGGATTAAAATCTTTGGCGAAGGAACTGAATGTTCCGGTGCTTGTATTATCCCAGCTCAACCGCTCCTCCGAGAAGGAAAACCGCACTCCGAAGCTGGCCGACCTGCGCGAATCCGGCTCGATCGAGCAAGACGCCGACGTTGTCCTCATGCTCGCTCGCCCCAAAGACGCCGATGAAAAATTTCAGGTGGCTGCCGACTCGGCGGAGTTAATCGTTGCAAAGCAACGAAACGGCCCGGTAGGAGATTTGAAGCTTACGTTCCTCCGAGACATCACGCGCTTTGAAAACTTTACACAGTAACCCGCTGCTCCGGGTCACAGGATTTTTGTTCGCATTTTGCTTGTTGCTGGCCGTAAGCGGGCTACCGGCATGGGCTCAGGCCGGAGGCCGGGACGATCCTGGCTTCCGGGTCGGCACAATCACGGTGAAGTTTATCGGCACCTCGGTGGTGAGCGAACAAGTCGTGCGCGCGAACATGCAAGTGAAGGAAGGCGGTCCCCTCGACGACACGATGCTCGATCGCGATATCCGCACGCTTTACCGCACCGGACTTTTCGAGTTCATCGAAATCAAGCGCGAGGACGTGGGCAACCGGCGGTTCAACCTCGTGGTCGAGGTCACGCCGAAATACCGCGTGCTCGCGATCCGTTTCGAGGGCAACGAGAAGGTGCGGTCGCGCCGGCTCGAGAAAGAAGTTAAGACAAAGCCGAATGCGGCGCTGGACGAACGGCAGGTGAAGGAAGACGCCGAGAAGATCCGCGAGTATTATCAAAAGACCGGATACAATCAGGTCGCGGTTTCCTACAGCATCGAGCGCGACCGGGCGACGAGCTTCGGCACGGTGATTTTCAGGATTCGCGAAGGCGAGCGGGTTAAGATCGAAGAGATTCGCTTCACGGGAAATGACCACGTGAAGTCGCGCCGGCTGCGGAAGGAGATGGAGACCAAAAAACATTGGATGTTTTCGTGGCTGCTCGGCACGGGCCGTTTGAAGGACGAGGAGTTCGAAGACGATTTGGAAAAGCTGCGCGACTACTACCGCGAGCAAGGTTATCTCGACGTCGAAATCTCGCCCGACCAAGTCACGTTCGATTATCCGCGGCCGGACCGTCTCGTGATCACGATCGGCATCAACGAAGGCCGCCGCTACCGGATCGGCGAAGTTTCTTTCTCGGGCAACAAACTGCATCCCTCGTCGATCCTGCGCCGCGTGGTGCGCCAACGGCAGGGGATGGTCTTCACGCCCTCGCTGCTCGACAAGGACATCGAGCGTCTGACCGACTTCTACGGCCATGACGGCTACCTCGACACGGACGTGCGCTTGATGCGCAAGCCGAACATCGAAACCGGCGACATCGACATCGAATACCAAGTCAACGAAAGCGAACGCTTCAACGTCGAGTCGATCTCGATCGAAGGTAACACCAAGACCAAGAGCACGGTGATCGTGCGCGAACTCGTGCTCGGCCCCGGCGACGTCTTCGACACGGTGCGCATGAAGATCAGCAAGATGCGCCTGGAAAATACGCGCTTCTTCGAGGACGTGAGCGTGACGCCGCAGGAAACGAACATCCCCGGCCGGCGAAATCTGCGTGTCGCGGTGCAGGAAGGCCGCACGGGTAATTTGTCCTTCGGCGCGGGTTTCAGCTCGCTCGAGCGGGCGACGGTGTTTGCCGAAATCTCCCAGGGTAACTTCGACCTCTTCAATCGCCGTTCCTTCTTCCAAGGCGATGGCCAGAAGTTCCGTTTGAAGATGTCGGTTGGTTCGCTCTCGAGCGAAGTGTCCCTGGCGTTCGAAGAGCCGTGGTTGTTCGAGCAGCAACTCGCGCTCGGTTTCCACCTGTTCCGCCAGACCTCCGAATACAACAGCACCTTCTATACGGAGGTGAACACGGGCGGTGAAGTTTACCTGCGCAAGCGGCTCTTCGGTCTGGTGGAAGGCCGGCTCTCTTATTCCTATACGGTCATCTCGATCGAGGACGTGGCGCCGAACGCGTCGCCGATCCTGCAGTCAATCGCGGGCGACAATCCGATTTCACAGATCGGTTTCCAACTGCTGCGCGATACGCGCGACAAGATCATCAACACGACCTCCGGCAACCGCATCGAGTTCAACACGGCCGTCGCGGGCGGACCGCTTGGCGGGCAGGATAATTACTATCTCTTTGAAGTGCGCGGGGCGCAGTATTTCCCGGTGTTCGAAACGCAGTCGCAGGTGCTGCACTTGCTCGCGCGCGCCGGTGTGATCAATGAATTCGGCGACAGTCCGGACGTCGCTCCCTACAAGCGCTGGTATCTTGGCGGCCCGACGACCTTGCGCGGTTACGAGTTCCGCGAAGTGGCGCCCCGCGACCAGTTTGGCGAGGTGGTGGGCGGCAAGAGCTACGCCTTCTTCAGCGCCGAGTATTCGCTCGATATCGTCAGCCCGGTGCGTTTCGCCGTGTTCTACGACGCCGGCTTCGTCAACGCCGATGCTTACGATTTCAATCCTTCCAACTTCACCGACAATTTTGGCGTGGGTGTGCGGCTCTTTGTAGCCGGCTCGCCGCTCAGCCTCGATTTCGGTATTCCGCTTACGAGCGATCGCGCCGCCCGGAAAGGTAACCAGTTCAACTTTTCCTTTGGCACGCGTTACTGATTTCGTTTTGCTGACCGGTCACCCAACTTACCCTCCCTACATTCATCCATGAAAAAATCCATCCACACCTTGTTCGCCCTGGCAGCGTTTGGCGCTACCGCGCTGATCGGCCAAGCTCAGCCGGCGCCCAAGATCCTCGTCGTCGACATGGCCAAGCTCTACGACAACCACTACAAGACCGAGGAGCAGAACAACAAGCTGCGCAGCGACGAGCAGAAGGCGCAGGAAGAGCTCGATAAGCTCAACAAGGAGGGCAACACCCTCGTCGAGCAATACAAGGAATTCGCGGATCAGGCCAACAATCCGACCGCCACGGCCGAGGCGAAGTCGAAGGCTCAGAACGAAGCCCAGCGCCTGATCGAGGAAATCCAGCGCAAGCAGCGCGAAGTTGCGAGCTTCCAGCAGAACACCCGCAATTCGCTCCAGCAGCGCATCACGAATTTCCGCAGCCTCATGATCGAGGAAATCAGCAAGACGGCGGTCGAGATCGCGAAGCGCAAGGGCGCCACGCTCCTCCTCGACAAGTCCGGCCCGTCGCTGATCGGCGTTTCGAACATCCTGTATTCGGATAACGCATACGATATCACCGACGAAGTTCAGCGCGAAGTCGACAAGGGCCGTCCCGCGTCGAGCTCCTCGACGACTCCGGCTGCGCCCGCTCCGGCCGCCGCCGCTGGCGAGACGAAGAGTGATTCGCCCGCGATCACGTTTCCGGGTGCCAAGAAGTAAGCGATTACTTCGAGTCTCCGATAGCTTTCAAACCCCGCTCGATCGAGCGGGGTTTTTGTTTTCAGGTCGGGTGCTTCAGGTGCTCGTTTGCTGAATTGCGCCGGTGCGGGAAAGGCCCACGCTCGCCGCATGGAGGTATCATTTTCACCCGCGGAGATTGTGGCGTTTGTGCAACCCCGCGCCGCGCGTGGCGCGACGACGGACACGGTGCGCGGAATCGCGGCGTTGAGCGCGGCGGCGCCGGGCGATCTCTCATTTCTCGGCAATGCGAAATACAAGGCCGAGGTCGCCGCGACGCGTGCCTCCGTTGTTTTATTGCCCGCGGATTTCGACGCCGAGCCGCAGCCGAATCAGCTTTTCCTCCTGGTCGATAATCCCTCCGTGGCACTGGCTCGCATTTGCGCTCGGATTGAACAGTCGCTCTGGCCGCGTCCGATGCCGGGAGTTCATCCGACGGCGGTCGTTGCGTCGACGGCGCGCGTGGCGGCTTCGGCGACGGTCGGACCGTTATGCGTGATCGAAGACGGAGCGATCGTTGGAGAACGTTCGCATCTGCAAGCGGGTGTCTTTCTCGGACGCAACAGCCGGGTAGGGGACGATTGCTGGTTGATGCCGCGGACGTTCGTGGCGGCGGAATGTGAACTCGGCCATCGCGTGCGTTTGCAGCCGGGCGCGGTGGTGGGTTCAGACGGATTCGGCTATGAGTTCGTGAACGGCCGGCACGAGAAGGTGCCGCAGGTTGGAACGGTGGTGGTGCAGGACGATGTCGAGATCGGTTCCAACACCACGATCGATCGTGCGCGGTTCAGCCGGACGGTGATCGGCGAAGGGACCAAAATCGATAATCTGGTGCAGATCGGCCACAATGTGATCGTCGGCAAACATTGTCTGCTGTGTGCGCAGGCGGGTATTTCCGGGAGCACGACGATCGAGGATTATGTGGTGCTCGCCGGACAAGTGGGAGTGGGTGGACACATCACGCTGGGGAAAGGGATGAAGGCCGGTGGCCAGGCGGGTATCACGGCGGACGTTCCGCCAGGCACTGTCGTGAATGGCACGCCCGCGATCCCGTTTGCGCTCGAGCGAAGGATCGCGGTGCTGCAAACACGCCTGCCGGATTTGTTCAAGCGCGTCGATGCACTCGAGGCTCAGCTAAAAAAGTCTTTCGCCTAACCGACCGCGCACCAAGATGCCGCGCATGAGCGAATCGCGGCTGAAAATCTTCTCGGGAAATTCGAACCGAGCCCTCGCGGAGGAAATCTGCCGTTCGATCGGCGTGCCTTTGGGCGAGGCGACGGTCACGAGTTTTCCGGACGGAGAATCGTTCGTGAAGATCAACGAGAACGTCCGCGGCGCGGACGTTTTCATTATCCAATCTACGTGTCCGCCGACGAACCATCACTTGATGGAGTTGCTCATCATGATCGATGCGGCGCGGCGCGCGTCGGCCGCGCGCATCACGGCGGTGATGCCGTTTTATGGATACGCGCGACAGGATCGGAAGGATCAGCCGCGCGTGCCGATCACGGCGAAGCTGGTGGCCAATCTTCTCGTGGCGGCGGGAGCGACGAGGATCCTCGCGATGGACCTGCACAGCCAGCAGATCCAGGGGTTCTTCGATATTCCGGTCGATCATCTGTATGCGTCGCCGGTGTTCTTCGAACACTTCGCGAAGCGGAAGACGGAGCGTCAGCTCGTCGTTTGTTCGCCGGATGTCGGCGGCATGAAAATGGCGGCGGCGTATGCCGACGTGCTCGGCGCGGCGCTCGGATTGGTGGCGAAGAAGCGCAAGAGCGCGACGACAGTCGAGGCGATGAGCGTCGTCGGCGACGTAGCCGGTTGTGACGTTCTGCTCGTCGACGATATCACCGAAACGGCGGGCACGTTGACGGCTGCGGCGAAACTGTTGCGTGAGCACGGCGCCATGAGCATCACGGCCGCGGTGAGCCATTGTATTCTCAACGAAGTCGCGATTGAGCGTCTGCGCTCGGGATTGATCGACGAGTTGATCACGACAAACTCCACGCCGATCGACACGCGCGGCCTGCCGATCACGGTGCTCAGCATCGCCAAGTTGCTCGGCCAGGCGATCATTCGCATCAACAGCAACGAAAGCGTCACGGGCCTGTTTCGGATCAAGGGATTCTAGTCAGTCGTGCTGCTGGCTGCCGGGGCTGCTTGGTCCCGGCGTTTGCGCTGCGGAACCTTGATGCGTAAGGCTGTGTCGCGCCCTTTTTCTTTCATGAAACTCCATCCGATCTGCCGACTTGTTCTCGCGTTTGCCGTGATCTCTCCCGCCGTGCAGGCGGCGAAAAACGACGTGGCGCAAAAGAATGCGCCGACATTGCAGGTGGATCCGACGCCGCTCGTGGAAGCGAAAGGCCCGCAGGTGGCGAGTTACGCCGACGTAATCGAACCGGTGCAGAAGGCGGTGGTGTCGGTGTATTCGAAGAAGGTGGTGCGCGAACGCGTCGCGGTGAACCCGCTGTTGCGGCAGTTCTTCGGAGAAATCCCAGATCAGGAACGTCGCCACGAAGAAGAGGGGCTGGGCTCGGGCGTCATCGTTTCGCCGGATGGTTATATTTTGACGAACAACCACGTCGTGGAAGGAGCGGACGAGTTGAAAGTTTCGCTGTCGGACGATCGCGAGTTGATCGCCAAAGTCATCGGCACGGATCCGAAAACCGACATCGCGGTGATCAAAGTGGAAGGAGAAAAGCTCCCGATCGTGACCCTTGCGGACAGCGACACGATTCGCGTCGGAGATGTAGTGTTCGCGGTGGGGAATCCGCTGGGCGTCGGTCAAACGGTGACGATGGGAATCGTTTCGGCAAAGGGGCGATCGGTGGGGATTCTCGAGGAAGTTTCGGGTTACGAATCTTTCATTCAGACCGACGCGGCGATCAACATGGGCAATTCCGGTGGGGCGCTGGTGGATGCGCGTGGCCGGCTCATCGGAATCAACAGCGCGATTCTCTCTCCGTCGCGGGGAAATATCGGGATTGGTTTTGCGGTGCCGATCAATCTCGCGGCGGCGGTGATGCACAGTCTCGTGCAGACTGGTTCAGTGGCGCGCGGTTTTCTCGGGGTGTCGTCGCAGACATTGACGCCGGACTATGCCGAGGCGCTCGGGCTGCCGCGCGATACGAAAGGCGTGACGGTGACGGATATCACGCCGGACAGCGCGGCGGAAGAAGCGGGGTTGGAACGCGGCGACGTGATTCTTTCGGTGAACGAGAAGAAAGTGACGGCGCTGCGCGATCTGCGAAATTACATCGCGCAACTGGCGCCCGGCACCAAGGCGAAGCTGAAGATTTCGCGCGATGGAAAAGAGCGCGACGTCGAGGTCACGCTCGGCCGCCTCGATGAGAAGCCGAACGAGATTCTGACCGGGGTGGATGCGGAGCCGTTGAGTCCTGAAACGCGTCGCCGGCTAGGAGTGCCGCCGCGGATCGAGGGCGGGCTCGTGATCACGAATATCGCTGAGAACTCCGCTTACTCCGATCGCCTGGCGACGGACATGGTGATTGTTCAGATCGATCGGCAGAATGTGCAGGATCTCGAAGCAGCGCGCGCGGCCCTGACGCCCGGGCGGCATTTGCTGTTCGTGTATTATCGCGGAACGCTGCGCGCGATCAGCATCCAGGTCGCGCAGCCTTGAGCGGCGGGCGGCGATTTATCGAGGCGGGTCGAAAGACCCGCCTTATTTTTTCTGGAGAGGGATAAAGACGAGCGTGCCGGCTTTGGAGTCGGGAACGACGAGTTGTTGATTCGTTTCGTCGAGGTAGAGATCGGCGGCGGACTGAAGCGTGGCGAGGAGGCGCCGCTCACCGGTGTCGCGACGAATATGCCAGACGCGGCCGGTGCGCACCTCGGTAACGTAGAGATTGTCGTTCGCGTCGTGCGCGATGCCGTCGCCGCTGCGGTGGTCCTCGCTGATCGTGCGCCATTGGTTCGATTTCCACTCGAGCAGGTTTCCGCGGAAGAATTCGGCGATCAGGATTGCGCCATCATCGAGCAGATCGATGCCGTTGGGATTGGGTATTTCGGGCGAGTGATCGATCGCGACGGAAACGACGCCTTGCGGTGAAATCCGATAGACGCGACCGAGCGAAGGGATCGTGCGCGCTTGTTCGCTGTCGAGCGGCCAAAACACGCCGGGGCTTTGATGCATGGCGGCGAGATCGCCCATATCCGTGACGAGGATACTGCCGTCGCGTCGATCGATCACGACATCGTTGAGGTAGAGCGGCGGCTGGGGAAACGCGTCGGGGCCGGCGAGAAGGGTTTTCCGACCCTCTGCATCGATGGACCAAACGTGATCAAAGTCGGCGGTGATCAAGCGATCGCCGAGAAAAACGAGTCCCTTGGGATCGTGAAAACCGGATGCGAGCACGGTGACCTTGTCGTTATCGACCACGACGATCTGGCCGTCACCATCTCCCTTCTCGCGCTTCGTGCCCATGAGCGTGACGTGGAGTTTGCCGTGGAAACCCGGCACGACGCTTTCCGGCGTCGGGCCGACAGCGATTGAGCGGAACGAGGTCTCGGCCAACGAGAACAGGGGCGCGAAAGCACTCAGGAGAAGCAGGGGGAGGAGAGGTTTTTTCATCTTCTTCGAGGTAGGGGAGAGCAAGCGTAGGCGAGAACGAGACGCACGACGCGCGGCAGCTGGCGGGGAGACGGACTATGTCTCGGAACGTTATCACATACGCGGTGCGCGGCGGAGCCCCGATTCCCGGTTGGTGCGTCGCTCCGATGGCGAGAGGCACTGCGGTGGATAAGTTGCGAGATGGGAACCACGGAATTGTCTGATGCGAAAAGTCACGAATGACAGGGTGACGATGCAGTCGGAGAGCGACGTCTCAGAAGTGATATTTCGAAGGTAGATGACCCGAAAACGACGATGGCTTATTTGCGACAACGACCACGGATTGCGCCGACGGGCCGCGTGACTTTACGGATTACTCCGGCACAGCGAGACGAACTGATGCGAAGTCCTCGGACGCCGGCGCCGTTGGGACATGCGTTGCATCGCGCGCCGGTAAAGCGGGGATGGTTGAATCTGCGCGTCGGCCGCGATGACCTCGCGACGTTGATCTTGGCGGCGGCGGAGCTGCGCGCGAAGGACAAGAAAGGGGAGCGCGTGCTGGCGTCGCTGCTCGATTATCTGGAGGAACTCGAGGAGCGATTCGTCGATCCCGAAAACGAAAAAGGCGGCGCGGGAGCGCCGCCTGAGGCCGGAGACTGAGCGGTCTTATTTTTTCGACGGAGTCTTGAACTCGATCTTCTCGTAGCCCTCGGCTTCGAGGATCACGCGATCTTCCGCAGCGAGGTCGTCGATGGTCCACGATTCGCCGCCGGCGAGTTCACGAAGCGGGAGTTTGATCGTGTTGGCGCGATTGTGGGAGGTGACGCTCCATACGATCGTGCCGGCCACCGAGAGTTTTTGTTTCGACATGTTCGTAAGTGTCAGCGCGTAAGGGCCGCCGTTCTCGCCAGGCGTTCCGCGGGCGAAGGTCCCGCTCAATGGAAGTGGGGGAGCGGATTTTTCGGCGAGCGGTTGAAGATCGGATCCGCTGGCGAGTGTGGTCGCCGAAACGAGGAGCAGAGCGGCGGCTGAACAAGCGACGAGCGCGAGGACGCGCGAGCGAAGGAGGAGTTGTTTCATGGAGAGTTGGCTGCTCCTTAACAATGCTCCTCCAGATTGCGCGGGCAAGACGCGAATACCTGGCGATGCGAAGCCCTGCGGTGTGCTCCGCGCTTACGGTGTGCGCGGGGCGCGCGCGACTTCGAGGTCCTGGGCGACTTCGTCGCGGACGAGGGCCCAATGGAAGAGGTTGTCGGGATTGGCCTCGAAGAAGTTGTGATTGTAGTGAGTGAGCGGCATGTCGCGGTAGAGCGGGCGGGTGATTTTTACCAGTTCGTCCCAGTGAGCGAGGGCGCGTTCGAGGTGAGCGAGGGCGGTTTGCTGAAGCGCGGTGTCGCCAGAAAGTCGATACTGCTGGAGGGCGACCGCGCCGCGCAGTTTTTCGGCGAGGTGAAGGCCGAGGTGAGACCAGGCCTGAACGTCGGCGATCTCGTAGCGGAGGGTGGCGTTGCCGGTCGAGTCGATGTGCCCGATCAAACGAAGCGCTTCGCGGCAATCGCGCTCGAGCTGATGGGCGAGAAGGGGCGGGGTGATCCGGTCGGCGCCGAATGCACCGTCACGCGAAAGCGTATCCACGTAGTCTTTTACGGATACGTAGTCGGGATCGAGCGTGGGCTGGTTGATCAGCGCATCGACGCCGATGTAGCGGGTGTATTCGCCTTGGAGCGCAAGGAAACCTTCGCCGTAGAGCGTGAAATCCCAGCGCGTGTCGTAGAGCGAGTTGAGCCGGAGCTGCGTGGAGGAAGCGAGCGAGTAGGCGGCGAGGAGGTTGTTGCCTTTGTCGCCGTAGCGGCGGTTGAACTCGGCCTGAAAAACGGCGTCGGGCGTATCGGGATTGTAGAGCAGGCGGCCCCACAGTTTGTAGAAGAGCCATTGGCGTTCGAAAGCCCAGGTCCAGTCGACGGGATCCTTCGTGGCGGTGAAGTAGTCGAGCGCGGGGATGTAGCATTCGGAGCCGATGAAGTAGCCGCCGACGTAATCCTGGACGCCGTTGAGGGCGATGTGTTGACGGATGAAATCGGGCACGCCCCAACGGAGAGCGAAGACGTCTTCGTTGCGCGCCATCCAGGTGACTTTGTAGTTCGTCGGAGCGGGATTGAAATAGGTCGAGCCGAGTTTGCCGCCGTGAACTTTTACGAGCTTCGGCGTGGAGTGGGCATGCGACCAGTTGAACTTCATCTCGGTCCAGATCGGGCCAGAGAAGGTATGGCCGAGCTGTTCCATCGCAGCGCGGGTGACCTGTTCCACGTCGCCGCTGACACCGGGAGCGGAGGACGTGCCGGAGGAAAACGGCACGCGGTGGATAAGTTTCACGGGGCGCTTGCGATTCGCCTCGAGCGCTCCGGCGACGATGACGTCGTCCATCCATTTTTGGCGCTCGAACGGCGTCATACCCGCCATGCCTTCCCCGTGGGAAAGGCCGATGCCGTCGAGGTCGGGATACTCCTCGAACATTTGCGTCACGCTTTCGCGAATGTAGCGGCGAACGATTTCAGAGGTGTCGCCCTCGACGTAGTAGTGCGGGTAGAAATTCCGTTTTGCGACGCCGTGAGCTTCGGCGAATTCACGGCTGACGAAGATGCTCCAATGGACGATGTAGGTGTCGAGGCCGCGCTCCTTGGCGAGACGGAAGATGCCGCGGTAGAGCTGACGCCATTCTTCCTGCTCCGCATCGGACCACGGGCTGGCTTCGGGGAAATTTTTTGGACGCACCATGAACGTGAACGGGTGCATGTTCCAAAGGCTGATTACGTTGAAGCGGTTCTCGGCCATCATGTCGAAGAACGCCTCCCAGTATTTTAGATCGCGCGCGGTGGGGATGTGTTGATCCAAGGCGGAACTCGGACGGTAGGTTTCCCAAGGCAGATTGTATTTGATGCCGCGGAATTCGAGGCGCGGCTGGTCGGAGGCGGGTTTGATGTCGGCCAGGGCGGTGCCATCGCGAAGCATCTCGGCCAGAGCGAGAGCGCCGTAGATCAGGCCGCGCGCGTCGCCGCCGTAGACGGTGATGACTTTGCCCTCGGGAATGATGGAAAACGCCTCGGGGCCGAGCTGGTGCGAGTTGATCGCGAGGCTGATCAACGTGTCGTAGCCGGTGGGCTGCTGGCTGATCGTGTGCGATTGCTGTTCGAGGGCCGTGGCGATGCGGCGCGCGGCGTAGTTCGCTTGCGGAGTGTCGTCGTGAACGAGTCGAACGCTGGACGAGTAGGCGAAGGGGAGGAAGACGCAGGCGAGCAGGGGGAACAGCAGTTTTTTCATGAACGGAAGGACTGACGCGCGGCGAGCGCGGCGGTTGTGGAGACGAAACAACGCGGGGAAGGTGTGAAGTCTCCGGGGGATTGCTGAGAGGAACGCGCAATCTCCGGGCGGGGACGCGCCTGATGGCGGGGCGGAGCGCGGTGAGTAGTGTGCGCGGTCATGAATCTTAAACGTTTCCCTCTTCTTGTAATTGCCGCAGCGCTGCTCGGCCTGGCTACCTTCACTTCCGGGTGTCGCACCATGGAAGGCGCGGGTGAAGACATCGAACGCGCGGGCGAGAAAATTCAGGATAACGCGCGCTAATCGGCCTGAGTTTGCATTTGCGACGTCCGCGGAGCGATCCGCGGGCGTTTTTTTTTTGGGCGGCGGGCGGACCGAGAACGGTCGCGTGGTGCGTCACAGCGGGGCGAGCGACTCACGTTCAAGCGGTCGAGACGCCGCGGCGTAGAGCGCTTCGACGGAGTCGCGCAAGAGCACGATGAACGTGAAGACGCCGAGTGCGGTGCCGAAAGGGAAGGCGAGGCAGTTCACGCCGGCGACCACGAGCGAGAAGACGCGCCCGCGGCGTTGGCGAATCATGAATCCGGATACGAGGTTGGCGATGCCGTTGGCGACCACGATCACGCCCATCGCGAAGTAGAACCATTTGAAGAGGGCGAGAAACTGCTCGGGCGGCGAACCGGAGTTGGACTGTTGCCAGGCTTCTGGATTCGAGAAAACGGATTCCATGATGAACCAGTGCAGTCCGAGGAAGCCGAGGCCGATGAGTGCGAATCCGGCGAGAACGAAGTGAAAGATCGCGAGCAGTTTCAAATGTTGCGCGTCAACTGCGCTTGGATCGCGTGGAATAAGGGGCGGGGTAGGCATCGGAGCGAAAACAGGAAGGGGGCGCGAAGACCGCTAGACGGCAGGAGGGGTGACTTCAACTCTCTGGAGTGAGACGCGTGCGTTTCAGAGGACGCAGATTTCCAGAAAGGATTGTCCGGAAATCGGAGGCCGATTCGTCTATTCGGGTGAGCGGCGGATTCACCGCCGCGAAACACAACATCAATCCCTCCCTACCATGGCCACTGTCAGCACTTATTTGAACTTCTCGCGGACGACTGAGCAGGCGTTTGCGTTCTACAAATCGGTTTTCAAAACGGAATACATGGGGCCGATCGCGCGGTTCGGACAGATGCCGGCGGGCGAGGGAATGCCGGAGGTGCCGGAAGCGGACAAGAATCTCGTCCTGCACATGGCGCTGCCGATCCTCGGCGGGCATGTGTTGATGGGTTCAGATTGCCCGGACTCGATGGGTCAGCCGTTCACGCCGGGGAACAATGTTTATATCAATCTGCAGCCCGATACGCGGGCGGAGGCGGACCGGCTTTTCAATGAGCTGTCGGCCGGAGGCAACGTCGAGATGCCGATGCAGGATATGTTCTGGGGCGATTACTTTGGATCGTTCACCGATCGTTTTGGCACGCGGTGGATGGTGAATTGCTCGAGCAAGCATTGAAGTCGGCGGGCGCGCCGCGCTCGTGATTCGCGAGTGGCGATTGGGTTTTATTGCCGAGGGGCGGCGCGCCCTCGCATCGAACGAGCGCGGGTCACGATCATGCGCACGCGCCGGGAAGCGACCGGATCGGGGAAACTCGCAGGGATGAAACGGAGAGGTGTGATCGCTCTGCTTTCGACGAAACGCCGCGGCTTTGGCGCAATGTTCTCATGCGAACGTCGCGTGAAGGTCGGGATTCGTTACCGCAGGTTGGAGGCAAGGGAGCGAAGATCGGAACGAATGTGCGGCATCCCTCTTGGGCGCGAGCGCGGGCGAAAGAAATCGCGACGTGGGTTCAGTTGCTGGAAAGAGCAACACGAGCCTATCGGCGGGCGTGCCGGCGATTGTTCTCCAAAGCGGATCTGCGGAGGGCGGAGGAAATCGCGGGCCAGATGAAGTTCGAGCTGCAGCGGGAGAATCTACTTCGCGGCAACAAAGCGGAGAGTTGGAACGAAGGCAGGCGGGTGGCGCGCAAACGGATCGAGCGCGAGTTCGCGCGTTCGCTGCGCGGGTATCGTCGGTGGAAAACACTGTCTCGCGAGTATCGAAGGGAGCGCGCGAGACTGGTTCGGGCGATTTCGGCGCGGCTGACGGGATCGGAGCTGCACGTGGATTTCGGGACGGTCGCTCCGCCGGATTCGGGGGACACGCGGGTGTTCTTGGCGCCGTTCACGGTGTTCGATGTGAGTCGCGAAGACGCGTCGGCGATCGTGGAAGATCGATCGCTCGCGGTCCCGAGCATCGGACACATCGTCAACAACGTGGCGTATCGGCAGGAGGACGACGGGCCGATCGCGATGGATTTTTATGGGATAAACTGGTCGGCACGCTTGTTCAGTTCGGCGGCGTGCGGCGTTAATTTTACCACGCCGCGTCCGGGACGGCTGCGGATCGGAGCGGCGTTGCGGTGCTTTCACAGCCGGATCAGCTGCGCGCTGCGGGATCGGTTTGGCATTTCCGAGGCGGAGCTGAGCATTGAGGTGCGTTTGATCATCGCGGTGATTCAGCCGAATCGGACGATCAAGCTGGGGAAAACCATTCTTCAAGACGGGCTCACGTCCTTTGGGTCAGACTTGTCCCATGTGCTGCCGGAACTCGATGCGGACGGGTTGCACGTGATCGAAGGGACCACGGATGAAAACTATGCGGCCGAAGCGGGCCTGCAGATTGTCGCGGGCTGCGAGGTGTTTGTGCTAAACGAGATCGATGACATGCGCGCGTATGTGGATGCGCTGCTTTGGTGGCGATTGGAGAAGCTGACCGTCGAGGTGGTGTGAGGCGCGCGGAACGTCGTGCTTCAAGCTGCTGTTGGGACGGAAGCAAAATGGCAACGTGACTCGACGAGGCGGCGTTTCGCGGAGACGCTGCACGCATGCCCGAATCTCCACTCGCGCGCGATGCGTCCGACCAGCCAATAGCGACATCGGGAGGGTGGCGATTGGATGACTCGTATGCGACGTTGCCGGAGCTGTTTTATTCGATGGTGGAACCGACGCCGGTGCGAGCGCCGCGTCTGGTGATGTTCAATCGTTCACTGGCGGCAGAGCTCGGACTCGAGGTTGCGCCGCTCGACGGAGAGGAAGGCGCGAGAATCTTTTCCGGGAATCAGCTGCCGCCGGGAGCGAAAGCGATGGCTCAAGCTTACGCGGGGCATCAGTTCGGGCATTTCACGGGACTGGGAGATGGCCGGGCGATTTTGTTGGGTGAGCAGATCACGCCGCGAGGCGAGCGTTTCGACGTGCAACTGAAAGGATCGGGACCGACGCCGTATTCACGTCGTGGAGACGGACGGGCGGCGTTGGGGCCGATGTTGCGCGAATATATCATCAGCGAGGCGATGCAGGCGTTGGGGATTCCGACGACGCGTAGCCTGGCGGTGGTGGCGACGGGCGAGACGGTTTATCGCGAAACGGAGTTGTCCGGAGCGGTGCTCACGCGCGTGGCGGCGAGTCACATCCGGGTGGGGACGTTTCAGTGGGCGGCGGCGGCCGGGGATGAGACGGCGGTGCGGGCGCTCGTCGATTATACGATTCGGCGGCATTACCCGCATCTGGCGGAAGCGGAGAACCGCGCGCTGGCGTTGCTGAACGCGGTGATCGAAAGGC
Organism: Verrucomicrobiota bacterium; assembly: GCA_023416735.1. Lineage (GTDB taxonomy): Bacteria > Verrucomicrobiota > Verrucomicrobiia > Opitutales > Opitutaceae > Opitutus. The sequence continues at coordinate 263,685 of JAEZGX010000012.1, read as the reverse complement.
AGGCGCGGTTGATCGCACAGTGGATGCGGGTGGGCTTCATCCACGGCGTGATGAACACGGACAACATGGCGATCTCGGGGGAGACGATCGATTATGGGCCGTGCGCTTTTATGGATGCTTACGATCCGGCGACGGTGTTCAGTTCGATCGATCGCCATGGCCGCTACGCGTATGGGAATCAACCGGCGATCGCGCAGTGGAATTTGGCGCGGTTGGCGGAGACGCTTTTACCGCTGATCGATGTTGAAGAAAAACGGGCGGTGGAGCGCGCGACCGAATCGCTGCGTGGCTTTCTTCAACAGTATCGCGAGCACTGGCTGAAGGGGATGCGGCGGAAGCTGGGGCTGTTTGGCGCGGAAGAGGAAGATGAAGGATTGATCGAGTCGCTTCTGAGTTGGATGCAGAAAACGAAGGCGGATTTCACGAATACTTTCGCGGAACTGGCGGGGAAACTTCCGGCGGATTGCGCACAACGCGGAGACGACGAGTTCATGCGATGGCATGCCCGCTGGCGTGAGCGGCAGGAGCGGCAGCGGGAGTCGGCGGAGCAGGGGGATCAGCTGCGGCGAGAAAGTTGTCCCGCGTTCATCCCGCGCAATCATTTGGTCGAGGCGGCGCTGGCGGACGCGGAGCGAGGGAATTTTAGCGCGATGGAACGGTTGCTCGACGTGTTATCGAAACCGTATGATCACGCGCGCAACGCGCCGGACTATCGTCAACCGGCGGGCGAAGGCGGCGCGGGCTATCGCACGTTTTGCGGCACGTGAAAAGCGGCGGTCGGCACGTCTACGCCGCGCGCCGCCTGTGCCGACGGAGCAACACCAGCGCCGCAAGCAGCGCTGCGGCGCCAGCTCCATACGTCGATGGTTCAGGAATCGGGCGGAGCGAATACAGGTCGGTCACAACGTAACCCGCGTAGAGAGATTCGGGACCGCCGTAAGCATTGCCGATGAGGACGCGGCCGTCGTGAGAGAGATCGAAGACGTCTTCGAGCCGCCACAGAGGAGGCAGGTTGACGAGTGAGGAGACGGGAAACGCGCCGGCGTTCTGGCTCCACACGGCGGCCTGCGTAAATTCCGGTGATGGCGACCAGGTGCCGCCCGCGATGGTGCCGTCGAGATTCAGGGCTTCGGCGAAGAATCCGGGTGTGTCGGGATTCCATGGATCATGGACGCCGCTTGCGTTGACAATGATCTCGCGATGGAGATCGAGGCTATAAGCAGCGAAGGCGGTTCCATCGCCGCTGATCGCGCTGATGCTGGCGACGTTGTGGGGCTCGGTAGGATCAGTAACGACGCCGTTTTTAAACTTAAACGACACGTTTGCGCCGGTGGGGAAAATGTTGCCCACGACCGCGCCGTCTTCGGTGATGCCCTCGAGCCAGGTCGAACCTTTGGCGGGAAGGGGGATGAAGGTAAGGGTGCCTTGAGACCAAACGAAAGCGTGGGGCTCTCCGTTTTCGTGGAGGGCGCCGGCGATCAGGTCGGAGTGCGCTCCGATCAACACCGGACGATCCGGAAATGGCAGATTCTCGAGCAGCGTGGTGGCGCCGTTGTCCCAACGCGCGACCGAGCGGTTGACGGTGTCGCGTCCGACGATCACGGAGCCGTCCCCGTTGATGTCGGTCGGGACGAACGGCAACCAGTCGTAGACGCCGGCTTTTACGGAATAGCGGAAGCCTTGGTTATTGCTGGTGCCGACGACATAGCGCCCGTCGGCGGAGACGGCGGTGAGTTGTTCGCCGACGATGTGGAGTTTGGGCGCGGCGACAGCGACGCCGGCAAAAGCGAAAGCCGCGAGGGGAAAAAAGCGTTTCATGGCGCGGAAGGTAGCCCCGCGCGCCGGTGCCCGAAATCCGGCCTGAATCTTAGTGGTGTTACGGCGTTGGTCCCGATCGGCTTCTAGCTGAGCGCAGAAGCGAACTTCTACGGATGGCCGAAACGGTAGTCGACCGATGCGCGGTGCGCGTTGCCGGAAGCGCGGGCGGTCTCAAGCCGTGGCGGCGCGGACGAGCAATGCTTTGAGTTGGGCGATGTCGGTCAGCGTTGTTTTGGCGACGAAACCGCGGGCATGCGTGAAGTGGACGCCAGGGGCGTTGGCGAGGCGGGTGAAGTCGACGCGGGGGTTGTCGCGGTAGCGCTCGAGACCGTAGCCGGAGCTGCGGCGATCGGGGCTGACGATGGCAACGATTTCTTTTTCGAGACCACGGCTGCGGATGAAGCGATCGAGACCGAACGACGGTTCGTCGGGCAGCGGATCGGTGCGTGGGAGGAAAAGGACTTGTGCGGGTTGGCCGGCGAGATCGAGGGTCCAGATTTCGGTGTGTTGCTCGAGAAAGGCGAGGCGGGTGCGGAGAGACGTGATATAGGCGACGAGGTCCGCGCCGATGAGGCGCATCATTTCCCAAAGTGGCTGGCCGGGCTCGTGGCGCGGGGAGAGCGCGAACTGTTTGAGGAGCGTGGCAGTGACGGGAGAGTTGAGGCGGGCGAGGACGTCGGGCGTGGTGCCGAGCCATTTGGCGGTATCGATCGGACCGCGAGTGTCGAACCACTCGGCGGTTTCGAGCCAATCGCAGAATTGGCGGGCGTCGTCGTAGAGTCCGAGGTGTTGCAGCACGAGCGAGAGCGAACAAGTGGGCGGATGATTCTTGGGAAGTTGGTGATGATCGAAGTTGTTGAGGTCCGGCTCGTGACGGTGACCAACGTCGACAACGCAGACGGAAGCGTCGGCGAGTTCGGCCGGGGTCGGTTCGCGGCGCACGACGGGCACCGGATGGCGCGTGAGCAAAACGCTGCAGGCGAGAAACTCGTCGGTGTGCGCACCACCGGGATGCGTGAGAAGGGCATGGAAGGGAGTCATGAAGCGGTCACGCTGAGGTCTGCGGATGAAAAGGGAAGAGCGACGAGCGAAAGAGAGCGACGGGATCGGTGTTGCGCGTGGTGAAAAGACGGAAACGTTGGGTCATGCCGTCACGTGAAACGAAGAAGCCTCACCATCCGACGGAGCGGCAGCAGAAGAATCAATTGCTGCTGCGGCCGACGTTCAAGCAGCCGCATGGGCGGCACTCGCCGGCGGGCCATGCGACGAGAATCAATGCGTTCGTGAACTCGATGGGGCGCCGCAATCAGGCGAAGCGCGACTCGCGTTGAGGTTTGATTCCGCCGCACGTGGACGGCGGACGAAAGCGGTGTCTGGTTAACCGGTGTAACTGGCGGTCAACTTGTGGTTGAAGCGCAGCGGAGTTGGGTGGGCGCGTCCAGCGGCTGCCCCTCGTATCGACGATTCCACTACCCCGCATGCAAGCTTTTCGGACTGGTTTTCCGGGAGGAAACTCCCGTGCAAACGACCGAGCCCAGGCGCCGTGGTGGAGCGTTGGTTTCCCGTTTCATCACAACCCCCGACCCGATCATGACCTGGAACCTTGCTCGATCCACCCCTGCCGCCGCCGGCCGTAGGTGTCCTCCCCGGACTGACTGGCTGCTCGCTACGCCGTTTGGCGTGATTGTTCTCATTGCGCTCGCATTCTTCTCCGCCCCGCGAAGTGCGCAGGGTGCGGATGCGAGTCTGTTGTCACACGGGGATTTCGAGCCGGATCTAGCGACGACCGTCGTGGAGATGCCGAACACCTATGTCGTGGGCACGCATGCGACCGGCATCTGGAGCACGCGGCTCGGCACCGGTTCGCAGCAGGTCGCGTATCAGGACGACGGCGCGGGAAATCATTTTGTGTCGGTGGGGACGTCGCCAAACCAGCCGGGAATTTTCCAGGTGGTGCCATGGCCGGGCGAAGGCACCGCGCAGCTCAGCTATGCTTACAGCGGGCCGCGCGCGGTCGTGCGGATCTTCGGCGCGGTAACGGGGGATACGATTGCCAAGTTCACCTCCGCGAACTCGCTCACGCTGATTCAGCAAATCGACAATCCGGCTGCGACGGATTGGACGACCGTCACGCATGACGTGGTGTTGAGCGGCGTTTACGATTATCTCGTGGTGCGTTTCGGCACGGCGTCCACCGGCGCGAGCCTCTACGATGATATAGCGATGACCGCGCCGGTCGCAGCGCCCGACACCGCGCCGGTGATCGTGACGGAATCCCTGCCCGCGACCCAAGTCGACGCGGCGTATGTCGCGACGTTGGAGGCTGAAGGTGGCAACGGCGCACTCACCTGGAGTGTGGTGGCGGGAGTGTTACCGGCTGGTCTTACCCTTTCTGAGGACGGCTTCATCTCCGGCGTGCCGACGACTGCCGGAACGTCGAGCTTTACGGTGCGCGTGGTCGATGCCGACGATAACGTCGACGAGGCGGATTCGAGCACGCAGGAATATTCGTTGGTGGTAAACGTCCCCGTGCCGCCGGCTGCAAGTTTGGTGGTGACCCGGACCAGTGGTGTTGCGCCGCTCGCGGTGAGCTTCGATGCAACAGGTTCAACGAGCCTGCTGACCTCGCGGCCATTTCACGATCTCCACTATCATTGGGATTATGGCGATCCGGATAGCGGAGCGTGGTCGACTTCGCGCAAGAGCAAGAACGAGGATTTGGGAGCCATCGGTGGCCACGTTTACGAAACGCCGGGCGTGTATACGGCGACGTTGACGGTGACCGATTCATCGGGGGCTTCGAGTCAGGCCACGGTGGAAATCACGGTCGAGGATCCTGATGTCGTGTTTGCGGGGACGAACACGATCTGTATTTCGACCGATGGCGATTTTACGGGTGCTCCGGCGGGATCGTTGCACGTGACGAGTGATAGCTGGGCAACGATTGCGTCGTCGCTTGGCACGGGGAAACGCGTGTTGCTGAAGCGCGGAAACACGTGGGTGTCCGACGGCACTCGCATCACGATGAACTTCGCCGGACCGGGTATCCTTGGTGCTTTCGGCACGGGCCCGAAACCCATCATCACGTTCGCCGCCGACGGGACGGGCTGGACGTTCTTCATGGGCAACGGCAACACGCCGTATCAGTTCGGCGATTTCCGTTTCATGGATTTCGAGATCCAGGGCCGCGGTTTCAACTACTCGGGATTCCATGCGGAAGGTGCGTTCAACAACCTCACGATTCTCCGCGTGGATGCGTCGGAAATGGGTGTGTTTCTCAATCTTTCTCCGCCCATCCTTCGCTACTACAACAACGACAATCGTCCCGGACACCAGCTGTGGGAGGGCGTTGCCGTGGTCGAAACGAAGTATGAAAAGGTCGTTGGCGACGGGGGCGAATTTAATGGTCGGCACATCGCCTACGCCGGCATGGCGCGCTCCCTTTTCATGGGCAATATTTGGAATAATGCGGAGCGGGGTGAGCACATCTTGCGCGTGCCGTTTGCCCAGCGCTTCATTGTCGCGCACAACGAACTCACGAACGCGCGTCTCACGAAGCATCTGATCAAGATGCACGGCGGCGCCACGGAGGACGTGCCCGGCCAGTGGGTGCCGCCCGGTGAAAACCAGACCAAGTTTGTCACGATCTCGGACAACTATTTCTCCTCCCGCTTGGGCGATTGGCTCGTTTCCGTCGGCCCGCAAAACGCCACCAGCGCGGAAGTCACCCAGGACATCATCGTCGAACGCAACGAGGCCGTCTTCGGAGGCGACAACAACATCGCTTTCCACATGGCGGCGTCGTCGACGACGGTGCGTAACAACACGGTCATCATGACGGGTGCGTCCGGAAGCGGCACCATCGTGATGTTTGATCGACGCGGCATCGAACCGGTGCCGACGGACAATTACGCTTACAACAACAGCGGCTACAGCGGAAACACACAGTCCTTCACCTTGGCCAGCGTGGTGGCGAGTGCGGTCAATACGACGGTTCGCAACAACTTCGGCCGCGCGCTGGGTTCCAGTAAGACGCTGATCAGCGGCGGTGGCACGAATCTGGTGCAGTCGAACAATGTGATCACCGAGACGCCCGGCTGGGTGGTCGCAGATCCGACAGCGGCGCATCATTTCGATCTGGTGAGCGGCAGCGAAGCGATTGGGGCGGGTTATCCGGTCTCGTTGCTCGCTGACTTTGAACGCCAACCGCGTTGGCCGAGCGGCGGGATCTCTCTAGGTGCGTTCGAGTCTCCTCCGACTACGCCGGATGTTGCGCCGGCGATCGTGACGACTGCGCTTCGGGGCGGCGGTTATGGCGAACCTTACTGGGTCACACTCGAAGGTGAGGGTGGCAATGGTCGCCTCTACTGGGCGCTTGCTTCCGGAAATTTGCCGGAGGGTTTGGAACTTCGCTCGAACGGCCAGATCGTCGGCAAGCCGACCACGAGTGGTTCGTTCACATTCACGGTGAATCTCGAGGATTCGGATGGCGCGATCGGCGGCAGTGATGCGGCGGAAAGAACGTTCACGTTGGAAATTGGGGCGGAGCCGAACTCGGTGCCACGGATCACGGCAGCGAACGTGCCGGCTGCAATTGTGGGCGAAAGCTATTCTCGGGCTTTGACCGCGGTTGACGGCAATGGCGCGTTGACGTGGACGCTGACCTCAGGCGCATTGCCCGCGGGCTTCAACCTGTCTTCAGAAGGCGTCATCTCCGGCACGGCGACCGTGACGGGTGAATACGAGTTTACCGTGAGCGTCGCGGATAGCGACGACGTGGTCGGCGCTGCGGACGAGGACACCATTACGTATACCTTGGTGGTTAACCCGTCTGGTTCGGTGACCGGCTATCAAGGGGCGACCTTCTACAATCAAAGCTTCGCCGCTCAAGCGGGTCAGTTTGAAGCGACGTTCGACGTGTATGTCCCGACCAAGCCGATCAACGCGCCCATCGGTCTCTCGTTTGGGCCGGCGAGTGCATACGCCCAGATGGCGGCGATCGTGAGCTTCTCGGCGGACGGCTATCTCAATGCCCGCGATGGCGGAGCCTACACCTACACGGCTCCCGCGATTCATTACGAAGCGGGCATGAAGCTCGGGTATCGTTTGGTGGTGGATATTCCCGCCAAGAAATACTCGGTGTATGTCTCCATCGATGGAGGTGAGGAGCAACTCCTGGCGGACAACTTCAACTTCCGCACCGAGCAGGCTTCGGTCGCGGCGCTCAACAACCTCTCGGTTAAAGTGGATGCGCCGGTTGGCGGTTGGATCTCGGTGACGAACTTCGCGGTGACGCCGATCGGTGAGCCGAGCGTCCCGGTGACCGGCGTTTCGGTTGCGCCGTCGAGTGCATCGTTGGAGATCGGCGAAACCGCGGCGTTGACTGCGACGGTGGCGCCGGCGAATGCGACCAACCAAGTGATCTCCTGGTCGAGCAGCGCTCCGACGGTGGCGTCCGTCGACCAGAACGGTCTCGTGACGGCGATCAGCGCGGGTTCCGCGACGATCACCGCAACGACGTTGGACGGGAACTTCACGGCGAGCAGCACGGTGACCGTGGCCGGAACCTCGGGTGAGCTGTCCGTGATGATTTTTGCGGATGCGGGGGCGCACGATTTCGGCGGTGTGACTGGTGCGCTGGATACGGAGATTTTTCGCTCCGGCACGGCGAGTTGGCGCATCACTTACAACGCCGATTCGGCGACGTCGGCGTTCAATCCACAGGGAGCGACGCTAAAAATGTCCGACCTGACGCCGTATGCGAATAGCGGATACTTCGAGTTCTGGTATCGTTCCTCGAAGGCCGGGACCATGCGTTTCCAGGTGATGGATGGAGGCGCCGTCCCTGTTAATACGACGATTTTCCAAGCCGATCGCGTATTGGAAGCGACAACGGAGTGGACGCGCGTCGAGATTCCGTTCACGGGCTGGACGCAGGCGCCGTCGACGACGGCGAACTGGAAGCTGATGCTTCGCGGCTGGATCGGGATGAACGGCGCGACCGTGCATTATGACGACATCCGTTTTGTTGGCACTACGCCTTCTGCGGTGGCTGTTACGGGGGTGAGCGTAGCTCCGGAGACGCTTGCACTCGAGGTGGGCGAGTCGGCGGCGTTGACGGCGACCGTGGCACCTTTGAACGCCACGAATACCGCGGTAAACTGGACGACCAGCGATGCGGCCGTCGCGACGGTGAGCAGTTCCGGTGTGGTCACCGCGGTGGCAGAAGGCGCTGCGACGATCACGGCGACGACGGAGGATGGTGGCTTCACCGCGACCAGTGCGGTGACGGTGACCACCGCCGAGGAGCCGGGCGTTGAAGTGTCGATCTATTCCGATGCGGCTACGCCCGACGTCGGAGTGGGCTCGGTAGGTGCGACCGACACGACGGTCTTCCGTTCAGGCACCGCCAGCTGGCGCATCACTTACGCGGACGATTGGAGTGTCTCGATTTTCCATCCGCAAGGAGCGGAGTCGTCGATGGCCGACCTGACGCCGTATGCGAACAGCGGATACTTCGAATTCTGGTATCGTTCGTCCAAAGCCGGCACCGTTCAGTTGCGGGTGTTGGATGCCGGCGCGGCTAACGCCAATCTCTTCCAGGCGGACATACCGCTGGTAGCAACCGAGGTATGGACGCGCGTCGAGGTTCCGTTCACCGGCTGGACCCAAGCACCTTCCAGCTCGGCGAACTGGCGACTGATGCTGCGTGGCTGGGGCGGCATCGGCGGCGGCACGGTGCATTACGACGACATCAAATTTATTGGCGACGAGCCCGTGGCTGCTCCGGTCACGGGGGTGAGTGTCGCTCCGAGCACACTCGAGCTTGAAGTCGGCCAGTCGTCGGCCTTGACGGCCACCGTGGCGCCGGCGAACGCGGCTAACCCGGCGGTGAGTTGGACCACCAGCAATGCGGCGGTCGCAACGGTCAGCAGTTCCGGTGTGGTGACCGCGATTGGCGCGGGATCCGCGACCATCACGGCGACGACGGAGGATGGCGGTTTTACCGCGACGAGCACCGTCACCGTTTCCGCCGCTCAGGCGAATGAGCTGGAACTCACGATCTTCTCGGATGCGGGCACGCATGCCTATGGTGGCGTGACTGGCGCGCTGGACACGGAGATCCGTCGTTCGGGCACCGCCAGCTGGCGCATTACCTACGCGGATGATTGGTCGACCTCGGCCTTTAATCCGCTCGGTGCGACCGCCAGTCCGGCGGACCTCACGCCGTATGCAAACAGCGGATACTTCGAGTTCTGGTATCGCTCGAGCAAGGCCGGAACGATCCGCTTCCAAGTCTTGGACGTCGGAGCGGTTAACGCCGCTCTCTTTACCGTCGATCGCGCGGTGGCTGCGACGACGGAGTGGACGCGAATCGAGATTCCGTTCACGGGCTGGGCTCAGGCGCCATCGTCCGTTACCAACTGGCGTCTGATGCTGCGTGGTTATGGTGCGATGACGGGTGCGACGGTGCACTATGATGACATCCGCTTTGTGGTTCCCAGTGCATCCGGCGAAGTGCCGGCTCTCGGGGTGAGTGTGTCTCCTTCCGTTACCTCCTTGGAAGTGGGGCAGACCCAGCAGCTCGTCGCAACCGTGGCCCCGCCCAATGCGACGAACCAGGATGTCTCGTGGGAATCGGACAATCCATCCGTGGCAACGGTCAGTGAATCGGGCCTGGTGACGGCGGTTGCTGTCGGCACCGCGACCGTCACCGTGACCACGGACGACGGTGGACACACGGCGCAGTCAACGATCACGGTGGTGGCCGCGGAACCAGGACGGCATCCGTTCCTCTTCTTCTCCGCGAAGGACATCCCGACGATTCGGGCGCGCATGGATGGGCCGGAAGTGGCCGAACGTCGCACGCGCTTGATCAATCGCGCGAATGCGCTGCTGAACGCGTCGCCGGCGACGGATTCGCGATCGATGCAGGGCAACAGCGGCATCCTGGCGTTCGCCTACGTGGTAACGGGCAACGAGGCGTATGCGCAGCGCGCGATCCAGGAGGCGCTCGCAACGGCCGCGCTGCCCCAATGGATCACCGGGCACGATTTCAACCGCGGTGCGGATCTCGTGTCGTCGGAGCGTTCTCTCGGCACGGCGCTGGTTTACGACTGGTGCTATGACGTGATGACGCCGACGCAGCGGTCCACGCTCCGCAATGCGCTGCTAGAAAAGGGCATCGGCCAATATCTGCTGACAGTCGATCCCTCGCTCAACCCGAATTGGTATACCTTTGAACCGGTGAACAACTGGCGCGGGGTTTGCCATGGTGGCAATGCGGTGGCGGCGCTGGTGCTCTATTACGAGTCCGCGGATGCACGGCGCGCGGCGGAACTGGCCAATCAGCACCTCCCGCCGACCATTCGTTCGCTCGTCCTCGAAGACAGCGGCGGGCACGAAGGCATCACGTATAACAACTACGGTGTCGATTATGCCCTGAAAGGTGCGATGGCGATGCAGCGCTTCTACGGCGGCTATCAATCCGTGCTCGAGGAGATGGCGGTCGAGAAGCTGGGTAGCTACTGGTCGGTTTATATGTTCGGCCCGGACCACCGTTTCGCCAACTTCAGTCGTCACAATTACGACTGGGCGGCGGGATACTATCCGAACGGCAATATCGAAGGCGGTCCGACGAGCCAGCGTTCGACCCTGGTGGACTCGCTCGTGCCGGGAGGCGATCAGTTGATGCGGTGGGCGGCCGACAACGGCAGCCAGCGCTTCTATTGGAGCGGCGCGAGTCCGTTCTACTTCCTCTGGCGCCGCATCGGGGCTCCGACGACCTTCCAGCAACCGATGCCTGAACTCCAGGATGCCGTCCTCTTCCGCGGTGCGGGTCACGGTATCTTCCAGTCGGACAAACTCTGGATGGCTTACAGCAGCGGCGCCAACTGGACCCGTGGCGATGCCGGTGCGTTTGTGCTGGTCGCGAAGACCGGTGAAAACTGGGAGCGGCTCATACACCTCGAGCCGTCGCTCGACTTCTTCCCCAGCGAGCACCAGTCGACCTACACGATCAATGGCGTCAGCCAGCGCAACGGCGTGGACACCCTCACGAATCGCGCGGAATACCTGCGCTTCGGTTCGGGCCAGGGCTTCCACTATGCGGCCTCGAACATCAAACCGCTGTATGCGAACACGGCGCTGACCAAGCTCAACCGTCACGTGGTGATGGTGCGCGGAAAATACGTCGTGATGCTGGATGACCTCGCGGGCTCCGAAGCGCTCACCTTCGACGCGCGCTTCCAGACCGCCCAGAGCAACACGATCGCGGTCAATCCGGCGGGCGGCACGATCAATGGGCAGTATCACAACCTCCACATCGTGTCCGCTGGCTTCGACCCGTTCACCACCTCGCAAGGTGCGAGTGCCGCGGTGCGTCACTTGCGCTTCTCGCGCCAAGCGGAAGAAGCGGTGTTACTGACGGTGTTGTATCCGACCGGCAAGGCCGAGGCCGCGCCAACAGTGCAGGTGAACAACGGCGTGGTTACCATCACGCACGGAGGCGAAACCGACGAGGTGACGTTTATCCGTGACGGCGAAGACTGGCGCCTAAGCGCCGTCAATGGCGCGACGGCGGACAACATCCCCACGGGTCAGGAACGGAACATCGTGCCTTATCGCGAAGGCCGCGATGATACCGATGAAGTGCCCGAGTGGATGATGGAAGTGGTGGGCGAACCGATCGTGGTTCCGGACACGGGTGTAACGGTGAGCCACCAACAAGTCTCGCTCAACGTCGGGCAAACGCAGGCGGTCACCGCTACCGTTGCCCCGGCTAATGCCACCAACGGCAGTGTGGTGTGGACGACGAGCAATCCCGCGATCGCAAGCGTGACTCAAACCTCGCTATCGGCTGCGACCATTCGGGCCGTTGGCGCGGGCACCGCGACCATCACCGCAACGAGCAGCGGCGGATTCACGGCGCACACGGTCGTCACGGTGAACTCGGCCGCGGAGGTGATTGTTCCCTACGCGAGCACGGCCCCGGCACTGGATGGCGTCATCGACTCCGGCTACGGCGGAGTGCTCGGGGTGATTGCGAAACCGGCTCCCGGTGAGGCCGCGCCGGCACCGTCGAATATCTCGGCGTCGTGGCGTGCGGCCTTCACCAACAGTGATCTCTACATCGTGGTCGATGTGACCGACGACGCGTGGATCACCACCGAAGCCACTGAATGGAACAACGACAGCGTCGAACTCTTCCTCGATGGTAATAATAGCAAGAACTCCACTTCGGACGGCTTGAATGACATCAAGGTCGCATTCATGCCTCAACCCGACGGCACGGTGAAGGTGCAGACCGTGGTCTACCCGCCCAACCCTGCGGGGCTCGATCTCTCGGGCGTGCAGGCTGCGTTTACGCACAAGACGGGCGGCGGCGAGAACTACTCGGGATACGTATTGGAAATCAAAGTCCCGCTCGCGACGCTCGGCACTGTCGCCGAGGAAGGGCGAAAGATCGGCATCGATTTCCAACTCGACGATAACGACACCCCCGGTGCGCGCGATCGGTATCTCACGTGGTTCGGCAGCAATCTGAACAACAATCCGGCCGCGTATGGCACGGTGACGCTCGGTGCGATCGATGGCGGCGGCGGAACGGATGTGCCCGTCACCGGCGTGAGTGTGTCGCCTGACGAGGTGACGCTCGAAGTCGGACAGACGGAGCAGCTCGCGGCCACGATCGAACCGGTCGATGCGAACAACACCAACGTGACCTGGACGACGAGCGACGCGGCGATCGCGACCGTCGACGAATCAGGGCTCGTGACGGCGATCGCTCCGGGCGAAGCGACGATCACGGTGACGACCGAGGATGGCAGCTTCACGGCCACGAGTGTGGTGACGGTAGTGCTCCTCCCGGGATCGGTGCCGGAGATTGCGACGACGGCGTTGCCGGCCGGCGAAGTCGGTGTGCTGTATTCGCAGCAACTCACGGCGACGGGTGGCGACGGTGAACTCGTGTGGAGTCTCGCGTCGGGAAGTCTGCCGGAAGGCTTGGGCCTCTCGGCGGGCGGCCTGATTTCGGGGACGCCAACCGCGGCGGGCACGAGCAGCTTTGTCGTGCGCGTGGCTGACACCGATGCGTTCGAAGGCAGCGAAGATGAAGACACGCAGGCGTTCACGCTGACGATCGCGGTGCCTCCGCCGGCGGAGGCACCGGTGACGTTGGGCAATCTCAAGCAACGCTACGATGGCTTGCCGAAACCGGTGGTCGTGACGACCGATCCGGGCAATGTCGACGTGACGGTAACTTACAATGGCAGCAGTGAGCCGCCGGTGTATCCGGGAATCTACGACGTCGTGGCGACCGTAACCGAGGATGGATACGTCGGCAGTGCCACGGCGCAGTTGGAAATCGGCATCACGGCGCTGGTTCGCCACGGGCTGGCAATGTCGGGCGAGATCGATGGTTCGATGCAAGTGCTGTTGCCGGAATCAACGACGTTGAACGGCGGCGCTTGGATCTCCGGCGACTTGCTCGTGTCGGGCCGGCCGGGCGTGACCGTGAACGGCAATGCGGCGTATGTGGCGGTGATCGAAGCGAACGGCAGTGCGACACCGACGCAGCATCGTGTGACGTTGAATGGGAACACGGTGGTGCGCTATGTCGTGCGGCAGGTGGATGCGATCGCGCTCCCGACGGTGGCGGCTCCGCCTTCACCGAGCGGCACGCGGAATGTCGCGATCAACCAAGCGGGGCAGAGCATCGGCGATCCCTCGACGCTGCGAAACCTGACGATCAACAGCAAAGGCGGCGATGTGGTGGTGCCGCCGGGCACGTATGGCGACTTCACCGCGAACGGCGCGAACGCCTTCGTGCTCGGCGTGGCGGGGGCCGAGACGCCGGCGGTCTACAACCTGCAGAAGCTGACGCTGAACTCGAAGGCGGGGCTGAAGATTGTCGGCCCGGTCGTGTTGAACGTTCGTGAGAACGTGATGTTCAACAGCGCCGACGCGGCGACGCACGATCCGGCGTGGCTCACGGTGCGCATCCACAACGGCGGGCTGACGTTGAACGGCGACTCGGCCTTGAATGGCAACGTGGAGGCGCCGAGTGGCACGGTGGTGTTGAACGGATCGAGTGTGATCCGCGGCGACGTCGCGGCGGATCGGTTGACGATCAACAAGCAGGCAGCGCTGCGCGAGCCGGGACTGTAAGCACGGACGGTTGAACAATTCGCCCGCGATCGGAAAGCCGGTCGCGGGCGATTTTTTTGGGGAGGCCCGGAGAGTCTCGGAACGGCTCGGCTACTCCTAAAGAGGATCGCCGAAGCGGATGCGTTTCTTGGGACGTTTCCGGCGGGCGTTGGGGACGATGCCGAGGCGCGGATCGCGGGAGCGGGCGAGTTGGACGAGGCGGCGGGCGTCGCGTTCGAACGTCGGTGATGACTCGGAAAGATAGAGCCATTTGCCGAGGACCGGGTGCTGCACGAGCGACGGGAAATCGGCGAGCAGCGAAGCGTGATGCTCGTGGGTGGTGCACACGAGGACGCCCTGCCAGGGTTCGTCCTGGGTGGTGAGGACGAGGCGGTGTTTGCCGTCGAGGGTGACGGTGCGCGCGCCGAACCACGCTTTGAATTCGAACGTCGGCTCGTTGAGAAGAGGCTCGATCAACCAGGCGAGAGGATGCTCGGCGCGGGCGGCGCGTGTCTGGAAGGCGTTCGCGAGGCGAGTGGTTTTCATGGTGAGATCAGATTAACCACGGAGATACGGAGCGATGGCCGCAAAAAGGGGCCAGCGGCGCAAGAACGAGTAACGCAGCGGGAGAAGCGAGTGGGCGACTTACTTTGAGCGCGAGTTGGTGTCCAAGGGAGCATGCGTATTCAGGTGGGATGCTCCGGTTGGTTTTACTCGCACTGGCGGGGCGTCTTCTATCCGCGGCAGGAAGTGACGACGAAGAACTGGTTTGGCTATTACGCGAATGTGTTTCGGACCGTGGAGTTGAATGCGCCGTTTTATCGCTGGCCCAAGCCGGCAACGGTGCGGAGATGGAAGCGCGAGGCGCCGCCGGGATTTGTTTACACGGTGAAGGTGAATCAGCTCATCACGCACGAGCGACGGATGGTGCGAACGAAGAAGCTGGTGCAGTCGTTTTATGAAATCGCGCCGGTGCTCGCGGAAAAGATGGGGTGTTTTCTTTTTCAATTTCCGCCGAGCTATCGCTACACGGCGGCGCGGTTGAAGAGCATCGTGACGCAGTTGGATCCGACGTATCGAAACGTCGTTGAATTTCGGCACAAGAGCTGGTGGCGGGAGACGGTGTTTCGCGCGTTGCGAGAGCGCGGGATCGGTTTTTGCGCGGTGAGTGCACCGCGATTACCGGAGACCGTTCCGACCGGGCAGCGATTGCTGTATGTGCGATTCAGCGGGCGCGAGCGGTGGTATCGTCACAACTATTCGCGCGAAGAACTCTCTGTCTGGGTGGAGCGGATACAGGCGTCCGGCGCGGAGGAGGTCTGGGTGTATTTCAACAATGACCGCAATGGCCACGCTGTCGCCAACGCGCTCGCGTTGAGGCGAATGCTGCGCGTGATTGGAACGGGAGAAGGCGACGCGGGGCGTTTACCGGGGACGACGGTTGCTCAGGACTCGGAGGCGGGTTTGGCGAAATCGGGATGATTGGATTTGCGCTGGTGAAGGACGACCCAGTTGCCGTCGGGATCGGCGACGACCGCCATGCGGCAGGCGGGACTATCCTGCGTTTCCCAGACGAACTTCACACCGTGTTCGCGGAGTTTCGCGACGTAGCCATCGAGATCGTCGACTTCGAGGGCGGCGGCGGTTCCGGCGGCGTGGGGCGGCCACAGGTCTGGAGCACTGCTGATGAGCGCGAGACAGTGCGGACCGATGTCGTATTCGACCCATTGTTCGTTGCCGTCTTTTTCGCCAAAGCCGCGGGATTTCGTGAGACCGAGGAGACCTTCGTAGAAACCCTGCGCGCGCTTCATGTCAGTGACGGCATAGCCGGTGAAAGCGATTTCCGTGATTTTCATGGGATGCGGGATGTAGCGGCTGAGACCGTTCGTGAGCGAGAACGTTTCGTCTGTCGGATGCGGGCTCCAAGACCGAGAACGTCGAGCCACGGAACGCCTGTAGGTGGATTCCCCAACCCTGGATCCGAACTCCTCGGCGGCACCCGGAAAGCAGCTGGCAATCTACGGGCGTATGAGCACTTCCGATACATCTATTTCCACTCACACGGCCGATTCAGCGTTCGAACACGAGTTTCAGGCAGGCGTCGGGGAGGGCCTCGCGGCAAACCGGGATTTCGAAACGCAGCCGTGGGCAGAAGAAATGACTGACGAGCGGCCGTGCAATGTCGGCCGAACGGAGCAGACGTTTCGAGTGGCGGCGGGCGGAGCGTTGCTCGCCGCCGCAGCGATGGCGCCAGTGAGCCGGGGTTGGCGGATTGGATTCGCCGTGCTTGGCGCGGCGGAGATCGTGACGGGGGCGATGCGCTATTGTCCGATCAATCAGGCGCTCGGGATCAATACGTGCCGCGCCGACGAGTTTTGAGGACGAGCGCGCCGGTCACGGATGGTCGGCAGCGTGGTTGGGCCGGTTCTGGCGGCGAGTCGCGGCCATGTTGTCGACGAGATTGGGGTAGCGGCGCCCGGCTTTTTTGGCGCGAGCTCTGGCCCAGGAAATGTTGGCGGGGCTCAGTTTCGTTTTCGATTTGGTCGCGGGCTTTTTGTTTTTCCAGGGGGCGGTGCGGGACGTTGTCATGGGCACACCAGACGACGACGCGGCGAGAAGGCAAAGGGGAGCGGGGAAAGAGCGTCGGCGGATCAGGCGGTTTCGAGCAGTTTAGCGGAGAGGCAGAATCGTTCCTCGTCACCCCGCGACGCGGGACCGGACTCGGGTGCTACGCAACACGATCAGCGCGGTCAGCGAAATAACGGCCATCCAGCCAAAGGTTGCCGGCTCGGGCACCGGACGGACGTAAGGAGGTGGCGGTGTGTCGACGCCGGGCGGGATCGATCCGATGGTTTCACCGAGATCGATGAGCCAGCCTTGGTTTTGCCCGAAGGGATTGATGCCGGTGCCGATGAGATAGCGGCCGTCCCACGACATGTCGCTCGCGATGAGGTTTCCCCAACCTTGAAGCTCGTCCGCCAGACCGAAGACATCGTCGAGGACGGGCCGCAGATTGCGCAGGCCGGAAGAGGGCGACCAGATGAACGGGTAGCTGCGGTTTCGATTGTCCCAGGTGTGTCCGATGATCAGCGACGCATCGAAGTTCATCCCGGTGATGAGATGCGAGGGACAGCGCGGTGGGTTGCACGCGCCTGTGAGGCTTTTGACGGTGTGGCGAATCGGGAGGTTGGATGGGAACGGCCGGCAGCGGCCGCGGCTCTATGGGCGCGACTCGTGTCCCGTGAAACGTCGCGCTTGGTTGCCAATTCCCCTGATTGCCGCCGCATTGTTTGCGGCGTTTCAGTATTTCAGCGCGGAAAAGGTGACCAACCCCGAGACCGGAAGAGCGGCTCGGGTGGCGTTGTCGAGCGAGCAGGAGCAGGTGTTGGGATTACAAAGCTATCGGGAAGTGCTGGCGCAGAGCGACGTGGTGGAACGAGGAGCGGAGCAAGAGATGGTCGTGCGGGTGGCGCACCGGTTGGCAGCGGTGGTAGGGGATGAGGCGAAAGGCTTCGACTGGCAGGTGAGCTTGGTGCGCAGCGATCAGGCGAATGCGTTTTGTTTACCGGGAGGGAAGATCGTGGTGTTCACAGGAATCCTCGAGCACACCCGAACCGAAGCGGCGCTGGCGGCGGTGATGGGACATGAGATGGCGCACGCGATTGCGCGGCATGGTTCGCAACGAATGCTGCGGACCAGCCTCGCGCAGACCTTGATGGTGGGAGCGCAGTTCTCGTTTTCCGAGATGGACTATCAGCAGCGTCAGATGGTGATGGCGGCGTTGGGGGCGGGAGCGCAGTATGGCTTCATCCTGCCATTCAGCCGTGAGCACGAGAACGAGGCGGATGCGATGGGGCTGATGTATATGGCGCGCGCAGGTTACGATCCGCGCGAGGCGATTGGTTTTTGGGAAAGGATGGAGCGGGCGAGCGGAGGGCAGCCACCGGAGTTCATGTCGACCCATCCGTCGCATGCGACGCGCGTGCAGCGACTGCACGAGATGATACCGCGGGCGCTGGCGCAGTTCGAGCAGCGGCGAAAGATGATCGCGGAGTGAGCGATGCTCGGATTCGCGATGCCGCCGGGAGGAGCGGCCGGTTTCAGCTGATGAGAAGCAGGCGCGGCTCGCCAGGGATGGTGTCGGGAGCGCGATGAACACACGGCGGGACGGGTGAGCCGGGGTAGTCCACGGCGATGCGCCAGAGGTTGAAGAGGCCGAACGAATAGGGCTGCGCGCGCGGACTGGCGGCGTAGTGAAGATCGTAGCAGTGGTCGTGGAGGAATTCCGCGAAACCCTCGTCGTCAGGGCCGCCATACTGAGCGAGCAGCGCGGCGCGTGTGTCCGGAATGTCGATACGACGGATGGCGTCCTCGCTGCATAATCCCTCGCTGGAAGAACCATGATAGGTGCATAGCCAGGTGTCGGCCGGGACGGGCGCGCTGTCGGCGTGAAAGGAAAAAACGTCCGTGGCGACGGGGCCGGGATCTTCGTCGCGCGGGTAGCCGTGGATGCAGTTGAGCACGGGATCGAGGTCGTGTTCGCGGAGGAGTTTCAGATCCGCGAGAAGAACATCGATCGCGATGCGACCTTGGGGGCTGACGGGCAGCGAAAGGAGACGCGCTTCGTCGAGCGTGAGGATGCCGCCGGACTCGTCGGCGGGAAGTCCATGGACGATCTCACGAAAATCGCCCGGGAGGGACCGAGGCCAGCAGAGGACATTGACGCCGTCGCCGAAAGGGGTGGTGGCGAGTTCGGAAAAGTTGGAGACGAACCGAACGCGATGGCGGGGAACGGCGGGCGGGAGCGGCGTCACGTGCGCTTACTTCTTCTTTTTCTTCGGGGACGATGGTGCGGCGACCGGCTTGATGAACTTAGACTGTCCAAGCTGTTTTGTTTGGAAGCGCTGAGTCGCTTTCTGGTCTTTGACGTTTGGCAGGTATTTGGCGCCCATGGGGAGAATTCGGCGGATACTTGTCGGGCCGGCAATCCGAATGAGTTTAGCGCCCCGTGGGGAAGGCGCGCTGAACTCAGCGGGCGCCAGGGCGGACGTCGGGCCGGGCCAGAATTTCGATGTAGACCTCGGTAGCGCCGCCGGCGGCAAGCGTGTCGATCGCATTCCCGATCTCCTTGAGCGGTCGCGGTTCGGCGGTCGCGGCGTTGAGGCCGATGCGGCAATCGAACGACCACAACGCGTAGCCCTCGGGGATCTTTTTCTGACGTTCGCGGCGAACGTATTTGTTGAGCTCGTGGCGGATTTTATCGCGCACGCGGGCGTCGTCCTTGCCGGGAGCGGTGAGCGGAAACGTCTTCTTCATGGACGCGGCAGCGTGGTTCGCGCGCCGCGCGAAGCAATGGAATTGGCGCGGCTTTCCGCTGCTAAGCGACGGCTCGAATCGCGCGGTCGGCGATGTAGCGATCGATCGCTTGTTCGGCGGCGGCGATGGAGCGCTCGTGAGATTCGCCAGGCTTTTCTTCGTCGCCCACGCGGATGAACGTGATGTCGCTGAGCCCGTTGAAGGAGAGCATGGTTGTGAGATGCGGCTCAAGGGTGGCGAGCGGGAAGGCGGAGCCGCCAGGCAGTATGTTGGCGTCGCCAGCCGAGACGAGAACGACCACGGGTTTGGGTTGGAGCAGGGGACGATAGGGCTGCTCCGAATCGTGGGTGAAATCGAATGTGCGGCCCACGCGAATGATTTGATCGAACCAGGCTTTGAGCTGGGCCGGCAGACCGAAGTTATAGAGTGGCGCGCCGATGACGATGGCGTCGGCACGCTCGATTTCGTTGAGCAATGTTTCGCTCTCACGCAATGCCGCGTGCATTTCGGCGGTGCGTCGTTCGGGAGCGGCGAATGCGGCCGCGATCCAGGCTTCGTTGACGGTGCTTGGCGGAAACTGGCCCACATCGCGATGGAGGAGGGTTCCCGCAGGGTGGGCGGCGGACCATGCACGGGCGAAACGGTCGGCGAGACGGCGGGTGATCGACCGGGTGACGCGGCCGCTGGAGTGAACAAGGAGGAGGGTATTCATCGCGCCCAGCATAGCCCGGAGCGAAGACGTTTGCTTCGTCGCAAGTTCGTGAGTCACTCACAGAAATGTGAGCGCTCGCGCGGCGATGATGGCGCGAGAGGCGCTCAGGCGGCGCGAGGTTTTTGACTCGGGCGACGCGAGAGGTAGCCGAGTCCCCAGAGCTCAAGCTGGTCCATCACGGCTGAAAGGGCCTGTCCGTCCTTGGAAAGTGAATACTCGACGCGCACCGGCACCTCATCGGGGAAAACTTTGCGGGCGAGGACTCCATCGGCTTCGAGTTGTCGCAATTGCAGAGACAACGCTTGGGGTGTGATTCCGCGCAGGGCGGCCTGCAGATCGGAGAAGCGACGCGGTCCGGTTTTCAGTTCAAAGAGGATCGACGGCTTCCAGCGTCCGCGAATGACGTCCAGCGCGGCGCGGACGGGGCATCGCTCCTGCAGGGCGTCGATCTTCTGCCGGTATTGGTCGAGCGAGCGCATGCCTGGGACAATGGGCGAACGGTTGCGGCCGGCAATTACGATGTCGCGGATTGGCGAGGCAGATGAGGGCGATTTCAACGGGATTAAATGATCCGCCTTTGACCGGGAGAGCGAAGCAAGTCGGGTATTCGCATCGCCGATACTCCAGCGGTTGGCAATCCCTGCGCTTTCCGGCTCCGGAAAGCATTCCGCAACCCCAAAAACCGAAAAATGGATATCGTTACCTCGGATCGTTTCACGTCGTGCGAACGGCCTCGTTCGCGTCGTTCCCCGGCACCTCGCCTGCCGCTTGTGTTGGCTCTTTCGTTCGCCGGGATCTTGCCGGTGTCGGCGCAAATCACGAATCCCCGGCTCACGCCGTTCGTCGACGATGCCGGTCGCGAGCAGCGCATCGATGGTTTCGGCACCTGCACGTATACAGGCGGTTCCGCGGAGCAGCCGTGGTTTCATCAGCTCTATTACGATGAGCTGGGCGCGTCGATCGTGCGGGCGGACCTGACGCCCCGGTTGAAAGCGCCGTATTCGGATTTCACTTACAACAGTCCGTGGTTTCACAACAACCCGGCGCTGCCCGGACCGGAGAATAACAACGTGCGCACCTACACGGGTCCGAACGACTATTCGCGCGAGTTCGCCGGCAGAAGCGCGCCGATCGCGATCATGGGGCCGGATATCGAGCAGAACATCGCGGTGTTCGACTACAACAACACGCTGCCGAAAGGCTCGGGCATCCTGGCGAGCGTAGGCACGCAGCGCGCCGAGGAACTGGGCGGTTTCAAACTGCTCGGATGTTTCTGGTCGCCGGTGCCGTGGGTGAAAATCGCGACGGGCAATGTCTCGCCGAATTATGGTGGGATTTTGCCGCGGCAAGGCACGCCCTGGCCGTATATCTGGTTCGATAATTTCGCAGGTGGGAAACTCGATGTTTCGCACGCGCCGCTAGAAGTGTTCAACGACGGCACCGGCCCGACGAGTGCGTTGACGCAGTATGCGCGGAGCTGCGCTGCCTACATTCTTGGTTACCAGCGGCACTTCGGCGTGAAATTCTACGCTGTCAGCATTCAGAACGAACCGGGATTTCAGCAGTATTTCAGCAGTGCGCGCTATGCGCTCTCGAGCGAATATATCGCCGCGTTGACGGCGCTGCGGGCGGAGTTCGACCGGCATCCGGAGTTGAAGCATATCATCTTCTCCGGGACGGACGATTTGCTCGGCAATGACGCGTATGGGCTCTGGCAGTTTGGCGGCGGAGCGACCACGCAGCACAAGAACCTGCAATATGTCGCGAACATCGAAGCCGATCCGATCGCGCGCGAGGCGTTGCAGATTTATGCAATCCACGGCTACGCGGCGAACGGCGTGAATGCGGCGGAAGCGGATCCACTGCAATGGCGGTGGTGGGCGCAGGGTTGGACGGAGAGCCCAGCGGCGGGGATTCCGGCGCCCGTCGACGGCTTCGTTGCGACCGGGAAGCGCTCGTGGATGACGGAGACCTCGGGCGAGAATCCGCAGTGGCTGTGGCCACAGAACGGATTTCCGGGCTCCGGTGCGTGGAGCGTCGCGTTGCGGATTCATCAAGCGCTGACGGCAGGACGGCAGAACGCCTGGCTGTATTGGCAAATGGCGGACGGCGGAACGGTCGCCGAGACGGAGACATTGACCGGATCGATCGAGTTGGAGACGGCGCCGAAGTTCAACGCGGCGCGGCATTTCTTCCGCTACATTCGTCCCGGCGCGCAGCGCGTGGAAGTGGACGTCGAGTCGACGGCGATCGATGCGAGTGCGTATGTGCACGACGACAACCAGACGATCACGTATGTGTTGCTCAACACGACGGCGTCGGCGGTGACGATTGACGTGGCGGCGCCCGCGCTCCCGAGCGGCGTGGAAAGCTTCGACGTCTTCACGTCAAATGCGGGGAGTTATTGGATTCCCTCGATGGCGGCGGTGACCGACGGCAAGGCGTCGGTGACGGTGCCGGGCTATGGTGTGGTGACGCTGGTCGGCGAAGGAACCTCGCGGAGCGTCTTTGCGGATCGTATCGGCGACGGTTGGACGCAGGTGCAGGGAAGCACGACGGACGAGCACACGCATTGGATCAGCGAGCGGGCGTTGAACTTCGAAACGAGCCATCAACATCGCACGCTGGAGTTGACGCATGCGAGTGGAGTCAATGTGACGGAAAACAACGTGCTGGAGTTCTACGTTCGCGCGACGGCGGGCGGCGCGACGTTGAAACGCGTCGAACTGCAATTTGCCGGGCGCAAGCAATCGGTGACGGCGAAACACAGTTCGATCTCGGTGAATGGCGAACCCATCCACGGAAAGAAAGTGGACGTGCCGAATGACGGCGCGTGGCACCAAGTGAGGGTGGAACTCGATGAAGTTGCGCCCGATGCGGGTGCGGCGTTGGTGGGGATCACGCTCGAAGCGGACAACCGCCGCAGCTTGGTGGTGGACGATATCGTGCTGCGATCGCTGTAGCGATTGAAACGGCGCGAACCGAGTTTGAGCGCACGGCTCCGTTGCGACGGAGCCGTTTTTTTTGCCTGTGCTCGCGTCGACGGAGGTCGACACGCGAGTTGCGGTTCAACCGCGGCGGGCGGCTTCGATTTTGGCGATGTCGATCTTGCCCATTTCCATCATGGCTTCGAAGGCGCGCTTGGCTTCGGCGCCGCCGGCGGCCATCGCTTCGGTGAGCGCACGCGGGGTGATCTGCCAGTTGAGGCCCCACTTGTCCTTGCACCAGCCGCAGGCGCTTTCCTGGCCGCCATTGGAGACGATGGCGTTCCAGTAGCGGTCGGTTTCTTCCTGCGTGTCGGTCGCGATCTGGAAGGAGAAAGCTTCGCTGTGCGTGAAGGCCGGCCCGCCATTCAGGCCGAGGCAGGGAATGCCGCAGACGGTGAAGTGGACGGTGAGCACATCGCCCGCTTTGCCCGACGGGTAGTCGCTGGGAGCACGGTGAACGGCGGTGACTGCGCTGTCGGGAAACGTTGCGGCATAGAAGTGCGCGGCTTCCTCGGCGTCTTTGTTGAACCAGAGGCAGATCGTGTTTCTCGGGATGGTTTTCATGGGTGACGGAATGTGCTCTCGCCTCTTACGACGAAGCGGGGAACCGCGAACGGACACGAAAGGGCGCAAATTACGGATCGAGGTGCGGGAAGCGAGAGAGGCCGAAGCAGGAATTTGGATACGCGAGTGGAACGGCCGGCCGTTGGAGCGGTGCGTTTTACTTCAGGTCGAAGAGGGCGCGGGCGTTTTCGTAGCGGATTTTGGATTTTTCGTCCGGGGTGAGCGGAAGCCGATCGAGAGCGTCGAGCGTTTGGCGGAGCGAGATTTGAGGAAAGTCCGAGCCGAGGAGCAGGTGCTCGATGCCGACGCCGCGCATGGTCCAGACGAATTCGTCTTCGATCGGCGAGCCGGCGAACAAGGTCACGACGCCGGAGATGTCGAAGTAGATGTTTTCGGCGAAGACGCCCTGGGCGGTGCGCACGAGTTTCAGGATGCTCCAGAAGCGGAAGTTGGTTCCGCCCAGGTGCGTGAAGACGAATTTCGTTTTCGGCGCTTTCAGTGCGAGGTTGAACAATTTTTCGCTGTCGCCGGGGAGGATGTTGGCGTTGTCGAGAACGACGATCACGCCGAGTTCGCCGGCGCGTTGAACGAGGGTTAGGACGCGCGGGTCGTCCTGTTCGAAGTGTTGAGTGTGAGGGTGGATCTTCAGCGCTTTCACGCCGGCGGCGGCAACGCGTTCGAGTTCCTGCACTGCGGCGGGACCGTCGTAGGGATGGACGGTGGCGATCGGAAGCAGCTTGGGATTCTTGGCGGCGAGAGCGATGAGGCCATCGTTGCGCGCTTGAATGTCGGCTGGTCGGCCGGCGAGCGCCTGGTTCATGCCGCCGAACCACATTGCGCCGATGCCGGTGGCTTCAATGCCGGTGTCCTTCAGTTGCTCCTCATACATCTGCAAGGAGGCATCCCCGTGCCACAGATGAACGTGAACGTCGAAGAGCGGCGACTGGGCGAGCGACACGTGGGAGAACAGAGTGAGAGCAACGCAGAACGCTGAGATTTGCCGGACGGTGGGGTAAGCGAAAGACATGGGATTAGGGGTGGTGCGCTATGAACTCTGAGGAGATGGACCGTGGCGACAGGGAACTTGGCGTTGCGGGAGGGCGGCGTGGCTACACGCTGCGGACATGGCTTCCGCCTTGTTGACGTTTCAGTCGGTCGAGTTTGCGCATCCGGGCATGACGGTGCCCTTGTTCACCGAGTTGACGGTGCAGTTTCCGCGGGGCTGGACGGGCATCGTGGGACCCAACGGGGCGGGGAAAACGACATTGCTGAAAGTGGCGACGGGCGAACTGGTGGCGCAGAGCGGCGTGGTGCAGCGGCAGGGACTGGCGCTGTATGTCGCGCAACGCACGGATGAACCGCCGGAGTTTTTCGAGGATTTCATTTGGGCGCCCGACGCGGGTGTGCTCAAGGCGCGTCTGCGTGTGAGCGAGGACTGGCCGGAGCGTTGGTCGACGCTGAGTCACGGGGAGCGCAAACGCGCGCAGATCGCGGTGGCGTTATGGCGCGAACCGGCCGTGCTGGCGCTCGATGAGCCGAGCAATCACATCGACGCGGAGGCGCGGCGGTTGTTGTGGGAGGCGCTGCGGGACTTTGGCGGGATCGGATTGCTGGTGAGTCACGATCGCACGTTGCTCGACGAATTGTGTATGCAATGTCTTCTGCTCGATCCGCCGGATGCGGTGATGCGGCCGGGCGGGGTCACGGAGGCGCTGGAGCAGCAGGAACTCGAGGAGAACTCGGCCCGCAGCGCCAGTGAAGCGCTGCGCCGGACGGCGAACCGTCTGCAGGCGGAGGCGCAACGCCGCCGGATGATCGCGGAGCAAAAGGCGGCAGCGTCGCGCGGTTCGAAGCAGAAGAAAATTCCGGCGCACGACCACGACGGCCGCGCGATGCGCAATCTCGCCAAGCTGACGGGCAAAGACGCTTATGCGGGAAGAATGGTGGCGCAGATGAATCAGCGCGCGGGCAAGGTAAACGCTCAGCGCGCGGACATCACGGTTAAGAAACGCTATGAAACGGGCATCTGGGTCGAAGGCGCGTCGTTCATGCCGCGAGATTTTTTGCTGCGTATGCCGGCAGGCCGGTTGCCGCTGGGCGGCGGACGCGCGTTGCAATTTCCCGACTTGGAAATCGGCGGCACGAGTCGCATCGCGTTGAGAGGCGCAAACGGACTGGGCAAGAGCACGCTCGTCCGGCATGTGCTGGAGCGGCTGCAATTGCCGGCCGACAAAATCGTGTCGGTTCCGCAGGAAATCACGGCGGAGGAGTCGCGCGTGGTGTTGGAGGCGGTCAAGCGACTGCCGAATGACGAACGTGGCCGGGTGATGACGACGATCAGCCGACTTGGGTCGCGACCGGCGCGGTTGTTGGAAAGTGCGCTGCCAAGTCCGGGCGAAGTGCGCAAGCTGCTCCTCGCGATCGGCATTGTGCGCGGGCCGCATCTTATCGTGATGGACGAACCGACGAATCACATGGATCTGCCGGGCATCGTTTGTCTCGAAGAGGCGCTCGCGGACTGCCCCTGTGCGATGTTGCTCGTGAGCCATGATGAAGCGTTTCTGGAAAAGATCACCGAGACGGACTGGCGGTTGGTGAAAGACGAAGGGGGCGATTCGCGGTTGGAGATTCAAATCTGACCAGACGGAGCTGAGCCGGAATAAATCGGTTCGACGACAAATGGGCACGAATTCACGGATGATGGCTCAACGCGTGCCGCTTTGGCTGCGGCGAACGCGCTCGCCGGATCGCGGGCTGCGCGTCACGTTGCGGGGCACATGGCTCTGATCGGAAAACGCAACACGCTCCTCATCGTTCGCGCGGCGACGCCGGGAGTTTATCTCGATGGCGGACCGCTGGGGGAAATTTTGCTCCCCGGGAGATACATTCCGAAGGATGCTCGGGCGGGGCAGCCGATCGAAGTTTTTGTGTATCGGGATTCTGAGGACAGACTGGTCGCGACGACGGAAACGCCTTTTGCCGAAGTGGGGGAGTTTGCGCTGTTGCGGGTTGTGAGTGTGACCGCGGGACTCGGTGCGTTTCTCGACTGGGGTTTGGAAAAGGATCTTTTGTTGCCGATGCGCGAACTCGGCGGGCCGGTGAGGCGGGGCGACTGGATTTTGGTGTATGTTTCGGTCGATCCGAAAACGGACCGCATCGTCGCGAGTGGGCGGATCAACCGGCCTTTGAACCTGACGCCGCCCTCGTATGCGGAAGGGCAGGCGGTGAAGCTGATCGTGGCGGGGGAGACTCCGCTCGGCTACAACGTGATCGTCGAGCACGCGCATCGGGGATTGTTGTATCGTTCGGATCTCGCGGGCCCGTTGACGGTGGGGCAGCCGCTGGACGGTTATGTGCGCCTGGTGCGACCGGACGGGAAGATCGATTGCGCGCTGGATCGCGCGGGTTTTCAGCGGATCGAGCCGATGGCGCAGGACATTCTCGCGGCGTTGAAGGCGGCCGGAGGAGCGCTGCCGTTGCACGACAACAGTTCGCCGGAGGAAATTCGCGCGACGCTCGGTATCAGCAAGAAGGCGTTCAAGCAGGCGATCGGGGGGCTGTTTCGCGATCGATTGATTTTTATCAATGCGCGCGAGATCCGGCTGGTGCCGCCGGGAGAAAGAGAAAGATAGCGAGGAAAGAGAAGTTGTTTGGCGGGGAGGATGGAGTGGGCGGGAAGGCAGAGGGAGCCGCGGAAAAGCTGAGATGCTGAGAAGCTGAAAGCGGATCGGGAGGGGCCAGAAACCTGAGAGCTGAAGGTTGAGAACAGGGCGCTTACGGGTGACCGCTTGATGCTTATAGCTGAGAGCCGGCACGCGGCGACGATTGCCCTGCGGGGAGTTGGTCGTTCGCTTTGCGGTGATGAAAGCTGTTGTTTTCGAACAGACAGGTGGGCCGGAAGTATTGAAGGTGGCGGAGCGTGCGGAGCCGGGGGTGGGGGCGGGGCAGGTGTTGATCGCGGTGAAGGCGGCGGGGGTGAATCGCGCGGATGTGATTCAACGGAAGGGGAAGTATCCGGCGCCGAAAGGTGTCGCGGCGGATGTGCCGGGGTTGGAAGTCGCGGGCGTGGTGGCGGCGTGCGGCGAGGGCGTCGAACGATGGAAGGTCGGCGACGCGGTGTGCGCGCTGCTGGCGGGCGGAGGGTATGCGGAGAAAGTGGTGGTGGAAGCGGGGCATTGTCTGCCGGTGCCGCGCGAGATGTCGTTCACGGATGCGGCGGCATTGCCGGAGGCAATGTTCACGGTGTGGTCGAATGTGTTTCAGCGCGGACGGCTGAGCGCGGGCGAGACCTTGCTCGTGCATGGCGGAACGAGCGGGATCGGGATGGCGGCGATCCAACTGGCGCGGGCGCTCGGGGCGCGGGTGTTCGCGACGGCGGGGAGCGAAGAGAAGTGTCGCGCGGCGGAGGCGGCAGGCGCGGAACGGTGTATCAATTATCGCACGACGGATTTCGAGGTGGAGTTGAAGGGCGTCGGCGTCGATGTCGTGCTCGACATGGTCGGCGGCGACTACGTGGCGAAGAATCTAAATCTGCTGAGGCCGGAGGGACGGCTGGTGTTCATCAACACCGCGAAGGGGGCGAAGGTGGAGGTGAATTTGATGCAGGTGATGGCGCAGCGGTTGACAATTACGGGGAGCACGCTGCGGGCGCGGGAGTCGGAGTTTAAGAGCGCGCTGGCGGCGGAAATCGAGAGGCGGGTGTGGCCGTTGATCGAGGCCGGAAAGGTGAAAGCGAGCGTGTTTCGCGTGTTTCCGATGAGCGAAGCGGCGGAGGCGCATCGGCTCATGGAGAGCAGTGCGCATGTGGGGAAGATTGTGCTCGAACTTAGCTGAGAGCTGAGAGCTGGGAGCTGGGAGCGTAGAGCTCGGAGCCTAGAGCCTAGAGCAGGGAGCAACAGGGCGGGAGAAAGAGAACGAGAACGAGGAAAGAGAAAGATTCCGGAGCTGAGTCGGATGACTTAGCGCTTAGGGGCGAGCTTGGTGCGGAGGTCGGCGTAGAGTTGGGCGAGGGCGGGGGTGTCGATGCCTTTCGCGCGGGCGCGGCGGAGGGGTTCGCCCCAGATCGGGTCGAGTTCGACTTCGCGGCCGGCGAGGTAGTCGACGAGGCTGGAAGGTTGATAGGCGCCCATGGGTGGCGTGACGCGAAGCTGTTCTTCGATGAAGGTGTCGGTGATCGTGACGTAATGGGCGGCGGCGGCGCGTTGGACGTCTTGCATCAGCGCGCGGGCGCGGGCGACGAGGGCGGGATCGGTGCAGATGCGGTCGGTGGTGAGTCCACCGGCGGCGATGGCGAGGCCGTTGAACGGGACGTTCCAGACGAGTTTGTGCCAGCGGGCGGAATGGACGTCGTCGGTGAGTTGGATGCGGATGTGGGCGGCGTCGAGGGTGTCGGCTAGATGGCGGGTGCGATCGCTGGCGGGGCCGGAGAATTCGCCGAGGATGATGAAGCCGGCGCGATAGACGGTGACTTCGGCGGGAGCGGTGCGGGTGGCGCCGATTATGCCGAGGCCGCTGAGGACGCGGTGAGCGCCGACGAGAGAGGCGAGATGTTCGTCGGGGCCGAGTCCGTTTTGGATCGTGAGGACCGCGGTGTCGGGATGGAGGAGAGGCGGCAGGAGTTGGGCGAGGGAGTCGTTGGCGGTGGCTTTGAGCGTGACGAAGACGAGATCGACCGGGCCGATATCGGCCGTGTCGGTGAACGCGGCGGCGGGGCGAAGTTCGAGGGTTTCCTGGGATTCGTTGAGATGCGCGAGGATCGAGCCGCGGGCGCGAATGGTGGGAAGATCGCTGCGAATCAGAAAGCGGACGTCGTGGCCGGCGAGGGCGAGACGTGTGCCGTAGTAGAGTCCGAGGGCGCCGGAGCCGAGGATGGCGATGGTCATGGCTGAGGGGAATGCTGAGAGCCAAGAGCCCAGAGTCTAGAGCAGGAGGTCGTTTGGCGTTTGCGGAGGAAGCGAAAGATAAAGAGGAAGGAGAACGATTTCTAGGGGCGGGGGCGAGCGGGTGAGAACGAGAACGAAGAACGAGAACGATGTTAGCGGCGGCGGGGGCGGAAGTAGAGGAGGCTGGCGAGGAGCATGAGGATGCCGAGGTAACGGAGACCGGGGTTGCGGAGCATCAAGAACGCGGCGCCGAAATAGCAGACGGAGATCAGGATGGTGACGAGCGTGCGGCGAAAGTCGTCGACCGGGCGGTCGGCGGCAGGGCGGCGGCGAGAGGCAGAGGTGGTGCGGCTGGAGAGATTTTGCGCGAGGTTGCGGTCGTAGGCGGCGCGGCGGGCGGGATCGCTGAGGACCTCGTAGGCGGCGTTGATGGCCTTCATGGCGGCTTCGTTTTCGGCCGTGCGGCTGTGATCGTGGTCGGGGTGGTATTTGCGCGCGAGGGAACGGTAGGCGGCTTGGATGACCTCGATGGGGGCGTCGCGGGAGACCTTGAGCGTGTCGTAGTGGGTGCGCACTGAATGAGGAGGCGGAAAAGCTGAAACGCTGAAAAGCTGAAACGCTGAAATCGGGCGGCTTTGGAGGCTAAGTGGGTGAGTTCGCGAGCGGGGCGGTCGGCCGGGGAGCGAAAAACTTTAGAGAAATTTTGGATTATTTTGTGGCGCGTGGGGGACGGGTGGATTGTTTGGGCGCATGCGCGCGCGCCGAGTCGCAGGTATCCTGCTGGTGATGGGGGTGATCGGCGGGGCGTTGGCGGGTTTTCGGGCGGTGAGGGAACGTGGCGCGAGGTGTGATGGAGAGGCGCTCGGGCGGGCCGGGAAAGAGATTTGGAGAGCGGAAGCGGAAACGCGCGAGAGGAAGAACCACTCGCTGTCTCCACTCAATCGGGGGCGGTCGTTCGCGGCTGCGATGGAGGTGGTGGAAGCGACGGAAGAGGAGAATGCGGTGTTGGCGGAGACGATCGAGTTGCAGCAGATGGCGGATGGGACGGGGCTGGAACTGGCGCCGGAGCAGTGGGCGGCGCTGGCCGAGGTGACGCGTCGGATGCAGGTGTGGCGGGGAGTGGTGGAAGCGGAAATTGGGGCGGTGCAGGTGATCGCGCCTGGTCGATGGCGGATGGATGTGCCGGGGTATGTTGAGACGGGAGCGGGGATGCGGGCGCGGTTTTTCGGAGAGATCGATCACGTGCTGGGCTCAAGTGTGGCGGCGGAAGTAATCGATAAACTCGGGCCGGCGTTTGAAGGGTATTTCGCGGGGTTTGGCGTGAGCTTGCAGACGCTGGATATTTCGGGGGATGAGCGGGGGAGCGAAGTCGAGTGGCAGGTGACGAGAACGATCGCGTATTCGAAAGATGTGACGAGCGGGGACCAGGTGACGGTGAGGCGAGAGACGTATTTTGCGGGGCACGAAGATCCGGTGGTGGTCAGAGTGAGAGGTTGAAAAAGGCTAAGGGACCACGGACTGGTGAATTTTAGGAAAGTTGGGGCGGGATGTCCGTTCGCGGCGGGGTGGTTCGTCGATCAGGTGGAGATCATCATTTATGAGCACACTGACATTTGGCCTGCCGAGAGTGGTGTCGCGCGACGAATGGTTGAAGGCGCGAAAGGAATTGCTGGCGGAAGAGAAAGCGCTGACGCGAGCGCGCGATGCGCTGGCGGCGAAGCGGCGACGGCTGCCGATGGTGAAGGTGACCAAGGATTATGTTTTCACGGCGTCCGGCGGAAAGCGGGTGAGGTTGGTGGAGTTGTTCGAAGGACGGCGGCAATTGTATGTGCATCACTTCATGTGGAACGATGAGCGCGGGCATTGCATGGGTTGCACGGCGGCGGCGGATACGGGATTCGACAATCCAAAGATGCGGGCCGTGCTGGCGGAAAAGGACGTGACCTTCGTGGCAGTGTCGCGCGCGCCGATCGCGGCGATCGAGAAAACGCAGCAGGAGAAAGGGTGGACGTTTCCGTGGTATTCGTCGGAAGGAAGCGATTTCAACTACGACTTCCATGTGACGCTCGATGAGGCGAAGGCGCCGATCGAATACAATTATCGCAACAAGGCAGAGCTCATCGCGGCGGGGATGAAGGCGGAGGATTTGAAGGGCGATTGGACGGTGAACAGCGTTTTCGTGCGGGACGGGGATGCGGTGTATCACACGTATTCCGCGTTTGCGCGGGGGCTGGATCATTTGTTCCTGCCGGCCGCGTTTCTGGATATGACGCCTTATGGACGTCAGGAGGATTGGGAAGACTTGCCGGAAGGGTGGCCTCCGCCGGGAGTTCGAATGCTGAGGGGCGTGATCGAACCGCGTCTGGAGAGTGAGGGTTAGCCGGGGATGTTTTTCGGGGTGAAGGTAGGCGGGGCAGGATTGTGGCAGAGGGCGAGGATGTTAGGGGAAAGGGATGAACACTGGGGCTCGTCGGCGGAATGCGGTGATCGTGGGGGTGGTGCTGATTATAGCGGTGTTGTTGTTGTTGCTGGTGCGATGCCAGCCGGAGGCTACGGGCGTGACGCCGGCGACGGCGGCGCAGGAACTGAGCGAGACAACGGACGCCCGACCAATGGCGAGCGAGCCGGTGGAGCCGAAGAAGGGGGAGGAGGAAGTGTTGTCGCCAGCGACGATCGAGGCTCCGCGCGAGGTGGGCGCGGGCGCGAGATTTTCGGTGCGTTGGTCAGGGCCGGACAATGAGCGGGATTTTATCACGATCGTGAAAGCGGGTGCAGCCGAGGGCGCGAATGGGACCTATGGAGACGTGCGGAAAGGGAATCCGCTGGAGCTCACGGCGCCGGTCGACGCGGGCGAATGGGAGTTGCGTTACATGACATTGAAAGCGCGAGCGGTGTTGGGGCGGGCTACGCTGCGGGTCGTCGCGGCGGAAGCGACGCTGGACGCACCGGCGGAGGCGGTGTTGGGCAGCGAAATCGAGGTGGCGTGGACGGGGCCGAACAATGCGCAGGATTACGTGACGGTCGTGCGGGTGGAAACGCCGGAGGGGAAATATGGAAATTATGCGGAAACGAAGCAGGGTTCGCCGCTGAAGTTGAAGATGCCGCCGGAAGCGGGCGCGTGGGAGTTGCGTTATGTGACGGGGCAAGGCGCGAAAACATTGGCGCGGCGGGCGATCGAGGTGACGGGGGTGGAGATCGATTTATCGGCGCCGCGGGAAGTGGTGGCGAGATCGGAGGTAGAGGTGGAATGGAAGGGGCCGAACAATACGCAGGATTACATCACGATCGTGGCAAAGGAGACGAAGGACGGGCAGTATGGAAACTATCGCGAGACACGGCATGGGTCGACGTTGCAGGTGACGGCGCCGATTGAGGCCGGGGAGGCGGAGCTCAGGTATATGTCGGGGCAGGGCGGACGCGTTTTGGGACGGCGGGACATCCGGATTGTGGCGGCGGAGGTGACGCTGAACGCGGTTGGAACAGTGAAGGCCGGCGAGATGGTGGAGGTCACGTGGACAGGGCCGAATCACGCGGGCGATTACATCACGATCGTGCCGGCGGATCTGCCGGAAGGAAGGTATGCAGCGTATGCGGAAACCAAGAAAGGATCGCCGGTGAAGATCGCGGCGCCGAAAGAGGCGGGGGCGATGGAGATTCGCTATGTGGCGGGCCAGCGTTCGAAGACGCTGGCGAGGCGGGCGCTGCAAGTGGAGTAGCGCGCCGAGGGCGTCCTCTACAGGTGTAGCGGGAACTTCAATACACGTTCGGCCAGGCATCACGGCCGTAAACGGCGGCAAAGCGGGAGGGAATTTCGTCGAAGGAATCGATCCACAGGGCGCGGGTGCCGAGACGCCGGAGGGAAATGTCGATGAGTTCGTCGACTTCGCGGGAGGTGGTGCGGCGAAGGATGGCGAAGTGGCGCAGGGCGACGCGCGGACTCGAGGCGTCGCGTCCGGTCTGCCGGCGACGTTCCGCGGTGGAGTAGTGAAGGAGGCGGCGGATGTTTTCGTCATTCATTGAGAGGCCGATGAAGAGGCAGTTGTATTCGCGAAGCAGATACAGGAACGTGTAATTGAACACGCTGTGGGGCTGGTTGAAGACGTCGAAGTATTCGCCCTCGGTGAAGACGGAGCGGAGTTCGTGGGTGTCGTCCTCGCGGTGGTGGCGACCGAACTTGAGCAGCCCATGCATGTGGTAGATGGGGATGCGGCCAAGGCGCTGAGTTTTGTCGGCGCGCTCGATGGTGCGGAAAAGGTAGGCGTCGTAACGAGCGGCGGCGTAGGTGCGGAGGACGGCGTCGAGGTTGAAGTTGACGACGGCGCGAATGCGCGGGTTGGGGAGGAACTCGGGGCGGGAGGAGTCGCGTTGCACGCAAAGCGCGGTGACGGCGCGCATCGTGGGACTGTGGGCGTGGACGAAATCGACGAGTTTGCGGCGCTGTGCGGCGGTCGTGATGGCGTCGTGGAACGGGAAGTCGCGATAGAGTTGCTCGCGCAGGATGTCGGAGAAGCGCCGGCCGCGCGGCGTTTTGGATTCGAGGATGCCGGCGATGGCAGGAAAGGTTGCGCCGGTGTCGATCAATGCCTGGACGGTTTTTTGTCCCTGCCGCTGGGGAAGGCAGCATTCGCCTACGCGCAGAAGGAGTTCAGGCCAGTTAGGAAGTCCGCAACCGGCGGAGACGCCGGCGCCGAGGGCGAGCACCAGGCCCTGGGATTCGTAGCGCGAGCGCAGAAGTTGCCAGCAATCGCGAGAGGTGTCGGAGCGGGTGCGAGGCATGGCTCTTCGACCGGCGAGGAGAGCGGTGGTTCGGGGGAAAGGGGGGCGGGGCGGATCGAATAGGCGAAGGAGAAAGATAAAGAGGAAAGAGAAAGAGTCCTATTTGGCGGGGAGGGCGCGGAGCAGGTGGGCGAGGAGGGCGAGCCAGAGGAGAGAAGCGATAGTGACCGGTATCCACATTCCGAGGACAGCGCCCATGGGAATGAGGAAGGTGAGAATTTGCCAGAGAAGCGCGGCGCCGAGGCGAAGGATATCGGAGCGGTGTTCGACGGAATCGGCGGCGCTGCGCCAGTCGCGAGGCCAGAGCCCGAGCGGACGGATGCGTTGGTAGAAGGCGCGAAGTTCATCGGTGGCGACAGGCGCGGTTGCCCAGGTGGCGAGAAGGGAGAAGACGAGGGAGGTGCCGGCGATGACGAGGAATTGTTGGGCCTCGTTCCAGTGGTCGAGTTGGAGGCGGAAGAGGATGAAGGCGGCGGCGAAACCGGCGGCGACGCCGAGGGCGAAGCCGGCGCCGTTGAAACGAGGCCAATACCAACGGAGAGCAACCGGAACGAGGAAGGCGGGAAAAAGCAGCATGACGATGCTGACCCAGACGCCGAGGACGCTGGCGCCGGCGGCGAGGGCGATGACCAGGCCGGCTCCCACGATCAGGCCGGAAGCGAGATAGCCGGCCCAAACGAGCTCGCGGGAGGAGGCGCGTGGACGGAAGGGTTCGTAGAGATCTTTGACGATGTAGGACGCGCCGGCGTTGATCGTGCTGTCGAACGTGGACATGGCGGCAGCAAGCAGGGCGGCGATGACCAGGCCGCGGATGCCGGGCGGGAAGTAGTCGGATTGAAGGACGAGCGGGAGGACGCGTTCGGCATCGGCGATGGAGGAGCCGTCGAGTCCGAGGGTGACGGCGAGGATCGCGAAGCCCAGGACCATGGGCCAGCGGAAGGCGAAAAGAACGGTCCAGAGCATGCCGATTTTCTGGCACTCGGCATCGGTGCGGGCGGCGTAGTAGCGTTGCGCCATGTAAGCGGAACCGCCACTGCCGCCGAGGCCCTCAAGGAGGCCTTTGAGTGCCCAGATGGCGAGGAACCAGCCGAACGGTTCGTAGGGAGCGAGCGCGGAATGATTGCCCAGTGTGGGAATGAATTGGTTGAGCGCGGCGCCGGGCCAGGCGGCGAGGAGATCGGGAGTGACCTGTTGAGCGGCGATTACGGAGATGTAGATCGCGGCCGCGGCGATGATCACGGCTTGGAAGACATCGGTCCACACGACCGCGTAGATTCCGCCGATGAGGGTGTAGACAAACGTGACCACGGCCATGCCGAGCGTGCATTGCAGCGGGGTGAAAGGGAGAAATTCGGCGAGGAATTTTCCGCCGGCCGTGAAGAAGAACACGACCATCGCAACGGTGATGATGATGTAGGTGAGCGCGGCGGTGGTGCGAGCGGCGCGGCCTTGGAGTCCGCGGCCGAAGCGAAGGAGCATCCATTCGGCCGTGGTCATGACGGCGGAGCGACGGTGCCATTTGCCCATGAAGGCGAGGAAGACGGCGATGGGAAGAACGACGCCGCCGCGCAATTCGACGAAGAAGCCGTGCAGACCGTAGAGATGTATCAACGCGACGATCGCCATGGTGCCGGCGACGTCGAGATTGCTGGCCATGCCGGATGCGCCGAGCGCCCACCACGGCATGGCGCGTCCGCCGAGAAAGTAGGCTTCGCTGCTTTCACCCGCACGGCGGGCGAGAAGGATTCCGATGAAGGCGAGGGCGACGAGATAGGAAGCGAGGATGGCGTAATCGATCGTCTGCATGAAGCGGGACGGGTGGACGGAAGCAGTGCGCATGGGAGAGGAGCGCACACGAGAGTCGGGGTATTTTGCGTGACGATAGGTGCGGCGGGGACGAGCGGGGGATGCTGACAAGTTGGTCAGGGGCGGCAGCTGAAGCTGAGAGCTTAAAACGAGGCCAGCGGCTTGGTGGTGCTCGCGGTTGAGGAAGCGAGCTGATGGTGTCACGCTTCCATTCGAGTTGAGGACGGAGGCGCTAGCGGCGTCGGACGGCGAAGGCGGTGGCGAGGCCGGCGGCGGCAACGACGAGGGAACTCGTGAGAACGGGATGGAGTGAAGCGCGCGTGTAGTAACTCGTGCGCATCGAGTGGCCGGGATACTGACCGTGGACACGTCCGTCGTTGCCGGGGCGGTGGAGCGAACCCTCTTGATGCGCGTAGCCGCCGTGGCCGGGCTGAGTTTGTTGGGAGATCATCACCTTCTCGCCCACTTTGTCCATGAGGCGCGGCGCGAGGCGGTTGGCGACGCTCATGACGCGGCCGCCGCTGCCGATGAAGATGTCTCGTTTGGGATGGGTCGCGGCGAAGAGGATGGCGTGCGCGACTTCCTCGGGCTGGTAAACAGGCGGCGGAAGACTGGCTTCGCGATCGAGGTAGTTGCGGGCGTGTTGGATGTAAGGCGTGTTGATGGCGGAAGGCTTGATGAGCGTGACGGAAATGGACGCGCGCTCGGCTTCGAGCTCCATGCGGAAGGCGTCGGTGAAGCCCTTCACGGCGTGCTTGGAAGCTGAATACATGCCTTGGATCGGGACGGCGGTGTCAGAGAGAACGGAGCCGATGTTGATGATCGCTCCGCGACCGCGCTGGCGCAGGTGGGTGGCGGCGATCAGCGAACCGTAAACGACGCCCCAGAAATTGGTGTCAAAGAGGCGATGGTGATCCTCGTCGGAGACCTCGGCGAGGCGGCCGTAGATGGTGACGCCGGCGTTGTTGATCCAGGTGTCGAAGCCGCCGAAGCGATCGACGGCGAGATCGGCGGCTTGTTGGAGATCTTCGCGGCGGCCGACATCGGCGACGCAGTAGGCGGCGTGTGTGTCCCGGGAGGTGAGTTCGTCGGTGATGGCTTGGAGGGCTTCCTCGTTGCGGGCGACGAGGATGAGACGTGCGCCCTTGCGCGCGGCGGCGCGAGCGGTGGCGAGGCCGATGCCGCTGGTGGCGCCGGTGATGACGATGGTTTGGCGGGAGAGAGGAAGGAGGTTCATCGGATGGGAAGTTGAAGGTTGCGGGTGGGGGGTGAGAGAGGCTTGAGGGGGGAAACTTAGTGGCGGGGCGATGCTTGTGCCATGGGGGTGAGGCCTGATTCTCAAGCGACTGCGAGAGGCACAAAAAAGCTCCGGGCTGGAGGCCCGGAGCTGAAGGTTGAAGCGGAAAGGAGATGATTCAGGTGGTGGTGGCGGGACGGCGGGTTCGGCGCCAGGCGACCAAGCCGACGAGGCCGGCGGCGGCAAAGGCGGCGTAGGTGGAAGGCTCGGGGACGGGCGTGAAGTTGACCGTAGCGTAGAGGTCGACCTTGCCGGTTTTCCCTTCGCCGATCAGCTGGCCGGATTCGCTGAGGTAATCCTGATCGCTGAACATGACCGTGAAATCCACGAGCGTGTTGTTGATCTTGAGCGAAGCCGGAGCGGAGTAGCCGACAAAGAAGACGTCGGGCACGAAGCCGAAATTGGGCGTGTTCTCGATCGCGAACGTGAGCGTGGTGAGCTTATGGTTCAGCACACCGTTGGACGGGAGGTTCAGGTAGAGGTCCATCGTCGCAAACGACGCCGCGCTGTCGAAGAGCGTGATGCCGTTCTTGATTTTAACGCGCCCGAGATCGAAGGAATCGCCGGTGCCGATGCCGCTGAAGGTGTCGCCGGTGAATTCGATCGACGTGTTCGGGATGAACGGCACGGGGAGGCCGGTATGGAGCGTCGAGGTGACAGGACCGTTGTTGATCCAAGTGAAGATCGAGTCGGAGCCGGTGAATTCGCCGCGGGTGGAGCCGGAGAGCGAAAGCTGGGCGTGAGCGGTGGGAAGAAGGGCGACGAGGCCGAGAGCGGCCAGCCGCGCGAGGGAGCTGAACAGGTGCATGCGTGCGTAATGAGGGTTGGAGTTGGACGAGTGTTGAAGCGTTGAAGCGGACGAACGCGTGCGAGAAGCACGCGGATTGGACGCGGAATCGGTCGCGCCGGTGTGAGGTGTTCGCAAGCGGCGGGGCTTGTCTGAAAACGGGTAGAGTGTTCTACGGAAAACCCTTAGCGCGGCGGTGTGCGGTGGAGCGCGAGCTCGGAGCTTTGCGCTCTCGAAGCCCGGCGGGGGCACCGCGCTTCTTGGCCGACGGGAGCACGGGCGATTGCCCTGCTACGGAGTCATGATGCGGAGGCTGGCGGGACGGAGGGTGAAGTCGACGATGCGGTCGGCGGAGTGCAGTTCGCCGTCGGTGTGGAGCGGACCGGGGGCGGGACGTTCAATCGTGAAGCGTTGGGCACGAAGGTGAAAGACGCCGCGATGCAAATGGATCGATCCCTGAAAGAGGCGGCCGAGGAGCGAAGGGGAGTTGAAAAACGTGGGCCGGGGAATCGCGGTGAGATCGAGGAGTCCGTCGTCGGCGCGGGCACCGGGAGCGATGATGGCGTTGTTGCCGTATTGGTCGCTGTTGGCGACGGCGAGGGTGAAGGCGGTGATCTCGTGACGGGCGCCGCTCGTGGTGATGGTGAATTCCTGCGGCTGCCAGCGGGTGAAGGCGGTGGCGCTGGTGCTGAGATAGCGGATGAAACCGCGCGAACTGAGCGTGTTGAATTTTTCGGCGATGTGGGCTTCGAAGCCGAGTCCGGCAACGGTGAAGAACGGATGATTGTCGGCGAGCCCGGTATCGATGAGGCGGGGCGTCCCCATTTTTAGGATACGCAACGCGTGCACGGTCGAACCATGAATGCCGAGATGCCGGCCGAGTCCGTCGCCGGAGCCGCAAGGGACGAGTCCGAGGGTGGCGGGCGTATCGATCAGAGCGGTGGCGACCTCGTTCATCGTGCCGTCGCCGCCGACCGCGACAATGAGTTCGCAGCGGTCGTCGAGGGCGCGGGCGGCGAGTTCGGTCGCGTGGCAACGGCGCTCCGTGAAGACGATCTCGGCGTCGTTTTCGGCGGCAAACGTCCGGAGCGCAGGAACGGCGCGAGAGGCGCGGCCGGAGCGGGGGTTGACGATGAAGCGGGTTTTCAAACGACTACAACGCCAGCCAGGTGCGCAGCTGTGCTTCGAGGACGGTTTCGGTCGACGGCAGAGAGTGTGCCGACGGATTTAACCACGAGCCCGCCTTCGATGGTCGCGATCTGTGATTTGATTCCGCAAGGAACGTTCAGTCCGGCGGCGCGCCATTCGCGGAGCGGGATCGTGACATTATGAAGCTGCGAAGAAATGGGCGCGCCGAACAAGTCCCCGGGGTGGGAACTGTGGCCGAGCACGATGGCCGGCCAAACTTTCCGGCTGGTCAGATCTGTGAAAGGGATCGGCAGGAGCACGATCTCATTTCTCGAGTAGCTCATTGAACACGTCGTCAGAGTCGTCCCAAGCGGTCGCGAGTTTGTCTTCGCTCACTTGCAACCAGAGCGGCGGTCGTCGTCGGTTTCGATCGTGACCTTGACGCTCGTGCGGTTCGGCAGGGGAAGCGGTTCCGCGAGTCGGAGAACACCGTCCTCGTAAACGGCTGCGACGGTTTTCGTCATGGCGACAACTTACGATGCCTAACCCGCCGATGCAATGTTGCACCTCATGCCGCTCGGAGGACGGTGTAGGTGCGTTTGCCTTTGCGGAGGAGGAGGTATTGGCCGAAGAGGAGATCGGCGGTGGTAATCGAGCGGGTGAGGTCGGCGGAGCGGACGTTGTTCACGTAGATGCCGCCGCCTTCGATGTCTTTGCGGGCCTGGCCCTTCGACGGGCAGAGGCCGGCGTGGACGAGAAGGTCAATGAGGGACGTGCCGGCGGATTCGAGTTTGGATTTTTCGACATCCTTCGTGGGCACTTCGCCGACGACATCGTTGAAGAGGGATTCGCTGATGCCTTCGAGACCGCCGCCGAAGAGGATTTCGCTGGCGCGGATGGCATCGGCGGTGGCGGAAGCGCCGTGAACGATCGTGGTCACCTCGCGGGCGAGAGCGCGGTGTGCTTCGCGGGCGCCGGGGTTGGCAGCGTGTTTGGCTTCGAGGTCGTTGATCGTGGGTTGGTCGAGGAACGTGAACTTCTTGAGATAGGTGACGACCATCGCGTCCTCGGTGTTCACGAAGAACTGGTAGAACTTGTAAGGACTCGTGCGCTGCGGATCGAGCCAGACGGCGCCGGACTCGGTTTTGCCGAATTTGGTGCCGTCGGATTTGGTGATGAGCGGGAACGTCCAGCCCCAGGCGGGCACGCCGAGTTTTTTGCGGATGAGGTCGGTGCCGGCGACGATGTTGCCCCATTGGTCGCTGCCGCCGATCTGAAGCTCGCAGTTGAAGTCGCGGCGGAGAATGTAGAAATCGTGGGCTTGGAGAAGCTGGTAACTGAACTCGGTGTAGCTGATGCCGCTGTCGGAGCCGAGGCGGGACTGCACGGAGTCCTTCGCGAGCATGACATTGAGGGAAAAATGTTTTCCGACGTCGCGGAGGAAATCGAGGAAGCTGATGGGCGCGGTCCAGTCGGCGTTGTCGACGAGGCGGGCGGGGTTTTGCGGGGCGTTGAAATCGAGCAGCCGGCCGAGCTGGGTTTTGATGGAGGCGACGTTGTGGGCGAGTTGTTCGCGGGTGAGGAGGTTGCGTTCGGCGGATTTGCCGGACGGATCGCCGACCATGCCGGTGGCGCCGCCGGCGAGGGCAATGGGATGGTGGCCGGCGAGTTGGAAGCGGCGGAGCGTGAGCTGGCCCATGAGGTGGCCGACGTGGAGGGAGTCGCCGGTGGGATCGAAGCCGCAGTAGAGCGTGACCGGCCCTTGGGCGATGCGCTTCGAGAGGGCGTCGAGGTCGGTGCAGTCGGCGAGCAGGCCGCGCCATTGCAAGTCTTCGAGGAAGGTCATGGGAGGAGGAGTTAACCGAACGCGGGAGTTTCGGGGCAAAACAAAAGTCGGGCGCTCGGTGGCGTCGCTTATGGCTCGGAAGGGTGGGTGAGAAACGGGACTTCTTTCGGGAAAAACGATTTGCGCGAAATGCGGGGGGCGGTTCTACCTTTCATTCCGCTCGCGCGGCGACGTGCGCCGTGAAAGCGAAACATCTACCCTGTTCCTCTTCATAACATGCCTCTCGCCATCGGTTCCAAAGCTCCGGATTTCACGCTCAAGACCAAGACCGCCGAAGGTCTCAAGGACATCAAGCTGAGCGACAATTTCGGCCAGCATCAGACGGTGCTGCTGTTTTTCCCGTTGGCGTTCACGGGTGTGTGCACGCAGGAGATGTGCGATCAGAGCTCGGGGCTGGGAGAGTATGAAAAGCTCGGCGCGAAGGTAATCGCGGTGAGCGTAGACAGCCCGTTTGCTCAGGAGGCGTGGGCAAAGGCGAACAACATTCAGCTCACGATCGTCAGCGACCTGAACAAGGAGGTGACGAAGGCCTATGATGTGGTGTTTCCGAACCTGGCGGGTGTGGGCGACACGGCGGCGCGGGCGGCGTTCGTGATCGGCCAAGACGGCGTGATCAAATACGCGGAGCAGACCCCGACGCCGAAGGATCTGCCGAATTTCGCGGCGGTGAAGGCAGCGCTGGCGCAATAACGAGAGTTTTTGAGGAATGTGGCGCGGCGAGCGCCACCACCATTTTTTCAACATGAATCTTCCGAATCCGTTCAACACCCTGCAGAGCTTCTCGGCCAACGGGGCGACGCATCAATTTTACTCGCTGCCGGCGCTGGCGTCGGCGGGGTTTGAAGTGAAGAAGCTGCCGGTGTCGGTGCGGCTCGTGCTCGAGTCGCTGCTGCGCAACGCCGACGGCAAACGCGTATCCGAACAAGCGATTCGCAGCCTCGCTTCGTGGGGTGCGAAGGCGGAGCGGACGGAGGAGATCCCCTTCGTGGTGGCGCGGATCGTGTTGCAAGACTTCACCGGCGTGCCGCTGCTCGTCGATCTAGCGGCGATGCGTGCGGCGGTGGCGCGGATGGGGAAGGATCCCAAGATCATCGAGCCGCTCGTGCCGGTGGATCTGGTGGTCGACCACTCGGTGCAGGTGGATTTTGCGGGCAGCGCGGAGGCTCTGACGAAGAACCTCGAGTTGGAGTTCACGCGGAATCGCGAGCGTTACCAATTCCTGAAATGGGGCATGCAGGCGTTCGACACGTTCAAGGTCGTGCCGCCAGGCATCGGCATCGTGCACCAAGTGAATCTCGAGTATCTGGCGAAAGGCGTGTTGAGCGACGCGAACGGTGTTTATTATCCGGATACGCTGGTCGGCACGGACTCGCACACCACGATGATCAACGGACTCGGCATTGTGGGTTGGGGCGTGGGCGGCATCGAGGCCGAGGCGGGCATGCTCGGGCAGCCGGTGTATTTCCTGACGCCTGACGTGGTCGGCGTGCATTTGACGGGCGCTTTGCGTGAAGGTGTGACGGCGACGGACCTGGCGCTGACGATTACGCAGATGCTGCGCAAGGCGAAGGTCGTCGGAAAGTTCGTGGAGTTCTACGGACCGGGCGCCGCGGCGCTACCGGTGGTGGATCGCGCGACGATCGCGAACATGGCGCCGGAGTATGGCGCGACGATGGGTTTCTTTCCGATCGACGAAGAATGCTCGAACTACCTCCGGGCGACGGGGCGGGACGACAAGCACGTCGCGTTGTATGAAGCGTATTACAAGGCGCAGCAGCTTTGGGGCATGCCGAAGCGGGGCGACATCGAGTATTCGGTGGATCTGGAACTCGACTTAGGCTCGGTGAAGCCGAGCGTGGCGGGACCGAAGCGGCCGCAGGATCGCATCGAGCTGCCGAAGCTGGGAGAAGAATTCCGGGCTGCGTTCTCGCGACCCGTGACGGAAAGCGGATTCGGCAAGCTGGCGGAGGACCTCGAGAAGTCGGTGCACGTCGAAGGCGGTGGTTGGACACGGCAGTCCGGCAGCGGCGGTGCGCAGGATACGGACAATCTGAAACCGGCGAATGGTGCCAAAGCGGCGGGGCTGCACAGCGACGTCAGCCAGAAGGACACGAGCGTGACGACGGAGCGCGAGATGGCGAACAACCGTCCGACGCCGGATCCGGTTTCGATTCGCGCGAAGCGGATCGATGGCGAAGTCGGACACGGAAGCGTGTTGATCGCGGCGATCACGAGTTGCACGAACACGTCGAATCCGAGCGTGATGCTCGCGGCGGGTTTGCTGGCGAAGAAGGCGGTCGAGCGCGGGCTGCGGGTGAATCCCGTGGTGAAGTCGTCGCTGGCGCCGGGATCGCGCGTGGTGACGGATTACCTCGAGAAGACGGGGCTACAGCCGTATCTCGATCAGCTTGGATTCCAGACGGTCGGTTACGGTTGCACGACCTGCATCGGCAATTCCGGACCGCTGCATCCGGCGATCGAGGAGGCGGTGACGAAGAACGATCTCGT
Source organism: Verrucomicrobiota bacterium (assembly GCA_023416735.1). Lineage (GTDB taxonomy): Bacteria > Verrucomicrobiota > Verrucomicrobiia > Opitutales > Opitutaceae > Opitutus. The sequence goes on along the minus strand of JAEZGX010000012.1, from coordinate 220,111 downwards.
GGCGGCGTCGGTGTTGTCGGGCAACCGCAACTTCGAGGCGCGCGTGCATCAGAACATCAAGGCAAACTTCCTGATGTCGCCGCCCTTGGTGGTGGCGTTCGCCCTGGCGGGTCGCGTCGATATTGACCTGTCGACAGAACCGCTCGGCCATGATCGCGAGGGGAAGGACGTTTATCTGCGGGATCTCTGGCCGACCTTGCAGGACGTGCGCGATCACATGCGGGCGGCGTTGAAGCCCGAAGTGTTTCAGAAACTCTACAGCGATTTTGCGGAGCAGAATCCGAAGTGGAACGAGATCCCGTCGACGACGGGCAACGTTTACCAGTTCGACGAGAAATCGACTTACATTCAGGAGCCGCCGTTCTTCGCCGGTTTTGGAATGCAGGCGGGCACGATCGAGGAAATCAAGGGCGCGCGGGCGCTGGGAATTTTCGGCGATTCGGTGACGACGGACCACATCTCTCCGGCGGGCGCGATCAAGAAGACGTCGCCGGCGGGGCGTTACCTGATGGAGAACGGAGTGCCCTTCGAGGAATTCAACTCCTATGGATCGCGCCGGGGCAACGACCGCGTGATGGTGCGTGGCACGTTCGCGAATGTGCGCATCAAGAATCTGATGCTCGGCGGCAAGGAAGGCGGCAGCACGCTCTACTTCGCGAAAGGTGCGGAGCAGGGCGAAGAGATGTCGATTTACGATGCGGCCTCGCGCTACATCGCGGACGGCGTGCCCTTGATCGTGCTGGCCGGCCAGGAGTATGGCACGGGATCGTCGCGCGACTGGGCGGCGAAAGGCACGAACCTGTTGGGCGTCAAGGTGGTGGTCGCGCAGAGCTTCGAGCGGATTCACCGTTCGAATCTCGTCGGCATGGGTGTGCTGCCCTTGCAGTTCAAGGAAGGCACGACGGCGCAGACGCTCGGCCTCGATGGATCGGAAACCTTCGATGTGCTAGGGCTGAACATGGCGTTGAAACCGCAACAAGACCTGACGCTGAAAATCACGCGGAAGGATGGGACGGTGACACTCGTGCCGGTGCGTTGCCGGATCGATACGCCGATCGAGATCGATTACTTCCAGCACGGCGGAATTCTGCCGTATGTGTTGCGGCAGATTGTGGCTCGGAGCTGAGGACATGAATGAGCTCCGTTCGATTCTCGGTTGCCTGCCGCTGATGCGGCGGGCAACGGCCACGGGCGGACGGCGGGCACTCGCTTGCGGGTTCGGTGACCGTAGGCACGGTGCGGCGTGTTAACTGCGGTCAAAAACGAAGCGTGAACTGACATGGCCGAACCTGCTCCGAAATCTGCTTTCCAAGTGGATGCGTTTTCCGACCCCGTGGTCGTGCGCATCGTGGGACGCGCGTGTTTTCAGAACAGTGCGTGCTTGAGGGATTTCGTGACCGAGATTTTGCGGCAGGGGAAATCGCGGTTCGTGCTGGATTTCCAGAAGTGCGAAAGCATGGACAGCACGTTTCTCGGCGTGTTGGCCGGAGTGGCGTTGGATCTCAAGCGGCGACCGGGAGGCGGCAGTATTGTGCTGGCGCGAATGGCGCCGCGGAATCTGGAGCTGGTGCGGAATCTTGGGCTGCACCGGCTTTTGACCATCGATGCGGGCGAGTTGCCGATGGCGTCAGGCGACGGAGGGAAGCTGCTGGATTGCCGGGTGCAGACGGAGTTGGAGCAGGCGCGGCTGGTGTTGGACGCGCACGAAAGCTTGGTGGAGGCGGACGAGTCGAATCGGTCGAAATTTCAGGATGTGCTGGCGTTCCTGAAAAGCCGCGTGGCGGAAGGGTGAAATCCGCTGGCGCGGATTTCGGTTCAGAGTTCTGAGTTTTGGGTTTGGGGTTGTCTATCCGCAGTGGAAGAAGGCGGAGGAAATCCGGTTTGCGTCCGGCGAAGCGTAGCGCTCAGTGTGGGCGCGAATGTCCACCGAAGTTAACCACCCGCGCGCTGACCGACACTCACTTCCCGATGCTGCAGGCCGCTTTGGCCGTTATGGCGGCGTGTTTGTGCCGGAGACATTGATGACGGCGCTTGAGGAATTGGGGGCGGCGTATGAAGTGGCGCGGAAGGATGAAGGTTTTCTCAAGGAACTGCGGCAGCACCTGAAGGAGTTTGCGGGGCGACCGACGGAATTGTATTTCGCCGAGCGGCTGACGGAGCATTGCGGCGGGGCAAAGATTTATCTGAAGCGCGAGGACCTGCTTCACACCGGAGCGCACAAGATCAACAACGCGATCGGGCAAGCGCTGTTGGCGCGACGGATGGGGAAAAAGCGGATCATCGCGGAAACGGGAGCGGGACAACACGGCGTGGCGACGGCGGCGGTGTGCGCGAAGTTCGGACTCGAGTGCGTGGTTTACATGGGGGCGGTGGATATGGAGCGGCAGGCGCTGAACGTGTTTCGCATGCGGCTCATGGGCGCGGAAGTGCGCAGCGTGGAGTCGGGGCAGAAGACGTTGAAGGATGCCGTGAATGAAGCGATGCGCGACTGGGTGACGAATGTGCGGGGGACGCATTACATCCTCGGCTCGGCGCTGGGCTCGCATCCGTATCCGATGATGGTGCGCGATTTTCACCGCGTCATTGGACAAGAAGCGCGCGAGCAGATCATGGCGCGCGAAGGACGTTTGCCGGACGAGATCGTGGCGTGCGTGGGCGGCGGCTCGAACGCGATCGGCGTTTTCTTCGAGTTTCTCGACGAGCCGAGCGTGCGTCTGGTCGGTGTTGAAGCCGGCGGGCGCGGGATCAAACGAGGCGAGCACGCGGCGCGTTTCGAAGGGGGAAAGCTGGGCGTGTTGCAGGGCGCGAAGACGTATATTTTGCAGGATGAGGACGGGCAGATCGAACTCACGCATTCGGTGAGCGCGGGCTTGGATTACGCCGCGATTGGGCCGGAGCACGCGTATTATCGGGAGAAGAAGCGGATCGATTTCGCGTATGCGTGCGACGACGAAGTGTTGGAGACGTTTCAGCTGTGCTCGCGGCTCGAAGGTATCATCCCGGCGCTGGAGAGCACGCATGCGCTGGTGCATGGCATCAAGCGGGCGAAGCAGATGCGGAAGGATGAGATTTTGGTGATCAATCTGTCGGGGCGGGGAGACAAAGACGTCAACCAAGTCGCGAAGATGTTGGGCGTGAAGCTATGATGGGCCGCGAACACCCGCAGAAGGCGCAGAAGCGGATGGGATTGCTTTGCGCATTGGGTGGTTTCTTGCGGCGATCTCTCCCATGAAAAGCATGACGGGATATGGCCGGGCGGTGGGCGTGGTGGGAAGTTTTACGCTCACGGTGCAGGTGAGTTCGGTGAATCGAAAGACCCTCGATCTCGCGGTGAACGTGCCGAAGGATTGGGAGAGCTTGGAGGCGGGCATCGGTGAGCAGGTGCGCAAGGTAGCGGCGCGCGGACGTATATCGGTGGCGGTGGAACTCACCGGAGCGGTCGGAGCGAGCGAGATCGTGTGGGACGAGGTGGAGGTGAATGCGGCGATCGATCGGCTGGCGACGCTGGCGGCGGCGCGCGGGATCGAGTTTGCGCCGACGCCGGAGTTGCTGTGGTCGGTGGCGAATTCGCAACGGAAGGCGGCGGAATTGCCGTCGGTGGAGGAGGCGGGGCCGGCGGTGCTCGATACGGTGGGGGAAGCGCTGCGGTCGTTCGTCGCGATGCGGGCGCAGGAAGGCGAGGCGCTGCTCGTGGATTTTCTCGCGCGGTTGAACGTGTTGAAAAGGCACGTCGATGCGATCGCTGCTCGGGCGCCGCAAGTGGCCCCGGGGTATCGCGAGCTGTTGTTTCAACGGCTGCGTCAGGCGGGGCTCGATCTCGATGTGAGCGATGAACGCGTGCTGAAGGAAGTGGCGCTGTTTGCGGATCGCTCGGATGTGACGGAGGAGCTGACGCGGTTACGCAGTCATCTCGAGCAATTCACGGCCTTGTTGAAATCGAACGGGGAAATCGGGCGGAAGGCCGAGTTCATCCTGCAAGAGATCGGTCGCGAGGTGAATACGATCGGGGCGAAGGCGAACGACCTGACCATTTCGAAGGCGGTCATCGAGCTGAAGAACGAGCTCGAACGGGTGCGGGAGCAGATCGCGAACGTGGAATGAGGCGAACTCATTCCGTGAAGTTCCAAACGCCGGTTACTTCGGCTCGCGGAAGGAGCGGATCAGATACAGGACCACGCCGACGCAGATGCCGGAGTCGGCGACGTTGAAAGTTGGATACACGTAGCTGCCGAAGTGCAGGTCGATGAAATCGATGACGTGGCCGTGGAGGAGGCGGTCGACGAGATTGCCGGCGATACCACCGCAGAGGAGGCCAAAGGAAATCTGGGTGGCCCGATGCTGGAGGCCAAGGGTGTGGCGCCAGAAGAAGATGCCGACAAGCGTGGCGGCGGCGAGGATCGCGAGGAAAACGCTTTGGCCGGAGAACATACTCCACGCGGCGCCGGTGTTGCCGACGTGGACGATGTAGAAAAAGCCGTCGATGACGGTGATCGCGCCTGGCTTGCCGTAGGTCGGAAACGCCAGGTTCGAGTCGATCCAGAACTTAGTCGCCTGATCGGCGACGAAGACGCAGGTGGCGATGAGAAGAAGGGTGCGATAGGCGAGCAGGCGTTGGATTCTCGATTTTGGATTCTCGATTTTCGATTGAGCGGACGCGGAGGGCGTCGGCGGCGAAGGGTGTGCCGTGGGGTTCAATCGAGAGGCGAGAATCCAAATTCGATCGTGGCCGCTTATTCGTCGCCGCCGTCTTCGTCCATGATCTTGCCGCCTTCTTCGCCGAGTTCGCCGAAGAGTCCGCCGGCGGTGCGGGCACGGTAGCGGTTTTTCTCAAGGTCCTTCTGGGCTTCGGCGGAGTAGCGCGTGAACGGAACAGCGAGGAGGCGTTCCTTGGCGATCGGCTTCTGGGTGATTTCGCAGACGCCGTAGGAGCCGTCGAAGATGCGTTTGATGGCAGCGTCGATTTCGGTGAGGGCCTCCTGTTCGCTGGAGACAAGGCTGAGGGCGAAGTCGCGATCGAAGGTGTCGGTGCCGGCATCGGCCATGTGCTGGCCGTAGCTCGAAAGGTCGCCCGAGTCGTCCTTGCTGGAACGCTTGAGGGTTTCCTCGGAGTGAAGCTCGATGCCTTCGGTGAGGTGTTTGCGGAGATCGATCAGCAGCTTGTAGTAGCGCTTGAACTTTTCCGGCACCTCGCGGGTTTCCAAGTTATGCGGCGTTTCGGAACGCTTGGGATTGAAGCCGAGGATGTCGGCGAGCGACGCGGCTTTGACGTGATTCGGCTTGGCCGGTTTTTCGATGGTAAGCACCGTCTTGGCGGCGGGTTTGACGGCCTTGGGCGCTTTTTCCTCGGAGCCGTTCTTGGCGGTGACGGTTTTCGCGATCGCGCGAACCTCGTCGAGGCTGAAGGCGATGGGTTTGGTGGCGGCTTTGCGCTTGAGGATGCTGTCGCGGAGAGCGTTTTTCTTGGAGGGTTTTTCCATGGGTGGAGAGGGTTTCGCGAGTTTCGCGGGTTTGGCCGGCGGAGGAGCCGGCGGTTTCTTGGCCGTCTTCGTCTTGATGGGCGTCGACGGCTTTTTTTTCACCAAAGGTTTTTTTGCGACACGATGAGGCTTGGCTGGTTTTTTGTGCTGCTTGGCCATGGGGAGTTTTTTTGGGGGGGGGGAAAGCTTAAGGCTTCAAGGCTTCGGCGCAACGCGGACATATCGTTCCAAGCGGATTCGGTTCGAGCACTGGAACCCAGCGCCAACAGCGTGGGCAGCGTTCGTGACCGAGCTCGCTGCAAGGACGGATGCTCGCGTCGAGCGGCACTCCCAGGACAGGCGCGAGAGTGACATGGGAAACGATGAAGAGTTCGGGCAGAAAATCCCGGTGCTTTTCCAGCGTGCGAAACGCGGCGTCATCCGGCGCGGCGGAGAGCGTGACGGCGGCGTCGAGGGATTTGCCGAGCTTGCCCGCTGCGCGCTGCGGCTCGATGGCTTCGTTGACGAGCGTGCGGGTTTTAAGGAGGGCGGCGAAGTCGGCTTCGAGTTGGGGATTGGTCCACTCCGCGGGCGCGACGGGCCAGTCCTGGAGGTGGATGGATTCGTCGGAATACTCCTTTTTGGCGGTGGCGTAGGACCACGCTTCGTCGCTGGTGAAAGTCAGAATCGGCGCCAGCAGGCGGACGAGCGTGCGGAAGATGTGATGGATTGCGGTCTGCGAGGAGCGGCGGAGCGGCGAGTGCGTGCCGAGCGTGTAGAGCCGGTCCTTCAGGATGTCGTGATACGTCGCGGAAAGCGTAACGGAACAGAAGTGATTGCAGAGCTGGTAGACGCGGTGGAACTCGTAGTTCTCGTAGGCGGCGGTGCACTGCTCGATGAGCGCGGCGGTTTGGTGCAGCGCCCAGCGATCGAGCGTATCCATTTTCTCGATCGCGACGGCATCGCGGGATGCGTCGAAATCGAAGAGATTGGAGAGCTGATAGCGGAACGTGTTTCGAATGAGGCGATAAGTTTCGCCGATGTGGGAAAGGATCTCCTTGGAGATCGGGATGTCGTTGCGGAAATCCTGCGAGGCGATCCAGAGGCGGATGACGTCGGCACCGTAGTCGGCGACGTAGGCATCGCTGGTTTGCGGTTTTTCGTAGGTGGAACTCTTGGAGATCTTGTTGCGCTCCTGATCGACGATGAAGCCGTGCGTGAGGACGGATTTGTAGGGCGGAGCGTCGAAGGCGATGATGCTGGTCCAAAGCGAGGATTGGAACCAGCCGCGGTGCTGATCGCTGCCTTCGAGGTAGAGGTCGGCGGGCCAGCGGGTGGTGCCTTGCTCGTTTTTCAGGACGGCGGCGTGCGAAGAGCCAGAGTCGATCCAGACATCGAGCGTGTCGCGGCCGCAGGTGAGTTCGGACGGCGCGGGCCAGCTGGCGGGGAGCGTGACGCCTTCGAGGATTTCGGCCGGGGCGGCGTCATACCAGAAGTTGGTGCCGCGGGTAGCGATTTTGTCGGCGACGGCACGTGCGACGGTGGCGTTGAGATAGGCGTTTTTCTTCGCGTCGTAGAACGCGGGAATCGGCACGCCCCAGGAACGCTGGCGGCTGATGCACCAATCGGGACGCGACTCGAGGGCGCCGCGAATCCGGGCTTCGCCCCAGGCGGGGATGAAGCTGATGCTGGGGAGACTGTTGAGCGCGCTGGCGCGCGGGGAAGCCGAGAGATCGGAGCCCTGAGTTGAGCTTCCGGAGGACGCGGTGCGGTCGAGGCCGACGAACCATTGGTCGACGGCGCGGAAGATGATGGGGGTTTTTGAGCGCCAGCAGTGGGGATAGCTGTGCGTGTAACGCTGTTTCGCGAGGAGCGCGCCGGCGGCGTCGAGCTTTTTCAGGACAGCGATGTTGGCGGGCGAAGTGCGTTTCGCGGCGAGGTCTTCGACCGACTCAAGTGTCGTGAGGCTGACGAGATCGGCGGGAAGTTTGCCGTCGTCGACGTATTTGCCGTCGTCACCGACGGGGCAGTAGATCTCGAGATTGTATTTGAGGCCGGTGAGATAGTCCTCCGCGCCGTGGCCTGGCGCGGTGTGGACGCAGCCGGTGCCGCTTTCGGTGGTGACGTAGTCGGCCAGGACGACGGGCGAAGGGCGATCGACGAACGGGTGGCGCGGCGCGAGGTGTTCGAGGGATTTGCCCGCCACGGTTTGGACAACGGCGGGAGCGGGCTCGATCTTCGCGGCGGCGGCGACCTGGGGAAGGAGCGCCTGGGCTACGATGATACGCTCGGCGCCGAGATCGGCGACGGCGTATTCGACTTCCGGATGCACGGCGATCGCGAGGTTCGCGGGGATCGTCCAAGGCGTGGTGGTCCAGATGACGACGAAGAGCGGTTTGTCGGACGGCAGGTTGAACTTCCTGGCTTCCTCGGTGGAAACGGCGAATTTGACCCAGATCGACGGGCTGACGTGGTCCTTGTATTCGATCTCGGCTTCGGCGAGCGCGGTTTCGAAGGGGATGGACCAATAGACGGGTTTCTTGCTGCGGTAAACGAGACCCTTTTCGACGAAGGCGGCGAACGTGCGAAGGATGTCGGCCTCGTAGGCGGGCGCCTTCGTTTTGTATTCGTTTTTCCAATCCGCGAGGACGCCGATGCGTTTGAACTGCGCGGTTTGTTTGGTGATCCAGGATTCGGCGAAGACGTCGCAACGCGCGCGCAGCTGCGCGGTGGTGAGGTTAAGCTTCTGCTCCTGGATTTCGCGGGAGACTTTTTGCTCGATGGGCAGGCCGTGGCAGTCCCAACCCGGGACATAAGGCGTGCGGAAGCCGCGCATCGATTTGTAGCGAAGAATGAGATCCTTCAGCGTCTTGTTGAGCGCGGTGCCGATGTGGACGTCGCCGTTGGTGAACGGAGGGCCATCGTGGAGGACGAATGTGTGCGGCGAGGCGGCGTTCTTACGCTGAATGGCCTCGTAGAGGCCGATCTTTTCCCAATGGGCGACGCGGCCCGGTTCGCGTTGCGCGAGTCCGGCGCGCATCGGGAAATCGGTCTTGGGAAGCTGCAGCGTATCTTTCAAGTCTTGGGCCATGCCGAAGAAAAGTGCGCGAGGGTAGGGTGGGAGGAAGGGGAGTCAAGGGTCGCGGACAGTCGAAAAACGGCGCGCGCGAAGGCGGGGCGTTACGAAGCAGCGCGGCGGGCGAGGGATTCGCCAGCGGCGATGCAGGCGGGCAGCGAAATGCCGTCGCGAGCCTGGCCGCCGAGGAAGAGGCCGCGGTGGGCGCGCTCGAGGTGGGCGATCGCGGCGAGATGTTGTTCGTGGCCGAGGTTGTATTGGGGGATCGCGCGCGGCCAGAAAGCGTGATGTTGGAAGACCGGAGCTCCGCTGACGCCGAGAAGGTCGGTGAGATCGGGGCCGATGCGGCCGAAGAGTTGCTCGGGAGAGAGTGAAGCGAGTTCGGGCTGGCGCGTGCCGCCGATGAGGACGGTGAGCGCGACGTGGTCAGCGGGGGCGCGCTCGGGAAAAAGCGTGGAGGAGAAAAGGCCGCCGAGGAGCGAACGGTTTTCGGCCGCGGGAACGAGGAGGCCAAAACCATCGAGCGCGTGCGCGATTTGCGCGCGGCGGTAGCCGAGGAAGAGCGAAGCGACCGGCGGGTGCTCGACGGCGGCGAGGCCGGCGAGAGGACGCTCGCCGAAGGCGCCCACGCGAAGTTGGGCGAGGGCGGGAGCAGGGAGAGCGACGACGATGGCGTCGAACGATTGCGTGTGAGTGCCGGCGGCGTCGTGCCAGATGACGCTCCATTTTTCGCCGGGAACGATGGCGTCGAGCTGGGCGTTGAACGTGAGCGATGCCGACGGAAGCCGGGCGGCGAGGGCGTCGGGAAGCGTTTGCAGGCCGTCGCGGAACGAGATGATGGAAGGAGCCGGTTCGCCGCGGGCGCGGCGGGCTTTGGCGGCGGAGAGTTGGGCGCGGAGAAGGGAACCGTGCTGACGTTCGGCTTCCCAGAGTTTGGGGAAAGCGTGGCGGGCGGAGAGTTTTTGTGGGTTTCCCGCGTAGATGCCGGTGACGATGGGATTCAGCGCGTAGTCGACGATCTCGCGGTTGAAGTGAGCTCCGATGAAATCGGCGAGACTCAGATCGCTGGCGCGGACGCGCGGGCGCAGGAGGAACTCGCGCAGGAGCGAGAGTTTTGCGAGTGGAGAAAGGAAGGGAGAGGTCAGCAGCGCGGGCGGAGAAAGCGGGACGGGGAGCGGCTGGCCGCGGCGGACGATGTAGCGGTTTTTCGCGACGGGGTTGGCGACGACGAGCGCGGAATCGAGAGCGAGTTCGCGGATGAGGCGATCGACAGCGGGTTCGCCGGAGAGGAGGGAATTGGGGCCGGATTCGATCAGCCAGTCGTCGCTGCGTTCCGAACGAATGACGCCGCCGGCGCGTGTTGAAGATTCGAATACGCGAACACTCTGGCCGAGTGTGTGGAGGCGATGAGCCGCGGTCAGGCCGGTGATGCCGGCACCGAGGATGGCGATGGATTTGGGCGGCGTCGCAGGCAAGACGGCGGGTTTGGATTACGGGAGATAACGACGGGTGCGGAGAGCGGTCATTTCCACGATGTGACGGTGGAGACGAGGGATTCGACGCACTCGATTTTGGCGGTGGGGAGGATGCCGTGGCCCAGGTTGAAGATATGACCGGGTTGGCCGCGCATGGAATCGAGAAGACGCGTGGTGGCGGCGCGGACGATTTCGGGGGTGGTGTTGAGGAGAACGGGGTCGAGGTTGCCCTGCAGCGCGGGCCGGCGGCCGGTTCCGAGTTCCGGGTTTGGAGTTCCGGGTTTGGGATTTGGCGTGCCGAGTTGGGCGGCGAGTTGGGCGAGGTCGGTGGTCCAGTCGACGCTGAGGACGCGGATGCCGGAAGAGGCTTGAGCGGCGTGGTGCGGAGCGGTGCCTTTGGCGTAGAGAATAACGGGGAAGTCGGACGGAAGCGCGGCGACGATGCGGCGTATCCATTTCAAGGATGCATCCTCGTAATCTTGTCCGGCGATGATGCCGCCCCAGGAGTCGAAAATCTGGATCGCGTCGGCCCCGGCGCGAATCTGCATCTGGAAGTAGGCGATGAGCGCGGCGGTGAGTTTTTCGAGGAGGGCGTCGAACGTGGCGCGATCGGTGTAGAAGAGGAGCTTGATGCGCTCGAAGTCGTCGGAGCTGCCGCCCTCGACCATGTAGGTGGCGAGCGTCCAAGGAGAGCCGCCGAAGCCGAGAAGGGCTTTTTGTCCCGAGAGTTCTTTTTTGAGGAGCGTGAGGGCGTCGGCGACGTAACGGAGTCGGTCGGGGACGGCGTCGGCGGGGGCGAGGGCATCGACCTGGGCGCGCGTTTCGAGGCGGAAGTCCATGGCGATGCCGCCCTCATCGCGGAAGCGGTAGGCTTGGCCGAGCGCTTCGGGGATGACGAGGATGTCGGAGAAGAGAATGGCGGCGTCGAGGGCGAAGCGTCGGAGCGGCTGGAGCGTGACCTCGGTGGCGACCTCAGGCGTGCGCACCATTTCAAGGAAGGACGATTTGGCTTTGAGGGCGCGATATTCGGGGAGGTAGCGGCCGGCCTGGCGCATGATCCAGAGCGGTGGGCGGTCGAGCGGTTGGCTGGCGCAGGCGGCGAGGAAGCGTTCGCGGCTATTCATGTTTGAAACATGAATGGACACGAATTCACGCGAATGGGAAAGGCCTTGTTCTATTCGCTGAGCCAGTCGCGAGGTTTTAGGAAGATATCGTAGAGCCGGAACTCGGGGGAGTGCGGCTCGGGGTGCCAGTCGTAGCCCCAGCGGACGAGGGGCGGGAGGGACATGAGGATCGATTCGGTGCGACCGCCCGACTGAAGGCCGAAGAGCGTGCCGCGGTCCCAGACGAGGTTGAATTCGACGTAGCGGCCGCGTCGATACAGCTGGAACTGACGCTCGCGATCGGTGAAAGGCGTGGATTTGCGGCGCGCGACAATCGGGCGGTAGGCGGGAAGAAAGGCGTCGCCGACGGACCGCACGAGAGCGAAAGAACGTTCGAAGCCGAGTTCGTTGAAATCGTCGAAGAACAAGCCGCCGATGCCGCGGGGCTCGTTGCGGTGTTTGAGGAAGAAGTAGTCGTCGCAGTTCTTCTTGAAGCGCGGGTAGAGTGTTTCGCCGAACGGAGCGACGGCTGCGCGGGCGGTGCGGTGCCAGTGAATGGCATCGTCTTCAAAGCCGTAGTAAGGGGTGAGGTCGAAGCCGCCGCCGAACCACCACACTGCTGGCGCCGCGCGGTTCCGCGTTTGGAGTTCGGAGTTTGGAGTTGGGGTGACGGTGAGCTCGGTCGTGCAAAAGAAGCGCACGTTGGCGTGACTGGTGGGCGCGTAAGGATTGCTCGGGTGAAGGACGAGCGAGACGCCAAGGGCTTCCCAAGGACGACCGGCGAGTTCGGGCCGATGAGCGGTGGCGGACGGCGGAAGTTGCGTGCCGCGGACGTGGGAGAAAGCGACGCCGGCTTTTTCGAAAACGGCGCCTTCGGAGAGGATGCGGGTGCGGCCGCCGCCGGAGCGATCAGGACGTTGCCAGTTGTCTTCGCGGAAGCGGGCGGAGCCGTCTTCGTGCTCGAGTGCGGAGCAGATGGAATCCTGGAGCGCGAGAAAGTAGGAGCGAACGGCGGAGATGTCGGGTGCGGACGACATGCGAAGGGAGAGAGGAGAACGAGAAAGAGAAAGAGAACGAGAATGATTTTGGGGGCGGGGAAGTGTCATACATTATGTGACACTTTGCGGAGGAGGGGTGTTGACGGGTTTGCTAGAGTTCGCGTTGGACAGGTCGGCCGAAGGGCTGGCTTGATGCTCGATTGAGCCAACACGAATGAACTCTGCCGCTTTGACTACGATCGCCGTCACGGGCTTCACCGTGGCGTTTTTTCATGCGGCGATGCCGACGCATTGGTTGCCCTTTGTGTTGGTGGCGCGCGCGCGGCAGTGGTCCAGGATCAAGACGCTGGGTGTCACAATGCTCGCGGGGCTGGGGCATGTCGCGCTGACGAGTGTGCTGGGTCTGGCGATCGCGTGGTTCGGATTTCAGATCGATCACGAGATCGGGGAGGTGTTTCCATGGATCACCGGCGGGGCGCTGGTTGCAGTGGGAATTTACTATCTTTGGCGGCAGTGGCGGGGAAAAGGGGTGTGCCACCACACGGTGCGAGGCGGGCATCATCACGCGAGCGAGGCGTGCGGAAGTGAGACGGAGCACAGCCATTGGGAGCACGAGTTGGAAGGAAGCGATCTCGTGTCGGAGAAACGCGGCGATCTCGCGGCGATCGGCGGACTTTTTATGATGCTGACGCTGTCGCCCTGTGAGGCATTTTTGCCGGTGTATCTGTCGGGCGTGCAGTTCGGTTGGACGGGCTTCGTGGTATTGAGCGTGATTCTGGCGGTCGCGACGCTGGCAGGGATGGCGATCGTGACCTCGCTCGCGCTGGCGGGGCTGGATCGCTTCAAGGTGAAATATTTCGAGCGGCGCGAGGCGGGAACGCTGGGGGTGTTGTTTTGCGTGCTCGGTTTGGTGGTGGCTTTGCTCGGCCACTGAGAAGGTGTCCCCTTGCGGGGCACTTCGGGGGCGCCATTTAACGTGGTTCGTCGGCGAGGCGGCGGAAGATGGCGAGATGGGAGGCGATGATCAACGGAGCGAGGAAAGTGGGGAACAGGCTGAGAGGCAGTTCGGCAAAGTGCGCGAGTTCGCGGGAGCCCGATACGGCGGTGCGCACGATGGAGGAGAGGACGAGCAGAATGGCGACGAGGCCGAAGATGTTCCAGTAGTAGATCGCGCGGCGGCGGATGGATTCAGAAAATGGATACAGCGCCACGACGAGGGCGAGGATGGCGACAGCGACGTCGCCGGCGCCCGCGGGCAGGGCAATGCGTTGGGGGAGGACGCCGCGTTCGCCGAGGACAAGGAAGTAGATCCCGACGAAGCGAATGACGTGGAGAAAAACGATGGTGCGGAGGTCGAGGGAATCGATCCAGGTGCGCAGCGGAGTGATTCGACGGTAGGCGAGAGCGAGGAGGGTCGTGAGGCCCAGGATTGTCGCGGGAATAGCCAGAGCAGGGAATTGGAGGAGGAGCCGGGAGTAGCCAACGTAAAGAGCGGCCCCGAGCCAGATCCAAAGAACGAGGCGAATGACGAAGGCGATGGGCATGACTTGGAGGGTGGGACTTTCGGCGGTCTTCGGAAAACAAAAAGCCGAGGTGGGATGACCTCGGCGGGGAGAAAGCGCGGTGAAGGCACCGCGCTTCCATGATCAGAGAAGGAGGTTACTCGGAGAGGGAGATATTGAAGCGCTGAAGGGAGCTGGCTTCGAGTTGGTGTAGATTGGCGATCGCGATACGGAGATTCACGCGGGCGAGGAGCTCGTTGACGCGCGTGCTTTCGAGATCGTCCTGAATTTGCAGGACCTGACGGCTGGTGGAGAGACCGGCTTTGAAACGGGCGAGCTCGAGCTCGTATTGGCGGGTGGCGAGTTCGGTGGCCTTGGCGTTGATGGCGACGCTTTCGCGGTTCGTCTCGACGGCGCGAACCGCGGAGCGAACCTGGACGAGAAGGTCCTGCTCGATGGCGCGGAGACGGGATTCCTGGCGGCGGAGGCTGGCGAGCGCGGCGCGGTGACGGGCGCGATCGGCGTGCAGACCCCACGGAACGGAAAGGGTCACGTCGAGCTGCCAGCTGCGGGCGTCGGTGTTGCCGATATTGCCGATCGCCCGTGAGTAGTTGCGATCAAGCCCGTCGAGGCCGACGCTGCCGCCCACATCGAGGGACGGGAGAGCGGCGTTTTTCGCGGTGGTGACGTCGAGCTCGAGCTGTTTGATCGACTCGAGCGTGGCGAGGTAGTCCGGCTGGTTTTCGCGGGCGAGTTTGTAGGAGAGGTCGAACGACGGAGACGGTTGGTCGAACGCGGTGAGGCCGACGGTGCCGAGGTCGGTGTCGAATTCGAACTGGCCGATGAGGGCGAGGAGTTCGTCCTCGCGATTGCGCACGCCCTGTTCGGCGATGAGGACGGCGTTGCGGGCGGTTTCGATGCCGACTTCGGCGGTGAGGACGTCGAGGTCGGTGGCGACGCCGGTGAGACGGCGGGTGTTGTTTTCCTCGTAGAGGCGCTGGGCGAGGCCGAGACTGTGGCGGCGCACGGCGAGCGTTTCGCGGGCGAAGACGAGATTGTAGTAGGCGGCTTCGGTATCGCGGACGACCTGGAGGACGCTGCTCCGGAAGTTGAGCCGGGCGATTTCGACGCCGAGGCGATTGCGCTCGATGTTGGCGCGGTTGATGGCAAGACCGGCGCCGCGGAGCAGCGGCTGGGTGACGGTGAGCGAGACGTCGCTGTTATAAACGGGGTTGAACGGAGGGAGAGAAGTGCGGCGCGGATCGGTGGAGCTGCGGTCGATGCTGGTGCTGAGGCTCACGAGGGCACCGGTGGGGATGAACTGAGAGACCCCGATGCGGGCGTCGGTGGTGTCGGTGCTGCCGCCGCCGGACCAAGGGTGGTATTTGGCGGAGAAGCGTTGGACGGAAGCGTTGAAGACCGGTTCGAAACTGGCTTCGGCGACCTCGAGGGCCTCGCGAGCGATCGTGGTGTCGAAAGCGTTGATCTGGAGATCGAAGTTTTTCTGAAGGGCGCGCGCGATGCATTCCTCGAGGGTGAGGGTGGGGGCCTGAAGCGGCGGCGGGGCAGCGGGGGGCGGCGTGGCCGGAGTTTGGGCGAGCGCGAGGGCGGTGCAGCTGACGAAGAGGCAGAGAGCGCGGGCGGAAGAACGGAGCATGGAGAAAATCGGTCCGATGATTGGGATGAAGAACACGGAGCGTGTCGAAAAGTTACTGCGAGAGGGCAAAGACGTTGGACCGGAGCGAGAGAGCGAAGAAGCCGGGTGTCATCGCGTTGGAGACGGAAGGAGGCGTGGAAAGTTTCGGGAGTTCTGGTTGTTGCGAAGAATCGCGAACGTGCGCAAACCCGCGATGAGGTTCGAGGTGATTTGGGCCGAACGGTTAGATGGAGAGATGAGTGGCGTGAGACGGCGCGGCTCGTGCCCTGTTTCGGGGCAACAAAAAGGCGGGCCGGTGAGGGCCCGCCGAAAGTTGGCGCGAGAGTGAGGCTCGATTATTGAGCGAGGGCCGCAGGCTCGGACCTTGTGAGTTCCGCTTCGACGAGGTCGCGAATGTAGGAACTCATCGCGAGACGAGCGCTACCGGCGGCGAACTGTTCGCGGGCGGCGGCGAATTCGGGTGAGGATTCGTCGATGGCGGGAGCGCTCTTGTCGATGGCGTGGACGATGAGGCCATTGTCGCGGGCGATGACCATGTCGGAAACGCGGCCTTTCTCGAGTCGCTCGAGCACACTGTAAACGGAGTAATCGAGATCCTGCGGCGGTTGACGGAGGGTGAACGCGGCGGGCGTTTTTACGTCAGCTTTGACGGAGTTGGCAGCAGCGGCGGCGTTGGCGGCTTGCTCGAAGGAGTCGCCGTTTTTCAAACGCGTTTCGATTCCGCTGCGCAGCGCGCGGCCGAGTTCGACGAAGCGCTTGCGCTTTTCGCTCTCGCGATAGTCGGCGATGACCCGTTCCCGGACCTCGGCGAGGAGGGGCTGGCGAGCGGGTTCGAGGTCGTTGAAGAAGAGAACCACGGAGCCAGCGGGAGTGCTGACGGCGTCGGAGTAGAGATGATCCTTGTTGAGCTTGAAGGCTTCGGTGGCGATTTCGCGAGCGCCTTGGAATTCGGCCGGGCCGCTTTCGCGGGTGAACGGTGCGAGCGATTTGAGGGCGACGTTGCGCTCCGTGAGGAAGGTGTCGAAAGCGGGCGTTCCGGGGGTGAGTTTACGCTCGAAAAGTTCGAAGGCGAAATCGGCGGCAGCTTTGGCGGCCTGACGGCGGGCGCGTTCGAGTTTGAGGGTGGTTTCGACTTGGGGACGGACCGCGGCGAAATCGGCGGCGGGATCGGACTTCGCGGCGTCGGCTGCGGCATTGGCAGCGGGTTTCGGGAAGCGGGCGGGGTTAGAATCGTAGAAAGCGCGAATCTCGTCTTCGGAAACGGTGATGGACGGGAGGAGACTCGTCGCGGGGAAATCGACGTAGTTCACGACGATGCGCGGCGGGATTTCGTAGCGGAAGGAGTTTTCGTCGAAGAACTGCGTGATCGCGACGTCGTTGACGGGGATCTCGGGCTGGTAGCTGGCGTAGTCGATGCTGGCGACGCCGAGAGTCCAGGTGGTTTCGGCCTGCTGCATCTGGGCCTTCACGTCGGACGGCAGGGTGTAGCCGGGGCCGGAGAGGAGTTGTTGGACTTTTTCGATGCGAACGTCGGCGCCGATGACGCGGCTGACGTCGCTTTCGCGGAAGCGGCTGTTGCCTTTGAGCGAGTCGCGGAAAGAAGCATAGCGCTGGGCGTCGAAACCTCCTTCGGTGCCAGCGAAGGCACGGAGGTTTTTGATTTGATCGGCGATCTCCTGCTGGGTGGCGGTGGGGATGTGGAGTTCGTCGGCGAGTTTGAGGAAGGCGGCGCGTTGGAAGGCGTATTCCTGGATTTGGGCGGGATCGCCGAAATAGCCGAACTGGAGCTGAGCGCTGAGACCGGCGTCGCCGAAGAGACGTTCGCTGTCCTCCTGGGAGCTCAGATTGTAGCCGAAGACGTAGCGGTTCATCGCTTCGCGTTCGGCGCGGCCGATGCCCGGGGCGGCGCCGATCGTGAACACGAAGGCGACGATGATGACGGCGAGCAAGACGGCGAAGATGACCTTAAAGTGGGTCTGAAAATAGCGCTGAATCCAGGAGATCATGTGGGGAGAAACGGGCGACGCTAGGTTGGGTCAGGGGGCTGGCAAGGGGGAAGTTGGGAGGAGGCGGCAGCTGAGAGTTGGCGGACGAGAGAGGAGAGAAGGGGCGGCGGGGGTCCGGAGACCCCGCCCTACATGGACACGGGTTTTTTGCGGGAGGAGCCGAGGGCGAACGGCGGACGGGATTCGTCGAACGGGTATTCGGTGAAAAGTTGTTCGAGCGATTTTTGGAAGAACTCCTCTTCGGCGAGACGGTTGGAGGCGATGCTATAGCGCAGGAGAATCGGATCGAGTTGATCGATCGAGGTCCCGATGGGGTTTTCGCCGAGGTTGTCGTCGAGGTGCTTGAAGTCGTGCAGCGTGATGCGGTTGAGCGGCCGGGCGGGTTGATAAAGGAGGTCGGCCGGATCGTCGTCGGGCGCGGCGGGAAGCGGAGTGATGAGCTTGAGATCGGTGAGACGGTTGAGGCACTCGTTGAGGATTTGAGTGGGGACCTTGATCATGCTGCCCAAGTGCGAGGCGGCGACGGGAGGAAGGCAGTCCTGGAAACGGCGGCAGATCGTGAGGAGAACGAGCAGGAGCAGGCGCTCGCGCATGTTTTCCGAGAGCTTGCCCCAGGCGGCCTGGCTGTTGCGGAAATGGACGTTTTGGACGGCGTAGCTGATCTGGCCGCCGACGAGGACGTAGAGCCAGAAGATGTAGAGGCCGAACATGACGACGAGCGGGAAGCCGAGGGAGCCGTAGAGACTTTCGGTGAGGATGACCCGGCGGACGTAGAGGAACGCGAGGTAGTTGTTGAGCATCAGGAGCGATGCGACGACGAGTGCTCCGATGAAGGCGGCCCGCCACAAGACCCGGGTGTGCGGTATCACGCGATAGAATACGGTCAGGAGCACGACCAGCAGCGTGAACGAGAACGCGGGCAGCGACCACTGGAGGGCGACGGCGACCTGCTGGGAGAAAGGCAGGCCGGCGATGGCGTCGTTGAAGACGCTGAGGAAAGCGCCCGCGCTGAGGAGGGTGACGGAAGCAAAAAAGAGGACAGCGCCGAGCGTCAGAGTGGTCCAGTAATAGACCACTCGCATGAGGAGGGAGCGGCCGCTGCGGACGCCCCAGATTTCGTTGAAGGTGTCCTCGACCGTTTTGAAGAGGAGCAGGACGATAATCACCAAGCCGAAGAAACCGACGGTGCCGGCGGAGCCGGAACGTCCTTGGCTGATGAAATTGTTGATCATGCTCACCAGCCGGGGATTGAGGTGGACGTCGGCGGGCGAGGCGGCGGGTGAAAGTTCGGGCGGTGCGGCGAGAGCGGAGGAGTCCTGAGCAGGCGTCGTCGTATTCGGACGAGCGGCCTGCTCTTCGTCGTGGTGAGGGAGTTTGCCGTATTGCGCGACTTGGGGCGCGACGAAGTAGATGAGGCGGCTGAGGGTGTTGGCGGCGAGGTTGGGGTCTTTGTTGTCGAGGGCGAAGCCGGCGATCAGGACGGTGAGCGCGACCAAAGGACCAAGACCGAGGAGGGAGCTGAAGCTGAGGGCGGCGGCGCGGCTGGCGGCTTTCGTTTCGCTGAAAACAGTCCAGGTGATGGACAGCACGCGGAGGACCGCGTAGCTACAGCCGCGGAGGGAAAATTGGCTAAGCTGGCCGGGCTCCCAGATCTCGGTCTGATAGAGTTGAACGAATCGTTTCCAGTGTTGGGCGAAACGAGGCATGACGCGTAAGAAAGCGCAGGGGTGGCGCGGTGCGTCAGGCGGAGAGCAGATGCCACCCGACGAAGGCGAAACCGCCGATCGCGGCGATGGCGGCGATCAGGGCGGGAAAGAGGCTGATGACCACGGTGCTGATGTAGAGACCCGCACTGCCAGCGACGAGCGCGACGAACGGAAGCGACTGCCCGTGCGTCCAAAAGATGAAGCCGAGAAAACCGAGACCGAGGGCGGCGCGAAAGCGGACGAACGGATAAACACTGACGACACCGAGGCCGAGCAGGACGGCGAGAAGAAGATCGATGACACCGAGAAAAACGAGTGGCGCGGTGAGGAGTTTGGCGAAATCGAGGGAAACCAGCGCTTCGGCGGAGGGAACGAGTTCGCCGAATGCGGCCAGCACGAGTGCGGCGATCGCGGTCCAACGGCCGATGGCGGCGGCGCGGCCCATGGCTTCGGTGGGATCCTGGCGATCTTTGGTGTCGGCCGTGCGACCCTCGGCGGCGGCGAGCATGTCGTTGACCGTGATCGGCGCGGCGCCTTCGACCTCGCGGTTGAGGGTCTCGAGTTTTTGCTTCGGGCGGACGGTGAGCTTTTTCTTTTCGGGGAAAAGGACGGCTTTGAGTTCGGCGTTGGAATCGATCGGCGTCCACTGCTCGGTGTTGGCGTCGTAGTAGAGCGTCGCGGGGGTGAGTTGGCCGGAGTCGATGAGCGAAGTGAGTTGCTCCGTGGTGAAAGGTCCGCGGGCCTCGGTGTCCGATTCGTTGCGGATGTAGAATTCCTGCATCGCCATGTGGGTGGGGCGGAGGGTGGTTTTGGCCGGCGGGAGCGGCAAGAGTTTAGTGCCGGCCGCCGTTGGCGGCGAAAGCTCCAAGATCCACGCGCCAAGCTCCAGAGAAGATTCAAATCCCAAGCGCGGGCGGCGCTTGGAGGTTGGGAGTTGGCGGTTGGTTGGAGCTTGGATCTTGGCGCTTGGAGCTTCCCGGATGTTTTACATCCGGGTCAGGGTGCGAAGACCGAGGAGATGGAGGCCGGTTTCGAGCTGAAGGAGCGTGCGCGCACAGAGGAGAAGGCGGCGGGCGCGAAGGGCGGGGTCGTCGACGAGGACTTTGTCGGCGTTGTTGAAAGAGCTGTAGTCGCCGGCGAGCTCGAAGAGGTAGAGGCCGAGGAAATGGGGACGGAAAGATTCGGTGGCGAGGCGGATGGCGTCGGGGAATTTCACGAGCTTGCGGGCAAGCGTGAGTTCGGTGGGCGTTTCAAACGGAGTGGCCAGGCGGGCGAGGGAAGCGTCGTCGGGGGACGTGCCGGCTTTGCGGAAGATGGAGTGGATACGGGCGACGGCGTAGAGGAGGTAGGGCGCGGTGTTGCCGTCGAGGGCGAGCATCTTGTCCCAGGAGAAGACATAGTTGCTGCTGCGGTTTTGGGAGAGATCGGCGTATTGCACGGCGCCGATGCCGACGACGCGGGCGATCTCGCGGCGTTCGGATTCAGGGAGATCGGGATTTTTTTCGGAGACGATGGCGAACGCGCGCTCCTCGGCTTCGTCGAGAAGGGCTTTGAGTTTGATGGTGCCGCCATCGCGGGTCTTGAGCGCCTTGCCGTCTTCGCCGGTGACGGCGCCGAAGGTGATGTGATGAAGTTCGGGCAGCCGGTAGTTTTTGGCGGCGAACCACTTTTTGACCGTGAGGATCAGTTGTTCGAAGTGGTCGGATTGGCGGAAGTCGGTGACGACGGCGATGCCATCGGCTTTGAAGTGTTCGACGCGGTAGAGAGCGGTGGCGAGATCGGTGGACGCGTAGTTGGAGGCGCCGTCGGCTTTGCGGATGATGAACGGTTGTTTGGCGAAGCGCGGGTGTTCGGGATGGAAGACGACAAGAGCGCCCTCGCTTTCGACGGCGAGAGGCGGGGTGGTTTCGGTGAGCTCGCGGTAGATGCGCTCGACCTTGTCGTTGTAGAAGGATTCGCCGAGGTTGTGATCGAAACGGATGCCGAGGCGGTCGTAGATTTGTTGAAAAGCGGCGAGGGAGACCTCGGAGAATTTTTGCCAGAGGGCGACGTTGGCGGGATCGCCGTTTTGGAGGGCGACGAGTTCGCGGCGAGCTTCGTCGAGTTCCGGCGAGCCCTCGGGGGTGGCGTTGTGGCCGAGTTTGTAGAGACGCTCGAGTTCTTCGATCGGGTCGGCGGCGAGGGCGTCGGGATTGGCCCAGCGTTTATAGCCGTAGATGAGTTTACCGAACTGGGTGCCCCAGTCGCCGAGATGATTGTCGCGGAGGACACGTGCGCCGGTGAAAGTGAGCAGACGGCAAATCGCCTCGCCGATGACGGCGGAGCGGAGGTGGCCGACGTGCATTTGCTTGGCGGTGTTGGGCGAGGAGTAATCGACAACCCAAGTCTGGCCGTGGTGGGCAGCGGCAGCTCCGGCGGCGAGAGATTCGCGGGTGGAGAAGGCGGTGAGCCACGTGAGAAGCGCGGCGGGTTTCAGGGTGACGTTGATGAAACCGGGGCCAGCGATGGTGACGTCGGCGAGATCCGTGAGAGACGCGGGGAGGGCGGCGACGAGTTGGTCAGCGACGGCGCGAGGGTTTTGTTTGCGGGATTTCGCGTAGCCGAGCACGCCGTTGGCTTGGAAGTCACCGTGTTTGGGGTCGGCCACGCGCACCTCGGGGGCGAAAGCAGCGGCGTCGAGTCCGGCGGTGCTGGCGGCGGACTTGAGCACCGAGTCGAGTTCGGCGGCGAGGTTGAAGGAGACGTGCATCCGGCGAGAAAACGGGAGCGCGGGAGGGGCGGGCAAGCGTGGAGTTGAAGTAGCGGATCGGGCGAGGGCTGAAGAACGTATATAGGGGCGTGGACGGCGGAGTTCGGAGGCGCAGAAACGTGCAACGCGTCTATTTACAGTCAGTAAGACGGGGCATCGTGCCTATTAGCGTGTCAGTGGTATGTGATATCCCGATCCCCTGTGGGGGCGCCGGTAGGGAGTTGGCCCCACTGGGTGGGCGGGTTGCTGGCTTAGCGGGCGGGTGTATAGTGTTGGCCGGGCAACGATCCGGAGGCGGGCGCGGAGGCGCCTGGTTCCAGGGTTTTGGCTCGACTTCCTGTCATAAGCGGGTTTTCTCGCAAACTTTTCCGCACCGCGGCACCGCGGGCGATTTTATACTACCCACATGACGAAACGCACTATTCCGGCCCGCCGGTTCATCAAGCCGTCCTTCGAGTTCTTGATCGAAAAGAAGCGCGATGGCGGCGAGTTCACGCAGGAGGAGATTCGCTACATCATCGACAGCACGCTCGATGGCGAGATGCCCCAGCACCAGCTGGCGGCGTTGATGATGGCGATTTATTTTTCGAACATGTCCGCGCAGGAGACGGCGGATTTGACAGAAGAGATGATGCTTTCGGGCGAGGTGATCGATCTCTCGTCGATCGCGAAGCCCAAGATCGACAAGTATTCCACGGGTGGCGTGGGCGATAAGACCTCGTTGGTGCTCGTGCCGCTGGCGATGGCGAGCGGCGTGGTGGTGCCGATGATGTGCGGCGTGGAGCACGACTACGTGATCAACACGCTGGAGAAGTTGAACAGCATTCCTGGATTCAAGGGCAATCTGTCGATCGACGCATTCACGTCGCAACTCGGCCGGATCGGCGGCGCGATCGTGTATCAAAGCGAAGCGTTGGCGCCGGCGGACCAGAAGTTTTATGAACTCCGCAAGGAGACGGGCACGATCCCGAGCTTGCCGCTGATCACGGGCAGCGTGTTGTCGAAGAAGTTGGCGGAAGGTTCGGAAGGTTTGGTCATCGATGTGAAGTGGGGCAACGGCTCCTTCATCAAGGATCTCGAACAAGCGAAGCAGCTGGCGCGTTCGATGACGCGCGTGGGCCGTTCGATGAAGCGTCGTTGCGTGGCGCTCGTGACGGACATGAATCAGCCGCTCGGCGATACGGTTGGCACGTCGCTCGAAGTGAAGGAAGCGATTCAGCTCCTGAAGGGCGAAGGTCCGGAGGACATGAAGGAACTCGTGCTCAAGCTCGGCATGGAAATCGTGCGGCTCGCGGGTGTCGCGGGATCGACATTGTCGGCGAAGCAGACGGTGCAACGTCATCTGACCGACGGCTCGGCGCTGGCGAAGTTCAAGGAACTCGTGAAGGCGCAAGGCGGCGATACGTCGTTCATCGATAGTCCGGACAAGTTCCCGGCGGCGCGCCACATTCGGAAGCTTCCGGCTCCAAAACGTGGATACGTTCACACGATCAATGCGGCGATGATCGCGCGCGGCGTGCATCTGCTCGGCGCGGGCGTCGAGCCGAGTGCGTCGCACGGTAATCATCACCCGAAGATCGATCACGCGGTCGGCGTGTCGGAGATCAAGAAAGTCGGCACGCAGGTGAAGCAAGGCGAGCCGCTGATGATGATTCACTATAACGACGAGGCGAAGCTCGAGCAGGCGTTGGAGTATTTCAAGAACGCTTACCGGCTTGCGCCGAAGCGGCCGACGCCGCCGCCGTTGATCGTGGAGCGCGTGGCGTAAAGGCGAGGCGCCGAATCGCTGAGCGAATTTCGAAGCCGACCGGGAAGCCGGTCGGCTTTTTCTTTTCTCGCAGGAACAAGGTGGTTGAGGAGCCGCCAACGGACACGAATCCCCGAGGGATGAGGTCTGACCCTTGGACGGCTGATCAATCTGGGCGTGGGGCGGAGCGACTGTTTGAGTGCGAAAACGCCAAAAAAATTGCGGGCGGGGCGGGGGTCGGGCCAATTAGGCGGATGGCTGAACCGCTGCCGATGGAAAAAGACGAGAAGACCGCGCCGCTCAAATACGACCGGGCGATGTGGGCGAAGCCGTGGGCGCAGCTGAAGTATTTCACCTTTCAACCGGCGATTTTTCCGCGGCTGCTTGGGCAGGTGTCGAGCGATGCGCGGCCGGGGGACTTCGTGAATGTTTACGACAAGAACGGCAATCTGGCGGGTGGCGGACTATATAATCCGCGCGCGAAGATTCCGTTGCGGGTGGTGGCGCATTCGACGCAGCCGGTGGATGAAAGTTATTTCGAAGGCGCGATCCGGCGGGCAGTGGAGCTGCGGCGCGGGATGTTCAAGTTGGACGAGGTGACGGATGCGTATCGATTGATCAACTCGGACGGCGACGGATTGAGCGGGCTGACGATCGACCGGTATGGAGAGACGCTGTTGTGCGAAGTGTATTCGCTGGGCATCGCGCAACGGCTGCCGCGATGGCTGCCGCTCTTGCATGAGTTGGCGGGAACGAAGTTCGCGCGTGTGCAAGTGGATCACGACCTCGGGAGTTTGGAGGGAATCAAGCCGTCGGTGTTCAAGGAAACGAATGCGGCGGCGCCGCGGCTGGTGAAAATTCGCGAGCACGGCGTTCGCTACGAGGTCGATTTCGCGGAAGGGCACAAAACGGGTTTTTTCTGCGATCAGCGGGATAACCGGAGGCGCGTGGCGCAGTTCACGAAAGGAGCGCGCGTGCTGGACCTGTGTTGTTACACGGGTGGGTTTTCGCTGAATGCGAAAGTGGTCGGCGGAGCGGAGGAAGTGACCAGCGTGGATTTGGACGAAGCGGCGATCGCGCAGGCGAAGCGGAATGCGAATCTGAATCAGGCGCGGCTGAAGTTCGTGCATGCGGATGCGTTTGCGTATGCGCGGCAGATGCAGACGAACGGGGAGAAATGGGATGTCGTGGTCCTGGATCCGCCGAAGTTCATTTTCACGCGCGACGAGAGCGGGAACTGGGAAGGGCGGCAGAAGTATGAAGATTTGAATCTGCTCGCGATTTCACTGGTGAAACCCGGCGGCGTGTTTGTGACGTGCTCGTGTTCGGGGTTGTTGAGTTTGGAAGACTTCGAAGCGCATGTGATCAAGGCGGCGCATCGGCAGAATCGGCGGTTGCAGTTTTTCGATCGGACGGGACCGGGGGTGGATCATCCGGTGTATTCAAACTGCTTGGACAGCCGGTATCTGAAAGTGCTTTGGGGGCGCGTCGCGTAGCGACGCGGAAAGATGCAAGGACCAAGATCCAAGCTCCAGAGAACATCCAATATCCAACTAATTGGCCGTTGGTGGTTCTCTGGGGCTTGATGCTTGGATCTTGGCGCTTCCGCTGGGGGAATTCTGGTCGCAGGGTGCATCCCCCTCGCGGCGGCTGCGTCTGGCTGTAGTTCCCCAACATCTCCTCCCCATGATTCGCAAACTCGCGCACTGCTGCCTGTTCACTGATCAAATCGACAACATGATCGCGTTTTATCGCGACGTGTTGGGCTTTCCCATCAAGTTCAAGATGCACAACGACGATGGCTTTGCCTTCGGCTATTATTTCGCGACGGGCGAAATGACGTTTGTCGAAATCTTCGATCAAAAAGGCGCGGTGAAGCAGTGGGGCGGGACGGTGAACACGCTCCGCGGACATGGCGATACGCACTACCGGCATTTGTGTTTTGAAGTGATCGGGTTGGAGGAAGAAGTTGCGCGGCTCGAAGCGAAAGGAATCAAAGTGCGTCCGATCAAAGTCGGGATGGATCACTCGAAGCAGGCTTGGATCAAGGATCCGGACGGGAACGATATCGAGCTGATGGAGTATACGCCGAAGAGTTTGCAGCTGTGAGGGAGCTTGCGCTTACGCGCAGGTTTCCCGTGCGAGATGTAAGGGCGAAAATCGAAGGTGGACAACGGGCGGCGTGCGCGAACCATGCGGCGGACACGCATGGATACGCTGCCGCATCTCTTCGAACAAAACCGGGCCTGGGCTGACGCGATTACGGCGCGCGATCCGCGATTCTTCGAGAAGCTGTCGCGGCAGCAGAGTCCGGAATATCTATGGATTGGATGCTCCGACAGCCGCGTGCCGGCGAACGAGATCATGGGGCTTTTGCCGGGTGAAGTGTTTGTGCACCGCAATATCGCGAACGTCGTCGTGCACACCGACCTGAACTGCCTGAGCGTGCTGCAGTTTGCCGTGGATGTGTTGAAAGTGAAACACGTGATGGTGGTGGGGCATTACGGCTGCGGTGGCGTGCGAGCGGTGTTGCGATGTGAGCGCGTGGGCTTGGCGGACAACTGGCTGCGTCACGTGAAAGACGTGAAAGTGAAACACGATCTGTGCGTGTGTGCGCTGCCGGACGAGACCTCGCGCCATGCGCGGTTGTGCGAGTTGAACGTGGTCGAGCAGGTGAAGAATTTGTGCGAGACCACGATCGTGCGCGACGCGTGGGCGCGCGGACAGTCGCTGACGGTTCACGGGTGGATCTACGGCGTCGGCGATGGACTGCTGCGGGATTTGCGCTGCTCGGCGAACTCCGTGGAGGTTTCGGAGCAGTCGTATAGCGAAGCGGTGGCGGCGTTGAAGTGAGAGGATAGCAACAAAAAGCCCGCGGCGAACCGCGGGCTGGAGGAGGGAAGTTTTTGCTACATCAGCTGCGGCCGAGATAGGAGCCGTCGGCGGTGCTGATCTTGATGATCTCGCCTTCCTTGATGAAGAGCGGGACTTGAACGACGAGGCCGGTTTCGAGCTTGGCGGGTTTTTGCACGTTGCTCGCCGTGTCGCCTTTCACGCCGTCAGCGGATTCGACGACCTTGAGGGAGACGGTCGACGGGAGATCGATGGAGAGCGGGCGCTCGTCGACGAAGAGGACGTCGACTTTGCCGCCGGGCGTCAGGTAGCTGATCGTCTCCCCAAGGGTCTGGGCGCTGAGCTCGATCTGCTCGAACGTCTCGGGATCCATGAACGCGTAGGTGTCGCGATCGGCGTAGCTGAATTCGAGGGTCTTTTTCTCGGTCGGAAGGACCTCGATGCTATCGGTGGACGCGAAGCGTTGGTCGAGCGCTTTGCCGTAGCGGAGATTGCGCATCTTGATTTGGACGAAAGCGCGCAAATTACCCGGGGTGCGGTGCTGCGTCTCCATGACGAGGTGGGGCTCGCCGTTGTGTTTGATCACTTGGCCTCTGCGGATGTCGTTAGCTGCGGGCATGGAGGAATGAGTTGTCGGATGATGGGAAGGGTCGAGAGTGGGGAAACGGGTTTGCGTCTGTCAAGGCCTGGGGCCGGAGGTTTAAAACGGGATTGTTTCTGCACTGAAATCGCGAGAGGCGCGCGGCCATCTCCGCGCTTGCGCTGGCGCGAGGCGGCTGCCGACACTACGCGTTATCCATGAAGCAACGCACTCTTGCGCGTGAAGTTTCGATCAAAGGCAGTGCGCTGCACACTGGGGAGACGGTCACGCTCACCATCAAGCCGGCACCGGCGGGACACGGGATCGTGTTCAAGCGGGTGGACCTCAACGGTGCGCCGGAATTGCGGCCGCGGGTCGACCAGGTGACGGACCTTGTCCGAGCGACGACGATCCAGGACGGGCATGCGAAGATCCACACGGTGGAGCATGTGTTGAGCGCGCTGCACGGATGCGGCGTCGACAATGTGGTGATCGAGATGGATGCGTCGGAGCCGCCGATTTTGGATGGTTCGGCGCGGCCGTTTGTGAATCTGATCCTGCAAGGTGAGCCGGTGGAGCAGGAGGCGGAGCGGGAGTATTTCGAATTGGACGCGCCGGTGTCGGTGACGCGCGGAAATTCATCGATCATCGCGCTGCCCTCGAGCGAGCTGAAGATCTCGTGCACGTCGGCGGACGATCGCGGGATCCACACCCAGCATCTTTCGCTGACGATCGATCCGGAGTCTTACATGACGCAGATCGCGGCCGCACGGACCTTCACGATCTACGAGGACATCGAGGAGCTGTTGAAGTTGGGGAAGATCAAGGGCGGTTCGCTGGACTGCGCGGTGGTGATTCGCGGCGACAAGATCATCTCAAAAGAGCCGTTGCGGTTCAAAGACGAGTTCGTGCGTCACAAGATTTTGGATATCATTGGCGACGTGCTGTTGCTGGGGATGCCGTTGAAGGCGCACATCGTGGCGACGCGGCCGGGGCACGCGATCAACGCGGATCTCACGAAAGCGTTGTTCGAGAAATTGCAGGAGCGGAAGAAAGCCGGAACGAAGAAGAAGCCGGCGGCGCAGCCGAAGGCTTTGCAGCCGCACGAGACCTCGCTGGATATCAAACGCATCCTCGAGACGATTCCGCATCGTTATCCCTTCGTGATGATCGATCGCGTGATCGAGTTCATTGGTGAAGGCGAATTGGTCGCGATCAAGAACGTGACGATCAACGAGCCGTATTTCCAAGGGCACTACCCGGGCGAACCGGTGATGCCGGGCGTGTTGCAGATCGAGGCGATGGCGCAGGCGTCGGGGGTGTTGCTGCTGCGGCTCGGCACCAGCGAAGGGAAAACGCCGTTCCTGATGAGTGTGGACAAAGTGAAGTTCCGCCGGCCCGTGCGTCCGGGCGATCAGTTGGTGATCAACTGCAAGCTCGTGAAGGTGCGCGGCAACAAACTGGCTTCGGCGGAAGCGACCTGCACGGTGGGCGGCAATGTGGTGTCGTCGGCTGAGCTGATGTTCGCGGTGGTCGAGAACGGGACGAACGCCTGAGCGCAAACATGAGCGTGAAGATCCATCCGACGGCGATCGTCGAATCCGGTGTGGAGCTGGAGGGCGACGTCGAGATCGGTGCGTATGCGTTTGTGGGAACGGGGGTGCGGATCGGCGCAGGCACGCGCCTGCACCATCATGCCACCGTGGAAGGCAACACCCACGTCGGAGCGGCGTGTGAGATTTTTCCGTATGCGTGCATCGGCGGGAAGACGCAGGATCTGAAATACAAAGGCGGAAACCCCGGCGTGCGGATTGGCGACCGCAATGTGTTTCGCGAATACGTGAGCGTGCACGCGGCGACGTTCGATGGAGAGTTCACGACGGTGGGTTCCGATAACACGATTCTCGCTTACAGCCATATCGCGCATGACTGCGTGGTCGGCAGCCGCGTGATCATGAGCAATTACGCGGGGTTGGCGGGGCACGTGGTGGTGGAGGATCACGTGTTGATTGGCGCGTATGGCGGCGTGCATCAGTTTTGCCGTTTGGGAGCGCATGCCATGCTGTCGGCCTGTTCGAAACTCGTGCATGATCTGCCGCCCTTTTTCATCGCGGATGGGGCGCCGGCGACGGTGCGGACCTTCAACAAGATCGGACTCGAGCGGACAGGCTATACGCCGGAGCAGCTCGATCGCGTGAAGCAGGTGTTTCGGATTCTGTATCGCGACGGACTCAACCGCACGCAGGCGATGGACCGCCTGGTGGGGCACGAGAAGGCGACGACGCCCGAGTTTCAGGCGATGATCGCGTTCGCGAAGGCGAGCCAGCGGGGATTGGCGCCGGGCGTGTGAGGGCAGTGCCTCGGGGCGGCGAAGCGTGATCAGCCCGGCGCGACGTCGGGCTCCCTCGCAGCCGGGCTGACTTACCTTTTTTTGTAGACCGTCGCGGGGTCGAAGAGGCGCTCGGCGGTGTATTCGAGTTTCAATGACGCGTCGTCCAGTGAGGCGAGACGGCGGTAGAAACAGGATTTGTAGCCGTTGTGGCAGGACGCGTTGGCGGAGCCGGTTTGTTCGACCTTGATGAGGAGGACGTCCTGGTCGCAGTCGGTGCGGACCTCGCGGACGTGTTGGACGTTGCCGGATTCTTCGCCTTTCACCCAGAGCTTGTTGCGCGAGCGGCTCCAGTAAGTCGCTTTCTTCGTCTGCAGCGTGTGGGAGAGGGATTCAGCGTTCATGAACGCGAACATGAGCACATCACCGGTGTGAACGTCCTGGGTGATGCAGGGAATCAGGCCGTCGGCGCCGAACTTCGGCTGGAGCGTGGTGCCGAGTTCGATTTCGGCAGTGGTGGTGCGAGCGGGGAAGACGTAGTTGGACATGATGCGAATCGGGTTGAAGCGTGCGGACGGACGGGCGCGATGCGCGAGTTGAAATTTACGGTGCGCACGTGTCAGTGCCGCGCGGATCCGGCAGGTGCAGACGTGGCCACCTGGATGAAGGCCGCGAGTGCGGCGTCGGGATTCGGGGTTTTGCGCCAACCGATGACGAGACGGCTCTCCGGGCTTGGGCCTTCGAGCGGGCAAAAGACGACTTCGGGTGGAAGGTGTTGGGCCTCGGAAGGTGTCATGAAGGTTGCACCGAGTCCGGCGCGGACGAGACCGACGGCGTTGGCGCGGGGCCAGACCTCTTCGGCGATTCGCGGGGTGAGTCCGGCGCGGTTGAAGGCGGCGAGGATACGATCGTAATAGCCGGGATTGTGCGTGCGCGGGAAGACGACGAAAGGCGTGGCGGCGAGATCGCGGAGCTGAAGATGCGGGCGCGAGGCGAGGGGATGATTGGCGGGGAGCAGGACGCCGTTGCGTTCGCGGAGAAGAAGACGCGTGTGAAGGTGAGGGGTGGGGGCGTCGGGATGAAAGAAGCCGCAGGCAAGATCGCCGGATTCGAGGGCGGCGAGTTGGATGGAGGTGGGAGATTCGTTGAGTTCGACGCGCACGCCGGGGAAGCGCTGGTTGAATTCACGGAGGATTCCCGGGAGGACGGTGGCCATCGCCAAGCCGGTGAAGGCGACCCGGATGTGTCCGACCTGGCCGGACGACAGGGCTTTGATTTCCCTGGGAATGGAGGCGAGCGCGCGCAGGAGAGGTTCGGTGCGATCGAGCAACAGGCGACCGGCGGGGGTGATTTCGACGCCGCGGCGCGTGCGAGTGAGGAGATCGGCGTCGAGGGCCGTTTCGAGCTGGGCGATGGCGCGGCTGAGTGCGGGCTGGGCGATCGCGAGCGTTTCAGCGGCCTTGCGAAAATGGAGCTGAGTGGCGACCTCGCGGAAATAGATGAGGTGCCGAAGTTCGAAAGGCAGGTGATACTCTCTCGGCATCACAGAGAGCGAAAGAAGTATTTCCGGTTATGGCAACTTTCTGGTAGGATGCGCGCTTCGAAACGTTGGGCATGCACGCCTGGCGTCACCTCAAACATCATGGCCAAGTCACTCTTTCAGAAAGTCTGGGATGCGCACACGGTGCGAAAACTCGCGAATGGGCAGACGCAATTGCTCATCGGCACGCACTTGATTCACGAAGTCACGAGTCCGCAAGCCTTCGGGATGTTGCGCGATCTCGGATTGAAGGTGGCGTTTCCGCAGCGGACCTTCGCGACGGTCGATCATATCGTGCCGACGGATCAGTTCGTGGAACCGTATCGCGATCCCCTGGCGCAGGCGATGATGGACGAGTTGCGTAAGAACTGTGCGGAGTTCGGCATCACGTTTTTCGATCGCTCGACGGGCAAGCAAGGCATCGTGCACATCGTGGGGCCGGAGCAGGGTATCACGCAGCCGGGCACGACGATCGCGTGCGGCGATTCGCACACGAGCACGCACGGGGCGTTTGGCGCGATCGCTTTTGGCATTGGCACGAGCCAGGTGCGCGACGTGCTGGCGACGCAGACGATGGCGCTGGCGCCGTTGAAAGTGCGCCGGATCGAAGTGAACGGAAAGCTGCGTCCCGGCGTGTATGCGAAGGACGTGATCCTCCACATCATCAAGACGCTCGGCGTGAATGGCGGCACGGGCTACGCGTATGAATACGCGGGCGAAGTGTTCGACCGCTTCACGATGGAAGAGCGGATGACGGTGTGTAACATGTCGATCGAAGGCGGCGCGCGCGTCGGCTACGTGAATCCGGACGACACGACGTTCGAGTATTTGAAAGGTCGCCCGTATTCGCCGAAAGGCGCGGAGTGGAATGCGGCGGTCGAGCGCTGGCGTGCGGTCGCGAGCGATGCGGGCTGTCACTATGACGACCTGGTGAAGATCGATGCGGCGGAAATCGCGCCGACGGTCACCTGGGGCATCAATCCCGGTCAGGGCATTTCGATCAACGAGCAGATTCCGGATCCGACGAAAGCCAAGGACACGGACGAGAAGGCGAACATCGAAGAGGCGCTGGCTTACATGAAGCTGCAGCCGGGCGCGCCGATCAAAGGCACGAAGATCGATGTGGCGTTCCTCGGTTCCTGCACGAACGGGCGGCTGAGCGATTTCCAGGAAGTCGCGAAGTTCCTCAAAGGAAAGCGCGTGGCGCCGGGCGTGAAGGCGATTGCGGTGCCGGGATCGCAGATCGTGGCGTTGCAGTGCGAGAAGCTCGGGCTCGACAAGATTTTGAGCGAAGCCGGGTTCGAATGGCGCGCGGCGGGTTGCTCAATGTGTTTGGCGATGAATCCGGATAAACTCATCGGCGAGCAGCTGTGTGCGAGTTCCTCGAATCGTAATTTCAAGGGCCGTCAGGGCAGTCCGACGGGCCGCACGATTCTGATGAGTCCGGTGATGGTCGCGGCGGCGGCGGTGACCGGTCAGGTCGCCGATGCGCGTGAAGTGTTCGGGGTGAACCAATCCAATTAACCACAGAGGCACGGAGACACAGAAACATGGCCTTAGAAAAAATTAATCAAGTGGCCGGTCGCGCGGTGAGCGTGCCGGGCAATGACATCGACACGGACCGCATCATTCCCGCGCGCTTCATGAAGTGCGTGACGTTCGACGGTCTCGGCGAATTCCTGTTCTTTGACGTGCGCAAGAATGCCGATGGCACGGACAAGGCGCATCCGCTGAACGATCCGCGTTTCAAGCAGGCGACGATTTTGTTGTCGGGCTCGAATTTCGGCTGCGGGTCGTCGCGCGAGCACGCGCCGCAGGCGATTCAGAAATATGGATTCAAAGCGGTGATCGCGGAAAATTTCGCGGAGATCTTCTTCGGCAACAGCACGGGATTGGGAATTCCGTGCGTGTCGGCGAGCCGCGAAGACATCGCGAAGATCGCGGCGGCGGTGGAGCAGGATCCCTCGACGGAAGTCGTGATCGATCTCGAGAAGCTCGAAGTTCGTTTTGCCGGGCAGACGGTGAAGATCACGCAACGCGAGTCGGCACGTGATGCGCTGGTGAACGGCCGTTGGGATCCGATCGGCGAATTGCTCGAAGGTTTGCCGACGGTGAAGGAAACGGCGGGCAAGCTGCCGTATTTCGCGACGGCGACGGCTTAACGCGGTTGTTCGATTTTTGGTTTTGCGCCGGGCTCGACGAGCCCGGCTTTTTTTTGCCCGTGTGAGCCATGACATTTCGCTGACAATTGGCTGACGGCACACTGACACGCGGGGGGCGCGGATGTGGTTGAATCGTGGCGTTCAAACACGGACTTACCATGAAACTCATTCCATTGCTCGGTCTTGCTGCTGCGTTTGTTGGCGGCGCGTTGGGGTCGTCTGCCTTCGCGGCGGACTCGGTTCAGCTTCGATTGGAAGTCGATCGCTCGGTGTTGCCGGCGCGGACGACGGATACGGCTATCATCAAAGTGGCGCTCGATGGCGTGAAGCTGCCGCGGCGTGACGTGCGGCCGCCAGTGAATCTGGCGTTGGTGATCGACCGTTCCGGTTCGATGGGCGGAGATAAAATCGAGAAAGCGCGAGAGGCGGCGTTGGAGGCGGTGCGGCAGCTGGTGGCGGACGATATCGTGTCGGTGATCGCTTACGACTCGCGCGTGGAAACGCTTGTGCCGGCACAGCGCGTGGGAAACCGGCGGAGGCTGGAGGAGGCGATTCGCAGCCTCGAGGCGACGGGCGGCACCGCGCTGTATGGCGGTGTCGTGCGCGGGGCGGATGAAGTGCGGCGGTTCAGCGAAGACGGACGTTACGTGAATCGGGTGATCTTGTTGTCGGACGGGCAGGCGAATGTCGGACCAAGTTCGCCGGAGGAATTAGGCCGATTGGGCGCGTCGTTGATGCGGGAAGGAATCGCGGTGACGACGATCGGGCTGGGATTGGGATTCAACGAAGACCTGATGACCCGGCTCGCGCAGCGGAGCGATGGGAACACGTATTTCGTGGAGGACAGCTCGGATCTGCCACGAATCTTTGCGGCCGAGCTGGGGGATGTTTTGAGCGTGGTGGCGCGACGCGTGGTGATTGAAATCGAGTTTCCCGAAGGAGTGCGGCCGTTGCGCTTCGTGGGCCGCGACGGGGTGATTCGCGAGCGGAAGGCGGAGCTGACGCTCAGTCAGATCTATGGCGGGCAGGAGAAGTTTGCGCTGATCGAAGTGGAAGTGGCGGCCGCGGACGCGGGGCGTGAGCGCGAGATCGCGCGGGCGCGGGTGAGTTACGAGGACGCGTTGGAGCAGCGGGAGGCGACGCTGACGGCGGTGCGCAACGTGCGTTTCAGTGCGACAGCGGCGGACGTGGTAAAATCGGCGAATCACCAGTTGCAGGCGGACTATGCGGCAAATGTGATCGCGCTGGCGAAGGACGAAGCGATCGCGCTCGTGGACGCGAACCGGCGCGAGGCGGCGGGGGCGCGGTTGCGCGAAGAAGCCGAACGTGTGGCGTGGATGGGATCTGTTTATGGGAATTCAGCGCTGCAAAGCCTGGCGGCGCCGGCGGCGGCCGATGCGATGCGCGTGGAGCGCGAGGGATTGGGGAATGCGGAGCGGAAAGCTTATCGGGCGCAGAGTGCGCAGACGCGGAATCAGCAAAGCGTGGGAAGTTACGAGGCCGAGCGGCGGTGATGGAGCGAGGTAGGGCGGATCGGAGGCCGCCCTACTTAGCGCCTTCCCAAGAAGAATCGAAACACTACGCTGCTGCCGTGACGTCGACCTCGCGCCGTATTTTTCTCTACTGGCTGTTATTGCTGGTGCCGACGGTGGTCGTGGGCGTGGGGGCGGTATCGCTGTTGAAACGCGAGCAGGAGCGGATCGTGCAACAGAGTGCGGAAACGTGGGAGGCGCGACGCGCAGCGGCGGAGGCACGAGCGCGCTTGATCGTGGAAAATGTCGAACTGCTCGCGGGCGACGTGCAGGACGGATTGCTGGAAGTGTTGGCGGAGCAACCGCAGGACGGAGTGGTGCGGTTGTTGAGCGAGTGGGAGGCGAACAATCCGCTGGTGCGGAGCGGATTCGTGGCGCAGGAAGACGGCGAACTGTTGTGGCCGGAATGGCGGAATGCAGATGAGCCGGGACGAGGGTTGGCGCGGCGGCTCGCGATGTCGTTTCGCGAAAGTCCGCCTTGGCGGGTGGCCGTCGCAACGCCGAGTGCAGCGAAATCCGAAACCTTGGAAGCCGAAGCGAAGAAGGCGCG
Source organism: Verrucomicrobiota bacterium (assembly GCA_023416735.1). Classification (GTDB taxonomy): domain Bacteria; phylum Verrucomicrobiota; class Verrucomicrobiia; order Opitutales; family Opitutaceae; genus Opitutus. The sequence continues at coordinate 185,090 of JAEZGX010000012.1, read as the reverse complement.
CGGTGCGCTTTCAGCGAACGTGGCGCAGGTGCAATCGGCGCGACGCGACGTGCAGCAACTGGTGAAAGCGCCGAGCGCGGCGGTGGCCGACGCTGGAGCGGTGGAGGAACAGCGAAGGGAGGAAGCGAGTGCGATGGAGCTGCAACGCGCGGAAGCGTTGGCGCGGAGGCAGCGAGAGTTGTCCGCCCGAGCAAGTCGGGCGGCGCCAAGGGCAGAGGCGGAACGGCGAGCCAGTGGGTTGCGAGGGTGGAAAGCAGTGGCGATCGACGGCCGCTCGCATGTGATCGGCTGGGTGCAGACGCGCGCCGGGGGTGAAGTAAGAGGTGTGGAATTGAATCTGGCGGGACTGGTGAGTCGGCTCGGGCAAGCGCTGCCGACGGAAGTGTCGGGAGGAGATGGATACGTTTTGCGCGATGCGGAGAAGCGGGCGGTGCATCAGGCGGGGATGGTGTCGCGAAGCGGGGAAGCGAGTGTGGTGGTGCCGATTGCGTCGGCGCTGCTGCCGGGATGGGAAGTCGTGGCGTTCGTGCCGGGCGGATCGTATGCGAGCGCGAGTGGCGCGACGTTTTTCTGGGTGGGCTTGTTGTTGGTCGGAATTTTTTTGGCGGCGATCGTGGCGGGAGGATCGCTGTTGTTGTGGCAGGCGCGGCGGAGCGAGGAGGAGGCGGCGCAGAAGACCTCGTTTGTGGCGAACGTGTCGCATGAATTTAAGACTCCGCTGACAACGATTCGGCTTTATGCGGAACTGTTGGCGCAAGGACGCGTGCGCGACTCCGAGCAAAGTGCTCAGTATTTGAATACGATCGGGCGGGAGACGCAGCGGCTGGCGCGGCTGGTGAACAATGCGCTGGATTTCAGCCGGCTGGAGCAGGGGCGGAAAACGTTCGCGCGCGACGAGGTGGATTTGAAAGCGGAGCTGGTGCGCGTGCTGGATACGCAGGAACCACGGCTGGGCGAGGCGGGATTGCGACTGGTGCGCGAGATGCCGGAGGGATCCGTGGTGGTGAAGACCGATCGCGATGCGGTGGAGCAGATCGTGCTCAATTTGGTCGAGAACGTGTGCAAGTATGCGAGCGAAGGCGGTGAGGTGGCGGTGAGGTTGGAAGCGAGCGACGCGGGCGGTGTGCGGTTAAGCGTGGCCGATCGCGGACCGGGCGTGCCGGGGTCGCACCGAGAAAAGATTTTCGAGAAGTTTCACCGCGTCGACGAGTCGTTGACGGCGGAAAAAGCGGGGGCGGGATTGGGGCTGAGCATCGCGCGGCAGCTGGCGCGGGGACTCGGCGGGGAGTTGAAGTATGCGGACCGCGCGGGCGGGGGCGCGGAGTTTATTTTGGAGCTGCCATGATTGCGAAGATCCTGATCGCGGAGGACGACCCGAACATTCGTATCGGACTTTCGGCTACACTGGAGAGCGAAGGTTATGCGGTGACGGCGGCGGTCGATGGCGCGCAGGCGCTGCGGTTGTTTGCACAGGAGAAGTTCGACCTGGTGGTGCTCGACGTGATGATGCCGAAGGCGAGCGGCTATGACGTGTGCCGGGAACTGCGGGGGAAAGGCGTTCGCGTGCCGGTGCTGTTTTTGACGGCGAAAGGCGAGGAAGTGGACAAGGTCGTGGGCTTGAAATTGGGCGCGGACGATTACGTGACGAAGCCCTTTGGCGTGCACGAGTTGCTGGCGCGCGTGGAGGCGTTGCTCCGGCGCGGGCGGCAGGCAAGTGCGGGAGAAAGAAGCGAGGGCGAGTTGCCGGCGGTGTTTGCGTTTGGCGCGGCGCAGATCGACCGGAGACGGTTCAGCGTGACGGTGGAGGGGAAGACGCAGGCGCTGACGGCGCGGGAGTTGAAGCTGGCGGAGGTGTTTGCAAGCCGCGCGGGTGAAGTGTTGACGCGGGATGCGTTGCTCAACGCGGTGTGGGGTATCGACTATTTTGGGACGACGCGGACGCTGGATCAGCACGTGGCGCAGTTGCGGAAGAAAGTTTCAGCGGGTGGCGGAGAGGGGCCGATTGTGACCGTGCATGGGGTGGGGTATCGGTTTGAGGGATGAAGGCCGGGCGGGTTGCGGCCCGCTCGCAGCCACGGGTCACATTTCGGAGATGCGGGGGGCGCGTTTGCCTTTGAAGATGGCGCCGCGAACGGGCGTGTAAGGCAGCTCGCGATTTTCGCGGGCGGCACGGAGGAGGAGACCGCCGCGGCTCATGTCGCCGCGACCAATGAAGTCGGCGGGAAATACGAGGCGGTCGCCGAAGGCTTCGAGGAGGACGTCGCGATACTTGGCGGTGGCGATGGAGCCGAGAAGGATGGCGATGCCGTCGGGCGCGAGTTGTTGCGCGAGAGCGGCGGCGTCGCGGCGCAGCGGTTTACGATAGCGAGGATCGTCTTCGTGAATGTCGACTTTGCCGAAGGCGCGGAGAGCGGCGGGCGTGACGTGCGTGAGCGGATCGAGGAGCCCGGTATTGGTCGTAATGATACGGATGAGCTCGCCGCGATCGGGGCGGACGAAGTGGCGGGCGTAGGTGATCTTGCCGCGAAAGTAGAGTCCGCTGGCGAAAGTGAAGATGTCGGCGAGCGGAAGTCCCTCGCGATGGAAGGTGCGGGCGAGGGGAAAAGGCGCGGCGCGATTGAGGAGAAGTTTGGCGCGGACGCCGCTGACTTTGGCGGGGGAGAGGAGGAAGAGGCGCTGCACGAACGGAACGACCGCGGGCGAGGCGGGTGGGTTGCGGAAGGAGAGAATAAAAAAGCCCGCCGGGTGCCGGCGGGCTCAATTTTGGAGCGATGGGTTTTAGACCGTGCAGATCTTGATGGATTCGCGGAGGGACGTGATGGGGTCGCGGCTGGGGACGAACTCCTGGCCGACGAAACCGGTGTAGCCGGTTTCTTTGATGGCGCGCATGATGGCGGGGTAGTTAAGCTCCTGCACGTCCTGCGGTTCGAATTCGTGGCGGCCCGGATTTCCGGCGGTGTGGTAGTGGCCGATGTATTGGGCGTTTTCGCGGATCGTGCGAATGACGTCTCCCTCCATGATCTGCATGTGGTAGATGTCGTAGAGAAGTTTGAACCGCTCGGAGCCCACGCGCTTCACGAGTTCGACGCCCCACGGGGTTTTGTCGCACATGTAATCGGGGTGATTCACGCGCGAGTTGAGGAGCTCCATGACGATGGTGACGCCGCGTTTTTCGGCTTCGCCGACAATTTTCTTCACGCCGACGACGCAGTTTTCGAGACCCTGTTCGTCGGACATGCCGGCGCGATTGCCGGAGAAGACGATCACGCTGGGAATGCCAGCGTCAGCGCAGGCCTTGATGCGCTCGATCATCGTCGGCACCTGTTTGACGTGATTTTCGAGACGGTTGAAGCCGTCGGGAATTGTGGTGGTGCCATTGGCGACGGCGCAGGTGAGCCCGTATTTTTTAACGACGGGCCAGTCTTCAGGGCCGAGGAGTTCGACGGAGTGGAGGCCGATCTCGGCGGCGGCGCGGGCAAACTCGTCGAGAGGGATTTTGTTGTAGCACCACTTGCAAACGGAGTGGCGAAAGCCGCCGGAAGAAACGGGCGCGGCGGGGACGGATGCGGCCGTTTGGGATTGGGCGGCGCGGAGGCCGGGGAGGGTGGCGATCATGGCGGCACCGGCGAGGGTGGTGAGGGCTTCGCGTCGGGAGAGTTGAGCGTGCATAACAGAAGGGTGGGGTGAATCGGCGAAATACCGGAGGAGAAGCAACAGCAATTCCGGTGGTGAAGATTGGCAAGGCCCACTTGCATCTCGCGTTAGCGGAGTTAGCGTCGACCCATGAATGTTTCCCCAGGTGGTTTGTCGCGACGCGAGGTGGTGAAGACATTGGGCGCGGGAGCCGCGCTGCTGGGACTGGGCGGGATGCCGCTGACGATGTTTGGAGCGGAGAAGGCGGCGCCGGCGGAGGGCACGACGCCGTTGCCGGATCAGGCGTTTTCGCTGCCGCCTTTGGGTTACGCTTATGATGCGCTCGAGCCGCACATCGATGCGCGGACGATGGAGATTCATCATACGAAGCACCATCAGGCCTATGTGAACACGGCGAACAACGCGCTGGCGAATTACCCGGATTTGCGGAAGCAGTCGCTGTCGGCGTTGTTGCGGAACATCAATCGGGTGCCGGAAGCGATCCGGACGACGGTGAGGAATAATGCCGGCGGGCACGCGAACCATGCTTTGTTCTGGCGCGTGATCGCGCCGGGCGGTGAGCGGAAGCCGGGCGGGCCGTTGGAGCAGGCGCTGACGAAGGCGTTTGGGTCGGTGGAGGCGTTCAAGACGCAGTTCGCGGACGCGGCGGCGAAGCGGTTTGGAAGCGGCTGGGCGTGGCTGAGCGTGAAGGATGGCGCGTTGCAGGTGCATTCGACCGCGAACCAGGATTCACCGCTGATGGAAGGTGCGACGCCGGTGCTCGGGCTGGATGTGTGGGAGCACGCGTATTATTTGAAGTATCAGAATCGCCGGGGCGATTACGTGCAGGCGTTTTGGAATATCGTGAACTGGACGCAGGTCGGCGAAAACTATCGCGATGCGATGACAGCCTGAGGAAGGGCGCGGCGTCGGTAGGGCTGGGGCGAATACAAAAAAACGCGGGCCTCGAGGGCCCGCGTGTGCGGAGAGCGATATCGGCGATCGTCGCGATTGCGACGTCGCGCGGGTCGCGCGATTAGCTCTTGGGCGCGAGGCCGAAGAACTCAACGACGTGCGTGACGTTGTTGTAGCCGCGCGATTTCAGGAGGTCCTCGATCTGCTGGACGTTCCGGCGAAGTTCGGCGGTCGTCTCGGGATCGATCTCCTGGACCTGGTTGGTTTCCTTGCAGATAACGTGATACGGATGAACCTCGCCGAGGCTCAGGGCGTAAAGGCTGGTGCCGTTGTGGTAGAAGGAGCGGCGAACGAGGCCGATGTCTTCGAATGCACTCAAGCAGCGGTAAACCGTGACGAGGTCGCAGGAACCGCTTTCGAGGTCGGCATGGATCTGTTCGATCGTGGTGGGCTGGCCGCGCTTGATGAGGGCGGTCAGGATGGCGATGCGGGGTTGCGTGATCCGCAGGCCGGCGGCTTTAAGACGCGCGCAGGCGAGATTGAGGGGAGATTGGTTTTTACCAGCGGCGGAGTTGTCCGCCTGCGGTGAGTTGGTCTGGGTCGATGCGATCATTTCACAACTAGTGTCATAGTGGTGGCGTGAACGTTCGAGGTAATAATCATAGGTTTGCATCAGGTCTTTCCCTGAAGTCCGTGCGCTTGAGTTGCAGTCTCAGCTTGCTAGTTGCGCGGCAGAAAGCGGTGTGCTAGATCGCGCGTCCAAACATGGAAGATCCGGATTTCGCAGAGGTCGTGGGCCTCATCTGCAAAGAGGACCCTCGCTACGATCGCAAAGCTTATGATTTTATCCGGCTTGGCTTGGATTATACCGTGAAGGAATTGCGAAAGAAGGAAGGGACAAAAGGCGGCCGCTCCCGTCACGTCTCCGGACCGGAGTTGTTGGAAGGCCTCCGGGTGTATGCGCTCGATCAATACGGGCCATTGGCGAAAACGGTGTTGAACTCGTGGGGCGTGCGGCGGTGCACGGACTTCGGCGAAATCGTGTTCAATTTGATCGAATATAATGTCTTCAGCAAAACTGACAGCGATCGCCGCGAGGATTTTGCAGATATTTACTCCTTTGAGGAGGCATTCGTGAAACCCTTCCTGCCCGAGAAATCGCGGCGTGGGTCGTCGAATGTCGAGGCCGCCTAGGCGAGAACCGCCCATGGGTGCTGTTGCTGTAACCGCTGCGGCGGATTTTCGATTGCTGGACGCTTTTTGGCGGGAGCAAGTGGAGCGGACCGTTCTGCCGAATGGGCTGACGTTGATCATGAAACCCGATCGCTCGGCGGCGCTGGCGTCGGTGCAGGTGTGGGTGAAGACGGGCAGCACGCACGAAGGAGCGCATTTGGGGGCGGGGTTGTCGCACTATCTCGAACACATGCTGTTCAAGGGCACGGAGCGGCGGGCGGGGCGCGATATCTCGGCGACGGTGCAGGCGCATGGCGGCTACATCAACGCCTACACGACCTTCGATCGGACGGTTTATTATATCGATTTGCCGAGCGAGCATACGGCGGTGGCGATCGATCTGCTCGCGGACGCGGTGCTGCACTCGACGCTGCCCGCGGACGAGTGCGCGAAAGAAAAGGACGTCATCCTGCGCGAGATCGCGATGACGAAGGACGATCCGGACAACCGGTTGTGGGAGTCGCTTTTCTCGACGGCGTTTCGGGAGCATCCCTATCGCGAGCCCATTATCGGGCATCGCGATGTTTTCTCGGCGATCACGCGCGAGGATCTCGTCGGGTATTATCGCGGGCGTTACGTGCCCAACAATCTCGTGGTGGTGATCGTCGGTGATATTGATGTGGCGGCGACGCGAGCGGCGGTGGAGCAGCATTTCGGGGCGGTGCCGCGGGCGCGGCTGGCGCCGGTCCTGGTGCCGACGGAGCCGTTGCAGCTCGGAACGCGAACGGAGCATCGCTTCGAGGAAGTGGAGATCACGCGCGCCGCGCTGGCGTGGCCGATTCCTGGTCTGACGCATGAAGATGCGCCGACGCTGGATTTATTGGCGGGCGTGCTGGGCGGAGGAGACAGCTCTGTATTGTGGCAGGCGATACGCGAAAAGGCGGGACTGGTGCACACGATCGACGCGTCGAGCTGGAATCCGGGCACGACGGGGTTGTTTTGCGTTTCGTTCACCTGCGAACCGGAGAAGCGGCAAGCGGCGACGGCGGCAATCGAGCGAACGCTCGCACGGTGCGCGGCGCGTGGCTTCAAGCCGGCGGAGTTGAAGAAGGCGATCCGGCAACTCGTGGTTAGCGAGATCAACACGCGCAAGACGATGAGCGGACAGGCGTCGCGGCTTGGCGCGGCCGAAGTGGTCGTAGGCGATCTGGATCACAGCCGGGTCTATTTCGAGCAACTCGCGGCGACGAAGCCGGCGGATCTGGTGCGGGTTTTGAAGCGGTATCTGGTGCCGTCGAGGCTCACGTCGATATCGCTGAATCCAACGCAGTCAGACGTGCGGACGGTGGCGGATGCGAGCGAGGAAACTGCACCGCCGGAGTTTTCGGAGATCAAGCTGGCAAATGGTGCGCGGCTGTTGCTTCAACCGGATCGGCGTCTGCCGAACTTGCATTTGCGATTGCTGATGCAAGGCGGACCCTTGTTCGAGGATCCCGCGAAGCGGGGTGCGACGGCGTTGTTGTCGACGATGCTGACAAAGGACACGCGCAAACGGAGCGCGGCGGAAGTCGCGGAGTATATCGAATCGGTGGGCGGGAGCTTTCACCCGGTGGCGGGGAACAACAGCGTGGGGCTGGCGGTGGAGGTTTTGCCGACGGATGTGGAGCGGGCGGTGGATATTCTGCGGGAGGCGTTGCTCGCGCCGGCGTTCAAGAAGACGACGCTGGAACTCGAGCGCGATGCGCAGGTGGCGGCGCTGCAGCAAGACGATGACGACGTGGTGACGCTCGCGCGAAAGCGGGTGCGCGAACGGTTTTTCGGGTCGCATCCGCTGGCGCATGATGCTCATGGCACGCAGGACGGCGTGAAGGCGATCCGCGCAGAAGATTTGAAGGCGCTGCATCGCGCGCTGGCGGTCGGACCAAATGTAGTGCTGGCGGTCGCGGGGGATTTCGATCCGCGGAAGCTGGCGCCAAAGCTGAAGGCGTTCCTGTCGCGGCTGCCGAAGTCGGCGGCGCCGGAAGGAAAGGCGAATGCGAAAGCGAAGTTGCCGGCAGAGCGCGGGGATTTCGTGGAGCAGCAGCCGCGCGAGCAGGCGGTGGTATTGCAGGCGTTTCCCGGACCGCGCGTGCATGCGGAGGATTTCTACATTAGCGAAGTCGCGGACGAGTTGTTCAGCGGGATGGCGTCGCGATTGTTCGAGCGCGTGCGGGAGGAAAAGGGACTGGCGTATTTTGTGCGTTCGGGGCGCGTGACGGGATTGGATGCGGGGATGTTTTATTTCTTCGCCGGGACGCAGCCCGGGAAGGAAGGCGAAGTGCTGGCGGAGATCGACGCGGAGATTGCGCGCGTGCGGGCGGGTGAGATCGAGGACGTCGAACTCGCGCGGTGCCAGGCGAGATTGAAAGCCGGGCGGCGTCAGAGTTTGCAGACGAATTCGTCGCGCGCGATGCAAGCGGCGTTGAACGCACTGCAAGGTCAGCCGATCAACGACTGGAAGAACTACGATGCGCGGATCGATGCGGTGAAGATCGCGGATCTGGCGGCGTTTGCGGAAAAGTATTTTCGGCGGGAGCTGCGGGTGCAGCTGGTGGTGCGGCCGTGAGCGGGGACGTTGACGCGACGGGCGGAGAGCGGGAAGTTTGGCGCCCGTGAGCGAACTCGCGGCATTGTTTCCGGACGAGGATTTCCGTTTGCAGCTGACGCTTCGGCGAGGAGAGCCGCGGGATTTTTTCGCGACGCAGGACGCGAGCGGGCGGGTGTTGGCGGAGCGGCGTCGTTGGATTGCGGATACGCCCGGACGATATGCGGCGGTCGAGCGTGACGGTGAGGCGATGGTGCGGGAGTTTGCGGGGTGGTGTCGTGAGTGGAACGTGAGCGATGCGAGTTCGGTGGAGACGCTGGGCGGAGACGTTGAACCGGACTTTTTGTTGTTATCGGCGGATGCGGAGGGACGGTTTCGGCTGCGGGGAGGGGCGCTGTGTTTCCCGACGGGTTGGGCGTTGGAGGAGAAGCTTGGGCAGACGATGGAAGAGATTCACGGCGTGGTGCCCGCGTTGAATTCGACGATTGGAGGAGCGATCCGGCAGTTCCTGGAGCGGATGCGCCCGGGGATGGGGTTTTTGCGGGACAACTGGGGCATCGCGGCGACGGATGAGTTGAATCTTCATCCGGCGCGGCGGTTGGCGGGTCCGAGTTCACCGGTGGATTTGGAGCGATTGTGGCTGCGCGTGGAGCATCAGATGCTGGCGCGGCTGCCGGAGAGCGACGGGGTGTTGTTCGGGATTCGGGTGCGGCTGCATCGATTGGAGGCGGTGCAAGCAGACGAGGTTGCGGCTCGAGGATTGGCTCGGGCGCTCGCTACGATGTCGGCGGAGATGGCCAAATATAAGCGGTTGCAAGGAGTAAAGGACGAGCTGGTGCGAAAGCTGACATGACACAAATAGTGCCATAAATGTGCATAATAATATCGCCAGGCGATGGCACTATGCGCAGCGTCGCGGGCGGTCCATGAAAACTTCCAAACTGATTATCCCCCTCCTGCTCGCGTGCTTCAGCGTGCTGGCAGTTCCTGCAGTGTTGGCCGACGAAAGTGCGAAGAAGGACAAGCCGCCGAGCAAGACGACGCTGAAGCGTTTCGACAAAGACAAGGACGGCGTGCTGAACGAGGCGGAGACGGCGGCGTGGGAGGCGGACAAACAGAAGCAGAAAGAGAAGCGCGCGGAGAAGAAGAAGGAGAAGGAAGCGACCGGTAGTTCGGAGTAGCGCCAAGACTAAGAGATTTGGCCGGTTATGGGGTTTTGAAAGCGATCCAGAATCCCTTGGGCCCCGATGCCGCGAGCGGCGTCGGGGTTCTTTTTTATAGCGGCGAACTACAAAGACGCGGGCCGCTAGCGCTTCGAGTCGTCGTGGAGGGCGCCGCTCCACTTCAATTTTTCACGGACGACGGAGAAGTGGGAGTAGTCGATCCGCTGAGCGAGCGGCAGGCGCAGCGAGGAGATGGTGATCTCGATCGGAGAATCGACGCCGACCTTGAGGTCGCGTTGACCATCCATCGCAACGAGCAGGCGGGAGTCGGCGGAGCGGTTGAAGACGCGGAGGCAGACTTGGTCGCGGAAGATGATGGAGCGATTGCTCAACGTGTGTGGGCAAATCGGCGTCATCGCGATGACCGCGGAATCGGGATGGATGAGCGGACCGCCGGCGGAGAGGTTGTAGGCGGTGGAGCCGGTGGGCGTTGAAAAGATGAGGCCGTCGCAAGTGTAGTTGGTGACGAGTTCGTTGTCGGCGTGGACCTCGAGTTGGACGAGGCGCGAGTTGATGTCGCTTTTGACGAGAACATCGTTAAGCGCGAGATCGTGCGAACCGGGACCGGTGCAGCATTCGAGCAACGAGCGGGCGGCGAGACGGTAGGCGCCGGCGAGAAGCTCGGTGAAATGGGTGCGCGCTTCTTCGGCGGAGAAGGTCGTGAGAAAGCCGAGGCTGCCGCGGTTGACCCCGATGATGGGAACTTGTTGATGAGCGGCTTCGCGGGCGACGCCGAGGAGTGTGCCATCGCCGCCGATGACGCAACAGGCGTCGTAGCCTTGGAGGTAACCGGACGGGAGCGGGAATTGCGTGGTTTGAGTCGAGGTGACGCCGGCCGCGGTAGCGATGGTGACGAGCTCGCGAGCGAGTTCAGGAGCGCCGGATTTGTCTTCGTTGATGACGAAGGCGAGGTGGCGGATGGGCTTCATTGAGGTGGTGACCACGGACGGACACTGATGAACACGGATTTGGCGAATGTCAGAAGGAAACTTGCGTCGCGCTGAAGGGATGAAAGCAGACGAGACGGGATGTAATATAATGTATTACTAAGTGGCTTGGGGAATGGGCGGGGAGTTAGGGCTATGTCGATTTGCGCAGGCAGAGGAGGAATTCGCGGTTGCCGTCGGTGCCGGTGATGGGGGAGTCCATTTCGCCGACGAGGTGGGCGGCGGGGAGTTCGGCGAGGGCGAAATCGCGGACGGAGGCGAGGGCGGATTCCTGGACGGCGGCGTCACGGATGACGCCACGGCCTTTGTCGACTTCGGCTTTGCCCGCTTCGAACTGCGGTTTCACGAGCGCGACGAGCGTGCCGCTGGGGCGGAGGAGCGGCCAGACGGCGGGGAGGACGGCTTTCAGCGAAATGAACGAAAGGTCCATCACGATGAAATCGAAATCGCTGCGTGGGAGATCCGCGGCGGTGAGGTGGCGGGCGTTGATTTTTTCGAGATTGGTGACACGAGGGTCGGAGCGGAGTTTGGCGTGGAGTTGCGCGCGGCCGACGTCGACGCACACGACATCGGCGGCGCCGGATTGGAGCGCGCAGTCGGTGAAGCCGCCGGTGGAAGCGCCGACGTCGAGGACGTGGGCGTTGCGCAGATCGAGGGCAAAGCGCTCGATGGCGCCGGCGAGTTTTTCGCCGCCGCGGGAGACGAAGCGTGGGGGCTGCTCGACGGTGAGATCGAGATCGGCGGGAAACTCGCGGCCGGGTTTATCGAGGCGTTCGGTGCCGTGGAGGACGCGACCGCTCATGATGAGCGCTTTGGCTTGGGCGCGGGAGGCGGCGAGACCGCGAGAGACGAGGAGTTCGTCGAGCCGGAGTTTTTTGGCGGACGTCATGCGCGCTGTTTCGAGCGGGGCGAGCGGGCGGGAAGCTTTTGGCGGGCGGGAGACCAGCAGGTGGTGCGACCGCCGATTTCGGCGCGTTCGAGGAGGACGCCGGTTTTGGGGCAACGACCGCCATCCCGCCAACGGTGATGGAAAAGCCAGGAGTCAGGAATGTTGACGTTGAGATCGGGAGGGAGGCGGCCGCCGTGGCCGGCGATTTTTTTGAGGGCGTCGCGGGCGACTTCGCGGGTTTTGCGCCAGAGGGTTTTGATTTCGTCGGGCGTGAGCGAGCCGGCGGGGCGGGCGGGATGGATGGCGGCGCGCCAGAGGATTTCGTCGGCCATCCAGTTGCCGATGCCGGGGAAGCGTTCCTGCATGAGGAGGACGGCTTTGATCGGAGCGCGGGCGCGGCGTGTGAGAAATTCGGATACGGCGGTGGCAGTGAAGTCGGCGGAGAGGACGGGTGGGGCGATGCGCGTCCACCATTGGGGGGCGGTTTTGCCGACGTGGAATTGGACGCGTCCGAACATGCGCGGGTCGGTGAAGACGAGGGTGTGTTTCGCCGTGGAAAGAACGAGGTGATCGTGTTTGCCGGGCGTGTAATCAGGAGCGTGAACGTAGAGATCGCCGCTCATCCCGAGATGAAGGCCGAGCCAGGCGTCGCCGCTGAAGCGAAAGAGCATTTGTTTCGCGGCGGCTTCGGAAGAGAGGAAGCGGGCGCGAGTGAGAGCGTGTTCAATAGCGGCGGGATCGGTGCCGCGGAAAACTTTGGCTTTGGGGTGGAGGAGGACGCGGAGGACGCGTTGGCCGAGCGCGGCTTGGTGCCAGCGTTTGCGGAAGAATTCGACTTCGGCGAGCTCGGGCATGGGGCGGATTTACGGTTGATGATTTACGACTCTCAATCGTGGGCGGCCGGGGAGGAGAGCGCGGGTGAACCGCTTTATTCGAAGTGCCAGGTGTAGGGGTGGGAGGAGAGGAGTTTGGGGCGTTTGGTGGTGACTTGGACGACGTCTTCGATGCGGCAGCCGCCGAGGCCGGGGTAATAGAGACCGGGTTCGACGGTGACGACGGCCCCGGCTCGAAGCGGAAGCGAGCCGGAGGAGGCGAGACGGGGAGCTTCGTGGACGGCGAGGCCGAGCCCGTGGCCGGTGCCGTGGAAGAAACCGGTAGAACCGGATTTGGTGCGCGTGGTTTTGTAGCCGGCGGCGGCGAAGGTGTGGACGACCTGCTGGTGAACGTCGCGGCCTTCGATGCCGGCGCGGATGGATTTCGAGGCGGCGAGTTGGGCGGTGCGGACGGTTTCGACGAGACGGTGATGGGCGTCGGAGGCGCGTCCGCGGAGGTAAGTGCGCGTCATGTCGCCGAAGTATCCGGATTTTGTTACACGCGGGAAGATGTCGATGATGATGAGCTCGTGCGGTCGGAGGGCGCCGTGACCGCGCTCGTGCGGATCGCAGGCTTGATCGCCGCCGGCGACAATGGTGGTGCCGTTGGCCTGTCCGCCCTCGGCCATGATGGCGGATTCGATGGCGAAGCGAAGACGTTCGGACGTGAGCGGTTTACCCTCTTGGAGAAGGGAGCGGCCGCGAACTTGGGCGGCACGGAGGATGGTTTCGGCGACGGTGAAACCGACGGAGCAGAGGCGATTGCCCTCGCGGATGGCGGCGGCTTCGGCGGCGGATTTGACTTCCCGTTCGGGGAAGAGCGGACCGCGGGCGAGCTCGAGTTTCAGGCCGAGTTCTCGGAGGCGGAGGAAGAGGGCGGCAGGAAAGTCGTCGGCGACGCGGAAGGCGTGGACGCGGTGAGCGCGGGCGGCGGCGGCGATGGTTTCGGCGGGGCCGATGTGTTGGTGCGGGAAAAGTTTGGCGGCTCGATCACGCCAGACCTCGAGGGAGAGGACGGAGTTGAAGACGCGGGCTTTTTTGACGCGTCCGAATTCGAGGGCGGATTGGAGGGTGATGCGACGGCGGCCGGCGCCGAAGGCGATGAACGGATCATGGACATCGATGCGGCTGAAGTAGAGCTGGTCGGCGCTGGTGACGGTGTCGGCGTAAAGGAGCGGCGGAAGTGAGGCACGCGGCATGACGGGCGAGAGAGAAGTTGAGTTGTAAGAAGCCGGGCATTAGCCACGCGCATGGTGAAAAACGCAAATTCGGTTTGGCGGCTTCTGGTGTGGGTGGCGGTGACGATGCTCGCTGTGGGAGTGGCGGGGTGTCGGGAGGAGGAGAAGATGGAGCTACGCGCGGCACCGAAGACGGTAGCCGACTGGTTCGAGATCAAAGTCGGACCGAAGACGGTGCGCATGCAGCTGGCGGTGCGGGAGCCCGAGATGATGCGCGGGTTGATGGAGCGGCGCGATCTCGGGGCGGACGAAGGGATGCTCTTTGTTTATGCAAAGCCGCAGCAGATGAGTTTTTGGATGCGGAACACGCCGACGCCGCTGGACATCGGATTTTTCAACCGGCACGGGATGCTCGAGGAGATTTATCCGCTCCATCCTTATGATGAAACGCCGGTGCGGTCGCGGAGCACGCTGTTGCAACTCGCGCTCGAGATGAACCAAGGATGGTTTCGCGCGAATGGCGTCCGTCCCGGAATGGAGATCGATATGGCCGCGGTGAAGGCGGCGCTGCAAGAGCGAGGGTTTGAGCCGCGGGAGTGGGGGCTTTAAAGCCTGGGCGGGCGGCGAGGCGGCGGGGTCGGGAGACCCAGCCCTACAACTAAAGAAGCGGCGCGCTACTTGTCTTTGGGGATCTCGTTGTCGGTTTTCAGGATGATGACGGGGGACTTCGTTTTTACCCAGACCTCCGTCTCTTTGAAGTGTTTGGCGGGGATGTTTTCGATCGCTTCGCCGACGGTTTTGGCGGGGTAGAGGCGGCCTTTTCGCGTGGCATTGTAATCGTAGGCGGCGCGAAAAATGCGTTCTTGGACGGTGGCGGGGCTTTCGTCCTCGGGAAGTTGCAGGACCCAGCCGGCGAAATCGGTTTTCGGGAAGCGGTTCTCGGGGTCGGAGACGAGGACGACGAACTGCTTTTTGACCGGGGGTGGCTTGTCGCCCTCGTCCTCGGGTTGGACCACGAGGTTGAGCTCTTCGATGACGCGGCGGAGGACGGCGGGATCGATCTCGTTTTTCTTCAGAATCTCAGCGACCTTGCTGACGTCGATTTTGGGCATACGGTGAGGCGTTTTAAGGGCTCACGAATGGACACGAATGAACGGTGATGTAAAGGCAGGTATGGCTGACGAATGGTTCGATGTGGTGAATGAGCGCGACGAGCCGGTGGGGCGGGCGTTGCGGGCGGATGTGCATGCGCGCGGATTACTGCATCGGGCGGTGCATGTGCTGGTGTTTGACGAGCACGGGCGGTTGTTTTTGCAGAAACGATCGATGAAGAAGGACACGTCGCCTGGGCTGTGGAACTCGTCGTGTTCGGGTCACGTGGACGCCGGCGAAGAGTATGATGCGACGGCGGTGCGCGAGTTGAAAGAAGAGCTCGGGCTGGAGGTGAAGGAGAAGCCGGAACGGTGGTTCCGCGTGGAGCCGTGCGACGCGACGGGGCAGGAGTTCTGCTGGATTTATCGCGTGAAGTCGGGCGGGCCGTTTGTGCTCCATCCGGAGGAAATCGAAGGCGGCGAGTGGTTGGCGCCGGAGGAGGTGACGCGGCGCATCGCGGAGAAGCCGGAAAAGTATGCGCCGGCGTTTCGATTGATTTGGGGGATGGCGCGGGGGAAGGGCTGACAGACGAAACTAACCACAGAGGCACCGGCGCACGGAGAAGAGGCGGGAACACGCGGAGGCGAAGCTCACCTCGACGTGTCGGGGCAGGCTGCGTGCCGCTACTGATCGGAGCTAGAATTCGGAGGTAGGGCCCGGACGGGAGGAGCGGCGGCCGGAGAGGGCGCCGGGACCGGTGTTTTCGGAGAGGCGTTTAATCTCGTCGAATTGCTTTTGCGTGATGAGGCGCCGGGGGAGGCGTCGTTCCGCTTCGGATACGAGGCGGGCGCGGTCGTCGTCGGAAGGCACGTGGGGTTGCCACGGGGTGTGATGACCCTGGTGGCGGGTCCATTCGATGTTGCCGCCGTGGACGACGACGCGGACCTGGTATTTGCCCTCTTCGGGATCGCGATTCCACCAACCGAACTCGATGGCCATGGGGCGGGAGTGTCGCGGACGGTCAGCGCGGGGCGAGTGAAAACTCGGCGATGACGGCGCCGGGGTGGAAGGCGCCGCGGCGCCGTTCGATACGACGAAAAACAATGCGATCGGGAGTTACGTCGATGGCGCCGGTGGCGCAAGGCGGGCAGAAGGAGCCGGTGTTGAGGACGATGAGACCGGAAGGTGTGGGCGTCACGCCACAGCGGTGCGTGTGGCCCATGGCGAAGAAACGGGCGGGAAGTTGGTGGTGTTGGGCGAAACGTGCGGCGCGCAACGGCGCTTCGCGCCAGGCGCGGAGGACGCGGAAAATGCGGCTGGGCGGCCAGACGGTGTCTTGGAGAAAGCCGAGAAGGTAGCGCAAACCGTGAGGATCGGAGTGATGGCGTTGAGGGAGAGCGTAGGCGGCCCGGCGGAATGCGGGGAGCAGTGTGTGGAGTTGCGTGCGTGCGGCCGGCGAAAGGGCGGCGAGTTCGCGGCTGACGAGTTGGCGCGCGAGCGGGGCGTCGCGGCTCCAGGGGACGAGGTCGTCGAACAAAGCGTCGCCGTGGGTGATGAAAAGGGCGCCGTCGAGGAGCGAGTGATGGTGGATCTCGGTGAGGTCGGGATCGTGGTTACCGGTGAGGATCGTGGTGGGAGGAGCGGAGTGGGTGAAGAAATGGCGGACGTCGGCCAGGAGGGTGGCGGTGTGGGAAGGATTGGACGAAGGTCGCGTGTCGAGCGTGTCGCCGTTGAGGACGAGTTGGGAGACGTTTTCGAAAAGCGGGTTGAGTTGGGCGAGCGAAGTGAGGGCGCTGGAACGGTCGCCGTAATGGAGGTCGGAGAGGATGCGGATGAGAGTCGAAGCCACAGGCGAGATGGCAGCAGAAGCGTCATCTGAGCGGGTGGCAAGGGGCGGGAAACGTTGAAAAAGAAGAGGCGCGGTGGAGCACCGCGCCTCGATCGGGATCAGTGATGAGTCGTGTAGTTCAGCGTGCGCCGGGGAGAAGGCCCTTCATGAGACCGCCGAGGTTGAATTGTTGGTAGCCCGCGGGGATTTCGAAGAGGGAGTCGGGCTGGGAGCCTTTGTCGATGGAGACGGCTTCCATGCGGAATTCTTCTTTGCCCTTCTTGTTCACGGACACGACGCGGAGCGGGAAGAAGTTTCCGCCCTTGAGGGCTTGTTCCCAGCCGGGGCCGGCGGATTTTTTGCGGGACATGGGATTGCCCGCGGAGATGCCAGCGAAGGTGCCGAGTTCGTCCGTGGCCCAAATTTCGGTGGTGGTGCCTTTGTCGCGGGAAATGTATTTGGTGCAATCGTAGCCGAGGATTTTAGTGCTCTCGGTGGTTTTCTCGAGGGCGCCGGTGTGTTCAGCGGCGACCTCGGCGACGTCGTCGATCGAGGAACTGAAATACATGTTCTGGCCCGGCATGAGAACGACGACCTCCTTTTTCGCGGAGTTCATGATCGTCGTCATGTTTTGCTTTTCATCGAGAGCGATGTAGGCGCGGACGAGACCGGGTTTGATGCTGTAGTCGAGATTGCGAGCGCCGCCGCGGGGCTCGGTCATTTTCATGCGGATCTTGCCTTCGAAGTCGGCGGCGTGGAGGGCGACGGGGGCGAACGCGGCTGTAAAGACGAGGAGTAACGAGGGGAGGAGTTTCATGGCGGTAAGGAAGGAATGTAGATGTGAGGCGGGTGCAAATGGGTGAGTAACGAGGGAGAGCACGGGAGCGCGGAGAGGAACGGGGGAAAGGAGAACGAGAACGATTACGAGAAGGAGAACGAACGAAGGGGCGGGTGCTCGTGCTTGGGGTAGTTCGACGCTTGCCAGCGTGGAGGTGGGAAGGTGCAGTGCGGGTCATGGCACTCTCGGGAACAATCCAGACTTTGAAACAGCAGGTGTATCCGCGGGAGCAGTTCGCGGCGACGTGGAGTTATTTAGAGGAGCTGTTTGCGCCGGGATCGGCGGCGGCCGAGCGGATGCGGGCGATCGCAGTGGGAGAAACGAAACGAGTGGAGTTGGGAGGAGGGGCGTTTGCGCTGGAGCAGGTTTATCGGACGAAGACGCGGCCCGAGGGTTTTTTCGAATCGCATCGAAAGTTCATCGATGTGCAGGTGATTTTCGAGGGACAGGAGCGGATGGAAGTGGTGGATGTTTCGCGGGTCGAGGTGCGGGAGACGTATCGAGAGGAGAGAGATTTGGTGGTGTATGAGGATTGCGCGGGAGCGTCGGTGTGGACGCTGACGGCGGGCGACGCCGCGGTGTTTTTTCCGGCGGATGTGCACATGCCCGGGCTGCAGGGAGGGGACGGTGAGGCACGGCTGGTGCGGAAGACCGTGGTGAAAGTGCCGGTCGGATGAATTATCGGCATCGGTTTCACGCAGGAAATTTTGCGGACGTGATGAAACACGTGCTGCTGGTGCAGCTCGTGCGGGCGATGCAGCGGAAGGAGAAGGGGTTTTTCTTTTTGGATACGCACGCGGGGCGGGGGGCGTATGATTTGGCGGCGGCGGCGAAAGGAGATTCGCTGGAGCGGGCGCCGGAGTGGCCGGGTGGAATCGGGAGGCTTTGGGCGAAGGAAGGGATTTCGGAATCGCTGAAGGAGTATCGCGAGATCGTGCGGAGCTTCGATGCCGAGAATGGCGGGACGGGCGGCGAGCCGCGGTTTTATCCGGGGTCGCCGGCGATCGCGCGGGCGTTGGTGCGGGCGCAGGATCGAGTGGCGTTGTGTGAGAAGCATCAGGAAGAGTTTGCGGCGTTGGAGGAGCGGTTTTGTTTCGCGCCGCGAACGTTGGTGCGCGAGACGGACGGATATGCGGCGGTGCGTGCGATGTTGCCGCCGTTGGAGCGACGAGCCTTGGTGTTGATCGATCCGCCGTTTGAGGCGGTGGATGAGTTTGCGCTGGTGGCGGGAGCGATTCGCGAAGGTTTGGCGCGGCTTGCGCAGGGCGTGTTCGCGGTGTGGTATCCGCTGACGGAGCGGGCGCGGATCGAAACGTTCTTTGCGGAGCTGCGGACGCTGGAGCTGCCGCCAACCGTGACAGTGGAGATGACGATCGCGGGAGAAGGCGCGGGATTGAAGATGCGCGGGTGCGGCGTGCTGGTGGTGAATCCACCGTGGAAATTTGCGGAGGCGGCGGAAGCGGCGGCGCGGGAGTTGGCGCAAATATTGGCGGTAGGAAATGGCGCTGGCGCGCGCGTGGAGTGGTTGGCGGCGGAGCGATGAGCGGGCTGGAACTGCGCGGTGACGGCGCTGCGTCTCCACGGGAGGTGTTGAGCGGGCAAAAGAAAACGGCCCCGATTGCTCGGGGCCGTTGAAAGGTTGAACTCGGAGGAGCTCGGTCAGCCTAGAAGCGCATCGGGCTTCCGGACCGCCCGGGCGAGTTCCGCGAGATCGGCGATCGGCGGGACTACGTTGAGGGGCGGGGCTTTGAAAACGGGACGATTCCACTGGATGTCATCACGGTTCAAAATCCGGACAATCGCCGTCGGCGCCTCGGGAGGCTGCGCATCGTTGATTGGAACGGCAAAGGGCATGACGGGTAGGGGTGACCTTAACTTCGGAACAATGTGCCAACGACCTTAGGAAAAACTTCCGCGTCGGTTGGCGTGAGCGCGGGAGTCGGAGTGAAAACGGAAGAGAGGAAGCGCGAGTTGGAACAGACGCGCCTCCTCCCCGTTGGTTACGCGACGCGTCGCGCGAGGAGTGGATCCTCGGCGGTCAGGCGTTTCGGCAACACCACCGTGAGCACGCCGTCGTTGATTTCGGCGTGCAGCGCGGGGTAGTCGAAACCGTGCCCCAGGCGGAGGCGCAGCTGGTAGTCGCGCTGAGCGGTTTCCAGGTGGAGCGCCTCCCAGTTGACGCGCACGAAATGAGGTTTGCGGGCGGTGACGGTGAGGTCGGGCCCGCGTGCTTCGATCTCGACGCCCGCGGCCTCGACGCCCGGGACGTAGACCGTGAGGTGCACGGCTCCGGGCTGCTCGCGGCAATCGTAGCTCGGCTGACGGAAGGCGCGATGCGCTGTATCCGAACGGCGAGGACGACGGCGGGCGGGACGGCTGGTTTCGATGATCGTATGCATGGGAAAATTGGGTGGAGGCGTTGAAGGTAAAAACGAGGAAGAGCCTCGGGGCTTGTGGCCGCCGGGCTTCAGGTATTGGTTCTAAACTGGGTCCGTTAAACGGAACGTTTAGGCCTGAGAGCCCGGTCCGGTCTGATGTTGTTTGCTCCAATATTGAGCGACCGAACACATCTGAGCGCGGCAAGAGCGTGCGACGGCCTTCGTAAACGAAGCGCCGGCAGAGCCGCGGAGATGTTTATGGTTAACGGTCATTGGAACGAGGATCACGGTGCACATTGCAGGCACCGTGCCAAGTGTGAACTGGGATGTGTTTGTGAAGATTGCGTGACGCTGTATCGGCCGGCAGCGTCGTTGCATGAACGATGCGACGACGACGGTGGCGGAGATGAAGGCGCGCGTGCTGGCGTTTGCGCGCGAGCGCGACTGGGAGCAGTTTCACACGCCGAAGAACTTGAGCATGGCGCTCGCCGCGGAGGCCGGAGAGCTGATGGAGCACTTTCTCTGGAGCACGTCGGAGCAGTCGCGCGCGATCGCGGAGGGCGAGGCGAAGCGGGGAAAGATCGCGGAGGAGCTGGCGGACGTGGTGATCTATGCGCTGGAGTTCGCGAATATCACGGGGCTCGATCTGGCGGCGTCCATCGAGGCGAAGATGGCGGCGAATGCGAAAAAGTATCCGGTGGAGAAGGCGCGAGGGCGGGCGGAGAAGTATACGGAATTGTGAGACCGCGCGCGCGTAGTGGGAAAACGGAGACGCGCGCGGAGGGCAGCCGGGGCGAGCGACCGGGTCCGAGATCCCGGTTACGGGATGGGGATGGCGGGCGGACGGTGACAGGCGCAACCGGGGGAGCAGCCGCCGGCAGATACGGTCGGAGCAGGGGAACCGGAGGCGCGCTGGGCGACGAAACCATAACCACCGGTGATGACGCGCCGGACGGGTTCGCCAGTCTCGGGATCGCGAGTGAGCGGAGCGTCGTTCATCGATTGACGCACTTCGAAGCGGCGGGGTTCGGTGCCGGGTTTTTGTGGGATGGTTTCGTAGATGTAGATGGCCATTGCGCTGGCGCGAAGAATTAGAAGTGAAGGAGAAGTTGAGGAAAAAGAATGGAACGAGACTCGTGCGTTTGCTGCGCGTTAGAAGACATCGCCTTTCCAGCCCCACTTGTCGCCTTCGAGGTCGTGGAAGGTGACGTAAACGCGATCGCTGGCGATACCGAGATGATCGTGGAGGAGCTGGGAAAGAGCTTCGCTGAGCTTGCGTGTTTTGCCCGTGGGGAGCCCGATGCTTTTAAGTTCGAGAAATGCGGCGGGATCGTCGGTGCCGGCGAAGAACATGGGCGTGTCGGGTTCCAGCGCGATCATCACGTAGGACTCGGGTTTATCGAGTTCGCGGGCGAGGACGGATGAAGCGGATCGGAGGATGGCGTCTTCGGCTTTTTCGGTGAGCGGAAGATTGGTCTGGATGTTGAGGTAGGGCATGGCTCGCGGCGGTTGAGGTGGGCGCGGCTGGCGCGCGAAATATGCCCCACATGGCGGGACATGCAACGGGGGCTTGGGCCGAGTTGCTCGTGTTACTTGGGGCGGAAGGCTTTGATGGCGGAATCGTTGGTTTCGAGATGAGGGCCGCCGATGAGGTCGATGCAGTAAGGGATCGCGGGGAAAACCGCTTCGAGGTTTTCGCGAATGGCTTTGGGGCGGCCAGGAAGATTGACGATGAGCGTGCGGCCGCGGATGCCGGCGGTTTGACGGGAGAGAATGGCGGTCGGGACGTAGCGGAGCGATGTGGCGCGCATGAGCTCGCCGAAGCCAGGTAGTGGTTTTTCGACTACAGCGAGGGTTGCTTCGGGTGTGACGTCACGCGGAGCGGGACCGGTCCCGCCGGTGGTGACGACGAGGGCGCATTGGGATTCGTCGGCCATGCGGCGGAGCTCGGTTTCAATGACGATGCGGTCGTCGGGGATGATTTTGTAATCCGGCTCGAAAGGCGTCGTGAGCCATTCGCGAAGGAGGGCGAGGGCGGCCTGGCCGGGTTCGTCGGCGTAGATGCCGGCAGAAGCGCGGTCGGAGATGTTGAGGATGCCGATGCGGAGGAGCATGGGTGGACTAGATTTTACCGGAGGAAACGGAGAGAGGGAGTTAACCACGGAGACCCGGAGGCACAGAGAAGATGTGCTCGTGCTCTGTGTCTTCGTGCCTCTGTGGTTCAGATTTCAAGCGTGAGGCGTGCGATGAGTTGAGACGGATTTTCGTCTTGGGCGCGGAGGGTGCGGAGGGCGAGGGAGTCGTGGCGTTTGGCGAGGCGCTGGCCGGTGTCGTCGGTCACGAGCGGGCAGTGATAAAAGGTGGGAGCAGGAACGCCGAGGGCGCGGAAGAGGAGGAGTTGGCGGAAAGTGGATTTGATGAGGTCGGCGCCGCGGACGACTTCGGTGATGTGGAGATCCGCGTCGTCGACGGCGGAAGCAAGTTGGTAGCTGGGCACGTCGTCTTTCCGCCAGACGAGGAAATCGCCGAAGTCGCGGCCGGCGATGGCGCGTTGCGGGCCGAAATGGTGATCGTGGAAGACGAGTTCTTCGTCGTCGGGAACACGGAAGCGCCAGTTGGTCGTGATGCGATCGGCCAGTGGGGGAAGAGGAGCGTCGCGGGGAGGGCGAAAGGAATCGGGATAGATGGGTTCGTCGTCAAAATGCGGGGCGCCGGCAGCTTCGGCGACGTCGCGGCGGGATCGCGTGCAAGGGAAAACGAGACCGGCGGCGTGGAGGCGGGCGAGGGCGGCGCGGTAGAGCAGGATGCGCTGGCTTTGAGAGATGATGGGGCCGTCCCAGGTCAGGCCGAGCCAGTGCAGATCTTCTTGGAAGGCGGTGACGAATTCCGGGCGACAGCGGGAGGAGTCGAGATCGTCGTTGCGGAGGAGGAGCGTGCCGCTGGCCTCGCGGGCGCGTTGATGAGCGATCCAGAACGTGCGTGCGTGGCCAAGGTGAAGGTAGCCCGTGGGTGACGGTGCGAGGCGTCCGCGGTAATTGGAGGAAGGATCAACCACGAAGGAACACGAATGGACACGAATGCTGGAGCAGAACAGTGCTTTTATTCGGGCGAATTCGTGTTCATTCGTGGTTCTCAGAAATCATGAACAAGCTTTTGTGCGTTTACTGTGCGTCGAGCGATCGGATCGATCCGAAGTATTTCGCGGTGGCAGACGCGTTAGGGGCGGCGATGGTGGAGGGCGGTTGGGGGCTGGTGTATGGAGGCGGGAAGACGGGATTGATGGGGGCGATGGCGCGGGCGGTGAAGACGCGCGGAGGACGGGTGATCGGCGTGATTCCCGAGTTCATGAAGGTGAAGGAACTCGCCTTCGATGAAGCGGACGAGCTGGTGACCGTCGTGACGATGCGCGAGCGGAAGCTGCTGATGGAAACGCGCGCCGAGGCGTTTGTGGCGCTGCCGGGCGGGTTTGGGACGCTCGAAGAGATTATGGAGATACTCACCTTGCGCCAACTCGACGTGGTGAAGAAGCCGTGTGTGTTTTTGAACCAGGACGGGTTCTACGATCCGCTGTTTGCGCTGTTCGAGACGATGCTGAGGGAGAAGTTTTTCAAGCCATCGAACATGGAGCTGTTTCGGGTGGCGGCCACGGTGGACGAGGTTTTCGCCAAGATCGAAGAAGGGGCGGCGGCAAAGGCGGAGTCGAAATGGTTTGAGACGCGGTGAGCCGGGGAGGAACGACGATGCACCGGTCCGCTGTATTGGGATTGTTGAGACGACACGCGCAGAGGCCGCTCGAAGGGCACGAAGCCACGATGGTAGCGGAGACGATCCGGTTCGTGGAGGAGCACGCGGATTGCCTGGTGCGCTCGTGCACGCCGGGGCATTTGACGGGATCGGCGTGGATCGTGGATGCGGCGAGAACGCAGACCTTGCTCACGCATCATCGGAAGCTGGAGAAGTGGCTGCAGCTCGGCGGGCATGCGGACGGGGAGATCGACTTGGGCGCGGTGGCGTTGCGCGAAGCGCGCGAGGAAAGCGGACTGGCGAGCGCGCGGCTGGTTTCAGCGGAGCTGTTCGATGTCGACCGGCACTGGATTCCCGAGCGGAAAGGAGAGCCCGGGCATTATCATTATGACCTCAGATTCCTCGTGGAGGCGGACGTGGAGGAGCCGTTGGTCGTGACGAGCGAGTCGAAGGATCTGGCGTGGGTGGCGCTGGAGGAAGTGGGGCGGTTGAATCCGGAAGAATCGATGCTGCGGATGGTGCGGAAAACCGTCCGGCCGTGAGCTCGTTTATCTGTTCCTCGGGCTGGTTTTGGGGACGGAGAATTTGATGACGGGCGAAGTATCTTCGGTCGCATCGGAATCGGCTGCGCGCGAAATGGGCGAGGCATCGGGATCGACCGGGGCGGTCGATGAAATGGCGGGGGCGATCGAAGTGAACGGAGCGCTGTTGGCGGGAAGGGAAGCGAAACCGCGTTCGAGCAGTTCGATGGTTTTGCGATCGCGAGTGCGGCCGTAATCGCGTTGGCCGCCCGGGCCGAAGGAACCCATGACGACGGAGATGATGCGACGACCGTTGCGTTCGGCGGTGGCGGCGAGGCAATAGCCGGCGCTGGCGGTGTAGCCGGTTTTCAGGCCGTCAACGCCGGCGACTTTGCCGAGAAGGTTGTTATGGTTGCGCATGTGGATCGGTCCTTGCGGGCGCGAGGTGCCGAAATCGCGTTCGCGGACAGAAGCGTATTTGAGGACGTCGGTGCGCGTGAGGAGATGACGACAGAGGACGGCGAAATCGCGAGGCGTGGTGAGATCGCCGTCGTCGACGCGCCGGGTCGAAGGCGGGAGACCATGGGGCGAGCGGAAGGTGGTGCGGGTCATGCCGAGATCGCGGGCCTTGGCGTTCATGAGCTCGACGAAAGCGGGCACGGAGCCGGCCGAGGCGCGAGCGAGGGCGTGAGCGGCGTCGTTCGCGGACTGGATCATCATCGCGTAGATGAGCTCCTCGACGGAGAAGGTTTCGCGCGGGTCGAGGAACACCTGTGTTCCGCCCATGCGGGCGTCTTCGGGAGTGATTTTGATGGGCGTGTCGAGACGGAGAGTGCCGCTGGCGAGTTGGTCGAAAAGGACGGCGAACGTCATGAGCTTGGTCATGCTCGCGGGCGGTGAGACGACTTCGGCGTCGTGTTCGAACAAGACTGCGCCAGTGGCGGCGTCGGTGACGATGGCGGACTTGTAGCCGAGCTCGGGTTCGGCGGATTTTTTCGCGGAGGCGGCGCGTGCGGGGAGAATCGCGATGGGTGCGGCGAGCGCGAGGCCGAGGGTGAGCGTGCGGAGGTGGCGGACGAAAATCATGCGCGGAACAAGAGAGGTTTCGCGCGACCGGGCGAGAGGAAAGCGGAGCGTTTTCGGCCGGTGCCAGGCGTTTTTCGCGATGGAGCGTGTCGTTCGCCATGAGCCGCTCGCATGAGGCGGACGGCGGGTGCCGGACCGCTCTCTCGCGGGTCTGGCTTACGTTTGTTCGAGGGGAAGATCGTGGAGCTGGACGGAAGCGTTTTTATCGAGGAAGTAGCGCATCGTCCATTCGTTCGGGAACAATGCGACAGCTTGATCGAGCTTGTCGGTGCCGAAGGCTACGCCACTGGGCACGATGAAGGAGGACGTATCCGGAAGTTTAGCACCGGGCTCTTTCGGCGAGAGCCATTTCAGTAAATTCCAAGGTGCGGGATCGAGGCGGGAGGCGGCGTTGTATTCGGCTTGGAGGCGATATTGAACCACTTCGAATTGGAGAACGCCGACGGCGGCGAGGAGCGTGGCGGTGGTCATGCCGGCGCGCAGGTTGATGGATTGGACGACGCCCTCCTGCAGGAGCTGATCGAGACCGGCGCGGAATTTTTTGGCGTCGGAAGGATTGGGGTTGGAGATGAACGTGAAGACCTCGGGCGGGAAGCGCGGGATTTCGTCGAAGACGATGGATTTATCCTGGGTGAGCGTGTCGCCGATGTGGAAATCGCTGTGGCCGACGAGACCGATGACGTCGCCGGGCCAGGCCTCGTCGACGGTTTCGCGTTCCTGGCCGAAGAGCTTGTGGGACGACGAAAGGCGGACGGTTTTGCCGGTGCGTTGGTGGACGACGGTCATGTCGCGCTCGAACTTGCCGGAGCAGATGCGGACGAAGGCGATGCGGTCGCGGTGCTTCGGATCCATGTTGGCCTGGATCTTGAAGACGAAGGCGGAGAAACGATCGTGTGCGACGGGGACGACAGCGCCCGAGGAATCGGAAACTTGAGATTTGGAATTTGAGATGGGCGCAGAGCGCCGCGGGGCGGGCGGGACGGAGTCCTGGAGGAAGCCGTCGAGGAGGAGTTGGATGCCGAAATTGTTGACGGCGCTGCCGAAGTAGACGGGCGTTTGCTGGCCCTCACGGACGGCGGAGAGATCGAAGGGATGGCCGGCGCCGTCGAGCATCTCGAGCTGTTCCTTCACCTGTTCGTAGGTGTAGTCGTCGAGTTTCTTGCGAACGATGGGATCTTCGAGCGAGGCGATCTCGACGGGGGCTTCGTAGGCGCCGCCGGGGACGCGTTCGAAAAGGTGAACCTGGCGGGTGCGGCGATCGAAGACGCCGCGGAAAGAAGGACCGTTGCCGAGCGGCCAGATGACCGGCGAGGATTGCAGGCCGAGGACGCTTTCGAGTTCGTCGAGCAGCTCGAGCGGGTTGCGCGTCGGCCGGTCGCACTTGTTCATGAACGTGAAGATGGGAACGCCGCGGCGGCGGCAGACCTCGAAGAGCTTGCGGGTTTGGGCTTCGACGCCCTTGGCGGCGTCGATGACCATGAGGGCGGCGTCGACGGCGGTGAGGACGCGGTAGGTGTCTTCGGAGAAGTCCTTGTGGCCGGGGGTGTCGAGGAGGTTGACGGCGTAACCCTGATAGTCGAATTGCAGGACGGTGGAGCTGATGGAGATACCGCGTTGTTTCTCGAGCTCCATCCAGTCGGAGGCGGTGGAGCGCTGTTGTTTGCGGGCGGTGACGGAGCCGGCGAGATGGATCGCGTTGCCGTAAAGGAGGAACTTCTCGGTGAGCGTGGTCTTGCCCGCGTCGGGATGCGAAATGATGGCGAAAGTGCGGCGGCGAGCGATTTCTTGGACGGGAGACATGGAGCCGAGACAGGTGGGCGCAGGAGCGGTTTATTGAGCGAAAAAGAGGACGACAACGGAGAACGAGAAGGAGAACGAGAACGATTTTGAAGGGGGATTGAGGGTCGTAACAAAGGCGTGAACAAACGGGCCTGATGAAAACCCAGTTCGCTTTTTGGGAAAAGTGACTACTGTGATCTCATGCTTTCCCTGATACCCTATCTGACGGTTTCCTTCGCGATCGCGTATGTGTTCGCGGTGATGAAGATGGTCGTGGCGGCGGTCGAGGCCCCGGTGGGCTACGAGGACGACGAAGGATTTCACTACGGCATCCGCGTGGCGGATACGTCGGATCGCTGAAGTTAGCTCCAGGGCGGCGGGGGCGAGGGGCGGATACGAAAAGAGCTAAAGTTTTCGTGGTTCGGCCGATTGGGACGGGAGGATGATCAAGGTGATCCTGAGCCTGCTCGCGTTTTTGTGTTTCGCCATGACCTTTGGTTTGGCGTTGGTGACGACGAAGTGGAACGCCCGGTGCGATTGCGACGGTTCGGAGGAAGAAGGTTCGTATTGAGCGCGGGTTCCTGGTGGAAGCGCGCGCGGTCGTCGCTCTGATCCAGTAGATCGAGGACGAGCGAGGTTGAATTTTGGCGTGGCGAAGTGCCCGCGAACCGCGAGCGTGGACGGGTGAGTGCGTTGCCGTTTTTGAAACTGAAACCAAATGCCAAGCCGCGTGTGCTGGCGGGACACCCGTGGGTGTTTGCGAATGAAGTGGAGACGCTGCTCGGGGCAGAGAGCGACGGACGTGTCGTGGAATGCCGGGATCGGAGCGGACGATTTTTGGGGACGGGTATCTACAATTCGAAGTCGCAGATCGTTTGGCGGCGATTGAGCCGGGAACGAGTGGAGTTGGATCGAGGGTATGTGCGGGACGCCGTGGAGCGCGCGGTGGCGCGACGAAAAGGAAAAGGAACAGGCGGCGCGGGAGAGTGCGGGCGCGTGGTGTGGTCGGAGTCGGATGATTTACCCGGCGTGGTGGTCGATCGATTTGGCGACACGTTGGTGGTGCAGATTCAAACGCTCGCGATGGAACAGCGGGCGGAGATGATTGGAGAGGTGCTGGCGGACGTGTTGAAGCCGGCGGAGATCGTGTTTCGGAATGAAGCGCCGATTCGGAGGTTGGAAGGTTTGCCGCTCCAGGTGCATACGCGGTCAGGGAACGCGTGGGAGCCGAGATGGGTGAAGATCGATGGATTCGAGTATTGGCTGGATCTGGCGGGCGGGCAGAAGACGGGTTTTTATTTGGATCAGCGGGAGCAGCATGCGGTGGTGGCAAAGTATTGTGCGGGGAAGCGGGTGCTGGACGCGTTCTGCAATCAGGGCCCCTTTGCATTGCATGCAGCGCGGGCGGGGGCGGCGGAAGTGCTGGGATTGGACAGTGCAGAGGATGCGGTTGCGGCGGCGCGGAAAAATGCGGAACGAAACGAGGTGCGCGCGGAGTTTCGCGTCGCGAATGTGTTCGATTGGTTCAACGACCCGGCGCGGGCGGGTGAGGCTTTGTGGGATGTGATCGTGCTGGATCCACCGCCCTTCGCGAAATCGAAGAGCGCGTTGGAAGGGGCGTTGCGCGGCTACAAGGAAATCAACCTGCGCGCGATTCAACGGCTGGCGCGAGGCGGCGTGCTTGCGACGTATTCATGTTCTCATCACATGCACGACGCGGAGTTGCGCGGGGTGATCGCGGCGGCGGCGGTGGACGCGCGGAGGAAAGTGCGCGTGATGGAGTTTTGTCATCAACCGGCGGATCATCCGGTCTTGGTGACCATGCCGGAGAGCGAGTATTTGCGCGGATATGTCGTGAGTGTGGAGTGAAAGTGCGGGGTGCAGCTGAGTGCGGGCGGCGCGGATTCGGATGCAGATCGCGCAGAAGTGTTCGACGGGGAATGTAATAATGTATTACAAAGGATCGACGGAGCGCCGTGAGATGTAATATAATGTATTACACGTGATGTTTGGGTGGCGGGCGTGGGGGGAGGGCGCGCAGGTGGCGGCGGACGCGGAGCATGGCGATGAACGGGCGCCACCAGAGTTGGCGGAGGCCAAATTTGGCGTGGCCGTGTCGGCGGGGGTGGTGGCGAACGGGGATTTCGCCGACGCGGAAGCCGGCGGCGTGGGCGATTGAAGGGAGGAAGGACTGCATGAGCTCGATGGGGAAGAGCACGGAAATTACTTCGCGGCGAAAAACGCGGAGCTGGCAGCCGGCATCGTGCAGGTGGTCGTCGAGGATAAGGCGGCGAACGGAGTTTCCTAGACGCGACATGAAGCGTCGGATGAGGTTGTCGTGGCGGTCGACGCGCCAACCGCACATGAGGTCGAATGCGCCGGCGGCGACGGGAGTGTAGAGGAGGGGAAAGTCGCGCGGATCGTTTTGGCCATCGCCGTCCATCGTGAAGATGAGTCCACCGCGTGCGGCCTGCAGGCCGGTGAGGAGGGCGGCGGCCTGGCCGCGGTTTTGCGGGTGCCGAATAGAGTGGAGTTGTGGCCAGCGGGCGGCCGCGGCGCGAATTTCGTCAGGCGTGGCATCGGCGCTGCCGTCGTCGACCAGGATTATTTCGAAATCGCCCGGCAAGGAAGCGAGGACGGGGACGGCGGCTTCGAGGAAAGGGAGGATGTTGCCGGCTTCGTTATAGAGCGGCACGACGAGCGAATGATGCGGAGTCATGGCTCGCGAGTGAATATGACGCAGAGGACTCCGGGCCGGAGACCAAGGAGGGATTCGCGGTAGGTGCCGTTGAGTTGGGCGCTGACTGAATCGGCGAGATCGGCAGAGGCGATGATCAGAGCGGCATCAGAGTCGGCCGGCGGTGCGGACCAGTAGCCGACGTTTTTCTCGAAGCCGCGGAGATACCATGGAATTGGCCAGTATTCGGTGGCGATCACGCGGATGACGGCGTCGGGGTTGGTAGCGAGAGCGGATGTCGCGAGGGCGCGGAGTTTGAGAACGTCGGGCGAACTGTGGACGTAGGCGTAAGGATTACGGGCGTCGGCGGGGCGGAGGAAGGAGGTGAGTTGGGTTTGCTTGATTTGAAGGGTGAGGGCGAAGGCTCCGAGCGCGGTGCCGAGCCACCACGGGCGAAGGCCGGCGACCGCGCCGGCGGCGAGAAGGGCGAGCCCGGGAATCAGATGGATGACGTGCCAGGGAGTTTTGTAGGGCGTGAAGGAGAGAACAAGGGCGACAAGAAAAGTGTAGAGGAGGGACCAGCGAAGAAGAGGAGAGGAGGTGGAGCGGCGGAAAGCCAACACGGCTCCGAGGGTGGCGAGAACGAGGAAAGGGATTTGGTGGAAGGTGAGTCCGCCCGAGCGATGAAAGGCCAGCAGTTGGAAGTAGTAGGTGAATGGCTTTTCGTGACCGGAGTCGGTTACGGCGCGGGATGTGGCGTGGGTATAAGTGGCGACGGCATCGCGGAGGCCGGCGAGGTGGGTGAAGAAGGAAGAATAGAAGAGTGCGGCGACGAAAAGTGCGGCGACGAGCGCGGCTGGGAGATGGCGAGGAAGCACGGTCAGATTAACGGTGCTCTGCGGGTGCCGGAAAACGAAAGGGAGCGCGGCGAGGATCCCAGCGAAAAGGAAGAGTGGAGCGGAGGCTTTCGTGGCTTGCATCAGGCCAGCGGATACACCGGTAAGAAGCGCCCAGCGAAGATGCGGGGTGCGCCACCAACGTTGTGCGAAGAGAAACGTCGCGAGGGTAAAGGCGAGGAGGAGTGTTTCCTGGATGAAGTAACGAGAGTAGTAGACGGCGGGAGGTGCGACCGTGAGGAAGATTGCGGCGGTGAAAGGGAATAGCCGGGAATTGCGCGGGGGGGGCGCCGCGCTTCCATTGGGGGCTGGGGAGGCGAGGGCGGAAAGGAGAAGGACGGCGAAGGTGCCGGCCAGGGCGGGGAGGAGGCGAACGGTTGTTTCAGTGAGCGTCGCGAGGGACGTTTCGCCACGGAGCCAGGCGAGGGGAACGGCGAGGAAGTAGAGCGTGGGGCCGTGGTGGTCGGCGGGATCGAACGCGTAATCGCCGGTGTCGAGAAGCTGGCCGAGTTTGACGGCCTGGTTGGCTTCGTCGGCGTGCATGGGCCGGCGGGAGAGCTCGGTGGTTCGCAGCCAGAGCGCGGCGGTCGCGATAAGGACCAAGGGGAGCCAGCGGTGGAGCGACGAAAGCACGGGGAACGGTAGGGTGGTTCGCGAAGGGAGAAAAGAAAAAGGGCGGGTCGAAGACCCGCCCTCCTGGAGAGAGATGTTGGAGAGGTGATTACTTGGCCTGGCCGTAAACCTCGACTTCGACGTAGTGGTTGAGTTCGTCGGAGGTGTTGCCGTTGGAGTAGAGGCGGACGTAGCGGCCGGTGGCACCCTTGGCTTCGATGAGACGGCCTTCGTAGGTCTCGATGTAAGCGGGGTCTTTGCCGGCGCCGAGTTCGGCGGAGTTGTTGTCGTCGTTGTTGTAGACGGTCGTGACGCCCGATTTGAATTCAGGATCGTCCGAGATCTGAGCGACTACGTCGTGATAGGCGCGAGCTTGGGAGTGGAAATGCCAGACCAGGATCGCGTGGATTTTGGCGGATTTCTCGAGGTCGATTTGAACCCATTGCACGCCCGGCCCGAGCTCGACGTAGGTGCCTTCGCTGCCGGCTTTGTCGCCGTCGGTGACGAAGGAAAGTTCGCCAATGATGGGAAGCGGGTCGCTGCTGGTGACTTCCTTGTCTTTCGAGAGGAGGGTGGTTCCGGCGGGAACCATGAAGTCGGGGCGGCGACCGGCGCGCGGGGTCTCGAGGTTGGCGAGTTTGAGCGGGCGAGGGGTGCCGACGAAGAGCGGGCGAGGTAGATCGATTTTGAGCGGAACCTCGTCAGCGGCTTGAGCGGGCACGACGAGCGCGGCACACAGGGTGAGGGAGGAGAGTAGAAGGCGCATATTATCCGGGGGTTGTGAATGAAGACGAACGTCCAGATGGATTCTTCGCTTCGTTCAGAATGACAAGTTTTTGGAGGAAAGTTTTTTTACGCGACGAAATCTTCGGCGGTGAATTTGAGCATTTTTTGGGCGGCAACGGCTTCGTTGACGCGCAGAACGGTGATCGCACTCGCGAAAGCCTCGTCGGCGGGACAGTTGAGTTTGGCGCCGTCGCGGATCGCATCGAAAAAGTTTTCGAGGTGCGGCTGGTGAATGGCCTTGTCGAGGGTGACAGGGAGGTCCCAAGCGGAGAGTTCCGCGGTTTCGCGCACATCGACTGTGGCAGCGCGGGAAGGGCCGCCGAGTTTGGGGCGGGGTTTTTCCCACGGTTTGACGGGAGGCGGGGCGCCTTCGCCGGAGGTTGGAGAGGCGACGAGACCGCGTTCGGCCCAAATGTCCCATTCGGGGGCGCGGGCCTCGCGGTAGAGCTTCGTGTATTTGGGATTTTCGGAGATCTTCAGCGAACCCTCGTCGCCCATGAAGTATTCGTGGTAACCGCCGCCGGCGCTGGTGGTGGTGAGCACGCCATAAGTGGCGCGAACCATGCCCGCGGGGGTGGCGAATTCGTAAATGGCGCTGACGTTATCATACCACTCGTGGGTGGTGTAGTAATCGACGCCGCCGCCCGCCATGACGGAGGTGGGGTTTACGCCGAGCATCCAGTTGAAGATATCGATCTGGTGGGCGCCGAGGTCGGAGATGGGCCCGCCCGCGTAGCGTTTGAACCAGCGCCAATTGCGGAACTCGTGCATGTTGGCGTAGCCGTATTCGTTGAGCTTGGCCTCGGGCAGCGCGTAGCGCGCGGGATAGCCGAGGTCATCGGTGACGGCGCGGTTCCACTGGCCGGAGGCGTTGGTGATGCGGCCCAGGAGTTTGGCTTCGCGGACGATCTTGTCGCGGGCGTGGAGGTAGCGCGGGTTGCTGCGACGTTGATGGCCGACTTGGAGAAGTTTGCCGGACTCGCGGGCGGCGTGGACCATCGAGCGTGCGCCCTCGATGGTGTTGGACATGAGTTTCTCGCAGTAAACGTGTTTGCCGGCGCGGAGGGCGGCGTTGGTGTGCTCGGCGTGGACGAAGTCGGGCGTGGCGACAATGACGGCGTCGAGATCCGGGACGGCTGACAGCATCTCGCGGTAATCCTCGAACGGCTTGGCCTCGTGGCCAAATTTTTGGAGGAGGCGTTCGCCGTAGGTGCGGTTGTAGGGCCAGATGTCGCAAACCGCGCGATAGCGAATATCGGGGATCTTGAGCGAGGCGTTGAGGAGGACGCGGCCCTGCTCGCCGCAGCCGATCAGGCCGACGTTGAGCGTGCGCGTGCCGCCCGCGCCGGGAGCTTGGGCGCGGGCGATGTAGGGAGCGGCGAGAACGGCGGCGCCGAGTTTTGCGCCAGTGAAGAGGAAGTTGCGCCGCGTGAGAGAGGAGAGAGGTGACGGAGAATCGGTCATGAGGGGAGGCGGTCGGGCGGGCGGTTAGCTGCTGAGAGGAGAGAGCGGAGGCGCATCAAGAGAAGAACGGAGACGCTGCGCCTGCGCTGAGCGTAACGGAAAACGGGAGATTACTCGAATTTGTCGGGCCAGACGGAGTAACGATTGTGGCGGACGAGGAGAAGTGCGCCGACGAACATGATAACGTGAATGGCGAGCCAGGCGATGCCTTCGCCTTCCTGCACGGCCATCATGCCGAACGAGAGCCCGACATACACGAGACCGGAAACGAAGAGGGTGAGACGGGGTTTGACGCCGAGGAGAAGGAGGACGCCCAGAACAAGGAGGATGTAGCCGAGCGAGTGGGCGTAGGACTTGGTCATCCAAAGCGGCAGGAACGAAGCGCCGGTGATGCCCTCGGCCATGCGTCCCATGTTGTTGTAGTAGTTTTCGAACGAATACGTGCCGCGGGATTCCCACTTCTCGAGGCCCGCGAGAAACGTGCGCAGCCCGAGGAACAGGCGGAGCAAGAGGAAGGCATAGGTGTATTCGCAGCGGCAGCGCAGGTTGGACGGGGTGTCGTTCATGGGTGGATAAGCGAAAACGAGGACGGGATTGAAGCGAGAGCAGAATATAAGTTGGGCGTTGGCGTTGACGCGAGGTCGACCGATTGGGGCAATTTAAGAAAAGCGATCCTTGCGCGGCGGCAACTCTGGTCGAGCGTAGAGAACGGGATTCAACGGCAATTAGAAAAGTTTTGTCGGTGAGCGAGCGAAGCTTCACGGACGTGGCGGGGATCTGTCGGCGCACGAGTGCGGAGTTTTTTCGTGCGGAACGTGCCGCGGAGGTTTTGTTTGGCGTCACCCGTCGCATGGACTCCGATACCCCCACCGCTCCCGCCCTCGATTTAAACGACCCGCAGCAGCGGAATGTCTGGTTCACGAGCACGCCGGATCCGTGGGAGGAAATCGTGCGGATGTCGCACGGAGGCGATCGCTCGCATGGAACAGTGGTTGAACGCCGCGTGACGAGTGCAGAGTCGGCGCAGCATGCGGAATTGGAGCAGAAGTTGATCGCGGTGCTGGAGCGTCCGGAACTGACGGGCGCGGGGCGGTTGTTTGTTTGCCGGATGTTGGGATTGATCGGGTCAGAGGCCTGCGTGCCGGTCGTGGCGCGACTGCTTGAAAGCGACCGCACGGCGGATCATGCACGGCTGGCGCTTGATGGAATTGCGGATCCGACGGTGGATGCGGCGTATCGGGGTGCGTTGGACAAATTACACGGTGCGGCCAAAGCGGGATTGATTGGGAGCATCGCGATGCGCGGCGATGGGGAGGCACGGGGAGTGTTGAGCGAAATCGCCAAAGATGAGCGGGAGAGTTCCATCGTGAGAACCGCCGCCAAGCGCGCGATGGAACGACTGGAGAGAATGCCGCAGGGCGAGGAGGTGGCGCGATGAACGCGAGCAGCATGAATCGACGGAATTTTTTGAAGAAGTCGGCGCTGGCGGGCGCGGTGGCGGCCGCTCCTTTGATCCTGCCATCGAGACTTCGTGGGCAGGTGTCGGCGAACGAGCAGATCGCCGTTGGCATCATTGGGACCGGTAGCATCGCGCGCGGGCATATCGATACGTTGCTGGGTTTTCACGATGTGAGAATCGCGGCGGTATGCGACGTGGACCGCGTGCGGCGAGATGCGTCGGCGGAGAAGATCAATGCGTTTTACGGGAACAACGATTGCCGCCGGTATGCGGATTTTCGCGAGTTGGCGGCGCAGCCGGGGCTCGACGCGGTGTGGGTTTGCACGCCGGATCACTGGCATGCGGTCAGCGCGATCGAAGCGATTCGGAATGGGAAGGATGTTTATGTAGAGAAGCCGTTGACGCTGACGATTCGCGAAGGACGCGAATTGGTGAATGCGGCGCGTCGGCACGGGCGGGTGGTGCAGACGGGAACGCAGCAGCGATCGTCGAAGCGGTTCCGCGAAGTGGCGCAATTTGTCCGGAATGGCGGATTGGGTGCGTTGGAGCGGATCGATATTTCGATTCCGGCGAACAACAAATTCACGGGAGCGACCTGGTTGGAGGAGCCGGTGCCGGAAGGCCTTGATTGGGATATGTGGCTGGGGCCGGCGCCGTGGCGGCCTTTCAATCGGCAGGCGTGTCATTACAATTTTCGCTTCATCCTGGATTTCGCGGCGGGACAGGTGACGAACTGGGGAACGCACTACATCGATATCGCGCAATGGGCGCTCGGTGCGGATGCGAGCGGGCCCACCGAGGTGGTCGGGCACGGCGAGTTTCCTTCGAGTGGTTTATTCACGACGGCGACGAAGGTGGATTTCACGTGCCGTTATGCGAACGGCGTCGAACTGCGGTGCCGGACGCGTTACGACGGCGAGTTCGATGGCAATGTGCGCTTCTTTGGGCCGCGTGGGTGGATCGATGTTTCACGCACCGATACGCGGGCGTCGGATCCGGCGTTACTGCGTGAAATCGCGACGGCCGAAGGCGCGGTGAAACTGCCGGTGAGCAATAATCATCACGACAACTTCATCCGCTGTATGCGGACTCGGGAGCGGCCGATTTCGGATGTGGAAATCGGGCATCGCACGACCACGGTGTGCAATCTCGGCAACATCGCGATGCTGCTGGATCGCCCCTTGAAATGGGATGTGGCGCGAGAGGAGTTCGTCGACGATGTCGTGGCGAATCGGATGCGCGATCGCGCTATGCGAGGGCCGTGGTCGCTCGCGTGACGCGATTGCGCGACGAAAGCGCGCGAGTTGGGTAACCCGACAGGAAGGTCGGGTTATACCGTGAGGATCAGTCGATGTAGAGCTCGCAAATCGTCCACCAACCGTTCGTGCGATCGGCGGTGTTCTTGATTTGGAGATAGCGTCCGCGGGTGTTCGCGGGGAGATCGACGGTGGTTTGGTTGGGGGTGCCCGAGACGGACGCGAGGGCGGCGCCGAAGTTGTTGGGATCGTCGCTGACGAAGATTTCGAGATGTTCGGGGTAGTTTTCGCCGCGGGCGCCCTGATCAAGGATGAGGCGGCGGAAGGGACGGGAACGGTGGAAGTCGATGTCGATGGTGCGGCCGGCCTCGACGGAGGTGATCCAGCGGGTGTCGAGGTTTCCGTCGAGCATGTTGGGCACGCCCCAGTTGCCGGAAGACGTCTTTACGACGGGTTTGCCGGCGAGGTTGGACTCGATGACCCGGACGGCGTTGGCCGCGGTGGCGGCGAGAACTTGGTCGCTGGAGAGTTTTTGGGCGAGAGCCAGGCCGGTTTGGTCGCTGGCGCGAGAGAGCAGAAGGACGAGGCGTTCGCGATCGGCGTGGTCGCGGGCGACGCCGAGCAGGCGTGAAATGCTGTCGGTGAGTTCGGCGGAGGGGAGCTGGCGGTAGCTTTCGAGGAAGCGAATCGCGGCTTGAATTGCGCGGGTGCGCGCGGCGTCGGAGGGAGCGTCCTGGGCAACGGAGATGAGCGGCGCGAGACCGGTGCGGTCGGTCCAGCGGGCGAGGGTGTTGGTGGCGGCGTTGGCAAGAGCCGTGTTGTCGCTCAAGGCGAGGCGCGCGGCGGAGTTGGCCGCGGTGGAGCCGCTGATACGTTGAAGGACCGGCACGAGGCGCGTGGCGACGGCGGGTTCGACTTTGGCGAGCGCGGCGGCGATCGGTTGCGCGCGGGCTTCGACGTCGGGATTACGGAGAGTGATCTCAGCGAGCGCGCGCAGGGCACGGGCTTGTTCGGTGGAGTTTTGGGCGGAAATGGTCCAGTCGAGGACGGCGGCTTGCGCGCTGGCGGGGGCGATGACGGCGAGAGAATCGAGCGCGGCGCTTCGGAGCGACGGGTCGGAATCGTTGCGGGTTTCGAGCAGGAGCGGAAGAGATTCGATCATGTAGCGCGACGCGATCTGCTCGAGGTAAACGGCGCGGAGTTTGGCGTCGCCGGTGCGGGCGCCGGCGATGATCGCGTCGGCCACGCCGGGACCTTCCAGCCGGGCGAGTGCTTCGCGGGCAAGTTTCGCGTCGGCGGAGTTTCCGGATGCGGCGATTTGGGCGAGGTGGCGGGCGGTCTCCGGCTTGCCGGGAAGCTGGCCGAGGGCGGCGATCGCGGCGGCGCGAACGGCGGGATCCTCGTGCTGAGACGCGGTCGTGATCGCGGGGACGAGGCGCGAGTTTTTGCGATGCGCGAGACCGGCGATGACGGCGGCTTGCGTCGGGGCGTCGAGCTTCGCGAGGTTGGAAGCGAGGTCGGTGTCGAGCGAGCGCGCGGGGTTGGTGGCAATGGCTTCGATGGCGACGGCTTTCAGCTCGGCATCGTTGCCGGTGAGAATCTCGAGAATGCGGACCGGAGCGGAGGAAGGTTCGACGAGAAGAAGTGCGCGATGAGCGGAGGCGCGAATGTGGGCGGGCGTGTTGGAGGCGTTGGCAATTTCGGAAAGCGCGCGAACGGCAGCGCGTCCGCCGACTTTTTCGGCGGCGTCGATGGCCGCGAGCCGGATGGCAGGAGAAGTCGGCGCGGCAAGGAGGGCCTCGAGTGCGCGGGCGTTGCCGATCTGGCCGAGAGCGCGGGCCGCTGCGGCGCTCACGTTGCCATCGGTGAGAAGCGGCGCGAGATGGGGGACGGCGGAAGCGATGCGGCGTTTGCCGATGGATTGGATGATGGCCAGGCGAGTGTCGCCGGAAGATTTCGCGAGAGCGGTGACGAAGAGATCGTCGACGGCCGAGCCCGGCACCGGTTCGAGCGCGAGTTGAGCGATGGAGACGCTCGAAGGCTCGACGAGGATCGCCGCGAAGTAATCGTCGTTGTCGTCGCGAAGAAGGGCCGAAGCGGGGAACTGGGAAAGACGTTGGGCGATAGCCTGACGAGCGGCGAAGCTGGCGGCGGGATCGCGGAAGAAAGTGAGAAGCCGAGCGGCGAGGGCGTTGAGCTTGGCGACGTCCTTGCCGGCTTCGGCGATTTCGCGCTCGAGTGTGACGATGGGCTGTTGGTCGCCTTCGAAAGTGTAGCCGACGATCGTTTCGAGCGGAACGGGCGTCGGCGCGGGCGGAATGGCGACGTCGATTTCTCCGACCGCAGGTTTGCCGGTCGCGGTGCTCTTAGCGGTGTCAACCGCGGACGATTCGGCAGGGGTGGTGCAGGACGCGAGGAGGAGTGCGAGCGTGGCGGACGCGACGAGAACGGCGGAGCGGCGGAGGTGGGCCGAAGGAGACATGAGAGGGGAAGAGATGGACGGGAGGGAGGGGATAACAGGGAATCTT
The DNA here is from genome assembly GCA_023416735.1 of Verrucomicrobiota bacterium. Taxonomy (GTDB): domain Bacteria; phylum Verrucomicrobiota; class Verrucomicrobiia; order Opitutales; family Opitutaceae; genus Opitutus. Next base: position 146,732 of record JAEZGX010000012.1, on the reverse strand, counting down.
CGCAGTTGTTCAGGATAACGCTAGCGAGACTCAGAGGGTGTTGTAGGGGGCGCGGCGCGGACGATCGAGGTGCGTGGCGGCCACGGCGTCGCCGACGATTTCCTCCTTAGCCGGATCCCAGCGGATCGGGCGTTGGAGGAACTGGGCGATGTTGCAGAGGTGTCCGACCGATGCGCTGCGGTGACCGACCTCAACGTCCGCGATTGGATGCTGGCGGGTGCGGACGCAGTTGAAGAAGTCGTCGTGGTGATCGTTGCTGACGTAGAGACGCGTCTCGCTGGCGCGAAGCGGGCGCGTGGCGAGCTCGGTCGGATTGGTTTCGAGGAAGTCGTCGCGGCCGACGAAGACCGTGCCCTTCGTGCCGGTGAATTCGATCATCGCGCGAAGACCTTCATCGACGCGTTCGACGCGGACGCCGTTGGCGTAGATGTGAGTTTGGTAAGGCGTGCCGTCGTAGCCCTTCGGGATGAATTCGACGGGGCCGGAATTATCCATGCCGAGAGCCCATTGGATGATGTCGAAATGGTGAGCGCCCCAGTCGCCGTTTTTGCGGCCGCCGTATTCGTAGAAGCAGCGCCAGCCGCCGCCGTAATTGCCGACGACGCGGTCGGGGTGATACGGGCGCCACGGCGTGGGGCCGAGCCAGCGATCGTAATCGAATTCGGCGGGAACCGGCTCTTCGCCGAGAACAGGAGCGTGGGGGAAGGTGCCGAGACGGGTGCGGATGTGTTTCAGGTCGCCGATGAGATTGTTGCGAATGATCTCGGCCGCGCGGCGGAAAGCGCGTTCGGAGCGTTGTTGCGTCCCCGTTTGGAGGATACGGCCGTGCTGGCGGGCGGCTTGGACGAGTGTGCGCCCCTCGCGAACGGTGAGAGAGAGCGGTTTTTCGCAGTAAACATCCTTGCCGGCACGGATGGCGGCGTGGGACAGCGGCACGTGCCAGTGATCGGGCGTGCAGATGAAAACGACATCGACCTCGGGCAGAGCGAAGACGTCCTCGGGATATTGATACACGGAGACGCCGCGATAGGTGCCGGTGGCGGCTTCGGCGCCGTAGAATTTTTCGGCGCGCTCGGCCATCCGGCGGGCTTTGGGAAGGTTGACGTCGCACACGGCGACGATGCGAACGTCGTCACGCGGGAGGAGGCCGCCGATGTGCTGATTGCAGATGAGGCCGTTGCCGATGAGGGCGACGTTGAGGCGGTTGCTTGGAGAGAGGCCGGACTGGGCGCGCAAGATTTGGGGAAGCGCGAACGAAGCGGAAGCGAGAGCGGCGGTTTTGACGAAGGCGCGGCGGGAGAGAGCGGGAAGAGACATTGGGGGAAGCGAGGGGATGGTGAGGTTGGAAGAGATGACGGAGCGGGAAAAGAATCGATTCAGGGGTTGTGGGATCGTTCGGTGGGAGGCGACCAAGCGCTGGCGCTCGCGGCGCTAGGCAGAGAGGAGAGATTTGAGGTCGGCGAGGGAGAGCTTCGCGGCGGTGGCGTCGCTGGCTTCGAAGACGTCGGCCAGGAGGGCGCGTTTTTCGTCCTGCAAAGCGAGGACTTTTTCTTCGACCGTGCCGCTGGCGATGAGTTTGTAACTGGTGACGACGCGGGTCTGGCCGATGCGGTGGGCGCGGTCGGTCGCTTGAGCTTCGGCGGCGGGATTCCACCAAGGATCGAAGTGGATGACGGTGTCGGCGGCCGTGAGATTGAGACCGGTGCCGCCGGCTTTGAGGGAGATGAGGAAGACCGGGATATCAGGGGAGGATTGAAAGCGATCGACTTCCGCCTGGCGGGCGCGGGGTGAGAGCGAGCCGTCGAGATAACAGTGAGGGATTTCCTGCGTGGCGAGTTCTTCGCGAAGGAGCCCGAGGAGGGAGGTGAACTGGGAAAAGATGAGGAGCCGATGGCCGTCGTCGATGGCTTCGGCGAGGAGCTCGTTCAGCGTGTCGAGTTTCGCGGAGGAGAGTTGAGCCTTGGACGATGGGAGTTGAGAAGAGGGAAGCAGGCGGGGATCGCAGCAGATTTGGCGAAGACGGAGGAGCTGGGTGAGGGCGGCGAGGCGGAGCTTGGATTCACTGGCGCCCGCGGCTTCGAGATCGAAGAGTTCGCGCTCGGTGCGCTGCTGGACCTCGCGGTAGAGAGCGGATTGGGTTGGGGTGAGTTCGCACCAGATCACTTGTTCGATGCGAGCGGGGAGCTCGGGAGCGACGGATTGTTTGGTGCGGCGGAGGAGGTAGGGCGCGGTTTTGGCGCGGAGGCGATCGTCGAACCAGGTGCGTTCGGCGGCGGAGGTGCCGGCGGGGACTTTGTCGAGATAGCCGGGAAGGAGGAATTCGAAGAGGGAGCGAAGGTCGTCGAGGGAGTTTTCGACGGGCGTGCCGGTGAGAAGAAAACGACTGCGGGCGCGGAGGGAACGCAGGGCGGCGGCGTTTTGGGAACGGCGGTTTTTGATGTGTTGAGCTTCGTCACCGATCACGCAGGTGAAGTGAACGGAGGAGAACAGTTCCCAATCGCGCGTGAGCGTGCCGTAGGACGTGATGACGAGATCGTGCGCGGAGAAACGGGTTGCGGACGTGAGGCGGCGGTCACCGTGGTGGACGAAGACGCGAAGTTGCGGAGCGAAGCGGGCGGATTCTCGGCGCCAGTTTTCGAGGAGCGAGGCGGGGCAGACGACGAGGGAAGGAAGTTGAGAATTAGAATTCGAGATTTGAGACGTGAGAGCGGTGAGAAGGGCGAGGGCCTGGAGGGTTTTGCCGAGGCCCATTTCGTCGGCGAGGATGCCGCCGAGTTCGTGGCGATGGAGGTGATGGAGCCAGGCGACGCCGAGTCGCTGGTAGGGGCGGAGTTGGGATTCGAGCGCGGGCGGAAGCGGCGCGGGAGCGAGACGGGAGAGATGGCGGAGGGCTTCGCTGCGGGAGCGCCAGGTTTCGGGCGGTTGGAAGCCGGGGGAGAGATTTTCGAGGATCTCGTGGGCGTCGGCCAGGCGGGCTGAAGAGACGCGGTGCGTGCGGCGAGTGGAGAGGGCGGACGACGGAGCGCCGTCGAGGGCTTTTTGCGCGGCGGCGAGTTGGGAAAGACGGGCGGGTTCGAGGAGGAAGACGCGACCGTCGGTTTCGAGGTAGTGGCTGCGGGAGTTGACGGCGGAGCGGATGGCGTCGTCGGACGCGGAACCGGCGCGGACGGCAAGAGTGACGTTGAAATCGCGGCCGAGCTCGGTGGCTTCGGCGACGATATCCGCGGGACGGATACGCGCGGTGTTGCGTTCGAAGTTGGCAGTGAACTGGGCGTGAAATTCGTCGCGGAGACGCGGGCCGTTTTCGGCGAGGAAGTTCAGGGTTTTATGACGATCGCGGAGCCACCATTTGCGGTTGGACGGCTCGAGGATGAAGCCGTGGGTTTTGACGAGATCGAGGGCGGCGGCGTAGGACGGGTGTTCGCGTGAGGGGAGGGTGAGCGCGAGGAAGTGTTCGGAGCCGTCGACGATCAGCGGCGGTTCGCTGCTCGAGGTTTTGGGTTTTGAGTTTGGAGTTCTGGGGTGGAGGGAGGACGTCGCGGTTGGGGTAGGGTTGAGGAGATTGTGGTGCCGGAAGGAAGTGAGCTGGTTGTTTTCGAGAAAGATGGGTTGCGGGCCGGCGGCGGAGGCAAGGTCGCGGAGTTGGGCGCGAGTGAGTTGAAGAAACTTGGGCGGAGTGGGGGTGCCGCAGAGGCGCTGGAGCAGCGCGAGGACGGGGAAGAGTTCGGGCGCGGGAGCGGTGGAAAGATCGAGATCGACCTTCAGCGGGATCGCGTCGCGGGCGGCGGCGGCGATGAAGTTCGGCGGAAGGTGAAGGCGGAGCATGCGCCGAAGAGATGGGCGGGTTTTCAGGTGGGGCGAGTGGGAAGTGGAGATATTTTGAGGCGAAAAAAAAGAGCCGGCGGAGACCAATCCGCCGGCTCAGCACTATGATCGATCGACTGACAAAAGTTAGAAACGCCAGGTGACGGAGGCTTTCACGTTGGTGCCTGCGCCGGGGACGATGATGCTCTGGTTGCGGACGGCGGCATCGTAGGCGACGTCGCCGAGATTTTCGATGTTGAGGCCGTAGCGAAAAGCGCCGCGGTCGTAAGTGAGGGCGACATCGGTGGTGGTGTATGGATCGAGCCAGCCGTAAACGCGGGCGTTACTGTTGTCGGTGATCGCGCGACGCGAGAGGTGGCTGAGGCCGAGGCCGGCGGAGAGACCTTTAATCGGGCCATCGGTGACCTTGTAGCGGAACCAGAGGCCCCAGGTTTCCTCGGCGACGTTGTTGACCGGGTTAATGAGGACCGGGGCGGCGGAGTTGGCTTGCGAGCGCGCGCGGGCGGTGAGGTTCGCGTAGGTCGCGATGAGATCGATGTTTTTGGTCGCTTCCCAAGCGATGTCGGCGTCCCAGCCCTCGGACGTTTGGCCCGGCACGAGAATGAAGCTCGGCGGCATGGTTTGCGGGAAGGAGAGGACGGGAACGTTGGCTTGTTGGATGTCGAAGGCGGCGATGCTCATGGCGAGACGTCCGCCGAGGAGGTCGGTCTTGATGCCGATTTCAGTTTGTTCGCCGATCTGGCTGGGGAGCACCTGGCCTTGAGCGGTGAAATTGGGGGCGAAGTTTTCGTTGAATCCGGCGAAGAGCGAAAGCGCGGGCGTGACTTTGAGGACGGCGCCGTATTGGCGGAGGTTTTCGGTGACGGAGAGCTGAGGCGTGCTGGTGTCAGTGACGAAATTGCGCGAGGACGTGCGGGCTTTCACGCGCGAGAGGCCCGCGGAGAGAAGAACTCGGCCGTGGGCGAGGCTGAGGGTTTCCAGGACGAAGCCTTTTAGCTGGCGATTGTTGGTGCGGGTTTTGTTGGTGGGCGCCGACGTGTCGACGATGGCGCCGGCGGCGTAGTGGTGGCGGAACGGATCGATGGGGGCGCTGGTGCCGTTGAAGCTTGCGACGATGTCGGGGGCGTCGCCCCAGTCGCCGCCGACGAGAAGGCGGTGGCTCGCGAAGCCGGTGTCGAAGGTGGCGACCAGATCGGCTTGGAACTGGCGGCGGTGATGTTCGCGATCCTGGGCGGTGGTGCTGCGGTTAATGAGGTTGCCGGCGGTAAAACTGGGCGGGATCGAACTGCCGTTTACCGACTCGATGCGGGCGGCGTTATTATAATTAGCAAACCCCGCGAGGCGGATCGCGAGGTTGTCGTTCAAGCGGTTGGTATATTCGAGAAAGGCGCGGTGGATGATGTCCTTGCGCCAATTGCGGGGAGATCGTTCGCCGAAGTGGCGGCGAGGGTCGAGGTCGAGCCGGCGGCCGGTGCGTTCGTCGAACGGCAGGCCGTTGTAGGAGGAAAATCGATACAGGAGGAAATTGTATTTGAGCGTGACGCGGGAGTGTTCGTTGAAGTCGTAGGCGAGGGACGGGGCGAAGATGACGCGATTGGAGAAGGTTTCGTCGTAGTAGCCGCAGGCGGACTGGCCGGCGAGGACGAGGCGGTAGAGAAGTTTCCCGTCGCGCGTGACGGGACCGCCGAGATCGATCTCGGCGCGGTTGCCGTCCCAGCGTCCGACTTGAACTTTGAGCGAGCGGAGATCGTAGGAGACGGGGCCTTTGATGATTTTGTTGATGACGCCGCCTACGGGGCCGTTGGCGACGAAGATGGCGGAGGGGCCCTTGATGATTTCGAGGCGTTCGATGAGCGCGGTGTCGGTGTTGGAATCGGTTTTGCCGCGGAAGCCGTCGACGAAATCGCCGAGGTCGGCGGGGCTGTTGAAGCCGCGGAGAACGAAACGGTCGTCGGCGAAGTTGATATTTCCGGCTTGGCCGCCGCCGACGTATTTGAGCGTGTCGACGACGAGCGAGGGATTGAGATCGTCGATCAAGGCGCGGTTGATGACCTTCACGGATTGGGCGAGATCGAGGAGTTCGACGCCGGTGCGGGTGGTGGAGAGTGCTTGTTGGCCGACGTAGCTGACATCGCGGCCGGACTGCACGGTGAAGGAAGGGAGGCGAACGATGTCGTCGGCGGGAGAGTTGTGGTTTGTGGGAATGTGCGGGGCCGCGGAAGCAGGGGCGTTTGGGCGGACGGTGGAGCTGCTTTGGTGAGCGGTTGCGCGGCGGTTGATGACGAGCGCGGGGGTGCGTTCGTCTTGCACGGCGTAGAGCTCGGTGCCGGCGAGCATGCGATCGAGGGCGGCGCGAGCTTCGAATTCGCCGCGGACCGCGTGGGTGGTGGCGCCGCGGACGTTGTTGACGAGATAAACGACCTGCTCGCCGGATTGCTCGACGAATTTCGGCAGCGTGGTGGCGGCGTCGCCGCGGGGGATGTTGAAGGATTTAGGAGCGGCCGAGATCGTGACTTGGCTCAGCAGCAGTGTGGCGGCAGTGACGAACAGCAGAGACCAGCGGGCGCGGAGGGGCGTCAAGCGGCGGAGGTCTGAGTGGCGACGCATGAATAGCGAAAGCGTGGGAGGCTCGTCAGTGAGGTAGACGAAGCAGCGGCGAAAGATGGTTATGCGGCGCGAGGAGTTTTCGTTTCGCGCGCAAGCGGCGCCCGCGGTTAGCGGACGGGGTGCAGGATGACGCGGTCGCCCAAATAGTCGGCGGTGATTTCGCCGGAACTGGTGAGGAGGCGAATGAATGCGTCGACATTTTCGGCGCGGAAACTTCCGCCGACAGGGAGCCGAGCGAGCGAAGGATCGCCGAGCGAAATTTGGATCTGATTACGCCGGTTGAACTGAGCGATCACGTCCGCGAGCGGCGTTTCGACGAACACGAGGCGCGGTCCCTGCCAGGAGAGCGCTTCGTGGAGCGCGGCAGGATCGACTGGCGTGAAGGTGGGGGCGATCGAGGATTCGTGGGCAACGATCGCGCGCCAACCGGCGTTCACGAGGGGAGCGCTCGATGACTCGGTGAGGGAACGGTGTGATGCGTTGCGATCGAGTTGAACGGTGCCCTCGGTGACGAGGACTTCCACTTCGTTGGCTCCCAAGCGAACGTCGAAGGCGGTGCCGACGGCGCGGACCGCCACGGACGGCGTGGAGACGAGGAAAGGGCGGAATTTGTTTTTGGCCACGGTGAAGTGGGCTTGTCCGCGAAGCAGATGAACGCGTCGCTCCGTATCCGTAAACTGGACACGGACCTCGCTGCTGTCGTTGAGCTGAAGCACGGAGCCATCGGAAAGCGTGACGCGTTCGTAACCGCCGACGGTGGTGGAGTAGGTTTCGCCCGGGGCGAGGGGCGTGGGAGATGGGGCGTGCGGCCACTGCCAGAATGCTACGATCGCGACGGCTGCGGCGGCGGCCAGCAGGAGAAGACGCGGCGAGGCGAGCACGCGGGCAGGACGTCGCGGCGCGAGAATGTCGGGATCAGGGTGGACACGGGCGCTCGGACGATAATCGCGAAGCGGGAGGAGGGCGGACCACGCGGCTTCGAGGCGCGCGACGGCGGCGGCGTGACGAGAATCGGCGGCGCACCACGCTTCAAAATCGCGCTGGCGGTTGGGAGACAGACCCTCGTCGCGCTCGACGAGCCACGCGGCGGCGCGGCTTTCGATGGTGTCGTCGTCGGACGGGCGTTTACGAGGAAAGGTTCTCACGAAGGATCCTTTCGGGTGGACGGAAGCAGGCCGCGTTCTTCGAAAAAGGCGGCGCATCGACGCATGCCTTTGGCGAGCTGCGCCTTGACCGTGTGTTCGGAAATGCGGAGCTCGGAGGCGATTTCCTTGTGGGAAAGTCCATACAGCAGGCGAAGCGTGAGCACCTGCCGGCAACGGTCGGGCAGCGTGCGAACGGCTTGAGCGAGCAGCTCGAGCTCCTGTTGTTTGTTGATGGTATCGGCGGCACTGGGGCTCTCTTCTAGGACGGACAGCGCGGACAAATCGCCTACGGAGTCGATGGAAACAATTTTTCGGCGGCGGAAGAGATCGAGGGCGGCGTTGCGTGCAGTCGCGAAAAGGAAGGCTTTCGCGTAGGTGACGCGGCCGGCCTGTTTCGCTCGCAGCAGACGCGTGTAGGATTCCTGGATGAGATCGTCGACGTCACGAAGACCGGGAAACATCCCGCGAAGGTAGGCACGAAGCGATGCCTCGTGCGGGTGAACTTCTTCGGCAAACCAGCGGGCGTATTCGGAGTCGGGGGGGCTCACGAAAGGGGTGGGGTGGGGCGAGGAGGGATCGTGAGGAAAGTGCAGTTGTGTCCAGACAAATGTGGCGGGAGGAGAGCTGTCGGAGTCGTGCGTTTCGCGCGAACACCGGAGTTCCCCCGATTTTCCGGGAAAAGTTGGTGGCGGTTTTGAACCGAAGTGCAGGCACGGCGGTCAGGGAGCCGCGTGAAAACCCGCCTGAGTGTTCTGGGATCTCGACGGCTGCTGCTGCTGGGCGGGGCGGCTATGATGGTGTTAGGGATTTCGCCGGGAACGGCGCGCGCAGCGATGCGAGCGGAGACGCTCGAGGCGATTCGGGCGGTGGAGAATCCGCGCAACACAGCGCGACCGGGAAAGCACGGCGAGTTGGGCGTGTATCAGTTTCGTCGGGTCACGTGGCGAATGCATACGGACATGCCGTTTGAACGAGCGGTCGAGCGGGACGCCTCCGAGCAGGTGGCGTTGAAGCATTACGAGTGGGTGAAGCGAGGGTTGGTGCGGAACGGATTGCCGGCGACGCCTTACAACATCGCGCTGGCGTGGAACGGCGGATTGAGTGCGACGGTGCAAGGGCGAGCTTCGAAGGCGGCCCACAATTACGCGGAACGCGTGAACAATCTCGTGTCGGAGCGGGCGCAACGGGTGGCGGCGACGCCGTAGCGTGGCAGGCGTGTAGATTGCGGGCGGCTCCTGACCGGCGCTGACGAAGCGAAAAGCGCTTGGTTGTTTGCGGGCGAGTTGCCAGCGTCACGGCGGATGAAGCGTCCAGCTCTTCGTTCGTGGATGCGCGTGCCGCTGGCGCCGCTGTTGTGTTTTGGCGCGGCGTGGTTGCTCGCCGATTGGACGATCGTGCGTCGGCTTGAATGGCGCTCGCTGGATTGGCGAACGGTGTTTCGAGTGCGTTATCAACCGCCGCCGGATCCACGTATTTCGATCATTCTTTATGAGGATACCACGGAGGCAGATCTCGCGCCGTGGCCGCCGGACCGGGGCGTGCATGGAGATATGATCAAGTTCCTGACGCTCGCGGGGCCGAAGGTTATCACGTGGGACGTGATCCTCGATGCGACGCGTGAAGGCGGCGGCGATGAAGAGATGGCGCGCGCGGCGGCAATGGCGGCGCGTGCGCGGACGCGCGTGATCACGGGAGCTGTCAGCGATCCGTATCCAGTGGAAGGAGACGCGGCGGGAGGGGGACTGACGCGGGCGCTGTCGAAAGTTCGCGGCGATCGGAGCGAATTGGTGGGAGATACGCACGCGCTCTTGCCGTTTCCGGCGCTGCGGGCGACGAGCTGGTATGGTTTTGTGGATACGCCGCCCGGCGGCGATGGCGTGCGGCGGGAGATCCCGTTGGTGGTGCGAGTCGGCAACGAAGTTTATCCCTCGCTGGCGCTGCAGACCTTGATGGCGTTTTTCGACGTGGAGCCGGAAGACGTGCGGGTGGAACTCGGCGATGCGGTGTATTTACCCACCGCGGCGCGCGGTGAATTGCTACTGCCGGTGAATACGGCGGGGAGGTTTCTGCTGAATTATCGCTACGATCAGGCGGAGGTGGGCTTGGATTTTGCGGCGATGAATTACGTGGAAGCGCTGTTCAAACTGGACGAACGTTTTGTGCAGCAGACGGGCGAACCGGAGATGCCAGCGTTGGCAGGCGGGGTTGTTTTCATTGGGCAGAGCGTCGTGGGGAAAGCCGACGCAGGTCCGACGCAGCGAAGCCCCCTTTCGCCGCTCGTGCTCGTGCACGCCAACCTCGTGAACAATGTGCTCGCGAACGATCTGGCGCGAAGAGCCCCGCCGTGGGCGGTGTTGTTGGGCGGGCTGGTGTGGGGGTATGCGGGCCTGGCGATCGGACTGAGACGATCGGTGTGGGCGATGGCGGTCTTTGGGGTGGTGAGCGCGGCTGGTTACGTCGCGGCGTGTTTCGGCGCGTGGGTGCAGTGGAGCCTGTGGTTGCCGCTGTGGTGGCCCGTGCTGGGGTTTGGGGCGTTGCAGTTTGTCGTGATTGGCGGACGGGTGCGGCGGGAGCAAAAGGCGCGTGAGCAAGTGAAGAAGATGTTTGGCGCGTATTTGTCGCCGGAGCTGTTGGCGAAGATGATGAAGGACGGGCGGAGTATCGCGGCGGTCAGCAGCGAGCGACGACCGGTGACGGTGTTATTCTCGGACCTGCGCGACTTCACGAGCCTGACCGAGCGAATGGGCGATCAGGAACTGGTGGGGCAGTTGAACGAGTATCTCGCGGCGATGGTGGAGTGCATTCACCGGGAAGGCGGCACGCTGCACAAGTTCATCGGCGATGCCGTCATGGCGGTGTGGGGCGACTTGGATAGCGAGGGAATAGAAAGCGATGCGCGACGAGCGGCGCGGGCGGCGTTGGCGATGCAGCGGACCTTGCGAGAGATGAACGAAGCCTGGCGAGCGGCGGGGAAGCCCGAGTTTCGGATGGGCGTCGGATTAAATCATGGAGTCGTGTTGGTGGGAAATATTGGTTCGCCGCGGCGGATGGAGTTTTCGGCAATCGGCGACGTGGTGAATCTGGCATCACGGTTGGAGAGCTTGAACAAGGAGCAGGGCACCGAAGTGCTTGTGGGAGAGACACTGCCAAGGTTGCTGGGAGACCAATTCAAGACGCGTGCGTGCGGGGCGTTGAGGGTGAAGGGAAAAGCGGCGGCGGTGGAGGTGTTTGAACTCGTAGGCGAGTAGGGGGCATGCAAGCAGCCGTTTCGCCCAAATTAGGCGTTGCCATGATCTGGCGCAGCGGGATATTCCCCGCAATCCCTCAGGGAAATCCCTCTACACACCAGCTCATGAAATCGTTAAAGATACTGCAGGTTTTTACGTTCCTCTGCTTGTTCGCAGGGGGGCTCGCGGTGCCGCTCAGCGCGCACGAAGCGAAGGTCGTGAAGGTCACGGGCTCCGTTCAAGTGCAACTGCCTGGATCGACCTCGGCGCAGCCGCTCACGAGTGGCATGACGATCCCGGAGGGGGCGTTGGTCACGACCGCCGCGGATGGACAGGTTTACTTGGAAACTCTCCCCGGAGTCGTTGCGACCATCGAACAGAACACCGTCGTGCTGGTGGAGAAGCTCGCGATCACGAAGAACGGTGACGTAGTTACCAGCCAGGAAGCCCTGCTCGATCTGAAGAAGGGAAATGTCATTTCGACGCTGGATCCGGCCAAGAAGGGAATCAACCGCTACGGCGTGCGCACGCCGAAAGGTGTAGCGGCGGCGCGTGGGACGGTCTATGGCGTGTCCGTCAACATCAGCGGCACGACGGTGGCCACGCTGAGCGGCGCGGTGACGATAAATCTTGGTAATGGAGTGACGGTCGACATCCCGGTCGGGATGGCTGTGGCCGGCGATTCTGATACGGTTTCGACAATCGCCGCGGCGATCGCGGCCTCGGGCCAGACGGGGCTTTCCGTCGAACAGCTGTTGCAGGAGGCCGTGCAAGCGGTGGCAGACAACGTAGCAGCTAATACGAGTGCTGCAGGTGGCTCGGATACTGCGACGGCGGTGCTCGCAGCCGTAGTGAATGCGGCAGCGTCGGCGGCCCCGGCGCGTGCGGCGGAATTCACGCAAACGGCTGTGGCCGCGGCTTCGTCCAGCACGTCGGCAACTGGCGGTAATACCGCCGCGATAGCTGCAATTACCGAGGCTGCCGTCCGGGCGAATCCGGGAGCAGCAACCAATATCAGTCAAGCAGCGGCTAATGCGGTGGTGCAGACGAAGGTTGCTGAGGCTGTTGCTGCGGCCACGGCAAGCGGTCAAGATGTAGCCGCGGCTGCTACAGCGGGCGCGAACGCGGCGAGCCAAGCTTTGCAGGCTATCGCACAAGCAGCGCTCGCGGGGAGCAATTCCTCTGCTGATTCAGCTGTAGCGCAATCGATTATTAACGCGGTCAATTCGGGTTCCCAGCAAGGTATGGCGCAAGCGGTCCAACAGCAGCAGGTTGTCGTGAACACGCCCGCGCCAACGATTGTGCAAGTAACGCCTCCGCCCGCGTCGCCTACGCCAGGAGACCCTCCTTCGACTCAGATCGTAACGCCGCCAACGGATCCGGTCCTCCCGCCGGTGACGGTGAGCCCGAGCGGCTCCGGTCTGTGAGGTGTTGAAAACTTCAAGCGCCGCTTTCGAGCGGCGCTTTTTTTTGCTTCAAAATACAACGGGCGCGGGGCCCGCTATTCCTTGGCTCAGCTTTCCTCAAGAAAGGATTGCTGCTTGGGAATCTTCGCTAAGCGACGGGCGGCGAGCTCTTCGGCGGTGGCGTTGAGGTGGCGGGGGGGCTTCGAAGCCTTTAACGCGACCGCGGCTTCTCGATCGGCGACGATGCGGTCGCAGATCTGGTGAATGTGCATGCGCAGCCACTGTGACGTGCTGCTTTTTTCCGTGTAGTCGGCGGGACCGTAGCCGTGGATGCGGCCGGACTGGAGCAAGCGATCGTTTTGCGCGAACTCTTCCGACTTCTCGGGATTGTAAACGGCGTAAGCTTTGCCGCCGCCGGATTTGACGACGGAGAAGCTGGGGACATCGCTCGGGCCATCGGCGATGTAGATCATATTCTGAAAAGGGATACGTCGGTCCTCCGCGGCCATCTTCGAATTTACCTCGATGGCAGGGTTCTTGTTGGTGCCCTTGTTGATCTCAAAGATCGCGCGCGTCTTGGTGGTGTTATCGATGACCATGCCGATCTGCGCGATGGCGGCGGTGTCTTCGATGGGGAGCTCTTTCTGTTTGAGAAAGCCGGGCTGGAGCGGGTTTTCGATGAATTCGCAGGCCCAGACGCCGTCGACGTGCGGGGCGATGGCGCTCCCTCGGATCATCGGGGCGATGCCCGTGCTTACGACGTAATGCTCGAGCGCGATGTCGTGTTTCTCGTATTCGGGTTTCTCGCGGGCGAACTTCTTGGCGCGTCCGAAGAACTCCGGCAGTCCCGGGTAGAACTCGATTTCCTTTCCACACTCCCGGAGGATCTTGTTATTCAAGCCGGCCATCGGACCGGCCAGAACATAGGTGAGCAGATGGTTGAGATAGCTGATTTCCGGCGAGAGGTGATAACCGCGGCGGCGGTAGTGCTCGGCGAGTTTGTTCGTCTCCTCCCAGAAGTTGGTTTCGTCGATCGCGTAACGACGAAAGAGCGGCGACTGCATGTATTCGGGGATAAGAGTCTTGTCGAAGTCCCAAATGCAGGCGATGGTGTTCTGAGTGAAAAGCGTGGTGGCCATTGCTGATCGGCAGAGTTAGGCGAGTCTTCGCCTGGCGCTCGATTGCCGTCAGCCAAGCTGCAGGCCGCGGTGCGCGCAATTCGCAAATGCCTCCACGGCTTCGCTGCACTTCATGGACGAACTTCCCGACATTGCTCCTTTCCAACGGCGGCTCGAAGAACTCGACGCGCAGATGGCAGAGCCTTCCTTTTACGCGAATCCACGTCGTGCGGCAGAGATTTCGCGGGAGCAGCAGCGATTGCAGCAACTGGTGGAGAACTATCGTGAACACGAGCGCCTCGCTCGAGATGTGGATGAGGCGCAAGCGCTGAGCCGCGAAGCGGCAGCGGATCCCGAGTTGCGCGAGCTGGCGCAGGCAGAGTTGCCGGAGTTGGAGCAGAAGCTCGCAGCCCGGCGGCAAACGGTGTTGTTGGAGATGATCCCGCCGGAGTCCACCGATTCGCGCAACACGGTCATGGAAATCCGCGCGGGCACGGGAGGGGACGAGGCGAGCCTTTTTGCGGCGGAGCTTTTCCGGATGTATTCACGTTATGCAGACGGGCACGGTTGGAAGATTCAGCCGATGAGCAGCAGCACGTCGGATCGCGGTGGATACAAGGAAGTCATTTTTCTGATCACCGGGTCGGATGTTTATAAACAGCTGAAGTTCGAGAGCGGCGTGCATCGGGTGCAACGGATCCCGGTGACGGAGGCCAATGGCCGGATCCATACTTCGACCGTGACGGTGGCGGTGCTGCCCGAAGCCGAGGAAGTGGATGTGGAGATCGATCCTCAGGATCTTGAAATCACGGTCACGCGCGCGAGCGGGCCCGGAGGTCAAGGCGTGAACACGACCGATTCGGCGGTGCAGATCGTGCATAAGCCGACGGGGTTGATTGTGACGTGTGCGGACGAGCGTTCCCAAATCAAGAACAAGGCGCGCGCAATGACGGTGCTGCGATCGCGACTGCTCAAGCAGCGGGAAGACGAGGAACGAGCGAAATATGCGGCGACGCGGCGCAGCCAGATTGGCTCGGGCGATCGGAGTGAGCGGATCCGCACCTACAACTTCCCGCAGAATCGCGTGACCGACCATCGCATCGGCCTGACGCTCTACAATCTTCCCCAAGTGATGGAAGGAGCGATCGAGGAAATCGTGTCCGCGCTCCAGAAAGCAGATTATGAGGAGAAGTTGGCGGCGTTGACGGGATTAGTCCTGCCGGGCGCCGCAGGCCAGGCGAGGCGCAGCGACGACGAATAATATGCTGACGGTCCTTGAGATCATCAAGCGAACGACCGATTTCCTGGCAGCAAAGGGGATAGAGAACCCGCGCTTGAACGCGGAATTGTTAATCGGCCACGGCTTGGGACTGAAGCGAATGCAGCTTTATCTCCAGTTCGAGCGACCGCTGACGGAGCAAGAGTTGGAAAAGATACGACCGGTGGTGCGCCGGCGTGGGTTGCGAGAGCCGCTGCAATACATCGTGGGCGAGACGGAGTTCTGCGGAGTCTCCTTCAAGGTGGATCGACGCGCGCTCATCCCGCGACCCGAGACGGAATATCTTGTCGAACTCATCACCGCGCGGCTGTCGACGCCGCCCTCGCGTATCCTGGATTTGGGGACAGGAACGGGAGCGCTCGCGCTGGCGCTGGCGAAGATCTTTCCGAACGCGACGGTGGTGGCGGTGGATTCGAGCGAAGACGCGCTGGCGCTGGCGGCAGAGAACGCGCGTATCCAGAACGTGGAGGCGAGAGTAGGGTTGATCGTATCGGATTGGTTCGAGCGGGTGCCACGCGAAGAGAAGTTCGACCTGATTGTTTCCAACCCGCCTTATTTGACGGCGGCGGAGACGGCGGAGGCTGCTCCGGAGGTGAAAGACTTCGAGCCGGTGAGCGCGCTCACAGGTGAGGGGAAAGAAGGAGCGGGCGATCTCTTGAAGATTATCGCGGAAGCGCCGGCGTATCTGGCGGCGGGTGGGATGCTGGCGTTGGAAACAGGCATCGCGCAGCATACGCTTCTGTTGGAGGCGTGTAGCCGGGCGGGCTTGGCCGCGGGCGAGTCGCTACAGGATCTGACCAAGCGCGATCGGTATGTGATCGCGTGGAACCGCAGCCAGGCGGTGGGGCGGTAAACGCGCCCCGCTATCGAATCAGCTCTTCGGTTGGTTGGCCGCGATGGTCAGAGGCGGTTGGTTGCTCGCCCAGTATTGCTGATCATTCGCGAGCGCGATCGCGTCGCCGAGAACACGGAGTGTTTCACGGAGGTGCACGTCGACCTTGCCGTAAGATTCATCGTCGTCCGTGCTGAGTTCCGCTTCGAGATCCTCCGGTTCATCGTCGGAGGTTTCAGCGGGCTTTTCCGCGACGGGTTTGGGCGGGGGCGGGGGACCGAGCCGGAATTCGCGGAAGGGGAAATCCGCCTTCGCGAGACGCGCTTTCTCCTCGTTCAGTTCCTTGCGGAAAGCTTCGTCGGCTTCCTTCTGCTGACGGCGGACGTCGAGGTTGAGCGAGACGAGCTTTTGCTCCTGGCGGGTTTTGAACCAGTCGACGTTTTTCTTGAGGTAGAGGAATTCGTCGAGGGTTCCCTGGCGGGCGACGCTGGCGTCGCGGAGTGAGTTCAGGACTTTTTTGTCGAGCGGTTCGCCGTCGAAGAAGCTCGTGGGGATTTCGTCCCAGACGAGCGCGTGCGGGAGGCTGCTTTCGCCGATCGGGAGAAATTCGTCGATGGACGGAAGGACGATGTCGGGGGTGATGCCCTTCAGCTGAGTGGAAGCGCCGTTGGGGAGGTAGTATTTTTGGACGGTAAATTTGGCGGCGCCGCTTTTGTCGGGGGCGCGGGCAAGTTGCGGCACGATGTTCTTCATCTCGAGGACCGTTTGCACGCTGCCCTTGCCATGGGTGGAGGTGTCGCCGATCACGACGGCGCGTCCGTAGTTCTGGAGTGCGCCGGTGACGATTTCCGAGGCTGAAGCGCTGAAACGGTCGACGAGCACGGCGAGCGGACCGGTGTAGGCGACGGCGGGGTCGTTGTCGTTGTCGATTTGGATTTCTCCCGCGTAGTTCTTCACCTGCACGACAGGGCCTTGCGGAATGAAGAGCCCGGTGAGTTCGACGGCTTCGGAAAGATAGCCACCGCCATTGCGGCGGAGATCGAGGACGAGGCCTTTGATGCCGGCTTCCTTCAGTTGCTCAATAAGACGCGCGACGTCCTTGGTGGCCGTGGTCTTTTCTGCTTCGGGATCATCGTTGTCGGCCGGGCCGTAGAATGCGGGCAAGGTGATCACGCCGAGAGGGAGAGTGCCGGTGCCTTCGGGATTGGGAACGTCGAAGACGGCGGCGTGGGCGCGTTTGTCGCTGAGTTTAACCACATCGCGCGTGATGAGGATTTCCTTGCGCACGGATTCGTCCGGGGCAGCGGCGGGCTTCACGATGAGTTTAACCTGCGAGCCCTTTTCGCCGCGGATCATTTCGACGACCTTGCGCAGCTTCATGCCAATGACCTCGACGGGCTCGGCGTCGCCCTGACCGACGGCGATGATTTTGTCGTTCGGCTTGAGTTCGTTGTGTTTGTCGGCAGGTCCGCCGGGGACGATTTCCTTCACGAGGCAGTAGTCTTCCTCGATGCCGAGCAGCGCGCCGATGCCGACGAGTTGCAGCTTCATCTGGATGCCGAAATCTTCGAATGTATCCGCAGAAAAATACGTCGAATGGGGATCGTAGATGCGGGCGACATTCGAGAGGAAGAGTTCGGCGACGTCGCTTGTTTCGAGATCGGAAACGTTTTTCAGCATGCGCTCGTAACGTTTGCGGATGACCTCCTTGGCTTCGGCGATTTCCTTCTTGTTCATGAGCTCGGTGATGAGCTCGAACTTGAGACGCTGGCGCCAGAGGTTGTCGGCGTCGGTCATGGTGGCGGGCCACTCAGATTTTGTGCGGTCGGGACGGTAGGATTCGTTAACGCTGAAGTCGAAGTCCTTGGTCAGTTCCTCAAAGATCCAGTTGATGCGGTCGCGCGTGCGCGATTCGTAAACTTTGAAAATCTCGTAGGCGGCGTCGATGTTTCCGAGGGCGCTGAGATTCCAATAGATGTTTTTCGCGTAGAGATCGTTGAAGGATTTCTTGTCGGTCTCGAGGAAGAACAGCCGCTGTCCGTCGAGATCGCCCATGTAGTTGGGAATAACCTCGGCGTAGTCGGCGCTGCGCACGGCGTCGCGATTGTAGTGCGCTTGCTCGAGGAGGTTCACCAAGGTGCGCGCTTCCGTCGACAGGGTGGGAGACGTGACGAACTTGCGGTCGCGAGGGGCGGCGGCGACGGCGATCGACGCCGCGGAGAAGAAGGCGATGACGAAGAATCGGCGGAAGGGAGAGAAACGTGAGGTCATCTCGAAAGAGTTAGATTGGACAGAAGGGGAGAGGTTTCAGCGCAAAGCAGTCCGGCGAAAATCGGCCGAAGCGGGCTGGCACAGGATCGTGGATCAACGACGGCTGAGCAAATCACGCGCTTCATCCAGCAGGCGCTTTTCGTCCGCGGTCAGCGCGCCGAAGCCCTCGCTGTTGATCTTGTCGAGGATGCGGTCGACCTCGACGCGAAGATCTTCACGGCGTGTAATATCCACTTGATACACCGGCGGCGGGGCGGATTTCGGCGTTTTGCGCATCCAACCGGGTGGCTCGATATCGCGGCGCGTCGAAGGGAAGCTCCAGTTGGACTCGTGGACGTAGCGGAAGAACAGCCAGCCAGCCAGCATGCCACCGAGGTGAGCGGAGTAGGCGATGGAAGAACCGAAAGGCGAGACGGCGCCCATGATTTCGTAGAAAAGGAATCCGCAGAGTTCGAAGATCAGCAGGCCGATCGCGACGTGCTTCGGTTTCAACGTCACAGGCAAGACAAAGAACAAAAGGAACGTCATCGGCCGGTTTGGATACAAGCAGGCGAAGACAACCAGCAGGCCGAGCACGCCGGCCGAAGCGCCGATCGCGGCGCCGGCTCCATCCCAGTGAGTTGCCACCCAGAGGATGCCGCCGGTGACGACCGCGCCGGAGTAGAGCCACATCAGACGCCGCGATCCGAGGACCGGTTGCAGAGCGCGGCCGAGAAAATAGAGACCGAGAAGATTGCCGACGACGTGCAGCAGGTTGCCGGTGGAGTGGAGAAAACTGTAAGTGAAGAGCGTCCAAACCTTGCCCGAGCGAATGCTTTCGGTGGTCAGCATCAGCAAGCGATCGAGCGTCGGGTTGCCGTTGAAGACGCGGAGAAACACGTATTGCAGAACGACCGTCGCGACGATGGCCGAGATGAGCCACGTGACGGCGCTGGTTCCATTACGAGGGTAATCGTCCCGCATGTAGGGCCGGTCGGACAACATTGGCCGAAAGCTAGGAATGCGCCCTCGCAAACACAAGCCGTCACCCGTTTTTCACTCGCTTTTCCGAGCGGCGGCTGGCCGCTTGACACCCTTTTCAATTACTCTTTGTTCGCCCAAATCATGGCCAACAAAGCGGACAAGTGGGCGAACAACGCGCCGGGTAAATTCTACGTCGATCAGCAATGCATCGACTGCGATCTTTGCCGTGAGACGGCGCCGGGGTTCTTCACGCGCCATGATGAAGGAGGCTATTCTTACGTGCATAAGCAGCCGACGACGGAAGAAGATGTCGCGCTGTGCATGGAAGCCTTGGAAGGATGCCCAGTTGAAGCGATCGGGCAGGACGGCGAAGAGTAAGTCGCAGTTCCGCAAGCGAATCTCGAAACGTCCCCGGCCAACAGGCCGGGGTTTTTTGTGGGCAATACTCTTGGTTAAGGGCTCCGCACGATTTGACTTAACTGGGTCTTGTTTTTCGCGGGCAGGCTGTTAGCGGTCGCGGGATGATTTCGCGATTTCTGCCCCTCGCGGCGGCGACCTCGATTGTGTGCGCGCAACCGGCGGAAACGCTTCCGGCGGTGACGGTGTATTCGCCCCGCGTGGCGAACCAAGCGCCGGTGGCGACCTTTGCGATGCCGGTGACCTCGCTGCGGTTCGAACCGCGCGTGGATGTGCAAGCGCGCAACTTCGCGGAAGGACAGGCGGACGTCGCGGTGCGAGGAGGGATTTTCGAGAACACGGGGTTCTCGATTGGGGCGGTGTCGTTGTTCGATCCACAGACGGGGCATTATTTTGCGGAGATCCCGGTGGCGCCGCAGATGTTGGGAGCGCCGCGGATCGCGACGGGGTTGGACGTTGCAGTGGGATCGACGAATGCGACCGTGGGCGCCGTCGCGTATCCGTGGCGGCGGATTGTGAACGCGGGAGCGGCGTCAGTCGGCGCGGGCGAGTTTGGTTTGTTTCAGAGTGAGTTTTATCAGGGCGTCGTGACCGGCGCGACCTGGGGCGGGCAGGCGATCGCGATGGACGTAGCGTGGGCGCATTCGGAGTCGGATGGCGCGGTGCGCTTCGGCGACCACGAGTTGGACCGTGTGAATGCGCGATTACAGTTGAGCGGCGGCGGGGGGCAGACGGATCTGTTTGCGGGTTATCAAACGAAGTTCTTCGGCTGGCCGAATCTTTATACGCCGTTCAACTCGAACGAAACGGACGACCTCGAAACGCTTTTCGTGGCGTTGAACCATCGCGTGGAATTCGGCGAAGGAGAGTTTTTCGAAGCGGGCGCTTATTATCGGAGGAACCGAGACAATTATGCCTTCGATCGGTTTGCGCCGGTGGGGCCGGTGCCGCCGTTCCTGCACACGACTTGGGTTCGCGGGGCGGCGGTGGCGGGGAAGAAAGCGTGGTGCGGAACGGCGTTGAACTATCGCGCGGAGTTGCTGGCGGACCGGATCGAGTCGACCTCGTTGACCTTCGGTCCGTATCGCACGCGTCAGCTCGGCAAGCTGGCGCTGGTGCCGGAGAAAACGTGGACGTTGAACGATGAGGCGGACGTCGTGGTGAAAGCTGGCGCGACTTACGACGACACCAATCGCGATCGGAGTCGGGTGTCGCCGGTCTTCGAAATCGCGCGGGAGCAGCGAGGGGCGGTGTTGCAGCGGATCTATGCGAGTTATGCCGAAAGTTCGCAGGTCGCGACTTATACGGCGTTGAAATCGAGTCCGACGGCGGGGTTGTTTCGCGGGAATCAGAACCTCGGAAGGGAGGTCAGCCGAAATCTGGAGTTGGGCGCGAGCGGGATTTGGGGAGGGTGGAGCGCGCAGGCAGCGGTGTTTCATCGGGAGGAGGATGAGTTGGTCGACTGGACGTTCCGTCGCGGCGTGACGGCGCGGACCGCGAATCCGGTGGATATTGCGACGAGCGGATTCGAGTTGGTCGCGCGGCGCTCGTGGCAGCGGTTTGATGTGGTGCTCGGTTACACGTGGCTCGAGAAGGACGAGGATTACGGCACCGCGTTGGTGGATGCTAGTTTCTATGCGCTGAACTTTGCGCGGCATCGAGCGACGCTCGCGGTGACGGCGCGACTGACGGACGAGCTCGAGTTGCGGATCGATAACGAAGCGCGGTGGCAGGCGCCGAATTTGTTGCGCACGCGCGGGGGAAATGAACCCCTGCTGACGGCAGTGGGTTTGACGTATCGGCCGAGCGCGTGGCGCCGGGTGTCGCTGACGTTGCAGGCGGATAATTTGTGGGAAGCGGAATTTCAGGAAGTGCCGGCGGTGCCGGCGGCGCCGCGGCAGGTGTCGGGACTCGTGAGCTACACCTGGTGAGTTTTGCGGTTTGACAACGAGGCTGCCGGCACGGTGTTTGCGCGGATGGCGCAGAATCCTTTCCTCGACAGTTCGTTTCATATCCGCTGGTCGGAGCTAAGCCCCGTCTTTATCGAAGCCGGAATTGAGGCGGCGCTGGAGCGGGCGCAGGCGGCGATCGATGCGATCGCGCATCGAGCGGTGGCGGAGGCAAATTTCTCCAACACCTTTCTGGCGCTCGAACAGGCGACGGAGGAATTGAATCAAGCGTGGGGGAAGGTGACGCATCTGCAGTCGGTCGCGGACTCGCCGGAGCTGCGGTCGGCGCATAATGCGATGTTGCCGAAGGTGTCGGCGTTTTATGCGCGGATTCCGCTGAATGCGGAATTGTGGCAGCGGTTGAAGGCGGCGGAGGCGACGGCGGAGGCGCGCGAACTCACCGGTGTGCGGCGGCGATTTGTGGATGAGACGATGGCGGAGTTTCGTCAGGCGGGCGCGGACCTGGCGCCGGAGCAACGGGCGCGACTGGAGGCGTTGCAGACGGAGCTCTCGCAGCTCACGCAAAAGTATTCGGAGAACGTATTGGACGCGACGAATGCGTGGCAGCTGGTCGTCGAAGATGAAGCGCGGCTGGCGGGATTGCCGGAGCACGCGAAAGCGGCGGCACGGCGGAGTGCGGAAGCGAAAGGGTTGAACGGCTGGAGATTCACGCTGCATCAACCGTCGCAGGAACCGTTCATGGTTTATCTGCACGATGCGGCGTTGCGGCGGGAGATGTGGACGGCGGCGGTCGGTGTCGGGGCGAGCGGGGCGCACGACAACACGGCGTTGATTTCGAAAGTGCTGGCGCTACGAGCGGAGAAAGCGGCGCTGTTGGGAAAACCGCATTTTGCGGATCTCGTGCTGGAGCGACGCATGGCGAAGGAAGGCGCGCGGGCGCTGGCGTTTTTGGACGATCTGCAGACGCGAGCAGGCGAGGCGTTTCAGCGGGAAACGCGCGAGCTGGAGGAGTTCAAGGCGGCGGAAACGGGGCAGCCGCGGACAAAATTGGCACCGTGGGAGCTCGCGTATTGGTCGGAGAAATTGCGGCGGAGCCGGTATGATTTCGACGAGGAATGGCTGCGGCCATTTTTCCCGATGGATCGCGTAGTGGCGGGATTGTTCGAGCTGTGCGGTCGTGTATTCGGATTACGGATTCAGGAACGCGCGGCGGGCGAAGTGGAGACGTGGCATGCGGAAGTGAAGTTCTATGACGTGCGCGATCGCGACGGGCGGCAGGTCGGGTCGTTTTACGCGGACTGGCATCCGCGGGAATCGAAGCGCGGCGGTGCGTGGATGAACTATTTGATTACCGGCGGTCCGGGGGAGGATGGAACGCGGGCGCCTCACCTGGGATTGATTTGCGGAAATCTCACGCCGCCCTGGCCGGGGCGACCGGCGTTGCTGACGCATCGCGAAGTGGAGACGATTTTTCACGAGTTCGGGCATCTGCTGCATCACCTGCTCGGCGAGGTGGAGATCAAGTCGTTGAACGGCGTGAACGTGGCGTGGGACTTCGTCGAACTGCCGTCGCAGATCATGGAGAATTGGTGCTGGGAGCGGGAGAGTCTGGATTTGTTTGCGCGGCATCATGAGACGGGCGCGACGATCCCGGAGGATTTGTTCGTGAAGATGACGGCGGCGCGGACCTTCCGGGCAGCGACGGCGACGATGCGGCAACTCTCACTGGCGAAGATGGATTTGCTGATGCACACGCGGACGGCGGAGTTTGCGGGCGAGGCGGATGTGGAATCGAAAGTGCGGGCAGCGATCGAGGAGTGTCTCGTGCCGACGGAGCCGCCCGGGCCGACGATCGTGAAACGGTTCACGCATATCTTTGCGGACCCGGTGGGCTATGCGGCGGGCTATTATTCCTACAAGTGGGCGGAGGTGCTGGATGCGGATGCGTTCACGCGTTTCAAACGCGAAGGAATTTTCAACGCGGAGACGGGCGCGGCGTTTGTGCGACACATCTTGAGCCGGGGAAATTCCGCGGACCCGGCGGAACTGTATCGCGCGTTTATGGGTCGTGATCCGGAACTTGGCGCGCTTCTGCAGCGGTGCGGTCTGGCGTCGGCCGCTTGACGCGTAACGCGGCGCATCGAGTGCGCGTCGTTCACCTCTCATGCGTCGATTCGTGATCGTTCTCGTGGCGGGCGCGGCGGTGATGGCTGTCGCGGTGTTGACGCTGCCCTGGTGGCTCGGCGCGGCGGTGTCGATAGTGGGACCGCGGTTTGGTCTGAGCCTCGGCGACTACGAGCGGAACGGTTATGCCCGCTTCACGGTGCGCGACGTGAAAGTGGAGCGGCCCGGGGTGACGGTGAGCATTTCAGAAATCGAGTCGTTTACGCCGATCGTCTGGCTGTGGCGAAGGGCGACCGGAGGCGAGATCACCGCGAAGGCGGGCGAGTGGAAAACGGACGTGCGGCGGCGGGAGCAGGTGGCGGCGCCGGTTCGTCCGCGAGGTTGGGTGCCGCTACGAGCGCAGTTGATGAAAGTGGCGGAACGTTTGGATCGCTGGGTGCCGACGGCGGAGGTGGGCCGAGGTGTGGTGACCTGGCCGAATGGCGAGTTGACGATCGATTCGGCCGTGTGGCGGGAAAGGACGCTGAGTTCGCCGTCGGTGAGTTATCGGAATTGGAGCGCGGGCGTGGTGTTGAGTCTGCCGGAAGACGGAGCGATCACGGCGGCGTTGGAATCGGCTGAAGATGAGGCGACGGCGCGGTTGAGCAGCGAAGGTGAAACGGTCGTGGGCGATGCGAAATGGTGGGGGCAGCCCATTGCGCTCGACGTGAGATTCGCGGAGCAAGGATGGCGGCCGCTGGAAGCGAGTTTCGTGGCGGAAGCGTGGGAGATTTCCGGGTCGCGCGTGCGGTTGGGGGATCAATATGCGACGCTGCGCGGAGAAGCGCGGATCGAGTGGCGGGATGAAAATTTGACTGCGGACGTGCAAGCGTCGGGCGTGCCCTTAGACGGGGCGAAGGCGCCGCCCCTGGAAGTGTTGATTCGTGGTCGCGGCGAGAATGGACGGTTTGTGGCGGAGACGTTTGAGGTCGAACTGCCGGGAATTACGGCGAGCCTGAGCGAACCCGTGGAGATCGATCGCACCGGACGCGTGCACTCGGAGGCGTCGGATTTTCGATTCGAGGCGGATCTCGAACGACAGACGTGGATCGAGGCGACGGGACGATTGATGGGAGCGGGAACGATTTCGGCGAACGAAGACGGACGGCCGTTGATCGCGTTTGCGTTTAGCGGGGATGCGCTGGATTTGATGGAGACGCGGCTTTCACGCTTCGATGCGCGAGGAACGCTGAACTGGCCGGTGTTGCGGATAGCGGCGCTGCGCGTGGTGGGGACGGAAGCGGACGAGTTGCAGGCGGAAGGAGCGTGGGATTTTCGAGCGCGTGCGGTGGAAGGTTTGCGCGTGCGCGGCAGCGTGCATCGGGAGGCGTTTGCGCGATGGCTACCGGAGAGCCTGGATATGGATGCGGTGCGGGTGGACGCGATCGCGGACGGTCCGCTGAATGCGCTGAAGCACGAAGGCCAGGTGGAGATTGCGGAAGTGAAAGTGCGCGAGTTTTCGCCGGCGCGAGTGTTGACGAACTGGCGTGGCGTGGCGGATCGCGTGGACGAGTTTTCGGCGGTGGCGCGGATCAAAGAGGCGACGCTGGTGGCGCGTGGCGCGGGAGATCGAAGCGGCGTGGAGTTGCGAACCTTGGAATGGATGCGAGGTGAAGAGACCGTGTTGAAAATGGCGGAGCCGGCACGGATGGAGTGGGGCGAGCGGCGCACGGGACCGTTGCGGTTGCAGGGGCCGAAGGCGCGGGCGGATCTCGCGCTCGCGTGGGGCGAGACGGGCAGAGTGGATCTTACAATGGCGGGGTTGCGATCGGAGTGGTTGCGAGATTTCGCGGAGCTTCCTCGCGTGGAGTGGACGGTGGATGACCTGAAATTTTGGGGGCAGTGGGATCGAGGACCGTTGAAATATGGCATCGATACGGATGTGACGGTGGTGCTCGACGAGCAACGCGACGCGCATTTCTCGGCGCAGTTCAAGGGCGACGCGGACGGGCTGCAACTGGAGTTGCTACGCGTAGCGGAAGGCGAAGGCGTGGTGGTGAACGCGGCGGGCACGTTGCCGATTGTGGTGCAGCCGTTGGGGCGACCGCTGGTGGCCTTCGATGCGAATGCGCGATTCAGGTTGGATGCGGCGACGTCGCCGAATCCTGCGTTCTGGGAAAAATTCACGCAATTGACCGGGTTGGAGTTGGTCGGGCCGGCGGCAGTGGTGCATTTCGAAGGAACGTGGTCGCATCCGCAGGGCGAGGCGCGGCTGGAGGCGGAGCGGTTGGAAGCGGTGTCGGGCCGGTTCAAGGATGTGTGGCCGAAGATCGAGGATTTGAACGCGCACCTGACGGGCGACCGCGATGGCGTGAAGCTGGAGCATTTTTCGCTGGAGGTGAACGGACAGGCGGTGCGGGCGGAAGGCTGGCTGCCGGTGACGGCGGCGAGCTGGCGCGAGTTTTTCCGGGATCCGAGGAAGATTGTGCGGAAGGGCGATGTGCGTGTGCAGGTGCCGAATGCGGACCTGGCGGCCGTGGCGCAGCATTTTCCCGGTGTGCTGGCGCCGAAAGGACGCGTGCATCTGGATGTGACGCTGAAACCGGATGCGACGGTGACGGGGTTTTTGCGTATCAGCGAAGCCACTTCACGGCCGCTCGGACCCCTGGGCGTGTTGCAGGAAGTGAATGCGGACGTGCGATTCGAAGGACGGACGATGACGCTAGCGGGGGTGACGGCGCGAATGGCGGGGCGGACGGTGACGCTGCAAGGCACGGCGGAGTTGCCGGACGGCGAACCGGTGAAGCTGAACCTGACGTTGAAGGGAGAGAATCTTCCCTTTGTGCGGAAGACCGGACTGCTGTTGCGCGGCGATCTGGATTTGAAGCTCGTGACGGCGTCGAATGGCGCGACCACGATCGGCGGGCGCGTGGGCTTGCGGGACAGTTTGTTTCTGGCGGATGTGCGCTCGTTTTTGCCAACGGGAGCGAAAGGCGGACCGGCAGCGCGGCCGCCGTATTTTTCGGTGGAGGTGGAGCCGGTGAACGCGTGGCGTTTGGACGTGGTGGTGGAAGGCGACCGGTTCATGCAGTTGCGGACGCCGGTGTTCAACGGGGTGGCGTCGGCGGACTTCAAGTTGACCGGAACGCTGGCGAATCCGCGCACGAGCGGCGAAGCGGTGATCGAGGAAGGAAACGTGCGATTGCCATTCGCGAGTTTTGCGGTGCGGCAAGGTTACGTGCGGGTGAGTGCCGAGCAGCCGGATCCGCAGATCTTCGTGACGGGAACGACTCGACGCTATGGATACGACGTGCGCATGGAGCTGTCGGGCGCGGTGAATGCGCCGAACCTGACCTTTTCGTCGAGCCCGCCGCTGGAGGCGGAGCAAGTGTTGTTGATGGTGATGGCGGGACAGGCGCCGAACGATGAAATCACGACGACGGGGCGGCAGCGCGCGACGCGGTTCGGGGCATTCTTTGGACAGAGTTTGCTCGGCACGCTGGGTGGCGATGCGACCGGTGCGGATCGGCTGACGATTTCGAGCGGCGAAGATATTTCGGCGCAGGGACGCGAGACCTACAGCATCGAGTATCGGTTGAACGAAAAATGGGCTTTGACGGGGGAATACGACGAGTTCGACGAGTATTACGGCGGCATCAAGTGGCGCATCTACAGCAAAGGAGGGAGTAAAGATGCGAGGGAGTAAGCTGGCGCGGAGCGGTTTGGTTGGCGCGCTGCTGCTCGCGTCGTGCGTGGCCCCGGTGCCCGCGCAGGCAGCGGAAGAGCCGAAGCCGGCGCATATCGAGGTGAACGGGCTGGGCTGGTTGCGGAACCGCGAGCAGAGGCGATCGCTCGAGCGGTTGTTGGGGGAGGAACGCGGAGCGACGCTCGACGCGGATGCGTTGGAAGATGCGGTGTTCTTGTTGATCTCGGCGCTGGTGGAGCGCGGGCATTTGAAGCCGAAAGTGGAGGCGGTGGCGCAAACGCCAGCGGGCGAGACGCACCGGTTTCAGTTTGATGAACGATTGGAGACCTCGCTGCCGCGTCCCTTCGAAGCGACGGCGGTGCATTTCAACGTGGAGGAAGGCGAGCGTTATCGATTCGACGAAGTGACGATCGAAGGGCTCACGGTGCTGCCGGTGGATTCGGCGCAGGAATATTTTACGGGAGAAAAAGTGCTGATCTCGACGGGAGCGGCGCGGGTTTATTCGCCGGCGAGGCTGGATCGGGCGCGGGCGGCGCTGGCGGGAGAGTTGGAGCGACGCGGATACGCGAATGCGACGGTGACGGTGCGCGAGCTCAGGATGGACGATGCCACGGGAGAGGTGGATGTGGACGTCGAAGTGAAGGAAGGGCCGCGGTGGATGGTTCGCTCGCTCGACGTGCAAGGCGATGCGGCGGGAGGGCGCATGCCGGCGTTGGGCGGGTTTGTCGGAATGCCGTGGTCGACGTTTTGGCAGCAGGACGTGGTGGCGGCCGTGCGCAATCACTACTTTTCGCTGGGGCATCCGGACATTTCGGTGCGAATCAGTCGCACGCTGCCGCCGGTGGAAGAAGGTGTTCAGCCGGTGTCGATTGTGGCGACGATTGCGCCGGGGGAGGAGGTGCGGATCGGAGATGTGCGATTCGAAGGAGCGGATCAGACTCGCGAGTCGGTCTTGGAGCGACGCGTGCGGAGTGGATCTGGAGATCTATTGAATCCGCTGGCGATCGAGCAGGCGCGGTTCCGGTTGTCGCGGCTCGGGGTGTTCGAAAGCGTCGATGTTCGTTACGAGCCGAACGACGGGCCGGTGCGCGATCCGGTGTTCGAGTTGCAGGAAGGGCGCGAACTGGAGGTGAATTTGCTTTTCGGATACGGAAGCTACGAGCAGCTGCGCGGAGGCGTGGAGATGAGGCAGTTCAATCTGTTTGGGCGGGCGCACCAGACGCGGTTGTTGCTGGTGCAATCGTTGAAGAGCAGCCGGGGAGAATATAGTTATACGGTGCCGGAGATTTTTGGGGAATCGATCGATGGAACGGCGCGGCTGTTTGGATTGCAGCGGCAGGAAGTGTCGTTTCTCCGGCAGGAGTGGGGCGGAAGCGTGTCGCTGGCGGCGAATGTGCAACGCATCGGGGCGAATGCGTCAGTCGGCTACACGTATCAGGCGCTGCGGAATCGGGACAACAATCTGGCCACGCGCGGAGCGGACGATCAGCAAGTCACGGCGGCGAGCGTGGAGGTGGGGTTGACGCGCGACCGGCGGGATAATCCGTTGCGGCCGCGGCGCGGTTACCGGGTGTTTGCGCAGGCGGAAACGGCGAGCCGGTATTTGGGCGGCGGAGTCGATTATCAGCGCGTTGAGTTCGGCGGCTCGTATCACACGGCCTGGGGTCGCGGACGCTGGGTGCATGCGGGATTGAATCACGGTTTGATCACGACCTTTGGGACCTCGAACGATTCGGATCTGCCGGTGAACAAACGCTTCTTTCCCGGAGGGGATAATAGCATCCGAGGCTATCAGGCGGGGGAGGCGGCGCCGCGGAATGCGGAAGGGCGCTTTATTGGAGCGAAGACTTATTTGCTGCTGAACCTAGAATTGGAGCAGGCGCTGACGACGAAGTGGTCGGTGGTGTTGTTCGCGGACGCAATCGGAACGTCGGTGAGGCTCGGCGATTATCCCTTTGACGAGAACTTGTATTCGGTGGGGCTGGGGATTCGTTATCAGACCTTAATCGGACCCTTGCGCGCGGAATATGGGCATAATTTGAATCCGCGAACCGGAGATCCGGGCGGGACGTTGTTGTTGTCGATCGGGTTTCCGTTTTGAGCTGGAAAGCGGAAAGGGCGTTTCCATGCGGATTCGATTCGGCTGGAAATCGGAGCATTTTGGTTAAGGTGGAGGCCTGCGCATTTTACCCATTTTCCAACTATGACAGCACAACTCGCATTCGTTTACCTGCCGACGGGGGTGTTTATTCTCCTGTTCGTGGCTGTGTTCATCTTCGCGCTCTACGCGCAGATTCGCGTGTCGAGCGCCTATAATAAGAACGCGCGGATTCCGTCGCGCGGTCGCATCACCGGGCGCGAAGCGGCGCAAGCGGTGATGGAGCACGCGGGCATCACCGACGTGCAGATTACGGAAACGTCGGGGCATCTGACGGATCATTACGATCCCACCCACAAGCGACTCGTGCTTTCGTCGGAGAACTATCGTGGAACGAGCCTGGCGGCGCTGGGTGTGGCGGCGCACGAAGCGGGTCACGCGATTCAGCATGCGACGGGTTATTCGATGTTGAGGGCGCGCATGGCGCTGGTGCCCACGACGCAGTTCGTTTCGCAGATTCTGCCGTTCGTGATCTTGGGCAGCTTCTTCTTCGTGCGCGGATTGACCGGCATTGTGCTCGATATCGCGATCATCTGTTACGCGGTGCTTTCGCTGTTCCAGTTGATCACGCTGCCGGTTGAGTTCGACGCGAGCCGCCGCGCGAAGGCGCAGCTCGTGCAACTCGGGATTATCGATCGCGATGAGATGCCGGGCGTGAGTCAGACGCTGAATGCGGCGGCGCTCACGTATGTGGCGGCGTTCGTCGGCGCGCTGTTGAACTTGCTATATTTGCTGTCGCGGCGCGAATGAGCGCGAGGCAGGGCAGGTGAAGTTTCGAAGCCGGTCCGAATGGGCCGGCTTTTTTGTGGGCGCGAATCCGGGCGTGAACCCTTCCCACCGCTTTTAGAGATCGGCGAGGAGGGCGCGGAGTTCGCGTTCGGGGTCTTCGTGAGTTTGATCAATCGCGAGCTGGAGGGCGGATTCGAGAAGCGGGCGGGCTTCGGTGCGGCGATCAAGCGAGAGGAGGAGTTTGCCGAGAAGGATGCGGGGCATCATCCAATCGGACTTTTTCGCGACGCAGAATTCGTAGTGAGGAATGGCGTCGGTGGCGCGGCCAGCGGCGGAGAGGGCCTGCGCGAGGCTGAAGCGGAAGAGTTCGTTGTCGGGCTGTTGCGCGACGAGTTTTTCGAATTGGGCGATGCGATCCGACATGCGTCGGAAGGATTCGAAAGGATCAAGGTTCGTCCACGAAAACCATCACGCCCGTGGCGTTGTCGGGGCCGCCGCGGCGGACGGCGAGGGAGATGATTTGGCGGAGCGCTTCTTCGGGGTCGTCGAGCCGGCCCATGATTTC
Organism: Verrucomicrobiota bacterium; assembly: GCA_023416735.1. Taxonomy (GTDB): domain Bacteria; phylum Verrucomicrobiota; class Verrucomicrobiia; order Opitutales; family Opitutaceae; genus Opitutus. Next base: position 116,471 of record JAEZGX010000012.1, on the reverse strand, counting down.
GCCGAGTTCGTGGTCGCGCACGAGACGAGTGACTCCGTCGGTGCAGAAAAGGTAGCGATCGCCGGCTTGCAGCGGGCGTTCGATCACGTCGACGCTGGGCGAACCGGGCTGGCCGATACAGCGGGTGAGCGCGTTGCGGTTGCCTTCGTGATAGTAAACGACCTCGCCGCGGGCGCGGCGAAGGCGGGCCTCGTTTTCGACGGAGTGATCGTCGGTGAGTTGGAGGATTTCGCCGCGACGCCAACCGTAGCAACGCGAGTCGCCGACGTGAGCGATGTGAAGGGTGTGCTCGCGAATCACGCCGAAGGTGAGAGTCGAACCGATGCCCACGCCCGGGCTGAGATCTGCGCCGAGATTGTGCACGAGGAAGTTAACACGCTGCACAATCGGGGTAAGGCTGGGAGGTTGGTTGGGCGGGATGTTGCGGATCGCCGAAACGATTTCGTCGGCGGTGTGTTGAGCTGCTTCAGCGCCGCCGGGAAGGCCGCCAACTCCGTCGGCTACGCCGAAGATCATTCCGGCCTCGTCGTGGAGGAAGCGATCTTCGTTGTTGCGACGGACGCGTCCGATATCCGTAAGCGCGGCTGAGCGGAGAAGCGTCATGGAGTTGGAACCCGAGTTTATCGCGGTTCGACGGACGCGAAAGGGCGAAATCGATTTTCCCGGTCCTCACGCGTGAGTCGGGTAAACTCTGAGACGGGGAGCGAATCGAGGAAGAGGCGGCCGTAGCTTTTGGCGAGGACACGGGAGTCGAGGATCGTAACGACCCCGCGATCGCTGGCGGTGCGGATGAGGCGGCCGACGCCCTGGCGGAATTTGATCAAGGCGTCCGGCAAGGTGAGTTCGTTGAACGGGCTGCCGCCGCGGTCGCGAATGTGATCGCAACGCGCCTCGGTGATGGGGTGCGTGGGCGGATCGAACGGAAGGCGCGTGATGATGACTTGGGCGAGGGCGTCGCCCGGGACGTCGACGCCGGTCCAAAAACTGTCGGTGCCGAAAAGGACGGCGTTGCCGAGTTCGCGCATTTGTTGGGCGAGCTCGGTGCGTGAAAGGCCGGCGCCTTGCATCAAGAACGTGCGGTTGGCTTTGCGGTAAGCGGGTTCGAGCGCTTGGGCGACGGCGCGCATGTCGGTGTAGCTCGTGAAAAGAACGAGCGAGCCGGCGGTGACGCGGTCGGTGCAGAAGCGGACGTAGTCGGTGAGCGATTCGATCGGGAGCTTCGCTTCCTGCGGAGACGGCAACGGGACATCGGCGGCGACGTAAACACGCATGTTGCGCTCGAAATCGAAGGGCGATTTCACGGCGATCGCGCGGGCGTCGTCGGCGCCGGCGCGAGCGGCGAAAGGCGCGAGTTCGCCGCCGATCGCAAGCGTGGCGCTGGTGCAGATGACGCTGGTGTTGCGGGAGAAAAGGAGCTCGCGGAGTTTGGGCGCGACGTCGATGGGTGCGCTGCGGAGGGCGACGATGGCTTTTTTCTTTCCGACGATCTCGAGCCAGTAAACGTGTTCGGCGTCGGCGAGGGAGAGAAATTCGGAGATGCCGGCGCGGTAGCTGGCGAGACGCACCATTTTGTCGCCGAGCTCGTCGCGAACTTTTCCTTCGGGAAGTCGGGATTCGATGCGGCCGAGCTGTCCGAGGAGTTTGGCGAGCGGAGCATCGAGCCACGGCTCGGCGAAGTTTTCGTCGCGGACGCGGAGGATCGGACGCGTGGCGAGAAGCTTGTCGTGGAGAAAGGCGAAGAACTGGCGGGACGCGTCGACGCATTCCTCGACGGCGAGGATTGCGGCGGGTTCGCCCAGCTTGGCGAGGAAGCCTTTGCGTTTGGCGGGATTGTAGATCGAGCGAAGGAGGCGTTCGAGGCCGAAGCTCGTGATCGAGAGGCCGAAGTTCTGGGTGGCCACCTCGGGGACCGTGTGGGCTTCATCGAGGACGACAAAGTCGTCGGCGCGCACGACGCCGCGGGAGTGTTGTTTGCCGACGGCTTCGCCGAGATGGATCAGGGCGAACAGGAGGCTGTGATTGACGATGAGGACGTGAGCGGAATCGCAGCGCTTTTTGGCGCGTTGGTAGAAGCAGCGGTCGCAGTCGCAGTATTTCTTCGAGCAGCCGGAAGAGTCGGCGGAAACGGCTTCCCAGACCTCATCGGCGGGCGGCGGTTTTAATTCGTGGCGGAGGCCGGTGTCGGTGTGCTTGGCCCACTCGGCGATGCGGAGAAGCTCGCTTTGTTCGGGGCCGGCAAAGAGCTCGTGTTTATCGTTGAGGGCGGACGCGAGGCGCGTGGTGCAAAGATAGTTGGCCTTGCCGACAAGGACCGCGGATTTGAAATCGGCGTAGCGGGCGAGTTCGGGCGAGGATTTGAACAGGCGACGGCAGATTGGGAGGTCTTTGGTTTCGAGCTGTTCCTGGAGTGAAATCGTGTGCGTGGAGACGATCAGCTGGCGGGAGCAGTCGACGGCGTGAACGATGCCCGGAGCGAGATAGGCGAGGGATTTGCCGACGCCGGTGCCGGCTTCGAAGAGGAGAGGCGAGTCGTCGCGCATCGCGGCGGCGACGGCGCGGGCCATCTGTTCCTGTTCGGGACGATGTTCGAGGGAAAGAGGACCGGCGAGGACTCCGGTTTCAGCGAAGATGTGAACGGCCATTTCGGGCGCGCGACTGCGCACCGGAGGAGGTGGCGCGGAGTCGGTGTCGTCGCGAAGGCCGATCATGGTGGGCGAAACAGGTGAGGGTGTTTCGCGAGAATTACAACGGAGGAGGCGGCTTGCGGGCGGACGGAGGCGAGCCGAAGATCGAGCTGTGAAAACGATCGGTCAGGAAGGTCGAAGCTGGGTGGATGAACTCGCGGCGTTTTTGCGCGAGCAGCCGCAGATCAGTGCGGTGAAGATCGACCCGGCGGCGCATAAGGTTTCGGTGGCGACGATCGGGCCGGTGGATTTGGAGGATTTTCGCGAGCGTTTGGCGGCGACGATTGCGGCGGTCGAAGAGCGGGTGGGGACGAAAATGGAGACGGCGGCGCCGGCGGGGTTTGCGTTGCGAAAGGAAGGTGGAGCGACGGTGGTAGGGCGGGAGACTTGCGTGACGGCGCCGGGATTTTGGCAGTGGCGGGAGGTGGAGTTGGGGAAGCGCGGCAGGGTGGAGGGACGAGAGGGCGGTCAGGTGCGCGATCATGATGACGATCACGAGCACGATTACGATCATGAGCACGAGGAGGAGGGGCACGGGCATGCGCATGGCGGGGGCGAGTGGCGGATGCTGGCGACGCTCGCGGGAATTTGCGGGGCGGCGGGGATGGCGGGGTGGGCGGCGGAGCATTTCGCGCCCGGAATGCCGTGGGTGGCGCGAGTGTTTTATGTGATCGGGATTGTGGCGGGCGGATGGGATGCGGCGGTCGACTCGTGGCACAATCTGAAGAAGCGCGAGATCGACATTCATTTTCTGATGCTCGCGGTGGCGATCGGGGCGATGTTCATCGGCGCGTGGGGCGAGGCGGTGTTGTTGCTGTTTTTGTTTTCGGCGTCGGGCGCGATGGAGGATTACGCGATGGATCGCACGCATCGCGAAGTGAGCGCGCTGCTGAAGACGGCGCCGAAGCATGCGACCTTGGTGATGCCGGGCGGAGGCGAGCGGGAGGTGGAGGTTGAGACGTTGAAGGTCGGCGATCGCGTGCTGGTGCGGCCGGGCGAGGCGTTTGCGGCGGACGGGACGGTGGCGAAAGGCAAGAGCGCGAGCGATGAATCCGCGCTGACGGGCGAGGCGACGCCGGTGGAGAAAGGCGTGGGCGACGCGGTGTTCAGCGGGACGATCAATTTATGGGGCGCCGTGGAGTTCGATGTCGAACGGCTGCCAGCGGAGAGCACGCTGCAGAAGATCATCCGGCTGATTGAGACGGCTCAGAAGTTGAAGGCGCCGAGCGAGCGGTTCACCGAAAGGTTTGGAACGGGTTACACGTATGCGGTGATCGGCGGATCGGCGGCGATGTTTCTGGTGTGGTGGCTCGGGTTTGGGCTGCCGGCGTTTGAGAACACGGAGGCGGTGCGTTCGGCGTTTTATCGGGCGATGACGCTGATGGTGGTGGCGAGCCCGTGCGCATTGGTTTTGTCGATACCGTCGGCGATTTTGGCGGCGATCGCGTGGGGGGCGCGGCATGGCGTGCTCTTTCGCGGAGGAGCGGCGATCGAAAAACTCGCGGAGGTGGATGTGGTGGCGCTCGACAAAACGGGGACGTTGACGACGGGCGAGTTGGCGGTGGTGGCGGTGGAGAGTTTTCCGGCGGGGCGGGAGACGGAGGTGTTGGAATTGGCGTATGCGTTGGAGGCGAAGTCGCATCATCCGATCGCGCGCGCGGTGGTGCGGCATGCGAAGGTAGTGGGAGCGCGGATGTTGGAAGTGGAAGAATTTCAATCGCTCACGGGGCAGGGGCTGCGGGGGAAGCTGGCGGGAGCGAGTTTGTTGTTGGGGCGGCGGGAGTTATTGGAGAGCGGGCCGTTGGCGGAGTGGGCGAAGCGGTTGCCAGCGGCGAATCCGGAGCTGACGGAAGTGTGGGTGATCGGTGCGGACGTGGTGGGGCGGGTGTTGTTGAAGGACCAGATTCGCGCGGAGTCGAAAGGCGTGCTGGCGGAGTTGAAGCGGATGGGGATCCGGACGGTGATGTTGACCGGCGATCGGCGTCACGCGGCGGAGGCGGTGGCGAAGGAGATCGGGTTGGATGAAGTGCGGGCGGGGTTGTCGCCGGAGAATAAAGTCGACGCGGTGGTGGAGATTCGGGGAACGGGTCGGAAAGTGGCGATGGTGGGCGATGGCGTGAACGACGCGCCGAGCCTGGCGGCGGCGGATGTGAGTGTGGCTATGGGGGCGCGCGGCAGCGATGCGGCGCTGGAGCAGGCGGAGGTGATTTTGATGCACGATCGCATCGAGAATTTTCTGGCGGCGCAGCGGTTGAGTCGGCGGGCGCGCGCGATCATTCGGCAGAACCTGGCGATTTCCCTGGGTGTGGTGATCGTGATGGTGGTAGCGACAGCGGTGGGCGCGGTGCCGCTCGCGATCGGCGTGGCGGCGCATGAAGGCAGCACGCTGGTCGTGTGCGTGAATTCGCTGCGGTTGTTGTTGGGAAGAAATTGACTGGGGGACGAGGCGAGGGCGCGTTTCCAACGCAGATTGGAACCACAGAGACAGAGGCACAAAGAGGGCCTTGGATTCCGATCTCTGTGTCTTTGTGGTTGTTTGCGGCCGGGTTCTGTCGATTCGGTGGGTGGGCGGGTGGGGATGTCGGAGGTTCGCCCCATGGCGGGAGCGGCGGTTGGAGTTATTGTGGGGTGTGGTAAAAATTGGACCGACGGAGCCGCGCGATGCGCGCGACATGATTTGCGAGGCGGCGTGTCCGCTGGAAGGTGACACGGCGATCGACGCGGTGCTGAATACGGTCGGCGAGGCGTCGATCGTGTTGCTCGGCGAAGCGACGCATGGGACGCAGGAGTTTTATGAGTGGCGCGCGCGGATCACGCAGGCGTTGATCGAGCGGCGCGGGTTCGATGCGGTGGCGATCGAGGGCGATTGGCCGGATGCGTATCGAGTCAATCGATTCGTGCAGGGGCGCGGCGATGATGCGGATGCGGAGGAGGCGCTGCGCGGGTTTCAGCGGTTTCCGACCTGGATGTGGCGCAATACGGCGGTGGCGAAATTCGTGTCGTGGTTGCGTGAGCGGAATGGCGGGGTTGAGGAAGCGGCGCGGACGGGTTTTTATGGGCTGGATCTTTATTCGCTGCACGCGTCGATGCGGGCGGTGATCGCGTATCTGGAGCAGCAGAGTCCGGCAGCGGCGGCGCAGGCGCGGGCGAGTTACGCGTGTTTCGAGGAGTTCGGACACGACACGGAGACGTATGCGTGGGCGGCGTCACGCGTAGGCGAGAACACGTGCGAGGAAGCGGTGACGCGGCAGCTGGTGGAGTTGCGGAGGCGTCGCATGGAATGGGCGACGCGAGACGGAGCGACGGCGGCGGAGGCGTTTTTCGAGGCGGAGCAGAACGCGCGGTTGGCTCAGAACGCCGAGAAGTATTATCGGACGATGTTCAAAGGACGCACGGCGTCGTGGAATGTGCGCGACGAGCACATGGCGGACACGTTGGAGGAATTGATGACGCATCTGCGCACACGCGGTCGGGAGGGAAAGGTGGTGGTGTGGGCGCACAACTCGCATCTCGGCGATGCTCGGGCGACGGAGATGGGGCAGCTGGGGGAATTGAATCTGGGGCAACTCGTGCGCGAGCGGCACGGGCCGGAGGTGAGGTCGATCGGGTTTACGACTTACTCGGGGACGGTGATGGCGGCGTCGGATTGGGGCGAGCGGCCGCAGCGGAAGCGAGTGCGCGCCGCACTCAGCGACAGCTACGAGGAGCTGTTTCACGATGTGGGGATGCCGGCTTTTTTTCTGCCCCTTGCGCCGGGCGGTGAAGTGCATGAGTTGCTATCGAGGCCGCGGCTGGAGCGCGCGATTGGCGTGATTTATCGGCCGGAGACGGAGCGATGGAGTCACTATTTTCGAGCGACGCTGGCAGCGCAGTTCGATGGGGTGATTCACATCGATGAGACGGAGGCGGTGGAGCCGCTTGAAGGCGCAGGAGCTTGGGACGAGGAGGAAGTGCCGGAGACGTTTCCGAGCGGGGTGTAAAGCGCCGGCGAGCTCCTGGCGCCGTGTTCCTTGCTCCCTCTGCTCAGTCCACGATCATGACCTGGTCGCCGGTGCGGAGTTCTTCGTAGAGCTCGATGATGTCGAGGTTGCGAAGTTCGATGCAGCCAGCGCTCATCGGCTGGCCGATGCGCTCCTCGTGGTTGGTGCCATGAAGATAAATGTAGCGCTCGTAGGTGTCGACTTCGCCGCCGCGGTTCACGCCAGGTTCGAGTCCGCGGAGCCAGAGGATGCGGCTCGTGATGAGCTGGGTTTGCTGAACGGCGTCGGGGAATTCGGAGAAGTGGCGACCGGTGGGTATGCGGGATTTGAATACCATGCCGGGTGGTTGCCCCGCGCCGATGCGTTCGGCGATTTCGTGGAGGCCTCGGGGGGTGCCGAGCGAATTCTTGATGTTGGACGGAGGGCGTTTCGACGTGGAGACGACGTAGCTTTTGACGAGCACACCTTTGCGGAAGAATTGCAGGGTGGCTGTGTCGATGCGGACGAGGAGAAGGCGGTCTGCGGGCTTGATGCCGAGGCGCAGACAGGTTTGGGTGACCCGTTCCAACGGAGAATCCATGAGCAATTCGACTTCCCTCACGGTCGGTATCGTCGGCGCCACGGGCGCTGCGGGTCAAGAGCTGCTGCGGCTCTTGCACGAGCGGAATTTCCCGATGGCCTCGCTGCGGCTCTTTGCCTCGGCGCGGTCGGTGGGCAAGGTCATCGAGGTCGCGGGGAAAAAATACACAGTCGAAGAAGCGAAGCCCGGCGTGTTCGGCGACGTGGATGTGGCGTTTTTTGCGACGGAAGGAGCGATCACGAAGGCGCTCGCACCGGACGCGGTGAAAGCCGGTTGCGTGGTGATCGACAAGAGCTCGGCGTATCGGATGGATCCGTCGGTGCCGCTCGTGATTCCGGAGATCAATCCGGAAGGGCTGCGGAATCATCAGGGGATCATCGCGAATCCGAACTGCTCGACGGCGGTGCTGTTGATGGCGTTGTGGCCGTTGCATCAGGCGTTTGGGCTGAAGCGTTATATCTCGGCGACGTATCAGTCGGTTTCGGGCACGGGCGTTGACGCGGTCGAGGAACTCGAGACGCAGGTGCACGCCTATGTGAAAGGTGGGACGCTGCAGAACAAAGTTTATCCGTATCAGATCGCATTCAACGTGATCCCGCAGGTGGATTCGTTTGGCGCGGACGGCTACACCGGCGAAGAGACGAAGATGTCGCAGGAAAGCCGCAAGATCCTGGGGCTGCCAAACCTGAAGGTCTCGTCGACCTGCGTGCGTGTGCCGGTGGTGCAGGCGCATTCGATCGCGGTGAATGCGGAGTTCGAGCGTCCGGTGAGCGTCGAGGCGGCGCGGAAGGCGATCGCGGACTTTGAAGGCGCGGAGCTGGTGGACGATCCGGCGAATAAGCGTTATCCGACGCCGCTGGATTTTACCCGCAAGGTGAAGTGCGGCGTGGGTCGCATTCGTTTGGATACGGCTTTGGACAACGGCCTGGCGCTCTGGGTCAGCGGCGACAATCTTTGGAAAGGCGCGGCGTTGAACGCCCTGCAAAACGCCGAGCTGATGGTGCGCGAAGGCTGGATCAAGCCGAAGCGCCAGCTGGCGGCGGTATGAGGCGCGGCGGCCCAGTCGCGCGACCGGGGGCGGGTCGGAGATTCGCCCTAATTTCAACCCTACGTCATAGCTGAATAATTCCTTGTCATACGCGGCTGCCGGGGGCTTTCATCGCTCTTTGGCTCGGACGCTTAGCTCAGTTGGTTAGAGCACCTCGCTTACACCGAGGGTGTCGGGGGTTCGAGTCCCTCAGCGTCCACCAGCCATCGAATTTTTCTTCACTACCTCAAAGTTCATGCGACACACGATCTCCGTCCTCGTTGAGAACAAGTTTGGCGTGCTGGCGCGCGTATCGGGAATGTTTTCCGGCCGCGGCTTCAACATCGATTCGCTGAACGTTGCGCCGACGCACGATTCCTCGCTCTCGCGTATCACGGCGGTGATGCGCGGCGACGAGACGCAGCTGGACCTTTGCATCAAGCAGCTGCGGAAGCTGGTGAACGTCGTAGACGTGATCGACTTCAAGGAAGGTCAGGCGGTGGAGCGCGAGTTGGTGCTCGTAAAAGTGGGAGCCTCCACGAAGACGCGTTCAGAGATCGTGCAGATCGCGGACATCTTCCGCGCGAAGATCGTGAACCTCTCGCATGAGAATCTCATCATCGAGCTCACAGGCACGGACGATAAAATCGACGCGCTGCTCAGCCTGCTGGAGCCCTTCGGGATTCTCGAGCTAGCACGAACCGGACGCATGGCGCTGAAGCGCTGAGGCGCTGGCGCGCTGTTGAAAGTTGAAGGTCGAAGGTTGAAGGACCGGACACCGACCAACTCTCAACTTCCGGAAGATCGGTCTTTCAACTTTCAACCTTCAACTTTCAACTAACCTCCCACATGCCCGCTAAAGTCTACACCGACAAAGACGCCGATCTCGGCGTGTTTCAGAATAAAACGCTCGCCGTCCTCGGCTACGGTTCGCAGGGCCATGCCCACGCGCTGAACCTCAAGGACAGCGGCTGCAAGGTCATCATCGGCCTCTATGCAGGATCGAAGTCAAAGGCGGTTGCCGAGCAGCACGGGTTCGAGGTGGTCGACACGGCGGAAGCGGTGCGTCGCGCGGACGTGATCATGGTCGGTTTGCCGGACATGAAGCAGGCGGATGTTTACGAGCAGGATATCGCGCCGAATCTTTCCAAGGGGAAGACGCTGCTGTTCTCGCACGGCCTCGCGATTCACTTCGGGCTGATCAAGCTGCCGAAGGGCGTGGACTGCATCATGGTCGCGCCGAAGGGCCCGGGCCACATGGTTCGCCGCCTTTACACCGAAGGCAAAGGCATGCCGGCGTTGATCGCCGTCGCGCCGGGCAGCTCGAAGAAGGCGAAGCAGGCGGCGCTGGCGTGGGCGAAGGGCATTGGCTCGACGCGCGCGGGCGTGCTGCAGACCTCGTTCAAGGAAGAGACCGAAACGGATTTGTTCGGCGAGCAAGCCGTGTTGTGCGGTGGAGCGAGCGCGCTCGTGCAGGCCGGTTTCGAAACGCTCGTCGAAGCGGGTTATCAGCCGGAGATGGCTTATTTCGAGTGTCTCCACGAGCTGAAGCTCATCTGCGATCTCATGTATGAGAGCGGCATCGCCGGCATGCGCTTCTCGATTTCCGAGACCGCGAAATACGGCGACATCACCCGCGGTCCGCGCGTCGTGAACAAGAAGACGAAGGCCGAGATGAAGAAGATCCTGAAGGAGATTCAGACCGGCAAGTTCACGAAGGAATGGGTGAAGGAGCACAAGGGCGGCTTGAAGAACTACAAGAAGCTGCTCGCGAACGGCGAAAAGCATCAGATCGAAAAGACCGGCGCGTATCTGCGCGGCATGATGCCCTGGATGGCGAAGAAGCACATCAAGGGCGTGCAAGCAGCTTACTAAGTCGAACCCGACATTGCCAATTCTCCGGGGCGCAGGCACAGTCTGCGCCCCTTTTTATTTTTCTCGTGAGCAAACTCATCCTCGCCACTCGCAAAAGTCCGCTCGCGCTGCGCCAGACCGAGATGGTCGCGGCGCATCTGGAGATGGCGCTCGGCGTGCAGACCGAGCTGCTGAAAATCGTGACGACGGGCGATCAACGGCTCGAGTGGTCGTTGGAGGAAAAGGGTGGCAAGGGGCTTTTCACGAGTGAGCTCGAACACGCGCTGGAGCGGAAGGAGGCGGACTTCGCGGTTCATAGCACGAAGGATTTGCCGGGCGACATGCCGGCGGGTTTAGCCATCGCGGGGTATCTGCCGCGTGCGGATACGCGCGACGTGCTGGTGCTCCGCGCGGGCGTGGCGAAGCCGAAGACGATTGCGACCGGGAGTCCGCGGCGGCGGCTGCAGATCGCGAAACTGTATCCAGGAGTCGAATTCACGGAAATCCGCGGCAACGTGGATACGCGGTTGCGAAAGATCGGCGAACAGCACGTGGCGGACGGAACGATTTTGGCGAGCGCGGGTTTGAATCGCCTCGGCATCGGCAACTGGCCGGGCGTGGAGTTTCACGCGCTGGGTTTTCACGACATGGTTCCGGCGGTGGGGCAGGGCGCGATCGCGATTCAGTGCCGCGCCGAGGAGGTGACGAAATTTGCCGGCGTGTTCGACATGGCGACTGCCGGGACGGTGAACATCGAGCGGGCGTTCCAGGCGGCGTTGGGCGTGGGGTGTCACACGGCGTTCGGGGCGCACGCAACGGCGGACAAGCTGTATTTCTATCACGAAACAGTGGGCTTTCGGGAGTTTCCGATTGCGCCGGCGGACGTGCTCGAGCCGGCGGCGATGGCGGAGCGGGTGTTGAAAGAATTGGGTTTGAAGTAGGACGGGGCTGATCCCGTCACCGCGTGTTCACGTTCTATTATGGCTACATCTTCCACACCACTTTCCGGCCGGCGCATCGCGGTGACGCGCGCGCGCGAACAAGCTTCGGAACTCGCGGGAAAGTTGAGCGCGCTCGGCGCCGAAGTGATCGAGCTGCCGCTGATCCGTGTCTCGAAAAGTATCTCGAAGGAATCGCTGGCCGACGTGCTGCTCGAGCTCGGTAGCTACGACTGGATCGTGTTCACGAGCGCGAACGGCGTGCGGTATTTCTTCGAGGAATTTCGGCGCATCTTCGATGACATTCGGTCGCTCGGACTGCTGCGGATTGCGTGCGTCGGAGAAGGAACGGCGAAGCTGGTTCGCGAGTTGCACCTCAAGGTGGAATGCATGCCGAAGATCGCCACCGCTGAAGCGCTGGCGGACGAGTTGATCGCGACCGGCAGTCTGGATAACGCGAAGGTGATCGTGATTACGGGTAATTTGAATCGTGATACGCTGGTCACGAAACTCGAGGACGCGCGCGCGATCGTGGATCAGCTGCAGGTGTATCAAACGGAGAAGACTGATCTGAGTGGAGATCCAGGCGCAGCGGATTTCCGCGCGAAAGGCGCGGATGCGATCCTGTTCGCGAGTTCGTCGGCGGCGCAGTCCTTCGTGGATCAGGCGGCAGCGTTGAAACTCGAACCTGGTGCGAAACGGCCCCTCGCGGGGAGCATCGGGCAGCAGACGAGCGAAACGATGAAGGCAGCGGGGATCCCGGTGGATTTTTCGGCGAAGGAGCCGAGTTTGGACGCGTTGGTGGATGCGGTGGTGAAGAAGCTGGCCTCCCGTTAAACACGCGAAAGAACGCGAATGATTGGTTGGTTTTTTCGCGGGGTTTGGCGTGATTAGCGGGCAAATATGAAAGTTCCCTTTCTCGATTTGGCCCTGCAGCACCAGGCGCTGCGTGAGCCGGCGCTGGCGGCGTTGGCGGCGACGTATGATGCGACGCGGTTTTGCCTCGGGAAGGACGTCGAGGATTTCGAGAAAAACTTTGCGAGCACGCTGGGTTATCCGCGGGCGCTGGGGATGAACAGCGGCACTTCGCCGCTGCACATCGCGTGCATGATCGCGGGGTTTGGGCCGGGCGATGAGGTGATCGCGCCGCCGTTTACCTTCATCTCAACGGTGTGGGGCGTGAGTTATGTCGGAGCGACGCCGCGGTTCGTGGATATTGAGGAAGGCACGTTCAATCTCGATCCGGCGAAGATCGAGGCGGCGATCGGGCCGAGAACGAAAGGCATCATCGTCGTGCATCTCTTCGGGCAGCCGGCGCGGATGGACGAGATCATGGCAATCGCGCGGAAGCATAAACTTTTCGTGATCGAGGACTGCGCGCAGGCGATCGGCGCGAACTATCGCGGCACCCCGGTGGGAATCATCGGCGAGGCGGGGACGTTCAGTTTTTATCCGACGAAGAACCTTGGCGGTTGCGGCGAAGGAGGGGCGTTTGTTTCGCGTAGTGAGGAAATCCATACGCGAGCGCGGCACATCCGCGTGCATGGATCGGACCGGCGTTACTATCACGATATCGTGGGCGGGAATTTCCGCATGGATGGATTTCAAGGCGCGCTGCTCAACGTGAAGCTGCCGCATCTCGCAACGTGGACGGCGCGGCGGCAGGAAATCGCGGGGCGTTATCTGGCGGAGATCAAGCTGGCGGATGTGCGTTTGCCGGAGCAACCGGAGTATGGGCGGTCGGTGTTTCATCAGTTCACGATCCGGCATCCGCGGCGCGATGCGTTGCGCGAGCACTTGGCGAAGCACGAAATCGGGACGGATCTCATTTATCCGGTGCCGCTGCATTTGCAGAAGTGCTATGCGGGGCTGGGCTTGGGCGAGGGATCGTTGCCGGTCGCGGAAGCGGCGGCGAAGACGTGCGTGAGTCTGCCGATTTTCCCGGAGCTCACGGATGCGCAGGTCGAGCATGTGATTCGATCGGTGAATTCGTTTTGAACCACTGAGACACAGAGGCACAGAGAACCGGGTTTGAACTCTGTGCTCTCTGTGTCTTTGTGGTTAATCCACCATGATCGACGGCATCCGAGTTAAAGTCTGCGGGCTGACTTCGCTGATTGATGCGGAGTTCGCGGATCGGTGCGGCGCGGATTATCTCGGGTTCATTCTGTATTCGAAATCGCCGCGGCATCTGACGCTGGATCAGTATCGGGCGATGGCGCCGCGGTTGCCGGAGCGGAGGAAGGTGGCGGTGTCGGTGGAGCCCACGATGGCGGAACTCGCGCAGATGAAGGAGGCGGGATTCGATTATTTTCAGATTCATTTTCGTCCTGAAACTCCGGATACGCAGTTGAGCGACTGGTCGCGCTTGGTGGGCGAGAAGCACCTGTGGCTCGCGCCGAAACTTCCGCCGGAAGCGGACGTGTCGCCCGCGGCGCTGGCGGTCGCGAAGTTCGTGTTGCTGGATACGTTTCACCGGGAGGGATTCGGCGGATCGGGCAAGACGGGCGATTGGGGAAAGTTCGCGCGTCACCAAAAAACGCATACTCAAAATCATTGGATTCTCGCGGGCGGCTTGAACGCGGAAAACATCGGAGAGGCGTTGCGCGCGAGCGGCGCCAAATTCGTCGACGTGAACAGCGGCGTCGAAGCGGCGCCTGGGGTGAAGGACATCGAAAAGTTGAAGCGATTCGTCGTGGCGTTGCATCAGGCGGCGGCGCCGGCGTGAGTTCGACCTTTCGTTTACGGTTGGGCGGGAAATTCCGCTTGTCGGGATTTCGGTGCGAAGGATGCTAGTCGGCTCGCATGCCACATACCGCCCATCGCATTGTTCGAGCATGGCTCGAGTCGCTGACCGAGGGCGTCGTGGAGCTCGATCGGGACTGGCTCGGGACGCGTCCGCCGCAATTTTCGACAGGCGATCACTGCCTGGCGCCCGCGGGGTTGGCTCCAGCGACGATGCTCACGACGGGGCGGGTGTTCGGGTATTTCGTGCGGGGCGAGGAGATCGTCTTCATCCTCGCGGACGTTGCCCGCACTGGAGTGGATGTGAGCGGCGCGAAAGTTTACCTGGCGGGAGATTTCAACGGCTGGCAGCAGGCGGTGGGAGCGGAAGAGTGGCGGATGCGCCCGGCGGAGATTCACGGCGAACGCATTTTTGCGTGGTCGGGTCCGGCGGAAAGTTTCCTGAAGCCGGGCCGGCAGCGGTTCAAATTTGTCACGTCGGATCATCACTGGCTGAGCCTGCCGGATGACGCGCCGAATGTGGTGCGGGACGATGCGGGCAATGTGAACCGCGTGATCGATCCGGAGCGGACGGGGCGGCATTTGTGGCGCTTCACACTGCCGGCGCCGGTCGATCTGGCCGAACCGTTGATGCTGTGCTGGGCGAGCGGATCGACGCGCGCGTCGGTGGGCGTAGCGCCGGGAGATTTCTTTTATCGATTGAAGACGGAGCTGCCGCTGGGGGCGTTGGTGCGCGGAGACGAGACGGTGTTTCGTTTGTTTGCGCCGCGGGCGCGGGCGGTGACCTTGTTTCTCTGCGAAACACTGGCGGAACAGGAATCGGCGGCGAGTTGGCCCTTGTTGCGTCGCGGCGATGGAGCCGGGGTGTGGGAAGTGGCGGTCAACCGGAGGCTGCACGGTTGGTTTTACTGGTATGTGGTCGACGGCGTGCGCGATGGCCCGGGAAAATTCGATCCCTCCATGCGCGTGCTCGATCCGTATGCGCTCGCGACGGTGGGCCGGGCGGGGCCGGGGATTGTGTTGGATCCGGATTGGATCGGGGAAGCCGATCGAAATTTCCGGGTGCCGGCATGGCAGGATCTCATCATTGCGGAAGCGCACGTGCGGGATTTGGCGGCGAATGCGCCGGTGCGGGCGACGGCGGATGAACGGCGGGGATTTGCCGGGCTGAGAAAGTGGGTGGAGAGCGAAGATTTTTATCTGCACAAGCTGGGGGTGAACTGCGTGGAGCTGCAGCCGATCCAGGAATTCGACGATGCGAACGGCGAGTATCACTGGGGCTACATGACGAACAACTTCTTCGCGCCGGAGAGCAGTTATGCGCTCGATCCGGAGAAGGCGTCGGGCGTGCGGGAGTTTCAGGAGCTGGTGCGGGCGTTTCACCGTCGCGGCATGGCGGTGTTGCTCGACGTGGTGTTCAATCACGTCGGCGAGCCGGCGCATCTGATGTTCGTCGACCGGTTGTATTACTTCGAGCAGGACGCGGAAGGGCGGCTGGCGAACTGGAGCGGGTGTGGGAACGACCTGCGCGCGCGCTCGGCGATGGCGACGCGGCTGATCATCGATGCCTGCGTGCACCTGATCGAGGCGTATGGCGTGGATGGGTTTCGCTTCGACTTGGCGGAGTTGCTCGGCGTCGACGTGCTGCGCGAAATCGAGCGGGCGTTGAAACGCGTGAAGCCCGATGTGGTGTTGATTGCGGAGCCGTGGAGCTTCCGCGGGCACGCGGCGACGGCATTGCGCGATACGGGGTGGGCGTCGTGGAACGACAGTTATCGCGATTTTCTTCGCGAGTATGTGCGCGGGCATGGTTCGCCGGCACGGATGGAATATTTCCTGAAAGGTTCGCCGTGGTATTTCGCCAAGTGGCCGGCGCAGACGGTGAATTACACGGAGTCGCACGACGATCGGACGTGGATCGACATGATCACGGAGAATCCGAATTTCGACGGCCATGTGCCGACCGCGAACGACCGAAAACGCACGCATTTGATGGCGGCGTTGCTGTTCATGTCAGTGGGCATTCCGATGATTTCGGCGGGGCAGGATTTCCTCCGCTCGAAGCATGGCGTGAACAACACCTACCTTCGCGGGGATCTGAACGCGCTCGAATACCGCCGGATTTACCGGCATCTCAGCTCGCATCATTACTTTGCGGAGTGGATCGCGTTTCGGCGCAGTGAGACGGGCCGGCTGCTGCGGCATTTCGCGCGGGTGGGAGACGGTTTTTTCCGGTTCTTCTTCCAGCCCGATAGTTCGGCGCTGGCGGTGGTTTATAATGCAGATCGATCGCTGGGAGCGCGGAGACTCTTGTTTGCGATAAATCCGAGCGTGGCGGAGGTGACTCTCGTGCTTGAGGACGCGGTTGCCGCGCTTCCCTGGCGACAGCTGGCGAATGAAGAGCGGTTTCTGGATGCGGAAGGGCCCGGAGCGAGCCAGCCGGTGCAGCGGGAACTCTTCATCCCCGCGCTGGGATGTGCGCTTTGGCAATGCGACAGTTGACCGCCAAATAACACGGAAATTATGCCATCTTTTGCGCCGCCAAAACCCTTGCATCTCCACGGGCCGCGCTGTTGATTCCGCTCTCCGCGTTCACGCGCGGCGCTTCTAAATTAGAAAACAACACCTACCAACGGAAAGTCCTCCCATGGCAGTCAAAGTCGCTATCAATGGTTTCGGTCGTATCGGCCGTCTCGTGTTCCGCGCGCTGGTCGAGCAAGGCCTGCTCGGCTCGACGTTCGAAGTCGTCGCCGTCGGCGACATCGTGCCGGCGGACAATCTGGCCTATCTGCTCAAATACGATTCCACGCAGGGCAAGTTCAACGGCACCGTTGGCTCCAAGAAGTCTTCGCCCGAGAAGGCCGATGACGACGTTCTCGTGGTCAACGGCCAGGACATCCTGGTTGTGAGCGCCAAGACGCCGGCCGAATTGCCTTGGGCGAAACTCGGCGTGCAACTCGTGATCGAATCGACCGGCCTCTTCACGGAAGCCGAAAAGGCGAAGGGGCACATCACCGCCGGCGCCAAGAAGGTCATCATCTCCGCTCCGGCGAAGGGTGAAGACATCACGGTCGTGATGGGCGTGAACGACGACAAGCTCGACGTCGCCAAGCACAACATCATTTCCAACGCGTCCTGCACCACGAACTGCCTCGCGCCGGTCGTGAAGGTTCTCCTGCAGGAAGGTTTCGGCGTTGAAGAAGGCCTGATGACGACCGTCCACGCCTACACCGCGACGCAGAAGACCGTCGATGGTCCGTCGAAAAAGGATTGGAAGGGCGGCCGCACCGCGGCGCAAAACATCATCCCGTCGACGACCGGCGCCGCGAAGGCGACCGCGCTCGTCTTGCCCGAAGTGAAGGGCAAGCTCACGGGTATGTCGCTCCGCGTGCCAGTTCCGACCGTCTCGGTGGTCGACCTCACCGTCCGGACGACGAAGGAAACGTCCTACAAGGAAATCTGCGCCGCGATGAAGAAGGCCAGCGAGACCTACCTCAATGGCATCCTCGGCTACACCGAGGACGAAGTCGTTTCGACCGACTTCGTCCACGACAAGCGTTCGTCGATCTTCGACGCGGGCGCGGGCATCGAACTCAACAGCAAGTTCTTCAAGCTCGTCTCGTGGTATGACAACGAGTGGGGCTATTCGAACCGCGTCGTCGACCTCACCAAGAAGATCGCCGAGAAACTGTAAGCGCGATCATCCGAACCTCTAATTGAACCACAGAGGCACGGAGAGCACGGAGGTTGTTAACTCTCCTCTGTGACCTCTGTGACTCTGTGGTTCTTCTTTTTCCGACATGCCGAAATTTAAATCCATCCGCGACCTCGATCTAGCCGGGAAGCGCGTCTTCATCCGCGTCGACTTCAACGTCCCGCAGGACAAGGCCACCGGTGCCATCACCAACAATGCGCGCATCGCCGCTGCGCTGCCCACGATCAACTACGCGCTCGAGCAAGGGGCGGCGGTGGTGCTCGCCAGCCATCTCGGTCGGCCCGACGGCAAGAAGAACGCGAAGTTCTCGCTCAAGCCGGTCGCCGACGAGCTGTCGAAGCTGCTGAACAAGCCGGTCAAGTTTCTCGACGACTGCGTCGGACCGGCAGTCGAAGCGGCTTGCGCGGCCGGCACGCTGAAGGCGGGCGAGGTGGTGCTCCTCGAGAATCTCCGCTTCCACATCGAGGAAGAAGGCAAGGTGAAGGAGAAGCAGCCCGACGGCACGGAAAAGTCCATCAAGGCCGATCCGAAAGCGGTGGAAGCGTTCCGCGCTTCGCTTTCGAAGCTCGCGGATGTTTATGTGAACGACGCGTTCGGCACGGCGCACCGCGCGCACAGCTCGATGGTTGGCGTGCAACTCAAGGACAAGGCCGCGGGTTTCCTCATGCAGGCGGAACTCGAAGCCTTCGCGAAGGTGATCGAGAATCCCGCCCGGCCGCTCCTCGCGATCCTCGGCGGCGCGAAGATCGCGGACAAAATTCCGCTCATCAACAACCTCCTCGAAAAAGCCAACGAGATCATCATCAGCGGCGGCATGTCCTTCACCTTCAAGAAGGTGCTCGAAGGCATGGAAATCGGCACGAGCCTCTTCGATCCGGAAGGCGCGAAGATCGCGCAGGAGCTCTTCGACAAAGCGAAGGCGAAGGGCGTCACCATCACGTTGCCGGTTGATTTCGTCACGGCGGATCGTTTTCCCGGATCGCCGGACGACATCGCGGCGGTGCAAACCGGGATCGCGACCGACAAGGAAGGCATTCCCGCCAACTGGATGGGCCTCGATGCGGGGCCGAAGAGCCGCGAGCTGTTCGCGCAAGTCATCGGTCGCGCGAAGACGATCGTGTGGAACGGCCCCGCCGGTGTGTTCGAGGTCGACAAGTTCGCCGAAGGCACGAAGGCGATGGCTGACGCGATCGCGCAGGCGACCGCCAACGGGGCCGTGACAGTCGTCGGCGGCGGCGACACCGCGACCGCGGCCAAGAAATTCAAGGTGGCGAAAGTCGTGACGCATTGCTCCACGGGCGGCGGCGCGAGCCTCGAGCTTCTGGAAGGAAAAGTGCTGCCTGGCGTGGCGTTCCTCGAGAGCTGACGCTCTCGCGGTTTCGAGTTTGGGGTTCGGAGTTTGGAGTCATTTCCATCGAACCCCGCCTTTGAAACCGGCAATCAACTCCGAACTCAAAACACCAAACTCTGAACTGCACGTAGTGCCATGAATCCCCGTAAGAAACTCATCGCCGGCAACTGGAAGATGAACAAGACGAACGGCGACGCCGTTTCGCTCGTCAAAGAAATCGCCTCCGCCGCCGGCCAAAGCAACGACGTCGAAATCGTCGTGTGCCCGCCTTTCACCTCGATCGAAGCGGTCGGCAAGGCGCTGGAAGGCTCCACGATCAAGCTCGGTGCGCAGAACATGCATCCGGAAGCGAGTGGCGCCTTCACGGGCGAAATCTCGGCTCCGATGCTGCGAGCGATTTTCGCGACGCACGTGATCCTTGGTCACAGCGAGCGCCGCCAGTATTTCGGCGAGACGGATGCCTTCATCAATCAGAAGGTGCTCGCGGCGCTGAAGAACCAGCTGCGGCCGATCCTTTGCGTCGGCGAAACGCTGTCGGAACGCGAAGCGGGTTCGACGCTGAAGGTCGTGCAGACCCAACTCGAAGCGGGACTCGAGGGCGTCAACAAGGAGCAGGCGCCCACGGTCGTGATTGCTTACGAGCCGGTGTGGGCGATTGGCACGGGCAAAGTCGCGACGACGGATCAGGCGCAGGAAGTGCATGCGTTTATCCGTGGGTTGTTGACGAAGCTCTTCACCGAGCCGGTGGCGCAGAAAGTGCGCGTGCTTTACGGCGGTTCGATGAAGCCGGCGAATGCTCCCGAGCTCCTCGCGCAAAAGGATATCGACGGCGGGCTCATCGGCGGAGCGAGCTTGGAATCCCGCAGCTTTGTCGAGCTGATCAACGCTGCGGCGGCGACGAAATAAGCGACGCGCAAACGAAAGTTCTATTGCAGATCGAGCCCGGCGTTTACGCCGGGCTTTTCTTTTACTTCGCGCGGTTGGCCATTGAGTCCACCAGCGCGTCGAGGAACGCGGCGTCGCCGGGCAGACCGGCAAGGGCGGCGCGGGCCGCTTCGCTGTGGTGGCGCGCCATCTGACGGGAGGCGTCGATGCCGTGCAGTTTCACCCAAGTTGTCTTGTCGGCTTTGGCGTCCTTGCCGGCGGTTTTCCCAAGTGTGGCGCTGTCGGCGGTCGCATCGAGGACGTCGTCGATGATCTGGAATGCGAGTCCCAGATGTCGTCCGGCGGTTCGCAGCCGCTCGACGTCCCCGGCCTTCGCTTCGCCGACGAGTCCGCCCATGACGAAGGCGGCTTCAATCATTGCGGCGGTTTTGTTGAGGTGGATGAATTCCAACTCGTCCGCGGTGGCGTTGGCTTTGTGTTCCGCCAGCAGATCTTCCATTTGCCCGCCGATCAGACGTCGGCTGCCCGCGGCGTCGCCGAGCTCGCGCACGAGGGCGGCGACGAGCGCGGGCTGTGAGGCGTGAGCGTGCGCGATCAGCGCAAACGCATGGGTCAACAAGGCGTCGCCCGCGAGGAGGGCGGTGGCTTCATCGAAGGCCTTGTGCGCGGTGGGGCGACCGCGACGAAGGTCGTCGTTGTCCATGCACGGCAAGTCGTCGTGGATCAGCGAATACGTATGAATGCATTCGATGGCGACGGCGGCCGGGAGCGGCCGGTCATCGTCGACCCCGAAACGCTCGGCGGTCGCGAGCACGAGCACGGGGCGGAGCCGCTTTCCGCCGGCTTCGAGGCTGTAGCGCATCGCGGTGTGCAAGCGCGTGGGGCGGGCGTGAGCGGGAGGGACATGCAAATCGATTCCCTGCTCCACGCGTCGAACGAACCGGCTGAGGTCGGCGGCGAAATCCATCGCGCATCTCGTGCGCGAAAACCTTCCCCGGCGCAAGCGGGGGATGTGAGATTGCGTTCATGCCGGAGACTACGCGCGAGCTTGTTTCGCGAACCGAGGCGGCTACGGTGTGCGCGCACGTGCAAGCGCCGACTGAACTCATTGCCCATCCTGACGCGGTTATGCTCGATCTGGCGGTGAACTCGCGGGAGACGGCCCTGCAAACGTTGCACGGCACCCTTGCGTCTCATCCCGCCGTGCGTGACAGCGAACGTTTGCTGCGCGACGTGCTGGAGCGCGTGATGCTGGCATCCGTTTGCATCGCGCCCGAGGTGGCGCTGCCGCATGCGCGGACGGATGCGGTGACGAGCCTGGTGCTCGCCGTCGCGCGAATGGCACCGCCGGGAGTTGCGTTCGATGGCGAACATCCGAACGTGCGCCTGATTTTCCTGATCGGCGCGCCGCGAGCGGCGGTGAACGATTACCTCCGGCTGGTCGCGCGTATTTCGCGGGTGTTGAAAACACGAGGGACCTACGGGGCTTTGTTGGACGCTCCGGACGAAAATGCTTTTCGCGCGATCCTGGCTCGCGCCGCTTCCGCATGAAGCGAATGGCCGATCCAGCGAAGGTGTTGCTCGAGCGGCTGATGCGGCTGCTGCGGTGGCGGTTGTGGATTCAGGAGAAACTGCAGCCGACGGAGTGGCAGATCACGCTGATGTGGGCGGCGGTGGCGGGATTTGCGGGAGCGATGTCATCGATGCTGTTCGCGGTGCTGGCCGAAGGTATCCACGAATTACTTACAGGACGCAGCGAAGGCGTGGTTGAAACGATGAGGCTGCTGCCCTGGTGGGCGGTGATCGGAGTCCCGGCCGCGGGCGGATTGCTGGCAGGTCTTACGCTTGCCTTGGGCAAACGCATCGCGCGCGGACAAAGTTCGACGGATTACATGGAGGCGATCGTGATCGGCTCGGGCGAGATTCCGGTGCGGACGAGCCTGATCAAGAGTGCCGCGGCGCTGTTTTCGATCGGTTCGGGCGGGTCGATCGGACGCGAAGGTCCGATGGTGCAGATCGCGGCGGTGCTGGCGTCGTTGATCGGTCGCTGGCGAAAGTTCTCACCGCCCCAGTTGCGGCTGCTCGTCGCGTGCGGGGCGGCGTCGGGAATTGCGTCGGCGTATAACGCGCCCATCGCGGGATCGTTTTTCGTCGCCGAAATTATTCTCGGCACGATCGCGATGGAGAGTCTTGGCCCCCTGGTGGTATCAGCGGTGGTGGCGGCGCTGACGGTGCGCGGGCTCACGGATGCGCAGCAACTCTACGATGTGCCGCAGTTCAAGCTCGGTTCTGCCTGGGAGATGATTCCCTACATCGTGCTCGGATTGATCGCGGGAACGCTGGCGCCGTGGTTTTTGCGTTCGCTGCGGCGGGCGGAAAAGTGGTTTGTCGCCACGAGTGTTCCGCCGATTGCGCGCCTCGTGCTCGGTGGAATCATCGTCGGTGATCTGGCGGTGTTTTATCCGGAAGTCGCGGGCAACGGCTACTCGGTCGTCGTCGCGATTCTCAATGGCCACGTGCCCTGGCTCGCGCTGATCGGCATCATGCTGGCGAAATGGGTGGCGACGGCGGCCTCGTTTGGGTCGGGCGCGCCCGGCGGTGTGTTTACGCCGGCGCTCTTCATGGGCGCGAGCGCGGGATATTTGTTTGGCACCGCCGTGAACATGTTTTGGCCGACGGGCGCGGCGGATCCACAGGCGTTCGCCTTGGTGGGGATGGGCGCGTTTTTGTCGGCGGCGAGTTATGCGCCGGTGATGGCGGTGATCATGCTGTTCGAGATGACGCTCAGCTATGACATCATCCTGCCGCTGTTGCTGTGCAGTGTGATCGCGTATTTCACGGCGAAGGGACTTCAGGGCGAATCGCTTTACAGCGAATCGCTGCGGCGCAAGGCGGCGGAGACGCCGCGCGCGACGCTGCCGGCGGGCAACGTGCGAGATTTGATGAAACAAAATCCGCCCGCGGTGGCCACGACGGCGCGCTTCGCGGAGATCGCGCGGATGTTTCTATCGGTGCGCGTGAACAACATCTACGTGACCGGACAGGAGGGCCGTTTTCTCGGGGCGGTGGCGTTGCACGACATCAAACCGTATCTCGGCGATCCCGATCTGGCGGGCCTCGTGATTGCCAACGACATCATGCGCGAGGATTTCCCGCGCATCGGCCCGGACCAGTCGTTGAGCGATGCGCTGGGTGGATTTCTCGGTCAACCGCTCGAGCGATTGCCGGTCATCGATCCCGGCACAGGCAAGCTGCTCGGAAGCCTTTCGAAGAGCGATTTGCTGCTGGCATTGGTGGAGAAACGGCAGAAGCCGACGGCCTGAGCGGCGGTGGCGCCCGCGCGGTGCCGGGGGCGGGGACGAATCAGCGAGGCTTTTGCCGCCTCGTCACAGGTCCGCCACACAATCGTAACAATAGCCGGGCAGAGTGGGGGCGTTCAGCGAAGACAACACGAACGCACTCACACATGCTTAACACCAAATCGAAATGGATCGCGTTGATGCTCGGCGCCGCCGTGGCCGCGACCTCCGCGATCGCCCAAGACAGCGGCGCGCTTCTGGATGCGCTGGTTCGCAAAGGCATCCTCACGGATCAGGAGGCAGAAGACATTCGCGCGGACCTTGTGCGCGAGGCTGCCCAGCCGCCCGCCACGGCCACCGGCGGGAGCAACTTCACCACGCGGCTCCGCTTGAGCGGACGCCTGCAGGCGCAATTTGCCGGTCTCGACACGGGCATCGAAAACGCGGCCGATCCGGCTTCGACCAATCATTTCTTCATGCGACGCGTCTATTTGACGGCCCGCGCGGACCTTGGCGCCGACTGGAACGCGAACATCACCTACGACTTCGCGGGCAGTCTCTTCGACGCGGCGTTCGTGCAGTGGAAGCAGAGTCCGACGCTCTCGTTCGATTTTGGCCTTCGCAAAGTGAACCTCGGTTATGAGGAGCGGACGTCCTCCGGCAGCCTCAAGGCGATCGAGCGTTCCGGCGTCACGCGTTACTTCGTGGAGGAAAACAACGGTCGTCGTCTCGGCGCGGGCAGTTATCGCGTCGGTGTGTTCATGGACGGCGTCGCGGGGGATTTTTTCTACGGCGCGGCGATCACCAATCCTGAGCGCGCAGTGAACTTCTCGAACGCAGCGGGCGTGGGGAACAACACCAACAACGGCGTCGCGTTGTGGGCCAATGCCGGATACAAAACCACGTTTGAAGACGGCACGTTTTTGGTCGGAGCTGGAGTCGGCTCGCTGCCCGATCAAGGTGGCAAATCGGGAACCGCTCCGTTCGGCGTCGGCACCGGCGGAGATTTGCAGGTTTATTCCCTCTACACGGATATCACGGCCGGACGCTTCGGTCTCGCGGCCGAATACCTGTGGGCGAACGTTGAACGGGGCGTCTCTGCCACGCAGGACGCGAATCCGGCAGGCTTCTGGATCCAGCCGACGTTCAAGTTGACCGAGGAGATCGAGGCGGTCTTTCGCTACAGCGTGCTGGATTCCGACGGTCGCGGGGTGAATGTGTCGGATGGCATCCGCTCGGCGCCTTCCGGCGGCACGCACAACGAACTCACCGAAATGTTCTTCGGCGGAAACTGGTATATCAAAGGCAACGACCTGAAGTTCCAGGCTGGATACGTGTATGGCGTATCGGAAGACACCGTCGCCGGAGATCCGGCCGAAGCCAAAGTCCACGGCTTCCGTTCGCAGTTGCAGCTGAATTTCTGATTAATCCACCACTCTTCTTATCGATATGAAAAAATTTCTCCTCCTTGGCGCGGCACTCCTCGCCGCCTCTTCTCTGCAAGCGCAGAAACTCGTCATTAAAGGTTCCGACACGCTGGGAGCGAAGCTCGTGCCCCAGCTCGCGGAAGAATACAAAGCGAAGAATCCGTCGGTGTCGTTCGAGATCGCGGCGGAAGGTTCGACCACGGGTCTCGCCGCTATCACGGACGGCACGGCCCAGATCGGAATGTCCTCCCGCCGCGCGAGACCGACCGAGATGTCGGCCGCGCAGGCGAAGGGGGTTTCCATGAAACCCATCATTGTGTGCTACGACGGGATTGCGGTGGTCGTAAACGAGAACAATCCGGTCACGAAACTCACCCGCCGTCAGGTGGAGCAAATCTTCACGGGCGACGTGAACGACTGGTCGGCGGTCGGCGGCAATCCGGGACGGATCTCGATCTACACGCGCAACACCTCGTCGGGCACGTATTCGGATTTCAAGGATCTTGCGATGAAGCGGCGCGACTATGCCGGATCTTCGCAGAAGATGGCGGGCAACGAGCAGATCGCCGCGGAAGTCGCCAAGAATCCCAACGGTATCGGTTACGTCGGTCTCGCTTACATGGACGCGCCCGGCGTGAAAGTGGTGCCGATCGACAACGCGGTTCCGACGAAGGAAGCCGTGCTCGCGAAAAAGTATCCGTATGCGCGTGCGACGTTCTACTACACAAATGGCGAGCCGAGCGGCGAAGCGGCGAAGTTCGTCGAGTTCACATTGAGCGACGAAGGCCAGCGCATTGTCCAACAAGTCGGCTTCGTGCCCGTTCGATAAACTTGCAACGCGTCTCCGCCGTTAGCTTCTCGCCAAGCTGCGGCGGAGACGCCTTTTTCGATCCGATAGGCGGTTTTCCTGCATGCCCTCTCCGAGTTCCAGCGCCACAGCTGAGTCCACTGCGTCGTTTGCCGTGAAGCGCAAGCGGCTCCGATTTCTTGGACTGACGCTCGACGATGTCATCCGCGTGTTCTTCGGCGGAAACGCGTCGGTGGCTGTCATCGTGCTCACGCTCATCACGGTTTTCCTCTTCCGCGAAGGCGCCGGCTTCTTCGGCCAGAATCGGGAAAACCTGCAGATTTATCGGCAGGCGGGCCTTGAGTTCGTGGATTTCGCGCGCCGCGCGGAGACCGAGCACACGGCTTTGACCCGTTATCTGTTCGATCTGCGACAACGGGCATTGAACCACGCGATGACGGAAGAAGGTCTCACGGTGGCGGAGGCGAATGAACGCCTGACGGAGTTCGACGATTTTTCCGGGCGATTCAGCGATGCGGCGGAGCCGATTCGCGGATTTGTGGCCGATGTGGGTGACGCGGCGGCTGCGATCAAAACGAAGTTCACGGTTTCGCAGGATCAGATGGAGCAGCAACGGCAGTTGGTGGCGGCGGGCAAGGCTGAGGATGCGGCGAACGTGCAAATCGACACGGTGGACTTCGAAACCGAGTTGGCGGCGATCACGGGCACGCTGTCCTTTTATAAGGAAATCAATCGCGAGTTCGCGCGAGAGTTGCAGGCGATTCTCGACGAGGCGCCCGCGATGCCGACGGCGGTGTTGAACGAGCGGATGCAGCAATTTCAGGGCATGGCGCGCAGCTACATCGGCACGCTGCCGCAGGTGGAGCACGACATGGAGGCATGGGACTGGACGGAGCCGGTGCCGATGTGGAAGGCGTTCACGTCGTTCCTGTTTGGCCGTCAATGGCTGACCGCGAGCTTCTGGCAGGATTGGTATGGCATGGTGCCCTTGCTTGTTGGCTCGCTGCTGGTGGCGGGCATCGCGCTCACGCTCGCGGTTCCGCTGGGGATCGCGGCGGCCGTGTATGTGAACCAGCTGGCTTCGTCGCGGGAGCAGAAGATCATCAAGCCCTGCATCGAGTTTATCTCGGCGTATCCCTCGGTGGTGCTCGGCTTCTTTGGAATCATTTTTCTCGGTGAACACCTGCGGGCGCTTTCGAATGTGCCGTGGCTATCGTGGGTGCCGGGCTTTCCCTTTGCGGAGCGGCTCAACGCGCTCACTGCGGGCTGCCTACTCGGGTTGATCGCGGTGCCGACGATCTTCACGCTGGCGGAAGACGCGTTGAACAACGTGCCGCGCTCCTTCAAGGAAGCGTCGTTCGCGCTCGGCGCGTCGCGTTTGCAAACGATCATCCGCATCATCGTGCCGGCGGCGCTCTCGGGCATGGTGTCCGCGGTGCTGCTCGGATTCGGACGGGTGATCGGAGAAACGATGGTGGTGCTGCTGTGTGCGGGTAATCGCATCGCGATCCCGGATTTTTCGGAAGGACTCGCGGTGATCACGCAGCCGGTGCACACGATGACGGGCATCATCGCGCAGGAGATGGGCGAGGTCGTGCGCGGAAGCATTCATTACCGCGCGTTGTTCGTTGTTGGGATGGTGCTCTTTTTTCTGTCCCTGGGAATCAACTACGCCGCGCAGAAGATCGTGCGGAAATATCGCGTTTCCATCGGATGAAGGCTGAACCTGTGACCTCTTCCAACCCTTACGCTTATCGACCCAGTCGACTACGAACCTGGGAAGCGGCCGCGCGCTGGCTGTTTCGGATCGCGACTTATACGATCCTCTTTTGCGGCGCGGCGGTGCTGTTGAACATCGTGGTCAAAGGCGCCGGTGCGGTGTTTCAAAGCGAGTTTCCCTTCGTGAACGTGCCTTTCCTGACGCAGGCGCCGGAAACGTTGTATGTGTTCGAGCACGACGGTGTGCGGCAGGAAATGGGCGATCGCGAGTTTCGCGCGTTCCGGGAGTCAAACCCGGGTCTGAACGTTAACGCCGAAAGTTATGTTTATTCCTCAGGCGGAATTTTCCCCGGCATCGTCGGCACGTTGCTGCTGGTGGCAGGATCGATGACCATCGCGCTGTTCTTTGGCGTGAGCGCGGCGATTTATCTGAACGAATACGCTAGCGACAATCGCATGATACGAGGTGTTCGACTGGCGATCGTGAATCTCGCGGGCGTGCCTTCAATCGTCTTTGGCCTTTTTGGATTTGGGCTGTTCGTGATTTTTCTGGGCTGGAATGTCTCGCTGCTCGCGGGCTGGTTCACGCTGGCGTTCATGGTTTTGCCGGTGGTGATCACGGCGAGCGAAGAGTCGTTGAAAGCGGTGCCGAAAGGATTCCGCGAAGGCTCGCTCGCGCTCGGTGCGACCAAATGGCAGACGATCCGAAAGAACGTGCTGCCGTATGCGCTGCCGGGAATTCTGACCTCATCGATTCTCGGCATCGCGCGCGTGGCCGGTGAGACGGCTCCGATCATGTTTACGGCTGCCTACGTCGTGCGCGACAAGCTGCCCTGGGAAGTCGAGCGGTTCAGCGACTTCTTTTTCCAAGGCGTGATGGCTCTGCCGTATCACATCTACGTCGTGAGCTCGAAGATCCCGCAGAACGCCTACACCGAACGCGTGCAATACGGCACGGCGTTTGTGTTCCTCGCGCTTGTGGCGATCATCGCGGCCGCGTCGATCACCCTTCGCAACCGACTTCGTAATCGCTACAAATGGTGAATGCCATGACCCTCATGGAACCCGCATCGATTCCACAATCCGCTCCGCCCGTGCCCTCACAGAAAAACGTGGCCACCACGCCCAAGACCACGCCGGTGGCGCACAAGTCGATTATCGACGTCGAAAACCTTGAGTTCTGCTATGGCGAACAAAAGGCGCTGCATGGGATCTCGCTGAAGATCCAGGAGAAGAAAGTCACCGCGTTCATCGGGCCATCCGGCTGCGGCAAGTCGACGCTGTTGCGCTGTTTCAATCGCATGAACGATCTCATCGACGGTGCGCGTGTAACCGGTGGGACGATCCGGATTCGCGGTGTCGATATCAACGACCGCAGCGTCGATGCGATCGAGCTGCGCAAGCGGGTGGGAATGGTGTTTCAGAAATCGAATCCCTTTCCGAAGAGCATCTACGAGAACATCGCCTACGGCCTCCGCCTGCAGGGAATCACCAACAAGCGCCGGCTCGACGAAGTCGTGGAGAAGTCGCTGCGCGGCGCGGCGCTGTGGGACGAGGTGAAAGACCGGTTGCATCTGAGCGGGCTCGGTCTTTCGGGCGGACAGCAACAGCGATTGTGCATCGCCCGCGCGATCGCGGTGGAGCCGGAGATCATCCTGATGGACGAGCCGTGTTCGGCGCTCGATCCGCTCGCGACGGCGAAGATCGAGGAGCTGATTCAGGACCTGCGGCATCATTACACGATCGTGATCGTGACGCACAACATGCAGCAGGCTGCGCGTTGTTCGGACCAGACGGCCTTCTTCTACCTGGGGAAGCTCATCGAATTCGGCGAAACGAGCACACTCTTCATGAATCCCGCCAATCCTCAAACCGAAGCCTACGTGTCCGGACGATTTGGGTGAGACGCCACACACCATGACGCACTTTACCGAAGAGATGAGCAAACTGAAGGAAGCACTGCTGGCCATGGCCAGTCACGCCGAGTCGGCGGTGGCGCGCTCGATGCGCGCGCTGATCGAGCGGGACGATGGGCTGGCTCAGCAGGTGATCGATGACGACAACATCCTCGATCAGTTCGAAATCGAGGTCGACGATCTCGCAATTCACCTGCTGGCGAAAGCGCCGCTGGCAACCGAGCTGCGGTTGATCACGGTGGCAATGAAGATCTCCCAGAATCTCGAGCGGGTGGGAGATGAGGCGGTTTCGATCGCGAATCGTGCGCTCGACCTGTCCCGCGAGCCGCAACTGAAGCCTTATGTCGACCTGCCCCGCATGGCGGCGATGTCGCTCGAGATGTTGCGCGATGCGCTCTCGGCTTTCATCGATCGCCAGCCGGACAAGGCGCGCGCGGTGGTGCCACGGGACCAGGAAGTGGACGATTTAAATCGTCAGCTTTATCGCGAACTCTCCAGCTACATGATCGAGCAGCCATCGAACATCTCGCGGTGCCTCGCCCTGATGACGGTGTCGAAACGTCTCGAGCGAATCGCGGACCACGCGACCAACATCGCCGAGGAAGTCGTGTATCTCTACGAATTTCGCGACATTCGTCACATCGGCCTAAAGCAAAATGAAACCGAAGATACTGGTCGTTGACGACGAGCCGGATGCGCTCGAGCTGATGGGCTTCAAGCTGCGCGAGGCGGGCCTTGCGCCGATTTTCGCCGCTGACGGAGCGAAGGCGCTGGCGGCGGTCCGTGCCGAGAAACCGGATCTGATCGTGCTCGATCTGATGTTGCCCGAGATCGACGGCCTCGAAGTTTGCAAAATCCTGCGGCGTGACCCGGCGACGGTTTCGATCCCGATCATCATGTTGACGGCGAAGGCCGCGGAGATGGACCGGGTGTTGGGGCTGGAGCTGGGCGCGGATGATTACGTGACGAAGCCCTACAGCCCGCGTGAATTGGTTTTGCGGATACGCAAGCTGTTGAAGCGCAGACAAACGCCCGACGAGACAGGCGAGCGCTTTCGGATCGGGCCGCTCGAGATCGACGTGCCGCGCCACGAGGCGCTGGTGGACAACAAGCCCGTGGCGTTGACGGCGACGGAGTTCAACCTGTTGACCTTGCTGGCGAAGCGGCGCGGCCGCGTGCAAACGCGCGAACGGCTGCTGCAGGACGTGTGGGGCTACGAGACGGCGATCGATACGCGCACGGTCGACACGCACATGCGCCGCCTCCGCGAAAAAGTGGGCCCGGTGGCGGACTATCTCGAGACGATTCGCGGCGTGGGTTATCGGTTCAGGGCGGAAGCGTAAGCGCCGGACATAACGCCGACGACGGACCGCATGACCTTCACGATCATTCTGCTCAGTGTCCTGCTTGCGGTTGCGGTGGGGTTATGGCGTCGGGCGGTCGCGCAAGCGCGGGCGCTCGAGAAGCGTCACGAAGCCGAGCTGAAGAAACAGCGCGCAGCGGAGGAAGCTGCGATCGAACAGCACCAATCGAGGCTGCAAGCGCTGTTGGATAGCATGATCGAAGGCATCGTGGTGTTGGATCAGCGCCGGCAGGTTGCGCTCGCGAATCGGGCGGCGGTGCAACTCTTTGGAATGTCGGAGCCGGTGGCAGGGCGGGCGTTGCTCGAGGCGGTGCGAAATCACGAAATCTCGGCGCTGGTGGGACGGTTGGAGAACGAGCCGGCGGTGCTGGGGCATGAGATTCGGATCGAAGCGTCGCCGCCGCGGTTCTTGCAGATCAACGCGGTGGCCTTGCGCGATTCTGCCGGTGGAGCCGGCGGAGCGGTGTTGGTGTTTCACGATTTGACGCGCGTGCGTGAACTCGAAGGCGTGCGGCAGGAGTTCGTCGCGAACGTCAGCCATGAATTGCGGACGCCGCTTTCGTTGATCAAGGGAGCGACGGAGACTTTGCTCGATGGAGCGAAGAGCGATGCGGTGGCACTCGATCGGTTGTTGAGCATCATCGACCGGCACGCGGATCGGTTGAGGTTGTTGATCGACGACCTGCTCTTGCTCGCGAAGCTCGATTCGGGACGCGTGGTGCTGAACGTGCAGCCGTCGTCCCTGCGGCTCGCGGTTCAGGAAGTCGTGGAGGATCTCGCGATGCGAGCGAAGCCGAGGGAAATACGGTTGTTGAACTCGGTGCCGTCCGGTCTGACGGCAAAAGCGGACCTCGATCGGTTGCGTCAGGTGCTTTCCAATCTGATCGACAACGCGATCAAATACGGTCGGCCAGCGGGCGTGGTGACGATCAGCGGACGCGCGGTGAACGAGAAATTCGTTGAAGTGTGCGTGAAGGACGACGGCCCGGGAATTCCGCCGGAGGCGCGGGCGCGGGTGTTCGAGCGGTTTTATCGGGTGGACAAGGCGCGTTCACGGGAGCAAGGCGGCACCGGGCTCGGGCTCGCGATTGTGAAGCACGTGGTGCAGGCGCACGGCGGAGACGTGCGCGTGGAGAGCGAGGCCGGGCAGGGCGCGGCGTTTTGTTTTACGCTGCCGCGGTGAGGGAGCAGAAGCGGAGTTCTGCGGACGAGCGGGAGGTCAGATGCCGAACTTGTGGAGCGCTTCCACGATGCCGTAGCCGAGCAGTCCGGTCAGAGGAAGCGTGAGCACCCAAGCCCAGATGATCTTGCTGACGAGACCCCATTTAACCGCGCTGAGCCGCTTCGAGGCGCCGACTCCCATGATCGAGGTGGAGATGACGTGCGTGGTGGACAGGGGCACGCCGGCGACGGACGCGCCGTGAATGATGAGCGCGGCGGTCGTTTCGGCGGCGAAGCCGTGGACCGGTTGAAGTTTGACCATCTTATGGCCCATCGTGCGGATGATGCGCCAGCCGCCTGCGGCGGTGCCCGCGGCCATGGTGAGCGCGCACGTGATCATCACCCAGCGCGGGACGTGAAATTCCGGCGTGTAGAGGAACTGGAGCCAGCTCGGAAGGGAGTCGAATACGCCGGACTGGGTGCCGGTGAACAGCGCGAGTGCGATGATGCCCATCGTTTTTTGCGCGTCGTTGTGGCCGTGGCTGTAACCCATGAAGCCCGCGCTGATGAGCTGCGCTTTGCCGAAGACGGCGCGGACGAAATACGGCGTGGCTTTCCGCAGCGCCGCCAGGAGGATGAACATGAGCAAGGCGCCACCAACGAAACCGAGCACGGGCGACGTCACCATCGGCAGCACGATCTTCGGCCAGAGACCGGAGTGGGAGCCGTTTTCGACGACGTGCCATTTGAGGACCTCCCAATTGTTGGCCGTGCCGAGCGCGGAACCGCAGAGACCGCCGACGAGCGCGTGGCTGGAGCTCGAAGGCAAGCCCAGCCACCACGTGAACAATCCCCAGACGATCGCGCTGAGCAGCGCGGCGAGGACCGTCGCCATGGTGACGAAATTTGTATCGACGAGACCCTTGCCGACGGTGGCGGCGACGGCGGTGCCGGCGAGCGCGCCGACGAGATTCCAGAAGGCGGCCCAGAGAACGGCCTGGCGGGGCGAAAGGACCTTGGTGGAAACGACCGTGGCGATCGCGTTGGCCGTGTCGTGAAAGCCGTTGATGTATTCAAAAATCAACGCCGCGAGCAGAACGAGGAGGAAAAGAGTCATTTCGTCGGATGGCGAAAAGCGTCGGAGAGGGACGAAACGCTCGCGCGTTTCGCGACGGCGAAGGAGCTCACGAGTGCTTCAGCACGATTTGGACGACGATGTTGCCCGCGTTGCGGCATCGATCGACGGCTTGCTCCACCATTTCGTAGAGTTCCTGGAGGATGACGAGTTCGCGCGCTTCGTAGGGGCCGTGATAGAGCTCCTTGAGGAGGCCGAGCATGACCTTGTCGGCTTCGCCCTCGGCGTATTGCAGCCGGTCGTTGGCTTCGCGGACCTTCTCGATGTTCGTGCCGCTGCGCAGCTCTTTCACCATGAAGACCACGGCTTCCGAAGCGAGATTGAGCAGCTCGGCCTGGCGTTGAAACGCGGTATGCGGCACGCGGCCGGGATAAATGGAGAGACGTTCGACGATCTTTTCGATGGCCTTCGGGATCCGGTAGAGGGCGAACGAAAGCTCCTCGATGTCCTCGCGCTCCAAGGGAGTCACGAAAGTCTTGCTCAGCTCCTCCGTCATTTGATGGCGGATACGCTTTTCTTTGCGCCGGCTTTGAACGAAGTCGTCCAAATTGGGCGGAGGGCCGCCCTTGCTAAGGGCCTGCAGATAATTGGAAAGGAGGCCGACGCTGGTGCGTGCCTCTTCCGCGCCGGCTTCGAGCAAGTCGAAGAACTTGTCCTCTTTGCCGAGAAGCTTCTTGAGCGAGAACATGGGCGCCTGAGTAGCTGCCGATGTGACGATTGCGAAACAATTTTCTCGGGATCGGAAAGTAAGCCACGGGCCTAATCCCGAGCATCACGAAAGCGTCGCCAGGCTGCTCACTTCGATTGCCCGCGGAGAAAAGCCCAGGCGCGGCCAAGTCGCTCGGCGATGGCTCGGCTGCTGCGACCGATCGAGTCGGAATCCCAGGTATAGTCGGACCAGGATCGCTCTTCTCCCGGGCGGACCATATGATCGCAGGCAGCGGGGATGGCCGTAACGCCAGCGCCGCGCATCAGGCTGAGCGCTCGCGGGAGATGCCAGGCGGACGTGACAAGAATCACGGGCTCGTCACCCACGAGAGCGCGCGTCGCGAGAGCTTCGTCGTGGGTATCCCGAGCGGAGTCGAGTAGAACGATACGCGAACGCGGGATGCCGAGCGATTCGGCGGCTTGGGCGAGGATTTCTGCGTGATTGGGCTGGCCGGGAGCGCCGCGGCCGCAGGTGACGAGCTTCGCGTCGGGGAGGGCTCGGGCCAGCCGAACGCCTTCGGTGAGCCGGCTGCGGGCGGAGTGACTGAGCTTGTTAACGGCGGAGAAGCCCGGGGTGTCGCCGTGGCCGCCACCGAGCACGACGATGTAGCGGCTGTGTTTCAGGTTCTCCGGCAGCGGTTCGCCGGGGGAGAACTCGGGAAGTGTGGCGAAGTCGCGTTCGAGCGGGCGGATGAGGGCGGTGCTAACGGCCTTGTTGCTGAAGATAAGCAATAGCGCGGCACCTGCGACCACGAGCCAGCGCCCGAGTCGCGCACGGCGCGTCGAAAACAGCAGCAAAGCGCCAGCAACGAGCAGCGTCAGGCTGAGCGGCAGAGGCA
Organism: Verrucomicrobiota bacterium; assembly: GCA_023416735.1. Taxonomy (GTDB): domain Bacteria; phylum Verrucomicrobiota; class Verrucomicrobiia; order Opitutales; family Opitutaceae; genus Opitutus. The sequence goes on along the minus strand of JAEZGX010000012.1, from coordinate 82,337 downwards.
TCAGCCAGAACGAAACGAATTTCTTCAACAGAAACGTCACGGCGGTAGGAGGAACGAGATTGGCGGTGACGCGCAAGGCCCGGAGTAAGGAACAAACCCGTTAAACCACGGACCATGCGCGGGAAAACGCGGTGGCCGCGCACCCTGCGCGCGACCGTTGTGACACGTCTTTCCCCATGCACGGCACCGCATTTTCCATCGAAACGGCCTCCTTCGAGGTGGAGTTTGGGGCAGGGGCGTCGGTGTTGGGCGGAGCAGGGCAGGCGATCCGGCTGGCGTTGCCTTGGCTGGGCGGAACGCGCACGGAGCAGTTGTTTCCGGCGGCGCGCTGGGCCGGAGCGAACCATGGATTTCAGTTGTGGGAGACGGACGGTCTGCTGATTGGCGCGACAGTGCAGCCGGTGGGTTCGTCGTTGCGACGGACAACGCGTGAACTCTACGCACGGCTATTTCGTGCAAGTGTCGGCTGGCCGCTGTATCGCGTTTGGAATTACGTGCCGGGAATCAACGCAACGGTGGGCGGCTGCGAAAATTATCATGCGTTTTGCGAAGGACGCGCGGAGGCGTTCGAGATGTTGCATGGGAGCGGATTCAAGCGGTCGCTGCCGTCGGCGTCGGCGGTCGGCTCGGATGGAGCGGCGTTGGTCGTGGTCTTCGTAGCCGGGCGGAAAACGCCGCAGCACTTGGAAAATCCAGAACAGGTGCCCGCTTACGAGTATCCGCGAGAACACGGACCGCGTGCGCCCAGTTTTTCGCGGGCGACGGTCGCGCACACGGAGAGCGGACGGCGGTTGGTGTTTGTCTCGGGAACGGCGGCGATCAAGGGCCATGCGACGGTGGCGCCGGGCGAACTGGATGCGCAGCTGGACTGCACGTTGGATAATCTTCGGCTGGTTTCGAAGGCGGCGGCGTTGGGAGACGCCCTTGGGGCGGAGGCGGCGACGGCGCGGCATTTCAAAGTGTATTTGCGCGATGCCGCGGCCTATCGCCGCGTGCGCGACCGACTCGAGGCGGAACTCGTGCAGGCGAGCGACCGAGTCATGTATCTCCAGGCGGAAGTCTGCCGTGCGGCGCTCGAGGTCGAAATCGAAGCCACGCTGGTGGCGCGCTGAACGGGAAAATGTGGCGGCTTGGGCGGCCCTTGGGGTTGCGGGATCGAATTAGGCTACGCCGACAAGATCGCGGAGTTTGCGCGTGTCGGTTTTTCCGCGCGGGGTGAGCGGGAAGGCGGGAAGGGCGATGAGTTTGCGCGGGACTTTCCAGGAGGCGAGTCGGTCGCGAAGCGCATCACGCCAAGCGGGAGGTTGAGCGTCGCACGCCACCACAGCGGCAACGGCTTCCTGGCGCTCGGGATGGGGGAGCGCGTAGGCGTCGCGGACTCCGGGCAGCGAGCGAAGCGCGTGTTCGATTTCAGAAAGGTTCAACCGACGCCCGGCGACTTTGATCGTGCGACCGGTGCGGCCGCGGAGGACGAGTTCTCCGGCGGCGTTGAACTCGCCGAAATCGGCGGCGACGTGGGTGCCGGGATGACGATTGCCGAGCGTGTAAACCGCGAGGCTGTGAACGCGGACCCTTCGGCCGCGGGCGAGCGATACGGTGACACCCGGCAACGGTGTGCCGACGGCGCGGCCGTCGAGGGAGGCGGTGCCGGTGCGATCATAGGCGATGCCGCCGGTTTCGGTGGAGCCGTAGAAATTATGAATAGGCCGGTCGAAGCGAACGTGAAAGGCGCGCGCGACGGCGGGGTCGAGTGGTGCGCCGGCGGAGATGACGGTGCGAAGCGATGTAAGTGAAGCGGGAGCGATGTCGGCGTCGATGAGCGAGCGCAGCAAGGCCGGCACGGCGGGGAAGACGGTCGGACGAAAACGCGCGATTTCGGCGGCGATGACGTGCGGCAATGCCGCGGATCCGCAAACGATGGCGGTGCCTTGGGCGAGGAGCGGGATGACGAGATTGCCCCAGCCGTAGGAGTGTCCGAACGGAATCAGCGCGTAGTTGAAATCTGAAGACGAGATGCGCATCCCTGAGCAGACGTTACGGCCGTCGGCGAGCATCTGCGCGTCGGTAAATGCGAGCGCACGAGGCTTTCCGGCGCTGCCGGAAGTAAGTTTAATGATGCGGCGACGGTCGGAAAACGAACGGCCGCGTGGCAGGGTTTCGAGAACCTGGCCGGTCCAACGATACGAAGCGCGGAGCGAAAGCGCGGTGGCATGCTGACGGGCCGGAGGCTCGCCCGGGTCGAGCGGGGCAACGACCGCTCGGGCTTTCACCAAGGCGAGCAGCAGGACGAGCCATTGCGGGCCGTTGGTTTCCGAAAACAGGACGACGCGACCGGCGAAATCGAGCGGATGCCGGGCGAGCCAGGCGTCGCTGGCGCGATCGAGTTCGCGACGCGTCCACACGCGACCGCTTGCCGCCTCAATGAGCGCGGGGGCGCGGGGAGCGGCGGCGAGCGTTTTTTTCCAGGCTTGAAGGAGCAGGGGCGTCATGAACGACGAGGCGTGCGAGCTTCGATTTCGAGCGCGATCAGTGCGATAGACACCACAAGCGCCACACTGGTGCCGAGGGCATGAATGACGGGTATGCGGCTGGAGCCGAGAACGACGAACGACGCGAGCGTGGTGAGCGCAGACAGGCGCACGGCGGTCGAAGGCAGCGCGCGCGTGTGTGAGGAGGCGCTGGTGAAGATCGTGTAATCATGGGCGAGGCAGGCGCCGAGAAATCCGCCCAGCAGGTGAAAGAGATTCAGGGGGAATCCCAGGAGCGAAAGCAGGCCGAGGGCGGCGAAGCACGCGCCGGCGGGAACGGCGGCGATGCGGAATGCGCGGCGATCCCGATACAATAAAGTCACGAGAAGCACGACGAGCGCGAGACCGACAAAGCTAAGCCGCAAGGCCGAGGTGCGGTAGCGGCTGAAAAGGGTGTTGAACGTTTCGAGTTGATGAACGCCGATCGTGCCGAGGTCGTTGGCAAGGGGGAGATCGGGTGCGTCTTGAACAAGCGTCAGAAACCACGGGCGGGTGGAGAAAGGCGCAAACGTTTGCGCCAGCGGAGCGGGCACGTGCGCGATGACCTCACGGTAGAGTTGGGCGTAATCTTCGCCGGGCGCGCGGCGTGAGCTTTCGCTCCAGGCGTCAAAGAACGACGTGAACGCGGCAGGATCGAAGTTGCGACGCTCGAGTTCGGCGCGGAGATCCTCAGGGAAGGTGGCGAGTTTTTGGAGGAGGGCGGGAGCGGTGCGCCAGGACTGTTCGGTGGGGAAAATCGCGCCCAGGGAAGCGAGGCTGGCGTCGGGCGCGTGCGTATGGATATGGCCGAGGAAGCGGTCGAGTTGATGGCGTGCCTCGGCGAGGGTGTCGCCGAAAGTAAGATAAGCGGCTTGGTCGGGGCGTTCGCCGAAAAGCTGACGGACATGGGCGTCGTTTCGACGGAGGTCGCTCGAAGGAATATCCAGTTCGCGGATGTCGTCGTGCCATTTCGCCGTGAACGGCAGCGCGATGGCGCAGGCGACGGCGAGGGCAAAGAGCGCGATCGGCAGATGCCGCGACGCGAAACGGCCGCGGTCGAGGAGAACAATGGGGCGGGTGGAAATGGGCGCGGTGGGCACGGCGGAAAACCACAGCAGTGCGGCGCCGAACGCGCAGAGGACGCCGCTGGCGACAAAAAATCCAACTTGTCGGAGCAACGGGAGCTCGGACGCCAACAGGAGCGAGAAGCCGGTCACCGTGGTGACGCAACTTGTCAGCAGAGGACGAAGCAATGGACGCAGACGAGCGGAGTAGGCAGGGTTTTGCGGGTCTGCAGGTTGCAGCGAGATGTAGAAACCGTAGTCGACGGCGACGCCCGCGAGGAGTGCGCCGATGACGAAAACGAGGATGTGGACCGGTGAGAAAACGAGGGTCGTGGCGGTCCAGGCGCCGAGGAGCGAAAGAAGGACGATCGGCAGGAGCTGGACGATTTGCCACGGACGACGGAGGAAAATCGCGGCGACTCCGAGCACGGCGACGATTGAGACGACGTTGAGGACAGTGACCTCGCGCTGGATGCGAGCCCGGCTGGCGGCGGCGAAGCGGTTCACGCCGGTCCATTCGAGCGAAAGCGTCGGTTGGATGACGCGGGCATCGGCGAGGGCGTTTTCAATCGCGGCGAAGACGGGCTCCTGGCCGGCGTCGGATAATGGCGGAGCTTTTTGCAAAGCCCAAACGAGGACGCGTGATGTCGCGGCGGGATTTGCTACGTCGAGAGGAGCGAGTTCGCGGACGAGACGCGGCACGAGGAGCAGCGGATCGGCGGCGATGAGCTCCTGCATCGACATCGCTTCGGGTTGCGTGAGGAAGGATTCGAGTTCGTCGACGGCGCGTTCGGCAGCCCAGGAGGGAAATTCGTTTTCGGGCAGGCCGGACTCGGTGAACGCGCGTTGGAGTCGATCCAGCCAGGCCGGCAGGAGGAGAGCGAAACGGCGATCGAAGACGGTGCGAGCGAAGGCGTCGCGTGGAGCGGGGTCGGCATGGCGTTCGACGGTCGCAAAAGCGTCGGAGGCGCGGAGAGAAGCAATGAATGTGGCGGCGGCGGGTTCGTCGGGTGGTGCTTCGGAATCTGGATCATCCAGCGCGAGCAGGACGACGCGTGCTTGGACGTCGGCGGTGAGACCGCGCACGAGCGAGAGTTCGGGGGCGCGTTCGTCGGCGGGGAGGAGATCGAGGATATCCGTCGTGATGTCGCGGGCGGGATCGAGCAGCGCGAGGCGGACCAAGCAGACCAGAACGAAGAATGCGAGGACGAGGCGGGCGGCGAGCACGGCAGAAGGGCGAAAGAATAGGCGGCTCGCGAGCGGGCTCTCGGTGGCGAGAGGCGCGTCAGCGGAAGTAGCGCTTCAGATCGGCGGAGGAGAATTCGACGTCGTCGCGCGCGTCGCGGATGAGGATCTCGATGCGTTGTTCGGCCGAGCGGGTGAATTCGATGCGTTCGAGAACGCCGTCGCGGCCTGAGAGAGTGATCGCCCCGAGCGAGCCGGCGCGGGTCGCGTCGCGCGGCACGAGCTGCAGGATCCAGTCGCTGCCGGTGCGTTCGCCGGAGAAAGCGAAGTCCTGCTCAAGTGCGCTCAAGTCGAAGTGAAGCACGTCGACCATGATCGACGCCGCCGCCTGAACCCGCGCGTGGTCCGGCGGAGTGCGGGTGCGTCCGGCGGCGTCGCGCATGACGATGCCTTGATCGTCGCCGATGAGCGTTTGGGGATTGGGCGCGAGATAAAGGAGGCTGAGACCGCGACCGGGCGCGAGGCGGAGTTCGCCGGTGAGCACGACGGGTTTTTTGCGGAAAGGGAAATGTCGCCGTTCTTCGAATACGGCGATGCGGCTCGTCTCGGACGAAAGGGCGTCGAAGATGTCGCGCCAGTGAGGATCGCTGGCGGGATCGGCGATCGCGGGCAAGGCGGCGAGCGCACGGCATCCGGCGAGCGCAAGGGCAATGGCGACGAGAAGAGAGCGGACGAAGTTCATGAAAGCTGGGGCGCGCGGCGCATGCGCACGAGCGAGATCCAGCGCCAGAAGGCGAGTTGCGGAAGGAGACGCAGGTGGAGCCAGATCATCTTCGCATTGTCGCGAACGTAGTTGAAATGTGATACGCCACCCTCGCTTCGCGCGATGTAGCGGCACGGCGCCGGCAGGTTGAGCGTGGGCACGCCTTCCCAGACCATGCGCACCGCGACCTCGGGATCGAAGTCGAAGCCGCGGGCGAAACGGGTGGAGTCGAGCGCGCGTTTGAGCGCGGCGGCGGGATAGACGCGGAAGCCGAAGAGCGGGTCGTCGATGCCGCGGCCGAGGATTTCGAGCCGGGCGAAACCGACGCTGACCTTGCGGCCGTAGAGGCGTTCGAGCGGAGCTTCCGGACCGAAGACGGGACGACCGAGGATCAAGGCCTCGGGATTGCGCTGCGACACCTCCATGAACGGACGAATGTGGGCGGCGGAGTGTTGTCCGTCGGCGTCCATGGTGAGCACGTGCGTGAAGCCGGCGTGCAGAGCGGCTTCAACGCCCGTCGCGACCGCGGCGCCCTTGCCGCCATTTTCGGGACGGACGATCACGCGCAGGCGCGGATCGCGTTGGGCGAGTTCGATGATGGGTTCTTCACTCCGGTCGTTGCTGCCGTCGATTACGACCCAAACGGGATTCCACTGACGCAGCGCGTCGCGCACCGTCGAGGCGAGACGAACGCCCGTGTTGTAGGACGGGATGAGGAGGAGGTGAGTGGACGACGGAGTCATGGCTCTCCTCAAACCAGACACGGAGAACCGGTTAGTTGCTCCGCGAGGCGGTTCTCGACGAATGTGGCGGCTGGCAAGCAGGCGCCGAACAGCAGCCAGGAGAAGGCGGAGCGTCTCATGCGGCGGCGGAGGAGGCGGGCTCGATGACGCGAGGCGTGGGACTGTCGGTCGACGCCAGTGCGGGACTGAGCGGAATGAAATTGAACCACAGGTAAGGATTCTCGCGCAGCAGAGATTCGAGTTGGTGGAGGAAGGCCTGAAAGTGGGCGCGGGCGCGAGCGAGGTTGTGTTCGCGGGACGGGCCGTCGGGTTCGAAAACCGGCGAAGCGTCAAGGAGCGATTCGTTTTTCGCGCCCGGAACGCTGAGGCAGAAGACGACGGGCAAGCGGAAGACGAGCGCGAGATGGTAGATCGTGAACGGCATGAGCCGGCGGGCGCCGAGGAAATGGAAAGGTTCGACCTTGGAACTGTGTTCGATGCGATCGCACATCATCGCGATGGAGCTGCCGGATTGAGCGGCGTTTTTGAGCGCGAAGAGAAGGTTTTCGGTTTCGTTGACCCAGACGTAAGTGACCCACTGACCGAAGCGGTCGGAAAGACGATGCGTGTCGCGGGAGTTACCGACGCGCAGGCGGATCATGTGCACGTGTCGGCGAAATTCGCCGAGGAGAAAACCGAGCAGGTCGGAGTTGCCGAAGTGGATGGTGCCGAGCAATGCGGGGCGATCGGTGCGCATCAGGGTGCGAAACGATTCGAAACTCGGTTGGGGCGTGCAGCGATGATCGCCCGTCTCGGCGGCGTGGATACGCGTCATCAACACGCGGCTGTAAGTGTAGAAATGCCGCCAGACCTCGTGGAGCCGCGCGGGGCGACGGAAGATGCTGGAAAGATAAGCGTGCGAGTGCCGGCGCTGGACCGGCATGAAGGCGAGAGCGCAGGCGGAGCCAACGGCGAGCAGCGGTTGCAGGAGAAAGTCGGGAAGTGTGCGATCGAGCAGTCGCAAAAAGTCGTAGCCCCAGGCGGGACCGGGATTGCGCATTGCTGGAGGCGAAGAAGACGCGGGACGGCTCAATTCCATGCGAGGGTCAGGATCAGGCCGGGCGCGGCGGGATGAGAGAGCGGTTCGCGTTGCGCGAGAGCGGAGAAAAAGCGGGGGAGACGGAGTTCGGCTTCGAGAGCGGATTCGGCGGCGTCGGTGGGTTCGAGCCGCAGCGAGCCGATCGCGTTGGCAGAGTCGGGAGAGAGCGCGAGAGCGAAGGCGAAAGTTTCGTTGCTGGCGGCCTCGTGTTCGAGGAGCCACGTGCCGCGTTCTTCGCCGCCGCAGAGCAGTGTGTGCGGCGTGGGGGCGAGAAGTGCGGATTGGACGGCGTGGGCGACGAGATGTCGTTGGCCGGTGTGCGGGAAGAAATGCCGAATCGGTTGCTGGCGGGCGATGAGGACTTGTTGGACGCCGCTGGGGTGAATCGAAGTCTGGAAAAGAGTGGGACTCGGGGTGGGGAAGCTCGTGAGGTAATCTTCGAGGGCGCGGGTTTCGCCGTAAGTGGAGGCGTAAACGACGGTGTCGTTCTCCGTCGGAGCGAGATCGTGGAGAACGCCGCCGAGCAGGAGCCCGAGCTGGGTCATGCGTCGCGTGGCATTGCGCGGAAACGCGTCGCGCAGACGCTCGCGCGTGGCGGCGAGGTCTTCGGCACCGGGAGCGTCGGTGCGGACGGCGACGATATGGCGTTCGAGCATGCGAGGTGGACGTGACGTGAGGAGGAGAGAAAGCGCCCTACGCGGGGGTGAGCAGACAGGCGGCGTGGGCGCCGCCGAAGGCGTTGCTGGTGAGCAACACGGCATCGAAAGCGCCGGTGGAAAACGGTTCCGCGGCAACGTTATCGCGGAAGAAAGGTGCGGCGCTGCCGATGGTGCCGGGTGCTTGCGTGGCGCGCAGCGATTCGACGGCGAGCGCGAGTTCGACCAAGCCGCAGCTGCCGAGCGTGTGGCCCAAGCTGCCTTTCCAGGATACCAGCGGCGCGGCGGGGAAGAGGTCCGCGAGGGTTTCGGCTTCCAGACGGCCGGCTTCGAGGGTGCCGGTGCCGTGGCCTTTGATCCAGAGACGGCGATCGCGCGCGGCAGCAACGAGCGGTTCGAGACAGGCGGCGAAACCGGAGCCATCGGCGCGGTTCGCCGTGAAGTGATGCATTTCGTTGTAGAGCGACTGGGCGTGGAGCAGGAACGGGCCGGCGACGGAAGACGAAGGAGAGGAATCGATGCGCTCGAGGACGGCGAAGGCGGCGCCGTCGCCGAGACCGATCGAGCCGGTGTCGCGCGCGGCGTAAGGGGCGGGAAAGCCGCTATTCAGAATTTTTAGCGCGTGAAAGCCGCCCGCGACGAACGGACTCACGAAATCGAAAGTGAAAACGAGGGCGCGATCGGCGAGTCCGGCATGGAGCGCGCGCGTGGCGAGAAGCAGACCGAGGTGGGCGGAAACGCAGGCGTGGGAAAGGATGGCGACATTGGCGCCCCAGCCGAAGTGGTGGCGTATCAGATCGACGGATGCGAACGGTGTGCCGGAGGCGAGATGCGCGGGATCGCGGGTGCGTTGAAAGGCGTAGAGGCTGCCGACGCCGAAGTTGGAACTTGTGACGAAGACTGGAAGACGTGGGGAGCCCCAGTCGGCGGCAGGAATCTGGGCGGCGAGCGGGTCGAGGTGCGCGAGCCAGTTGGGCGGGGCCGTTTCGTCCAGGGTGCGTTGGGGAAGCAGAGCGAGCGGAACGGAGTCGCCGCCATCGCGCCCGAGGACGGGATGAAGTTGAAGCGCGCGTTGTTGGGAGAGGAGGGCGGTGTGCGTGGCGGCGGCGTCGCCGAGTGCGGTGAGGCAACCGGAGGCGGCGAGGCGGATGGGCGCGGGGGAGCAGGAAGCAGGAGGCACGGAGCAGGAGACGTGCGGCGCTGCACGCGTGGGGTCGGGGGAGGCGGCTCAGGCCGGAACGCGGTCGGCCGGGGCGCGGGAGCGGACAAAGTCGGCGAGGTGAGCAACGCTGGCGAGAGCGGCGCGAGATTCCTCGCTACTGGAGATCTTGATGCCGAATTCTTTCTCGAGGGTGACAACGAGCTCGAGGGCGTCGATCGAATCGAGATTGAGACCGGAGCCGATAAGCGGGTCGTCGTCGCCGATGTCCTCGGGCTGAAGGTCGTCGAGCTTCAGCGTGCGAACGATGAGTTGTTTGAGTTGGGCGCGGAGCGGATCGGACATGGTGATGTCAGGTGATTTCGGATACGGACGGCTTGACGGCGCTGTATTCGCTGAAAAGGCCAAGCATCGCGGTGCGTTTAACGTCGGCAAAACCGGTGGCGCGAAGGGCCTCGAGAACCGAGGCGGGCGGAACGCAAGCATCCATCGTTTCCCAGAAGTAAACCATCATGTCGCGTGCGGCGCGGCTGCGGGTGAAGAGCTGGGTCAGCGAAGGATAGATTTTTCCGAAGTAGAGTTTGAAAAGCGCGGCGCCGAAGCGGCTGGAAGGTTTGGTGACCTCGAGGATGAGGAGACGTCCGCCGGGTTTGAGGACGCGGAAGTATTCGGAGAACGCGGCGTCGAGCGTGGTGACGTGACGCAGCGCGTAACCCATGGTGAGGAAATCGAAGGAGTTGTCGGCGAAGGGCAGTTGTTCGGCGCGGCCGACGACGAAGCGGGCGGGCAGTTTTTGGCGGGCGACCCCGAGCATGCCTTCGCTGGGATCGAGGCAGGTGATGGTGTCGGCGGAGCCGAGGACTTTCTGCGCGGCGGTGGCGACGAGGCCGGTGCCGCAGGCGACATCGAGAAGTTGGTGTCCGGGCTTGAGACCGTGGCGTTGGAGCGCCCAGCGGCGGTAGAATGAACCGCTGCGAAGAAAACCCCAATCGACGACGCGGTCGTAGTGTTGTGCACCGGCGTCGAAGAGTTGGTTTACGAACGCCGGTTTTTCTTCGGTGGTGGCGTAATGGGCGTCGAGGGGCGGATGGGGGAGCATGGGCTGAGTGCGCCATGCTGGATCAAACCGCTGACGCGATTCGAAGGACAGCCGCCCGGCCAACTGGTTGCCGTTGCAGGGCGAGAAAATGGGGCGGCCAACGGGACTTGAACCCGCGACCCCAAGATCCACAATCTTGTGCTCTAACCAACTGAGCTATGGCCGCCGTAAAGGGAGGCGGAATTTCACGAGGCGGTTTGAGGGTGTCAACCTCGGGTTTTGCGACTCTCGGATCGATTTGAGCGGAGGCCGGAAAGTTTTCTCCGAAACAGCGGTCGCGGGCAGAAAATGCATGGCAGTGTTAAAACCCGGCTAAACAAGGGACCGCGGCTACATGCGAGACGAAGAGGAACGATAGGAAGGACATGAGGAAACTCCGCTGGTGGGCGGGCGCGGTGGCAGCGCTGATGATGGCCGCAAAGATGACTGCGTCGGTTGCGTGGGAGCGCGTCGAGGCGGGGCTGTCGCATGCCGAGGTGCGAAGGATTTTGGGCGAACCGCTGATGAGAAGCACCGGGCGCGGGTTCGAGGTTTGGATCTACGATGCGCAGCGCGAGGTGGTGTGGATGCGGGGAGTGGTGGTGGCTTGGACGGCACAGGATCCGACGTTGGATGCCCGAGGAACGGATTTGGATTTGCGCGGTGTGGGAAAGGCAAAGGTCAAACCGGTGCAAAAGAGGAAGGTGTATGTGCCGCGCTCGGAGGAGAATTCTGGATACGAACGCAGTTCGTTGCGGTGGAGTTGGCGGCGGTTTTGAGCGGGCGGAGCGGTGAGGCCGGATGGGGGCTTGCAACGTGCTGCGGTCTGTGGCGTCAGTCTCGGCACTCCCTTTTCCCCCGCGCTGCGCGTTCGCGGCGAGATTTGCCCCACACCATGTCCACTGCTCCCGCTCCTGTCGCGTCAGCGGCTCAGGCCGTTTCCGAGATCGAACCTGCGCCGCGTGATTTCAAAGGATTGCTGAAACAGTTGGGGCCCGGGCTGATTTTGTCGGCGATCATCGTGGGATCCGGGGAGTTGATCGTGACGCCGAAACTCGGCGCGGAGGTCGGGTTTCGGTTGTTGTGGTTCATCATTCTCGGGTGCCTCGTGAAGGTGTTCGTGCAGATTGAACTTGGGCGGTATGCGGTGACGCGCGGGCGGACGACATTGGAGGGGTTGAACACGCTGCCCGGTCCGCGGCTGGTGGCGTCGTGGGTGATGTGGGTGTGGCTGGCGATGTTTGTGTGCCTGGTGCCGCAGGTGGCGGGAATGTTGGGGGGAGCGGCGACGGCTTTGCAGATGGGTGGCGTGTCGGTGTCGCTGCCGGTGCTGTCGATCGGAATCGGCGCGGTGACGGCGGTGCTGCTCGTGTTGGGCCGGTATGGGTTTATCGAGCGGTTTTCGACGTTGCTCGTCGGCGTGTTTGTGGCCGCGACGATGATTGCAGTGGGGATGCTGCAGTTCACGCCGTATGCGGTGACAGGAGCGCAGCTGGCGAGTGGGTTGTCCTTTCAACTCCCGGCCGATCTGGCGACGGCGTTCGGCGCGTTCGGGCTGATCGGCGTGGGGGCGTCGGAGCTGATCTATTATCCGTATTGGTGCTTGGAAAAAGGATACGCGCGAAAAATCGGGCCGGACGACGGCAGCCCGGAGTGGAAGGCGCGGGCGCAGGCGTGGCTGCGCGTGATGCGCGTGGATGCGTGGACCTGCTTCGCGTTTTATACGACGACGACGATCGTGTTTTATCTCCTTGGCGCGGCGGTGCTGCATGCGAAGGGAATGCGGGTGGAGAACAGCCAGATGATCGAGACGCTCTCGTTCATGTATCGGGAGACGTTCGGCGAGTGGAGCCTGTGGCTGTTTGTGCTCGGGGCGGTGGCGGTGTTGTATTCGACGATTTTTGCGGCGACGGCTTCGAATGCGCGGCTGTTCGCGGATGGGTTGAGCTTGTTCAAAGTGAAGACGTATCGGAACGCCGCGGAGCGGGTGCGTTGGGTGAAGGTGGGCTGCGTGGTGTTGCCAATTGCGTTCACGACGGTGTTCCTGACGTTTGGGAATCCGGTGAACCTGGTGTTTTGGGGCGCGGTGGCGCAGGGGATGATGCTGCCATTCCTGGCGATTGCGGCGTTGTATTTTCATTTCACCAATCCGCACCGCGAGCTGCGGGCGCGGCCGCTGTCGTTGATCGGGTTGTTCGTCGCGGCGACGGCGATGATCTCGCTCGGGGCGTATCAGGTGATCACGGAAGTGGCGAAGCGTTGGTGAGGCGGACGTGACGGGCTTATGGGTTTGACGACGATCGGTGAAGTGCTCGATCAGCTCGATGCGATTGTAGAGATCGCGCGGGAGCGCGGGACGGCGGATGGATTCTTCGCGGCGCTGTATCGGCGAGTGACGGCGGAAGTCGAAGCGCGGATCGCGCGAGGCGGGTTCGAGGACGGCGAACGGATGGCGCGGTTCGATGTGGTGTTTGCGAGCCGGTATGTGGAGGCGTGGTCAGCGCACGAGCGAGGACGGCCGTTGACGGAGGCGTGGCGGGTGGCGTTTGGGTGTCGTGACGATTACTGGCCGGTGGTGGTGCAGCACCTGCTGGTGGGGATGAACGCGCACATCAATTTGGATCTCGGGATTGCGGCGGCGGAGGTGGCGCCGGGAGCGGGGATTCACGGACTGCGGAAGGATTTCGACGCGATCAACGACGTCCTTTGCGAAATGGTGGATGGTGTGCAGACGCGGTTGGCCCAGGTGTGGCCGGCCTTGCGGATGATCGATCGAATTTGCGGCGATATCGATGAGGCGGTGGTGCATTTCAGCATTCGGCGGGCGCGGGCGCAGGCGTGGGAACTGGCCGTGGCGCTGGCGGGGATGGTGGACGAAGCGCAGCGCGCGCAACGCATCGGAGAAGTGGATACGCTGATGGCATGCCTCGGACGCAGGATTTTGAATCCCGGAGTGAAGCTGCGGCTGATGCTAGGGTGGGTGCGGCTGCGGGAACGCGGAACGATGTCAGAGAAGCTGGATGTGTTGTGCGGCTGAGCGCGCGGTCTTGTTAAGGGGGGATCAGAAAAAACCTTACTCGGCGTAAAAACATTGCTGCATCTCGCGAAATTTTTCGTTCGCTTGTGCACGCCTTGCTTCAGCATCGACAGATTCAGGAGCTCAACGACGCGTGTCTGGACCTTTACCAGCCGGGGTTGACCCAAGCGACTTTTGCGGAACGCACGTTCACGTTTCTCTCTCGGTTGGTGCCGGCGGAGATGATCGCTTTCGGAACGCTGGACTGCGCGACCAAGGAGTTGGCGATCGGCTTCAACACGTCGATCGCGAGCCTGCAGCCGGTGATGGAGGCGTTTGGGCGGGTGATGGGCGACTACGAGTTGTTCAACTTCGATCCGCGGGTGAACGACGGGAAACCGTTCTGTCGCAGCGATTATTTCAGCAGCCGCGAGTTTCGCGACAAAGCGATCTACCACGAAGTCTATCGTGTGCTGGGGATCGATAATCATTGTGCGGTTTACGTGCCGGGTGGCGAAACCGAGGTGGCGTTTTACGGCATCGAGCGGAAGGGCGGTCCGGATTTTACCGCGGAGGAGCGCACGATGCTGGAGCTGGCGCAGACGCATTTGGGCAATGCACGCGAGCTGGCGCATGCGCGTTCGCGGATGGGAGCGGATTTCCAGGTATCGCCCGAGCTGTTGATGCGGGCGGGACTGACGGCGCGGGAAGCAGATGTGCTGGCCTGGCTGGCGGAGGGAAAATCCAACGAGGAAATCGCGCTCCTGCTGAACCTTCAGCTCTACACGGTGAAAGGTTACGTGAAGGCGATCTTCCAAAAGATCGGCGCGCCCAATCGACTCGCGGCGGCGCTCTGGGCGCTTCGATTCTGTTGGGCGCAGCAGCATCCGGATGCGTCGGTTGTGCCTGGTGCGGTGCGGGTGCCGACGAAGACGCCGTGGATTTGGGAAGTGAAAACCGGATAGGAGCTCCCCTCCAAAGGGGGGTAGAGGCGATCGGGCGAATGCGTTAATCTGGCGGGGTGTTGCCCGAGCCTAAACCCCGAGCATTCCGTTTCCGCGCCCTAAAGCAGGAGCGCGCGAACGAGCATTGTTGATCATGGGAATCAGGCGCGCGGAATTCGATCGCTGCTTTGAGCTCGAGGCTCTCGAGCCGCGCATGATGCTTTCGGCGGAAGGGTTCGGGGGGATCGATGCGGGCGGGGACGGCGGCGCGCGGATCGAGCTGCTCTCGGAGGGGGAAACCGAGGAGAGCGAGCGCAGCGAGGCGGACGGATTTGGCGCGATGATGTTCGCGCTGTCGGATTCGGGTCCGGTTTGGGTTAATGCCGAAGGCGGAAATTGGAATGACGCCGCGAACTGGGCCAGTGGTGACGTGCCTGGTGCGGGGGCCGATGTGGTGATTTCAGGTCTTGGCGAAGACGCGGTGGTGACGCTGACCGGCAACACGCCAGCCTTGGCGAGTCTCACGATCGAAAGCGGCACGGTCGTGATCGAAGGTGCGCTCCAGACGCAGACTTTGAACGTCGCCGAAGGTGCGACGCTGCGACTCAGCGGATCGGCAACGAGCACGATCACGGGTGATGTGAACGTGGCGGCGGGCGCCGAGTTGTCGGTGGAGGACACCGCGGTGGTGATTTGGTCCGGCGGCGGTGAGTGGGCGAACTACGGGCGGACGGTGATCGCGGACGAGGCCGAGTTTCGTTCGACGGCGGCGGGTGAGGTAAATGTGCGCGGTGGGATTTTCGAAGTGGAAGCCGGTGCGAGTGTTCGTCTCACCGACATGTGGGGTAACTTCTTCGTGCGCGGCGGTGAGTTTCGGCTGAATGGCGAGTTCGTCGGGACGGGCAGCGAAGTCGAAATTGTCGTGTCCGCCGGAGCGATTTTGAGCGGCACGGGAGTGCTGACGAATCCACGGGCGATCGAACTTCATGGCACGCTGGCGCCGGGCGCGTCGGGCGAGGGGAGCGTTGGGAAGCTGACCATTCACGCGAACGTGAATTTCAGTTCGACGCAGCCTTGGTCGGTGCAGCTCGACGTGGTGGGCGCGAATAACCATGACGTGTTGGAGCTCACTCGCGCGGTCACGTTTAGCGGGGGCGGCAAGATCCTGGTGAATGCGAGCTCGGCTGATTTTTCCGGAACGGAAAATGGAACGGTGCTCGCGGGGGCTTTGCTGACGGTGACGGGGAGCGTCACGGGCACGCCGACCATCGACGTAACTGGCGGGACGATTCACTCGGTCCAGGCGAGCTGGGTTTCCGGGACGAAGCGATTGCAGGTGACGACGGTGTCGATGACCACGATCAGCCAGGCGGTGAGCGCGGGGCTGTTGTCGGCGACGGCGAAATTTCAGTCGATGTTGATCGACTACAATCTGGGCTCGATCGATCTCACCGCGCAGGGCCGCACGCCCTTCTCGCTGCCTGGACTATCGCTCAATCTGGCGGACTCGCTCAACTTGAGCGCGTTTGTATCGCAGGTCGCGCTGCCGGTGATCACGCCTTCGGCGAGCTTGGCGCAGTTGATCAGCGATCTGCAGGCGGTTGGGTTTCAAGTGACGGAACCGGGTGAGGGGGTTGAGTTGCGCGGCCTCCTGTCGCGGACAATCGCGGATGGATTGGTCCTGGCGGTGGAGGCGGACCGGGCGTTTCTCGTGCCGGACGAGGTGACTGCCGGGTGGGCGGACGGAATCGATTTTGCGATCACCGGAGCGCTGATGGCGCGGCTGGTGCAGAACATCGTGTTCGAAGTGCGTGACGGTGAGTTCGTCCTCGCGGTCGGTGCGGGGGACAGCAGCCATCTTTATTTGAGTGTGGCCGGAGCGGCGGAGGTGGCGGGCTCGGCGCAGTCGGGCGGCCGGACGGTGACGGTTGAGGGTGAGATCGAAGTGGATTACGACGTGTGGATGCATCACGGAGCGGCCGGCTCGACTCCGGCGGCTAGCGGCAGTTCGGTGATCGAGCTGAGCACGACGCTCGGTGCACTCGATGTGACGATGGCGGCGTCGGCAGCGCGATCGATCGATGCGGCGCCGCTGATCACGACTTCGACGGACGCAGTCAATTTGGGAGCGTTGCTTCGGTTCGACGGATTGACCGCGCCGAACGGGACGCCGCTGACGCTGGCGATGACGGGCGAGCGCGCGGGGGATGGCTGGAATCTCAAAGCGACGGGCAGCGATGCTCGATTGCTGGAGTTGACCGTGGACGGCTGGGAGTTGGGCGCGACGTTGAGTCCGACGAGCTTCGCGGGAGCGGGGGCGATGGACGTGCGTTTCGATTTTCTCCGCAAGAACGATGCGGTGCCGGTGGTCGAGCTGACGGCGACGTTCGATGCCGAGAGCATGGCGCTGAGTGGCGGGATCGCGGGGACGGTGAGCATCGCTGCGCCGGGCGGAGCGACATATCTCACGACGACGGATTTTGCCGGCACGGTGAATCTAGCGACGGACTTCGGCGCGGTGAACTGGACCGGGGCAGGTTTCGCCTTTACGGCGAGTAGCGCGACGTTCGGACGTGAAGGATCGCGGCTGGCGGGTTCGGTGACGGACGGAGCCGATGCTGATGCGCACGCGTTGGTGGGCAGCTACGACTTTGGCACGCAAACGATCACAACGACGATCGACCAACTCGAACTCGTGGCGGACACGGTGGTGCAGTTGGCGGTGGCGGGCGTGGTGTTGCGGCACACGCGAAATGGCGCCGACGAGCAGGAACTCGGGACGGCGGCGGAGGTGCCGGTGGAACTTCTTTTCCTCAGTGCGGCGCCCGGAACGGGGCCTCCGAGTTTCACGGCCGCGAGTGTGACGTTGCGGACCGATGGCGTCTTGATTGGCGCGGGTTCGACGACGCTCGGTGAGATCACGCTCGGGGCCGGCATCACGCTGCAAGGCGCGCAGATTGACGTCGGCGGGTTTGCATTCGTCGATGGCGAGATGGAGGCGGATGACGTCACCTTGAGCGCGACGACGGCGACGGTGTTTGCCGGAAACGCGTTCGGCTACACGGCGAATGCGAGCAATCTCACGGGCACTTACGATTTCTCCGGTGGAACGATAGCGTTGGCGCTGAATGCAGCGGAGTTCGTGTTCGAGCTGCCGGGCCGGTTGGAGTTCACGGTGAGCGATGCGGTGCTGCAGCCGGAGAACGACGTGGTCTGGTCGGCGGGTGAAGTCGCGGTGACGTTGCCCTATTTCAATATCGCGGGCGAGCTGGCGAACGTGGCGCTGACCTCGTCGGGCGAAATGACAACGGATGGCCTGACGCTGGATGCCGACAACCTGCAGCACCGGCTCAAGCTCGGCGGACTCCTGCCGTTTGGTATCGAGAATCTGGTGACGGACTTTGCCGGGGATATGAACGGCAACGGACTGCGCGACCATGACGAGGCCTGGCGGGTGGACGATTTCGCGCTGATCGCGACGGGCGGCTTCGACTTCGGCGTGCTGAGCAAGCTGCCGTTCGACGTGGTAGTGAAGGTGGGAGCGACGGAGCTGGCGAGTGGCGACGATGCGCTGCCGGTTACGCTGCGGTGGATGAACGAGGCGTTTGTCCCGTGGGAGACCGAGTTGATTTCGGTGGGGGTGGGTGAAACGCCGGTGGGGTCGGCGTTCACGTTGGAGGGTGGCATCATCTTGGGATATTACGAGGAGGGGAGTTGGCGGACGGCGGTGGGTGGCACGATGGGATTGGGTTATGGAACGATCGGGTCGGCGTTGAGCGGAACGACGACTGTCGCGGTTTCCGGCGAGCTCGACGCGGAGGCAGGCACGCTGACGGTGAATGGTGATTTTTCGGTGAGCGTCACACTCGCGGGGATCCTCGAGTTGGAGGATATCAGTGTGGGCTGGACGATCGGTCTGGCGCTGACGGGCGAGGAGAACCTGGAGCTCGAAGTGACGGCGTTTGGGCTGACGAGTGCGGGAGTGGGCTCGGTGACGGCATCGCTCGGAGAATTCCTGATCTTCCGTGCGACGGGTGCGGAGATCGATTTCATGGCCACGGGGTCGGAGCGGATGATCTTTGTTGAATCAGCTTCGGCGGAACTGCCGATGCTGGGCA
This sequence comes from Verrucomicrobiota bacterium, assembly GCA_023416735.1. Taxonomy (GTDB): domain Bacteria; phylum Verrucomicrobiota; class Verrucomicrobiia; order Opitutales; family Opitutaceae; genus Opitutus. The sequence continues at coordinate 64,026 of JAEZGX010000012.1, read as the reverse complement.
TCGAAGGTTGGGCGAAGAATTTCGGGCTGAACGCGGACGGCACGCTTTGGCAGGGAGCGGATTTCGGTGTCGGGCTGTCGCTGACGACCGCGTCGATCTTCTGGCCGGAGTGGCTGCCGCTAGCGACGCTCGACGTGAGCCTCGAATGGGAGGATTGGGCGCAGGCCCCGGCGGATTTCACGATTCTACTGAATGCGTCGCTAAACGCGGGGGGCATCGGGGGCTCTGGGCTGGAGGTGATCGGCTCGATCACGGGCGCGGAGATCGACGTCGGCCTGCTGCATGAAGGCGCGTTTCCGCTGGTGGATTTGGGCGAGGTCGCGATTTCGATTTCCGGCGACATCGGGTCGGCGAGCGTGAATGGGGCGCTGATCTTGGGATTGGCGCGAGTATCCGAGGCCGGACAATTGATCGAAGCGGACGATCGGACGACGCCGGTGAAGTCGCGCGTGTTGTGGGGCGCGATTCAGGCGGGTTTGGAAATTCAGAGTCTCGGCGGACTGAATATCTGGCTCGGGTTGTCGCAGCTCGGTCCGTTGCAGGGCTACGTAAAAGCCTCGATTCCGGTGCCGTTGGAGCCGACCGGAAGGACCGGAATGGTGCTGAATCATTTCCGCACGGGCATCACGTTCAACACGAGTCTGCCGGCGGTGACGGATGCGCGTGAGCTGCGCAACGACCCGGGATTCACGCCGATTGCCGAACTGGAATTCGAGGATTGGCGGGAGATGATGCTCTCGTCGCTGGCCATGCAGGTGGCGGCGAATGCGGAAGGCGGCACGCTGGCGGTGCTGTTGAATCCATTCCGCCTGGATGGGGGCGTGACGCTCTACAACACGTATATCACGGAGGCGTCGTTCAGGGTGGAGGCGGACTTCGCGATGGACTCGACCGGGAAGTTCTTCCTCCGCGGACGATTTGTGGCGGGGGATGCGGTGAGCTTCACGGCGCGGCTCTATTTCGATGTGAGCCGGTTTGTGTCGGACGGCGAGGCGGTGATCCTGTTCCTGGCGGATCTGCCGAGCGAGTTCCCACTGTTCACGGTGTATGGCGGGATGAGCATCAACTTCGGCGTGGAGATCGATCCGGAGAATCCGCCGTCGAATCCGCTGGAGCAGTTCTCGATCACGATCATGGGCGGCTGGGAGCTGGGCGTGCCGGACATGCCGGCGGTGACGGTGGAAGGCTCGGTGCGCTTTGAGATCGCGCTGAATGCGCCGAGTCTGCGGACGGTGGTGGAAGGCGTGGCGAATGTGGCGGGCCTAGGCGATGTGGTGAGCCTCGCGGGTGACCTCGAGCTCTTTTTCGGGGAGGACGAGAAGGTGGCGCTGGTCGGTGTGATGGCGCTGGCGCCGGGTGAGTTCGCGGTGCTCAAGAGCCTCGGGCTGAATTTCGAAGGCGTGGCGGTGTTGCGGATCAATACGACCGCGAACGATCTGACGCAGGAATTGAAGCTCCCGGCCGAGGAGACGCCGCGCAACTTCGCGCTGCCGGCGGGGGTGGCGGGGCTGCTGTTGGAAGGGTGGCTCGGGTTTGAACTCTTCAATGTCGAGCTGTATCGCGTGGAAGGCGTCTTCAGCTTGGCGTGGTCGGGCAACACCTTCGACGTGCTCGCGCACGGCGTGCTGAGCGCGGGTCCGACGACGGCGCCGTTGTTGCGGCTGCAGGCGGACGGCTATCTGAAGATTGTTTTCGAGGGCATCGACGTGGGCCTGGCGGCGCTGTTCAAGCTGTCGATCAACGAAGGCGACGATGCGTTTTCGGTGATCGGCATCGAAGTCGGCGGCGAGATCGAGTTCCGGCTGAACACGACCGGTGAGGACGTCGACTACGTGCTGGCGGGGGCTGCGGCGGGAAGCACGGCGGTGGACCGCATTTATCTGCCGCGCGGACCGCCGGCGCCGGACGGCACGCCGGCCGAGGAAGCGCAGCCTTATGCAATCGTGCGGGCCATGGGCACACTGGCGGTGCTCGACGCGATCACGATCGATGGTGTGTTCGACTTCCGGGCGACCGGAGAAGCGATCGATCTTGATTACGTGGGCGGACTCACGGTGCGGCTGGCCGGCAATCCGCTGCTGGTGTTCGAGGTGAACGGACGCTTCAGACTGGATGAGAACGGACTTTACGGGGCGTCGGAACTGGCGCTGACGAACGATCCGGACGCGGCGACCACGCCGCTCGGATTCTGGTTCGAAACGACGTTCCTGCTGCAAATCAACACGACGGGAGTGGAGCAGACGCTGGACGGCTGGGTTCTGCCGGAGGGCATCTATGCGCGGTTGCTGGCGACGGGCCGTGTGGTGACGGGTGGAATCGTGTTGGCAGGCGAGTTCTACGTCACGATGGACGCGGAGGAAGTGAAGCTGGGCGGCAGCGGCACGTTGAGCCTGAGCGTCGCTGGAGCGGAGCTAATCAAGCTCGGTTACGTGGGCGAGATGCAGGTCTTCAGCGACGGCATCTTCGCCGAGATGACGTTGTCACGGATCGAGGATGGTCGCGACGTGTTCGGTTTCGGGTTCTCGTCGACCTCGAGCTACACGCTGAAAGTCAACACCACGACCGTGGAGCGGGAAGGCGTGCCGGCGGGCCTGGGTGCGCAGGTGGTCGTGACGGGCGCGCTGGAGATCGCGGACGTGAGCCTCGAAGGCGTTTACACGCTGACGGCGACGACGACGGGCATCGGTCTGGCGGCGTCGGCAGCGCTGGCTTTCCGCGATGGAGAGAACGAGTTGTTCCGACTGCCGGCGGAGTTCGAGATCGAGCTGACTTTCCCCGGTATCGCGGAGCGCATCGACCTTGATGTCGATCCGGCTACGCTGGGGCTGACGATTTTCGACGTCGATTTTGCGGGCACGTTCTATCTGGAAGTGAACACGACGCCGGAGGCGGCGAACGGCATTCCGGCGGGACCGATTTTGCGCGCGGGCTTCGAGGGCATACTGGTGATCGACACGCTCGAGCTGGATGGCACGTGGTTGTTCGATGCAACGCTGAGCCTCACGCAGATCATCGGCACCTTCACGCTTTCGATGGGCGCGCCGGGCGAGGAGCCGCTGATCACGTGGAGCGGTGCGACCGGCCTCAACCTCGGCCTCAACGGCGTGGCGGGTTATGCGACGCTGGAAGTCGACTATGTGGCCTCGCCGATGGAAGTGCTGTTGAGCGGGGATTTCGCGTTCGAACTGCTGATCAACACGTCGCCGGGCGAGCTGACGATCGGTGATCGCGTGCTGCCGGCCGGCCCGCTGGTGGCGGTGACGACGAACGGCACGCTGACGATCGAGACTTTCGAACTAACGGGCGGATTCCGTTTTGTGGCCGACGCAGCGGGCGTGAGGGTGGACGCCGACGCAGTGATGGAGTTGAGCATCGGCGACTCACTGACGCTCTTCCGCTTCACGGCGACGGGAGGCTTGCTGGTGGACGCGCAAGGTATGGCGGCGGCGTTGGATCTGACGCTGGTGTCGCAGGCGTGGTCGGACGTGGGCATGGTGTTCGACGGCGGTGCGGAGTTCCGGCTGCGGATCAACACGACGGGCGAAGTCCGGACGATCGGAGAAGCGGTGTTGGAGGCGGGCAGCTACGGACGGATCGAATTCGAGGGATCGCTGAGCGTGGGCACGTTCGCGTTGAAGGGTGACTTCACGCTGACGGCGGCGAACAGCACGGCGGATCTCACGATCAACGGTGTGCTTGAAGTTGCGATACCGGGAGCGGAGGAATGGGGCTTGAGCCTGGGCGCGGTGGGCGGCTTGCGCGTGGATCCGGCGGGCGTGACGGCGGCGTTCGATCTGAGTCTCAATGCGGCGAGCGATGAAGTGATGCTCTCGGAGGGCTTCGGGGTGTCGGTGGACTCCACCCACAAGATCGCATTACGGCTCAACACGACCGGGGAAGAGCGCACGGTGGCGGGCATCACGCTCGAGGCGGGCAACTATTTCTCGTTCCGCATCACGGGTAAGATTCTGTCGCATCCGATGGTGCTCATCGGTGAGTTCGGTTTCAAAGCTGCCGATACAGGCCTCATCATCGATGTGAGCGCAACCGTGGGGCTAGTTGACAACGAGGCGGAGGTCCCGCTCCTGCGACTCGTCGCTCGGGGAGAAATCCACGTGATCGCGGCGGGTGTGTTTGCGGCGATCTCGCTCCAAACGGAACTCGGCGACGGTTTTGGCGACCACGGCTTCGGGTTCAGGGCGGGCACGAGCTTCACGCTGGCGTTTAACTCCACCGATCAGGAGATCAACGGCATCCCGGCGCGCTCGTTGTGGGCGGTGCGGATCGAGGGGGCGCTGGTTCTCGGCAATGAAGACAAGAGCATCGATCTGGTCGGCGCGTTCACGCTGACGCCGACCTCCCATGGCACGGTGTTGATCCACGGCAAGACGAGCTTCGTGTTGGTGAAGGACGGCGTGGTATGGGTCGATGTGCCCTTCGAGTTCGAGCAGGAGATTGAGGCAGAGATGCCGGCCTTGGCGTTCCGGGTGGGACTCGAAGAGACGTTTGTGTTCCCGGAGGCTGATTGGCTCCGCTTCGAAGCCCGAAAGTCTTATCTCCTCATCAACGCGACGTCGGAGGAAGTAGAATTCGGAGACGAGGTGATCCCGGCCGGGCCGACCTTCGAGCTGGTTTACGACGGGACGCTGGTGATTGACCGCTTCGAGGTCGACGGGCTGTTCAGGTTCACGCCGGAAGGCGATGGCGTGATGATGTTCGTCGCGGGTGAAACCCGCATCGGCGAGCGCAATTCGCCGCTGCTGCGCCTGCGCGGTGAAGGTGGATTCCAGGCGGGAGAATCCGGCTTCTCGGGTCGGATGGCGGTGGTGGTCAGCGGAGGTTCGGATGCCCTGACGGTGCCGATGAACGGCGAGATGACCCATCACCTCTTCATCAACACGCGGGACGTGGGGGTCGAGGTGGAGGGTATTGTGCTGCCGGCCGGGCCGACGGTCGAACTGCATTCGACGGGCGTGCTTAATCTGGCCGGGTTCGCGTTTGACGGTTCGATGCGGATGACGGCGGGCGCGGACGGATTCAGCATGGGAGTGGACGCGAACCTGGAGATTCGTGTTCCGGGACTGGATACGCCGTTGTTGAGCGTGCCGGTGCTCGGCGGGTTCACGATCGATTCGAAAGGCTTCAGCGCGGCGCTGGACGTAGAGCCGGAGACGGCGTTCTTCGAGCCGGTCGGCTTGGTGTTCGGCAGCGATGCGACGTATTTCCTGCGGATCAACACGACGGGTGAAGCGCGCAACGAGCACGGCATCGAACTCGAGGCGGGCAACTACGCGCGGATCGAATCGACGGGGACGCTGGCGCTGGGCACGTTGATGATCACGGGCGGTTATGCCTTCCAGTTGGACAACGATTTGGTGCGCGTGGCGGTAATGGGCACGGCGGTGCTGACGGTGGCGGGCGACGGCGCGTTGGCAGGAGAGCTGTTGCGGACGGACGTGCAGGGTGAACTCGGAATCGGGCCCGATGGCACGGTCGGCGCGCTCGATGCGGCGATCGCGGTGGGCGCGCCACAGTTTGCGCTCGGCGAGTGGACGCTGCCGGTTGGAGCGGAACTGGGTTCGCGTATCCGTCTGAACACGACAGGCAGCGATCGCGTGGTCGCCGGCTATACGATGGGCGCGCGCGAAGTCTTCATGTGGGAGGTGATCGGCGGCGTGACGCTCGGGTCGCTGCGAATCGAAGGCATGAGCCGGTTTACGGCGGGCGACGACCTTGTCCGGTGGGAAAACACGGGCCGCGTGGCGTTGCTCAGCCCGCTCGAGGAAGGGGCGGAAATCTTTGCGGGCGAAGGCACGCTCGGAATGGAGATCAGCGATGTCGGCGTGGCGGGCGTCGCGCTCCTGGCGGGCGCGCCGACGAACGACGCCGCCAATCTCGGCGTGGAGCTGGCGTTCGATGCGGAACTCGACCTGCGCTTCAACACAACCGGGCAGGCCGTCACGATCGGCGACGTGACGCTCGAGGCGGGAAATTATTTCGAGGGGGGAGTGACGGGCGCGCTGTCGTTGCTGTGGGGCGTGCACATTGAGGGCACGCATTTCGTGCGGGTGTCCGGCGACGGAGTGAGCTTGCGGTCGAGCGGCACGGTGGAATTCGAGCTGACCAACAAGCTGTCGCTGACCTTTGGCACGGATATCTATTTCACGTTCGCGGACGACGGTGTGTATGGCACGGCGGCGCTGACGGTGGGAGCGACGACGTTCGGAGCGGATGGGGTAGAGGTGACGTTCGATGCGGGCGTGACGCCGATTTTGGCGATCAACACTTCGGCAGTGGACCAGGTGGTTGGCAGCACGACGCTGACGGCGAACAGCGTGTCGCTGGGCCTTGCTATGGATCTGACGCTGTTTGGGCAAACCTTCAGCGGGCAGGCGGTGTTGACGGTGGAGAAGGGGAATGAACTCGTCGTGATGCGGCACGAAGGCGTGCTGGCGGTAACGGTCGGCGACTGGTCGCCGTTCGTGTTCGGCTACGACGGGTATTTCATTTTTGGAGACGGTGGCGTGGCGACCAGCCTCGATCTGGTGCTGCAGGACGAGGCGCTGAACGGCGGCAGCGTGCATGGAACGTGGAGTCTGCGAGCGAGCACGTTCGAATCGGCGCTGAATCTCGCGGGCTTCATGATCGGCGGAGTGACGGTGCCGGCGTTGGCGGTCGAGGCGGGGCCGATGTTGCGGATTTACCTGAGCGGCGGTCTGAAAGTGGAGAGCGCGACCTTGGACGGTGAGTTCGAGATCGAAGTGTTGTCCGACCGGATGATGCTGCACGCGGACATCGCATTGGCGGTGTTTGGCGTGGAGATGAGCGGAACCGGGACGATCATCGCGTCCGACGATGGCATCGTGGCGGATATCGCGATGTTGGCTCCGACCGTGACGACGGCGGGCTTCACGCTGGCGGGCGATTTTGTTCTGCGGCTCAATACGACAAACGGGACGGTGAACGGCATCCCCGCGAATTACGTGCGGGTGGCGGTGAACAACGCCGTGATCTCCGTGCCCGGCGCGACATTGAAGGGCTCGACGAGCATCGATTTGGATGAAGGCGTGACGCTGCGGGTGGACGGCATGACGGCGACGCTGGCGATGCCGAAGCTCGGCGGCGCGTCGATGACGATCAACGGTTGGATGAATCCGGCGGGCGAGTTCAACGTGAGCGGAACGATGTCGCTCGCGGTGGGCAACAAGACGGCGGGCGGCATCTTCGGAACGGCGGCGGTGACGATCTCGCACGACGGCGGCATTCGCGGATCGATCAGCAACGGTGAGCTGTATGTGCCGGGCGGGGATTACGCGCGGCTCAACGGCAGCTTCCGGGCGGACGCGAACAGCTTCGAAGTGGATGTGAACCAGACGGCGTTCGTGTTGCTGGGTGGCATCGTGCGGATTGATGGCGCGTTCCGGATTACCGGCGCGGGTGATCTCTATACGCTTTGGGCGAAAGACCTCGTGGGGAGCGTCCGTATCCCGGGGTGGAACACGAGCTTCGTCGTCAACGGCTGGCTGAACTCGGAAGGCGATTTCAACCTCGACGGAGCGGCGACGCTCAATGCGGGTTCGTATCCGCCGAATGAGAACGCGTCGACGCTGCAGCAGCGCAACTGGACGCTCGGCGTGCGGAGCTCGGTGGCGGTGAATATCTCGCGCGAAGGTGTGCGCGGCGCGGTGGCGGGCACGGTGTTTGTGCCGGGCGATTGGGCGAACTTCACCGGGGCGCTGGAAGCGGGAAGCTGGGGCTTTGATTTGTCGGTGAACACCCGGTTCGTGCTGTTGGGCGGCGCGGTGTTGTTCGACGGCGGACTGCGGGCGGAGATGCGCAACAGCACGCTGACGGTGTGGGCGAACGGGCTGACGGCAGAGTCGCGGATTCCGGGCGTGGCGTCGAGCTTCGCGGTCGAAGGCTGGATCAACACGGCGGGTGATTTCCATCTGAGCGGCGACGCGATGCTGGCGTTGGGCCGTCGAGATACGGCAGGAATTTTCGGGGCGGTTAATCTGACGATCTCGAAGGCGAACGGAGTTTCGGCCGCGCTGCGCGGCGTCGAACTCGTGGTGCCGGGTGGAGCGACGGCGACGTTCGACGGCACGCTGCGGCAGGCGGGCGATCGCTTTGAGATCGACGTGAATCGGGCGGAGTTCGCGTTGTTGAAGGGTGTTGCGACGATCGCCGGCAGCTTCCGCGTGGAGACGGGAGAGAACTGGGTGAACGTCGTTGTGCGGGAGGCGACGGCGCGCGTCACATTGCCGGGCTTCAGCTCGGCGTGGGGGGGGAGTGGTTATCTGAACGCGAACGGCGAATTCGAGCTGCGCGGCAACACGCAGTGGGATTTTCGGTTAAGCGGGCAGCGTTTCGCGAGCGGTGCGCTGGAAGTGTGGCTGCGGCACACGGACGGATTGAGGGCGACGATCCGCAATGGTGAGCTGCACGTGCCGGGCGACTATGCGCGGCTGAACGGCAGCATGCATTTGTCGGGCGAGAAGCTGGTCCTGGACGTCGATCAGACGGCGTTCGTGCTGCTCGGCGGCGTAGTGCGCGTGGACGGCACGTTCCGCACGGAGATCTCGCGAGACTTCCAGCACATCGAGGTGAAGACGGGCACGGTTCGTCTGAATCTGAGCGGCTTCCAAAGCACCTTCGCGGTCAGCGGCTTTGTGAACAGTGCGGGCAGCTATGACCTGCGTGGTTTGGTTCGGCTGGCGGTGGGGAACAGCAATCTCGGGGTGGACGGTGACGTTGAGTTCCGCGTTCAGTCGGGTGCGGGCATCCACGGCGTATTTTCGGGGAAACTACGTGTGCCGGGTTCGTCGGTGGACGTGCGGGGCTCCATTGAGGCAGGTTCGTGGGGCCTCAATCTGGCGATCGATCGGGTGAGTTACACATTGCTGAACGGTCTGGTAGCGCTCGATGGAGGCGCGCGGTTGGAGTTGCGCGGCAGCACGTTGTCGATGTGGATTTCCGAGGTTTCGGCCCGGATTGCGGGATTCATTGAGCTGCGGATGCTCGGATTCTTCCGCACGGATGGATTCTTCGATCTCGATGGCACGGCGCAGTTGCGATTCGGCAATCGCGGCACGGTGGCTGCGGAGGGCGAGTTCCGGATCAACGTGCGGTCCGATTACGGAGTGCGCGCGTGGACGGATCTGAAGGTTTATGCGCTCAATAACGAGATTGGCACCCTGCGGAATGCGCTGACGCAGGTGGCCGCGGACGGCTTCAGTCTGAGGGTTAACGCCAGTGTGCGGTTCCAAGATTTCACCCTGCACGGGCTCATGGACATGCACATGCGGACCAGCGGATTCTGGGCGAACTTCTCCGGGAATGCGAGTTTGTGGGGGCACTCGGGAAGTGCGTCGGCCTGGTTCGATTCGCGCAACGGAACGTGGGGTGCGTCGGGCAGCGTCGGTTTCCATATTGGCGGCAGCTTTGGCGCGAGTGGCACGATCCATTTCGGCATCGAAAATGGAAAAGTCAGTATGCGCGCGTCGGGCGAGGCTTGGGGCGGGATCAACGTTCCCTACAGCGTGAGCATCAAGCTGAGCTGGTGGCCGTGGGAGTCGCGCATCGAAATTCGCTATAAGTGGGTGGGCGCATCGGTCCGCTTCGATGCGGGCCTGCAGGATGGTCGCTTACACGTGAGCATGGGCGGCATTGGAACCATCACGGTGCGACTCACCTCCGGCGGTTCGGCGTGGCTGTCGAATGTGGGCGGCTCGATGGTGTTCCTCGATGTGAACGGTAACCGAATCCTCGACGAAGGAGAGCCGTTCACGATGACGGACGAAGCGGGCAACTTCAGTTTCGATGATCCGGATGCGCCGGTGAGCGGCGACGACGATGAGCTGCCGGTGGGCGCGCTGCTCGGTGCGTTGGCGGAGTATGATCGGAACGGAGACGGGATACTCGATGAGAGCGAGATCCAGCTCTATGCGGTGAATGGCGTCGATCTCTCGGAGGATGCAGCGCTCATGCGGGTTTACCGCGATGTGAACGGCAACGGCTCGATGGACGAGGGCGAGGCATTCGTGCTTATGTCAGCCGACGAACTTACGAAGATGATGTCGGCGGCGCAGGAAGGAATCACGGCGCTGCCGGTGGCGGGCACTCCGCTCGCGATCTTCGATCGGAATGGGGATGCGGCGCTCGATGAAAGCGAGGCGGTCGGAATCGTGGGCGAAGCGATGCCGGTGATCGCACCGCTGACGCCGCTGGCGCCGGCGGCGCAAGGTTATCTGCCACTCGCGGATGTGGAGTTCGTGTTTGCCGATCTAAATGGCAACGGCGTCTATGATGTGGGCGAGCCTCGCGTCAGTCCGAACGAGCAGAACTTCTATAGTTTCGTCGACGAAGCTGTCCTTCCGGAAGCGGACGCGGTGGCGCGGCTCGGGCGGTTGGCACCTTTCGACACCAACGGAAACGGCCGGATCGATCCCGAAGAAGGCGTGTTCGTGCTGATCGGCGGCGTCGATCGCGACAACGGTATCGAAAATCCGGTGACGACGGTGGCGCTGGCGGATTCGTATGGCAGTGGAACGGGCACGGCGATCAGCCCGCTCTCAACGCTGCAGGTGGCGTTGATGGAGCAGGGGCTCGACGCGGGCGAGGCGGCGGAGCTGATCTCGCGCAGCTTCAACCTCCCGGCGGGCGTGGCGGCGGGCAGCTATGATCCGCGTGCCGGCGGCACGGATGCGATGGCGGACGCGGGGCTGCGCGCCGGCGCGGAGGTGACGTCGCTGCTGACGGCGGGCGCGGGCCTGCTCGGCGGCCATGATGATCCGACGCTGCAGTCGGCGATGGCGGACGCGCTGGCGTCCGTGCTGATCGAGCGCGATGGCACGGTGCGCACGGCGATCGAATTGGGTGGTGTGGAAACGAATCGCGCGGTGCTTGACGCGGCGGCGTCGGTTACCGGACGCGAGCTCGACGAGAACGTGTTGGACGCGGCGGCGACGGTGCTCGCGCGGGTGAATCAGGCCGTGCAGTTGGCGGCCGACGGCGACGTCGCGCGGAATCTGGCGGCGCTCAAGGCGGTGGTGTTGACCGAAGTGTCCTCGGTGCTGACGGCGCTTGGCGCGGGTGAGATCGATGCGGCGATGGCGGAGGCGGCGTTGTCGGCCGAGGCGCTGGCGTCGCTGGCGGCGGGTGTGCCACTGGCGCCGAACGAGACGCCGACGATCGAGCCGATCGAGGATGTTGTTGCCCGTGGTGGCGATCGCGTGGTGATTGGACTGCCGATCCAAGATCCGGATACGCGTTTGAGCAGCCTGCAACTGCGTGTGACGTCGTCGGACGAAACGATCGTTGCGGCGCAGCGTGCGAAGATCGAGTTCGTGAATGGAGCGTGGCAGTTGGTGCTGCCGACGGAGGCCGTGGCGAGCGGACGAGCGACGATCACGGTGGAAGTGTCCGACGGCGCGTCGACTGCGAGCACGGATTTCGATGTGATGCTCGATGGCCTCAACCAGGCCGTGCGCCAGATCGACAACATCCCGGCGCAGACGCTCAGCCACGGGCAGACGGTGAAGATAGCTCTTGCGGACTATTTCGCGGACGCCGACAGCAATGCGACTTACACGCTGCGTCCGGTGGGCGAGAATCGCGTGGTGGAGGCGCGGATCGTGGGCGGCGAATTGCAGCTGACGGCGAATGCGGGTGTCGCGGGTGTGGCGATCTTCGATCTGGTGGCGACGGACGATCTTGCCACGGCGAGCACGCGGTTCTCGGTGGTGACGTATCCGAATGTCGTGGTGAGCGAACGAGTTCGCTTCGCCGCTGACGGATCGGCGAGCGTCGCAGTGCAACTCTCGGTGCCCTCCACGCAGACGCTGGTGTTGAACTATCGGTCGGGAGGGAGCGTGGGCACGCTTGTGTTTGCCGCGGGTGAAACCTCGAAACTCATTCCGGTGAATGTGGCCGGACTGAACGCCGAGGGAACGGTTCGGGAAATCGAATTTGGCGTCAATGGAGCGTGGGTGAGTGGGTCGTTCAAAGTTGCGTTGAACACCTACAGCGCGGTGGAACTGCTCGACCTGCGACGCGACGGGCTGGTGGCGGTGGAGTTTACGCTGAGCTACCGGTTTGTGTCGCTCGATACCGAGGACGCGGAGGAAGGCGTGGTCGTGCTCGCGTCGCTTGGATCGCACGCGGGCGAGGTCCCGGCCGATGCGGGACCGGCGCTGCAAGGAATGACGTTTGGCGTCACGGAAGCGGCTGAAGGAGTTTCAAGCGCGGCGGGCTCGCTGGAGTCGCTCGAGCGGCCGCGTGCGATCTCAAAGATTTAAAGGATGAACTGAGTCGAACTGCGGGCCATCCCCTCTAAAGGGGGAGGGCGGGATGGGCCGTGGCTGTGTTAGCGTGCGCTCGCAATCATGGCGACTGCGCACCCCTTCTCCCTGCCTCAACCCACTCGAATCGCGGCCGTGGCCTTGCTGGCCTGCGCTGCACCGGCGCTGACAAACGCGGCTCCGCTGACGGAGCGCGCGGCGCTCGAACGCGCGCTGGCGGCAAATTTCTCGCTGCGAGTCGAAGCGCTGGCGCCCGAGATCGCCGCGGCTGAAGTGCACGTGGAAGAGTCGGCTTTTCTGCCGGTGATTTTCGCGGAAGCGAATTACGAGGATAACAAGAAGTCGCAGAACTCGATCGACTTCGCGGCGCTGCAGCAGCGTTTGTTTCGAGAGGAAAACACGGTGGTGCGCGGAGGGGTGGGCGGACGTTTGCCGTGGGGCACCAGCTATGAGTTTTCGGCGCAACTCAGCGAGCTGGACAACTCGGTGAATCGGGCGGGGCTCCCCAACGCGCTTTTCTCGCCGGAGTATGTGGCGTTTACCGGCGTGACGTTGAAGCAGCCGCTGCTGCGGGGGTTTGGTCGCGGCGCGAATCTTTCGGCGCTGCGGGTGGCGCGTGCGCAGTTGTTGATCACGGAACGGGCGCGTCAGGTGGCGGTGAACAACAAGAGCGTCGAAGTGCTCAACGCGTTTTACGATCTCGCCTATGCCGAGGCGAACGTGGAGGTGAAGGCGGGGGCGTTACAGGTGGCGGAACGGTTTCTGCAGGAAACGACGCGTCGGCGTGAACTCGGATTCCTGAGCCCGGTGGACGTGGCGGAAGCGCGCGTGCGCGTGTCGGAGGCGACGGAAGAATTGCTGTTGGCGAAAGATTTTCACCGGGAGCGTCAGCTCGAGATCGTGCGCCTGCTGGCGTTGGAGCCTGAGGCGGATGGATCGACGCCGCGGCCGACGGTGCAGGCCGATTTGCTGTCGGCTCCGCCGATGGTGCAGATGCAGGATTTTCTTTCGGCGGCGCTTGAGCATCGACCGGATTACCTCCTGGCGCGCGAGCGCATCGAACAGGAGAAGTTTCGTCGGGCGGCGGCTCGCAACGAGCGGCTGCCGCAACTCGACGTGCATTTTTCCTACGGCCTGCACGGCCTGCAGGCCTCGTATGAGGATGCACTCGATTTCGCATTTCGAGGGCGGGAACCGCAATGGGGCATGGGCGTGAGTGTGAGCATTCCACTTAGCCGCCGTGAAGGCCGGGCGAAGGCGGTCGCGGCTCAGGCGCGGGTGCGGCAAGCCGAGTTGCAAGAGACGGAACTCGAACGGCGGATTGCGTTGGAGGTGGAGAACGCGGTGCGCCGGCTGGAAGTGTTGGGGCAGCGTTTGGAGACGGCGCGCAGTTCGGTAAACTTTGCCGCGGAAGGATTGAAGTTGGAGGAAGCGCGGCTGGAGCAAGGGCAGACCTCGGGATTCGCGGTCGCGGAGTTGCAGCGCCGGCTGGCGGATGCGCGGACGCGCGAACTCGCGGCGCGCGTCGATCTCACGAAAGCGGTGACGGAACTTTGGTCGGTGAGCGGCCGGTTGTTTGAGAAGCACGGCATCGAAGTGGTGAGCCGAGTCGATGACCGTTCAGGCGGGTTCTCTGTGATGGCGCCCTTCGATGCGATGATGCGATGAAGTGGAGCGTCGTTACCTTCGTTTGTGGCTTGGCCGGTGTCGCGTGGGCGGGGCCAGTGGAAGTGGTGCTCGAGCCGGTGCGGGCCATGAAAGTGAGCGCGCCGGTGGACGGTGTGCTCGCGCGCGTTGCGGTCGAGGAAGGCGACACCGTCGCGGCGGGGGACCTGTTGTTGGAATTCGAGCACGGCGAAGAGGACCTGCAGGTGGAGCGGGCGACGGAGGTGTTGCGCAAGCGGGAGTTCGATTACCGCGGCGCGGAGCAATTGTTTACGGAGAACATGACCAGCGAGACGGAGGCGCTGCAGAAGGAGATCGAGTTGAAGGTGGCGAAGATCGATCTGGCCGAGGCGGTGGAACGGCGGGATCGCCGGGTGGTGAAAGCGGTGCAGCGCGGGACGATCGTGAAACGGCATCACGTCGACGGCGAATACGTGGAGCGCGGCGAGCCGTTGTTGGAGATGCTGGATCAGAGCGAGCTGGATGCGCGATTTTACGTGTCGCCGGAAGCGGGATTGAAACTCCGGCCAGGAACGGAGGCGTGGGTGCACGTGCCGCAGGTCGGCGTGACCTGGCGCTGTCGCATCGTGTTTGTGGATCCGCAGGTGGACCCGTCGAGCGGACTGATGCGAGGCCGGGCGCGGCTGGACAATGCGAGTGAAGTGTTGAAACCCGGCCTGCGCGGCTGGCTGAGTTTCGAGCAAGAGCAACCGACCCAATGGCCCTGACATCGCGTGCCGCCAGTGAGTGGACTCGCGCGGAGACGGTAGCGACCGATCGCGAGTTTTGGCAGATTTGGTTGCGTGACGCGGGACCGGTGATCGGCGCGACGACCGCGGTGATCGTAAGGCCGGCGAGTGCGGCGGAACCGGAGCGGGTGTTGTTGCGCTGGGGCGCGACGGCGACGTTGCCGGAGAAGATGTCGACCCGGCCGACCAAAGCGCAGCCGCTGGTGCTGGAGCCGGCGGGGATGGCGGAGGTTTGGTTTGCGCTGCGGCTGCCGTGGGACGAGCCGGAAAACGACGCACTGGTCGTCGTCGGAAAAGTGCCGGCCGCGACGATTGAAGAGGCGAGCGAAGGGGCGTGGCGGGATCGCGTGCTGCTTTGGGCGACCGCGGCGGGCCGGCGGCGGCGAGCACGGGAACTCGACGTGATCCGGACGCGCGCGGATGAACTCGCGGCGGCGATCGAGTTCGGCGGACGCGTGCGAGCGCAGGAGAATTTCAACGCGGCGGCGTTGGAAGCGTGCAATCAACTCGCGCTGCGATACCAAGCGGAGCGAGTAGCGCTCGGCTGGTGGCGCGAGCCGTATGTGGAGATCGCGGCGGTGAATCAGCATAACCGCGTGGAGCCGCGGATGGCGGTGGTGAGCGAGATCGAAGCAGCGATGGAGGAAGCGATCGAGCAGGACACGATCATCCTTTGGCCGGAGGTGACTCTCAGTGGCGACACGGTGAAGGATCGGTCGAACACGGACGTGTGTCTGCAGCATCGAACGCTGGGAAAGACGCGCGGCTGGAAAGGACTTTGCACGGTGCCGCTGCGCAGCGAGGGAAAGATCGTCGGCGCGGTAACGCTGCACCGCGAAGGGGACGTGTTCACGCAGGACGAAGCGGAGCAGTTCGCGTTGGCGCTGGATCAAATTGGGCCGGTGCTGGCGCAGAAGGAGCGGCGGAGCGGCAGTGTGTTTCGTCGGATGAAACGCGCGGCGGAGGAAGCGCTGCACCGGCAGGCGAATTTGCGGAACCCGTGGCCGAAGCTCGCGGGATTGATGCTCGCACTGGTGTTGGCAGCGAGCCTGTTGATTCACGTGCCCTATCGCGTGGAGGCGGAGTTTCGCGTTCGGCCGAAGCAGCAGATGGTGTTCAGTGCGCCCTTTGACGGCTTTGTGGCGGCGGTGCATGTGGCACCGGGAGATTGGGTGGAAGAAGGAACGCCGTTGTTCGCGTTGGAAGACACCCGGCTGCGTCTGGAAGAAGGCGAGCGGCTGGCGGATTTGAGTCGGTATTCGCGTGAGCGTGAGCAGGCGGAAGCGTCGGGCGATCTGGCGTTGATGCGCGTGGCGGAGGCGCGGCGGGACCAGGTGGCGGCGCAGTTGAAGAAACTGCGGCATCAGATCGCGCAGACGGTGGTGCGGGCGCCGTTCACGGGCACGGCGCTGGATGATGGAGATTTGTCGGAGCGGTTGGGCGCGCCGGTGCGGCAGGGCGATCCGCTGCTGCGTTTCGCGCGGATGGAAGGGCTGTATTTCGAGCTGTTGGTGCCGGAGGCAGATGCGCCTTTGATCGAAGTGGGCGGGCCCGTCGAGGTGGCGTTCAGCGGACAGCCGGATGAGATCCATGCGGCGCGCGTCGTGCGCGTGGAACCGGAAGCGGTGGCGGAAGAACGCGGAGCGTTTTTCGTGGTGCGAGCGGAGCCGGCGAACGAGCAACTCCCGTGGTGGCGACCGGGGATGACGGGGATCGCGAAATTGTCCACAGAGCGGCGCAGCCTGTTTGATATCTTCACGCGTCGCCTGCGCGACTGGCTGCATCTGAAGCTGTGGTGGTGAACCACGGATGGACACGGCCACGAATGGACACGAAGGGACACGAAGCGAGGATAGGAGGGCGGCGTGGCTGAGCGGCATGGGCTGTTGAGCGATCAGTGGCACCTCGTGGAGGGGCTGCACGCGGCGTTGCGTCCGGATTGCCCGGTGCGGCGGCAGGAGTTTCGCGGGCGGTTGTGGTATGTCGTGTCGGATCCGTTTTCGAACCGGCACTTCCGGCTGCGACCGGAAGCGTGGCGGTTTTTATCGGCGCTCGATCGGCGGCGCACAGTGGGCGAGTGCTGGCGGGAGCTGTTGGAGCGGGCGCCGGAGGCGGCGCCGGGGCAGCGGGAGGTGATCGAGCTGCTGGCGCAGTTACATGGGGCGAATCTGCTGCTGGTGGATACGGCGCTGGAATCATGGTCGATGATCCAGCGGCGCAGGAAAGAGCAGCAGCGCACGGCTCGGCAGCAGTGGTTGAATTTTCTGTTTCTCCGCATCCCGCTGTTCGATCCGGACGCGTTGCTCGAAAAGTTGAGTGGCGTGGGACGCTGGCTGCTCGGGCCGTTGGGCGCGGTCGTGTGGGTGATCGTGATTTTGGCGGGGCTCAAGGCGGTGATCGAAAACTCGGGGCTGTTGCGCGAGCAGACGCAAGGGGTGCTGGCGGCGTCGAATCTCGCGTGGCTCTATCTCACCTGGGCGCTGGTGAAGGTGTTTCACGAGCTGGGGCACGGGATGATGACGAAACGCTTCGGGGGCGAAGTGCGTTCGTGCGGCGTGATGCTGCTCGTGTTCACGCCGGTGCCGTTTGTGGACGCGAGCGCGGCGTGGACGTTTCGGAAGCGCTGGCAGCGGATGCTGGTGGGCGCGGCGGGGATGCTCTTCGAATTGTTTCTGGCGGCGATCGCGGCGCTGGTCTGGGCGCGCAGCGGAGGCGAGGGTGCGGTGGGGCAGGTCGCCTACAACGTGATGTTTTTGGCGTCGGTATCGACGGTGTTGTTCAACGCGAATCCGCTGCTGCGATTCGACGGCTACTACCTGCTGGCGGACGCGGTTGGGGTGCCGAATCTGCAGGCGCAGGCGGCGCGGCAGTGGCGGCGATGGTTCGAGCGCGGGGCGTTGGGATTGGACGGGCCATCGCGGGTGTCGCCGACGCGAACCGGGGCGACGTGGCTGGGCGTTTATGGCGCGGCGGCGGCGGCGTATCGGGTGTTCGTGTTGTTGGTGATCGTGGCGTTCATCGCGGGGCAGTTGTTCGAAGTCGGATTGCTGTTGGCGGCGGTGGGATTGGTGGCGTGGTTGGGAGCGCCGGTGGTGCGGTTTTATCGTTATCTCTTCGCGGAGTCGCACGTGCGCGAGGCGAGGACGCGAGCGTTGATATGGGGCGTGGGATTGCCGGCGCTGTTGGCGGTGGGATTGATGGCGGTGCCGATGCCGCACGCGGTGCGTGCGCCGGGCGTGGTGGAAGGAGGATGGACGACGGAGGTGTTCGCGGGAGCGGCGGGGCGGATTGTCGAACTGCCGGTGGCGTCGGGGCGGCAGGTCGAAGGCGGACAGGTTTTGGTGCGATTGGAGAGCCCGGAGCTGAATGCGCAACGGGAGGAACTGGAGGCGCTGCGGCGGGAAGTGGGAGTGCGACGCGCGATGGCGTGGTCGCGGTTGCCGGCGGTGCTCGATCCGTTGGATCAGCAGTTGCGCAGCATCGAGGCGCAGTTGCGGGAGAATGAAGCACGACGAGAGGCGTTGGTCGTGCGGGCGCCGCGGGCGGGCGTGTGGTCGTCGCCCGGACTCGAGGTGCGGCTCGGCGCGAACGTGCCGCGGGGGACATTGTTGGGACGATTGCGCGAAAGCGAGACGCTGCGTTTCACGACGGTGGTGCGGGCGCGTGACGTGGAGCGGCTGACGCGGAGCGAGCGGAAGGAAGGCGAGGTCCGTTTGCGGGGCGCGACGGCGGAGGCGATTGCGGTGAATCTCGCGGCGTTGCGGCCGGCGGAGAGCCAGCGATTGCCGTCGCCTGCGCTGGGCTGGCGGGCGGGTGGAGAAGTGCCGACCGATCCCGAAGATCCGGATGGGGTGCGCGCGTTGGATCCGTTCTTCGTGATGGAGGCGACGCTGCCGGCGGAGGCGGTGCCGGCGCTGTATCTGCGGACGGGTGTGCTGCGGGTCGCGCTGGATCCGCAACCGTGGGGGCGGCAGGCGGCGCGCTGGGTGCGGCAGTTTATCCAGGAACGCTATGGACGGTGAGCTGCGCCTGCCGCGATTGCGTCAGAATCGGCCGGTGCCGCGAGGCCTGGAGGCGGGATTGGAATGGTTCGCGGGCACGTGGATGCGTTGGAGAGCGCGCAGGACGGATCTGGTGGGCGAAGCGGAACGGGTGCTGGCGTTAATGGCGGAGCACGATCGGCGATCGCGGGAGGAGATCGATGCGGAGATCGTGGCTCGACGCCGCGCGTGGCAGCGCGCGCGATCGAGAAATGAGGACGTCGCGCAAGGAGCGCTGGCGGTAATCGCGGAAGCGGTGCGACAAGAGCTCGGGTTGACACCGCATCGCGAGCAAGTGATCGGGGCTCTGGGACTGGAGCGCGGCTGGCTGGTGGAGATGGCGACGGGGGAAGGGAAAACGCTGACGCTGGCGATGGCGGCGGTGCTGGCGGCGTGGACTGGGCGGGCGTGTCACGTGCTGACGGCGAACGATTATCTCGCGGAGCGGGATGCGCGGACGCTCGCGGCTTTCTTCGCACGGTGCGGCGTGACGGTCGGGGCGGTGGTGGGCGGGACAAACGTATCCGAACGGCGGAGACGCTATGAGGCGCAGGTGGTTTACACGACGAGTCGCGAGCTGGTGGGGGATTTTTTGCGCGATCGATTGAAGTTGGGCGGACGCATCTCACCGGAGAGCTGGCGGCCCTGGGTGCGGCGTCAGGGAGGGCGGGGGCCGGCGGTGTTGGTGAACCGGATACACACGGTTTTCGTGGACGAGGCGGATCAAGTGCTGGTGGACGATGCGGTGACGCCGTTGATCATCAGTGCGCCGAACGAAAACGGACTTCTGGGCGAGTTGTGTCAGCAGGCGCTCGAAGAAACGCGGGGCTTGCGGGCGGGCGAGGACTACGAGGTGGAGTTACACAGCCGCCGGGTGCGAGTGGCGGCGCACGTGACGGACGCGCGGACGACGGCGGGGCGACATCCGTTGTTGACGGTGCCGCGCTGGCGGGAGGAGTGGATCGGGAAGGCGCTGACGGCGTTGCATGTGTATGAACGCGGCCGGCATTATTTCGTGCGGGACAGCCGCGTCGTGTTGATCGATGAAGCGACGGGGCGGCCGATGCCGGAGCGGACGCTAGGCGAAGGCATGCACACGATGCTGGAGGCGAAGGAAGGGCTGCCGATCACTCCGCCGAGCGGGACGGTGGCGAGCCTGAGTTTTCAGCGGTTCTTTCGGCAGGTGCCGCAGCTGGCAGGGATGACGGGCACGGCCGCGGAGGCGGCGGCGGAGTTTTGGCGGTTGTATCGGCTGCCGGTGTTGTCGGTGCCAACGCATCGGCCGGTGCTGCGGCGGCAGTTGCCGCTGCGGGGATTTGCGAACGAGGAGGAAAAGTGGGCCTACGTCGTGGAAGCGGCGAAACAGGCGCAGGAGGCGGGGCAACCGGTTTTGATCGGAACGCGCACGGTGGCCGCGAGCGAAGCGTTGGCGACGAAGCTGCGAGCGGCGGGAGTGTCGTTTGCACTATTGAGCGCGGTGCGAAACGAGAACGAAGCGCAGATCATCGCGGCGGCGGGGCAGGCGGGGCAGGTGACGATTGCGACGAACATGGCGGGGCGCGGCACGGACATCGTGCCGTCGAGCGCGGCGCTCGAGAAAGGCGGGTTGCGGGTGATCGCGACGGAGAGTCACCGATCGAAGCGCGTGGATCGGCAGTTGCACGGACGCGCGGGACGTCAGGGCCAGCCCGGGGTGGTGGAGCCGCTGGCGTGTTGGGACGATGAAATCCTTAGGCATCATCTGCCGAGGTGGTGGCGCGAGTTAGGGCGGAACAAGCTCGGCGGCGGCTGGTGCCTGCGGTGGAGTCTGACGTTCGCGCGGTGGCGCGCGGGGCGGTGGGATGCGAGGCGACGCCTGGCCGTGTTGCGCCAAGATCAGTGGCTGGACGAGAACCTGAGTCTCGGCGGGGGCAATTCGGGGAAGGGGAGGCGGAGCGCGCCGCGAGCGGCGAAGAAGGTGACGGCCTAATCGCGCTGGCGGGAGTCGAGGAGGATCGTGACGGGGCCGTCGTTGACGAGGGCGACCTGCATCATCGCGCCGAAGGTGCCGGTGGCAACGGGGTGGCCGAGCAGGGCGGAGAGGCGGCGGTTGAAGGATTCGTAGAGCGGGATGGCGACGTCGGGTTTGGCGGCGTCGTTGAAGGACGGGCGCGTGCCTTTTCGCGTGGAGGCGATGAGGGTGAATTGGGAAACGACGAGGGCGCGGGGAGAGTTGGGAGACGGCTCGGCGGTGCCGCTTGGCCCCACGTCGAGCACGGAGAGGTTCATTTTTCCGGCGGCGTCTTCGAAGATGCGGAGGGCGGCGGTTTTTTGGGCGAGCCACTCGGCGTCGGCTTCTGTATCCGCTTGGTGGATGCCGAGGAGGATGAGGAGGCCGCGGGAGATTTGAGCGGTGACGATGCCGTCGATCGTGACGGAGGCGGAGGAAACACGTTGGATTACGGCGCGCATTCAGTTCAACCACGAATGGACACGAATAGACACGAATGAAGACAGGGCTTCTAGCGCAGAACCTGGGTATGTCAGATCGGAATACCGAGCGCGCTATTCGGCCCAGGGTTTGGTGGTGGCGGGATCGATGGTGAGGCAGGCTTCGTAGCGGCCGGGGACGGGGATGTGGGCGTAGGCTTGGGTCATGCCGATTTCGGAGCTGAAATAGCCCCAAAGCGTAAGCTGTTTCACCATGTGGTAGAAATCGGGCGTGGCGTTCGGCGGCTCGTAGCGGAGGAGGAAGGCGTGGCGCTCGGCGGAGCTTAGTTGAGTAAAGTCGCGATCGGCGTGAGCAAAGCGGGCGTCGGATTGGAGTTGGACGAGGCCGTCGGTGAAGGTGCGGCGTTCGTCGGTCGTGTAGAAATCGCGCACGAGTTCGTGCATGAACGTGGCGACGTCGGCGGCTTTGGCGCCGGGCGAGTCGTCGGTGGCAGGGAGGATTGTTTCGCCGACTTCGTTGAGGAGGGAAAGTTCGTCGGAGGTGAAAAGCGGGCGCGAGGAATCGAGGGCGTTGGCGACGCCGGCGAGGAGGCGATTCGCGCCGAAGATCGTGCCGGTGGTGAGGGTAGCGAGGAGGGTGAGGGCTTCGCGGCGGGTCATGGCCGGGAGGAAAGGATTTAGGGTTTTGAGTTTCGGGTTGGGGCGCGAAGGCCGGCTCGTGCTCGTGATTGATGGGGGCGGAGGCGATCACGAGCACGATTACGATCACGAGCACGGGCGAGAAGCACGAGGGTTAGAGGTTTTGCTTTTTGAGTTCTGCGACAGCGTGGTGAGCGGCGCGGGCGGTGAGGGTCATGTAGGTGAGAGACGGGTTTTGCCAGGCGGACGAGGTCATGCAGGCGCCGTCGGTGACGAAGACGTTTTTGACGGCGTGCATTTGGTTGAAGCCGTTGAGGACGGAAGTCTTGGCGTCGCGGCCCATGCGAGCTGTCCCCATTTCGTGGATACCGAGGCCGGGAGCTTCGTTGGAATCCCAGACGCGCACGTCGGAAAAACCGGCGGCTTCGATCATCTCCTGAGCGGTCGCGAGGATGTCCCTGGTCATCGCGAGTTCGTTTTCGCGGTGCTGGCATTCGATGACGACCAGCGGCATGCCCCAGGCGTCTTTCTTGGTGGGGTGGAGTTTGACGGTGTTGTCGTGGTGAGGGAGGTGCTCGGCCATGCAGTTCATCCAGAGGCCCCAAGAGCCGAGTTGGGTGGAAGCGCGTTTGAAGTCGGCGCCGATGGGCGGGGTGGAATCGTCGGCGTTGCCGCGGTCGCGCGAGCCGAAAACGGAGAACGCGTAGCCGCGGAGGAAATCTTTTTGGCGGTCGGAGCCGACGTTGCGGAAGCGCGGGAGGAGACCGCCGGTGGGGCGTCGGCCGTAGTAATATTTATCCTTAAAACCCTCGTGGGTGGCGGTGGCCTTCACGCGGTAGTTGTGGTCCATCAGGTTGTGGCCGAGCTGGCCGGAGTCGTTGCCAAGGCCGTTGGGGAAACGGGAAGAAGTCGAGTTCGCGAGGATGAGGGTGGTGTTGATGGTGCCGGCGTTGAGGAAGATGATTTTCGCAAAGTAGTCGGTCATCTCCTTCGTGTGGGCATCGATCACGCGGACTCCGGTGGCGCGGCCCTTCGCTTCGTCGTAGATGATCGAGTGGACAACGGAATCGGGGCGGAGGGTGAGATTGCCGGTGGCGGCGGCGGCGGGGAGTGTGGCGGAGTTGGCGGAGAAGTATCCACCGAATGGACACCCGCGGGCGCAGCGATCTCGATATTGACAGGCGCCGCGGCCGGGCATCGGGACGGAGAGATTGGCGGAGCGGGAGATGACGAGATGCCGGTTGGTCCAGCGGGATTCGATGGTGCTCTTCATGTGCTGCTCGAGGCAGTTGAGCTCCATCGGCGGGAGGAATTCGCCGTCGGGAATGACGGGAATGCCGTCGCGGCTGCCGCTGATGCCGACGAATCTCTCGACGTAGGAATACCACGGTGCGAGGTCGGCGTAGCGGATGGGCCAGTCGACGGCGATGCCCTCGCGGGCGTTGGCTTCGAAATCGAGATCGCTCCAGCGCTGGGTCCAGCGCGCCCACATCAGGGATTTGCCGCCGACGTGGTAGCCGCGGATCCAGGAGAACGGTTTGGTTTGTTCGTAAGGATGTTCGGCGTCCTTGACGAAGAAGTGCTGCGTGGCGGGTTCGACGGCGTAGCACTGGGTGAGGATCGGATTTTCTCGGCGGAACTCGGGCGGCATGAAACCGCGATGCGGCATTTGCCATGGCTCGAGCATGGCCGTCGGATAGTGAGTAATGTGTTCGACGTTGCGGCCGCGTTCGAGGACGAGGGTTTTTAGGCCCTGTTCGCAAAGTTCTTTCGCGGCCCAGCCGCCGGACATGCCGGATCCGATGACGATGGCGTCGTAAGTGTGAGCGATCTTGCCGAGCGAGACGGTGGGGGTGGAGTAGCGTTGTTCGCGAGGGGAGAGCGGCGCGGCGGGGGCGGACATGAGCAGGACGTTCCGAGGACGAAGCTCCAAGCTCCAGAGAAATCTCAGCGGTGAACGGAGTGCCTGGCAGAGGGGCGGCAGGTCGAGGCGGGCTGCGTTGCGCTAGCTTCAGGCGAGCAGGCGCTTGAGCGATCTGATTGCTGCTACCGGATATCCGCAAGGAGTTGCTCGACTTCTTTCGCGAGGGAGGCGGTGCGGAAACCGATGATGCCGCGGCCCTTTTCGAAATCGATTTCCCCGGCGTTCTCGGATTTGAGGCCGGTCTTGCGATCGCGTTCGAGGATGCCGAAAGCGTTTCGATCGACGAGGGCGGGATCGACGCCGCCGACGAGACTCGCTTCGACGATGTTCGCGTGGGAGGCGCCTTCGACCTGCTTGAATTGCAGGTCAGCGGGCAACTTTTCGGACCAGCCGCGCGCCATCAGAACTTTCATATCGCCGTAATCGCGACGGCAGACCTCTTCCATGATGTCGATATGTTCGGCGCCGCCGTGGCCGCTCGTGACGACGCAAAATTTGAAACCCTCGCGTTGGAGCGCTTTGAGGTAATCGACGAGGACCAACTCGAGGGTGATCGGGCGGACGTAGAGCGAGCCCGGATTGTGTTCGCGCGAGATGAGTTCCATGCCCCAACGCGAGATGAGACCCTTGTCGGCGTCCCACTCCTTGTATTCGGTTTCCGAGCCGATGTAGAGCGTGGGAAGGAGGACGCCGCCGACTTTGTTCCAGGCTCCTTCGAGGATCGCGCGACCCACGAGAGGGTCGGCGTTGAAGGAGATTGCTTCGCCGTGCCACTCGAGCGGGCTCAGCACGAGCCAGGCGATCGGTCGGGTGCGCAGGGCCTCAGCGAGCTGAGGAGGGCGCATGGTTTCGAACCGCCACCGCGGAGGCTGCGCGGTAGCGGCGGTGATCAACGGCAGCGAAGCGAGCAGCCAGCGAATGATGCGGGCGAGGAGGAAGGTCGAGCGGGCCATGATGAGCGGGGTGTGGGCGTAACGTCGCGCGCCCGTGGGCTCGCTCAACGTTCGTTCCGCTCATCTAGTTGACGGGGCGCGTGAGCGCGGGTCAGCGGCCAGGTGGAGGTGCGTCGGAGACGCAGCGAAAGCCGACATGGCTGGCGCCGGTGTCGGGGGCGCCCTTGCCGCGGGCGCCGACGCGATAGCGAATGCAATATTCGTCGCTGCAAAGAAAAGAGCCGCCGCGTTGCACGCGTTTCGGCACGCCGGGTTCCTGCGGATCGTAGCTGGCAGCGGGGCCGGCGGGATTTTCGGCGGGCGAGTTCGCGTAGTAGTCGGGCGAATACCAGTCGGCGCACCATTCCCAGACGTTTCCGGCCATATCGAACAGGCCGTAGCCGTTGGGTGGATACGAGGCGACGGGCGCGGTGCGTTCGGCGCCGTCGGTGGCGGCGTTCCAGTGGGGAAAGCGGCCCTGCCAGATGTTGGCGAGGGAGGGATTTTCTGCGGGGTTCTCGTCGCCCCAGATGTAGGGCGCGCGAGCGAGGCCTCCGCGGGCGGCGAATTCCCATTCGGCTTCGGTCGGGAGACGCTTCCCGGCCCATTCCGCGTAGGCGACGGCGTCGTGCCACGCGATGTGAACCACGGGGTGGTTTTCCTTGCCAGCGATCGTGGAGCCGGGGCCGTCCGGTTCGCGCCAGGACGCGTTGGCACGATAGGTCCACCATGCGTGCGGGTGGTCGAGTGGCACCGGTTTGCCGGGCGGGGTGAACACGACGGAGCCGGCGCAAAGTTCGGCCGCGGGGACGCCGGGAAAATCTTTTGGATCGGGGTCGCGTTCCGCGATGGTGCGATAACCGGTGGCGGCGACGAAGGCGGCGAATTGAGCGTTCGTGACCTCGGTGCGATCGATCCAATAGCCTTTCACTTGGACGCGATGAACAGGACGGGCGTCGGGTCCGTCGTCGTTGGAACCCATGTCGAACGAGCCGCCTGGAATCCAAACCATGGTGTCGTCGGACGACGTGATCACGCGCACAGGCGCTTCGCTGCGACGGCAACCGCTCGCGAGCGCAAAGACGCCTCCGAGCAGGAGTAGCAAGGCGGCTCGAAGGAGGCGGTGGAGTTGCATGGGACGAGCACTGTGTGAAGCGGCGAGAATTTTGCCACAACATGCTGCGCGTCGTGGGCGGATGGTTTTCTCGCTCGGTGCAACGCGCGGAGCGGAGGAGTTTCAACTGGATGAACGTTTGGTGAGTTGCGGATGGCGGCGGGGCGGCCCAATCAGCAGCTACCCCATGAAAACGTTCATGCTTTGCCTCGGTGTGTTCGGCTCGTTGCTCGGTCGCTCTGCAATCGCGGCCGAGAACCCTGCCAACGATCCGGCGAATTGGGTTTGGAACGTGCCCGATCCGGTGCCGGGAGTGATTCACGGCGAGGTGCACAGCGCGTCGATGGATCGCACGATTGGCTACAACATCTATTTGCCGCCGAGCTATGAGACGGCGACGGAGCGGCGTTATCCGGTGGTTTATTTTCTCCACGGCGCCACGGGAACGGAGAAGTCGGACTGCGGCTTTGCGCAGATCGTGGCGGCAGAGATTGCGGCGGGAACGATCGGCGAAGTGATCTATGTGTTTCCGAATGGCGGAGCACGGAGCCGTTACGCGGATTGGCCGGATCAGAACGTGAAGGCGGAGACGTGGATCGTGAAGGAGCTGATTCCGCACATCGATGCGAAGTATCGGACCATCGGCTCGCGCGAAGGGCGGGCGGCGGCGGGGTATTCAATGGGTGGAGACGGCAGCGTGAGGCTCGCGATGAAGTATCCGGATCTGTTCTGCGCGGCTGCGCCGATGGCGGGCGGCTTTGGGTGGAACCTCGATGCGACGAGTGCGGGAAAAGCGGATACGGCGTTTCGCTGGGCGACGGAGCATGCCGAACTATTGCGGGATAAACTCGCGCTGAAGTTCGTGTGTGGCAGCGCCGATCGATTGCTCAACAACCACCATCGCTTCCTCGCGCATCTCGACGAGTTGAAGATCAAATACGTTTATACCGTGCATCCCGAGGTTGGACACAACCTCGGCAAGCTTACGGAGTTGTCGGGCAAGGAAATCATCCGCTGGCTCGGGTCGAAGTATCGGCCCGCGACCACGGCGAAATTGGGCGCGGACTAAAGATGGCTGGCGCTCGCGAAAAGAGGCTGCGCGACTCCGATTTTCTGTTCCGGCCACATCGTCGATCGAACCAAAAACTTCTACCCCTTTTTATGAGTTCAAATTACCTTCCTTCCTCGATGCGCCGCCTGGTTGTTGCGGCGGGCATCGCGATCTCGGCATTGTTGGTTTCGGTGGAGGCGCGGGAGCTTTTCGTTACGGCCGGCGAACCTGATGCGACGGCAAAGGGCGACGGCAGCGGCGAGCGTCCGTTCACGTCGTTGCACGACGCGGTGAAACAACTGCGGCCCGGGGACACGCTCGTGTTGAAAGCGGGCACTTACAAATTGACCGAGCCCTTGCGACTGGGGCCGGGCGGACGGGAGGATGCGTGGGTCACGATCAAGGCTGACCGCGAAGGCGAGGCGATCATCGACGGCAGCGAGTGGAAGCACACGCCGCAGGTGAGTGCGCGGCTCGGATCGACGGGCATGGTCCACGTGGAAGGCCCGTCTTATGTGCGGATCGAAGGGCTGACGCTGAAGCACTCGATCGCCATGGGGATCTTCGTGCGCGGACCGAGCCACCATGTGGACATCGTGAACGTGCGGACGGCGCACACGTATTCCTGTGGTATTGGTGCGTGGAATACACACGACATTCGCGTGCTGCATTGCACGGTGACAGATGCGACCAATCTCGACCTGCGCGATCCGTCGAAACCCAAGCCAGGCGAAGCGCCGCACGAGGCGATTTCGCTGGGCGGCGTGAGCAACTTCGAGGTGGCGTTCAATCGCGTTCACGACAGCAGCAAGGAAGGCATCGATGTGAAGGAAGCGTCGCGAGATGGACGTGTTCATCAC
Organism: Verrucomicrobiota bacterium; assembly: GCA_023416735.1. Taxonomy (GTDB): domain Bacteria; phylum Verrucomicrobiota; class Verrucomicrobiia; order Opitutales; family Opitutaceae; genus Opitutus. The sequence continues at coordinate 36,320 of JAEZGX010000012.1, read as the reverse complement.
AACATCGTGCAGCGCGTGCATCGCCAGGGGCTGTATGCCGACGCGTGGTATGGGATGCTCGAGAATGTGTCGTTCGACCACAACTACGTCGAAGATTGCGAGTGGGGCGTGGTGCTCTCGTGTGAAGGCGAGGGGGCCTGGATGCGGAATATCTGGGTGCACAACAACGTGTTCGTCCGCACGCGCGGATCGGGCGTGTATTTCGGCCGCTGGGGTCTCGACGGTGCGCGTCGCGACATCGTGATCGCGCACAATACGCTCGTGCGGAATGGCTCGGTGAAGCATTGGGCGGGCGGGACGGGAGGAATCGATCTGCGGTCGCCGGTGGCCGAAGCGATTACGGTCGCGAACAACATCGTGGTGGACAGCGGCGCGTTTGGAATCGGCAGTGTGCAGGTGAAGAGCGCCGACGACAACGCGACCGTGCAGCATGCGGAAGTGCGCGGGAATGTGGTTTTCCCGTGGGTGGCCGAGGTCGGGGAGCCGACTGACTCGACATCGCGTTACGGCGTATCGCGGGCGTTCGGACGGAAGAGCACGCTGGTGGAAGACCCGAAGTTCGCGGCGCCGGCCGAAGGTGATTTCCGGCTGGCAGAGAATTCGCCGGCGCGGGGTCGCGCGGCGGAGCTGAAAGAGCCGCTGCCTTACGCGAAGAAAAACGCGAATCCAGGAGCGGACGAAGACGCGTTGAAGTTGGCGCGCGAGGCGTTCAGCGCAGCGAAGAAGTAAGGCCCAGCCATAGCCGCAGGCCTCTCGGCCTGCTGGCTTCTATGCCGGAGGCGTGCTGGTCGCGACGACAGAGGATCCAAGGATGGATTCTTTGATCCGCAGTGGCGCCTTCCAACTCGTCGTTCGTGAGCTCGGCTCAGACCAAGAGCGCGGAGGTGCGGACGTGAAAGGGTCCGCCGTGAGGGAAGCGTTGCGAGGGTTCGCCCGGGAGATGCAATTCGACGGGAATGCCGCGCGGTGTTTCGGCTTCCAGGATCACCTGTTTGTCTTCGCGGCGCCATGACACGGTGATGCGACCGACGGGCGTGTCGACGGAACCGCGAGCCCAAGTCAGGCCGTCGCAGTGCGGCGCGAGACGTATGCCGGCCCAGCCCGGGGCGGCGGGGCGAATACCGAGCACGGTGGAGAGGAAATCGACGGCGATCCACGAACTCCAGCCGTGGCAGTCGCTGCGAGTCGGATTCGGATATTCCCACCAAGTGGTTGTGCGGTGGGCGAGCATGTCGCGCCAAGGCTGCAGCAGTTTGCGGTGAAACTCGGCGTAGTGATCGGTCTCCTCGAGCGCGCGCGCGACGTAGAACGATTGCATGTGTCGCGCGGGGAGCAGGTCCGGATCGCTCAACAACCGGGCGAAGATGCGGACGCGCTGCTCCTCGGTCGCCGCGCCGGAGACGATGGCGGCGGATTGGGTGTGTTGCGAGGGGCGGTCTTCGACGCGATCAGGCCCTTCGAGGAAGAGTCCGCGTTGCTCGTCCCATGCTTCGCGTTGCACGGCGGTGCGGAGATAATCGGGCAACGCACGCCAACGATCGGCGTCGCGCGAGGAACCGGCTTCTTCATGGAGCCGAATGGCGGCGGCGAGCGCCTGGATGTAGAGACAGGTGAGATATGTCGATTCGCCGGCAACGACGGCGGGCGGCTCGCCGCGCAGCCACTCGGTCGCGCGATCGACCACGTTCCAGCGCGGCACTTCGCCGACAAAGCCATCGGAACGCAGGCGATTGCGGAAATAAACGAGAATGCCGTCGACAGCGGGCAGGCACGAGCGGACGAAGGCGGCGTCGCGGTGCCCGATCCAGCGCCAGTAGTCTTCGAGCATGAAGATCCAATGCAGGCAGAAGAACGGAATCGTCTGGCGCTGGATCGAAGGCACGCGCGCGCCGATCAAGCCTTCGGCGTTGAGCGAATCGCGGAAGAGACGGATGCAACGGCGCGCGAGGCGGTGTTCGTTGGCCAGATACAAGCTTCCCAGCGCCTGCAGCCGCGTATCCGCGACGTAGTTGAGTTGTTCGAAGTAGGGACAGTCTTCGTAGGTCTCGTGAGCGCAGAGTTGGAGCGTGCGCCAGCTGACCGACCACATCGCTGCGCTCTGCGGATCGGATGACTGGTAAGTGGCGAGGAGCTTCTGCGGATAGATGCAACGACGGTAGGTGACGTCCACCAGTTCGCATTCGGTGGCACCGGGAAGCACCTCGATTTTAACGAACCAGAAGGTGCGCCAGTGAAACGGCTCGAAACGGTCGCCGCGTCCGGAGAGCACGACGGTGTCGCGATAGCCGTGAGGTTCACCAGCGAGGTCGTCGCGCACTTGTTTTTGCCAGACCCGGGTGCCCTGCACCTCGGTCCATGTTCCCAGTGCCTCGGAATAGGTGATGCGAACCTCGCGATCCCGGCCGTTTTTGAATCGGAATTCCGGATACCCGGTGGTCAGTTCGCCGGCGTCGAGGACGATCGTTCCTCCGGCTCCGGCGGGGATCGTCCAGCCTGCCGGCGGATGGCCGAATGCATGCGGTTGAACGTGATGGTCCCGCAGCGTGCGGATGAAACGATGCGGGTCCTCGGTGAGCGCGGGAACGTCGCGCGGAAACAACGTGTGGAGATCGGCGACGCCCCAGGTGGTGCCCTGGTTCAGGGGTTGGCCAGAGCGAAGCGCGGGTGTCCAAGCGCTATCGTCATAGTCGAGCTGAATCCACTCCTCGCCATCGCGCAGGCGCAGATCGACTCGTTCGGTGTGGTTGAGGAAGAGCTGCGCGTTCTCGTAATACGCCGTCGTGTCAGGCGAGACGGAACGATCGAGCCGCGTGCGCCAGTCCCCGGGCGTGTTGAGGGACGGGAAAGCAGGTGCTTTGACCAGGAAGCCGGGAAGGGGGCTGTGCACCTCGCTCGTGGGGGCGTTGATGCCGAACCAGCGCACCTCGGCGGCGAGCACGTTGCGGCCGGGACGGAGGTGCGGCGCGAGGTCGTAGGTCTCGACGTGATAGTGCTCGAGCGTGCCTTTCAACGGGCCGCGACCGAGAGCCTGGCCATTCAGCAGCAACCGGTAGCGGCTATCGGCGGTGACGTGCGCGAGGAGTTGAGACGGAACGGCGTCGACCTTGAACGTGAGTCGGAAATGGCAGATGGTGAGACCGTGTCCTCCGCGTTCTTGGGACCAGGCGAAAGCGCCGTCCCAGTTTACCAGGCGATCGATCAGGACGAGTGACATGAGATTCAGGGCGGGTGAGCATCGGTTGCCGGCGGACGAATGGGGGACGTTTCGTCACGTTCGGCCCGGTCTTGCGCAGCGACATCCTAGGACGGATGCGCATGACCGGACTGCAGGAGGATCGTTAGCTGCCGCGCCGGGCGATTGACAAGCCATGGGGTTGGCGGGCCTTGTCATCTCGGTGAATCCGAGGGTGGCGCACCCCAATGGCAGATAGAGACGGGCTTCGAGGGTGCACAAAGAAGCGTTCGGAGACGAATTCCCGCGGCGGGATGGCTAAAGGGTCTAGTCTGTGGGGCTCGTCGGTGTCGCGGTGCAAAGCCATCCCGTGACGAGTGGTCTGTTAATCTATCGAACGGTTTCGATGGCGCGGGAGTTGAGGACGAACGAGAGGAGCGGAATCTGCGCGTCACACCCCTCGGCGAATTCGCCGATTAAACACCCCTCAACTGTTCAGGATTCTTATGGCGCCCTCCCTTGTTTCTCGTCGGACGCTGCCGTTGGCCGTAGTCGTCTTTGCTTCGAATTTCGAATCGCTGGGTCGCGCGCAGACAGACGCGGCGAGCGCTAATGAGGAGATTGTCGAGCTGTCGCCGTTCACCGTCAGCACCACGCGCGACCGAGGTTATGTGGCCACGAACACGCTGGCGGGTAGTCGCTTGAATACGGATCTACTGACGACGCCCGCCGCGGTGTCCGTGTTCACGCGCGATTTTCTCAACGACATCGCGGCCGGGGACGTAATGGAAGCGTCGCTGTATGCGCTGAACGCGGCGCCGCAGTTCCAGAATTCGCCGTCCGCGAACTTCGAGGCGAATATCTTTGGCAACACCGGCGTCAGCTTTCGCGGGTTTGTATCGGGCACGGCGACGCGGAATTTCTTTCCCTGGTCGGTCGCCTCCGATGCCTACAATGTCGAACGCCTCGATTTTGCACGGGGGCCGAATTCGATTCTCTTCGGCACGGGCACACCGGGCGGCATCGTCAATACCACGACGAAGCGCGCGAACTTCAATGGCAACATCGGCACGGTGAGCGGGCGCATCGGCACGCGGGACGCGTATCGGGCGACGTTCGATTGGAATCAGATCCTTTGGGACAAAAAGCTGTCCGCGCGCATCAATGCCGTGTGGGACGAAAGCGACAGCTGGATCAACTACGGATTTACGAAGCGACGCGGTATCCATGGCGCGGTGACGTTCCGGCCCTGGCGCGATACGACCATCCGGCTCGATGCGGAGCGACTGGACCAGGATCGCAACATCGCGCGACGGTTTCCGCTGCTCGATTATTACTCGGGCTGGTCGGGGAACACGATTCCGGTGGCGCGTGGACCGCTTCCGGCGGGCGACACGACGGTGGCGAACATGGGCACGATCCCGATCTTGATCTACGACACGAACTCAGGGCAGGTGATGAATTGGACCGGCATGGCGATGACCAACACCGATCGCGGAAGTGCGCTCGAGCCGACGTTGATGCGGCATCAGAACTTCAACGGACCGGATGATCGCAACGACACGAGCGGGCGGAATTATTCGATCTTCGTCGAGCAGCGGCTCTTCGAGAAGCTCTTCATCGAAGCGGCTTACAACAAGATGGATTACACCATCGATCTGAACCGTCCGTTTCTCATCCAGGGCGGCGTCGGTGGAGGATCTTATCAGGTGCGGATCGATCCGAACGAACAGCTGCCGAACGGACAGCCGAACCCGAAGGTGGGCCAGCCCTTCGTGCAGGGCAACTGGCAGAAAGTGCACCAGGAACTGCACTCCGACGACTACCGGCTCACCGCCTCCTACGAGTTCGATTTCGGCGAAGCGTGGGGCAAGCACCAGATCGCGGGGCTATTGGGGCGGCGGGAAGAGAACTCGACCTCGGCAACGGCGCGGCAGACGGATTTCAACCGCACCGCGGCGCCGAACTTGCCGATCACGAACGACGCGCACCGCGTTTATCGTCGCGTTTATTTGGATACGGGTGACGCGCCGCAATACACCGGGCGCGACAATGCAAATCAGGCGCCGGGAACGGACATCGGCTTCCTCGTTTGGCAGGGCGGGCAGTTGCGCGACGAGATCGTGCGCCAGGACTATCGGCAGATCTCGATGGTGAGCCGCTTCCTCGGAGATCGACTCACGTTGATCGGCGGGTTGCGCAATGACGAATTCAAGACGCAGCGGCGGGCGGGACGCGCGCAGGATGACCGGGGGAGTTTTTACGTGACAGGCGATTACGGTCCTTTCGATCCGCCGGCGGGGCGCAACACGAAGACCTACGGTGCAACCTTGAAGATCGTCGAAGGACTCTACGCCTACGCGAACAAATCGGAGAACTTCAACAACCAGTCGAACATGGTGCCGACGATTGGGAGCGAGGGACGCTGGTCGTTGGCGCCGATTCCGCCGCGCTCGGGCGAAGGCACTGACTACGGGTTGCGCTTTCGATTGCTGAACGGGCGGCTGCAGGGCTCGGCGGGCTACTATGAAACGGCCGAGTTGAACCGGACCTTCTTTTGGTTCGGCACCGTGGTGACGCAGACGGCGGTGATCGTGAACCTGCTTGAACCGGGCGCCTACACGACGGCGTTTCAGGATACGACGGACACGCAGGGCAAGGGCTACGAGTTCGAGCTCACGGCGAATCTGACGGACCAGTGGAGACTGACCTTCAACGCGGCGAAGAAGCGCACGGTGCTCTCGAATCAGGGGCTGAACTACAAAGGGCTCTACGCCGCGAAACGCGACGAGTGGCTGGCGCAGTCGGGCGGTCCGTTGGACCCGAATGGCCAGGTGGCGCAGGCGATCGCGACGATCGACCCGATCTTGGTTTCGTTTGTGCGCGATGGGCAGCGACAGCTGGGCGAGAGCGAATACACGGCGAATCTCTTCACGAATTACGAGTTCGCGGCCGGGACGCGCTTTGCGGGGCTTTCGATCGGCGGCGGCGTGCGTTACCTCGGGCCATCGGTGATCGGTTACGACGACGCGAATGGCGACGGCGTGATCGAAGAATACAAAGGCGACGCGGATTACACGGCGGATTTTACGGCTGGATATCGCTGGAGCCTGAGGGACCGTCGCGAACTGCGGCTGCAGTTGAACGTGCGCAATGTTTTCCAGAACGACATGGTGCAACGCGTAGGCATCATTTCGCAGGCCTATGACCAGGAAGGCGGCACGATTCTCTACAAGAACCCGCGCGAGATCTTCCTGACGGCGACGTATTCGTTCTGAGCGGACGGCTTCGACTCAGGCGCCACTTTGGACGAGGGTGGGGCCCGGTATCCATTCGGGTGTGACGAGCACCACGCGCGGGCGGACGGGCGGACCGATCTCGTTGTGGCGAAGAGCGACGTCGAGCATTTCCACTGCGACGCGACCGACGTGGGCGAGCTGGGGATCGATGTGAGCCAGGTCGGCGTGAGGCGTGTCGCCGAGGCAAACGACGGCGACGTCCTGAGGGATTCGATAACCGGCCTCGCGCAGCCAGCGCGCGGCACCGGAGTGCAGGGCAACGATGGCTGCCGGCTTCTTTTGAGAAACCCAATCGAGGAACGCAGCGCGGTCCTCGGGGGGCGATTCGAGGGGAAGGATCTCCGTTCGCTCGGAGGCGGCGTGAGCGATTTCGAGAAAGGCGGCGCCCAGGCGGCGCGCATCGTCATCTGCCAAGTAACGGTGAACAAACAAGGCAGCGCCGATGCGACGATAACCGGCGGCGAGGCATTCGCGCAGGGCAATCTGCACGGCAGCGAAGACGTCGGTGTTGACCACGTGATACGGCGGTCGCCAGAGGCCCTGGCCGCAGTTCACGCCGGCGAAGAGAGACCAGTCGAAATCGCGAAGAAGTTCCGGCGCGTAGACGGGTGGCACGAGCACGCCGCGGACTCCGCGCTGAATAAGGACGCGGCAGAGCGCGCGAGCGTTGGGGTAGGCGCGGAGATCGAAACGCGCTGCGACGTAACCGAGATCGGCCGCGCACTCGGCGGCAGCATCGAGGTAGGCGCGCAGAACGCGGGGCGCAGGGGTTTGCGAATCGAGCAGGCACGCCAACGTGAGACCGGAGGTGCCCTCGGCGCGACGCCAACGCGCGGCCGCGATGGCGGACAAGCTGGGATCGGGCCGGTAGCCGAGTCGTTTCGCCACGGCTTGAATTTCCCGCCGCGTGGCCGGCGGCAGGCGAGGGTCGTTGCGCAACGCGATCGAGATGGTGGATTTCGCGTAACCCGTCTGGCCGGAGATGTCGGCGAGTGTGGCGCGCATCGAGAGAGGATCGAACCCGGCGTTAAACGGTGAGGCGAAGCGATGCAGTGCGAGAGAGTCTCGAAAAGCATCGCATTGCTGGAGAGGAAAACGGGCCTGGAGCGATTGGCCAATGGGGCGGAATCCCTCCGGTTGAACACGGAACACGTCAACTGCGGAACCGAATGGCACTCGCGAGGCAGCCGGTGAGAGTAGGCCGCGTTTTGGAATTCACGGTGTGCCGCTGTTCGTTCATCACGATGAACGGGGCAGCCGTTGTGGCAATGGGACGGCGTTCGAATACTTGAACGGCTGCGATGCACTCACCCCTTTTTACCCGGCTGCGTTGGCGGAGCTTGATCGTCGCGATCGCGACGGCCGGCGCAGGTGCGCTGCTCTGCGTCCGCGCCGCGGACGCGCCGGTGTATCCGATTGTTCAGGACGCGGCCGACGGTTACGTGCGCGAGTGGCTGGTGGTGGGACCGTTTCCGAGCGATCCACTGGACCGGCCTACGCCGGAGGGTTACACGCGAGCAGGCTTTGAACGGGATTTTCTGACGGGTTTGGGCGGAGAGCGGAAAGCCGTCTTCACCACGGAGACGAAGGTGGATGGGGGAATCGCGGCGCAACGGTTCAGCGCGAAGGCGAATGGGGTGGTGGATTTGACGCAGCTCTATGGCGACGGAGAGCGGCGTGTGGCTTATTTGTTTGCGTGGGTGGATTTACCCGAGGCGCAGACGATCACGTTTTTCTTCGGTTCGGACGATGGCGGAAAAGTGTGGGTGAATGGCGAACCGGTGCACACTGCGTGGGTGGCGGGGGGGCGCGGAGTGAGGCTTCGCGAAGAACCCTTTCGCGCGAAACTCCAGCGCGGACGCAACGCGCTGCTGGTGAAGATCGAGCAGAACGGGCCCGGCTGGGGCACGGCGGTGGAAGTGCTGCCGCGGGCGAAGGCGCGCGCGTTGCTCGAGCCGACGCTGCAATTGCAGCCGAGAGTGGCGTCGCGGGAGCGAGTGGGTTCGGCGTGGCGCGTGGGAGTGGCCGCGGGGTTCAACCACGACGAGACTTTGTTTCCCGAAGTGAAACAGCGGGTAACGGTGCGGGCCGCGGACGGGGGTGTGATGTTCGATCGGGAAATGGTGGCAGGTGAGGTTGCGACGATCGAAGTGCCGGACGGCGCGTATGGCGTGCTGGCGCGGGCGGATGCTTCGAACTCGCTGGCCGGGGAGACGGCTTTCCTGGCCACGGAAGATGAGCTTGGTTTCGCACGGCAGCAATTCGGGTTGGCGCGGGAGGCGAAGGCGGAACCGTCGTGGTCGGCGACGGCGGGTTGGTTCGCGTATTTGGCGGAGAAACTGGAGGCGGCGCTCGCGACGGAGAACACGGCCGCGGCGGATCTGGCGATGCAAGCGTATCGCGTGGCGCGCTGGCGGGGAGCGTTGGCGGACGATCCGAATGCGTTCGTGCAGCAGCGCGGTGCGATCGAGTGGGCGTATTTGTCGGAAGTGGACGGCAGCGGGCAGCCGTTGACCCTGCGTATCCCAGATTCTTATACGCCGGACCGCGCGTGGCCGCTCGTCGTGAACATGCATGGCGCGGGCGGCACGCATGGGTCGCGTTGGGGTGAGGCGCAGCGCGAGCCGGTGTTCGAGTTATTCGTGAACGGGCGCGGCCGGACCGGCGGCTATATCGAGCTGTCGGAGGTCGATGTCTTGGAGGCGACCGACTATGTGCGGCGGCACTGGCGGATCGCGGACGACGAGATTCATCTCACGGGTGGAAGTATGGGCGGATATGGAACGTTCACGTTGGGTTCGCGGCATCCGGACCGGTGGGCGACGGCGGTGCCGTGGGCGGGATCAGCGGCGCATTTGCCCACGGAAAACATGCTGAACTTGCCGACCTATGCGCTGCACAGCGACGACGACTACGTGGTGCCGGTGTCGGGCGCGCGCGGGGGTGTGCAGTGGTTGAACGCAGCGGGCGGCGCGGCGATTTTGGCGGAGACGGCCGGACTGGGGCATCAGTTTGGACGATGGAGCGAAGGCCGCGCGGCAATGCGGGTGTGGCGCGAGGGGCGCCGGCGAGTTTCGGGAAAAGATATTCGAAGGGTGATCTATACGGCGACGGACGAACTCGCGCGCGGTGCGTATTGGGCGCGGGTCGAAGCGTGGGGGCTGCTGGGTAAACCGGCGCGGATCGATGCGCGCTTCGATGCTGGCAACGTGCTGCATGTGAGTGCGAAGAACGCGCGGGTGGTTCGGCTCGCGTTGAGCGAATCGCCGGCGCAGCTCGACCGTCCTCTGCTCGTGGCGGTGAACGCGAAACCGATTGCGCGCTTCGAAGTGCCGGTGCCGGAGCAGTTGTTTGTGATCGACGACGAAGGAGGGACGCGAGTCGTCGCGGAGTTGCAAGCGGACGAGGCGTTCCGGTTGCACTTTCCCGGCGGGGCGACGGCTTTGTATCATGGCGAGCCGCTGATGATCGTTTATGGGACGAGCGGTTCGGCGGACATGGGTGCGCGATTGAAGGCGATGGCGGAGGCGATCAGTCGGAGGTCGCGTTTGGCGCCGGTGACGGCGGAGTCGGGGCCAGCGATGTCTTACGGCGGGCTACCGGTGAAAGCGGATCGGGAGGTGACGGAGGAGGAACTGGCGAAGTCGAACGTAATTGTGATCGGTTCGGAGGCGGAGAATTCATTGGCCGAGCGGATCGCTGGGCGGCTGCCGGTTCGGATCGATCGCGGCGCGGATCTCATTCGGGCAAGCGACGGCGAAACGTGGGCGTGGATGGATCGCGGTTTTGGTTTGCTGCATTTCAATCCGGATCATCCGAGACGGCTCGTTTACTGGATCGCGGCGAGTGGGCCGACGTTCTATGACGCGAGCGGCGCGCTCGTGGCGCTGAATGCGAGCCGGGAGCCGGCGCCGGACTTCGTGTTAGCCGATGATCAAGGGCGACTCGTTGCGGCGCGCCGGATGGATAGCAGATGGAAGTGGGAACGTGGATACGCGGATTCCGAAACGCTCGAAAAAAATGCGAACGACTGGGCGGCGGCGCGGATGCGGGAGGCGCTCGGCTGCGATTTCGTGGTGCAGGAGGATGCGTCGGGCGAGCGGGCGCCGTGGAAACATGCGGCCGAAATGCGCGGGGCGGATCTGGCGGCGTTGTCCTTTGCGCATCGGCTCGCGACGATGACACTGACGGGTGCCGAGTTGAAAGCGGCGAAGGAAAAGATCGAGGGCTCGCGGGTGCGAGTTTGGCCAGAGATCGAGACGGATAAACTTGAGGAGAAGAAACGGTATCGAGTGGGTTTGGTGGGGCTCGACATGCGCGGCTTCGTGATGGTGACGCGTTTGCAGCCGGAGGATTTTCGTCTGGCGGACCTGACGTTGAGGGACGTGCTATGGGAAAACTGAGAACTGCTTCGGCGCGATGAACTTCATTCTTTTCAATCCCGACGAACTCCGCGCGGAGTCGATCGGCTGCTATGGGCACCCGCTCGCGCCGACACCGAACATCGATCGCTTTGCGGCTGAAGGCGTGCGTTTCGATCAGTGCCACGCGCAGCATCCGGTCTGCACGCCATCGCGATGCTCGTTCATGACGGGCTGGTATCCGCACGTGCGCGGGCATCGGACGTTGTGGAATCCGTTGCGCGCGGATGAGCCGAATCTGCTGCGCGGTTTTCGCGACGCGGGGTATGAAGTGATCTGGGGCGGAAAGAACGACACGCTGTCGCCGGACGCGTTTGCGAGCAGCGTGGACGATTTTCGCGTGGGCGACCGCAGTTCGCGGCCGAAGCCGGGACCGAGCGGGCAAAATCCGTTTCGGCCGGACGATCCGCGGCAGGCGAGTTTTCTCTACGAGGCGACGGCGCGGAGCATCGAAGAGCTGAATGATTATCGCACGGTCGACGGCGCGATCGAGTATCTGCGGACGAAGCCGAAGCGACGGTTTGCGATGTGGCTCAGTCTCGCGTTTCCGCATCCCCCGTATCACGCGCCGGCACCGTGGCACGATCTGGTCGACCCGGCTGCGCTGCCGCCGCTGCGTCCGGCAGGTCTGGCGAACAAGCCGGATTTCCACGCGCTGATTCGGCGGAGCCGAAGACTGGACGAAACGGATCCCGAGCTGATGCGAAAGATCAACGCCGTGTATCTCGGGATGACCGGAGTGATCGATACCCTGTTCGGACGGTTGCTTTCAGCTCTCGAGGAGACAGGGTTGGCGGAGGATACGGCCGTCGTGTTTTTCAGCGATCACGGCGATTGGGCGGGCGATTATGGGTTGGTGGAGAAATGGCCGAACGCGCTCGACGATACGATGACGCGCGTGCCGTTCGTCGTGCACATCCCGGGCGGAGCCCGGGGACACGTGGTGCGCGAACCGGTGGAGCTGTTGGATCTGACCGCGACGCTCCTCGGGCTTGCGGGAACGAAACCGGCGTATCCACAATTTGGACGCGATCTCGGGCCGCAGTTGCGCGGAGCGGCGGGCGATCCGGAGCGGTGTGCGTTTGCGGAAGGCGGTTACGATCCGCATGAGCCGTTGAGTTTCGAAGGCCGGTTGGATTCGGATCCGATCTTCAAGGATCCGACGAACATTTATTATGCGAAAGGAAAGCTGCAGCAGGAGCAGCCGCTGAGTGTGTGCCGGGCGACGATGGTGCGGTCGGCGACGCATAAGCTGATTCATCGGCGGTTGGGCGTGTCGGAGTTGTATGATCTGCAATCGGACCCGCGGGAGTTGACGAACCGTTACGACGATCTGGCGCTGGCCGACGCGCGCGCGCAGTTGGAGCGGCGGATGCTGGACTGGTTGCAACAGACCTCGGACGTGACCCCGGCGGACCGGCTGCCACGGGGATTTCCGGAGAAGACCTCGACATGAAAACGAAATCGTTCGCCGCCGGGATAGGAGAGTTGTTCCAAACGTGGCCTGAGGGATGGACGGCGGTGGATGACAATGCGGACGGTGGAGCATATCTGCGAACGACGACGGGGCGTTCGGCGTGTTTTCAGGAGTTCCGGCTTGGGCGCGTGAACGGACTGCGCCGCTTCACGGGAGGTTTTCGGCATCGGCCCTTCTGGATGAAGGCGCAGTTCGGCACGAACGAGGAGCAGATCGAGTGGGAGACGCAGTGGCTGCTTCTGGAACTCGACGGCGGGAAGCTGGCGTTGATTGTGCCGCTGCTGGATGGCGGCACGCGTTTTTCGCTGCGCGGATCGGCGGAGGGAATCGTGGTGTGTGCTGAGACGGGCGATCCGCAGATCGTGACGACAGGCGGCGTGGCGGTGTGGATTTCGGTGGGCGAGGATCCTTTTGCGTTGGTGGCGCAGGCGGCGCGGGCGGTGAAGCGAAGGGTGGGCGGCGGGCGATTGCGTGAGGAGAAGCAGGCGCCGGATTTCGTCGATCTATTCGGCTGGTGCACGTGGGACGCGTTTTATCGCGAAGTGTCGGAAGAGAAAGTGCGCGCGGGACTGCAGTCGTTTGCGGCGGGCGGTGTGCAGCCGCGATGGATGATTCTCGATGACGGCTGGCAGTCGGTGGAGATGGCCGAAGGTGGCGAGGAGCGGCTGGTGAGCCTGTCGCTGAATGAACGCTTCGGCGGCGACCTCGCGCCGCTCGTGCGGGTGGCGAAGGAGGATTTTCGCGTCGAGCGTTTCGTGGTGTGGCATGCGTTGATGGGGTATTGGGGCGGACTCGACGAGAAGCGGCTGGCGCAGTATGAACCGCGCACGGTCGCGCGGTGGTTTGGGCCGGGGATGTTGAAGATGGATCCGAGTTGGAATGTGCGGCCGTGGGGTGCGGTGGTCGGGGTGCCGTCCGCGAGAAAGATCGCGACGTTTTATGACGACTATCATCGCTCGCTGGCGGCGCAGGGCGTGGATGGCGTGAAGGTCGACAACCAAGCGATGCTCGAGGCGGTGTCGGCGGGGCAGGGCGGACGAGTGGAGCTCGCGCGCACCTATCGGAAGGCGTTGGAAACGTCGGTCGGGCGTCATTTCGGGGGAAGGTTGATCAACTGCATGTCGTGCACGATGGAGGCGGCGTATCTCGCGGCGGAGTCCACGCTGCTGCGGACGTCGGACGATTTTTATCCGGCGCGGCCCGAGACGCATGGCGAGCACGTGTTGAACAACGCGCACACGAGTTTCTGGTTCGGTGAGTTTATTTTGCCGGATTGGGACATGTTTCAGTCGGCGCATGCGGCGGGAGCCTTTCACGCGGCGGCGCGAGCGATCTCCGGAGGACCCGTGTATGTGTCGGACAAGCCTGGCGAACATGACTTCGCGTTGATCGGGAAACTCGTGCTCGCGGATGGGACGGTGCTGCGCGCGGATGGACCGGGCCGGCCGACGCGCGACAGTCTTTTTGCCGATCCGCGGAACGAGCGGGTGTTGTTCAAGGTGTTCAATCGAAACGGTCCGGCGGGAATCGTGGGGCTGTTCAATGTGCAACACGGGCCCGAGCGAACGACGCGGGGACCAATCGAAGGAGCGGTTGCGCCGAAGGATGTCGAAGGACTGAGCGGGGAGGAGTTCGTGGCGTTTGCGCAAACGAGCGGGCGCGTGTGGCGGTGCCGTCGTGACGAGGCGGCGGTCGTAAGATTGGACGAACTCGAGTGGGAGCTGGTGTCATTTGCGCCGGTGGAGAACGGATTCGCAGCGTTGGGATTGGCGGACAAATTCAACAGCACGGGCGCGGTGATGGAGCGCGCGTGGACGGGAACGAGCGAGTGCCGCGTGCGGTTGCGGGATGGCGGGGAGTTCGTGGGGTGGGCGGAGAAGCGGCCGCGGGCGGTGGAATGCGAAGGGCGCGGGATCGATCATGAGTTCGATGTGGACTCGGGGCGGGTGACGTGCCGCCTGCAGTCCGGCGGCGAAAGAATTGTGGTGGTGCGCTGGTGAACGGGTTGCCGTGTTGTTAGCCGGGATGAACGAACGGACGGTTGCGTGATTGGTGCGGGGGCGTTGGGTGGGGAACTCCGAACTTATGACCCCCACGACTCGGTTTCTTTTCATCGTGCTCGGCCTGGCGACGGCACTCGGCGCGCGGCCTGCGCTCGGCGCGGCCAAGACGGATGCTTCGAGGGCGAAGCCCAACATCCTTTTTCTGCTCTCGGATGACCACAGCTATCCATATCTCGGTGCATACGGTAACAAGGATGTGCGCACGCCGAACCTCGACCGACTTGCGGCGGAAGGGCTGCGGGCGGATCGAGCGTTTGTGACGTCGCCCTCGTGCGTGCCGTCACGCGCGTCGTTGATGAGTGGGCGTTCGCCGGTGGCGGCGCGAATGGTGCGGTTTACGGCGCCGCTGCCGCCGGACGTGGTGACGCTGCCGGATGTGTTGCGGCACGAGGCGGGATACTTCACGGGCGTGGCAGGACGGTATCATCACCTCGATGGCCCGGAGAAGAAATTCGCGGAGCGCACGCCGAACATTTGGGCGCTGATCGGCGAGCACGATCTGCGAAACTTCGAGCGGAAGTTCAACTACTCGCAGGAGCCGGGAGAGATGGAGGATTTCGGCGGGAAGTTGTCATCGTTTCTGGAGAAAGTGCCGGACGGGCAGCCGTGGTTTTTTTGGCTGAATTTCTCGGACCCGCACCATGTATGGACGCTGCACGGGCCGCAGGGCCTGCCGGATGCGTCGAAGATCGATGTGCCGGATTATCTGCCGGATTTGCCCGGCGTGCGCGGCGACCTCGCGCGGCACATCGCGGAAATCGAACATCTCGATGCGGACATCGCGGACGTGCTGACGGTGCTGCGCGCGCGAGGCTTGGACGAGAACACGCTCGTGGTGTTCATGGGCGACAACGGCATGGCGTTTCCGCATGGGAAGGGGGCGCTGCACGATCCGGGGATCGCGGTGCCGCTGCTCGTGCGTTGGCCCGGCGTGGTGCAACCGGGCACGAGCACCAAGGCATTGATCTCGGGCGAGGACATTGCGCCGACGATGCTCGACGCGGCGGGGGTGAAGGCGCCGAAGGAGATGAGCGGCGTAACCTTTTTGAAACTGTTGCGCGGAGATGAGGCGCGTGAGGACCGAGGGTATATTTTTGCGCAGCGCGGGCCGCATGGCGGCGACGGCGGGATGCGGCCGGACATGCCGGCGGCGACCTTCGATCTCTCGCGGGCGATTCGGTCGGAGCGCTACAAGCTAATCTACAACTGCACCCCGAATGCACCGGTGGCGCCGATCGACAGCGCAGGGCAGCCGAGTTGGAAGGAGATCACTGCGGCGCACGCGGCCGGAACGCTCGAGGCGAAATTCGTGAAGGCCTACTTCACGCCGCGGCCGACGTATGAGCTCTACGATCTCGAACGGGATCCGGCCGAGATGAACAACGTGGCGGGCGATCCCGCGTATGCGGAAGTGGAGCAGGAGCTGAAGCTCGCGCTGGCGGAGAAGATGACGCTCGACTGGGACTTCCTTCCGCTGCCGGTGCGTTGAACGATGAGCCATGCGAAAGCGGCGCGCGATCTCGGCGCGGATGAGGACGGATTGAGTTCGCGCGCGAAGCGTTTACGGCGGGAAAGTAAGGAAGCGAGGCGAGCGGTGGGCGCGACTGTTTTCAGCTGGGGAGCGGCGAGGCTTTGGAGTCTCGCCGCCGCTCGGAAGCGCGAGCGGTCATGCGGGGCGATTGACAAGGGGTGCCGTTGCCACTCGCTGTCATCCCGATGAATCAACGCGTCACCCACCGCGACATCGGGGAGAAAACAGGTTTCGACAAATCGACGGTATCCCTGGCACTGCGCGGGAGCCCGCGATTGCCCGAAGAGACGCGTCGCAAGATCGTCGAGATGGCGGAGAAGATGGGCTACCGGCCGGACCCGGCGATCGCGATGCTGGCGCGGCACCGCTGGGCGAACCAGGAAACGGAACGGGGCGTCACGCTGGTCTATCTGGTGCACAAGAAGCGGCCCGCGCTCGAGCTCCAGCGGCGGCATTTTGCGGGGGCGCGCAAACGGGCGGAAGAGCGCGGCTACAACCTGGTGGAGTTCGATCTGTCGGCGTATCCGAGTGGCGCGGCGGCAAGCAAGGTGCTGTTCAATCGCGGCATTCGCGGAGTGATTTTGCCGACGATGCCGCCGGAAGTGGATCCGGATTTGCACGAGTTTCAGTGGGAGAAGTTCACGGTGATCGGTTGCTCCGTGGGGTGGCTGCGCACGGCGTTTCATATCGTGACGCCGGACAAGTTCGAAGGGGCCCGGCTCGCGTGGCAGCAAGTGGTGAAGCGAGGCTACCGACGCATCGGTGCGGCGCTGTTTCGGCACCAGCCGGTAGCGGTCGATGATTTTGCGCGGCTCGGCGCCTCGTATGCGGAGCAGATGGAGCTTGTGGCAGAGGAAGATAGGGTGCCGTTCCTGCTTTGTCCGCCAAGCGATCGCGATTCGTTCCTGGCGTGGGTGAAGAAGCATCGGCCGGACGTGATCATCTCGCTCATTGCAGCGAAACCGTATCGGTGGCTGACGGAGGCGGGCTATCGCGTGCCGGAGGATATCGGCCTCGCGTCGTTGCACGCGTGGCCGCACGAGACCTATTCGGGGGTGAGCTTGCAGACCGACTTGGTGGCGCGGAGCGCAGTGGACTTTTTGATCTCGCAGATGCTGGACAACAACTGGGGCCTGCCCGAGGCGCAGCAGGTGTTGTTGCTCGAGCCGGAGTGGCACGAAGGAACGACGCTGCTGGCGCGAGCGCCGGCGCAAGGGAAGCCGAACGCAGAGCGCTCGACCTCTTCGACCGCGCCTCGGGCGAAGCGGAAAACCGCTGCGGTGCGGCAACGCGGCTAAGCGCATCCGACCGGTGGATACATGAAGCGGCGCGTCACGCAGGAGGACATCGGCCGGCGGCTCAAACTCAGCAAGGCAACCGTTTCGCTGGCGCTGCGTCATCATCCGAGCATCGCCAAAGCGACGCGCCTCGCGGTGCGGGCGATGGCGGAGAAACTCGGCTACCGGCCGGATCCGGCGCTCGCGACGCTGGCGCGGCAGCGTTGGGCGGGGCACGAGACGGGGAGCGGCGCGGTGCTCGGGTATCTGGTCGACAGCCGGATGGAGAATCACGACACGCATCGCCGATTTCTGGCGGCGGCCAAGCGGCGTGCGGAGGAACGCGGCTACATCCTGAACGATTTCGACCTCGCGGATTATGCCACGATCGGAGCAGCAAGTCGCGTGCTGCATCACCGCGGGATCCGTGGGTTGCTGGTGCCGCAGTTCGCCAATATCGAGGGGCCGAGCATTCTCGAGCTGCCGGCGGAAAAATTCACGGTCGTGTGCCTGGATGTGGGTTGGGTCGAGGTGCCGTTTCACACCATTGCGCCGGATACTTTTCAGGCGACGCGCGTGGTTTGGCGGACGGTGATCGATCGCGGTTATCGCCGCGTGGGCGGCGCGATTTTGTCGCACCAACCGCGGGCGTTCGATGACGCTGCGCGGCTGGGCGCGTCGCTGGCTTCGCAGCAGGACTGGTTGCGAGCCGCAGACCGAATCCCGCTGCTCACGAGCGATCATCGCGATCGCGACAGCTTCGTGCGATGGCTCGACCGCTACAAGCCGGAGGTCGTGATCGGTTTCATTTCGCGAGTCCACGAGTGGATCTTGTCGACGGGGCGGAGCGTCCCCGGCGATGTGGCGTTCGCAGGCCTCGGCGTAGTGGTTGCCGAATCGCCCGAACTCACGGGAGTCGAGCGCGAGACGAGCAACATCGGTAGTGTCGGAGTGGATGCGCTCGTTGCGGCGATGAATGAGGACGAGTGGGGCGTGCCCAAGGTGCAGCGCAAACTTCTCATCGAGCCGCAGTGGCACGAGGGTTTAACCCTGCCGAACCGGCGTCGCTGACGCGCCGGCGCGCAGTTTCTTGCGGGCCTTTTCGCAGCGGCCGACACGGCATTTAAACAGGATCAGATTTCGCGCCGTTGGCGGGGAGAGGCATGCGACCTACGTGAAAGCCAGGGCAGGCCCGCTTTCCTGTCCGAGCAAACCAACCCCGTCCGCGCACTATGAACTACTCCCTCACTCCGCGCCGGCTCCGAAGCTGGAGCGCAGCCGCAGTCGGCGCCGCCGCGCTGAATCTGTCCGCTTTCGCGCAATCCGCCGCCAACGATTCCGGCGCTCGCGAGCAAGGCATCGTCGAGCTCTCCACCTTCGTGGTGAGCAGCAAAAAAGACCAAGGCTATGCGGCCGCGAGCACGCTTGCCGGCAGCCGTCTCAACACCGATTTGAAAGATCTCGCGGCGCCGATCTCGGTGTTCACGAAGGAGCTCCTCGACGACCTCGGGGCGGTGACGGTGAACGACGCGCTTGAGTTCGCGGTGAACACGGTGACGGATTACGACACGACCGGAAACGGCATCGTCGAAAACAATTTCCAAACGCGCATGCGCGGCATCTCGGGCGCAGGTCGAGCGCGCAATTACATGGCGACGGGTTTGAACGTCGATTTCTACAACACCGAACGACTCGATTTCTCGCGCGGTCCGAACTCGGTGCTTTTTGGCATCGGTTCGCCCGCGGGCATCATCAACTCGACGACCAAGAGCGCACGGTTGGATCGCGATTTCGGCTCCGTGCAGTTGTCGGCGGGAAGTTTTGGCGAACGCCGCGCATCGCTGGATTACAACCAAACGCTCGGCGAGAAGGCTGCGGTGCGCGTGAACGCCTTGTGGCAGGAGAAGGAGGGCTATCGCGACTTCGAATTTCAGGACAAGAAGGGCGGGGCGATCGCCGGCACGTGGCGGCCGTTCCAGAAGACCACCGTTCGCGTGGAGGCGGAGCGGATGGATATTTCGGAAAATCGGGCACGTCCATGGACGCCGTTCGAAGCCTACCTCGGATGGGAGCTCGCCGGTTCGCCTGGTGCCCACACCGCGAGCACCTGGGGCACGGCTCCTGCCGGCACCGTAAATGCAGCGGGCGGCGCGATTGTTTTCATGGCGGACGGCGTGTGGGCGGATCAGTTCGTGTGGAATGCCGGCGCGCAGCAGTTTCGCTGGTCGGACGGTGCGACGCCTGCGATCCCGGGTCTGAACACCCCGCCGAACGTGCTCGATTTCAGCGTGGTGCCGCGCGACGCGAACCCGCTCGGCGCGGGCGCGCGCAGCGACTCGGATGCCAAGGTTGGCAGCGTGTTCATCGAGCAGCAGATCGGGCGCAACCTCTTCATCGAACTCGCCGCGTCCGGTGAGTATGAGCAGCGAAGCATCATTTCGCCGATGAATTTCGGGACGTATCGGGTTCGGAAGGACGCGAACTCTTATCTTCCAACCTTCGATGCCAATGGAGTGCAGACCGGAATGGTGACGAACCCGAACTTTGGGAAGACGGTGCTCATCTCGAACGGAGGCTTTGGCCAGGACAGCCATATCTGGCGGAAGTATTTCCGCGAGGAGCGCCGCGCGACTGCGGCCTACACCCTCAATTTCGAAGAGGTGCTGGAGGACTCGCGCTGGGCTCGTATTCTCGGCCACCACCGGCTCGCCGCCTTGTATTCGGAAAAAGGTTACGAGAGCGAGCGACGCACCGGCCGTTGGGTGAACAGCCATTCCACGCGGGCGCAGGCGTCGTATTTCCACAACGACAACCGCATCTTCTGGGGCAACTACTACGACCCGTTCGCGGCGAACGAGGTGGACCGTGGCCTGGGCGATCCCTTCGCCGCGCTCGCGTCTGCCGGCGTCCGCCCGATGGCGAATCAGCCTGGAGCCATGGTGCAGCCGTCGCTCGAGAATCGCATCTGGGAGTGGAGCCGCAACGAGACGCAAACCTCGATGTTCGCGATGCAAAATTATTTCTGGGACGACCGCATCGTCGGGCTCTTCGGCTGGCGCACGGACGAAGAGGATCTTTATAATTCCACGCCGGCGGCGGAGCCGGGCACGGCCGCGGTGCGCGGGTTTCAGCGCAGCGGGCTGCTCCGTTCGGTCAAAGGCGACACCTTCACGCGCGGCGTGGTCTTTCATGTGCTGCCGAACCGGTTGTCGCTCTACTATAATCGCGCGAACAATTTTCAGGACAACGGCGCCGACGAAGTCATTGGGCCGATCGGCAATCTCACCTCGATCGGCAATCGTTCCGGCGAAGGCACGGATGCGGGCGTGAAGTTCTGGCTGTTTGATGGCAAGATCGGTGCGTCGCTCGGCTGGTATGAGACGGCGGATGCGAATCAGAACGTGGCGATGGACGGCAACTTCTTCGTTTGGTCCGAAGCGATCTGGAACGCGATGGGGCAGACGGTGGACCTTGGCGGTCGCGACACGCGGAGCCTGCAGAGCGAGGGTTACGAGTTCGAGCTCACGGCCAATCCAACCCCGCAAATCACGCTCACGTTCAACTACAAGAATGCCGAAACGGTCAGCAGCCGTCTTTTCCCGTGGGGCAAAAAGTATCTGGCGGACAACCGTGCGACCTGGCTCGCCGCGGACCAAAGCACCCCGATCGAGCAGCCGGGCGTGCCGGCGGGCTCGACGGTGGGCAGCCTGATTCAGGCGCTCGACGATCTGATGGTGGTGCTGACGGCGCCCGAAGGACGTTCGCCGTTCCAGGATCGTGAAACGACGGCGAATTTCTTTGGCCGCTACAGCTTCAACAATGACGGGCCGCTCAAGGGCCTCGCGTTTGGAGCCGGCGTGCAATATCGCGGCAGATCGCTGATCGCGTATCGCACCGTGACCGACGAGCAACCCGTCTATGCACCCGACTACTTCCTGGGGAACGCGATGATTTCCTACCATCGCAAGCTCAACGATCGCTTCCGGCTGAAGCTGCAGCTCAATATCGACAACCTCTTCGATTTGCAGGATCCGCAGCCGGTGGCAGGAGCAGAGCCGTCCGGTGCGGTTCGCCAAACCTTTGAAGATCGCGGGCTGCTGCGTGATGGCGTGGCTTACACGATCTATCTGCCGGTGCCGCGCACGTATCGACTCACGGCCACCCTCAGCTTCTAGTCAGTGATGAAGGAAAACGAACGACAGGGTGGAAGCGGCCGGATGGGGGTTAGCTGCCGGTCGGTCACGCTGGTTGGATGCGTTTTCCTTCTACTGATAGCGCTCACGCCCGTGGCGACGGCAGCGTTGCCACGGCTAATGGTGAGCGAGAACGGGCGCTTCCTCGTAGTGGAGGAAGGCGTCCCGTTCTTCTATCTTGGTGATACTGCCTGGCAGATGCTGTATCGCATGGATCGCGGCGAGATCGATCGCTACCTCGCCGACCGGGCGGCGAAGCGGTTCACGGTCGTGCAATGCGTGCTCCTCGGCGAGCTCGATGGACTGGAGACGCCGAATCGCGAGGGACATTTGCCATTGCACGCGCTAAATCCCGCGCGACCGAACGAAGCGTTCTTCGAACTGGTCGACTACACCCTGCAACGAGCGGAGGAGCGAGGGCTCTACGTGGCGCTGTTGCCGACATGGGGATCGCATGTGGAGGACAAGCCGCATCCGCGGTTCAAGAACTATCATCCGTTCAACGTCGAGAACGCTCACGCGTATGGCGAGTCCCTCGGCCGCCGGTATCGCGAGCGGACCAATGTGATCTGGATGCTCGGTGGCGATCGCAGTCCCGTCGGCCACGAGCCCATCTGGAACGCCCTGGCCGCGGGTATTCGAAAGCACGATACGCGTTCGCTGATGACGTATCACTGCCAGGGCTACGCGTCGGCGGCGCGATATTGGCGGGATGCGCCGTGGTTGGACTTCAATCTGATCCAGTCGGGCCACGCGCGGTTTTCGACACGCAACTGGCAGATGATCGAGCGCGAGTATGACGCGCAGCCGATCCGGCCGGTGTTCGATGCGGAACCGGCTTACGAAGATCATCCGGCGGCGTTTGATCCGGCGAATCCGCGGTTCACAGACTACGATGTGCGGAAGGCAGCGTATTGGGCGGTGTTCGCCGGGGCGTTCGGACATACCTACGGCCATCACAGCGTGTGGCAGGTGTATCGGCCAGGGCAGGACACGCCGATTCTGGATGTTTCGACGAGCTGGCAGGAGGGTTTGAACGCGCCCGGTGCCGGTCAAATGCAGCACCTGCGTGCGCTGATCGAATCGCGTCCATTTTTGTCGCGGGTGCCGGATCAAAGCCTGGTGAAGGACCTCGGCATGGACACCGATCACGTCCAGGTGACGCGCGACGGAAGCGCCGGGCAGAAGAATGCCACGACCATCATGGTCTATCTGCCGATTTCACGAGACCTCGAGATCGACACGTCTGTGATCGCCGGTGAGCGCTTGCGAGCGTGGTGGTTTGATCCGCGGACGGGCGAAGCACGATTGATCGATGAAACAACCAACACGGGTCGCTACCGACGGCCCGACGAACAGCGCGTGCGGCCGGGTTGGGGCGGGCCGGACTGGGTGTTGGTGATCGACGATGAAGCGGCGAACTACCCGCCGCCGGGAACGGCTCCGGCGCGAGACACGGCTGGTAGCCCCTAGCCGCGGAAGGGCGCACTGCGTTGCGCTGTGCATCCGGACGAACGAGAGGGCGTTGGTCTTACTCGCTGGACGATGTAGTTTCCCTAGCAGACTAACACCGGTGATGCTTTCCACCCCCAAGGTTAATGGCTGCGCAATGAGTGCGGAGTTCCGACTCTCATGTCCCTTACGCCTGCGTTCGTGGAGGTGCGTGCGATGAAGAAGATCCTGACGCAGCAGCCGAAGGTGTCGTGGCTCACTGTGGCGGTGATTCTGCTGCCTTGGGCGGCTTACGAGTTTCACAACAACATCAGCAAGTCAGCGATGGTGTTCACGCTGCGAAAGTTCACGGATGATCCGGCGCTCATCGGGTTCATCACCAGCTTGAACTTTGCGTGCGGGCTGCTGACCGGATCGATCGGCTCGCTGGTGAGCGACCGGATCTGGACCCGTTATGGCCGACGCCGGCCATTTCTCATCCTCGGGTTTTTCTTCGCGGGCGTCGTTTCGCTCTTCCTGCCGCACGTGGGGTTCTTGTGGGGCTTCGCCGTGAGCGTGCTATTCTACCAACTGGTCTTCCATCTCGTGCACCCGTGGGAGCCGTTGACGATGGAGGTGATACCGCCGGCGCAACGCGGACGCGCGGGAGCCATCCGGCAATGGATTCAGAGCGGCTGCTTCATTCTGTTTTTCTACGCCCTGATCGGGCAGTTCGACCGAAGCTTCGTGTTGCCGGGAGGGTTCTCGTTCTCGGGTGAGACGCTCATCTATGGCGTGAATGCTGTCGTTCTAATGGGGTCGGCGGCGCTGGTGTTGTGGTGCGTCGAAGAGGTGAAGCCTGCCGGTGCGGAGGCGAAGCGGCTGCGCGACGTGGGCGTCTGGAGCTTGTTGAAGGGCTTGTTCGCGCGCGATCTCCTGCCGCTTTTCGGGCTTGGCTACGTGGTGATGAACCTATGGGTCGGGCTGGACCAATTCGAGGCGCTGCTGATCACGGAGCAGTGGAATTATTCAAAATCTGAATACGGCGAGATCATGAGCTATGGCATGATGATCGCGCTGCTGGTGGTGCCGCTGGGCGGGTGGGCGTCGGACAAGTTCGACCGGCTCACGCTGCTGAAAGTGGGCCTCGCGTCGGTGCTTGGGTTGAAGGTGTTCTTCTACATCTACGCGGAATACATCGCGGAGAACGCGCTGCCGCCGTTTCACATGGTGGTGTTGCTGGGGCTGATCCGCGGAGCGGTGCAGAAGCTGATGATCGTGGCCGCGGTGCCGTTGCTCTTCGACTACGTATCGACAAACCGGCTGGGAACGTTGTCGTGCGGGCTCGCGATCGTTTTTGGTGTCGTGCAGTTCGTGCAGGCGAACTCGATGGGGTTGTGGATCTCGTTCAGCTCGGGGTGGCTCTATGGCCTGCCGGAGGGACGTTACAACTACATGTCCGCCTACCATTATCTCTTCGTCATGGGGCTGATCGGCATCGCCTACCTATATCTGTTCGCGCACTGGGAAAAGACGGGATTCGTGAAGCGGCGGCCGAAAACCGCCACCGATGCACCGATCGTTCCGGCGCCGGCTCCAGCAGCCACCCGCCGCTGAAGCGCGACAACGTCTCCGGTTAACGGATACGGACGGAGACGCGCGGCGAAAGGTGGGCGAACGTCGCGCCCGGCCGGACCTCGTGCGTGACGCCCGTCGGGAGGTCGACTTCGAGGTGGAACGCATCGCCGGCGACGCGCCAGTTCACCGCAATATCGCCGCGCGGATGCGGGTGCACGCCTTGCGCCTGGGTGAGGGTTGCGGACGACGGCGTGATCGTCACGTGATCGGGTGTGGCTTCGATGCCGAGAACAAAGCGATGGAAGTAAACACTCGGTCCGGCGGACCAGCCATGGCACTGGCTGTCTTGCTGGCGCAGCCCGCGGTAGAACGCTTCCCACAAGCACCACGCGCCGTGGTCGCGCTGCATGCCCCAGAAGTGTTGAATGACATTCTCCGCGTCCGCGTGCAGCCCGCGTTCGCCGAAAAGTTCGAGCACGTAGTGAAGAAAATACAGCTCGAGGTGTCCGCCGCGTCGCACGCATTGCAGTGGAGCAGCAGCCGCGCGAGCGATGGCGGTCCGGACGAGAGCGAGCGCGCCTGACTCCTGTTCGGGTGCCGCGATGCGGTAGAGGAGCGCGAGGGCGTTCGCATGACCCGCAAAGGTGTCGACGAATGCACCGTCGCGCATGCACGGCGCGAAAGCGTTCTTTTGCTCGTCCCAGAGCACACGGCGAAAAGCGGCAGCGACGTTTTCTCGTTCGCGCTTAAACTGCGTGGCGCGGTCCGGCCGATTGCAGGCGATCGCCAGTTCGGCGCTCGCATCCAGAGCGCCGACGCGGAAGGCGTTGAGGATGCCGTTGGCGTCGCCTTCGATGGCGGCTTCCGTGGCGCCCCAGTCGCCGAAAACATTCACGCCGTCGCCCGACCAAAGACCGTGCGCATCGGACTTCCATGCGCTGCTCTGCCAGATTCGTTCCACGCAGGGCCAGAGTTCGTCCGCGAGCGCCCGGTCGCCGGTGTGGCGAACGTAGTCGCGCAAGATCACGATCCACAGCAGCGTGTAATCGGCGTGCGGACGCAGGAAGTAGCTGGGCACGACGGCTTGAAGCTGGCCGTTCGGGAGTTGAGCGCGGGCCCACATCCGCAGCGCGCGAACGATGTGCGTGGTGTCCCGGCTCCACGCGCGATGTGCGAGATATTCGACGAGCACGTCGCCGATGTAGAGGCCCTGCTCGCGCCAGGGATCGACCCAGCCGTCGGTGAGACTCGCTTCGAGCGTGGCGACGCCGGTCGTCCAGGCCCAATCGAACACGGGATCGCTGCACGCGAACGCACCGGACGCTGGCACACGCACGAGTGCATTGCGAAGCGCGATCGTGCGAATCACGACCGGGCCGCTCGAGCGCACGGTCAGTTGCACGAGACGTCCACCGCGGGCGTGAAATCCCTCCCAACGACTCAGCCCGTGACGAAGATGGATGCGATCGACGGGATTGATGCCGGCGTTCGGTTGAAACATTCGCACCGCGCCGTCCGCACGCTGTAGTTCTTCGTTGGTTACGTCGACGATGCCGCCCTTGGGGGCGTCGATCTCGAGCAAGATGTGGCCGATAAACTCGCGGCCGAAATCATACACGACGATTCCCTCGCCGGCGGGACTGCGGGGGATCTCGCGCTCGTCCACGTCGGCCGGGTTTGCCAGCTCGGTCGGGATCGGCGTATCCCACGCGACTTCGCGCGACAGAAAGGCCGTGTGATTCTCGCCGGAATCGAGTGTGGCGCCGAAACGCTCGAGGTCTGCGGCGCTCGTCGGCACCGAGCCACGGAGCGCGTGCAAGCGCGCGATCGGCAGGAGCGGAGTGAGACGTATTTTGTTCGCGTGGTCACCGAATTCGGGGAGCGCGTGCGCTTCGATGTCGTCGCCATGCGGCCAGCCGATGACCAGGCCGATCAAACGTCCCGGGGCGGGAAGCTCGGCGTAGAGGAGGTTCCATCCGGATTGCAGGCGGACGGGCCAGCGCGATTCCAGCACGCGTGAATCGCCTTCGATGGCGGTGAGTCGTTCACCGTTGAGCCAGTAGTCTCCGAGGTTAGTCGACAGAACGGTTTCGATCGATCGCTTGGCGTGAAGCCAAACGGCGGCGGCGAAGCGTTGCTCGACGGTGGAAGGCTCGGACCGCGGCAAACTTCGATGGGCGGAAACCCGGAACTGTGGGCTCGCTAGAGGAGCGAGCGTGAGAATGCGTTGCGGTTTCCACAGGTCGAAGGTTGGCTTCGGCACCGATCGCGGCGTCAATGCGCCCCAGTGCGAACGAGGAACGATCGCCGGCGCGTGCCAGTCTGGGGCTGAGTGGTCCACCGCGTTTCCGTCCGCGGGCAGCGCGGCGAGCGATACGATTTCAACCGGTCCTTGCGCGAAGCTGAACGGTGGAGACTCGGCGGCCCAGGCCGGTGAGCGACGCGCCTCCCAACTTCCCGGCGTGGCAAGATCCCCGAGCACCGCGCCGTCTGCGGCGCGCACCTGGCCCCAGGCGACGAAGCCTCCACGAGAGGGCTCGGCTTGGAACGAGCTGTCGCCGCGCGAATTCACTTCGACGGCAATCTCGTTTTCGCCCTCGCACAGCCACGGCGTGAGATCGATGGAGTCGAATTCTGGATACGCGATGAGGAACGCACCGGGACCGTAGCTCACAATTCTGCCGTTTACGCGCAGGCGATAGCGGGTGTCGGCAAAGAGGTGTAGCTCCCCCTGCGCAGGGGCGGTGCTTAGAACAAGGGAAAGGCGGAAATGCGCGAAGACGTTTCGGCCTAGCCCGTGTTCGTCGCACCAGATCGGCAGCGCGGAGGGATCGACGGCGTCATCGGAGATGCTACGTGGAGAAACGTCAGAGGAGAACATTCGGGTGCTGGAAAGGGCGGCGGTGGCAAGTCCGGCGAGGCGTAGAAAGACGCGCCGGCTAACTCGCGGGCCCAGATGAAGGAGTGCAGAGCGGACGTCGGAGGATTCGCTCACTTGGCGTTCCCGTTCTCGTCCCAGATAAGTCGATACATTCGGATCCGCTGACCGTCTTCGTCGCGCACCGAGGTAACGTAATCGCGTCCGTCGGGGCCGACGACGATCTCGGGAGCGAGCAGAGGCAGTTTCGCCACCGCTTTGTTCACCATGTGACCGCGGCCAAAATCCTTCGGATCCTTGCTGCTATATACGTAGGTCGCATCGCCGACCGCATTGCGGAAGAGATAAAACCAACCGTCACGGCGCACGACGAAAGGCGACTCGTGGGTATCGGGGCGGCGGCCGCCGGCAGGTTCGATGTCTTCGTGCGCGATCTTCGGTTCCGACCACTCGAGGAGATCGAGCGAGGTTCGAACGAACACG
This sequence comes from Verrucomicrobiota bacterium, assembly GCA_023416735.1. GTDB lineage: Bacteria > Verrucomicrobiota > Verrucomicrobiia > Opitutales > Opitutaceae > Opitutus. The sequence continues at coordinate 8,517 of JAEZGX010000012.1, read as the reverse complement.
GCGGCGTTGCGGCGATCGCCGTCGTAGTGGCCGGTGTAGTAGCAATGCCACAAATCTTCGATCCGCACGATGCAGGGTTCGCGGACGTCTCCCGGCCCGGAGAAAACAACATCCGAGCCGTTCGGGCTGCGATGCGGAGACCACGTGCGGCCGTCGGCGGAGGACATCACGCGAAGCTGGCCGTTGCCGCCGCCGTTGGTGGCTGAGGCGGGGGGGACCTGAAACATCCACCAACGTCCATCGTGCTGCACGACGAAAGGAGAGTGCTGCAAACGCGCCCCCGCATCAGCCGCGGCGGCGGAGGTTTTCATGATCTCGCCTGTCCAACGCCATGCGCTGTCGGAGAAGAAGTCCGTCGACTCCCAGCGACCGATGACGTTGTCACCCAATGGGGATTTGAGCGCGGCCCAAAGTTGCCAGACGCCTTGAGCGTCGCGGTAGAGCGTGTGTTCGCCGGGAACGACGGTGCCGCTTGCGCGAGAGGAGTCGCTCGATTTCAGATCCGGCGGCGTGGCGATGAGAAGCGTCTCGGGAGCCAGCGAGGGTTTTAGCGGACGCGCGTCGGCTGCCTGCGGTTTGCCGGCGGCCGTGGTCGTATCCGGGGCCGCTTCCTTCCAGCCGAGCTGGGCGATGCGGATTCCGTCGAGCCCGGGATTCAGCGCGGCGATGTAGTCCTGGCCGTTGTATTCGATGATTTCCGGCGCCGCGATCGGAAGGGTGCCGACGTGATAAACGTCGGAGTCGACGCCAAATTTATAGGGGGATTTGGAGCGGTAGATGTGAGTGCGGTTGTTTGCGCCGTAAACTTCGGTGCGGAACAAATAATACCAGCCGTGGCGGAAAATAACCTGGGGACATTCGGCGTTGTAGCCGCCGCTGCCGGCCTGGCCTTCGGAGTTGACGATGAACTCGTCGCTCCATTCGCCGAAAAGCGAATCGGTTTTGGCGATCTTCACGAAAACGGCGGCGTAGTGCTTGCCGGTGGGATCGGGTGTAGAGCCGCCGTAGTAGCCGTGCCACGTGTCCTGTATCCGCGTGAGCATGATATCGCGCCCGTAGGTGCCGGGATCGGCGCCGAAGATCCGCGCGGAGCCATCGGGCGCGAGTTGGCGGGTGAAGTGTTTTCCGTCGGCGCTGACCTGCGCGTGAAAGCCGGCGCTGTGATAGAACATCACATAGCGTCCCCCTTCCTCGACGACGTGCGGCGCGCCGATGCGGCCCTCGAATTCGCCGACGGCGGGATCGGCTTTCTGCGCGATGCCCATAGGCGTCCAGTTGGGCTGGGTGAGCTCACGGCCTTCCCAGCGATAGAGCACGCGGGTATTTTTCGGGTCCGACGTGTAGCGGATGCACGACCACAATTGCCACGTGCCGTCGCGGGCCTGCCAGACGGCGAAGTCCACAGGTTGCTGGCGGGGGCTGTTGAGCTCGCCCATATCGGGCTGACCGGCGACCTGCCACCACTCGCCTTCGATGACGGGCACCATGACGGAATCGGCCGCGAGCGTAGCGGAGAGGCCGAGGCAGAAAGCGGAAAAGATTCGAAAAGTCATGAGAAGGGGGGCGCGCTCTGGCGACTTGAACGTGACGCGTGCGCAGCGTCTGGAACCAGGACGAAGGCGCAAGCTGCCGGAGATTCATCCGGACGAACCCTCGTGGCGTTGTCTTCTGTTGGTCGCGCTCGCACTGCTTTTGTCGATCGCGCGTCACCCCAAATCCCCTCGCTGCGTATGCGTCTTTCCATGATCGTGAATCCGCTCACCGAGCGGAATCTCCAACTCGCCGCCCAGGTCGGTGTCGAAGAGCTCGTCCTGCCGTATCCTGGCCTCGATCTCGAGAAGCTGCGGCAGACGAAGCGCTGGGTGGAATCGTTTGGCCTTCGACTTACGCACATCGAACGCAAGATCCCTCACCTCGCGTTCGTGCACGATCTGCCGGGGCGCGCCCGGCAGGTGGACGATTTCAAAACGTTGATTCGCAACATGGCCGAGGCCGGGATGGCGGTGCTCTGCTACAACTGGATGCCGGCGGAGGACTGGCAGCGCACGGGTGCCGATGTGCTCGAGCGTGGAGGCGCAAAGGTGACGGAGTTCAATCTCCGACATATCGGACGCAATGTCACCGATGCCGATGGACGGCCCGCTCGGCCGACGCCGGCTGCGAAGTTGTGGGAGAGCTTGAAACGCTTCCTCGAAGAAGTGGTGCCCGTGGCGGAAGACGCGGGGGTCAAGCTCGCGCTACATCCGGACGATCCGCCGCTGCCGGCGGTAAACGGGCAGGATCAAATCATCATCTCGAACGAAGCATTCCGCCGCGTGGTGGAGCTCGTTCCGAGTCGCGCGAATGGGGTTTGTTACTGCGTCGGCTCATTTTCGCCAGCAGGCGTCGATCTGCTCGGCGGGATTCGTTCGCTCGCGGACAAGATTTTCTTCTTTCACGCGCGCAACGTGCGCGGCACGGCCGAGCACTTTGTCGAGACCTGGCATGACAACGGGCAGATCGATATGGCAGCCGTGTTTCGCACGCTGAAAGAGATCGGCTACAGCGGAACGGTGCGGCCGGATCATGCTCCGTCGATGGCCGGCGAAACGAACGAAACGCCGGGCTACGAGATGCTCGGGCGGCTGTTCGCGGCCGGTTATCTGCGCGGCCTGATGCACGCGGTGTGAGCGCGCGATCTTCGTGATACCGAAAATGAACTCGAAGCACGAGTAGGGGAGCCTGAGACCCGCCCCTTCTATTGTGCGAATTTTTACCCTGTTCGGTTTATGCACTGGCTCGATTGGACAGTATTGGCGTTGTATTTCGCGGCGGTGCTTTACTTCGGCGTATTCGTTGGAGGACGACGCACTAAGACGCTCGGAGACTTTCTCGTCGCCGGCGGGAAGTGGGGGCCATGGGTGTCGTTCATATTCGTCTTCGCGTCGGCGATCGCCGGCAACGAAGCGGTCGTCGTGGCGCGCGGCGGTTATGAAGGCGGGCTGTCGGGCGTGTGGTATTGGTGGAGCTTTCTTTTCGCGACTCCGATCTACTACGCGTTCGCCACCTACTATCGCCGCGCGCGGGTCTACAATGCCGCCGAGTTCATTGCGATGCGTTATGGCGAGCGGCTGGCGGGATTCTATGGATTGGTGGCAGGAACGTTGTGCGTCTTGTTCATCGGGATGTTCCTGCTCGCGGTCGGAAAAATTCTCGCGGGCATGCTGCCGATCTTCGACGAGTCCTCGATCAACGTGCAGTTTCACGTCTGGCTGATCGCGATCGTCGTCGGCATCTACGTTTGCGCGGGCGGGATGATGTCGACGCTGATCAACGATATCTTCCAAGGGCTCATGTGTCTTTTGATTCTCGGCTTTGTCGGGCTGCCTTTCTTGTGGAAGGAGTCGGGCGGGCTGGAGGCGTTGCGGATGTTGCCGGAGGAAACGTGGAACATGACCTCGGCGGCGATGGGATGGGAGACGGTGCTTGCGTTGAACATTGCCGCAGTTGTCGGCGGAATCGCCGCACCGTGGATCTACAACTGGATTTCCGTCTCACGGGACGAGCGCGCTGCGACGCAGTGCGGCTGGGGGCATCTTTGGAAGCGCGTGATCACGCTGCTGTTCGCGCTCTACGGGGTTCAGTTCCTGATCTATCAACGCGACGTTTTGAGCGTCGAAGCGCCGGAGCTTGCGGCCGCGCTGCACGCGGATCCGGAGCTGGGGTGGGGGATTGTCATGCAGCGCATCCTGCCGCCGTTCTTCATTGGTTTGCTGCTCGCGAGTTTCTTCGCGGCGGCGATGTCCAGCGCGGGCACGTATGCCACGACCTCGTCGGCGATGTTTGTCGATTTCATCTACCGGCGTTTCATCGCAAAAGGGCGGACGTCGTCCGACTATCTTCGCGCCGCGCGAGTCTGGGTGGGCGCTTCGATCCTTTTGGCGGCGTTGTCCACGCTGTGGCTGTCCTCGATTTCTCAATACATCAAGCTCGCCTTCAATCTGCTGAGTTTCCTGGGTGTGCCGATCTACTTCGCCGTGCTATGGAGGCGATCGAATCGGCTGGGCGCCTGGTGCGCGCTGCTCGGCGGGTCGGCCGGTTATCTGGCGGTTTCGGTCGCGACGGCGGTGCAGCAGGACGTGAGCTGGCTCGTCGCCGCGGAGCGCTCCTTTGCGACGACCGTCTTCGTTTCGACGGCGGCGGCGTTTGCAGGCATGCTGATCGGCACGCTCGGGGGCGGCCGGGAGGACGAGGTGCGCGTGCAGCGATTTCATGTCGTGCTCAATACGCCCGTCGGCGACGAAGCGCGGCTGGTGGGCGCGGGCATCAAGCTTCCCGCGCTGGTGGACGCCGGTCTGGTCGCCGCAGGTCCTGAGTCGATCGATCTCGACGAGCTCCGCCGACTAGATCGCCTCGACGCGCAGGACAAAGTCTTCGGCGTAAACAGCGCGCTCGAACTGCGCCGGGAGCCCAAACTTACGTGGTATTATCCGGGCATGCTGCGCATCGCGCTCGCCTCGTTGGGACTCGTGGCGCTGACGTGGCTCGGCACCCGGCTCCTTTTCGTGTGGTAGGGCGGGGCGCGGCTCGCCCGCCCGTTCGTGGTCTTTGCCATCTCGCACTCCGCACGTCACGCGTGACCGTCCTGACTGCACAGAGGAATGTATCCAAGACCTGGGCACATGAACGTTTTTCCCTGCGATGAGGGTTCCGTTCAACCCGATGAATTGTGGGGCGGTTGTGGGAACGCGAAGTTGGACGACACTGCGATACCTCCCCTGCTGCGCGGCATGCCAGATCGGCAAGGTCGCCGGATCGAAGCCCAACCGAGACACAGCTGCCCGCTGCCCTCAGCCCCGTTCCCACACCTTTCGCACTGCGCGTCCACTACAGCGCGCATGCTCTCCAACCCAGATCAAACCCCCATGCACCCATCCAAGCACCCTGTCCCGGGACTACGCACTCGGGCTTTCGCAACGAGGCGAACGGCACTGTCCGCCTTGTTGGCTGCCGCCCTCGGCATCAACTCCACCGACGCTCAATCAGCCGCCACGCCTGTCGCTCCGACCGAGCAGGACGAACTGATCGTGCTTTCGCCCTTCACGGTTTCGTCGTCACGAGATCGTGGATACCAAGCGGCCGACACGCTCGCCGGCACGCGCATCCGCACCGATCTCGCCGACGTCGGCTCGGCGATCTCCGTCGTGACGAAGGAGTTTCTCCAGGACATCGGCGCGACCGATAACGAGTCGTTGCTCGCTTACGTCGTCGGCACGGAAGTCGGCGGCGCTCGCGGTAATTTCTCCGGTGCCAGCATTGGATCCGAGCGCACCGAGGAGCAGAACGGTTTCGGTAATCCGAATGCCAATACGCGCGTGCGCGGTCTCACCGCGGCTGACAACACCCGCAACTACTTTCTCACCGACGTGCCGTGGGACGGTTACAACGTCAGCCGCGTCGACCTGCAGCGCGGACCAAACGCCATTCTCTTCGGCCTCGGCAGTCCGGCCGGTGTCGTCAATGCCACGACCGATCCCGCGAACTTCAATCGCACCTCGGGTGCGGTCGAGCTTCGCTACGACCAGTTTGGCACCAAGCGCGCGTCGTTGAACTACAATCACGTGCTCATCCCGCAAGAGCTGGCGGTGCGCGTCGCGTTGCTCGGCGATTACCAGAAATTCCGTCAGGATCCCGCCTTTGAGGACGATGAGCGCATCTACGGCGCAGTCGGCTATCGTCCCTCGTTCCTAAACAACCATCGCAACACGTTCCAGATTTCCGCCAACTTCGAACACGGCGAGATCAACAGCAATCGTCCGCGGTTCGTCGCGCCGATCGATCAGATCACGCCGTTCTTCGTGCCGCGATCTGAAGGCGGGCAGGGCGGCCAGACCGTCAATCCCTACCTCTTCAACAACGCCGCGGATGACCCGAACTACAATCCGTGGCTCGCGTCGATCTTCGAACTCGGACCACGCTACGTTTACAACGGCGCCGGCCAGGCTCCGCATTGGGTTTATCCCAATGTTCTCGCGCAGGGCGCGCTCACCTCGGCCGGCCAGGTCGTCGGTGTCGATCGTCTCCCGAACGGAAACCTTGTCGCCGCGACCAACACGACGATCTGGGGACGCTCGTTCTCGCCATTCTGGATCGAAAACTCCGCGGCCTATGCGCAGGGCGAACAGCTGCCGTTCTACGCCATCGGCGCCTACGACGCCAAAGCGATCACCGATCCGCGGATCTTCGACTTCTACAACAAGCTCCTCGATGGGCCGAACAAGCGTGAATTCACCGACTGGGATACGTGGGATGTCAGCCTCTCGCAGACGTTCCTCGACAACCGTCTCGGTTACGACGTCACCTACCATCGCGAAGAGAGCACGAGCGGTCAGACCGGCATTCTCTCCTGGTGGAACCGCATCAAGATCGATGTCAACGAGGTCAACCCCGACAATACGCCCAACCCGAACGTTGGCCGCGCCTACGTGGAGGAGGAAGCTCTCGGCGGCAACCGTCTCATCCGCACCGAGCGCGAGTCCCTGCGCGCGCAGATCTTCGGCGAGCACGACTTCAGCCGGGACAACGACAACCTCTTCGCTCGCATTCTCGGCAAGCATCGCCTGACCGGGGTCGCGATGGAGGACAACCGCGACTCCGAACTGCGCACGTTCCAACTGCGCCAGCCGGACCAGGCGTTCACCTCGCTCATCGGCAGCTCGGCGGCCATCAGCGGCGTTCCCGCCCGCATCAATCCGCGTTATTACATCAGCGGCGATCTGCGCGGCGCCTCGCTCGCAAACGGCCTCAACCTGAGCAACGTCAACACCTACATCGTTCCTCCGGCGGGCAGCCAATCTATCCACTATTTCGATACAACGTGGATCGCCCCGGATTCCGTCAGCCCGGGTGATCCGTGGTCGCCGGGCATCGGTTTCAACCAGACCCAATACACGACGCAGTCGCAGAATCCGGCCAACTACCGCGGCTGGACGACCGGCACGTTCAACCTGATCGACCCGCTCGACGGCACGCAGGCGAGCCTCGATTACTCGACGCTCTCCGCGACGTTGAACCGCTTCAACGTCGAGTCGCTCGTGGCCGTATGGCAGGGACACTTCTGGAAGGACTCGATCGTCGCCACCTACGGCTGGCGCGAAGACAAATCCGAAGCGGTGATCTTCACCGCGCCCAATCGCGCGGACAGCCACGCGAACGTCGATCCCTCGGTGTTCAACTTCGACGCGATCGCTCCGCAGGAGCAAACGGTCGAATCGCGTAACTGGAGCGTCGTCACGCATCTGCACAAGATGCTCGGCGAAGACCGGCTGCCGCTGAAGGTCACGCTCTTCTACAACGAAGGCGAATCCTTCCAGCCTTCCGCTGGCCGCACCGACTTCTTCGGCGATCTCCTTCCGCCGCCGGCCGGTAGCACCACCGATTACGGCGTGCTCCTCGCGACGAAGGACAACCGTTACTCGCTGCGTCTCACAAAATATAAGACGTCCGTTACCAACGCGACGCTCACGCGGAGCCTTTCCAACTGGTTCCAGTTCGAGCAAGCGATGTGGTCCTCGGCCGAAACCTACGGCCGTCTGCTGCGCGGCGAAATTCAACCAACCGGTTTCCCCGATGCGAAGGGCGGTCCGGATGCGCTCATGAATGTCGTGGTGCCGGCCTACGGTGACTTCCTTGCCGACCTGAATGCGACGTTCCCGAAGTTCGGTCCCGCGACGGTCTGGCAGGGTTCGCTGTTCGGACCGGAAGGTCCCTCCAATCCCGTGCGTCTCCGTCGTCCGGGCACGCATGTGTTCACCGAGGATTCGGTTTCGGAGGGTGTTGAGATCGAATTCACCGCCAATCCGCTCCCGAACTGGCGCGTCGCGATCAACGCTTCGCAAACCGAAGCGACCCGCGATCGCGTTCCTGGCGAGTCGCTCGTGAACTTCCTCGAGTTCATCGACGACCGTTTCCGCAACACGCCTGCCGGCGACATGCCGATCTTCGGCCAGCCGAATAATCCGCAAGGCGTCTTCGGGCGCGTGTGGGCGCCGTTCTGGGGCCAATACAGCCTGGTCCGTCATCTCAACGGACAAAAGCAGCCCGAGATCCGCGAATGGCGCGCGAACCTCGTGACGAATTACTCGTTCCAAGACGGCGCGCTGCGCGGCATCGGCATCGGTGGTGCCGTCCGCTACGAAGACGGTGCGACCTACGACTACGCGCCGATGGTCGTCAACGGAGTGGAGGAGCCCAACCTCGCCGCTCCGTTCAACACGGATTCGGAGACACGTGCGGACCTGTGGGTCAGCTACTCCCGCAAGCTCACGGACAAGATCAACTGGCGCATCCAGTTGAACGTCTACAACGCGTTCGGGAAAAATAAGCTCATCCCGCTCAATGCGCAGCCCGACGGCACCCCCGGCGCGATGCGCATTCAGGAAGGCCGCAGCTGGGCCATCACGAGCGCGTTCACGTTTTAGTCATGGGTTCGGTCGCGGGGGGGGGGGGGGGGGGGGGCGGCGGCCGGGCGGCGCAGAA
>JAEZGX010000004.1 GCA_023416735.1 Verrucomicrobiota bacterium | reverse complement strand
CGCCGACGATGTCGGCGCGCGTTCAACATGCCGGAAGCTGCGCATACCGGGAATACGCAATCTTGCTTATCCGGAAGACGCAGACGCGTGCTGCTGTGAAGCGGAGGAGACGCGTTCGGCGAGGGCGCGGAAGTCGGAACCGACGGGTTGCTGAAAGACGCGCAGGCCGAACTGGGGGAGAACGGCGAGCAGGTGATCGAAGATGTCGGCCTGCACCGCTTCATGGAAAACCCAACGAACGTCCTTGGTAAACAAATACAGCTCGAGCGGGAGTCCGTGTTCGCCCGGGGCGAGTTGGCGGACCAGGAGGAGCATGTCCTGATTTACGCCCGGATGCGCGCGGAGGTAGGCCAGACAGTAGGCGCGGAACGTGCCGAGATTGGTGAGGCGGCGGCCGTTGCCGAGGACGCCGAGATCTTCTCCGAGTTGTTGGTTTTCGGCTTCGATTTCGGCGAGTTTGTCGGCGAGGTAGGTGCGGAGCAGGCGGAATTTGCGCCAGTGATCGAGCATGGCCTCGTCGGCGAAACGGACGGATTGCATGTCGATGTGGATGGCGCGTTTGATGCGGCGGCCGCCGGATTCGAACATGCCGCGCCAGTTTTTGAAGGATTCGGAGATGAGCGCGTAGGTGGGGATCGTCGTGATGGTTTTGTCCCAGTTTTGAACCTTCACGGTGGTGAGGGAGACATCGATCACGAAGCCGTCGGCACCGGCTTTGGGCATTTCGATCCAGTCGCCGGTTTGCACCATTTGGTTAACCGAAATCTGGATACCGGCGACGAAGCCGAGCAGGGCGTCCTTGAAGATGAGGAGCAGGACGGCGGTGAGCGCGCCCATCCCGGAGAAAATGTAGATCGGCGACTTGTCGAGCAGGAGCGCGAGGATGTAGATCGCGCCGATGATGGCGCCGACGAGTTTGATGGCCTGGACGAAGCCTTTGACGGGAACGCGGCTGCCGAATTCGGTTTTGAGGAAGATGGCTTGGGCGCCATTGAGAATAGCGCTGCCGACGGAAAGGCCGATGAGGACGAGGTAGATGGTGACGAACGTATCGAGCACCGAAAGCATGGCGGGCGTTTCACCGAGGACGTCGCTGCCGAAGAGGTGAAACACGAGCGCAGGGGCGAGGTGCGAAAGCCGCGTGAACACGCCGGCTTCGAGCAGGGCGTCGTCCCATTTACCGGAGCTGCGTCGAACGAAGCCGGTGATCACGCGAAGGATGACGCGTTTAGTCAGCAGATCGACCAGCCACGCGAGCAGAATGAGCACGATAAACGCGGTCGTGCGGGCGGTCAGATCCGAGGTGTCAGGCGCAAGGCCAGAGCGGAGAAGCCAGGTGTGAAGGAACTCGATGAAGCCGTGCATCCCATCATTTGAAAACGCGATTGAAGTCGTGCCAGCTTCAATCCTCGCGAAACCGAAATTGTTGAGGTCGAGGCTGCGGGACGTGCTCGTCAGCGTTGCAATAAAATTGTCCTGATTCGCGGGAGATATTCGTCGTAGCAGTGAACTAAAGACCCCTATGGATCATCAAACGCCCCCATCGGAATCGGAATTCATGTTGTTCCTGCTTCAACCGAACAGCGGCCCTGCGCCGTCGCCGGAGGAGATGCAGCAGATCATGCAGCATTTTGCGGTGTGGATGCAGCAGCTGCGGGCGAAAGACCTCGTCGTCGACACCAACGGGCTCGATACGAACGGCAAGATCGTGCGCGGTCCGCGAAGCGCGACGCGGGTGGTTGACGCGCCTTATGTGGAGGCGAAGGAAGTGGTGGGCGGATATATTTTGATCCGCGCCGAGAATATGGACGCGGCGATCGAGATCGCTCGAGGGTGCCCGGGGCTTGATTATCGGCTCGCGGTCGAAGTGCGGCCCGTGCGCCGTCCGCCGGCTTGATCCTGCCGCGATGACGATGAGCTCGGAAGTCGAGTCTCGGCGTGTAGGGATGCGGGGGACGTGGTGCTATTTGCCGCGAAGGCTCTCCCGAAATCCCATCGTTTGAGCCTGTTTTTCATGCAGCGACACATTCCTGGCCGCTAGAAAAATGCCCACGACACAACATGACGTGGGCATGGGAAAGAGACTTCTCCGGGCCTGGCTAAACGTCTTTACGCATCATGCCCCGGCGAAGGACGACCGCGCTCAAGACTACCGAACCAACCAGCATCGCGTAAGTGCTCGGCTCCGGAATGGCAGTCGGTGCGGCCGAGATCGTGAGCGTGCTGGGGGCGAATTCAATCGCGTATCCATGCTCCAGAACGATCTGGGGCACATTGTAATCATCAATTGTAACATCGTAGGTGCCGGCGTAGGAGGAAAAGTAGTCTTGGATATCTGGATAGCCGTCTCCTGGCACTTGGAAAATAGGTGGGGTGAGGTGAACGGCCACGCTGACTCCTATCACTTGATGCCCACCCGCGAGTAAACCGGTATAAAGTCCAACATCGGCGGCTGCAGACGTCGAGAACACGCTTGGCCAGGCACTCACTCCAAGAAAGGATGTCGGGCCTTCCCCGAACTCGGTTGGCGTCGGGTAAACCGGCCGGCTCCATTGGCCAGTCGCCCCGGTGAAAGTCACGTCTGAGAAGAGCACAGGGTCCTCCACCAACCGTTCTTTCCACGACATGCCCATATAGGGGCCGAACGCCACGGGCGCCGCGGTGGTCGCATGGCTCACGAAGGTCACGGAGATTGTATCGCCGACGCTGTAGCCATCGACATAGTCGGCACTGACCACGTTTCCGGTAAAGGTGAAGCTGATCTGCGCGTGGACGCCGGGCGATACGAAGAGGAAAAGCGCTGCCAGCAGGAATGTCCGAACGGAAGGGGGCGGAGGGAGAGTTCGCATGATATGAGGCTGGGGAACCTTCGAGGAAAGTGCGTCGGCTTGGATGGTCAACCTTTGTTACCTGTTGACGCATCGGTATGTGGCTAAGTTTTCTCCATCGCGAGACCTCAACGAAACCGTATCCTCCCGGAAAGTTGGCGTTGGTCAGGTAGGTGATGGCGAACGGTGCTCGTCCCGCACCTATCGATCAGGCGCTGAACGATCTTAGCTGTGAATGTGAACGTCGCCTACGCGTGGACGCGCCACGCGGCCGAACGAAAAAACCCGCAGGCGCGATCGCCGACAGCGTAGTCCTTCGCGTCGGGAAGATATTACACGAAGTGCACGGCCCGCGAGGAACCGTGCACTTCGTTTACCAGCAAATACGGCGGATTCAGCGGCGCGTGCGGCGGCGATAGATCAGCACGGACCCCAGAGCCGCCAGGCCGGCCCAAATGGCATAGGTGCCGGGTTCGGGAATCGCGGTGGAAATGGTGAGTTCGTGAACCGTGAAATCGATGGAGCGACCCCCTTCCAATGCGATGGAGGACGGACTCATCTCGGCCGGTATCATCGTGTAAGTTCCAGCGAGCGCTCCGAAATAGTCGTTGATGTCCGGGAGCGTGGCGTGGTTGAGATCGAAAGACAGATCGATGCCTCCTTGCACCATTAGCCCCCACACGCGAAAACCACCGGCGGAGAGGCTCGTGAACACGTCATGCTTTTCCGCTGCGTCCGAATAGGCCATGACATCGAGCCAATTGCCACTGTAAAGATTTACATACGATTCCGGGCCATCGTCGTCGGAGCTCGTGAAGTCCGGCGCAACGGGCCGAACCCATGTCCCGGTTGAGCCCGTGAACGATACGCTCTCGAAGAGCTCCGGGTCGTCGATCGCTTCCTCAACCCAGCCGAGGTAGTCCGGGTCGGCGTATCCATACCCGGCCGCGATATTCGCCTTGGTGACGAAGGTCACAGTGAACGCGTCACCGTTTTGATAGTCTTCAAACGAGCTGGAGAGCACGTTACCCTTGAAGGTGAACGTCGTTTGGGCGATTGCGCTGAGCGAGGCGATCAGGGAGAGCCCCGCCAGTCCGAGGACTCGCAGGAACGACCTAGAAGAGGTATGGATGGACATGACGGAGGGATTTGCGGCAATAAATCCTACACCCATCCATCGGCGAGGAAAAATATTCGCAAGCTGCTTTTGCATAGCAGCTTGCATTAGCCTGCTTCGATTGCAGGTCTTGCGACTTAGAGCTCCGTGACGATGCTGTTAAGCGTTTTGCTCGGGCGCAGCGCAGCGGAGGCCTTGGTGTCGTCTGGCTGGTAGTAGCCGCCGACATCGGCGGGTTTGCCTTGGACGGCGATGAGTTCATCGACGATCTGCTTTTCGCTGGCGGCGAGTTTCTCGGCGATCGGGGCGAACGTCTTCGCGAGATCGGCGTCTTGTTTCTGCGCGGCGAGAGCTTGGGCCCAGTAAAGCGCGAGGTAGAAATGGCTGCCGCGGTTGTCGATCGTGCCGAGTTTGCGGCCGGGCGATTTGTCGTTCTCGAGGAACTTGCCGTTGGCGGTGTCGAGCGTGTCGGCAAGAACTTTGGCTTTGGCGTGTTTCGCGACGATCGAGAGGTGTTCGAAGCTGGCGGCGAGAGCGAAGAATTCACCGAGGCTGTCCCAGCGAAGATAATTCTCGGCTTGGAACTGTTCGACGTGTTTGGGAGCGGAGCCGCCAGCCCCGGTTTCGAAAAGACCGCCGCCGTTCATGAGCGGCACGATGGAGAGCATCTTGGCGCTCGTGCCGACCTCGAGGATGGGGAAGAGGTCCGTGAGGTAATCGCGAAGGACGTTGCCGGTGACGCTGATGGTGTCCTGGCCCTTGACGAGACGTTCGAGCGTGAACGTGCACGCGGCGGCGGGCGGGAGAATGCGAATATCGAGGCCGCTGGTGTCGTGCTGGGCGAGGTAGGTTTTGACCTTCGCGATGAGCTGACCGTCGTGAGCGCGCTTTTCGTCGAGCCAGAAAACGGCGGGCGTATCCGAAAGATGGGCACGGTTGACGGCGAGTTTGACCCAGTCCTGCACGGGCGCGTCTTTCGTTTGGCAGGCGCGCCAGATGTCGCCTTCGGCAACGGCGTGCTCGATGTAAACGCGACCGGCGTCGTCGACGATGCGAACCGTGCCGGCGGTGGCGATTTGGAAGGTTTTGTTGTGGGAGCCGTATTCTTCGGCGGCTTGGGCCATGAGGCCGACGTTGGGAACGGAGCCGATGGTGCGCGGATCGAGGGCGCCGTTCTTTTTGCAGAAATCGATGACGGCCTGATAAACGCCGGCGTAGGAACTGTCCGGAATGACGGCGAGAGCGTCGTGGAGCTTGCCTTCGGCGTTATACATTTTTCCGCCGGCGCGGATCATCGCGGGCATCGAGGCGTCGACGATGACGTCGCTCGGGACGTGAAGATTGGTAATGCCCTGGTCGGAGTTGACCATGGCGACGCCCGGGCCGCTGGCGTAGGCGGCTTGGATGTCGGCTTGGATGTCGGCTTTCTTGGCCGCGGGAAGTTTTTCGAGTTTGGCGACGAGGTCGCCGAAGCCGTTGTTCAGGTCGACGCCGATCTCGGTTAAGGTGGCGGCGTGTTTGGCGAGGAGGTCTTTGAAGTAGGCGCGAACGGCGTGGCCGAAGATGATCGGGTCGGAGACCTTCATCATGGTGGCCTTGAGGTGGACGGAAAAGAGGACGCCGTCCTGTTTCGCGAGCGCGACCTGGGCTTCGAGGAAGCTGTCGAGCGTCTTGCGGCTCATGAACGTGCCGTCGAGGATTTCGCCGGCCTTGAGCGCGAGCTTCGGGAGGAGGACTTTCGTGGTGCCGTCCGCAGCGATGAATTCGATGCGAACGGTGGTCGCTTCGCCAATGGTGACGGATTTCTCGTTCGAGAAGAAGTCGTCGCGGCCCATCGTGGCGACGCGGGTTTTCGAATCGGACGACCATTTGCCCATCGAGTGGGGATGGGCGCGGGCGTAATCTTTGACAGCTTTCGGTGCGCGGCGGTCAGAGTTGCCCTCGCGAAGGACCGGGTTGACGGCGGAACCTTTGACGCGGTCGTAGCGGGCCTTGATGTCCCTCTCGGCGTCGTTGGCCGGAGACTCGGGATAATTCGGGACTTTGAAGCCATGCGATTGGAGCTCGGCGATGGCTTCCTTCAGCTGCGGAACGGACGCGGAAATGTTGGGCAGCTTGATGATGTTGGCTTCGGGCTTGAGCGTGAGGGCGCCCAGTTCGGCGAGGTGGTCGGCAACGCGCTGCTCGGGAGGAAGGAGGTCGGAGAGCGCGGCGAGGATTCGGCCGGCGAGAGAGATGTCGCGCGTTTCGACGTTAATGCCCGCGTGCTTGGTGAAAGCCTGCACGATCGGCAGGAGCGAGTAGGTCGCGAGCGCGGGAGCTTCGTCGGTCTTCGTGTAGATGATAGTCGGTTGCGCGGGCATGTTGGAAAAAGGGTCTGTCACCTAAGCCGGGGCGGGAGAGGGGGTCAAAAGCGAATTGTGGGAAGCTGTCACAAAACGTCGGACCGTTTCGTCCGAAGGTTGGTATGAACAATCCAACGACATTGAAGAGGGAAACGAAGACGGCGGCGCCGCGCTTGAATTATGCGACGGTGGCCCCGCGGGTGATGGAGGCCATGCTGGCCTTGCAGGCGGCGGCGGACCAGAGCGGGCTGGATGAGACGCTGTTGAACCTGGTGAAGCTGCGGGCGTCGCAGATCAACGGATGCGCGTTTTGCATCGAGATGCACGTGCGTGAGGCGAAAGCGATCGGGGAGACGGACGAGCGGCTATCTCTGCTCGATGCGTGGCGCGAAGTGGACATCTACACGGAGCGGGAGCAGGCGGCGCTGGCTTGGACGGAGCGGTTGACGCGGCTGGCGGGGACGCATGTGAGCGAGAGCGATTTCGCGGCCGCACGCGCGGCTTTCTCGGAGAAGGAGCTGGCGGAACTGGCACTGGTGATCGTGGCGATCAACGGATGGAATCGGTTGAATGTCGGGTTTCGGATGCCGCCGAGATTCGGGGAGTGAAGCGAGAAGGAGTTCGCAGCGGGCGGGCACTCGCACAGAATTGTAGCAAGAAAGTGGATGCATGAAGATCGATGATTTTACGGAGCATCGCGCGCTGTTGTTCAGCATCGCATATCGGATGCTGGGCAGCGTCGCGGAAGCGGAGGATCTCGTGCAGGAGACGTTCCTGCGCTGGCAGCGGCAGGATGCGATGACGATCGAAGTTCCGAAAGCGTGGCTGGTGGCTACGATCACGCGACTGGCGATCGATCAGCTGCGATCGGCGCGGCGGCGGCGGGAGGATTATGTCGGCGTGTGGCTGCCGGAGCCGATTGTGGATGAGACGGCGCCGGCTCCGGATGCGCGGGCAGCGCTGGCGGATTCGTTGGGCGTGGCGTTTTTGTTTTTGCTGGAAACGCTCGGGCCGACGGAGCGGGCGGTGTTTTTGCTGCGGGAGGTTTTTGCTTACGACTACGAAGCCATCGCGGAGATCGTGGGGAAAAGTGAGGCGAACTGCCGGCAGTTGATGAGCCGAGCGAAGCGGCAGCTGGCGCAGCGGGAGCCGGCGCCGTCGACGCCGATGCAAGAAGCGGAGGAGTTGGTGCGGCGGTTTCTCGCCGCGTGCACGACCGGACAGGTGGGGGAGTTGTTAGCGGTGCTGGCGGAGGATGCGGTGCTTTACTCCGATGGAGGCGGACGCGTGCGGGCGGCGATCCGGCCAATTATGGGAGCGCAGCGGATCAGCCGGTTTTATGCGGGGCTGCATGAGCGGGCGTTTGCGGGCGCGCAGGTGGAACTCGCAAAAGTGAACGGCGAAGTCGGCGGGGTGATGCGAGGGCGAGACGGAAAGGTCTCGGTGATGGCTTTCGCGGTCCAAGGAAACCGGATACGCGCCGTCTATGTCGTGATGAATCCGGAGAAACTGGGGCGAGTAGGGCGGCGCTGGGAGAGCGAAGGTCCCGAATAAGTGCGGGCGCGACAGCGACGGCTCACGCGGGAAAGTTCGGCTTTCTGCCGAGGTCAGTCGATGAGCGCGGAGTAGTAGCCGTTGGCCCAGGTGGCGAAGATGTCGTCCTGGTTGAACGGGACGTGTTGAAAAAGAACGATCGAGACGAGGCGTTCAGTGGGATCCATTTCGACCTTGGTGGTTGCGGCGCCGTCCCAGCCGAAGGTTCCGGGAGTGCCGAGGAGCGGGCTTTGGCCGAGGTCGGTGAGAATGCGGACGCCGAGACCGAAGCCTTGGGACGGGGTGTTGAACGGGTGCGGGGTGGCCAAGTGCGCGATGTGATTCTGGGTCATCAACTCGACCGTCTTGCGGCTGAGGATACGCGTGCCGTCGAGCTCGCCGCCATTGAGGAGCATTTGCGCGAACCGAAGATAGTCGCCGGCGGTTGAGTAGAGTCCGCCGCCGCCGCTGAAGAACGGGCGATTGGGGCCGGCTAGAGGCGCGTTGGCCCAAGGGTTGGGAGCGAGTTTTCCAGAGGCGTCGCGTTGATAGACCTTGGCGAGGCGGGAGTGTTTTTCCTCGGGCACGTAGAAGCTGGTGTCGCGCATGCCCAACGGAGCGAAGATGCGTTCTTGCAGGAAGCGATCGAGCGGTTGACCGGAGGCTTTTTCGACGATGGCGCCGAGGATGTCGGTGTTGATGCCGTAGCGGTAACGGGTGCCGGGCTGTTCGTGGAGCGGGACGTTCGCGATCCGATGAATGAAATCGTCGAGGTTGGAGGCCTCGAAGATTTTGGCGCGTTTCATGAGCTCGCCGGGGACGGGATCGGACGACCATGATTCGTCGTAGTAGTAGCCGGCGGTGTGAGTGAGGAGATCGCGAATCGTGAACGGGCGGTTGGCGTCGACGAGCTGCGGCGCGTCAGCGGTGCCGCCGGTGAAGACCTTTCGATTCTTCAGCGCGGGAAGGTAGTTTTCGGCAGGATCGCCGAGCTTGAGGCGACCTTCCTCCATGAGAATCAAAATGGCGGCGGACGTGACGATCTTCGACATGGAGAAGATCTTCACGATGGAGTCCTTCTGCATGGGCGCGCGGGCTTCGAGATCGCGATGGCCGTGAGCGCGGAAATCGACGATCTCTCCGTCACGCGCGAGAGCGAGGATGTAGCCGGAGTATTTTCCCGCGTCGATGTGAGCGCGGAGATTGCGGTGGAGCCCATCGAGTCGCTCGGCGGAAAAACCGGCGGTTGCCGGCGTGGTGACGGGCAAGGGCCAATCGCCGTTGGCGCGGGCATGGGACAACACGATGACGGCGAACGCGGCGAGCAGGCGGATCGATTTCAGCGTGAGCATGGGGTGAGTTGAAGTCGGGGGTTAAGAGTAAACGGCGCCGCCGAGGAGGCGGGGACCATCGTAGAAGGCGAGGATTTGGCCGCTGGCGAGACCGCGTTGTGGATCGCGGAAACGGATGAGCGCGGAGCTTTCGGTTTCGGGAATGAACTCGAGTTGAATGCGAGGATCGCGATAGCGGACGCGGCCCTCGAGGGTGCGTGAAGCGGAAATAGGTTCGTTGATCCAGCTGAGCGAGTGGACGCGAACCTCGCGTTGGAACAGACCGGGCGCGTCGGGCGAATCGAAGGCGACGAGGAGTGCGCGATCGGCGGCGCGTTTGCCGACGACGACGTAGGCTTTGTTGTCGGTATTGGACGGGATGCCGATGCCCTTGCGTTGACCGAGCGTGTAGAAGTGGAGGCCGCGATGTTGGCCGAGCTCGCGTCCATCGGTGGCGCGGACAATCGGGCCGGGTGCGTCGGGAACGTAGGCGCGGAGAAAATCCTGCATTTTCACTTCGCCGATGAAGCAGATGCCTTGGCTGTCTTTTTTTTCTGCGGTGGCGAGGCCGGCTTCGCGGGCGAGACGCCGGAGCTCGGGTTTGGCGATGTGACCGATCGGAAAGCGGGCGTCGCGCAACTGCTCCTGTGAAAGCAGGGCGAGGAAGTAGGATTGGTCTTTGTTGGGGTCGGCGCCTTCGGAGAGCGAAAAGCCCGCGCTTTCCGCCGAAGGGATGCGTTGCGCATAATGACCCGTGGCGACGGCGGTAAAGCCGTGGTCGCGGGCCCAGGCGCGGAAGACGCCAAATTTGATCTCACGATTGCACATCACGTCCGGGTTGGGCGTGAGACCGCGGGCGTAACCATCCAGCAAATACGCGACGACGCGCTCGCGGTAGTCGCGCATGAGATTGACCACGCGAAACTCGATCCCGATCTGCTCGGCGACGCGACGCGCGTCTTCGATGTCCTGCATCCACGGGCAATGGCCGATGACATTGTCCTCGTTGATCCAGTTCTTCATGTAGGCGCCGACGACGTCGTAGCCCTGCTGTTTGAGCAGCAGCGCGGCGACGGAGCTGTCGACGCCGCCGGACATGGCGACGAGGATCTTTTCGCGGACGGACACAGCGAAAAGCGACGCGTCGAGACGCGTGATTGTCAATGGAGCGAATTTCGCGGAGCGCTAGCGCGGCTGGACGGGCGCGCGGCCATAGAGATCGGCGAGATCGCGGAGGTAGGTGGAGGCGCCGTCGCGAAGGGAGCGGAGTTGTTGCGGTTGATAGCGCCAACTCCAGTTGCCTTGGGATTTGCCCGGAGTGTTGAATCGCGCTTCGGAACCCAACGAGAACATGTCCTGCAGTGGGATGACGGCGAGACGAGCGACGGAAGCGTAGGCGGCGCGGATGAAATCCCAACCGATTTCGCGGCCGCTCACGCGAAAGTAGCGACGCACGTGATCGCGGGTGAGTTCATCGACCGCAGCATACCAGCCGAGGGTGGTGTCGTTGTCGTGGGTGCCGGGATAAATGACGCTGTTCGCGCGGTGATTGTGCGGGAGGTAAAGATTGTCGGAGCCGCTGCCGAAGGCGAATTGGAGAATCGCCATGCCCGGAAGGCCGGTGGCTTCGCGGAGCGTGATGACGGACGGCGCGAGCTCGCCCAAATCCTCGGCGATGAGTTTTGCGTTGGGCAGGGCGGTGCGGACGGCTTTGAAGAATTCGACGCCAGGCCCTTGCTCCCAGGTGCCGGTGCGGGCGTTCGCGGCGTCGGCGGGGATGGACCAATACGTATCGAAGCCGCGGAAGTGATCGATGCGAACGATGTCGTAGAGCTCGAAGTTAGCGCGCAAGCGGTCGAGCCACCACTTGTAACCATCGGCGGCGTGAGCGGGCCAATGGTAGAGAGGGTTGCCCCAAAGTTGGCCGTCGGCGGAGAAGTAGTCGGGTGGAACGCCGGCGACGAACGTAGGACGCGACGTTTTCGGATCGAGTTGGAAGAGGTTCGGATTGGCCCAGACATCGGCGCTGTCGATGGCCGCGAAGATCGGCGTGTCGCCGATGATGGAAATGCCCATCTCGCGGGCGCGGGCGCGCAGTCTGGCCCATTGGCCGAAGAACAGGTATTGAACAAACGCATACGCGTCGGCGCGGGCGTTGAGCTGGGAGGCGAGCGGCGATTTGCGCGCGGCGGAGAAGGAGCGGACCTCGGCGGGCCAGTCCCACCAAGGTTGGCCTTTGAAATGTTCCTTGAGCGCGGAGAAGAGGCAGTAGCTTTCGAGCCAGGCGCTGTGTTGCTGGCGGAATGCGTTGAAATCACCGTAGGGCAGCGGACGCTTCGGATCGCGGCGGGCGGTTTCGTAGGCGGAAAAAAGGATGGGCAACTTCAGTTGGTAGAGTGCGCCGAAATCCACGCGATCGACGGGCAACGCGCGCAGCGGAGCGGCGGCGTCGGCGGTGATGAGTCCGGCCTGAACGAGGGCACCGGGATCGATCAAGTAAGGATTCCCGGCGAAGGCGGAGAAGCATTGGTAAGGAGAATCGCCGTAGCCGGTCGGACCAAGCGGGCAAAGTTGCCACGCGGAGATCCCCGCCTGGGCGAAGAAGTCGAGGAGGTTGAACGCCTCCTGATCGAACGCGCCGACGCCATGGAGGCTGGGCAGCGCGGTCGGGTGGAGCAGCACGCCGGCGCTGCGGCGGTCGAGCCAGTCGAAGATCGGCGTGCAGGCTTCGGAAGGAGAAGGAGCGAGCGAAGGAGGCATGGGAGGTGGAAACGTTCGAAAGATTAGCCAGCATTGTAAAGGAACACGCAGGATTGTGTTGGCCGGTCCGCCGGAGATCGGATGCGGAGGGAACGAGTCGGGGAAACGCCTGACCAAAACGTCAGGCGCGGTGCCTTGAGGGTGGGTTTGCTCCGCCCGCACGTTCACTCTCCCAGCACAAGGTCCAGACGACGCAACGACGCGGGTGGCACTACTGCCATGGACCTTAGAACCGCCGCCATTGGCCGGCACTTGTGCTATTATTAGTCTATGACACGACAAGCTCTCAACGCCGACAGCTCTCTTCCGCGCATCGCCATGATATCTACTCACGGGTATGTCGCCGCCTTGCCTCCGCTCGGCGCGGCCGACACCGGAGGGCAGGTTGTTTATGTGTTGGAGCTGTCCAAGAAGCTCGCGCTTCTCGGCTACGAGGTCGACATCTGGACGCGTCAGTTCGAGGACCAACCGCAGTTCGAGGAAGTCACGGATCGCGTGCGCGTGATTCGCGTCCCGTGCGGCGGGAAGGAATTCATCACGAAGGAATATCTGGTCGAGTATCTCGACGAGTGGGGCGAGCACGCGCTCCGGTTGATCCAGCGACACGGGTTGAAATACGATTTTATCAACAGCCACTATTGGGACGCGGGCGTGGCGGGACAGCATCTGGCGGAAGTGCTCGACGTGCCGCACGTGCATACGCCGCACTCGCTCGGGCTATGGAAGCAACGCCAGATGGAGCGCGATTATCCGGGCGACGCCTCAAAGTTTGAAAAGCAATACAACTTCTCGCGCCGCGTGCGCGACGAGCGGAAGCTTTATCGCGATTGCAATCTCGTGGTGGCGACGACGCCTCCGCAGCTCGATTTCATCATTGAGGATTACGAAGTGCCGGCCGAGCGCGTGCGGATGGTTCCGCCGGGCTACGACGACAACCGTTATTATCCCGTCGGAGAAGCGAGCCGGCAGGCGATCCGGCAACGGTTTGGTTTCGAAGGCAAGGTGGTGCTCGCGCTCGGGCGGCTGGCGCGGAATAAAGGCTACGATCTTTTGATCGAGGCGTTCGACCTCGTGGCGCGACGCGAACCGACGGCGAGATTGTATCTCGCGATCGGCGGGTCGGACTTGAACGATTTTGAGAAATCGCTGCTGGCCGAATACCAGGCAGTGGCAGCAAAGACATCGGCGCCGGATCGCATCACGTTCGGTTCATTCATCGCGGAGGAAGATCTGGCGGATTATTACCGCGCGGCGGACATGTTCGTGTTGTCGAGCCGTTACGAGCCGTTCGGCATGACGGCGATCGAGGCGATGGCTTCGGGAACGCCCACCATCGTGACGGTGCATGGCGGATTGTATCGCGCGATTACCTTCGGCCGGCACGCGCTCTACGCGGACCCGTTCGATCGCGAGGACCTCGGCATCATGATGGCAAAAGTTTTTCGTCATCCCCGGCTGCGGAGCCGTTTGTCGCGCATGGGTGCGCACAAAGCGCGGAGCTTGTTCACGTGGACCGGCGTGGCGCAGCAGCTCGTCGCTGCGGTGGAGCAGCGGCCCTCGACGGTTTTATCGCTGGCGGATACCGAGTGGGACGAGCCTTGGAACGACAGCGAATAAGCGCCGCGACAAGCTTGCGACGGTGAGGAGAAAATTCCTGCACACCTTCCTTCGGAAGAAGTTGTGCCAGGGAGCAGGGTGATAATGGTGGTGCCATGCTTCCCGATCCCGGCACGCAGCCGATCCGACTTTTTTCCACCGACCTCGATGGCACGATATTGGGGAATCCCGAGTCCGAGCAGCGATTCAAGCACGCTTGGGAATCGCTGGATCGAAATTCACGTCCGCTTCTGGTGATCAATACCGGGCGGTCAGTGCGCGACGTGCGCTCGTTGATCGCGGCGCGCAAGCTGCCCGAACCGGACATCATCATCGGCGGCGTGGGCACGGAGCTCTTCGATCCACACACGCGGCCGGCGCTGGCGGATTTCGGGGCGCAGTTTGGGGAAGGCTGGGATTTGGCGAAGGTCGAGGAAATCGTCGGCTCGATGGCCGGCATCGAACGGCAGCCGCCGGAGTTTCTGCATCCTTACAAGTCGAGTTGGTATTGGCATCGAATCGATCGGAAGAAGATCGACGAACTCCGCCAACGTCTCGAAGAGGCAGGACTTCAGGCGACGGTCGTGTATTCAAGTTTACGTGACCTCGATGTCCTGCCGAAACGGGCGACGAAAGGGAATGCGCTCGTTTGGTTGTGCGAACGGTTGAACGTGCCTTTGGACACCGTGCTCGTCGCGGGCGACACCGGAAACGACAGCAGCATGTTTTTGATTCCGGGGGTGAAAGGCATCGTGATGGAAAACGCCCAGCCGGAGCTGTTCGAAGCGGTGGTTGAGCTGCCGGCGTTTGTGCCGCATCAGGTCATGGCCGATGGGGTGCTCGAAGGACTGAAGCACTTCGGCATCCTTCCGGAAGTGCCGCATCCGCGTCCGACGCCGGGACGGGAGCGCGGAGGAATTTGGAAGGGCATGCTGTTTGGCCCGGAATCTTTGCGATCGTTGCGCGACGAGGACCGCGATTTGATTGCGACGGGCTATGAGAAAGCCTTGGAGGCGTTGCGGAAGAATATCACTCCGCTGGGCTTTTCGGCATGTTCGCTGATGGACAACACCGTCACAGGAACGGACATCAACTATCGCAGCATCTGGGCGCGCGACGGTTGCTTTACGATCGTTCAAACGGTCGAGATGGACGATCCGGATATTCGCGAGGCGCAGTTGAAGACCTTGCGGACGCTGTTGGACGCGGTGAGCCCGGCGGGGCAAGTGCCGGCGAACGTGCGGATCGAAACCCGGGAACCGGAATATTCCGGCGTGGGCGGGATCGCGTCGATCGACAGCGGGTTGTGGCTGATCATCGCCGTGTATCACTATGTGACGAACACGGGCGATATGTCCTTGCTTTCCGAATACGGCTTTCGGTTGCAGCGGATCATGGACTGGCTCTCGGCGCAGGACAGCAACACGGATGGGTTGATCGAAGTGCCGGAGGCGGGCGATTGGACGGATCTTTTCGGTCGCAGCTATCACGTGCTTTACGACGAAGTCCTGTGGTATCGCGCGAACGTGTGTTTCGGCCGCCTGCTCGAGTATCAGCATGATTTTGTCCGAGCGGCTGATTACTTGCGGTGGTCGCAGCACATCGCGGGGAAGATCAAAGTTTCGTTTTGGCCGACGACTGGCGTGGAGACCTCGTCACGCAGCACCTTCGCGGACCGGCAGACCTCGCTGGGCGACGCCCAGTATCTCTTGGCGGAAATCACGCCCTTCAGCTTCAACTGGCGGTGTGACGTGCTGGCGAATATCCTGGCGTTCCTGACCAATGTGATCGACGTCGACCGCGCGCGGACGGCGTTTCGTTTCATGTGGGGCGTCGGCGTGAACGATCCGTATCCGGTCGCGAATCTTTATCCGGCGGTGCAGTCGGGCGACCCGGACTGGCGGCCCTATTACACGGTGAACCTGTTGAACCTGCCGCATCACTATCACAATGGCGGCATCTGGCCCTTTATCGGCGGGATGTGGGTGCGTTTCATTCACCGCCTCGGATTGAGTGACATCGCGCGCACGGAACTCGTGAAACTCGCGCGGGTGAACCAGCTCGGAAAAGCGAGTCCTTGGGAGTTCAACGAGTGGGTGCATGGCAAAACGGGCCGGCCGATGGGCAAGGCGTTTCAAGCGTGGTCCGCGGCGGCTTACCTGCGCGCTTGTCAGGAACTGCACATGAGTCCGGACTCGATTCGCGATGAGTGATCAAAAGCGAGCGCGACGCGTGAAACGGTCTGGGGCGACACCCACGGTGGTTTGCTTCGGCGAAGTGCTGTGGGACTGCCTGCCGCGCGGACTCTTTCTCGGCGGCGCGCCGATCAACGGAGCCTATCATCTCGCGCAGCAAGGATTGCACGTCCTGCCAGTCACCGCGGTCGGCGCCGACTTCCTGGGGGATGAAGTGCGGCGGCGAGTGGAGGGGTGGGGCGTGGATGCGCGTTTTGTGCAACGTCGGACCGATCGACCGACCGGAACGGTCAGCGCGACCGTCGATGCGAGAGGCGTGGCGACGTATCGGATTGCGCGCAACGTGGCGTGGGATCGGATCGAAGCGACAGAAAAGTTGGTGCGGCTGAAGCCAGCGCCGCACGCGATCGTGTTTGGCACGCTGGCGCTGCGGGATGCCTTCAATCGCCGGACACTCCAAAAATTGTGGGACGCATGGCCGGACGCGATGCGCGTGGTCGACCTGAATTTTCGGCCGCCATTCGACACGGCCGCGGTGGTGCGGTGGGTGCTGCGCGAAGCGGATGTGGTGAAGTTGAACGAAGATGAGTTGGGCGGCTGGCTGGGCGAGCGGGTGCGAAACGAAAAGGCGATGGAGCGGGCCGCCAGGCGATTGGCGGCGAAACATGAGTTGTCGCGCGTGTGTGTGACGGCAGGCGCGAAAGGAGCCGGGTTGTTGTGGGACGGAGAGTGGAGTTGGGAACGCGCGAGGCCGGTCGAAGTGCGAGACACGGTCGGAGCGGGCGATGCTTTTCTGGCGGGATTGCTCGGTGCGGTGTTGCGGGGTGAACAACCCGGAGCGGCGTTGCGTCGCGCGTGCCGCCTCGGCGAATGGGTGGCGAGCCAGGACGGAGCGACGCCCGTGTATCCAAAAAAGAAGATACCGGAATAGTTTCGGGAAGTCTCGCCGCTTAACGCGGAAGTCGGAGGCGGAAGACCGAACCGCGCGGCTGGGCGGCTTCCCATTCCAACGTTCCGCCGAGTGCGCGCATGTAGGCGGCGGCGAGCGCAAGACCTAGGCCGAAGCCGCCATCGTTGCGGCTGCGACCGCGATCGATCCGGTAAAAACGATCGGTGATTCGAGTGCGGTGTTCCGCGGGGACGCCTGGACCTTGATCGATCACCTCAATCGTGCAGGCATCGGGGTGCCCGCGGACGATGACGCGGATCGTGGAATCGGCGGGGCTGTATTTCACCGCGTTGTCGACGAGGTTCTGCAAGGCCTGCCGAAGGAGCACCGGATCGGTGTGAACCTCGCAGCCGCCGGTTTCGATGCGCAGCGTTTGGCCCTTGGCTTCGGCGAGCACGGAGAGCTCGTTCACACAACTCGAGACGAGGTGGTCGAGCGAGACCGATTGACGATTCGCGGTCGATGCGCCTGCACTCGCGAGTTCGAGCAGACGCTCGATGAGCAGTTGGAGACGCTCCGATTCCTCGAGCATGCTGCCGATGATGTCGCGGTATTCCTCGACGGTGCGGCTGCGGCGCAAACCGACTTCGCCCACGCTGCGAAGCGTCGTGAGAGGCGTGCGAAGTTCGTGCGAGGCGTCGGCGACGAAACGATCGAGTGCGACAAACGAATTTTGCAGCCGGTCGAGCGTGATGTTGAAGACGGTTGCGAGCTGGCCGAGTTCATCGTCGGGGTTTGCGACGGGAAGGCGGCGACTGAGGTCTTCGACGTGAATGCGACGCGCTTGTTCGACCATGCGGTCGAGCGGCTTCAACCAGCGGCGCGTCATGACGTAGCCTCCTAGAACGAGCAAAGTGATCACGGCCGGAAGGGCGACGACGATGATGAGCAGCAATGCTTGGAGCGCGTCGGCGCTTGGCACGTGATTACGCATCAAACGCACCATGAGCGGATCGGTGGTGCCGACATCGATGGGCAGCGAGAGCGAGCGAAGGCGAAGATTCGGTGCGACGTTGAAGATCGAAATCGTTTCGCGACCAATCGCGGGGGCGGGCGGCAGACGCTCGAGTCGCGATTCGTCCAACTGCCACCAACGCGCGACCAGGCGACCCTCGTTGTCCCAGATTTCGAACCATGGAATGCTGGGGCTTTGCCGATCGAGATCGGCTAGCGGATGACCCGCCCAGAGCGCGGTGCCATCGCTGGCGATCGCGAGATTCGTGCGCACCTTCGCCAAGTCGCTGCGAAGCTGGCGATCGAGCGGCTGCGCGAGCCGCTCGGCGACGTAGAAATAAAGCGTGGCGCTGAAGGCGGAGAGCAGCAATGCGCCGCCGAGCGCATACCACGTGGCGAGGCGAAATCGGAGGGTGCGCTGCTGCCACCAGCGGCGCATCAGTCGGTCTCCCGAGCGAGTCGGTAACCGACGCCCCGCACCGTGTGGATCAGCTTCTCGGCGCCATCGCGATCGACCTTGCGGCGCAAGCGCATGATTTGAACGTCGATGACATTATCGAGCGACGTGAAGCGATGGCTTTGTTTCCAAACATCGCGTTCGAGCATCTCGCGGGTGACGATCTGACCTTGGTAGCGGAGCAGATATTCGAGGATGTCGACCTCGCGAGGAGTGAGCGAAATTTCCTCGTCACCGCGCACGGCAATCCGCGCGCGCGTATCGAGCTGCAAATCACCGCAACGCAGGAAGTGTCCGGAACTCATCACCGGACGGCGCAGCAGCGCGCGGCTTCGCGCGAGCAGTTCGGCGAAGGCGAAAGGTTTGGTGAGATAATCGTCCGCTCCGCTCTCGAGGCCGGCGACGCGATCCGGCACGGTGCTGCGCGCGGTCAGAATCAGCACCGGGGTTTGTCGGCCGCGCTGACGAAAGTCGCGAAGCACGTCGAGCCCATCGCGATCGGGCAGCAGCCAGTCGAGGATGACGAGATCGAACGGCTCGTGCTCGAGAAGGTCGAGGGCTTCGGCGCCGTTGCTGGCGGAGAGGACGTTCCAGCCCTCGAGTTGAAAACCTTCGGCGATGGATGCGCGCGTCTTCATCTCGTCTTCAACGACGAGGATGCGAGGCGTGGAGACTGGGTGAGGGTTGAGCAAGACGATGGAGGCTCTTCGTTAAGAACGAAGTTCCCGGTCAAAATTTAAGCAATGACTCGCATGGTCAATGCACGAACCGCGACGACGGCGCCGGCGGTCAAGGTTGGATCACCTGGTTTTCGGCGACCGAAAGCCGATGGGAGTTGGGGAAGGGGAAAACGCGTTCGACCCCTTGCACCTCGATCCGGTTCTGGCGGATGACGACGCCGCCCTCGCTGCCGTGTTTCTGCGAGTGAATGTCGGACACGGTGTCGAAGACCATCTTCACGCCCTTGGCGCGAATGCGGTTGCCGACGATGCGAAGATCGCCGCAGGATTTTCCGACGATCACGACATTCGTGAGGGCAGAAGTGCCTTCGACTTCGAACGTGCAATCGGAGACTTCGCCGTCGAAGTTGAACTCGGTGAACGCCACATTGGTGTCCTTGAAGGTGCAGGCGGAGAACACGATGTCGCCGAAGGAACGCGCCATCTGCATGCCGATGGCGGGCGTTGCGATGAAGGTGCAGCGTTCGAAACGCGCGAAACGTCCGCCGTCACCGTCGAGCGTGAGGCCGCCGCGAAAGCCGCCATCGCGCAGGTCGCGCAAAAACGTGCAATTGACGAAGGCGACGTCGTAGCTGTTGGAAATACTCACGACCTTGCGGCGCCCGATGATCTGCAAACCCTCGGCGCGGAAATTTCGCGCGGTGCGCGTGAGTTTCAGGATGGTGCGAGACTTGGCGATTTTGGATCCTGCGGGAATGACGGTGCCGCGCGGACCGTTGGCGGGACCGAGGTTCGCGAGGCGGATGGTGGTTCCCGTTTGTTGCTCGACGCGAAAAACATTTTCGCCAATGCTTACGGTCGTGCCTCGGGCGGGAACGAAGAACCCGTGGCCTTTGCGCACGGTAACTTGCACGGCCCCATTTTTGCGCGGGAGCGCGAAATCGGATGCCACCTCGGCCGCCCAGTTGAGCTTCGCGAGCGTGTAGTCGCGGCTCAAAGGATGCTCGAAATGCAGCGTGCCATCGGCGTCGAGACCGGTGACGACGTTGAACTCACCGTAGTCTTGATCGAAGCGATTGGCGCCGTTGCGAACAAAGACGAGATCCCCGGGCGACAGGCCGACTTTGAGCGCGGGAAGTTTCAGCTTCACGCTCGAGGCGCCGCGTTGTCCGCTGTCAGCGGTATAGGCGAATTCGTGCGCGGCTCCCTCGATCCAGCCAATGTGGCGATAGGGTGCGAGGCTCAGGGCGTCTTCGATTTCGGGGGCGGTGGATAAAATGCTCTTGTCGGGGCCGTCGCCGGTCAGCCGCACGTGATTGCGCCAGATTCGCCAGGAATGTCGTCCCGTGACATAGTGGCCGGCGGGAAAGTGAATGGTGCCGCCCGTGGGCGGGAGCGCGCGTTTGGCGAGTTCGAACGCGACCTCGTCGATGGTCCAGCGCGGGTCGTCGACAAATGGATACGCGCGGCGCAGGGCATGCAGGCTGCTGAAGCGGCCGGTCTCGATCCATTCCGAAACCCGGTGCAGTTGACCGTCGCCGATGGCACCGAAATCGCGAACATCGAGAGCCGGCATCGACGCCGGCGCCGCATTCGGTGGGGAAGCGGATTGAAGCGCGTGAACGGCGGGCGCGCCCGCGGATGCGAGCGCCATGGCGGCTGACGCAAGCAGCCGACTGAGACGCCGGAAGGAAGCTGGCACGACGCGTGCACAGAACGTTGTTGCGTGCAGGGGTTCCGCGCGAAAAGGGAACTTTTTCCCGGCCGGTTCCCTCCGTTTGAAACAATCAGATATCCCCTTAGGCCTGGGGTAGGGAGGAATCGAAGAAGGCGGTCGGGGATTCAGGGGACATCGTCGCGGGGTAGCCCCGATTTCGGAGAAGAAGGTTCGGGGTTATCGTGGCGCATCAAGATTTCTGCGCGCATCTCCTCCGGGTTTATCGACCTCGCCTGTGTGTTACCCCGCGCCGGGTGGGTGGTGGTGTGCCGCAATCACAACCATTCGACATGAAGATCATCCTCTGGGGCATCAATTATCGTCCTGAAGCCACCGGCATCGCTCCTTACAATGCGGAGCTTGCGGAGTATCTCGCCGCGCGTGAGCACGACGTCGCGGTGGTCACGGGATTTCCTTATTATCCGCACTGGCGGAAGGAGCCGGGAGATCGTGGCCGATGGTTTCGGCAGGATCGCATCAACGGCGTTGAGGTGCATCGCTGCGCCCAATACGTTCCCGCGGAAGCGACGACGCTTCGGCGCATCTTTCACGAACTGAGTTTCGGTCTGATGTCCTGGCTGCGGGTTCTGTTTCTTCCCCGAGCGGATGTCTATGTCGTCGTGAGTCCGCCCCTGTGTCTCGGGTTCTTCGCGTGGATTGCGACAAGGTTGAAACGCAGTCGCTACGTTTTTCATGTGCAGGACCTGCAGCCCGGAGCCGCCGTTGGCTTGGGGATGGTGCAAGGGCGCGGTTTCATTCGGCTGCTATATAGCTTGGAAGCCTTCGCCTATCGGCGCGCCGCAGCGGTGTCGGGCATCTCGGATGGGATGATGAGCGAGTTCCGGCGGAAAGGCTTGCGTGCGCGGAAATTGATTTTCTTTCCCAACTGGTTGCGGACATCGGGCGGCGTGGCGAACTCGCGCGCGCGAGGAGCGTTCCGTGAGAAGTTCGGTATTCCGGCGACGAACCTGCTGGCGGTTTACTCGGGCAACCTCGGCCGCAAACAAGGCATCGAAATTTTGTTGGACGCTGCGAAACAACTCGAGACCGACCGAAACCTGACGATCGCGATTATCGGTGCGGGCGCACAGCGCGATGCACTCGAGGCGCAGGTGGCCGAGCTCAAGTTGGCGAATCTGCGGCTGCTGCCGCTGCTGAGTGACGAGGATTATGCGCAGATGCTGACGGATGCTGACGTGGGCCTAATCACGCAGGCGAGCGGGACGGGGCGGTATTTTTTCCCGAGCAAACTTCTCTCGCTGCTGCAGGCAGGCGTGCCGGTGGCTACGGTGGCTGACGAAGAGAGCGAGTTGGCGCGAGCGGTGCACGATGGCGGGTTTGGTGTAAACGTCAGGCCGGGCCAGGCGATGGAACTCGCGCAGGTGCTGCGGAGATTTGCGAGCGATTCGGTATGGCGGACGCAGCTCGGCGGGAAAACGCGCTGGGTGCAGCGTTTTTCGCCGGCGGTGGTGTTGCCAGCCTTCGCGGCGCAACTCGAACGCGTGGCCGAAGCAGCTGGCGCAGAGGAAATGCTGCAGCAGCACGAACTTTCGCGTCCCTAACGCGTCCAACGTCGCCCTTTCTCCATGGATGCTGCCTCCAGCCTGCAAGCCACGAAGGTTCAACTCGCACCGCAAGAAGTCCGTGTCGCGACGCCCACGCGCGACTGGATTGCAAGCTTCGCGCTGCTCGGAGCGTTTTGGTTGCTGATTTGGAATCAGCAACGACTCGAATGGTCGGTGAATCCGACCTACGCATATGGCTGGGCGGTGCCGCTGCTCGCGGGCTACTTGTTTTATGAACGTTGGAACACGCGCCCGAATCGCAGTCGAGCGGTAGGCGGTTGGGGTTGGCTGCTGATCCCGGCGTTATTGTTGATTGCGTATCTTCCGGTGCGCGTAGTGCAGGAAGCCAATCCTGATTGGGTGAAGATCAACTGGATCATGGCAGGCCTCGCGATCGGAGTGTCGCTGTTCGCCGTGTTCGCCGTGAGCGGATGGCGTGGCGCGCTGCATTGTGCGTTTCCGATTTTGTTCTGCATGACGGCGCTGCCGTGGCCGGTGTGGATGGAAGACAATCTCACGAAGTCGCTCATGCAGTGGAACGCGACCGCGTGCGCAGAAGTGCTGACCCTCGCGGGTTTCCCCGCGCTTTCGAAGGGGAATCTGATCCTCGTCGGCAGCTCGTGGGTGAATGTCGAAGAAGCATGCAGCGGCGTGCGCTCGCTTCAGACCGCGTTCATGGTGTCGCTCTTCTTCGGGGAATTTTACCGTTTCGGTTGGGTGGCGCGGGCGTTGTTGATGTTAAGCTCGTTCGCGCTGGCGTTTGTTTTGAATTTTGGGCGGACGGTGACGCTGACGTATCTCGGCGGCGCGGGTGGGAATGAGTTGGCCGACAAGTGGCATGACACGGTCGGCAATGTCGTGATGATCCTGTGCCTGGCCGGATTGTGGCTGCTCGCGGAAGGATTTCAGCGCTGGCGCGGGCGCCAGCCGGCAGCTGCTCCGACGCGAGCGGCGAAACCGCGTCGCGCGCCGTTTCCATTCTGGTTTGCGATTGGCGGCATCGCGTGGCTTGGCACGGCGGAAGCGGCCACGGAGGGTTGGTATCGTTATCACGAACGCGAAGCCTCGAAACCGGTGGCGTGGGATCTCGCGTGGCCGGACAACGCGCCGGCGTTTCAACGGGCGGAACTGGGCGAGCGTTCGCGCGCGCTGCTGAAATACAATGAAGGCAGTCTCGCGTCGTGGCAGACGAACGAAGGCCATCGCTGGCAGATGTATTATCTGCGCTGGCTGCCGGGACGCGTCTCGAAGTTTCTCGCCGGCAGCCACTATCCGACCGTGTGTTTGCCGGCCAGCGGCCTGCAACTCGTGGCGGAAACCGGACCCTTTGTCTGCCGGGTGGGCGACTTGTCGCTGCCGTTCGTGACGTATCTTTTCGATGACAATGGTCGCGACGTTTATGTTTTCCACGCGATCGTGGAGGAGAACGAGGCCAGCTACGACAATCGGGTCGTTTATCGCCAGGCGAACTCGACCGAACGTTTGCGCTCGGTTGCCCAAGGTGAGCGCAATCTTGGCCAGCGTGTCGTTGGAATCGCGGTGACCGGCCCGATCAGCGAGACCGATGCGCGCGACACGCTGCAGGCGACCTTGCACGAAATCATCACGATCGAGTCGGCCCAGACCGCGTCGTTCCCCTCCGCGCTCTAACCCCATCCCCGCATCCGTGTAGTTGGATTCCGACTACAACCTGCATTCCCGCTCCATGAATCCTACCTCCGCTTCCCGTCTACGCCGCTGGTTGATCATCGGCGTGATCGCACTCGTTATCTTGCCCGGTGGCTACTACGTCGCGCGGCATCATGGCTGGCCCGCTTACAAGAACTGGCGCGGCGAGAAGCTCGCCCGGATGGCGCAGAAATTCATGGACGAGGGCGATTACGACAATGCGCTCCTCACCGCGCGTCAGGCGCTTCGCGACAATCAACGCAGCCTGGTGCACTGGCGGCTCGCGACCGAAGCAGCGAAGGCGAAGCAGTCCGCGGAAGCGATTTACTACCAGCAGAACGTAGCGCGTTTGGACAAAACGCTCGGAAGCCGCATCGAACTGATTCGGATTGCGCTGCAACACGGCGTAACCCGCTCCGCGCTTGATGCGATTGAAAACGCCGAAGCCGCGGCCGCGCAGAGTGCGGAGTTTCACGAACTCGCCGCGCGGACCTATCTGGGAGTGGGGCGCACGGTAAAAGCGAAGATGCATCTTTATTCGCTGATCGATCTTCAGCCGGAGAACGACACGGCGCGGCTCGATCTTGCCGAGCTGGAGCTGGCGGAAGACAGCGACGGAAAAAATCAGGAGTTGCGCTCCCGGATTGAACAACTGAGCCGTGTTCCCGAACTCCGGGTGCGGGCCTTGTCGCTGTTGCTGCGGGACGCGATCAACGCCGGATCGAGCGAGCGCGCTCTGGGCTACGCTCAGCAACTTCGCGAGAGTGAGAATTTGAGTGGAGAGCAGAAAGTGCTCGTGCTCGCCGGACTGGCTCATGGCAACGGCGCGGAGGCGGAGAAGTATCGTCGCGCGCTCGAGCGCGAATTCGAAAACGATCCGGCTTCCGCGGTCGCGCTCGCGGACTATTTTCGCAGGGAAGGTCCACCCATGGAGGGGCGCAAGTGGTTCGATTCGCTGCCGCGTGAAACACGCCAGCAACCCGCTGTGCAGGAGGCGATCGCGGCTGCATTCCTGGAGTGGGGCGAGTGGGCGCGGTTGGACCAGGCGGTGGCGTCGGCCCCGTGGGCGGAACGTGAATTCATGCGCCAGGCATTCATCGCCTACTCGGCGCGGAAGACGGCGCGGTTCGCCGACGCCGGCAACGCCTGGCGGTTGGCGGCGATTCAAGCGGGCGACAGTCCGCGGAAAATTTCGGAACTCCTTGCTCTGGTCGCCCGCTGGGGTTGGCAGAGCGAACAGTATGACCTGGTGTGGAAACTGTTCGCGTTGATGCCGCGGAATGAATCCATCAGCCGCCAGCTTATCGCGTGGGAGCATCATCAAGGGCGGACCGCCAACCTGAATCGCATCTATGCGCGGCTCGCCGAGTTCTCGCCGGACGATCGCATGGTTCGCAACAATTTCGCCTACACGAGCATGCTCTTGGACGCGAACCTGTCCAAGGCTTATGAATACGCGCGAGAAAACTTCCGCGCGGAGCCGGAGAATCCCTTCTTTGTGACGACCCAGGCCCTGGCGCTCTACAAGCAGGACAAGCCGAAGGAAGCGCTCGCGTTGATCGAGACGCTGCGGCCGGCGGCGTTGTCCGAACCGGAGCGGGCGATGTATCGTGCGCTCTTCCGTGCGAAGTCCGGGGATGCAGCGGGTGCGGCGGATATCCTGAGCGGATTCAGGCCCGGCAAGTTCCTTCCTGAGGAACGCCGCTTTGTGGAAGTGACGGGCGAAGAGATCGCGCGGCTCGATCGTCAACGCGGCGAGGAACTGAGGCTCTACGCGTTGGATAATCGCGGCGAAATCGATCGGTCGAAAGGATGGATGCGGATCGTGCCCGACATCACGCCCGACACTGCAACGGTTGAGATGCAGGCGGCGGATTCGCTTTTTGCGATTGGCGACATGTCGGGACTTTCGGCGCAGTTGCGCAAAGGCGGCTGGGGCGAACGCGAGCACCTCCGGCTGGCGCTCGTGGCGTATGTGTCACGACAACGCGGGGACGATGGAGCGACGCGCTCCTACTGGCGAACGGCGGTGGGCACAGCCTCGGGCGATCGCGCCAAGTTGGAGCAGCTCCGCGCGATCGCAACGGCATGGGAGTGGCAGGCGGAACGAATCGACGTGCTCGCGCGAATCTTCGATTCCGACGCGGGCAACGCGGAGTATTTCGCCGAGCTGATGAAACATTATCGCACGGTAGGACGCACCGCGGACCTCGTGTCGGTGCTCAACGCTTATTTGTCGGTGCATCCCAGCGATCAGGCGCAGCGGTGCGAGTTGGCGTATTACAGCATGCTCAGCGGTTTGAACCTCGCTCGCGCCTACGTAGCCGCACAAGAGGTGTATTCCGAATCTCCCAATGACCCGCGCCGCCGTGTGGTCTATGCGTTCTCACTTTGGAAGCAGCGGCGTGCGGCCGACGCGTGGGAAGTGCTCGAAGAAGCGAACGGCGCGGAGACCGATCTCGTGCCGGTCGCATTGCTGCGAGCGGCGGTGCTGGCCGACATGGAGCGCCGCGATGCGGCGGCTGAAGCGTTGCAGGAGTTCAATCCTGCAAACGCGCTTCCGGAAGAAGCGCGTATTGCGGCAGTTCTGCAGAGTAAGCTCAAGGAAGACGCACGAGTGTCGCGCGTCGACTGAGCGGCGGCTGTTAGATCGAAGGACCCGCTCACTCGGCTAAAGTGCCGAGTGAACCATAATCCGGTGCGTGCATCTGCGGGTGCCCCGCGTGTGGTGGTGCTTGCTGTGATGCTGTAAAGTTCCCGTAACAACCATGGGGGATTTTACGTTCATGCGCATGGGGCTTGTTAAGCGGATGTTAATCCGTGGCGCCACCGATGTTGAGATTGAATAACAGGACAGCGGGCAGTGAGAAGGCAGTGCGCAAAGCACTTATCACTGAACCGCGTCATGTTTCATCGAATCGCTCTTTTTCTCGCCGCCCTGGCTCTCCTTCATACTTCGCTCACCGGACAAGAGCGCTTCGTCGGCCACTTCGCCGAGCCTGCGGATGGCGGCAACCTTGATACCACGCATTCCACGTTCGATGGACTTACGGTGACGATCGTGCCGCGCTCACATGCGAGCGAAGCGGTGAGCGGTGGCACCCGTTGGCGAAATGTTTTGTTCGCCGTCCGCGGTGTGGCGGGGAAGACGCCGGTGTTTCGTCTGCCGCTCACTTCGCCCGGAAGCGGCAAGGTGATTCTCTCCGGCGACGCGGTCTCGTTTAAGAATATCAAGATGGTGTGGAGCTATGAGGCGAAGCCGACCAAGTGGAACTCCTTCGACACCTACACGCGCACCGGGAGCGGAACCGGAAGCTGGAAAGTGGACGGCCGAAATACGCAGCCGTTCACGCGGGATGTGGTTTATGTCTCGATCAACCAACGCGCAGCGGTGGAAGACTTCTACGAATGGCTTGAAGCCGAAGTGCTGACGCATCCGCGCGTGAGTGCCACGCCTAGCGAAGCGGCGCCGGGGACTTTTGTGATTGGATACCAGTCGGGCGCTCCCGCGGGTGCGGCGTTTAGCCGGGCGATTCCGGACATGCCGCTCTTTGCGTTCATGGTCAAAGATCCGCAGGCGAATCCCACCAAGCTCGTCATGCTGGTGAGCGGACAGCATCCCTACGAAGGCCAGAACAAGGTCGCGCTGAGGGCGGCGGTAGACTGGATCATAAATTCGGATACGCCGGAAGCGAAAGCCTATCGGGCGGAGTATGTGACGGTGGTTTATCCCTTTGTGAACCCCACGGGGGAACTCGCTGGGCTCTGGCGCGGGACGGCGTTTGCGCCTTACAAGGACACCAATCGCAACTGGCACACCGGTGAAACGGTGCCTTCGCGCAATCGCGGGATCGACACCGTGATCGTGCACAAGAATGCGATGAAGCGTGACATCGAGGCGCTCGGCCTGGGCGAACCGTATGCGGTTTTCGACTACCATCAAAACTACGGCGATCGTCCCGCGACGCCGGACTACTTGTTGCACGCTACTCTCTCGACCTCGGGCTCTGCGCCTGCGGCTCGCAAGGCGATGCTGACGGATTTCGCGCCGTATTTCGCGCGGTTGCAGACGATGACGACGATCGGTTCCGCACCGTCGGACTTGTCGTCACAGGAAACATTGCGCGGTTACATGGTTGCCCGCGGGGTGAAGCTGCCGCTGACCTTCGAGCGGAGCGTTTATAACTCGCTGGACACTGAAGTGACCTTTGGTGAAGCGACCGTGAAGGCGCTGGTGAACCCGACCGCGATCGTGTTGCCGCCGGCGCCCGCTCCGCAGCCGGAACCTGCGCCGGAAGAGTCGAAATCTCAGCCCGAGCCGCAGCCGTTGCCCGAAGACGTTGCTGACGTGGAACCGGAAACACCGGCGGAGGAGCCGTCGGAAGGCGAAGGAGAGAGCCCGGCCCCCGCGCCGGAGGAAGTCGCTCAGGAAGCGGTCGTGCTTGTCGCGGATTCGTTCGCGGGCGGCTCGTTTCTCAACAAGCGCATTCCCGACGGCGCGAGCGTCGGAGGCGCGGCGTGGTCGGTGCACAGCGGCGTGATGACGATGGCGGCCGATTCCTCGGTGACGACGAATACCAGCGCCCACGCGACGATTGATTCATCCGCGGCGGATGCCGTGGTGAGCACGATTGTGGCAATCGGATCGAACAACACCGGGCTGGTGCTGCGCTCGTCGAACAGCTCGAACTATCTGCGCTTCATGATCTCGAGCACGAGCTGGATGCTGCAGAAGACCGTGTCCGGTAAGACATCGTCGATCGCGAGCGGAAAGACTCCTTACGCAACCACGACGGATCACCCGCTGACGGCGCGACTCTCTGGGACGTCGATCACCCTGACCGTCGATGGTGTTGAACTCGGCACCTTCGAGGTCGACTTCAATCGCGGTGCCACGCGGCACGGCGTGATGAGCAACGGAAGCGGCGTTCGTTACTGGCGCGAGTTTTCCGCGACGAGCTTGTAAGCGTCAGCTGCCGGCGCCACCGATCGCGCCGGCAGTTTCGGAGGCGGGAGCACCGGGTGGGTGCTCCATCTCGCGTTGTTTGCGCAGCTCCGCGGCTTTGGCTACGGCGAGGAATTCATAGACCGCATGCAGCCGGGCGAAAATGTAGCCTTCGCGTCCGTCGAGAAATCCGGCCTGGAAAACGTAAACGTAGAGAAAGCGCAGCAGCGGACGGCACGGGAGATGGCGGACCAACCGCTTGAGCGTGCGCCGAACACGGACTGGAGCCGATTGAGGCGTGTGATCGCGATTTCGGTCGAGACCTTGTTCCAGTTCCAGCCGCGCTTCCCAATTCGAGTAGCGGTTGTGTTTCTCGACGAAGACGTCGATCGACGCGAAAGCGTAATGATCCATTTCGCAGCGCATCCGGCCGGTGGTGCCATTGACGATGATGTGCTCGTGCACCTCGTTGTCTCCGCTGTGCGTGGCGCCTTGCACGAGGCGCTCGTAACGGCCGAGGCGATGTTTGAAGAGGCGCAGATTCCAATTGGGGTAATACGCGTGGCGAAGCCAGCGGCCCATGAACATGAAACGACGATTGATCCAGTAGCCGGCGTGGCCGTGGCCGTCGTGCACGACGATGTCGCTGATTTCGTCGGCGGAATCCGGCGGCATCACTTCGTCGGCGTCGAGGATCAGAACCCATTCGTGTTTGAAAGGCAGGCTCTCCAGCGCCCAGTTCTTCTTTTTCGGCCAAACGCCGTTGAAGCGAAACTGGACCACCTCGGCGCCAAAACGGCGGGCGATGGCCTCGGAACCGTCGGTGCTTTGCGAATCTACGACCAACACTTCGTCCGCCCAAGCGACTGAGGCGAGGCAGCGAGCGAGGTTGGACTCCTCGTTGCGAATGGGGATAAGGACAGAAACGGGAACTTTGCGCATGGAGAAGAGAATGGACAGCGGATCAGGCGTGTTGTCTCAGCCAGAGCATCAACCCCACGGTGTTTTTGAGCGGGGTGGATTCAGTGATGGGATCTTGGATACGGCGCACGGTCACGCCGGACGGTGGAATCACCTCGGCGAGCCGGTCGGTGCGGAACAACGTTGAAGCAGCGCTGCGGGCGTCGTCGGCCATCGCCCGAATTAGCCGCCACCCGGGGCTGTTGATTTCCATCGTGCGGACGTAGAAGCGCGGATCGCGTCCGAGCCAGGCCATGGCTCGCCGGCCGAGCTTGCGCGCACGGCGTTGAAGATCGAAGGCGAACGAGCGACGCGTCCCGATCAGCGGGATGGTGTCGAGGTAGTTGCGATCCAGATCGAGCCGCGCGAGGTGCGGAAAGCGAGTGACGAGGAGATGCGTTTGCACGCCGCGGTTTTTCGAAATCGCGTAAGGCAAATGCGCGGCCACGCGGATCAGCCGACGATCGAGCGCGGGCAAGACGGGCCAGGCGAAGAGCGAGTAGCGCCACGCGCACGAGCCGACGGCGAAACGCTGGCGATGCGCCAGGTTCATGCGCCACTCGCGCAGGTGATCGGCAGGATCGGCGGAGCGATATTCGTCGACGAGCTCGGCGCGAACGTCGTCGCATGCGCGCGCCAATTCCGGCGCTGCGATGAGTTCGCCGAGTTGCTGCCGGGCGTAACCGAGTCGCGCGATTCGGAGAGCATCGAAAGACAGATTGGGAGCCGCTGCCGCGACGGCCTTGGGGCCGCCGATCACTGCGTCGAGCGTGAGGCCGCAAATCATGCGGTCCATTTTGACGCCCGGCGGACGCACGGAAGCATTCCAGCCCATCGGCAGTGCGTAGAGCCCGCCGCTCAGTTGCTCCCACGTCACGCTCGATTGGGCGAACTGGGCGTAGTCCTCCGGAGTCACATCCCAGATCGTCTGGGGAAACTGAAGCTCGCGCGCGACGAGCGTTGCGCAACGCGCATCAAGATCGGTGGAGCGTCCAAATGTAAGGCAGTGCGGTCGCGTGCCCGTGGTGGCGACAAGTCCGGCGAGCAGGCGCGAGTCGAGTCCGCCTGAAAGCAGCAGCCCGGGCTGCTGAGAGACACGGAGTCCGGCCCGCAGCGCGGAGAGGTGGAGGTCGGCCACGTGTTCTGCGACTTCGCTGATCGTGGCAGGCACGTCGATCGAGCGCAGAGGAGGCGGCGCGATTTCCCGCGCCAGTCCGCCGGGCGGACATAAGAACAAGTGGTCGGGACCGAGACGGCGGACATCGCGCCACAGCGTGCGCCCCCCGACCAAGCCGCTGGTCAGGAGCAGGGCGGCGACGCCATGAAGATCGATCTCGCGTTCGAAGGCGGGGTGGCAGCGAAACAGTTCAGGGCTGCTCGCCACGAGCAGGACGTCGCTTTTCTGCCAGTAGTAGATGGGAAAAACGCCGAGGGCGTCGGCTTCGACGCGAACGCCGAGACGCGGGTGCACGCACAGCGCGGCGTAGTATCCATTTCGGTCGGACGGAGCGTCCCAGACCGTCTCGTGCATGCGACTGATTTCCTCGGCGGAAAGGTGTCGGCCGGAATCGTCGAAAGGCTCGCCGAAAAGAAGGCAATCGGCGGCTTCGGGATCGGTGGAGCGATACTGACCCACCGGCGCGGATTCGCCGGCGGCCCAGGCGATGGCGTAACGCGAGGCGAGCAGGAGTTCACCGCGCAACTGCGGCAGGAACGCGACCTGACTGCGTGCGCGCAAGGCAGTGAATTGACGACGCACGGCGTCGGGATCGTGCACAAGAAGGAAATTCGCCATGGGTGATTTGAAGCTTGGAAAGCGAAACCGGCCGCAAGTGCGGCCGGTAAAGGTCCAACGAAACCGCTCCCGACCGGGAGCGGTTCGAAAGAAAACGGCGTCGCCAATCAGGCGGCGGCCGGGAGATTCGACACCGTCTTGGCGCCGCGGATACGACGATAAGCGACGAAACCGACCAACAGCGCAGCGCCGAACGCGGCGTAGGTGGACGGCTCCGGCACAGGCGTGAAGGTCACAGTGACGTCGCCGCGTTGCACGGTGGCGTTTTCCGCAATCTGGAAGTGCGTCGGTTCGAAGTTCACGTGGAACTGCACGAGGTAGTCGCCCACTTTGATCGCCGACGGTTGGTCGAAGGAGACCGAGAACGTGTCCGGAATTCCGCCTTCGCTGTTGGGCGTGTGATCGATGTGGAACGTAATCGTGCTGAGCGCGACGGCCTGCCACTCTGGGGCGGTGAGCTGCAGACCCAGATTGAACTGGGCTGTGGGTGCACCGGAGCCGAGGAGCGTCATGCCGTTCGTGATCTCGAACAGACCCGCTTGGATGATTTCACCGGAGCCGACGTTGTTGAACGAGGCGTTGGTGAACGAGATGATCGACTGACTGGAATCCGTCCACGGGATACCGGTCGAGAACGTCGCCGAACTTCCGTCCGGAGCGTTTGCGACCGTCGTGTTGGCTTCCGCCAGATCGACGAACGAACCCGTGGTGTGTCCGCTCAACAGGAGTTGAGCGTTTGCCGCGGAGAACGTCAGCGCCAGCCCGAAGGCCGTCGCGAGTAGGGAACTAATGCGAGTGTGCATTGGTTTGTTTTTAGGTTTGAGCAATAATCAGCTTGCCATGCCGCTCGTCATCGAGGGGCGGTGAAAGGATGTTTCGCAGGTCATTGCGCAACAAGTGGATTGGGTGACTTTATCCCCCGATCAGTTCATAGGGGAAACGAGTAAAATACCGGGCGGAACACCCCACCTCGCAGGCGGTCGCGTTGAGCGATGAACGACCTCGATTTCGCCGCAACCAGCCGCGGCAGGGAGGCCGCAACGCGGTTCGCGATCGCCCTCGCGTCCACGGTGCTGCTGGGCATTTGCAACGCTGCGCTAGGCGCGGCCCGAAACACGGCGGACGTGTTTCAGACGTCGCCGTCAGACTACGCTTCGCCTTTGCAGACGACGCCGGAAACGTCGGCTCGTATTCTGCGCATCATCAACGTCGAGGAGCGCGCCGGCGTGGAACGTCGCGGCGAA
This sequence comes from Verrucomicrobiota bacterium, assembly GCA_023416735.1. GTDB lineage: Bacteria > Verrucomicrobiota > Verrucomicrobiia > Opitutales > Opitutaceae > Opitutus. Next base: position 25,320 of record JAEZGX010000004.1, on the reverse strand, counting down.
CTGGTGCGTGTGCCGCTCTTTTTCGCCGCTGGCGAATGCGCCCGAATCGAAGATCTCGCGATTGTGCCCGGACGCGAAGGCGAGGCGGAGGCGATTCCGTTTCAAGCAGACGACATCCGGCGCGCGCCCGATGGGGGCATAGCGAGAATTCACCTATGGTTCTCTGCGGACCTTACAGCAGGAGAACGCCGCGCCTATCGGCTGGTGAGGAATTTTCCGGGAACCAAGCGAGCGAGCGAAATCGCCGACGCGCACGAAAAGGCAGCGCGAGACCACGGCACGATTCGCTTCGAGACGGCGCGGGGCGCGGTGACATTCGGAGCTCGCGGCCAGTTGAAAAGCGTCGAGGCCGATGGCGCGAAATGGGAGTTCGCGGGTGCGGGAGCGGCTCCGCAGGTGGAGATCGATTTGCCCGGCGGAGAAGAAGTCGAGGCGCAGCAGATCACTTTTGGGGGCACGAACAGCGAACCAGAGGTGGAATGGAGTTCGGGGCCGCTATTCGGGAAGGTGCGTGTGCGTTGGACGGGGCCGGAAGACACCAAGCTCGAGCAGGAATTCAGAGTCCCGCGTGACGGACGAGAAATCGTGGTGACGACGGCGGTGTATCCGAGTTCTCGCGACAACGCTACGGTCAAGCTAAACCGATTGCTGGTCGGGAAGCCGATTGGGCGAAAGGAAAGCGCGTTGAAGATCGTGCGCGTGCCAGCGGGTATTCGTCACGCCCTGCGCGCGGAGCATGCTTACGATGTTACAACCCTCGTGGACGAATCGGAACGCCACGCCCTGATCGCGTTGCCACTGGTGATCGGAGGCGGAAACGGACGCTGGTCGTTGGATCAGGGCGAAGCGACCTTGCACGGGCAGAGAAATCTCCGCCGCGGCAAAGAAGGGGAGAAGAGTTCGCTTTACGCATTCTGGACTGAAGTTCGGCTGGTCCCCGCGAACGGCGATGTGGAAGGCGAGGCGTTGTGGCGGAAGTATCGCGAACACGTGCAGCCGCTGGTCGCGGTCGTGGACGAACCCGGTCTGACGTTCGATGCGTTGCACGTCGCGCTTCAGCAGGTCGTGCGCGAGATGAAGCCGATCGGCTGGCGCCAGGAAGCCGGGCGAGCGCTGGTGCTGGGCGACGCGGGGCGGACGGCGAAGATCCTGGCGCAAGGGCCAAATGCCAAAGAGACGAATGCCGACTCGCTCGTGCGCGGAGCGGAAAACGCGAGAGCGAAGATCACGAACAACGGCCAACGGAAGGTGCTGGAGCACGAGAAAGGGCGCGCCTACGGCGGCGTGGACCCCTATCACATCACCTACACGCAAAGTGCTGCGGCAGCTTTGGCGGTATTGACGGATGCCCCGGCGCGGGTGAGCGAAATAAATCTGGCGATGGCGCAGGCGGTGCGGCGTGCCGGGGGGAAAGTCGATGAGGCGGGCAGCCCGTATATCGATTGCTTCAACCGCACGCTTAACATGCAAATGGGGCCGGTCTTGTTCGGCCTGACGGCGGGCGTGAGCGCGGGGGATGTTGAACTCGCCGGCTTTTATCGCGATCTCGCGACCGCACCTCCGGTGCTCGGCGTATTCGGGCGGGGGCAGCGGCCGTATACAGGAGCGCCGGCGACACGCGCGGATCAAACGGACTATTTGTATCAGGCAATCTGTGACTTCTGGCTGCGCACGACCGAGTTGTTGGGCAACGAGGATCTCGGCCTGCACCCGCTGGCGTATTCACGTTTCACCGACTGCGTGGATGTGACGGCCGATCTTTATCACGGACCGGCTGCGAACCACAAAGAGGAGCTTCCGGGTGTAGCCCGGACGAATTTCTTTCGCGGCCAAGCGCACACGCACCGCTGGCTTGGCTGGTCGGCGGCGCCTTACATTCGACTGCTCGAGAAGCCGGAGGAGCGCGGAAGCGTGGGCGTGACCGAAGCCCTGCACTACACGCAATCGTTGAAAGGCCGATGGAAGAACTGGCCCGATCTCACGTTCTACGTGCTGGCCGACTTGCTCGTGCGCGAGGCACTTGAGCGCTACGAGCGGCCGGAAATTCTCGCCGCTCCGGAAAACGTGCGAGTGCAACGCGGCACTCGCGAAACCGAGGTGGCATGGACGGCCGTCGCGGGCGCGAGCGGGTATCGGATCTATCGCGCGGAGACTCCGGGCGGTCCGTATCGCTGGCTGAATTCTCCGCACACTGAAACTCCCGGCAGACCGATTGCGGGCACGCGTTTCGTCGACGGAGGTGCAACGAAGACCTCGACGTATGTCGTGACCGCGATCGATGCGACAGGGCGCGAAGGACGCTGGCCGGAGCGCGCGGCGCCCTAGCGGCGAGGTTCAACGTGGTTCGTAACGAACCGAAGAAGTGGTGCGTGGACGCGGTTTTCCTTGGAAAACCCGGCGCACCTTCATCTCGACCGGCCGCATGCGGCTCCAGTAAATCGCGCGGGTGAACTGCGCAAAAGAGAATGGCGTGCGGTTGACGAAACGCACCTGTGGCATGCCGGCGAGGCTGTGATCGTAAATCGCGCGGTTCTTGAAATAGTTATTCCGGTAGAACGTGACCTTGCGCCCCATCATGGCCGCCGTGATGGCGCCATGGCATCGATCGGTGTGGACGACTGCGAAACGGGAAACGAAATCCAGCAGCTTCTCGGGCTCGTTTTCGGTGCCGTGCGAGGCGTCTTCAATCACGTCGAGATCGCGCGGGAGTCGTCCATAGGCGGCCTCGTTGTCGTGTCGAAAAAGTCCGGCCGAGCCCTGACCGGGGCGCGCGGCCCAAGCGCTGACGTCGAGGTGAAAAGCAAGATCGTGCCCGAGCAGCAGGACCTTGGGCTTCACGCCGAGTTGCCGCAGTGCGTCGAAGCTGACGAGCTCCCGACAGAATACGCTGTATTTGCGATCCCATGACTGCGCGAAAGCGCGAACGACTGGTTCACGCACGTCGAAAGAAGAGGGAAGAAAAACGACTTCCGAGAAGCGTGGCGCCAAGTTGCGAAGCAAACGCGGGAGCGTGTGCGTGCCCCGCGACATCGCGCCTGCACCGTAAACGAGCAGCACGTCGCCGCGCATCTGGCTGAGATCGTCGGTCTCGCGAAACTCGCGCGGAGCGAGGCCCACGCCCGCGAAGAAGTGGCGTCCGCCTAGATGAATGACGCCGTCGCCACGATTGCCGCGATTGAGGAGCGCGACGATTTCGCGTCCGCGGAAGTCGCCGAGTAGTTGCGCGAGGGCGCCGTTCTTCGACAAGGTGGGAGGCATCAGGAGGAACGCGGCAAAGCGGTGGGGGCGAGCGATGCGACGGCGGGACGCGTCGCGGATTTCCGGCTCTTCAAGCGTTGCGCCGTGCGCGCGGCGAACTGACGGATCGAGGGTGGCAGCGAGTGCGCGAGGGCTTTGGCGCGGTTGCGGATGATCCAGTGGCGACGGTTGCGACGGAGCGCACTTTCCGCGGGATGAAGCCAGGCTTCGCGCAAGCCGGCGCGACGCGCCTCGGAAAGGAGATAGTCGAATTCGTCGAGGCCGCCTTTGCTGCGGATTACCACGTTCTCGACGGCCCGGAGATCCAGCGGCTCAGGGAAGGCGGGCGCGGCGGCGACGCCGGCAACCCGGAGCATGAGCATCGTGCGGAGACATTTTTCGCAGCGACCGCAGTTGCGATCGAGCTGATGGCCCTGCCAGCACACGCGGACCTCGCGCAATGCCGTTGGCCATTCGGCCAAGTGGCGAAGTTTATCGATGCGACCGAAACGTGTTCCGTCGTGGATAATTTGATACGAAGCGCTGGAAAGCAGCGGATCCGTGACGGGATTCGAACCATTCTCGAAGTGCGCATGCCGCCAGTCGTGGCAGGAGGGAACGAGACCGAAGGTATAAGCGGATTGGAAGAAGGAGAGGCTTGCGGCCACGGCGGCGGCGAACGTCTTCTCCCACGGCACCGGCAGTTCACGAAGGTTGGTGGCCCCGGTGAAGAACGAGAGTCCGGTTTCGTCGATCATACGACGCGAACGCTCGGCAGCTCGCTCGAATATTTCCTCCTGGGCGAGAGGGATGTCGAACCCGTGCATCATCAATGCCGCTCGTAGAGGGCGCTTCGGCGCGAGCGATGAAAGCGGCGTGTGTCGGAAGGCGCTAAAGCAGCTGTCGACTCCGCCGGAAAATGCAGTGATTCCGCCGATTTCCGGTCCACGCGATGGCGAAGCGGCGATTTCGTCGGCGCTGAACTCGATAGGTTCACACGACTGTTTTTGGAAGGAAGTGAAAGCAGATTGGAAGTCGGCGAGATTGGCGAAAAGTCCGTCGGAAACGGTGCCGTGAACATGCACGCGATCGGCGCGACCGAGCAGGTAAACCAAGGTCGCGAGAACGAAAGGATCGGCGCGGTGGGTCAGCTTGGGTGCGCTCGCTCGAGGAAAACGAAACCAGAGGCGACGTGCGGATGCAGGCTCGACGAGACGGCAGGCGAACTCAAGGTGCTCGCCGGAAACGAGCCGCGGAGGTTCGACGAAAAGTTCAGCGGAGCGGGCGGACGATTTCGGGTTTGGGAGCATCGGTGAGGGGCGCATCTGCGCGGCGAAGAAAAGGTGACACGACGTCGATGAGACTCCGCGCCACGCGGCCGATTTCGTAGCGTTGGCGGAAGAGGATGCTGGCGGCGGCTTGCATGTTCGAGCGGTCGGAAGGACTGAGTGCCGACCAACGTTGCAGCAGGCGAAGAGTGCCGGGTGCATCGTCGGTATCGGTCAGCCCCGCGCGTTCCGACTCGATTGCATCCCAAATGTTCACCTTGCGCGAAATGAGAACGGGTGTTCCGACTGCAAGGGCTTCGACCACAGCGATTCCGAAATTTTCCTGATGTGACGGGAGGACGAAGGCTTCGGCCGCTCGCAAAGCGCCCCATTTGCGCGAACCCTCGAGCATTCCGGGAAAAATGACGTGACACGAGGGCGGAAGCGCAGCGGCGATTGACGTGAGTTGCGCGCGATAAGCTGGATCGGAGAACGGTCCGGCAAGGACGAGGGCAGGGAGATCGCGAGAAGCGCTTCGGCCCAGTTCGGCGTAGGCTTGAAGCAGAAGATCGGCGCCTTTTTTCGGATGGAGTCGCCCGAGAAACAGCCAGAAAGGACGATGCGCGAGTTCGGGCAACGACGCGTGCCATGCGGCGATTTCGGCGGACGAATCGCCCGCCGGCGTCGAGGTGCCGTAAGCGACCACGCGTTCGCGGCAGGAATAAGGGCGGAAGCTCTCGCGAGCGAGGCGGCGTTCCTCATCGCAGGTGAACAACACGGCGGCGGCATCGCGCAGAACGTGACGTTCGCAGAGCTGCCAATAGGCCCACTTCTTGGCGTGCTTGAGTGGATACGCCTGGCGGAACCAAGGATCGAGCATGCCGTGTGGAAAAACGAAATACGGAATGTTGCCGCGGCGGAGCGTGCGCCACGCGACGCGGCCATGGTGTTGCCAAAGCCCGTGCACAAACACGGCGTCGTAACGATGGGCGTTGGCGCGAAGCCACGGCTCGAGACGCGGCGCAAAAGCATAGCCCCCTCGAGCGGGACCCAGTTCGACGAGCTCAGAATCTCCCGGCACACCGACGCCGCGCCCCGGTGCGTCGAGCGTGGCGAACGTCGTGTGGTGACCGAGGGCCGCGAGAGCAGGCGTGATGGCGCGTAAACCGGCGGAAGGACCGCCGTGACGCGGGTCGAGAGTGGCGATGAGGCGGAGCAGCTTCATGCGGCGGCGAGCGGGGAGGCGGTTGCGGCGAGTTTTTCGTAAGCGGCCAGATAGCGATCGAACATCAGCGATTCGCTCCAGAGATGGGTGCGTTCCAAGCCGCGGCGCGACATGTCGCTCAGGCGCGGCCAGGCGAGCGCGATCCGACGCGCGGATTCCTGCGGATCGGCGGGATCGACGTAGCAAGCGGCGTCGCCGCCGACCTCGGTCATCGGTGCGCGTTCGGACGTGAAGACCGGGCAGCCACACGCCTGGGCCTCGGCGATCGGCCAGCCGAAACCCTCCTGCCACGAGGGAAACAGCAGCGCCTGCGCGACGGAGTAGAGCGCCTGGAGTTGGGGCTCGGACAGGTTGGAAAGATGGATGACGTCGTCCTGCAGGTTCAGGCGATGAATCAATGCGTGGAGGTGAGGTGCGAGAGGTTTGCCGACCATGACCAGACGCGGAGCGGGAGTTATCAGACGGCGAAGTTCCGCATACATCGCGAGCAGGCCTTCGCGGTTCTTATACCATTGTCCGCCGCCGATATTCATGAGGAAGCCGCGACCGCCGTGTTCGAGCAGGCCGGGCGCGAGGCCGCGTTCGAGCAGCAAGCGGCCAACGACGAGTCGCGCCGATGCAGCGGGCAAAGGTCGATACGGATGGTTTAGCGCGAGCGGAATAATGGAGATGCGTTCGCTGGGGAGATTCGTGAGCCGCCGGAGATCGTGCGCGGTTTGCCGGGACGGGACGATGACGTGGGGAAGCCGGGCGATGTTTTCGAGGATCCAGGCTTGGTAGCGTTGCCCGAGACGCGAAACGCGATGCTGGGGAAACTCGCCGCGAGCAGAGCGGATCTGTAGGAGGTCGTGGCACGTCGCGAGCACGTTGCCCCGAGAAAACAACGGTGCGTAAACGGAATTGGCGTGGTCGACGATGTGGACGACATCGGCTTGTTGCTCGCGCGCGAGACGCCGCCGCACGCTTTGCGGAAAGAGCACGAACTTGTCGAAGTAGCCCACCAGCTTCATTGGGCCGCCGTAGCGGTAACGCGGCAGCATCCGGACAAGCCGGGGTTCGGGAGACCAGGTCGTAACGTCGTGTCCGCGCTCGCGCAGGCCATCCGTAAGCAAGCGCGAGAAACGCAACATGCTTTCCTGACGATCCGGGGCGAAATTGCCGATGAGGAGGATTCGCATGAGAACTCAATAACGAGGGCGTAATGGAACGGGAGGCGGAGGATCGACGGCGATGCGACGTCTCTCGTCGGCTTCCTCGATTTCGGAATCGTCTTCTTCCGGATCGTCTTCGTCGTCCTCCTCTTCGTCTTCATTGAGCGAGGCGAGCACGAGACCCCCGCCGACCACGGCGAAGCCGAGAAGCGTGGGCGGCGCCCATTGATTCAACGCGATGGGGATCGCGGCGGCCGAGAAGAGCAGAATGGGGAGGTTGTCGCGGTTTTGGAGGAGCGCGTTGATCGCCTTCAAAGCGAGGTGGAGCGTGATGAACACGCGGAAGGCGAGAAACGCGCCGCCGAGAATCGGGCCGAGCTCGAGGAAGATCTTGCCCCATTCATCTTCCGCGAGAAGGAAGCCGACCCGCCCCGAGAGCAGGCGAGCCCCGACGTTGGATCCCACGCCGATGCCGTATCCAAAAAATGGAGCCACGGTCGCCCAGTGGAAAGGTTGGGTAAATCCGCCGAGGATGCGTCCGATGATGCTGCCCCAGGCGTCGCTATCCTCGCCCCCGGCCGCGGTGACCCAGCGAGAAAGGAAGACCGTGCGCGCTTCGTCGAAGATGGGCAGAAAAGACACGCCGACGGCGACCACGCCGAGGGTGAGGATGGTCTTGAATTTCGAACCGATCCCGATGCCCGCGCGCGACATGCTTAGGACGAACACGATGCCAACGATGGCGGTCGCGAGCATCGCGGTGCGGCTGATCGAGACGGGCAAGGCGACGATGATAGCGAGACCACAGGCGATAAGCACGGGCCACCAGAGCCGGCGATTCGCGGTGGCTTGATGGAGAAAGAACGCGGCAACGAGTGGATAGAAGACCTGCGGACCGGTGATGAAGGAGAAGAAACCGGGCGGCCGAATGCGGCCCATCGCACCGAAGATCTGTCCGCCCTCGCCGCCGCCGATGCCGCGATTGATGGGAGCGTTCATCGGGGAGCGAAATTGCATGATCATCACGAGTGTCATGGGAATCGCGACGAGCAGAAGAAAGCAGCCCAGACGCTCGACGTCCTTGCGCGTGAGCACGCGCGCCATGATCCAGATGAGAGGAACGTGGAGATAGTTGATGCGGATCCCGTAGGCGATGACCAGCGGGTTGGATTGCCCTGCAAAAAGGCTGGCGATAGCGGAGCCGACCGCGAGCGCGCCGGTGGCGAGGATGAAACCATTCAGCGGAAAGCGGCCGGAGAAGAATGCGGCGACGTAGATCGCGAGCACGACGGGATCGCGCACGATCAGGAGCGGATCTGCCAGCGACGGCATCACCCACTTGCGCAGAGCGCCCTCGAAAATGAGGAGCACCACATAGAGCCAGATGAGGATCTTGATGACTTTCTCCATATCAGGCGCGCACGAGGGTGGAGGAAATGCAGGCGGCGAGAGATTCGCCGTATTGCTCCCAGGTGAATTCGCGGGCGCGGAGTTGCGCTCGTTCGGACATGTCGGCGCGGAGATCGGGGTTCCTCCGGAGCAAATCCAATCGCTCGGCGATGGCGGCGGACGAGCGAATGGGAACGATGAAACCCTCGACCCCATCGGTGATGAGATCCGGCCCCGCGGTATTTGGCGTGGTAATGATCGGCAGTCCCATCGCCATCGCTTCGAGCAGGACCAGCCCGAAGCCTTCGAAGAGCGAAGGGAAAACGAAGACGTCGTGCGCGGCCATTTCGGCGAGCACTTCGCGATGCGAGCAGCTCGGTATCCACCGCACGGATGCGAGCTGGCGGTCGAGTTCTGGGCACGGCGTGAGCGGACGCGCACCGATCACGGTAAGTTCGACGGAACTGCCCAACGAGCGGACGGCATCGAAGAGGTAGCTGAGACCCTTGCGCTGGCCGAGCGAACCGACGAACAGCGCGCGCAGCGGGGCGTTGCGAGCGCCGATGGCGCGTGGGGGCGGCGGTGAATCGAGCCGCGGCGCACCGTAGGGAATCATGACCACGGAGCCGCTGAAATCAGGCGCGTGCTCGAGCGTGCGGAGGGTGAACGAACTCGCGACGATGACGAGATCGGCTTGGTGAAGTTCGGCGTCCTTGCGCGCGGTTTTCTGCGGGCTGTCGATATTGCCATGCAAGGTCGATGCCCATTCGGGTTTAAGGTTGGCTTCCTCCTGCAGGATCGAACGTGCGGCGCGCCAGTAACCGATGGGAAGGTCGTAGATTCGAAGCTGCCCGTGCCGCGTGGCGGAGCGGAAGCTTTCGCGCGCGCCATCCTCGTAGGCGTAAACGGCGGTGAAGCGATCGTCGTCGAGGCGTTGGCTGACCTTGCGATCGAGAGAGCGGTAAACGGCATCGACGCTGAGCGGGCCTTGCTCGTGTCGAACCAGAGAACGCAATCCGGCCCGCGGCGCGATCAAACGGGCGAGTTCGCGCAGAGGAAACGTGCGAATCACGTCGGACAATTCCGCTGGGAACACACGGCGGCGGAGTTGACGGGCAATCGGGCCCGGCACGATACGGCGCAGCAGCGGCGTTTCCCGGTAGTGAACGCAGGTCCAGAATTCGCCGAGCAAACCGGCGCGGTGCAAGCCGAGCGCGGCGTGGCGAACGTTCGCGTTTCCGGTGGGATGGGAAAAGAGGATCATGCGGACGGGTGCGGAATGAACGGAGCGCTCATGGTGCCGAGGAGTGCGGCGAATTTTTCCGGGTCGACGACGATGTCGCGCTCGCGATCGGACACATCGGGCACATGGCGCATCACGCGGCCTTCTCCCAGGAGCACGGTGTGTTCGAGCCCGAGTCGGGCGGAAATCATCCAGTGAAACGCGGCGAGCCAGCCGGGCGGCGCGATCTCGATCACACGTGCACCGGGAGTTGCGAAGACGAGATTGGCGAATGCGGCGCCGGCGGGACCGGCGATGATCTCGGCTTCGGCAAGCAGCCGGGCTTGGGTGGTGAGATCGAGCGCGCCGGGAGTGACGATCTCGAATCCATGCGACTCGAGGAGGGGATGGAGGTCAGCCTCGTTGGCGAGGCGGCGGAAGCCGGCGTCGTTGCGGCTGAGGAATATTTTCCGGAAAGGCGCTCGAAGGTCGTTGGGCAGAAAAGCGCCGCGTAGGAAGGTCACGTCCGGCGCGGGAAGCGTTTGGTTGGACGACTTCAATGAAGGCACGACGAGCGTCTCGGCTCGGATCCAGAGTGATTCGCGAGCGTCGAGGAGCTTGTCGGGCGAGATGCCGAGGTGCTGCAGCGTCGCGCGTTGGAAGCGGCGATTCGCATGATTGACGATGACGCGATCGAAATCCTCCAGCCGGTAGCCGGCGCGACGGACGAGTCCGAGCCGGGGCAGCAGGTCGATCATCCAGTGATGAAAGTTGTCCGTGGCTTCCGGTGTCACCAAATACAGGATACGGCCGGGAAAACGCCGCGGGCTCGGAAAATGGAGCCGCGTCCACACGGTGTGAAATTCGGCGCCGCACGGGTCGTGGGTGAACGCGGGAACGAATCGTCCTTCGCTCGTGAAGACGCCGCCGGTGGGATGGCCCCACGCGATGCCGCCGTCGAATTCGGCGACACAGGACGGGGCGACGTTCTCGCGCGCGCGGTTGGCGAAAAAGGCCGCGGCGTCGGGATGGGAAGGAAAGATGGAAGGAAGGGGCCGATCGTAAACGCTGGGGGGATCGAGTCGGGTCACCTTGACCCCGCGCAGCGACTCGCCGGAGAACGGATCGAAAGGGGTGTTGGCGGGCAGGCGGAGCCGGCGGCGAATCCAATCGACGCGACGCGGCGCATCCAGCGCGCGGATACGAGCTCCGCGGGCATGGTAAAGGAACGCCTTGGCGATCTTACGCGGGGAAATCATCGCGAGATCAGACCGGGTAGGCGGCACGGGGGTAAACGCGCCGGTGGATCAAGGCATAGGCGGTGTCGGGGAGAGAAAAACGGAGGATCTGGAGGTAGAACCGCGCGTTTCGCCAAGGCGAAATCGTGCGGAGGCCGTGACGGCGGCAGAAGCGGTTGAAGACACGGGTGCGCATGAGCGTTTGCTGGAGTTGAAGGCGGCGAGTGCGGACCCGCACCGAGTCGGAACCAATATGCCGGCGCCACTCCGTGAGGACGTCGGGCATCGTGATAACGCGGCCGAAATACGGCGCGACGATGCTGAGGCGGGTATCGGCCCAGAGCGGGTATCCGTCGGAAAGATCGAGCGGCAGCACGCAACCGAGATAGGCGCGCGAGAAAGCGAGCGAGCTGCTGGGATAGTAGAAATCGACGTCCTGGTGGCGGTAGATCGCCTTGAGATGTTCGACCACGTGCTTGCGCGGTTCGGCGTTGTTGCCCAGCACACGTCCGTGTTCGTCGATTTTGTCCATCGGCGACTGGATGAGCGCGACGTCGGGATTGGCGACGAAGGTGGAGACGTATTGCTCGACCTTGTCGCGTTTGAAGCGGTCGTCGCCATCGAGCATGAAAACGAGCCGACCGGACGATTTTGCGAAGGCCCGTTCGATGGCGCGCACCTGGCGGACGTGGGCGGGATCGCGGCCGGGCGGAGTCTCGATCAGCTTGATGCGGCTGCCGTAGCGGCGGAGGAGTGCGACGGTGTTGTCCGTGCTGCCGTCGTCGTGGACGATGATCTCATTAGGCAAGACCGTCTGAACGAGGAGCGAGTCGATACACTCCTCGATGAAACGCTCGTGATTGAACGTGTTGACGAGAACAGTCGTGGTGACGTTGGCGCCCGTATCGGGAGGGATTTGGCAAGGTTCGATGTGCGGCGAGCCCGGGCCCGAGCGACCGAAAAAGTCGTTCACGTCGAGCGCCAGGAAATCGGCGCGCGCGATGGCGGCGGAACTGCGAAACGTCGAGTCCATCAAGCGGAGGCGAGGGCGAGCGAGCGGTTCTCGAAGAAACCGCACCAGGCGTCGGCGACCACCGTGGGCGCGAAGGCGCGATCGTAAGCGGCGCGCTGGGCGAGGCGCGACGTAGCGCCGCGCCGGATACGCGCGGCCATGCGAGCGACGGCGGACGCGAGCGTTGCGAGGCTGTGCGGCTGTTCGGCGACGATGGCGTTTTCGGGCGAAAGAGCGATTTCCCGGGTGCCGCCGCGATCGGTGGCCACCCACGGCAGGCCGGCGGACATCGCCTCGATGAGGCTTAGCGGCATTCCCTCGTTGTGCGTGGAGAGCAGCACGAGAGCGTCGAGTTTTTGAAGAATGGTCGCCTGTTCCGCGCCGGATTTGTAAGCGCCGTGGTAAACCACGTTGGGGTAGTCGCGGAAGTATTCGGGAGGAAAGTGCGGGCCGGCGCCGTGGATGTGCCAGGTGATGCCGCGGAGGTCGGAGCGACGGCTCAACGCGCAGAGATCGGCGATGCCTTTTTCGGCGACCAGCCGGCCCATGAAGCCGAAATGGAGCGTAGAATCCGAATGGTAGCGGCGGTCGGATACGAGGTGAGCGTCAACCGGGCAGCGCGTGAGATAAGGCAGAAAGCTGATGTCCTTGCGGCCGGTCGCTTCGGCGAGCGCTTGCTGAGTGGCGCGGGAGCAGGCGATGAGTTCGGGGGCATCGCGCAGCACGCGGCGGAAACTGCCCGACCAAGTGGATTGCTCGGCGGCGTCGCCGGCCGTGTGGTGGTGGTGAATGACGCGCGTGTGCGGACGGGCGGCGAGCCAGGGAAGCCGGGCGAGCGCACTCTGACCGTTGGTATAAATGAGATCCCACGCTTGCGGCTCCCGACGCAGCGATTCGCGCAAAAGCCACAGACCCTTCGTGACTTTCCCGGCGGCGCCGCGGCGGCGGGCAAGTTCGCGGAGAGATACACCGGCGGCGTTGAGCGACGCGCGGAGTTCGGGGCCGAGGGAGTTGCTCGTCGTGAGCAAGGTGACCGCGTGTCCCCGCGTGGAGAGGACGCCGGCGAGGTCGCACACGTGACGTTCCATGCCGCCGAACGCGGCCATTTGCGGAGCGTAGAAAAGGATCTTCATGCGACGAGTGCGCCACCCGTGGCCGGAGTGTCGAGTTGAGCGAGGAACTGGCTGGTGAGGGTGGGGAGTAGCGCGGCGGGCTCGCGGCGCTGCCCGAGCCACCGCGGAAATTCGCCGGGGGCGAGATCGCTGAGCCGACGAAGCAATGGGTCGCGCGGCGCGTGCGCGATCGAGCCGTGGCGAGGATGCCAGTCGTCACGCGGCACCAGCACGGGCAGGCCATGTTCGAGCAGCGTGGCGGTCGTGCCGCTTTTTTCGATCAACGCCCATGGGTGCGTGGCGATGCCGAAGTCGGAGGCCCGAATCAGGCGCGAGATTCGATCGGGCGGTTGTGGACCGAGGTGGAACACGCGCACGCCGCTTTTTCCCCGGGAAAGTTGTTCGAGCAATCGGTCGCCGTGAGCGCCGACGCGGCCGAATGCGAGCAGGCTGATTGGACGACGACCTTCGAGGGAAGCGTCGCGCAAGAACGCGAGTGTCGCGTCCGGCTTCCACTGCGGATGAATGGTGCCGAAAATCGCGCCGATCCACCGCGGTTCGGGAGGGAGCGAAGCGCCGACGAGGTCGGCGAGTTCGGCGCGCGCGAGATACGGCTTCACGGGGAGCACGGGCATGTTGCCGAAAAGCGGAAGCAGTTCCGCGGGCCAGCCGTGATGTGCCAGCGCGAGTTGGTAGGCGGGATTGGTGGTGTGAAGACTCGCGGGACGAAGACGCCGGAGAAAAAGGAGGAGCTTGCGACGTTGCAGGGCGCCGATCAGGCGGGGGCGAAGCCGGTCGGATTGGGCAAGGCCGAGCCAGAGCTCGTGCAGCATGACATGGTTGGGCCAGCGGCGCGTGGCGGCAGCGAGGCGGTAGATGCCGGCGGGAAGAATGCCCTTGGGGTCGAAGCCATACGGAACCATCTGCCAGCTGATCCAGTGTGGATCGAAGTTGGTAAGCAGTTCGTGGAGCAGTTTCTCGCGCTTCGCCCACGTCAGCGTGGCAGACAGGCGGATCTCGTCGCTGCCGCGAATCAGGGCGGTCGACGATGAAAGATGACGGTCGTGCAAGGCGACCAGCAGACATATATGCCCCAGGCTGGTGCAGGCGGCGGCGAGTTGGCGAACGTAGTCGCCGACGCCGTCGCGTCCGGGAGCGAGAGAAGAGCAGAGAAAGACGAGTTTCACGTGAGCGGGAGAAGCGGCGTTCAGGCGCGACGATAGATGCGACCCAGCAGGGCGCCGGACGAGAGGGACAGGCGGAGCCGGGCGAGTTCGCCGGCGCTGAAGAGACGCAGCGGTTTTTCGGCGAAACGGAAAAACGCTTTCTGTGCGTTGCCGGGAGGTTTGCCGTGGAGGGCGTCCTTCAGGAAACCGCCTCGCCACGGTTTGCGGCCGCCGATCGCGTGCGACATGAGGTGTCCGCCGGCGGCGAAATCCATGCCTTCGGGGCCGACGCCGTTGACGGGGCATTCGGTGACCATGAGAGCCATGTTCAGCGCGTCCTGATCGGGCGTATGAAAGAGAGCGGTTGGACGATCGACTTTGATGGTGTCGAGCGAACCGATTTCCTCGGCGGCGAAGCGGATGACCTTTGCCCACGTCTCGAGCAAATATTCGAAGGCGCGCGGGAGTCCGATGAAGCCGGCGTTGTAGTAGCGATCGAGCGGGCGAGCGGTCGGGAGCTGTCGCTCGGCGAGGAAGTCGGACCACGCGAGCCGCAGCGGATGACGCGCGGGCATGTAGTTGTTGACGTCTTCGCACAGCGCGATGCCGTCGGCCGCCCAGCGATCGAATGTCGACCAAGGCGCTTTCACGACGATATCGGGATCGAAGTAATACAACTGCGCAGCGTCCGGCGCGTGATGCGCCCAACATTCGCGCATGAAGACCGGTTTGAAGTGCGTGAAATGAAGCTCCGGCGCGACGGGAACGAACTGCACCTCGATGCCACGGGTGAGGCGGCGGGCGGCGTCGGCCCACGTCGGTTCCGGGCCGCGATGACCGCACACGATGCGACCGGAGAAACCGCTCGCGTGAAGGGAATTGATGAGAGCGCCGACGCCGTAGTGGTAGTTGCCCTCGAAGAGAGTGCAGACGGCGGACCTCATGCGGCCTTTCCGCGGGTGTAGTTCAACACGACGGCGGCGAGCCAGTAGCCGAACGTCGAGGGAGCGAGGGCGCGATGACGCAACGCGCGGGTGAAGAATCCACGCGCGGAGGCGGGATCTTCGCGCAGGGCAATGCGACCCGCGGCTTTCCACGCTTCGGCGGCTTGGAGGCGGCGTTGTTGGCTCGGGACGGCGTCCCAATCGATGTTCTTTTCGTAAACCCGGGCGCTGGCCAGCGCCATGGCGACGCCGTGACGCGAGAGGGCGTTGGCGTGCTTGCGGTAAAGGCAGGTGTTGAGGCCGGTGTAGGCGAAGCGAGCGCCGGAACGTGCGCAACGGATCCACATCTCACGATCCTCGACATATCGAAACGTGGGATCGAAGCCGCCGACGTCTTCCCACAAGCCACGGCGCATCACGACCGATGACGGCTGGATGATGTAGGAACCGTCAAAAAGGCTCTTCGGAAAATCGGCGATCATCTGCGGCGTGGGCGCGCGGACGGAGAGTTCGCGACCTGTATCGCTGTCGAAGAGCACGCAGCCGGCGTGGATAAATTCCGCGGAAGTCTGGTGCGTCAACTCGGCGACCGATTCGAGATGGCCGGCGGTCCAGATGTCGTCGGAATCGAGCAACGCAATCCATTCGCCGCGGGCGGAGGCGATGCCGGTGTTGCGGGTCGCGGGAAGGCCAAGATTTTGCGCGTGGCGATCGTAGCGGACGGGTTGCGAGACGGTGCGCGCGAATTCGCGCACGATGTCCTCGGTGGAGTCCTGCGAGCCGTCCTCCGTGACAATGAGCTCCCAATCGGAGAAACGCTGCGCGCGCACCGATTCGAGGGTGGCGGGCAAGTAGCGTTCGGCGTTGTAGGCCGGAATGCAGATACTGATCAGCGGTGGCTTCATCGCGACGTGATAGAGAAGTGGAGCGGCGCCCAAAGTTGGGCGCGGCATGGACAGCGAATCCGGTCAGGAGTGCGCTGCAGAGTAGCGATTTGCGGCGACGGCCCCGATGTGCGTGGCGAGGCGGTCGAGAATGGCTGAGTCGACGGAATCGTCGAACTTGCGAGCGAAGAAATTGGGACTGGCAATCAGCCGGTTGAAATCCGCCGAACGGAAAGTGCGCGGATGGGGCGTGTGCGGCGGAAAATCGATCTCGCGCAAGTGGCCGTTGACGATCGTGCGCGCCAGCGGGCTGTTGAGCAGAACGGTTTGAAAAACGATCTCGTTGGCGTGCGCCGAATGCGCGAGCCAGCGGGTGATGCGCCGCGCCTCGGGATCCGAAACCATGTAGTCACAACCGGCGCGGCTCAAAATGACGTGATTGGCTCCGCCGAAATAGCGGAAGTCGGGCCAGGTGCGTTCGTAGCGAGGGATGTGAGGCAGGCGGTTCTGCCAACCGAAGACTTTGCGGAGACGACGTCCGAGACCGGGCAGGCGGAGAAGCCGTTCGAGCCAGGGCCATTCCAGGTAGTAACGGCTGAGGCGTTCGCGCGCGTTGCTCCAGAGCGGGTTAAAGACCGGATCGAACCAGCTGACGTAATTTGCGTCGGGTTGGGCGGCGAGATGAGCGTCGAGATCGGCGATCGGTTTGATCGGGAAGTCCTGGCCGGTGAGGTTGATGAAGTGGTGCCACGTCCGGCTGGCGCGAAGAGCGACCTGCATGCCCGCGATCTGGGCGGCCGCCATTTGGTAACCGCCCCAAAGAATCGCACGCGGCGGGAGAACATGCACATTGGCGTGCCGCTTCGAAAGATCGCGACCGAGGCGGTGCAGTGATGACGCCGCGCGTCGGTCGAAATGCAGCACAATCACATCCTCGGGCCGATACACAGCTTGGAACAGCCGCTCGATCTGGCCGGCGTTTTTGTGACCGAGAATGAAAAAGGCGAGAGACATGCCTCAGGCGGCGGCCTTGCCGTGCAAACGGGTGACGGCGAGATGCGCGAGAATACGCGGGTTGAACGGTTCGCACTGCAACGCGCGCCAGAGGCAGCGGGCGCTGCCTTGGCGATCTTGCGAGCGCAGCAGGCGACCGAGAGAAAGCAGACTTTGGGCGAGAAGATGACGACGAAGGCGCGCGGGCACGGCGGCGAGGGACCGGTATTTTTCGTAGAAACGAGTGTTGTGCTGCGCGACGAGGACGGTGCGCGACATCGAACTCGCCGGATGTTTCGAGTAGTTGCACGTGTAACCGCGGGTGACGTGGAACTTGGCGCCGGTCAGGGCGCAACGGAGCCAGTAGTCGCGATCTTCGCCGATGCGGAGATTGGGATCGAAGTGGCCGACGCGCAGCGCGAGGCTGCGGCGGAGGATAACCGCGGAGCTGGTCACGATCACGCTCTCGCGGAACAAGCTCAGGACGGGACTGCGCACGAGGGTTGCGGGCGGAGAGATCGTCTCGAGCACGGCCTGGCGAGAGAGATCGATCGTGCGCACGCCGGCGACGACGAGATCGGCTCCGAGCGTGATCGCGCCGACGGCGAGAAGAAGATGAGACGGCTCCCACGTATCGTCGGCGTCGAGGAACGCAACCGCGTCGCCGCTCGCCAGATCGAGAAGCCGGTTGCGCACGATGCTGACACCGAAGTTCTTTCCGAGGTTCTCGTAGCGGACAGGTTGCGTGACCGACGATGCGAAGTCGTGCACGATGCGCTCCGTGTCGTCGTGCGAGCCATCTTCGACGACGATGATTTCCCAGTCCTCGTGCGACTGCGCGCGGACGCTTTCCAACGCGGTGGCGATGAAAGGACCGGCGTGATAGGCGGGGATCAGGACGCTGATCTTCATGCGGCGAATGAGACGTCGCCCTGCGCGAAGCGCCACCAGGCGAAACTGCGGTCGATGCCTTCGACGAACGTAACCGGCGGACGATAGTCGAGACTTTGCTCGGCGCGCGTGTGCGGGAATTTCCAGGCGCACTGCTGAAGCAAAGCCATCTCCTGCGTGATGTGCGGACGGGGCGCAGAAGGCAGCGACCACGAGTCGTTGCGCGGAGCGGGCGACGCGGCGGCGAGCACGGCTTTCGCGCTGCGCTTGAGCTTGTAAGGGACGAGCGGAAGGAGGCGTTGGACGAACGGATGCGCGGCGGCGCGTCCGGCGCGATCTTTCCACGAACGATGGAAGCTCGGGAGGCGTGTCACCTGGTGGATGGAAGCCCACGGCACATTGAGTTGGAGGGCAGCGGCGCGGTAGAACTGTTCCCACGTGATCGTCTCGTTGTCCCCGACGAGGTAAACGCCGGCGGCTTCGTCGGGGGCATGCAGGCAGGCCACGATGGCAGCAACGAGATTGTCGATGTAGATGCCGTTGCAAATGCCGCGACCACCATCGTAGAGCCAGGCACGTCCATCGATCAGGTCGGTGGCGAGATCTGAGATCCAGCGGGATCGAGGACCGTAAACAACGCCCGGTCGAAGCGCGAAACCGACGAGTCCGTGGCGCTCGCATTCGGCGAAGAACTTGTGTTCGGCGCGGACTTTGGCGCTGTTGTATTCCATCGCGTGATCGGCGGAGAGCGGCGACGATTCGTCGGTGCCGGGCGGCGGGTTCTGGCCGTGGACGGATGCGCTGCTGAGATACACCAGCCGACGCACGCCGGCGTCGTTGGCGGCAAGACACAAGGCGGCCGGCATACGCTCGATTTGAGCGGGATCGCCGATGGCGGTGTGAATGATGGCTGTGCAGCCGCTGAATGCGCGCGCCATCGCATCGACGTCGAGCGCGTCAGCGAGATGCGTCTCGATCGCGAAGCGCTTGGGCAAGGCGAGGCTCGAAGGGCGACGCACAATGGCAGCTAGGGCGGGGCCGCCGCGCAGTTGGAAATGCTCGATCAGCCGAGTTCCGATAAAGCCGCTGGCGCCGATGATTCCAATTTTCATGAAAGAGCGGGGATGCCGACGCTGAGTTCCTGAGCATGAGCGGCTTCTTCAGGAGTGAGCCAGGGTTGTTCGATCAACGTGCGGTTGGCGTAGCAGTGTTCGATAAGACGAAGAGATTCCTGTCCCTGTTCGCCGGGAACGAGGAGTTCTTCCTGACCGTCGATGGCAGCAAGCACGTTGACGAGTTGAAGGACGAAACATTGCGCGTTGGTTTCCAGGGCGCGCGGTTCGGCAAGCAGCGGAAGATCCTGATGCGGCGCGAGCAGGGTGCCTTGGACCGCGGCCGGGGCGCCGGCGAGTTCGACCGTGAGCCCGTTGGCGTCGTTGACCTTCCAGGTGACTGTGCCGCGTTCGAAGACGAAGCGGTAGCGTTGCGCGGTGCCCCAGTCGCGACTGAGATGAAGATTGCCCTCGACGCCGGGACCGTAGCCGAGGCGGAGAAAGGCGTTGGTCTCGAGACCTCCCATCGCGTCGTCGGCGTATTTGATGTCGGACGGCGTCCCCAGCCACCAACCGAGCAAATCGAGCACGTGAACGCCGATATCGAGGAGGACGCCGCCAGGCGTTTGAGAGCGGTCGAAGAACGAAGGACCAGCGGGCCAGCGAAATGGACCGCCCTCGCGAATCGAAAAGCTGACCAGCGGGCCGAGCAGCCAGTCACGGCAAAGCGAACGGATGTAGCGGCTCGCGGGGAAGAAACGTTTGTAGAGGCCGACGGCGAGCAGGCGATCGTGACGCTTGGCGGCCGCGACCATCTCGGCGGCTTCGGCGGCGGACGACGCCATGGGTTTTTCGCAAAGCACATGCCAGCCCCGCTCGAAGGCCGCGATGGTTTGCGCAGCATGGAACCCGGGCGGCGAAGCGACGATCACCAGCGTGCCCGCGGGCGCGGTGGTTTGTTCAAGCGAAGCGGCCTGGCCGGCGCGAGGAAAGGCCCGCGCGATCGTCTCGCGCGCGTTGACTGACGGGTCGACGATCGCCACGAGTCGCGCGAGACCTGCGTTTTGCAGCACCCTCAAAGCGGGCACGTAGAACTGGCGCGCAACGGCGCCGCAACCGACGAGGATGACGCGACGAGGAGAGGACGGAGACATGTGCGATCGGTGGGATTCCAGCTTTGTCACGCAGCGCGGCGTTCTGTGCCGTCCAGAAAACCGCTGGCCAATTGAGCCTGAATGTTTTCCGGAGCGAATTCAGTTCGAGCGAGTTGGAGAGAGAGGCTGGCGAGTTCCTGCCAAGCAGAAGGATCGCGGAGCTGCTGGCACCAGCGATCGAGCGCATCTGCGTCGGACGGCGAGAAACAAGAAGGAAAACGCACGCGTGCTGCCCAACGCGCGACAGCGCTATCGGATGGCGCAACGATCGCGATCGGAAGCCCGAGATGGCAGTATTCGACGAGTTTGCTCGGGAAGCTCGTGGCGGACCATGGCATGGATGAGATTTTGTCGGCGTAGGACACGATCGCGCCCGCCGCCTCCGTCACGAGATGCGCGAGCGCTTCGCGATTGGTGGGAAACGGAAGGCGATGCTGGATCGGTTCCGTGTCGCACAAAGCGCGCAACCCGACCGACCCGCGTGCCATGATCACGAGTTGGGCGCCGGAGCGCTGGGCGGTGCGGCCGATTCGCGCCAAGACAGGAAGTTGTTCATTCCAGACGTGACCAGCGTAGTAGATTTGAGGAGAGCGCCGGAAATTGTCGCTCCACTGTGCAGGACGATCCCAACCCTCGGGTATTGGATAAAGGATACGGCGACGCGGTGCGGTGGCGGGGAAGCAATCGGCGAGCTCGGGCGAGACGAACCAGCAGGTGTCCGCGCTGGCCAGGATGGACTCGTGCAGACGGCGCAGCGCTGTCTCTTGGCCGCGGGCATAAGGAAAAGCCGTGGCATCGTCGTGAACGAGCACGTGAAGGGGCGCGCCGGTGACTTGAGAAACGTGAGTGGCGAGTTGGGTGGAGAAGTCGGAATGCGCAGCGAGGTAACTCAACACCACGTCGGGGCGGGGGAGTGCGTTGGTGGCGTCGAGGGCCAGCAAACGAAGGCGAAGCCAGCGCAGGCCGTTTGAATGCTGACGATAAGGCGGCCACCACCATTTGCGGTGGCAGAGATGAACGACGTTCCAACCGGCCTGGCGGGAGAGATCGTAGTTTCCGCCGTATTCCCCGAGGATCGAAATGTGCCACCCGTCGCTGGCAAAACGTTGCAGGTGGCGCAGCACGATGATCGGGCTGCCGGTTCCGACCGTGGGATTCTGGCCGATGTAAAGGAGCGACGGCATCTCAGGCGGCGGTCGCGGTCGGTTGGGCAGGAACCTCTACGTGCACGCGCCGCAGCGGTCCGGTTAACGCGTAGCGAAGGCTCTTCCAGGACTGGCGGTTCCAAGGTTCGAGACGGCAGGCGGCAAAACCGTGACGCACGGCGACACGGCGATCGCCGAATTGAAGGGCGGTGGCCGCCCACTCGCGATAGCGGTGCGCGGGCGTGCCCCAGGCGCGACTTCGATCGGGAATGTCCGCTGCCCGGAAAGGCAGGCCGCGTTCGCGAAAAGCATCGGCCATCACCCCGAGTTTGGTGCGGTAACGGTTTTCGTTCTTGGTGAAATTGATGCTGGTCGGATGAATCCGGTATTGCAGCAGCGTGTCGCTCAGGTTCGCGAGACGCCCGACGCGGGCCAGGCGCAGATAGATGTCGAGATCCTCGACGTATTGCGCTTCGCGGCGGTAGCCACCGATTGAATACACAGCATCACGCCGAAACATCGCTGACGGGTGAATGATCATGCCGCCGTCGCCGCGGAGAAGCCCGGCCTCGATTTCCTCGTGATCCAGAGGACGAGGGCACGCCATGACACAGGCGCCGTGGGCGTCGATGAAATCGACGGCGGTGCCCAGCCCGACGCACTCGGGATGCGAGGCGAAGTATTCGACCTGGCGCTCGAAACGGCGAGGCAGGGCGAAGTCGTCGGCGTCCATGCGTGCGATCAACGGCGCTTGGGCCGCGGCAAGGCCGTCGTTGAGGGCGCCAACGATTCCTGTATTGGGACGCTGGATATGCCGAATGCGGGAGTCGCGTTCGGCAAACCGGCGGATGATTTCGGCGGAGCGATCGGTAGAGCCGTCGTCGACCACGATGAGTTCGAACGCGGTGAACGACTGCGCGAGCACGCTGCGGAGCGCGCCGGCGATATAGCGCTCCGCGTTGAAGACGGGGAGCACGACGCTGAGTTGAGCAGACGGGTTCATGGAAGAGTGGAAGCGGGAGCGAGCGGTGAGTGCGTCTCGGCCCAATCGAGGAACGCTTCGATATTGCGGGAGGCGAGAAGCGGCTGGGCGGCGCGGAGACGATCGTCGGACCAGGACCACCAAGCCGTCGCTACGAGTCGGGCGACGACCTCCTCCGAATAGCGGAAACGGATCAGTTTGGCGGGTGTGCCGCCGACGATGGCGTAGGCGGGGACGTCTCGCGTCACGATGGCCCCGGCGGCAACGATGGCGCCGTCGCCGATCGAAATGCCGTCACGGATGAATGCGCGGGCGCCAATCCAGACATCGTTGCCGATGGTGATGGGGCTTCGTTCGCGAAAGAGATCGGCGGTCGCGAAGCTGCCTCCGCATTGGCCGCGAGTGGAATACATCGCGGGGGACGTGCTGCCGAGATCGCTGGGATGATCGCCGAGACCGGCAAACACGGACGGACCGATCGAGGAGAACGCTCCGACCGAGACGAGATTGAGATACGCGCGGCGACCGACGTAGGAAAAGCGGCCGATGCGAGTGTCGGTCGCTGAGACCTGTCGCTGCAGTTCGACGTGGTCGGCGAGGGTGGAGTTGAACAGTTCGACCTCGGGTTCGAGCGTGCAGTGCGCACCGAGGGTTGAGTTTCCGATCCGCGTGCGATGACCAAGAACACAGCGATCCGCGAGACGGGTGTGACGCAGCACCTGGGCGCCGCGGAGAATCGCGCAATGACGCCCGGTGATGAACCCGCGGGTGAGCGACACGTTGTCTTGGACGTAGGTGCCGGGCCCGAGCGCGACGCCGCGAAAGCGAAGGCGATTACAACCATCGCGCAGAACGGTGCGGACAGCGGGAGGGATGAAGCGGGAGGACGCCATGACGGTCAAAGGGCGAGTCGTCGTCGGAGCGGCAGGACAAGACGGCTGTTGAGCCAAATGCGCGGGAAGGAGCGGTCGCCACGTCCGGACCGGTAGAATTCGTTGATGCGCCACCGGACAGAGATGTTTTCGCGCACAGGTATTCGGCGAACGGGGACATCGTCGACGAGCGGGGTATCGAAACGCGCATCGGCGTGGCAATGCACGCCGCTGCCATCGTGTCCGATGTTGCGAACGAGCGAATGCGTGGGAAAGAGCGTGAGTCCGTCGCGAGCGAGCCAGGACGCATACCAGCGGACGGCCCACGAACGAATGCGTCCGGAGCGATTGTCGAGAAGCTGGCGGTGGAAATCGGCGTGCCCCTCGATATTGAATTTTCGGATACGATGAGGCGTGTCGAGGCGCGCGAGGTGAGTTTCGATGTTGTCGTCGTAGTGTTGCCACGCCCGCCGCCACGTGGCCCAACCCCAGCATGAAAGAATGCGGAGAAACATGGTCCCGGGAGTGCGAAGCCCCAGCGGATACATGTAGCCGGAAAGGTGCATCACGCGCGGCTCGTTGGCATAGAGATCGAGTCCGTGATTCATGAACTCGAGGAAGCCCGGTGAGGTGACGATATCGTCCTCGAGGACGATTACACGATCGTGTTGCGCGAGGACGTGGCCGATCCCAGCGAGGATCGAGGAAGCAAGCCCGCGATTTTCCGACGCCTCGATCAGTGTGACCTGCCGCGACCACGGCCCGGCGCAGACCAGCGCCCGCGTGGCCGCGATCCGTTCGCGCTCGGCGGCGGAGGCGCCGGGCTTGGGGCCGTCCGCGAACACGTAGAGCGGCGTGTCGGCAACGCGGCGGTTGCGCGCAAGCGCCTCCAGTGTCCGACGGGTGTGGTCGGGACGATTGTAAACGAAGAGAGCGACGGGGGCGCAGGCGGCCACGGCGGAAGGAAGCGGGAGGACTGGAGGAGGGAGAGGCTCAGGCGAGCAGCTCGACGCCGGAACGAACCTGCCATTCCATCACGGGGCTGAGATGGCCGGGACGGCGGACGACGAGACAGGGCGAATCGCTGAGACCTCCCCGAATTTCGAAGCCAAGAGTCGGGCCTTTCACGCCGGGCTCGCAGATCCAGCGGCGGCGATAGAGGCTGAGATAAAGGCCGACGCGGTATTCGCCTTCGTTAAGGAGCCGCGCGGGGATCTTCGAGGAAAGTCGCACGGAGCCGCGGGTGAGCTCAACCCAGTTGGCCTCGGGCTGATCGAGGTTCGTGCTGAGATAGAGCAAGTCCATGTCGTTCGTGAACAGCCCGTATCCAATTTGTAGATTCGAGTCGGGCTTCAGGACCTCGCCCTCGATGTTCACGGTGACTGGAGAGTCGTTCGCCACCGCGTGCGTGATTGGCTCGCCCCGCGCGTCGGTGAGATAGAACCGATCGACGCGGAAGTGTTCGTTTTCGTAAGAGTTGTCGTCGTTCTGCCAGGACGGAGCGGTGGTCGCAATCTTGTGCTCGGCGATGTAGTGACGGACGATATCGCGGACATCGGTGCCCTCGCGGACGAGCTGACCCTGTTTCAGCATGACGCCGCGCGTGCAGATATTTTCGACGGCGTTCATGTTGTGGCTGACGAAGAGGACGGTGCGGTGCTGACCGCGGGAGATTTCGCGAACCTTGCCAAGGCACTTGCGCTGGAACGCGACATCGCCGACTGCGAGGACCTCATCGACGATGAGGATTTCAGGTTCGAGGTGGGCCGCGACGGCGAAGGCGAGGCGGACATACATGCCGCTCGAGTAGCGTTTCACCGGTGTGTCGATGAACTTCCCGATCTCGGAGAATTCGACGATTTCGTCGAACTTCCGCGCGATCTCAGTCTTGGACATGCCGAGAACAGCGCCGTTGAGAAAGATGTTTTCGCGGCCGCTGAGCTCCGGGTGAAAGCCGGTGCCGACCTCGAGAAGGCTCGCGACGCGTCCGCGGATGCGGATCTCTCCCTTGGACGGCTCGGTGATACGGCTGAGGATTTTGAGCAGCGTGCTCTTGCCGGCGCCGTTGCGGCCGAGCACGCCGATCGCCTGGCCCTCCTCGACGGTGAGGGAGACGTCCTTGAGCGACCAGAACTCGCGGCGCGGGCCCCGGGGCTGTCGGCGCGTCACGCGACCGACGAGACGACTGAACGCATCGCTGAGATCGGTGCCGCCACCGTGGTGTTCACCCAACAGGTAGCGCTTGCCGACACCTTCGAGTTCGATTGCAGCGCTCATCAGATGATGTCCGCGAACTCGCGCTCGCGCCGCCGGAAATGGGTGGTACCGAACAGGAGAAGCAGCACGGCGACCCCGGTCGACATGGCCACGTCGCCCGCGGAGG
>JAEZGX010000021.1 GCA_023416735.1 Verrucomicrobiota bacterium | reverse complement strand
GGGGCGGCTCTCGTATTTAGGGGGCGATGCTGAGGAGGTCCTGTTGCCTCGATTCGGCTTTGGGGCGCGTGGGCGAAATCGGTCTTGAGGGCGGATCCGCGGGATGGTGAGGTGCGGGAGTCGCGATGTCGCTGCGGTTAGCGCGTCGGACTCAACCCCACAACTCCCCTATGGAAACAGATGCACTCAACGCCGGCATGTTGATCGGTATGCTCGTCGGCGGTCTTATTGGTCTCGCGATCGCGGTTTTTTATCTTCTCACCCTGCAGAAATGTCTCAGCCGGGTCTCGCCGCAAAATCGTGCGATGGCGCCGGGCCTCGTGTGGCTGAACATCATTCCGTTCGTGGGCCTCGTGTGGAATTTCTTCGTGGTGCTGAACATTGCCAAATCGCTGGTGGCTGAAGGGCAGACCCGAGGAATCGATTTTGGAGATGGCGGAAAGACGATCGGGCTCGTGATGGCGATCCTCATCGCGTGCAGCATCATTCCACTGCTGGGAATGCTCGCGAGCGTGGGCGGGCTTGTTTGCTGGATTATCTATTGGGTGAAGATCTCCGGGTATTCGAATCAGCTCGCGAATGCCGCGCCCGCGGCACCGGTGCTGCCGACGGCTTGAGTAAAGGCGCGACGTTTCGAAGATCCGTTTTCTGTTTTCCGAGCCGGCTCGTGAGGCCGGCTTTTTTGCCTAGCGGCCGAGGAACCAGACGAGGCCCTGAATCAATGTCGTGCCGCCGGACGAAAGGAATAATGCGCCGACGACGGGATTCTCCCAGAACGGAACGAAGGCGCCGCGATCGAGTTGGCGGATTTCCTTGAGCAGTTCTTCCGCGCGGGCGGCGCTGTGTTGCGCGGAGGTGGGGGCAATCTGCGCCTGGATTCTCCGCACCTTGGCTGCGAGGCTTTGTTCGGCGCGGCGTTTCGCCTCTTTGGCGGAGTGCTGGAGAATCACGACGCTGGTCAAGGCGAGGAGGAAATTCAGCCCGAAGATAACGACGAGCGATGTGGGCCACGTCCAGGCGTCCCACCAGGTGTTTCGCGCCAGCGTCATCAGGACGATCAGTATCGCAGGATAATAAACCAACCGGCCCAGTTTTTCGGTGAGGTCGGCGATCAACTGCAGGTCGATCCACTCGTCGAGATACTCATCTTCGAGCCGGCCCATCTGCCGCGAGAAATGTGCGCGCGTCGCTTCAGGATAGAAAGTGGTGCTTGCGCTCAAACGATCGATGAAACGCCGGCACAACCACGCCGTGGCCACCGTGGCGAACGCAACCGCGATGAAACCGTAGACCGAGACCATCAAGATCGTGAAATCGACTTGGGTGATGACCTCGCCGCGATAGGGTCGAAACGTGAATTCGCCGGAAGCGTCTCGGATCGCCCGGAGCAGATATCGATAAGCGAGCGTGGCGGTAATCACGCCGATCGCTGCCAGCAGGAGAGGGGCGGGCTTGGCTTGATCGAACCAGATTTGCTGCGCGCTCACGCGGCTTGGCGGCGCGGGCGCGGCTATGTCGGGACGCGAGAGCCGGAAAGCGCGCGTCAGCACATGAAACGTTTCGCTGAGTCGAAAAACGATCTCGATCAAGAACACGACCGACAATGCGGCGACCAGTGCACGGACCACGGTCGCTGGCCAGGAGCTGATGCCACTGGACAAGCTGAAAGGTTCTCCCTGTGGGAATTCGAAGGTGTCCTGCCAAATCCAATGCCAGAGCAGGACCGCGAGGACGAAGAAGGCCCCGACGCTCAGCCACCAGAGGACGGTGCGATACATGCGCAGATGAAACAGGTGCGACGAGGCGTTGCGGGCTTCCTCGGCGGCCTCGAGCGCAGGCCCGTCGGCCGGATGACTTCGCCGGGAAGCGGACGGGATGAGCTGGGTGGTGCGGAGGAAATCGTCGAGCGTCCGGCGCTCGCTCCATCTGCGCATTGCGCGGCGCGGACTTGGCAAGGATTGCAGACGATTCCAAGGGCTTCGTGGTTTAACGCCGTTACCCGCGGCAATCGCGGGCTCGCCGGAAATAGTGCGATTCAGTCGGTCGAGCAGTTCGTCCTGTAATTCGGTCATCCGATGATCGCGCTGCCACAGGAGAGAACGCTCGGTCGCGAGGAGAGATTTTTTTGCCTTGGAAGCTTCGGGCTCTCGGTCGAGCTTACGTTTGGTCCGGGCGAGTTTCAGATTCAGCCCGAAGATCTGCCGACGCAGGGGGCCGAACGCAGGGAGGTGCGAAAGCGCTTTGGCGCGATCGTCCGTGGGCGCTTTGCGATGCAGACGCCGGACCAATGCGAAAGCGCCTTCCGGACCGCCCACGTCTTCTTCGGTGTAGCGGAGCGTTTCGGCCGGATAGGCCCAAAGCTGCCATGTGACGCGCCGCAGCGGTTTCCATAGCAGCGTGGCGATCACCAGCAGGAATGCCGCCGAGATCGCGGCGCCTCTCAACCGAGTTGATCGATGATCTCTTCGATCGCGGTGGATATCGACCTCGGTAGGCGGATGGAGCCCGAACTCGCCGCCTGACGGATCGAGGTTGGGATAACTGAGATGCCGATTTTCCGTGACGCTTAGATCGACCGCCTGGTGGTTTCCGATTTCGAATCGTCGCGGCGGGATCGTCTCGACGTTTTGAAGGGCGCGGTGGCCGAGGGCCGCGAGGGTTGCGGCGAATTGTGCCGTTTGCGTGCTGTCGCGAAACGGAGCAACGTCTTTCTGCAGAAAGGGGTGAAGCGAGAGGCCGTAGGAACTGACGACGATCAGATTGCGCGCCCAGTCCCGTTCGCGGGGACTCAAGACTCTAACGTCGAGATCGCTGGTGAAGAACAGTGCGCTGGAAAATCTCTCCCGGAGCGCCTGCAGGATCAGGAGCGTATCATAAACATCACTACCAACGATGCCGATGGCGGCGATCTTGGCGCCCTCTTCGCGTTGCAACGATCGCTGCAGGACAGCGAGGCGATCGCCGATGCGCCCGAGATAGTCGAACTGCGCGTGGCCTTCGGCGCGATTGACGTCGGGTTCCCATTCTTTCGGGTCGGCGGGTCGCTTCCCGGTGAAACGCGAAGTCGCGCTCGGGTCGGCGCCGGCGTTTTCTTTCGAGGGCGTTGAGGCAGCCGTCTGACCGTCGAGGCCTCGCAAGTAAACGAACGAATGAAAGTTTTTGGGGATCTGAGGGGGATCCGGGGTGCGCGAACTGAAGGGCTTGATGTATTCGGCGCGAGTAAGGGGTCTGTTTGTGCTCGCCGCATTCTGCCGGATCGCGAGTTCCGCGCCGTAGGTCAGTGACAGCATACGCGCGAAAAAACTGTCCCACTCCGAAATCAACACGATGTGATTTCTTCCTTTGACCAAGCCGGCGTTGCGAAGCTCGAGCTCGTCAAACAGCTCGTGCGCGAGTTGGGCGTCCGTGGCGCAGAAGTTGCGGACCGATTTGAACCCGGCATGAGTCTTCAGCTTCTCGATGACGGCCGCGCGCGGAGGTTGGTAGGGATCGATCCGTGTGCTGATGAGCACCTCGTCCATCGCGCTCGGCGTGGCGCAATAGAGATCGACGTGCTTGAGAACGCCGCGCGTGAGACGATCGAGCGTGGAGGTGCGGTCGGGCGCGGAACTCTGTTCGTCTTGTTCCCACTTCGGCAGCATGTAGCGCAGCGTCGAGGAGCGGCGGGGGCCGATCACTGCGAAGCTGCGACGGGGAACGACCTCGTTCGAACCGGACGCGAACACGAATGGCTCAAGGAGCAACGCGAGCCGCAGCAAGGGCGCATCATCGAAGAACGTGTCATCGAGCCAGAGGACGAGGACGTGCGAGTGACGTTCGGTCGGGGAATCGGTCGTCGAGAATACTTTCCGGCGATACCATTCGAAGCGCACGTCCATCGACAGCGGAGGCTTGGCGGCGTTGATGCCAAGGAGACGCGGAGGATAGCGGCCGTGGTCGTTCCGGAGGCGTGAAATCGACGTTTGGTTTGCGCGATCGCGTTGTTGGGCTCGGCTGAGGTCGTGCTGGTTCAGCCAGGGCAGCCGGAGCACGCCGATGCGCTCAGCGTCTTCCGGCACGTAGCCGGAACGTCCCAACGCGGAGACGATGGCGTAGCGACTGCGAATGCGAACCTCCCGATCTTCGCTGTAATTCCCGCCGGGGACCATGACCGGCATCACGAGGAGACCCTTCTCCGCGCGGCTACTCTCTGGCGCCGACTCGCGGGCTTCCGCCTGTTGGCATAGCGACGCGAGCCCGGTCGTGACCTCCTCGTCTTTGTGATCGCGACGCTGATTTGCGAAAGGGTCTTCCCAGAGGCGCGTCGTAAGTTTCTGGTCGCCGATCGAAACGGGCCAGTCGCCGCCCTGGATTACGGGACGGTGACTGGTCAGTTTTTGGGACACGAGCCACAGGCCGCCGGCGACGGTGAGGAAGGCCAGCCATGCGTTCGGGTTGCTGAGGAACGCGCTCGCGGCGTGAGGTTTGTCGTCTGACATGGTCGGAGCGAGGGGAGCTGCCGACGCGATGAGGAAAGCTGCGGAGGTGAGCAGCGGCGGATAAAGCTAAGACCGGAGCGGGGGTGAGAGACCGCGATGCGAAGCAGCGGCGACGCGGAGAAATCGAGAGGGGGCGCGGGCGGGCGAAAGCGAGACCTGGAGGAGGAGGGGTTGCAAATAATAGGATATTTCCGCGTGTATCAGCTATCCGGAGACATCACGGCCGCGGCATCGAAGAAAGTTCGATAGATGCCAGCGAGTCGCGATGCGAGGGAGCGTAAATTTACGTAGTCTTACTGATGGAGATTCGGGGTGGCGGAGCGGACATGTTCGCTGATGAGCGACCGGTCGATTGATTTCACGTGGGGCGGGACCGTGCGACGGATCGCGAACGAGTTCGATGAGCGACTGGGATCGCCGGCGTCGGAAATCGTGACCTTCGAATCGGC
Source organism: Verrucomicrobiota bacterium (assembly GCA_023416735.1). Lineage (GTDB taxonomy): Bacteria > Verrucomicrobiota > Verrucomicrobiia > Opitutales > Opitutaceae > Opitutus. Next base: position 42,867 of record JAEZGX010000021.1, on the reverse strand, counting down.
GCAACGCGCGATCGCCGTGGGGATCGTGTTGCCGGGATCGTATGCGCGGTTGCCCGTGTCGCTGCTGCTGGGAGCGAAAACGAAGCGCGGGCCTTCGCGGGCGCGGCGAGAAAAAGCCCCCGCGGCTCGCGTGCGGCGCAAAACGGGAGCGTGGCGCGAACTCGCGCGCGTTCACCGTGTAATCGTGCTGGGCGCGGTTCGCTGCGTGAACCGCGTTTACCTGCTGCACGGCGTGGGAAACAAACTTTACGCGGTGCACGGCGTCGGGGCGGAGGAGGTGCAGGACGAGCTTCGAGCGGACATGGATGCGATCGCAGCGCGTCTGAGCGGCACGGAGTGAGCCACCGGCGGGAGCAACGGCTTTTCCGTGGAGGAGTGGCCGAAAGGGCGAACCAAGCGCTAACGGCTGTGTCATCGCAGGAACGCTCTTCACTCGTGAACACGTCACCCTCTTTTTCCCAGCTGCGCCTTATGTCCGAAGACGATCTCGCGAAGGAACTTGCCGCGCGCGATCACGACGAGGCGACGCGCAGCGCGATCCAAAGCGAACTCATGCGCCGGATGGCGCGGACGCGGTCGCGGCCGAACTGGGTGCAATGGTTGACCTTGGGATTTGCGATTTTGGCTGCGATCTTGGCGGGCGTGGCGGCAATTCCGGCGATCGAAGGGGTGGGCGAGAGCCGGTGGTTTGATTTCTAGGACGGGGAGCGGGGGCGAGAAGCGGCGTGTATCAGGGGAAGTTGGACGCCTCTTTCGGACGTTTGCGGCGAGGCAGAGATCGACGCTCGGAGCGGGCTCCGCGTAGCTGAAGGGGCCGCTTAGCTCACCTTTCGAGCACGCGGAAACACTGCGAGGTGTTTTCGTGGATTCGACTTTGTCACCCCTTGGGCCCGAAGTTCTGCGCGTCGCGTGCAGAAGCTCGGGCCTGCAAATCCCGAACCCATGAACATGCATTCTCTTCCTTCAGAGGCCGCGCGTGGTATTCACGCTGTTGTTACACTGGTGCCGAGTTTTCTTTCCTCGTTGCGAGCCGTCCGATGGCCGGGACTCGGAATCGCTTGTTGCGCGATAGCCGTGGGAACGGCGACGGGCGCGGAGTTTGCGCCCCGCGTGGTGGTGAGCGGACTTCATAATCCGCGTGGCATGACCTTCGGCGCCGATGGTGCATTGTATATAGCGGAGGCCGGTCAAGTGGGAGTGCCGGGCGCGGATACGCCTTTCATCACCGTGCGCGGTGCGCCGCTGTATTATGGTGAGACGGGTGCGATCACGCGGTGGGAGCCGGGTTCTCGGAGTGAGGTGCTTTCAGGTCTGCCGATGCTTTACAATGCCGGCAGCGGAGAAGTCACGGGCGTGCATGACGTCGGCTTCGATGGGAGCGGAAATCTTTATTATACGATCGGGCTGGGTGCAGATCCGGCGGCACGTGTCGGATCGGAGTTGAACCAGCTCGGCCATTTGATGCGCCTGCCTGCGGGCGGAACGACACCGGAGAGCGTGGCGGATGTGGCCGGTTACGAAGGGGCGAACAATCCGGCGGGCGGACCCGTCGATTCGAATCCGTTCAAATTGAGCGTGCACGACGGTGGTGTGCTCGTCGCGGATGCCGGGGCGAACGCGATTTTGAACGTGGGCTTCGACGGCACGATCGACGTGGTGAGCACCTTGTTGAATCTGCCGCCCGGGATTGATGCGGTGCCGACCTCGCTCGCGCTCAGTGATGTCGGAGATATTTTCGTGAGTCAGCTGACGGGCTTTCCGTTTCCGGTGGGAGGTGCGGGGGTGTTTCGCGTGGACGACGCCGGGCTCTCCCTCATTGGCGATGGCTTCACCAACGTGATCGATCTCGCGTATGGCGCGGATGGCTGGCTTTACGTTCTTGAGTTTGCGCACAACGGGCTGCTCTCGGGCGATCCGACGGGAGGATTGTGGCGGCTCAATCCGAACACCGGTTTCAAGGAACTGCTGATGACGGATGGTCTGATTGCGCCAACGGCGCTCGCGTTTGATGACGACGGGATTCTCTACGTGGCGAATCGCGGGGTGATTCCCGGCCAGGGTGAAGTGCTGCGCTTCCAACCGGTGCCGGAGCCGGTGGTCACGGGCGCGATGGCGGCGCTTGGGTTGATCGCGTTTGTGTGGTGGCAGCGACGCTCGCGTAGCATGCAACCGGATACGAAAGTGGCGGGCTGACTCGGCACTGAACAAGCGCGAGATGGCGGCGGATGCGGATGCATCTGCCGCTTTTTATTGGGGGCAGGCATCGTGGCGGCGCGGGCTGGCGTTTCTCCCCCTTCCTTGTCTGCTTTGCGCGAATGGCTTCTTCCGATCCACTGCACGGCGTCACGCTCGAGAAATTGTTGAACGAGTTGGTGGCGCAATTTGGCTGGGAGGAACTCGCGAGGCGGGTGCCCGTCCGGTGCTTTCAGTTTGATCCGAGTATCAAATCGAGCCTGACGTTTTTGCGGAAAACGCCGTGGGCGCGCGCGAAGGTCGAGGATATTTACGTGCGCTGGAAGATCACGGGCACCTGATCGCGAGGCACGCAGCTGCGGGCGGGAGTGAATGATTTCGATTCGCGGCTGGCCGCGGCGCGGAACGTGCGCAGCGTGGGAGCACGTTGTTGTTTCGATGAAAATCAAATCCGCCGAATTCAAGAAAAGTGCGCCCGACCTGAGCCTGTGCCCGAACTGGAACTGGCCGGAGTTTGCGTTCATTGGCCGATCGAACGTCGGGAAATCGAGCCTGATCAACGTGCTCGCGGACCGGCGTGATTTGGCGAAGGTGTCGGCGACACCGGGAAAGACGCGACTGATGAATTTCTTTTTGATCGATGGGCGGTGGGTGCTCGTCGATTTGCCGGGCTACGGCTACGCGAAAGTGGGGCAACAGCAGCGGGCGGATTTCAACGAGGCTGTCGCCGACTTTCTTTCGAAACGGCCGAATTTGCGGCAGGTGTTCGTGTTGATCGATTCGCGGCTGCCGCCGCAGGCGATCGATCTGGATTTCGTGCAGTGGCTGGAAACCTGCGAGGTGCCCTATGCGCTCGTGTTTACGAAGACGGACAAACAGTCGGCTTCGCAGACGCGCGAGAAAGTGGAGGCCTTCCAACGCGCGATCGCGGCGTGGCGCGCGGAGTCGCCGCCGATTTTCACGACTTCGTCGAAGAGCGGCTCGGGTCGCGGCGACATCCTGGCGGCGATTGGCTCGTTGCTGCGGGAGTAGTTTGCCGGCGGAAAAGCGAGATCAGGCAGACGAGTCCGCTGTGGAGATATCGCGGCGGAACTGCGTGTGGAGTTCGCGACCTATGTGAGCTTCGTGACCCAGCCCTTGTTGATCGGGTGTTCGTTGTGACGCGGAAGGCGGGTTGAAAAAAAGGACGCGCGGCGGTTGAGCGGTCGGGTGGTCAACGGGTCGACTAACGGGCGGCGTAGCGCCGATTGACTCGGGAGCGATCCGTCGCGTGGTTGTCCGAATGGATGCTCCATTCCTCCGGATGGCGGCGGCGATTTTGGGCGCCGCCGGGTTTATGGGTGTTTCGACGCACGCGGCGGAGAGCGAGGTGCGCGAAGGATGGTTTGTGTTCGCTCCCACCAACACGGCCGAAGCCGGTGCGATTGGCCTGGCGGATTGGTTGGACGCACCGGCGGGGCGGCATGGATTCGCGACGATGCAAGGCGACCGGATTGTGTTCGAAGACGGAACGCCGGCGATCTTCTGGGGCACCAACAACAACAATCAACACGTCGCGCCGTCGGGTGAAGAGGCCGATCGTCGGGCGGCGTGGAGCGCCAAGTTTGGCATCAATGCCGTGCGGTTTCACAAGTTTCTCTGGCCGGGGGAAGGGATCGGCTCGCACGAACGTTCGACGGAGTTCGTGCCGGAGCTGTTGGAGCGGATGGATTACTACGTTTCGGCACTGCAACGAGCGGGCGTGTATCAGGCGTGGTCGCATATTTTTGGTCATCGGCCGCAACCGGGAGATCGGGATCGATTGCTGGCTTACGAGGAAGTGTTGGGGAGTGGCGGGCCGCCGTTCCTTGCGGGATCGACGTATGGGATCGTGAATCTTTTCGAGGATCTTCAGGCGTTGAACATCGAGGTGACGGTCAACCTGCTCGAGCACGTGAATCCGCACACGGGACGGCGCTACGCCGACGACCCCGCGCTCGTGCTGATTGAGCTGCAGAACGAGGACAACGCGTGGTGGACGGCGGGCGAGCAGCTCAAGACGATGCCGACCTATCGCGCCAAACTCGCGGCGCAGTTCAGTGCGTGGTTGAAAAACAAATACGGCTCGCACGAGGCGCTGGTGGCGGCGTGGGGCGCGCCAGGCATCGATCTCTGGCCCGAGTGGCAGACCGGCGAGCATCTGGATCGCGGGAATATTTTTCCGGTGCCGGATCGGCGCTACTATCAGCCTGACGTGGTGGCGAAGTCGCCGTCGCGGCAGCGCCTGCTCGATGCGGCGCGTTTTCTGCACGAGTGCCAGGATGCGTTTTATCAGAAGTTCGTCGCGGCGATTCGCGCGACGGGCTATCGCGGACTGATCGCGGGCAGTTGTTGGAAAGCGGGTGATGGGCTGCCGCATTATTATAATTTGCTCGCCGATGCGCGGGTGGGCGTGATCGACCGGCATAACTATTTCGGCGGCGCCGGCCACAAGCTGCGCGATGGGATGCGGGTCGGAGACATGCGCAGCATGCTCGCACGGTCGGATCTCGGACTGCTCGGCGTTGGGCTCACGCAGGTGCATGAACGGCCGTTTTCGTTTTCGGAATGGACGAGCATGTCACCGAATCCGTGGATCGCGGAAGGACCGCCGGTGATCGCGTTCTATGGGATGGGGCTGCAGGGCTGGGACATGTCGTTTCATTTCGCGGCGAACAGCGCGGGCTTCAGCGATGCGCTCGAGGCGCCGAATGTTTATAACACGAACAGCCCGACGCAGGTGGGTTCGTTCCCGATATTGGCGCGGGCGCTCTATCGCGGAGACGTGAAAACAGGCGCACCGGTGCTGCCGCGCCGGCGGGTCAGCCTCGAGAATCTCGAGCGCGGTGAGATCGGTTTCGAGGAACGGACGTTTACGCAAGGCGACGCGAATCGTCTGGATGGGACGATGCCGGCGGATGCGCTGTCGATCGGCCGGGTGGAGCTGGAGTTCACCGAGCAATTCGTGGCGGAAAAAATGGCATCGCCGAAGCTCGATCGCTGGCGGACGGGGAGCCGCGTGATTTCGAACACGGGCGAGCTGACGCGCGACCTTGCGAACGGTGGTAGTTTTTCCGTGAATACCGCCGCGACGAAAGGCGTCGTGGGGTTTGCGTCGGGAAAGACGCATGAGCTCGGCGAGGTCAGGTTCAACGTCGAATCGGAGTTTGCGGTCGCCTTGCTGACGAGCCGGGAACGTGACCGCGATCTGGCGGACAGCCGCTCGGCGCTGATGGTGGTGCTGGCGCAGGCGGAAAACACCGGCCAGCGTTTCAATGCCGATAAAACGGTGTTGGAGAAAGTGGGCGGTCCGCCGCTGTTGCTGGAAGGCGTGAGGCTGACGCTAGAGTGGGCTCGTTTGAAGGGAGCGACGATTCACGTGCTCGATCATGACGGATTGCGCACCGGGCGGTCGGTCGCGATCGATGGCACGCGCGCGGAGATCGATAGCGGTCGCGATCGGGCGATCTATTACGAAATTGTTTGGGAGTGAGGCGGGGCCGTGCGGCGAATCGGGATAGGATTACGCGGGGTGTTTGATTGACCAGCCTGACGAAACGAGGGGGCTTCGCGTGGGCTGGTTTATTCCGAGCGCAGGGATTCCGTCGGGTTCACGTTGGCCGCGCGGCGAGCGGGAACGGCACAGGCGATCAGCGCGGCGATGAGGAGCAGGAGTCCGCTGGCGAGATAGGCCGGTGCGTCGTTGCCGGTGATGCCGAACAATTGGGAGCTGAGCGCGCGGCTGCCGAGCCAGGCGCCGGCGAGGCCGACGAGCACGCCGGGAAGCGCGACGGCGAGTCCGCGTCCCATGACATTGCGCAATACATCGGAGCGCTGCGCGCCGAGCGCCATGCGGGTGCCGATCTCGCGCGTGCGTTGACCCACGAGGCAGGCGAGCACGCCGTAGATGCCGACGGTCGCGAGCAGCAGCGCGGTGGCGGCGAAGAACGCGAACAGGCCCATGTTGAAGCGGCGTTCGGAGGAGAAATTCGCGATGCGCGAAGACATCAACTCGACATCGAAAATCGGCTCGTCTGGCGCGACCTCGCGAATGGCAGAGCGGAGCGAAGCGACCACGCCCAACGGATCCTGCTGGGTGCGAGCGACCAGGTGCAACGCGTTCGTGGCGGGCCATTGCGACAGCAGCGTGTAGTATTCGACCTGTTCGCCGCGTTCCGCGCCCAGCTGCAAGGTGTTGCCGACGACGCCGATGATGCGCATCTGCGCGAGTTTCGTGTCGGGATCTCCGGTCTGAAACGTTTTGCCGATCGGATCTTCGCTCGGCCAATGCGTCTCGGCCATCTTGCGGCTGATGACGACGTCGACGACGAAATCGTTATAGATCGTTGCGAGCGAATCCATCGTGATGGCGGCGTCGGGGAGCGGCGCGGGCGGTTCATGGCCGTCGAAGAGAGATCCGCGGACCAGCGGTATGCCCATCGCCTTGAAGTAGTCGGGCGTGACCACATGCAAGTTGGTGTGAGGAAACTTACCGGGCTCGGGCAGCGGCTGGTCGGTGCGGAAGAAAGTGTTGGTGGACGTGTTCCACGTGAACGGAAGGGACGAGCAAAAGGCGGCGGTTTCGATGCCCGGAACGCGCCGGATTTTTTCGAGCAAGGCCTCGTGGTGACGGACGAACGCGGCGGCGTTGCTCATGATGGTGGCGGACGGCGGATTCGCGACGCGAAGGGTCACCACCTGCTCGGGCTGCAATCCGGTCGGAACGCTGGTCAACCGATGCAGGCTGCGAATCAGCAAGCCGGCGCCGACGAGAAGCATGACGGCGAGCGCGACCTGCACGAAAACCAGTGCGTCGGACAGATGGATTCGCCCGAAAACCGTTCGCACGACCGGGCGCGTGTTTTTCAGCGCGTGGTTGGGATTCGACTGCGAAAGCTGCCAGGCGGGGGCAAGGCCGAATGCGAGCCCCGTGAGGATCGTGAGTCCGGCGGCGAAGAGCCAGATGCTGTAGTCGAAGCTGTGGGCGCCTTGCAGCAGTTCGCGCATTTCCCAAGGCGCGAGCCGGGCGACGAATTCGTAGCCGTAGCGGCCGGCGAGCATGCCGAGAATCCCTCCGCCGGCGGCGAGCAGCAGGCTTTCGGTGAGGAGTTGTTGAAACAAGTTGCGCCGGGTGGCGCCGAGCGCGGTGCGGATGGCCATTTCGCGAGCGCGGGCGAACGAGCGGGCGAGAAGCATGTTGGCGACGTTGACGCAGGCGATCAGGAGGAGCATCGCGACAGCACCGAGGAGCAGGTAGAGCCGCGTGGTGGCGTCGCCGGCCAGCAGGTATTGCGAGGACTCCGATGCCGGCGTTGGATTGCGGATGTTCCTGCTCGAGGCGTTGGGCGATGGCGACGAGTTGCGCGCGCGCGGTTTCGAAGGTGACGCCGGGTTTGAGACGGCCGATGACCTGGGTGCCGTTGTGATTGCCGCGCTGCCGCATGAACTCGCGGTCGACGATGGGTTCAATCGGCACGTAGGCGTTGGCGGCGCGGTGGAAGCGAAAATGGGCGGGCAGGATCCCGGCGACGGTGGTGGCGACGTCGTCGAGCATCACGGTTTTTCCGACGAGGTCGGCCTGACCGTTGAAGAAGCGCTGCCAAGTGGCGTGCGTCAGCCAAGCGACGGGCGCGGCGCCTGCACGATCGTCGTCGGGGTGGAAATCACGGCCGAGGTGAACGCGGATGCCGAGGACCGAGAAGAAATCCTCGGAAACCTGAACAAGGGTGATCTGCTCGGCGGCGCTGGGGGTTTTGAGTTTGGCGCCGGCGGTGCGATAGATCGCAAGTCCGGTGAAAGCATCCTGGCTCGCGCGCCAGTCCAGGAAGTTTGGATACGATACGCTCATGTCGGAGTGCTGGCCGGAGCGTTCCGAGACGTGCATGAGCCGATCGGCGTCGGGGTAGGGAAGGTCGCGCAGGACGGTGTGGTGGACCAGGTTGAAAATGGCGGTGTTGGCCCCGATGCCGAGTGCGAGGGTGAGGATGACGAGACAGGTGAAACCCGGCGATTTGCCGAGGATCCGGAGCGCAAAGCGGAGGTGGTGCATGCGTGAACGAATACCCGGCTGCGCCGCGTGAAGTTGCGGCCGAGGTTTTTATTTGTTCAGCGGCACGATCTCGAAGACTTCTTCGAAGCGAGCGTCGGCCGGCGCGGCGGCCGGTGGGGCGGGGAAAGCTGAAGGGTGTCAGGCGATGCGTTGCGTCACCCAAGCGCGGATGAGGAGCGACTGATGAAACAGAACTGGCGATTCGAAGCCGGCGGACGCGATGAGCGCTTCCAAATCGGCAATGGGGAGAAAGCCGACGTCGCGCTGCCAGGCTTGGCGCATGTTCTCGTGTTGTTCGGGTGAAACGCCGGCGATTTCCATGAGGCGGAACCAGATGGTTTCCAGTTTCGCGTGATGGGGATCGCGGCGATCGCCGCTCAAGTCGGCGCTGATCAATCGGCCTTGTTCAACGAGGCGGTCAGCGATCTGGCGGAAGAAAGCGCGACGCGCGTCAGGAGCGACGAGGAATTGGGAGACGAGCAGGCAAGTGGCGGCGTGAAACGGTTCGGACGGGGGAAGGGTGTCGAGATAGCCGGTGTGAAACGTGCAGCGGTGAGCGAAGCCGTGGTCGGCGGCCCGGCGCTGGCAGAGAGCCATCATCGGAGCGGAAGGCTCGACGACGGTGAAATGCCACTGCGGAAAATGCGGCGCGAGCGCGAGCAGATCCTGGCCGGTGCCGGCGCCAACGGAGAGAAGGCGAGCATCGGCCGGGAGATCTGCGAGCGCCGCGCGCGTTACCAGGAGCAGCGAGTCGCGCATCGCGCTGATCTTGGCGAAGCGGTCGTCGTAGGCGGCGGCGGCTTTTTCGTCGAATCCGACCGGAGGTTCAGCGCGTGACATCCGCCGAGAGAAGTCTACTCGCGCGGAAAAACAAGCGAACGCGACCGAGGGCCGCGTGACGGAGGAGGCGAGGTTAGCGCGTCTTCTTTCGCGCCATCCGGGTGGAACTCGGCAGAGGCACGTCGATGCCGGCGTCGTCGTCGGTGGTGCCGCCGAGTTTCGCGGCGAAGAACTTGATCATGTCGGGATCGACGCCGGGCGAACTGAGTTGCGGCTCTTCGTCGAGATCGGGCCACGGGGCACCTTCGGGAATATTGTCGGAGACCTCGAGTTCCTGGCCGTCTTCGGGGTGCGGTCCGTTCCAGATTTCGCCGGCGCGTGTATAATCCTCCGGGCTGAAGCGGAAGAGGATACGATGCAGGCCTTGTTCTTCGTGCACGCGCGCTTCGGGGAACATCTTGTTGCTGACGTCCGGGATGGGCAGGAGTTTGCCAACATCGGCGCCGGTGAGTTTTTCGAGTGCTCGCGCGTAGGCGACGATGTGGACGCCGCCGCGCACGAGGAGGAAGCCGACCATGGCGCGGGCCGTGGGATCGTCGACCATCTCGTAAACGCGGATCTTGTTAGCGCGCGCTCCGCACTCGAGGAAGAAGTTGTGGAGCAGATCGAGTTTCAGATTGCCGCTCGAGAAGACATTCGCGCCAGTCCACGGATTACCCATCGAGTCGACCGGCAAGGCGGCCTGGGCTGAAGCGAGGAAGTGATAGTGATTCCGGGCATCGGTGGCGCCGCTGAGCGGGGCGGCCTTCTCCTTCATTTTTCCGGCGGTGCGCCGATCGGCGCGTTTGGTGGCGCCGGTGAGGAGAAGGTTGATCGTCGCGGATACAGCTTCGATATGGGAGTGCTCCTCGGCCGCGATGTTGCAAAGCAGATCGTAGAAAGGACGAAGCTTGGTGCGGCCGCGGAAGTTGAACGATTGAAAGGTGTAGTTCATCAACGTCGACATCTCGCCGAATTTTCCGCCGAGCAGCTCCTGGACGGCGGAGGCGGCGTTCGGGTTAGCGGAATTAGGGACGGGCAGGTCGACGGGAAGGCGATCGAGGCGAAGGATCATGACGGGGGTGCTGAGGTTGAGGCGCGGCGCGGGTCGTCCGCGTCGCGACATCACGGTCGCACACCGTCGGCGATTTCCCTAGCGGGAGCGCGCCTGAGGGGAGGATCGGACGCGGCGAACGCGACGGCCCGGAGATTTTGTTCAGAAGGGTGTCAGAGAGCTGGATAGGCGACGAGAGATCGAACGGGGGCTCAGAGTGAACGTGAAAGAATTTGGCTCGTTTTCGAAAATACGGACGTGCAGCGTTCGGGCACCCCGCCCCAAAAAAACTCGCCGCGTTCGAGGTGATCGACTCTGCGCCGTCTGCGTGTCCGTCCGCTTCTGAATCGGTCGTTTCCTAGCACGGCCGTCTCCGATGCAACGCGGCGGAGACATTCTTCTCTCTCCTCTTCGTTATCCCAGCTCCAGGCACGCGCGTTGCTTCTGCCACGCGCGGCTACAACCACCCCTTACCCCTATGCAGACTTTGGATGTCGTTATCGGTCTCGTTATTTTCTTTCTCTTCTTGAGCCTGGTCGCTTCGGCGCTCGTGGAGATGATCGCGGCCTTGGTGCGGAAGAGAGGGAAGTTGTTGCGCGACGCGGTGGACGCGGCGACGAACGGCGGGGACGATTTCAACAACGCGCTCTATCTTCATCCGCTGATCTACGGTTTGTTCGAATCGGAAAAAGTCGGAATGAAGGAGAGGAAGGCGCTGCCTTCGTATATTCCGTCGGAGGTTTTTGCGCAGGCTTATGTGGAGACGGTGATCGGAATGCCGATCGCAGAGGTCGGGGATCTCGGGATGGTGTTTTCGTCGGAATCGAGAATCTGGCCGGATAAGCGGGAAGTCCCGGATCGGGTCGAAGGAGAGCAAGCGGGTGTTTCGACGCTTACGTTTGGCGAGGCGATCAAGATTCGGAAACGCGATCTCGATGATGCGTATCACGCGTTGAGGCCTCACGTCGTGGCGGCCGGCGGCGATCGGAAGGAAACGTTGAGACGCGTCGCGGTGCATTTCGACCGCGTGAACGAACGCGTGACGGGGCGATATCGGCGTTGGGTGAGTTATTGGTTGTTCGGCATCGGCGTGGTGCTCGCGGCGGCGACGAATGGGGATGCGACGCGCATAGCAAACCGGCTGGTGAACAATGCCGATCTTCGCCAGGCGCTGGTGCAGTCGGCGGAGCTCAATCTGGAAACGGAGAATCAAACGCGCGAAGCCACGCTGGATCGGATTCGCGTGATCGAAGGAATCACGGGCGGGTGGCAATCCGATCCGCTGCTCGCGGAAGGAGGTCTGACGCCCGGGGCGGTGGTGATCAAGGTGCTGGGCTTCTTCATCACGGCCTTCGCTGTTTCCCTCGGGGCGCCGTTCTGGTTCGACTTGCTCAACAAGCTCCTGAAGTTGCGCAAAATCGGCGCGGGAAAAGACGACGAAGTAGCCGAGGCGAAACCGATGCCGCGACCGGCAACGGTGGGCGAACTCGGCACCAGTTTGAGCGCGCTCAACAGCGGCGAGCCGTTGCATGGGCTACTGCTGCCTCCTGAGACGATCGCACAGCTGGGCGTGCTCGCGCAGCATGCTCAGCATTGTTATGCGGCGCCGGCCGAATTCGAAATGCTGGTGAACAAATCCGAAGGGACGGGCGCGGGACAGGCGACGAGCACGGAAAAAGCCAAGGTGACGTTCATCAGTCACCAAGCGCTGGTGCCGCTCGATGATGCGATTCCCGGAAACGCGAAGCTCATCGAAACCATTCCCGTCGACACGCAGGTGTTCGTGATTCGCACCGCGACACAGATCATCGTGGCTTGCCGCGGCACGGAGCCGAAAGTGTTGCACGACATCGCGACCGACGTCCGTTGCAAACCGGCCAAGGTCGACTGGGCGCCCGACGAAAAGGACATCCGCGTGCATCGCGGATTTGCGGCGGCGCTCGAGATCGTTTGGGAAGAACTCGCGAAGGCGATCACCGCGAGCGGAGACGATGTGAAAGTGCCGGTCTATTTCACGGGACACAGTCTAGGCGGCGCGTTGGCGGTGCTGGCGGCGGCGCGTTTCATCGCGTCGGACGCGAACAACTACAATCGCTTCGGAGGATTGCATACCTTTGGCCAGCCGCGGGTGGGCAATTCCGCATTTGCCGATTGGGCGACTCAGCTCTTCCGCGGCCGCTACACGCGGGCGGTGAATCATCGCGATATCGTGCCGCAGTTGCCGCCGCCAAAGGTGGGAGAATGGGAGTTCAAACACTTTGGCATCGTGCATGTCTTCGACGGCGCCGGACGGCTTTCGATCAATCCCGGATGGTTCTTCCGACTGGCGGACTACGCGCTGCCGGATGAGGAACTCAAAGCGATGTTCAAGCAGCCAGTGCAGAATCACGACTCGTTCCGCTATGCGTCGCTTTACGCGGCGCTCGCGGAGCCGCCGAAAAAAGTCGCGGCTTGAGGCCGTGCCCGGGCGGGCTGGGCCGAACGCGGCTCAGCGAGGAGCCGCGCGTCGGATCACCGGCGGGTGCGTTCCGAGATGCCGAAGACGGTAAATTCCGCGACGCCGGGTTGGATGCCGGGCGGGTGACCGAGGATCACGAGGCGGGCGCGGGTGGCGCTGACCGGCGGGCATTCGCGGTAATCGATCAGGAAGTCGTCGGTGCTGTTGCTGCGATCGATGATCGTGGTCCATGTGCCGGGCGCGGTCTCGGCCTCGATGCGGTAGCGGAAGGCGCCGGGATTTTTTCCGGAAGTCGTGTCGAGGCCGACGTCGCGCCACACGATGCGGGCGGCGTGGATCGTGGCGCGCGTGGAGAAGTGCGCGAGCAGAGTCGGTTGCGCATCGTTCGACGCGGGCAGCCACCAGGTGGTCAGCGAATTGTCGGCGGCGAGGCGGCCGGCGGTGTTGGGCGCGCTCGAGCTGGCGAAGTTGGGTTCGCTTTCGTTGAGCGGCAGCCATTCCTCGGCCGGCCCGAAGTTGGGCAGAGCTTGCGGGGTGGACGTTGCGCGGGGGACGTAGAGCTCGCCGTTTTCGTCGAACGCGGCGACGTCGAGTCCGACTCGGCGTTCGAAGCCGTGGGCAACACAGGCGAAGACGGTGTAGAACACCCACAGCCGATCGCGCGGACCGCGCACGACGCAGCCATGCGCGGTGCCGGTGACAAGACCCTCCGTGGTGCGGAAAATCGGATTACGTTTTTGAGGTTGGAAAGACCCAAGGGGGGAATCGCTCACATACGCGCCCATCGTGTAGGTGCGATACTGGGTGCCGCCGGCGGAGTAGGTGAGGTAGTAGCGGCCGTTTTCCTTGATCATCCAAGCGCCTTCCATCCAGCCGGTGTTCGGATTCTGGTTGGCGCTGCCGACGCGCTCGAAGGCATACGTGTCGGGGCGAAACGGGATCAGTTCCTTTGGTTCGCTGATCACCTTGGTTGGATTGTCGGAGTCGAGTTCGACGCCCCAAATTCCGGAGTTCGGCGTGCAACCCCAGTAATAAAACAGCCGACCCTCGTCGGAAAACAGCATCGGGTCGATGTGCGGCGGGAGGCCTTCGCGTTCGGGCATTTCCATTTTTCCGATCGAGACGAAAGGCCCGAGCGGGGTCGGGCCCGCGTAGATATCGGAATGCGATGCCATGAGCAGGAATCGTCCGCGGTGCTCGACGATCGTTGGCGCGTAGCCGATGTCGCGGACGTTGAGCGGATGGTGTTCCCACGTGCGGCCTTCGTCGGCGCTCACCCACGCCATGTCGACGGACGGATAAAGATACCATTTGCCCTCGTGCCAAAGGGCGGAGGGGTCGGCGAGTTCGCGGTATTGTTGCGTAGTTTCGGAGAGCCAGAGACCCGCCGGCTCGTTGGGCTGACCGGGCGCCACGTCGCGCACCAGTTTGCCGACAGGGTAATTCGGCAAGGCGAGCGGATTGATGAGGCGCGTGGGCGACGTCGTCGTGGCGGCGGCGAGCGCCGAGAGGCTGCAGAACCACAAGGCGACTGCGGGGGTAAGGAGACGCTTGGTCATGGCTCCAAACGAATCCGTCAGCCGCTTCGCGGAGCAAGGCTTTTCGAGTGCCGCGATCGAGCAGCGGCCGGCTAGAGGCTCAGGCGTTTCACCAAATGACCGAGCACGCCGATCGCGCGTTCGATGCGTTCGTTCCAAGCGTAACCTGCGTTCAAGCGAATGTAGTTTCGAAAACCGTTCTCCGGCGAAAACAGCGGTCCCGGTGCGATGCTGATGCCGGCCCGGCGGGCTTCGTGCGCGAGTGCGAGCGAATCGATGTTCGAAGGCAATTCGCACCACAGCAGAAAGCTTCCGCGCGGCTTGGATAAGCCGATCCCCGCAGGAAACGTTTCCGCGACGGCGAGTCGCATCCGCTCGACCTGATGGCGATAGGCTTGTCGCACGGAGCGAAGGTAGCGTTCGTAGCCGCCGTTGCGCAGGAACTCCGCGATCGCGAGCGTGGGCAATGTCGGGCAGCCGAGTGTGGTGACATGTTTCAACGCCACGATGCGCGAATGCCAGCGACCGCCGGCGATGTAACCGACGCGGTATCCGGGAGCGAGCACCTTGGAGAACGAGCCGCACAGGATCACGCGTTCGTCTGTATCGAAAGCTTTGAGACACGGCGGCCGCACGCCCTCGTGTTGCAGATCGCCGTAGGCGTCGTCCTCGATCAGCGGAATATCCTGCTCGGCCAGCAAGGCGACGAACTCGCGCTTCCGTTCATCGGGCATGAGGAAGCCGACGGGATTCTGGAAGTTCGGATTGGAAACGCAGGCCGAGACTCGCTTGCGCCGCAGGGCGGCGCGAAGGTGATCGAGGTCCAGGCCTGTGACGCTGTCCACCGGAATGGGCAATGCTTTCAAACGCATCTCGCGCAACATCCGCGCGAGTCCGAAATACGTCGGCGACTCGACGGCCACGGTGTCGCCGGGCGAACACGTGGCCCGTAACGCGAGCGACAGCGCCTCGGTGCCGCCGATGGTGATCAGCACATCGTCGGCCTTGAGCGCTCCGCCCCAGGTCAGCGAGCGGCGGGCGATTTCGCGTCGCAGGTTCTCGGAGCCCGGCGGCATGTCGTAGGTGTTTCCCGCGGAACGCGACGTGCGCGCGATCGACGCCATGGTGCGCGCGAGTTTGGCGCCGGGCAGCAACTCGCCACCGGGCACAGCGCCGCCGAGCGGAACGAGGTCGGACGCGCCGAAGTCCGCCAGCAGCGATGCGAACGGGTCGGTGTGGGAGAAGTCGGTGACCTTGAATTTTCCCGCCGGGCCGCGTGGCGGCGGCAGCTCCGCGCGGTGAACGCGCACGAAGAAACCGGACTTGGGCCGGGCTTCCACGAGCCCGCGCGTTTCGAGCGTGGCATAGGCTTGCAGCGCGGTCGGCACGCTCACGCGTTGTTGCGCGCTCAACTGGCGGACGGACGGCATGCGATCGCCCGGGCGCAGTGCCCGTTGCTGGATCATGCGTTCGAGTAGCGACGCGAGTTGGAGGTAAATCGGATCGTTTCCCTCCTGCGTGGCGAAGCGCGTCCGCCGGCGCGACAGGTTCGAACGGGTGGTCGAGGCGAAATGCGTCTGCTCCAACATGACCGGCGAGGATAGCGCTGGCGCGCGGACCTGCACAGTTACAGACGGCTGAAAATCGGACTTATACAGTTGGGTTCGGGTGAATCTGTGTAACCCGCGAATTCGCGCACCTGTCGCTGCCGGAAACAAGGAGGCAGCGCTAAGATGGAGCGATGCAACTCACGTCGGACTCCAGGGCGAACTCACCGCGCGCGGCGACAACGAGAACCACGCAAGGGGACAACACGCATCGCTTGCAAGCCGCTCGGCCGAAGGCGGACGCGAAGCACGGACGGATGCGTGCGTGGCTGATGCGCTGGGTCAAAAGCCTGCGCGGAGCTTGGAGGACGTTTGAACGATTTCTTTCCGATTACTACCGCGCTTGCGGAGTGGTCGCGACGGCGACGGCGACGATGCGGGTGCGCTGTGTTTATCTTCGTGCCGGCGAACTCCTCGCGCTCGAGGAGTCGCACGGATGGAAGACAGTGGAAGTCGTGAGCGGCGAAATGTGGCTTACACAGACGCCTGCGACGAACGACTTGCTGCTCGGGCCCGGCGGACGGTTTGAGGTGGGCGATGCGTTTCCGGTGGTGATCGAAGCGTTGGGCCGAGCAGAGATCGTGCTGCGCGGCTGAAGCGGTTTCGTTACACCTGTCGCCACCTGGGTGAACCACAGAGGCACAAAGGACGCAGAGAAATTCAGTGGTCTTCCTCTGTGTTCTCGGTGTCTCGGTGGTTCAAACCTCAGGAGGCGTCCGACGGATGATCTCGTTTAGAACGAGAACGTGTTCGTGACCTGCCAGGACATGCCCTCGTTGATGCGTTGGGCGGCGATCACGCCGTCGGGATTGACGGAGATCGGGGTCAGGCCGATCGATTCGCCGACATTGCGCAGGTTCAGCTGAATGCGCCAGCGGATGTCGCGTGTGAGGTCGCGCTGATAGCCGATCCACAAATCGACGTGGTCTTCGGACTCGCCGTAGATGGGCTTCTGCACGTCGAGACCGCTGGCGTCACTCTTGAGGCCGTAGCCGAGGATCTGTTTGTCTTCCCAACGGTATGCGCCGCCGACGTTGAAGCCGCGGAAGGCGCCTTCGCTGAAGGTGTAGTTGGTGATGGCGCTGAAACGCCACGGGCGCATTTCGGGGACTTGGAAGCCGATCGATTCGCGCTGAAACTCGACCGCGGACATGATGTTGTCCGAGTAGTAGCGGCGGAGGGTATTGTCGCCGCCCCACCACAGGCGGATATCGCCGGCGGGGCCTTGGAGCCGCGACCACTGCTGCTCGATATAATCGAGCATGGGCTGGCCGAGGTTTTCGCGGTAGGCGTTGGTTTTCGCGGCATTGACCTGGAGATTCCAGTTGGCGGTCGGTGTCCAGTTCACCTCGATCTCGTAACCCTCGGACGTGTTGTCGATCGTGCCATTGGGACTGATGCCGTTGATCTGGCCGTTGTTTTGCGAGGAGAAGCCGGTCGTGTAGGTGCCGACGTTGAAGCCGCTCGCGCGGGCGGCGTCCACGAGCGGCTGGATATTGCCGCTCGATTTGTAGCTCGCGTAGGCGGACTTCAGCGCTTGGACGTTCGCGTTGATCGCGTAGTTCGAGAAGAACTGCTCATCGATCCCCTCGAACCACGCGTCGATCGCAGCGGTCTGCGCGATCGTGCTCGGGTGGTTCTTGAAGGCGTCGGTGGTCGGCGCGTAGTCGGGATTGCCGCCATCGCCGGTCGCATCGACGCCGGCCCAATTCCAGTGCCAGGACTGATTGGGATCGAGGCCTTCGCGACCGAAGAGATACATGAGCGCGTTGGCGGTGCCCCAGGCTTCGAGTTGATAGAGGTAGTATTGATTCGAGCCGAGGATCGACGAGCCGCCGGGCAGGTTGGCGTTCTTCACCTTGGTTTCGTATTTGCCGACCTTGATGGTGAGTTTGTCGTCCAGGAGGCTCACGACGATGCCGTAGTCCTTGCTCTCGGCCGAGGGATTGTCGAGCGGCTCTCCGTCGTAGTTGTAGCGGGCTTCGACGCGGTTGTTTTCGCCGTAATTGTAATACGCGCTGAGTCCGGAGAGGAACGGTGCGTTCTCCAGCCAGGATCGCGGCAGGTGGGCGACGACGCCCCATGATGTGGTGCGGCCGGTGTTTTCGAGCACCTGCTCGGTCTTGCCGACTTTGGTGGCGGAGATGCCGGTGGCGTCTTTGGCGCCCGTGGCGGTGTAGGTGCGCAAGGTGTCTTCGCGCCATCCGACGGTCGGCACGATGTTTCCGCCGAAGAGGCGGCCCTGCCAAACGAGGCCGCGGGAATCGACGATCTGGTCCGTCACACCGTAGTTGGTGACGAGTTGCGCGAGATCGCCGGCGTCGGCGTTGAGGATGTCGACCGAAGCGTTGGTGCGGCCGGTGTAGTTGAATGGATTGTCGGCCTGGATGCCCACGCCGCCCAGGAAGTTCACCCAGCGCGCACCGGGATCGACGTAGCCGGCGGCGGCCGGGTCGCGCGACGGCAGCCATTCGGTTTTGAAGTAGTCGACCGAGTAAGTGCCGGAAGGATTGTAGTAGGTTTGGATGGGGCCGAGGTTGAGTCCGCTGGCGCTCGTGCGATCCCAGAGAGGTTCGCTGAGATAGATGATCGGGGTGATGCCGCGGGTGGCGCCGGTGAGATTGGTGTCGGCGCCGGAGACAGAGAGGCCGAGCGCCCAGTCGTAAGGTGTCGCGCTCGGAGCCCACTGGGTTTTTTCCTCGTGGCGTTCTTCGCGTGAAGCGAGGCCGGTGATCAAGTGGGTGCCGAGAATACGGGCGAGCAGCGAGTCGCGACGGAGAAAATCGTGAGCGCGGATCTCGCCGAAGGCGGTGAGCCGGAAGTTCTCGCGCTCGCGGTCGGTGCGGTCGTTGTTGCTGAAGCTGCCGGCGGTGAAGGCGGCGCCGGCGTTGGGATTCACGTAGGGCTGAGAAGCGGACGGCGTGAATCCGATTGCCTGATACGTGCTGGTGTCGAGCAGGCCGTTGTCCGGATCGACGTCGCCGGTGTCGGTGGTCCGCTGATACTGGGTGAGCTGGTTTTGGAGATTCTTGTTGATGTCGATCGAGATATACGGGCGGCTCCACGTGGCGCCCGTGCGCCATTCGGAATAGCTCTGCTTGTCGTAAACGAATTCCACGCCGATGCGATTATCGAGAAACGCCTGGGCGATGGAGAGGTTGGCGGCGTCCCATTTCTGATGTTCCCGTTTGTTGTCGCCGTCGATCAGGTGATTGTAGAAGTCGAAGATCGAAGGATCGGTGAGCGATTGATCTTTATAGTAACCACGGGTGGCGAGCGGGTAGCGGGAGGGCACGCCTTCCACCTCGTCGATCTTGTCGATGGAGAGCGCGTAGGCGTTCAAGCCGCCGACGCGCAGCGGCGAGCCGTAGGGGATATCGATGGCGTTATCGATGCCGCCGGAGGAATCCAACGCGCCCGGATGTTCGCGCGGGGCTTGGCGGGAAACAAAGAACGGCCGCGAGTCACCGTTTTGGAACCAGAAACCGATGCCGCCGTTATTGAGCGCGCCGCCGTCGATCGCGCTGACGCCGGGCTGATAGGGCAGCGGGTTGCGCACGGTGTCGGCGACGCTCGCGAGTGAGCCGCGTCCCGGATCGCCGCCGCCGGCCTGGCCCCAGAGGAACATGTCGTAAACGCGTTTGCCGAAACCGATCTTGTTGGCGACGCCGTCCCCGGCGGCGTCCTCGAACCAGAGCGAAATGCCGTCTTCGGGCGGGAGCATGCGCGGGCGGTTGGCCTTGACGCGGGCGTTCTCGTAATTGGCGCGAATGGTCAGCCGGCCGGCCCAGCTGTCGGGCAACACCTGCGGTTGAAACGTGGCGGTCACGTAGCCGCGGCGGTCGTCGTTAAACGCGGGTTCCTGACGGAACTTCTGGTCGTTGGCGAGGCCGGCGGCGCGGATGGCGAAGACGTCTTTCACCAATTCGAGATTGTAGTCCGCGACCCAGCGCAAGGAGCCATACTTGCCCACCTGGTTCTCGACACGGCCGGAATTGCCGTCGAAGCGGGCGGCGATGGTATTGGCGTTAATGATACCGGCGGGGCTGCCGACGCCGAAGAGGATCGAATTGGGCCCGCGCTGGATCTCGACGCGGTCGGTGTTGTAGCTGTCCCACGGAATATCCGTGAGCATGAAGTTGCGGGTGTTGTCGGCGGTATCCA
The DNA here is from genome assembly GCA_023416735.1 of Verrucomicrobiota bacterium. Lineage (GTDB taxonomy): Bacteria > Verrucomicrobiota > Verrucomicrobiia > Opitutales > Opitutaceae > Opitutus. The sequence continues at coordinate 22,967 of JAEZGX010000021.1, read as the reverse complement.
ATCCGCGGACACGTGTGTTGTTGCTGGGCGAAAGCAGCGCGCCGCGATCGCTGACGCCTTGCGCGTTGCCGAAGCCGCCCCAATTGCCGAAGAGCCCGCCCACCTCGGTGCTGGTCGTGTAGGTGAGCAGGTCGAGGTTGTTGTTGGATCCGGTGTCGCGCAGGAACTGCGACGTCACGACGCTGAGCGGCGAGGCGATGTCGCGCAGGTCGGTTTTGACGCGGGAGCCGGCGAGCGTGGAGGTCGCTCGATAGCTGCCGGTGTCTTCGGTGGATTCGACGACGAACGGGGAAAGAACGACGACATCGTCGCTTTCGTTCGGCGGTGGGGTGGGTGAAGCGGCTTGAGCGAGAGAACGACTGGACAAAAGTGCCAGCGTCACCAGCGACGCGAGCACGAGCCTAGGGGTGTTAGCAGTGTTCAGGTTTACTTTTTTTTGGGTCAACGCGTGCGCCGGGGGCGCACGAGAAACCGAGGTGACACCCCATGCGACAGCGCCTGGCGCCGATGAATGAAGCAAAACCGTGCGGCTTCATGAGGGGGTAGTTGGGGTAGGTTGCCGTAAGACAATTGTGCTGACGCTGGTATCCCTGCCGCGTCATAAACAAAGGGGCAATTTGTTTCGGACACTCCGAGCCCCTAAAAAGACCTACGAGTGAGACGTGCGATGCTGTTCGCTCGTGCGGAAATGTTGGGCAGAGGCGTTGTAACTCTGGAGGCCGAGCCTGGTTACTCTGTGCGCAATTCGAAAATCATGTCGCCGATCTATTCATTCTTCAACGCAGGCCGCGCCTGCTTGTTCGCTGCAGTTCTGTGGGGGCACGCGTGGGCGGGGCCGACGAACGTGGGTGTGACTTCGCGCGAGTTTGAAGATCCCGGACGAACCAACTGGGCCGGCACGGGAGCCCGGCCGGTGCGGGTGACGATTTGGTATCCGGCGGGGACGGGCACTACGCGCGAACTCGTTGATTGCCACGGCGAGTCGGTTGCCGTGTGGCGCGATGCGGGTCTGGCAGGCGCGTCGCAGCAGCGGCCCTTGATCCTGATTTCGCCCGGCTCGGGCGGCCGGGCGGCGGATATGATCTGGCTGGGGTATTTCCTCGCCGAACGAGGCTATATCACGGCGGCCGTCGATCACAACGGGACCGAAGCGGAAGAGTTGAACCGGGCCGGGCCTACGCTGACCGATTTTTTTGGTTGGGAACGTGCGGCCGATCTCTCGCTCGCGTTGATTCGGCTCCGGGACGATTCCCAATTCTCGGCGGCGGTGGCGCCGGATCGCGTCGCTGCGGCCGGTTTTTCGCTGGGCGGCACGACGGCGCTTTGGCTGGCCGGGGCTCGTTTGGATCTCGATTCGCTTCGCCGGCACTCGCCTCCGCCTCCCGCGGCTCTCGCGGAGGCGATTGCGGAGCGAGTGCGATTTGCCGAAGCGGATCCGCGCGGACAAGAAGCGGTGAAACGCGCGGAGCGATCGTATCGCGATGACCGGATCAAGGCGGTGTTTGCGCTGGCACCGCCGATGGGAGCGGGGTTTCTCGCGGCGGGGCTGAGCGACATCGGCGTGCCCGTGTGCATTGTTGTCGGAGATGAAGATCGAATCGCGCCCGCGGAGGCGAATGCACGGCATTTCGCGAAACACATACCTGGCGCCAGGTTGGTGGAAGTGGCCGGCGAGCGGGGACACTATATAAATCCTATCTCGCCGGAGCAGAGACGTGACGAAATGCAGAAGGTGGCTGAATTGGCGTTCGAGTTTTTCGAACAGACATGGACGACGAAGCGGTCGGATGAGCGCACGCCGTGGAATAAAAATTGATAAGAACGAAGCATCGTTGGCTCAGTTTGTTGGTATCGGGGAGATATCCCGCGATTGCCAACGCGGTGCAGCACGGCCAGACCTGCTTCGTCCAGCCCGCAGCCTCGTTAACGAAGGATGAATCATGAAGACACTCCATCGGGCAATGGCGGTCGCTGCTCTGGCAGCGTTGATTGTTGGGATTCCGCGGGTATTCGCAGCCGACGCGGATCGCATCGCTGACGAAGCGGCGATCAAGGAACTTGGCACGAAGTGGCAGGATGCCTGGAACAGGCGAGACGCGGAGGCGTTGACGGCTCTGCTCGCGGAAGACGTCGACTTTGTAACCGTGCTCGGTCCGAGAGGCTGGATGAAAGGCCACGCGCAATTCAAAGAAGCGCATGCGCGGATGTTCACGACGTTGTTCACCGAGAGTCGGTGGACTACGCGTGAGACGCACGTGAAGTTCATTCGCCCCGACCTGGCGATTCAGCGCGTATTATGGTCAACGACGGGAGATCGCGTGCGCCACGTGAAACATGGCGAGCCTCGCAACGGAATCTTCACCTGGGTGGTCGAGAAGCGGAACGGGAAGTGGCTGGTCATCGCGTCGCAGAATACGGAGAGCATGCCGATTCTGCCGGGGCAGTGACGTGGTTGAACGAGCCAACCACGAGTGAACCCGAGGTCACACGAGGTGGCGGGGTGAACACGATGGACTCCGATGCTTCTTAAGCGCGGGCCGGGTGTGCGCTCGAGACGGTTGTCGCGGCACGGCGGCGGCGGGAAAGGAGGATCGAGGCGAACGCGAGCGCCACTCCGGCGAGCGCATACGTCGAGGGCTCCGGGACTGGATAGAAATCTACGCGGCCCACGAACCGGGCCGTGGCCTGGGCGAAGCTCGCGCTGCCGAAGGCTTCACCCATATGGGGGACGTCGAAAAATGAATCGGTGCCGTGAATGAAAAAGTGGGTTTGCGTCACCTCGAGCGGCGGAACGGGAAGCATATAAGGCGTCGCGCCGGCGCCCGTGTAGTTGAGCGTGAACTCGGCTACTTCCCATACGACCCCGTCGTCGACGTTGTGAATGAACATGAAGCTGTCTTGCCACACTGTGAGGCTGTCGAGCGGACGGATGATCTCGAAGGTGCCGAGTTCGCCGTCATGCCGCACCTCCGTCCGCCAGACATTGCGCGTCGGATCGTTGAAGGTGTAGTTGCCCTCGCCGTCATTCACCGCGGTGGAGAGATCGTAGAAAATATCGAGGCGAGTGATTGTGCCCGCAGTCTGGTTCCAGGGGATGTTGATGTCGTCGGCCTTGAAGTTGACGAAGCTGTTCGCGTCGCGAAACGCGAGGTGCACGAGCTGTGCTCGAGCGGGAAGAGTGACGAAGGAGAGCAGTCCCAATCCGAACGCGAGGAAACAGAACCAACGTTGAGGTTGCATGGCTGATGCTAGTCCGCTGAGCCGCGTCGGCCTATCAGGGGGCGAAGAGGTCGCGCTGTGGGCGTTGATCCCAGTCGAGCTTGTAGTCAAAGCCCGAGGGGGACGTGAACCGCGGCGCCCCGCGATTTCGACCGGAGGCGACAACACCCGCCGCGAGGAGCCCTAGGAGAACCGCGCTCTTTTGGACAAAGGCAGAGCCCCCGTCTAAGGAAATCACAGTCATGGGGTATTTCGATGAGCTGCGGCGAGCGGACGGCGGCCGGATAACCGAGCCGCTTGCACGCATCGGGCACCGTGTGGGGAAAAAGATATGCGCTTACCGTCGCTCTCTGCACGGCCGGCGGGGTCGGGCGCGCGTCGGTAAGATAGAACCGAATCGGAAGTTAAGCGGTCATCCGCTCGCGCAGGTCGACCGAAGGTGGATGACCGAAGAGACGGGCGTATTCGCGGCTGAACTGAGAAGGGCTTTGGTAGCCCACACGGAAGCCGATGTCAGCTGCACCCGCGCCATCCGATACCAGCAGCCGCCGGGCTTCCTGCAGGCGAAGCATCTTCTGATATTGCAGCGGGCTCAACGTCGTTATTTGGCGAAAGTGTTCGTGAAATGTGGATACACTCATGCCCGCGAGCCGGGCCAGATCGGTCATGCGCAGCGGCTCGGCGAAATGATTTTTGAGATGCGTAATGGCGCGTGTGATACGTTGCGTCCGGCTGCCTGCCATGCCGAAGTCGGCAATCATGGCACCGAACGGCGTCGAGAGCAGACGGTAAACGATCTCGCGCATGATCCCCGGAACCAGAACGGCGCAATCGCTGCTCGAGTCGAGGCAACGAACCAGCCGCGACACGGCGTCAGTCAAAGCCGGTCCGGCGCGACCGATGTAGAGACCCTCCTGCAGATCGGTGCGGAGGCGCAGGGGCGCGGCTTGGAGGACGTCATAGACCAGCGACGGTTCGATGGAGATGACCAGGCAGAGGTAAGGCCGGCCGCGGGTGGCTTCGATGATTTCTCCGGTGACGGGAAGGTCGACGGACGAAACGAGATAGTCGCCACCGCTGTAGCGATAAGGCCGTCTTGCGACGGAAACTTCCTTCGTGCCCTGCAGCACGTAACACAACGACGGGCGATACACCGCGGGCACCGGATCTGAAGGCGACGCGCTGCGCACGATTTCCAGACTGGGAAGGAGCGTGGAGATGAACCCATCCTTGGGCGCATGGCGTTTCGCGATCTCGATCAGCTCCTGCATGCGCGAAAGTCTGCCGGCCCGGAGGATTAGGCAAGGCTTCCGGCGAACCGGTCTAACGCCTGCGGCGGCGGATGTGGCATGATCGAGGCGTCATGAATAACCACATCACCTCCATCAAAGACAGCATCTGGTTCATCACGGGCGGATCCAAGGGGATTGGACTACGCCTGGCGCAACGCCTCGCAAAAGCCGGCGCGAAAGTGGCCGTCACTTCGCGTTCGAAAAGCAGTCTCGTCGAAAAATTCGGCGACGGCATTCTGCCGCTTCAAGTCGATCTCGGCGACGAGACGAGCGTGCGGCGGGCAGTGGAGGAAACGAGCGCTCGTTTCGGCGGACTCGATGTCGTCGTGAACAACGCCGGATATGGCCAGTTCGGTGCCGTGGAAGAAGTCAGCGACGTCGAGGCGCGCGCGAATTTCGACGTCAATGTCTTCGGCCTGCTGAACGTGGTGCGTGCGACGCTGCCGCATCTTCGTCAGCGGCGCGCGGGCCACGTTTTCAACATCGCATCGATTGGCGGCATCACCGGCGCATTCCCGGGCTTTGGCGTTTACTGTGCGACGAAGTTCGCGGTTGCCGGCCTCAGCGAAGGGCTGCACGCCGATCTCGCCGGGATGGGTGTGAATGTCACCTGCGTTTATCCGGGCTATTTCCGCACGGAGTTTCTCGCCGCGGGCTCGCCCGCGGTGCCGGCCGCGCCGATCGCGGATTACAAGGCCGCTCACGATCTGGTTGAGCAGCACGTGAGCGGCGGGATCAACGGCAACCAGCCAGGCGATCCCGACAAGTTGGCGGACGTGCTGATGAACGTTGCGACGATGCCGACGCCGCCCTTGCACCTCGTGCTGGGAAGCGACGCACTTCGACTGGCCGAACAAAAGGTGGAGGCCTTCCGCCAGATGCTCGAGGAGCATCGCGCGATGGCGGTGTCGACCGACTTCGCTTCTTGAAACGACGTGCGGAGATTGAACCGTTCGCTACGGCGGTAAACGGAAAGCCCTGGCCCGCAAGCCGGGGCTTTTCAGCGCCCGAGTTCGCCTAAAAACCGCGAACACCGGAGCGGGCGGCGCTTCGAAAGAACGGATGCGATAACGGTGCTCGTCAAAGGCAAGTGTCGGGCAAGCGGTCCGATTGTTGCGAGCTGAGTTCTGCGCGGAGCTGACGGATCTCACGGGTGAGTAGCTCCATCGCCTCATCTTCATCCGGCGCGCCAACGAAAAGCGACGCAGTGATTCCGCTGATCGTGCCGAACAACCCGAGCCCTGAAAACATCAGTATCGCCGCAAGAAGTCGTCCTTCAACAGTCACTGGATAGAGATCGCCGTAGCCGACGGTCGTGAGTGTGGCCACACTCCATCAAATCGCGTCGCCGGCCGTCGTAATCGTCGCGTCCGGTCCTTGTTCAAGGATGAGGATCGAGATCGACGAAAAGGACAGCATGAGAAAGACGGTGAGGCCAACCATGGCGAGTCCACCTCGGATCCGGCTGCGGAAGATGGTTGTCACCAGCCGGTGCACGAGTCGCACGCCTCGGAGCATTCGCAAAACACGGAAGATCCGAACAAGCCGACCAAGACGAAATATCTCCAGAGTGGGAATGCTGGCGATGAGATCGATCCAAGCCCATCGCATGAAGTGCCATTTGGCGGGAGCTCGACGAAAGCGGATCAGGAAATCGATAAGCAGGACAAGACAGACGAAGTTATCGATCCCGTCTAGGAGGGCCGAAACTTCGGCGGGCACGACGACGACGGTCTCCATTACAAGAATGGCCAGAACGACGAGCGAAAGCACGAGCACAACGAACTGGAACGGACCGACCTCTTCGGGGTGTTGAGCAGCTGGGATGGGGTTCATAAGCAAAGGCGCAACGAATGTGGGATCGCTTTGAGCTGCGGGTAGTTCGAACAAAGGGACCTAGATGTGACAAGTCTTGGGCATTAATAATATGGGCGCCTATAGCGTCGATTATGGCTCGATCGCGGAATTGTAGTTTATGTGATTCATGGATCGAGCGACGCGGCATGCGTGTTGAACTAGCAAACGCTCACGTCGGTTCTGTTGCCGGGAACGTTCGCTTGAGGTGGATCGGCGCGCCGCACGATTGGCTGCGGCGACGGCATCGCGGTGCAGTGCGCCAGATCCTGGTTCACGCGCGAGGTTGCGTGCGGCGAACGGATCGGATGGGATCGTTGCTCTCGAGATCCCAGCATGAGCACTTATAAAAAGCTTCCGATGGGCGCGAAGAAGAAGATCGCGCTCGTCGCCCACGACAACATGAAGGCCACGCTCGTCGAGTGGGCGAAGTTCAATCGCGGCACGCTTTCGCGGCACAGTGTGTTTGCGACGGGCACCACGGGGCTCCTGCTCGAGAAAGAACTCGGGTTTCCGATCAAGAAGCTGCAGAGCGGCCCGCTTGGTGGCGACCAGCAGATCGGCGCGAAGATCGTGGAGGGGGAAATCGATTTTCTCATCTTCTTCTGGGATCCGCTGGAACAGCAGCCGCACGATCCCGATGTGAAGGCGCTGCTGCGGATGGCGGTCGTGTGGAACGTCCCTACTGCGTGCGATCGTGCGACGGCTGACTTTGTCATTTCATCGCCGCTGATGGATACGGCCTACGATCGGCTCATCCCGGATTACGACGTGTATCGAAAGCGCAAAGTCCCCGGGGTGGACGCGCCACCCGTGCCGATCGCCGGAGCAAAACTGCGCAACTAACGGCGATCGGGGGGCGATCTGACGCGTCAGTCGTGCACCCGTTCGCGCGATCGCAACCAGAGGCTCGAGCCGGCTGCTTTTAAGAAGTCCGGAAAGCGGTCGCGGAAAATCTCGGGGAATGAATGTTTCGCCAAGGCATTGAACGCGACGATCTCGAACTGGGAATTGCCAACAAGAAACGCGCGCAGAAACAAAGATTCGTTCCACGCACGGCCTTCACGAATCCATTTCGTCGGATAAGAAAACGGGTAGAAAATATCGTGGAAGTGGACGAGCACGCCCGGCTTCAACCGCGGAACGATGCGCAACAGGATGTGCGCGACGTCGCTGCCGATTTTGCACACATGAGAGGAGTCGATGAAGAGCAGGTCGTGAGCTTCGAGTTGATCGAACACCGACAATGAAACTTCCTGCGCGGGCTGCGGCAGGATCGTGGTCATCGCTTTGTCCTTTTCCGAAAGGAGTGCGTGCAGGCGTTCGGGATGGGGTTCGATGAACGTCAGCACGGCGGAGGCGCCCATGCGGTCCAGGGTGTCGAGCATCACCGCCGAGGAGAAACCTGAACCGATTTCGATGATGCGGCGCGGTTGTTCTTTGCGCAGCAACGCGGAGAGGACGAAGGCGTCGGAAGGACCAAACCAATCGTTTTCGGAATAAAAGCGGAATTCCGGCGTTCGATGGGTGGGAAAAGGCAGGGGTGGAAAACTCGAAAGAAGCTCTTCGTAAAACGAGCGCTGAGGGCTTGGGCGAAGGTCGATGTGTTCCCAATATTCGGGCCCGTCGAAGGGAGCGCCTGTATCAGCCTGGACATTACGCAGATCAAGCAGGGGCGAGTAGAAGTGTCCGGGCGGGAAGGCGACCGCGCCCCGAAGATTGGGGTCGCGCCGCAGTCGGCGTTCCAGCAGCCGCTTTTGGATGCCTGAAAAGTAGGAGGCGGGGTTCAACACGCGTGGAAGTCTGACGCGCGGGAAGGACTGCGAAAATATAAAGAGCGGGCGAAGACGCGGAGCCGCAGTATCGGGGTTTCGCCGATGATACGAGTTCTCTGCAGCTATGCTGCTTCAGGCGGATTCATTTATTTGAATCACGAACCCACGCGAAGGACACGACCCGCAGCTTTGGCTTAGGCGTGAGTCGATCGAGGGGATGAGCTTTCAGCTTCCGGTGCTGCCGCACTTGCGGCGTCTCGTCATTCTTCGTCCCGGTGCGGCAAAGAGAGGAGCGGCGGCCGCGATCGCGGCGGCGACGAAGACCGTCAATGCCTGCCAGCATTCCAGCAGCAGCACGCCGGCCGCGCCGATTTCGCTGGTGAAAAGAAGCGGGAGGCGGACTGCGAGAGTCGTGATGAGAAAAAGCGTGGCGGTGGAAACCACGGTAACACGGCTGGAGGGCGACACGGTCGCGGTTGAAGGCGGGTTAAACGTCAGCGCGGGACGTGATTACGAGGCCATGTAAGTGACCTTACGGCCGCAGCCGGGGACGTGAAGGACAAGTGTTTATAGTGAACGCCCGAGAAAAATATAGAAGACGGATGAATTTTGCTGGTTTTTGTAAGTGCAGCTGTCCAGCGTTTGCGCTCCTCCAGCTTTCTGCCCTTGAGCCCGTCCCGCTCGATCTCGTTTCCGCTTCCGTCCACGTATCGCGACCTGTTGTGCGATCCCGGGATATAATCCGGCCAGGATCGGGCTGCTCAACTCACTGTTTCTATGCGTAAACTATTGCTCCTTGGTGCCGCGGGCGCGCTAGCCTCCCTTTTGGGCGGGTGTGCGACCGAGTCGACTCGCAGGCGGGAAATCCCGCAGGTGACGGCAGCGGCTCGTCCCTATAGCGGTCCCAAAAATCTAGTCGTTGTAGGCAAGTTCGACAACCGCTCGAGTTTTATGCGAGGGCTCTTTTCAGACGGTGTCGATCGTCTTGGAGAGCAGGCGAAGACGATCCTCATCTCGCACTTGCAGCAAACCGGGCGCTTTTCAGTGCTCGATCGGGAAAACTTGGAGGAAACCAAGCGAGAAGCTGAGCTAAGAGGGGTGGCCCAACAGCTCAAAGGTGCTGATTTTGCGGTAACAGGAGACGTGACCGAGTTTGGTCGCAAAGAAGTTGGTGACCAGCAGTTGTTCGGAATTGTGGGTCAAGGGAAGCAACAGATCGCATATGCGAAGGTTGGGCTCTACGTTGTTGATGTCTCCACATCGGAAGTGGTATTTTCCGCGTTTGGCGCGGGAGAGTATAAATTGAGCAATAGAGAGGTTTTGGGCTTCGGAGGAACGTCCAGCTATGACGCTACCTTAAATGGGAAGGTTCTCGATTTGGCGGTTCGCCAAGCAGTGGATGGGCTTATTGAAGGGTTGGAGGCGGGTAGGTGGACCGTAACTAAATAACTATCCGATGAAACGGATTTTACTGTTAATAGGAGTGGCGTTGCTCCTGTCAGGCTGCCAAACCGCACGGCCCCTGTATCACTGGGGCTCGTATGAAACCATTGCTTATTTAAGCTATTCTAAGCCGGACAAGGCAACGTTGGAGCTGCAGCTTGAAAAGCTGCAAAAGGACGTTTCCGATTCGAAGAAAGTGGCGGCACATCCGGGACTACACGCCCAACTTGGCTATGTTTACTTTCAGCTCGGCCGAATCGACGAGGCGGTGAAGCAGTTCGAAATGGAAAAGGCGCTCTTTCCTGAAGCCACGATTTTTATGGATCGAATGATCGAGAGGGCGAAGGGAGGGGAATCAGCATGAAGCTCACCCCACTGATGTTGGTCGCAGCGGTCCTGCTGCTGGCGGCGTGCAAGACGATACCGCCGAAGGACTATACGGAGTTCAAGAGGTCGGCCCCTCGATCTATATTGGTCCTTCCCCCGATCAACGACACGAATGAGGTGATCGCGCCGTATAGTGTCCTTACAACTGTCACCCGCCCGCTGGCCGAACTCGGCTACTATGTCGTGCCTGTGGTCATGGCGGACCACTTCCTGAAAGAGAACGGTCTCGCGCTCCCAGCGGAGATGCATCAAGCGCCGTTGGACAAGCTTCAGTCTGTGTTCGGTGTCGACGCTGTTTTATATCTCACGGTTGAGAGATACGGCTCGAAGTATCAGGTGCTAGCGAGTAACACCTTCGTGACGGTGAAGGCTTTGTTAGTTGATGCCCGGACCGGAGCCGAGCTCTGGGAGCATCGAACTGAGACGGTGTATGCCGGAAGCGCAGGACTCATTGAAGCCTTGGTGGAGCAGGTTCTGAACAAACTCGTCGACCAAGCGCACAACGTGGCAGTAATGGCTTCGTTTCAACTACTCACTGTTCCGGGGCAGGGTATTCCGAAAGGGCCGCGCCATCCGGAGCACGGGACATAAGGAACTGGGCCCCCCTGCTGCTCCCGAGCAAACATGTTGATCGGCCCCGTGGGCTTCTGCGGTTGTCGCATGGTTTGTCGGATGCCACAGCGTGGTTGATGAACTTCAGCTTTTCTTCGGGGCTGCCACGTTCTGACTCGAATAGGATCTATTCGGCCTGGAAGCGTTCGGCGTCGGCCTTGTTCCAGGTGATGATCGCTTCGCCGGAGATGAAGTTGCGATCGAGATAGGGACGGCCGAAATTTACGCGCTCCTCTTTGGCGGTGCCGGCTTTGATTTCCTCGATCAATGTCTGCATATCGAGGATGTAGCGCATCGTGAGCTTTTCCTTCTCGCGCTTCTGCCAGTAATGGCCGCCGAAGATAAGCAGCTTGCTCTCGTCGATGTCGTGGTCGGGATTGCGGATGTAGGCGATGAGCCGGTCGATGCTTTGGCGATATTGCGCGAAACCTTCGTTCGAGAAAATCCACACGCCATGACCGGACCCAATGCCGTCGCCGGTGAAGAGGAGGTGTTTTCCGCGGAGGAAGTAGGCGGTGGAGTGATTGGTGTGGCCGGGGATTTTGAACGCATCCACGACGACGCCGCCGCCGAGGTCCAGCGACGGGTTGCCGGAGATGGGAATCGTCCGGTCCGCGGGGAAAAGTTCCCGGCCGGAGAACTCATCTTTCTGGATCCAGAACGTGACATCGGGGTTGTCCTTGAAAGCGGGCAGCATGCCGGTGTGGTCGCCGTGATGATGCGTGACGGCTATATACAGTCGGCGGTCGCCAATTTCCTCCGCGACGAGCTTCTGCAGAGACTCGGTGGCGGTGGCGTCCCATTTGATCGCGTTCGAAAGATCGATCAGCAGCGCCTGGTCGCGACCGACGACGAGATACATGTCCGAGCAGTTGTTGAAGCTCTTCGTGTTGCCCTGCGCGTCGAGGTGGATGCCAGGAGGGTTGCTCTGGTTGGCGTCCTCGATACGGAGGACTCCGGGGATGATCGGGTGGAGGGTGTAGGGTCCGACCTCGCGGGACTGGGCCATGGCAAAAGCGGCGGACAGCAGCGCGAACAAGAGGACGAGGAATGATCTCATGGTAGGGGTAGCAGGCGTTGAACGCTTCAGTTCAACCACGAATACGCACGAATACACACCAATCAATGCTCCGCTCGAGCATCAGGACCGAAGATCTTTTCCTGGTGCGTATTCGTGGTTCTTTCAACGCGCCGCGGCGCTCACGCGGTGAGCACGCCGGCGCGGCGCGCCCCGACGAACTGGCCGCTGGCCAACACCGCGACGGCGAAGGCTTGGCCGAGCACGAACGCGAGTCCGAGGCTGTTCGGCGAAATCCAAGGCGTGAAAAGCAGCAGCACGCTGTCGATCACCCAGAGGACGTTGCCGATGATCAATGTCAGCACGAGTCGGCGCGAAGGCGCGCGTTGCGAGGCCGCCCAAGCGAGGAGAGCGGCGAAGGGCACGAGAACGGCGCCGGCGCCTTGCAGCAAGGCGGCTTGAAGACCGAACAGCCGGGCGAGCGAATCGGCCGCGGCGAGGAGTCCGAGCCCCATGGCTGCGGTGACAACGGCATCGATGAGGAGGATACGTTTCAACCAGGTGGGAGTAATCGAGGATTGCATGTGGATAAGGTTGCGAAGTCATGTCAGGCATGATCCGCACGCAGAGTTTAACAGCGCGCGTGTCGCGCGGCGATTACCTGCGAGGTAATATCTTCTTCGCCGAACAATGTCCCACGGGTTGAAAGCTTCCGCTCCGCGCACGCGCGACACCGCGGCGATTCTGCGCCGCTGGCGGCAGCATCGCGGTTATAGTCAACTCGCGCTGGCTCTGGACGCGGGACTCTCGGCGCGGCACTTGAGTTTTCTCGAGAATGGGCGCGCGAGCGCGAGCCGCGAGCTACTGCTGCGGGTCGCGCAGTGTCTCGATCTCCCGTTGCGCGAGCGCAACGCGCTGCTGCTCGCCGGGGGATTCGCGCCGGAGTTTTCGGAGCGCCCGGTTTCGGATCCGACGTTCTCGGCGATCCGCGAAGCGGTCCGAATGCTGTTGCGCAGCTTCGAGCCGAGCCCGGCGCTCGCGGTTGATCGCCACTGGCACCTGATCGAAGGCAATCGTCTGGTGCCGCTCCTGTTGACGGGCGTGGCGGCAGAATTGTTGGCGCCGCCGGTCAACGTGCTCCGGCTCGCGCTGCATCCGCGCGGACTGGCGCCGGCGATCGAGAATTTCGCCGAGTGGAAACGGCATCTCCTCGTGCGCTTGAAGCGCGATGTCCATGCGACTGCGGATCCGAGGCTCGGTGAGTTGCTCGACGAACTGCGCGGCTATGGGCCGCGGGTGATTGAAGAAGAGACGGGCGCGGGCGAGTCGCTGGTCGTGCCGCTGCGACTGCGCACCCCGGCGGGCACGCTGGCGTTGATCAGCACGACCACCGTGTTTGGCACGGCGGCGGACGTGACAGTGGCCGAACTTGCGATCGAGTCGTTTCTGCCCGCCGACGCGGCTACGGCCGAATTGCTGCGCCAACTCGCGTCCTGACTCGCGCGCGCATCGGATCATTTTGTCGTCGCGGAGCGCAGACTATCTCATCGGAATGCGCCGCAATGTTGCGTGTGACCGCCACTCCTCGCCGCCTGTTCTGGACCTTGCAGATCGGCGGTTGGCTCGCGTTGGTCCCGCTCTTCATTGGATTGAATTTCGCCGCGGGAAACTCGCTCGAGGCGGCGATTTTCAGCGGGGTGGTGCGCCAGGTCACCGGGTTCGCGCTTACGCTGGGCCTGCGTGAAATCTACCGGCGCTGGTCCTGGAGTCGGCATTCGCCCTGGCAACTCGGGCTTCGCGCGCTGCTGCTTTCGATCGTGGCGATGGCTGTGGACTTCGTTGTGCTGGAAAGTTTGCGTCGAGTCGTTGGCGTCGAGTTCAACCTCAGGTTGCCGCTGTTGCTGTTTGGAACGTCGCTCGGCCGGGTGTGCATTTACGCTGGCTGGAGCGCGCTTTATCTGGCCGTGAGTCATTTCCTCGCGCTGCGGGAACGCGAACTTTCCCTGGCGCGGGTCGAAATCGCGGCGCGCGACGCGGAGCTGCAGGTGTTGCGCGCGCAGTTGAATCCTCATTTTCTCTTCAACGCCCTCCACACGATCATGGCCGAGGCGGACGACGATCCGGCTCGCGTGAAGAAGATCACGCTCGGGTTGTCCGAGCTTCTGCGGTTTTCTCTCCGCCAGCGCGAGCATGTCGCCCCGTTTGGCGAGGAGCTGGAAGCGATCGAGAACTACCTTCGCATCGAAGGATTGCGGTTCGAGGAGAAGCTCGACTGGCGGATCGACGTGACGCCCGCGGCGCGCGACGCACGGGTGCCCACCGCGCTGCTGCTCCCGTTGGTGGAAAATGCGATCAAGCATGGTCAGCAAACCAGTCCCAACCGGCTCGTGCTGCGGTTGGGCGCGGACGTGCGGGGAGGTCGTGTGGAAGCGTTTGTGGAAAATTCCGGGCAGTGGGTTGAACCCAATCCGAATTCAAAACGGTCGACGGGCGTCGGGCTGGCGAATCTTCGGAGACGCCTGGCGTTGCTTTGCGGATCGCAGGCGGTGCTGACCATGACGTTTCCGGAAGGACACGTTCGAGCGAGCGTGACGGTGCCGGTCGCGGGCGAGAAACGGGAGACGGCTTCATGAGTGCGCTGCCTCCCTTGCGCGTGCTCGTGGTGGACGACGAGCGGTCGGCGCGGAAATTTTTGCGGGCGACGCTCGCAGCGCATCCGTGGCTTTCGCTGGTGGGTGAAGCGGCGACTGTGGAGGAGGCGGCGCTGCTCGCGGCGGCGCAGCGGCCCGATGTCGTGTTGCTTGACGTGCAAATGCCGCCGGCCAGTGGATTCGATCTGCTGCCGCGTTTGCCGGCGCCGGTGCCGGCGTTGATTTTCGTGACCGCTCACGATGCCTACGCGGTGCGCGCGTTCGAAGTCAGCGCGGTCGACTATTTGCTGAAACCGTTTTCGGAAGAGCGACTGCTTCGCGCGCTCCAACGGGTGCAGCATGGACGGAATCCCTCCTCCGCTAAAAATAGCGGATCGACATCGCCCCTGACCTTGGACGGCGCGGTGGTGCTGCGTGACGCCAGCCGGATTCGTCGGGTGGAGGTGCGCGACATCGCTGCCGTGGTGGCCGAGGGCAGCTATACGCAGGTTCACTTTGCGACGGATCGCCCGATGCTCGTTTTGAGGACCATGGCCGATTGGGAAGCGTTGCTTCCGGCGCCTCCGTTCCTGCGCGTCGACCGTTCCCTCGTGGTGAACCTCGAGCGAATCGTGGGCATCGACGTGCATTCGCGGGACAAGGGTGAGCTCACGCTGCAGGCGGACGGTTCGCCCCGGCTGCATCTGGGTCGGCTCGCGCTCAATCGCGTGCGCGAAGCATTGGCGACCTGAAGAGCGGATCGGGCGAATGGGCCACCTCGCTGCCCGTTTCGTCGAACCACCAGCCGGATTCGTGGAATCCGGATTCAGCCGAGCATCCCGGGGCCGATAGTGCCGGATCGCGACCTTCTTGGGCGCTGAACCACACCACGTCACTCTTCCCATGAAACGCTTCATCTCACCCGGGTTGCCGCTGCTGCTGTTCATCGTCGGCGTCGTGCCAGCCGTTCGCGCCCAGTCTTCCATTTTGGTCCAGGAGGCCCCTTTCTCATTTGAGATCGGGGGAACTCTCGAAGGAGACCGGCGCCACGAGTATAACATTACGGAACCAAATGCCTTCACGTTTACGTTCGAGCCATTCGATCTATCTCTTGGGACGTTGGAGTCGTTTACCATAGCCTGGGACCTGACGGTAACCGGCACGGTCTCCACTTCGAACGGGGTGAGCGTCAGCTCAGGGAACGGCAGCGACTTCATATTGGGCGGAGTGCAATACGGTGGAACGGGTAGCGGAGCCTCCGGTGTAACGACCGCTACGTTTAGCCTGCAGCGGGGCCACACCTTCCTCGCCTCAGAGGCCGGAATAATATACGATCCCGCACTACATGATCGGGTGACGGGCGCATCGAACTATAACCTTGTATGGGAGGGACGGCCGAGGTTCACCATCGACAATGGTATTGACGGAGAAACCTACAGCGCATCGGCCATCGGCAGCGTATCGGTCACCTATACCTATTCCGCCATTCCCGAGCCGTCGACGTATGCGCTGATCCTCGGCTGCGCCACGCTGGGCTTCGTCGCCTGGCGCCGCCGTCGCAAGATTGCGTCCTAGCTCGAGGAGCGCGCAGCGAATAGGTGCATCTCGGATGGAAGCGACGCGTGGATCGCGACGGCGATCTCCATTCGTCTCAACCGTCGCCGACCAACTGCCATCTCCCATATATATAAACCTCCAACTATCGTAAATTTTTGCTCCTCTATGGCTCCTTTGAACTCTGTCTTGCTGCGCCTGATGGAATTACCCGTCGTTGGGGGCATGCTGGCCAGTTTGATAACGGCGAGCCTGTCGGCGCAGGTGGTAAGCTACCGGGTCGATTTGAGTCTGGATAGTATAAGCCATCAACCGCAGACGTTCGGCGTAAGCGCCCCTTACTCGTTTTCGCTTACGTTTACCTTCGATCTGGGGGCTAATCCGCAGTTTATCTCCGTGCCGCAAGACACGCTCACCGTTGGCGCGACGGGCAACTGGTATCTCTTCGCACCGGAATCGGTCACGGCTATATCGGGCAATTTTGGAACCCGTTCGTTTAGCTTGGAGGATATGCAGCCAATCGTATTGCCGAGGATGCCGACAGAAGAAAGCGAGGGCTTCCAGACGCTCTTCCGGGCTGACACCGACCTCACTACGACGCCCTCCGTCGTCGCGTTTAACCTGGATTTCGCCGATGGAAGCTCTTTCAACGTGGGGACGTTTGATGCGGATGGTCATAATGAGGATTACTTCCTCTATGATCCTACGTGGAGCTCAGCAGACCTCGGTAACGACTCCTCAGCGTCCGGCCATATATCGTCGATCCAATCGCTTTCCGCGGTGCCGGAGCCTTCGACCTATGCAGCGATGGCGGGTGCTTGCGTGATGGCCTTCGCCGCGTGGCGCCGGCGGCGTGCGAATGTTGCGCGTGGTTGAACGTATTACCTCTTTGGCGCGCCAGGAGAGTGGAGCAGGGTGTGAACCGCGAAGGAACGCGAATGCACGCCAAGGACTGACGGGCGAACCACGGATCAATACCTGCGGGGTGGAAGGGGGCAGGCTGATGTTTGTTGAGTTTTCTGCGCGAGGGGAGGGCGTCGATCCAAAAATCAACAAACATCAGCCTGACCCCATTCCCTCAGCCCTACGTGGAGCTCAGCAGACCTCAGTAACGACTCCTCAGCGTCCGGCCATATATCTTCGATCCAATCGCTTTCGGCGGTGCCGGAGCCTTCGACCTATGCAGCGATGGCGGGTGCTTGCGTGCTGGCCTTCGCCGCGTGGCGCCGTCGGCGTGCGAATGTTGCGCGTGGTTGAACGTATTACCTCTTTGGCGCGCCAGAGAGCGGAGCGGAGTGTGAACCGCGAAGGAACGCGAATGCACGCCAAGGACTGGCGGGCGAGCCACGGATCAATACCTGCGGGGGGGAAGGGGGCATGCTGATGTTTGTTGAGTTTTCTGCGCGAGGGGAGGCGTCGTTCCAAAAAACAACAAACATCAGCCTGACCCTTTTTTCCTCATTCCTTTTCGCCACCGTCGTTCCAAAAAGCAACAAACATCAGCCTGACCCTTTTCGCCACCGGGAGCCGTCGACTTATGGTGCGATCGCAGAGGCGCTCGTCGTGGCCGTGGTGCTACGGCGACGACTGCGTCGTGGTGCGGAGGTCTAAAGCGAAGCGCGTGGACCGCGTTTGGGGCGTTGCTCCGTCAGAAATCGGCGGAGCACTTCGCCGTCCCGAGCTTCGCCGCGCAGCACGATGAAAGCCGTGCTCGACGGAAACAGCTCAAAAAAGCCGCGGTGATGAACCGCGGCTTTTCTGTTTCACCGCAACCTCTCGCAAAGGGCATTGGTCAAGAGCCAAGACATGACGTATTTCGGCTCCCTGACGTATTTCGGCTCCCCGCGCGGCCAATAAAAAGCGCGTTCCGGGACTGGAACGCGCTGAGAGAGGTGAGCGTGAAGGCTGAGTTACTTTTGGTTGCGGCGGCGTGCGCGAATGAGCACCGCGCCAATCATCGCGGCGGCACCGAGAAGCAACGCCGTGGTGGCGGGTTCCGGAATTGCGGCGAGACCGAGGGTCGCAGCATTGATCTGCGGGCTGTAAGGACCGAGGTCGATCGTTTGCGTCTCATCGGCGGCGGTGAAGGTCCCGATCACATACTGTCCAAGGGTTGCGCCATTGTTGCTGTAGCGGACAAGGGCCTCGTTGCCGAAGGTGTCGGCAAAGGAAACTGATTCGGTGTTGTGGTAGCTCGCGCGCGAATCGTTAACCCAGAATTGGATTTGATACGTTTGCCCAGGGGCGAGGTTATGCAACGTCATCGTCTGCGTGTGGCTCAGCTGGCCCGACCAGAAGGTCGCGGAACGCAGCAGATCCTGGTAGCCGCTGCTCAGGGAAGTGTAGAACGCTTGGGGGTTACCAAATGAGTTCTCGAAATGGTAGATGGTCGAGCCGACGGTGGTGAGCGTGAAATCGGAATTGCCAGTGTTTGACGCGTAGCCCGTGAACGTGACGCCATTGACGATGGGGCTTACTGCGGCCGTGCCGAAATTGTAGGCCCAGATGCGCGTGTCGACAGCAGCAACGTCAGCATCGCCGCTGATAAAAGTGGGTGTCCCCCAGGTGATGACAGCTTGCGCGTGGGACAAACAGTAGGCCGTCAAAAAAAGTGCAATACTGATGCTATAACGGGAGATTTTGCGCGAGGTGCTAAGTTTCACGCCGGGGTGAAATTTGTTTAGTCGCGTGTTGGCAAGCCCGCGAGAGCTGTCCGCATAAGAAATTGGAAACGGGTGGGCGAATTACTAATAAATTGCGCTTCAGATGAATTATATTCCGACTGAGCAGATCCACTCAACGTCGAGCAGGCGCTGCTTTGATCCCATGGATCTATTGAAAACGATATACTATTTGGGTCTCAATGAGAGGTATTGCTAACGCATAATAAAAAGCCTCGGTCTTAGGGAGCGGGCTTTTTTCGGGGACTTGCTGGCAGGCGTCGCACTCACTACGGAGGGGTGGAAGGGGTCAGGCTGATGTTTGTTGAGTTTTCTGCGCGAGGGGAGGGCGTCGTTCCAAAAAACAACAAACATCAGCCTGACCCCTTTTCGCCGCCTCGCGCGGCAGGTTGCCATTGGCGATTACCACCAGCATCGGGCGTGCGCGGCCGGCAGCGATGAGGTTGTCGAGGATGATATCGGTGCGGCCTTGATTGGCCCAGCCCGTCTCATCCTCGCCGCCGCCGTGCTGGAGGTAGAGGGCGGGGAAACGCCGGTCCGGCTGGGTGTCGTAACCGGGCGGCGTATAAACGAAAAGGCGGCGCCAGGAATTCGTCACTTTGGAGAAATACCATTTCGCGCGAAGGTCGCCGTGCGGCACGTCTTTGATCGTGTAGAAATCCACACCAGGCTCCGGCACCTCGATGCCGCTGCCGTGGCGGCTGGCGCCAAAGAAGGCGCGGCTGCCGGGATCGAAGACCATCACGCCTTCCACGCGGAAGGCGTAGTAATGAAAACCCGGTTCGAGCGGTGGCGTGATAACGGACCAAAAGCCGTCAGCGCCCTTGGTCAGCGGGTAGGTGCCCTGCGGTAAGTTGACTTCGACGGCGGTGGCGTCGGGAGCCTCGAGACGAAACTCGCCGCGTCCCTCGGCATCGAGGCGTGGATACGGGGCGTTAGGAACGTTGCTCGGCGCGGGAGCCCAATTGGTGGCGGCGTGGGCGACGGCGCACGCCGCGGCGAGGAGAAGGGGAAGCAGGCGTTTCATGGGAAGGGACAGCAATAGTCTTCTAGGCGAGAGTAAATTCGAGCTTTTGAGGAGTTGATTTAGGAAGACGACGAGCTTCCGCACAACGGCAGTCAACGCGACTGACGGCGCCGCGGGTTTACGATATCGGCTGCGTATTTGGACGCAGCGACGAAGGGAGGCATGGACGATTTTGGTTGGTTTGATGAAACGCAGGTGTGCAGCGTTTGGCCTCCTTCAGCTTTCGTTCCCTGTGTGCCGAACTCATGCAGTTGAGCGGGTCGGGGCGAGGGGATCGACCATACGGTGCCCTCCTCGCCTCGACGGGCTTTCGTCAGCCCGCCTTCGGCTCGTCGTTCATCGTCGGGTTCGCCGATCCCTCCTGGCTCCTCTGTCTCCAACCGGCGGATTCATGCATTCTTTTGCCGGATTCGTGCATGCGGCGTTGAGTGGAGAGGCGGACGTGACGAACAAGGACGCATTGCTTCATCTCTGCCTGCGCAGGCCGATATTTGGATCGGGCGCGGAGTCAGGTCGATGAGCCTCTCACGATCATTCCTTCGATCCGGCTCAACCACTACACACTCCAACCATCCCCCCGCGTTACCTCGCCTATCACTATGGCAAACCTCTGCCCCTCCCTTCCGCGTCAAGAATCCGCTCCACTGCCTTGGTGGAAAACACTCCTCCGGGGGACCGTGCTGGCGTGTTTGATGACGGCGGGGCTGTCGGGGCAGGTGGTAAGCTACCGCGTCAATTTCAGCGTGGACGAGACCCGGCATGGCACGGTGTTTGGTCTCAGCGCGTCTGACACTTTTTCGGTCACGTTTTCTTTCGATCTGTCGGCAACTCCGCAGCCCATCTCCGTGCCGCAAGATTTCCTCACTGATGGTGCAACGGGGACCTGGTATCTCTTCGCCGTGGAATCGATCACAGAGATCTCCGGCAGTTTTGGAACCCGCCCATTTACGCTGCAGGATTTGCAAACGATCACGTTGCCGGAGTTCCCAAGCGAAGAAGCAGAGCTCTTTCCGACGGTATTCATAGCCGATACCGATCTCGCGACGGCACCATCAATCGTGAAGTTTAATTACGACTTCACCGACGGCAGTTTTTTCAACTTGGGATCATTCTCTTCCGATCCTGACGATGAAGGTTATTACTCCTACGACGCAGGCTGGACCGCGGCAGATCTCAGCCTGGATTCAGCAGCATCAGGTCATATCACTTCGATCCAAACGATCAGCGCAGTGCCGGAACCATCGACCTATGCAGCGATCGCGGGAGTGGGTGTGCTGGGATTCGCCGTGTGGCGCCGTCGGCGTGCGAACGTTTCGCGAGGCTAAAGAGCGATAATGGCATTTGGCCGTGCTCCACAGTGCACGGCGACCAAGACAAAGGCCGGAGTCTGGAAAGGCTGGCGCGCGATCTGGTCGGCTAGATCCGAGCGCTGGCGATGTGATCGGTTCGGCTGCTCTCGCGGTCGGCGTCTTTGCTCCGGTGCTATTGCTGAAACAAGTGAAACTGCACACGGTGCAGCATGCCTATGACGCTCGAACAGCTCGTTGAAGAATCTCGTCAACTGCCGCAGGACGTTCGTGCCGAGCTCGTCGAACGAATTCTCTTCCGCCCATACCGGCATCGAGTCGAGCGTTGAAGAGGCGTGGAAGCAGGAGACTCGACGCCGCGTGGCTGAGATCCAGAGCGGGGTGGCGCCAGGGATTTGTCTGGAAGTCGCACTTGCGGGTGCGCGGGGGCGTTTAGAAAGTGCGGCGGTCAGGGGGTCCAAAACATGAGCACGGTGAGCGAAGTCGAGGCGGCGATTGAAAGGCTTTCGGCGCAGGAGCAGCGCGAGTTGGCTGACTGGCTCAACTCACGCGTCCACGAGGAAACGCCGGCGATGCTGAAGGCGCTCGATGAAGGTGTTCGTTCGTTGGAGACGGAGCCGGTGGTCTCGGTGGAAGAGGTCCGCCGGAAGATCAAAGGATGGTCTACCGCGTCCTCCTGAGGGCGCGGGCGGATCGCGATCTGGAGCAGATCGTTCGATTCCTCGCGCAGAAGAACGCAGCGGCTGCGGAGCGGTTGGGCCATGCGCTGCTCTCGGCTTGTTGAAGGTCTCGCCAGTCAACCGGGCCTTCCCAGGGCCTTGCGGATCCAGGTTGGATCGCGGCGACAGTCGAGGACACGGAAGACCACCACTTCGCCGGAAATGATACGATAGTAGATCGCGAAGGGGAACCGATGCGCGAGCAGCCGATGGAAACCGAAATGGATGCGATGAACGCCGCCGTGAAGCACGAGCGAATCGATTTCGGAGAACAGGCTGTCGAAGAAGTAGCTGCCGACGCCTTCTGCCTGCTGGTCGTAGAATCTGCGTCCGGCTGCCAGGTCCTCGAGTGCCAAACGAAGAACTCTGACTTTCATTCGAACCGGCGGCGCAGTTCGTTCTTCGCGTCGCTCCAGTCGAGTGTCTCGATGTGTCCGGCTGCGAATTCGTCTTCGGTTTTCCGAAGTTCTTCCTCGTGCCAAGCCGGGCTGCCAAATGCCTGGTCGTCCGCCGCCAAGTCGCCCCACAGTGCTTCGATGATCTTCAGCTTCTCGTCTGCGGGGAGCTTGCGAAGTTCGGCGATGCTCATGGGACTAAGCTACGGTTTCCCGGAAACCGGTCAAGGACCCGGCCGGAGCTTCGCGATCGCGAAGCGGAGATCGCTCGAACGGCCGCGCAGAAGCGCGGCGGAGGTCGGAGTTCGAAGATTGAAGATGGGTAGACCGGCGCGCTGACCACTGACGGCTGAATGCTGATTGCTGCGAAATGGCGATTTCGGGCTGGTGGTCGGAGACGCAGGTGTGCAGCGTTTGGGCTCCTCCAGCCTTCCTGCTCAACCCCGCTTTCGCTCTCTGCCCGCGCCACGGATTGGTCCGCTCGCTCCGCGAGCGTGATCGGTTCGGCTGCTCTCGCGGTCGGTGAAGGTGTCCTCCGCTCAACTCACTTGTCACATGCCACCGCTTCCTAAGCGTGACGAAGACCGGCTGATTGCCGGCACCGATGACGCGGCGAATGGCGGCTCTGTCGATAGTCAACCCGTGCCCGCCTTCCTCCCATTCTGCAAATGAAGATTACTTGGAGCGGCCTCCATGACATTGGCACGAGCAAAATCGTGAACACGTCATTCGTTTGGCTTGCGCTCATTCCGTTGTTTGCACGCGTGCTAGATGCGTTTCACGCAGCCGGTGCACAGGTGCCGCGTCTGCCTCTTAACTTCGTTGCGTTCTATTATTCGGCTTTTTGCTTCGCGATTGCGTCGCTCATTTTCAATCTGTCGTGTCCGAAAGTCATTAAGCTCGCCCCCACTTTTGGCGGCTTCAAGGCCAGCGGCTATTCGCTCCTCGAATTAAAAAATTGGTTTCATGACATGGTGCCCTCGAAGGTGGCTCCCGCCGAGCGGGATCCCCATCTCATAGGACACTTTTTATCTCTGCTCAAGGGGCACATACG